>NZ_NOYD01000061.1 GCF_002258315.1 Rhodococcus sp. 06-462-5 | reverse complement strand
AGTATTCGCCTGCCCACCCGGCGTCGAAGAATCCGAGTACTGGGGCTCGACGCTGTTCGAGTAGGCCGGTCCCCCCGTCCGCGTCAATGGACCCTTGCATGCGTCTGACCGCGGCAATGGTTCATTCACGCACGACCCCGGTCTGCGTCGATGGCGCATTGCATACGTCTGACCGCTGCAAGGGTCCATTGACGCGGACGGGGGGACCGGCCTACTCGAACAGCGTCGAGCCCCAGTACTCGGATTCTTCGACGCCGGGTGGGCAGGCGAATACCGCGGATCCCACGTGTTGGATGTATTCGTTCAATGCGTCCTTGCGGGACAGTGCCAGTTGCATCGGGACGAATTGGGTCAGTGGGTCGCGGCAGTAGGCGATGAAGAACAGTCCGGCGTCGAGGTGGCCGAAGCCGTCGGATCCGTCGGTGAAGTTGTATCCACGACGCAGGAGTTGGACGCCGCCGAGGTTTTCCTTCGACGCCAGGCGCACGTGGGCGGTCTTGTCGATGAAGGTGCCCTCGGGGCCCTGGGACTCGAAGTCGAGTGCGTCGAATTCGTCTTTCTGGCCGAGCGGCGCACCGGTTCCTTTACTGCGCCCGATCACTCGCTCTTGTTCCTTGAGCGTGGTGCGGTCCCAGGATTCGATCAGCATGCGGATTCGACGCGCCACGAGGTACGAGCCGCCTGCCATCCATTCCTGATCGTCCTCGGATGCAACCCACACGTTGTCGTTCAGCAGCGTCGGGTCCTCGGCTTTGAGGTTGGCCGTTCCGTCCTTGAAGCCGAACAGGTTTCGCGGGGTGGACTGGGTGGTCGAGGTGGACGAGGTGCGACCGAACCCGAGTTGCGACCACTTGACCGACACGGTCCCGAAGCCGACACGGGCGAGGTTGCGGATGGCGTGGACGGCAACCTGCGGGTCGTCGGCGCAGGCCTGGATGCACAGGTCGCCGCCGGAGCGCGCGGGATCGAGATTGTCAGCAGGGAAGTGCTGCAGATCGGCAAGTGACGCAGGCCTTTTCGATGCCAGGTCGAAGCGATCGAACATGCTCGGTCCGAAACCGATCGTCAACGTCAACGACGATGCCGTGAGACCGAGAGCTTCGCCGGTATCGGTGGGCGGGTTGTACTGGCCGCCGTCGACAGCGCCGCCGTCGAACGTCTCCTCACCCTTGGTGAGGCGTTCGGCCATCAGGGTCCACTTCTTCAGCAGCGCAACGAATTCGTCGCGAGAATCGGTGGTGATGTCGAAGGCGACGAAGTGCATACGATCCTGTGCCGGGGTGACGATTCCGGCCTGGTGGTCTCCACGAAATTCGACGACATCCGAGGTGGGCACCTCGGCACCCGACGCCGTTGCATGTCCTGCGATGGCCCCGACTCCGACGAGCGCAGCCCCGGTCCCGACGGCGCCGAAGAGACGCCGTCGGGAGAATTGTCCAGTCTTACTGTCCGGCAACGACACCCTGCACCTGGCTCACTTCGGCGGACAATGCGTCGATCTTGTTGGACAGTTCCTGGCGCTGCGGTTCGGTCACGGTGTCGTAGAAGACGAAGCCGTCGCCGCTGCGGTACTTGGCGAGTTCGGCATCGAGTTCTTCGAAGCGGGCATCGATGGCGGTGCCCAGTTCGGCGTTGCGCTCGTCGAGGATCGGACGGACGGCGGCGATGGCGGCCTGCGAGCCGTCGACGTTGGCCTGGAAGTCCCACAGGTCGGTGTGCGAGAAGAAGTCCTCTTCACCGCTGATCTTGGTCTTGGCGACCTCGTCGAGCAATCCCTGTGCGCCGCCTGCCACCTGGATCGGGTCGATGGTGAAGTCGTCGGCCTTGATCTTGTCGGCGAGTTCGGTGATGTCGGCCTCGAGCTGATCGGCCATCGCGTTCGTGTCGGGCTGCAGGCCCTGCGTCCACAGGTCCTTCTCGATGCGGTGGAAGCCGGTCCACTCCGCACCGGGCTCCACGTCGGGTTCGCGCAGGTCGATGCGCGGGTCGAGGTCGTCCGGGAAGCTCTCGGCTACGGGCTCGATGCGCTCGTAATAGCTACGCGCAATGGGGAATTGAGCCTTGGCTGCGTCGATGTCCCCGCTCTTGACGGCGGTGACGAACGAGGCCGTAGTGTCCTGCAGTGCGTCGATCTGGCTGACGACGTAGCGCTTGTAACCGGATGCGGCCTCGGCGAGGAGTCCGTCCTCGTCCGCGGTGCGGACCGAGTCGCCGGTGACGACGTAGTCGGCGCGGATACCGTCGCCCACCATGCCTGCCTTGCAGGCGGTTTGGTACGTGCCGGGGTCGGGCAGGGCGACGATGAGCTGACGCGTCAGGCCGGGTCCGATGTTCTCCACCTCACCCATGACGCGGTCGCCTTCGCCGTAGACGTAGAACTCGGTGACCTTGCTGCCGTTGTTGGTGATCTGGAACGTCGAGTTGCCGGTGGTGCCCTCGGATGCGCCGACGTCGCAGGAGGAATCGGTTGCGGTGACGGTGATGTCGCCCGACGCGGCCTCGGTGGAGGACTTCTCGGTGCATCCGGCCAGAGCCATCGGCAGAACCGCGACGGCGGCCAGAGCGTAGGTGGTACGACGCATTGTGGTGGTGCCTTTCAGGAGGATTGCAGAGCAGGCTCGGGAGTCGCGGGAACGCGGACCGGGCGGAGGAAGAGGTAGAGGACGATCACGATGTAGAGCACCCACGCGATCGCTTGGAACACGGTGGGTTCGGGCCGGAAATTGAAGATGCCGGCGAGCACGGTGCCGTACCAGCTCGAGGCGTCGAAGTGTGCGGTGATGTCGAAGGCGACTGCGCTGCCGCCGGGCAGAATGCCGCCGATCTGCAGTGCGCGGATGCCGTAGGCGAGAATTCCGGCGGCGACCACGATCAGGAATATGCCGGTGTACTTGAAGAACACGGCGAAGTTGATGCGGACGGCACCGAAGTACAGGAACACCGTCAGCACGGCGGCGACGACGATGCCGAGCAGCAGTCCGAGCAGTGGCCACAGGCTGCCGTTGGTGTTCTCGGCGTAGCCGACCATGAGCAGTGCCGTTTCGACGCCTTCGCGGCCGACGGCGAAGAACGCCAGAGCCAATACCGCGGCGGGCCCGACGGTGAGCGCCTTCTCCATGTTCGCCCGTAGTTCGCCGGAGATGTTCTTCGCGGCGGTGCGCATCCACAGCACCATCGCGGTCACGATGACGACGGCCACGAGCGATGCTGCTCCGGCGATGATCTCGGCGGTCAGTCCGGTGACGGTGGAGGTGCCGTAATGGATCACGAAGAAGATGGCGGCGACCATGGCGACGGCCAGGCCGACTCCGAGCCAGACCCACTTGAGCGCGTCGCGTCGTTCGGCTTTGACGAGGAACGCGACGAGGATCATCACGACGATGCCGGTCTCGAGCCCTTCGCGCAGGCCGATCAAGCCACTGCCGAACATCTGGGTGGCGATCGACGGCGCAGAACCGGCGGCGAGAACGACTGTGGACACGGATGGTGCTCCTGTGGTGCGTCGAACATTGGTACGCCTGCCCTCTCCAAGGGTAGGCGACCCTCATGTGTGAAGGCTGACCAAAACATACACCCTGCAACCCTGCCCGAATACGCGTTGACCAGGGGTTATCTCGGCCTTTAGCTTTCTATTACCTTGCGTGTGCAGGATGGAGTGGTGATCTCCCGTATCTGCGTGCTCGCCACAGCGTCGGTCCTGCTCGCGTTGACGGCGTGCGGCACCGGCGAACCGAAGCGCGAGATTCCCGAGGGCATCCCGCCCGGACCCGGCACCGAAGTGCCGGCCATCGACTTCAACGCACCGGGACGCACGGCCGATCTGTTGCTCGCCTGGGCCGAACCCCAGACCGACGCGCTGGGCATCTCGGTGACCGCCCTGGCGTCGTACGGGCACGCTGCGGCGATCATGACCGAGACGGATGCCGACTGCGGAATCGCGTGGACGACGCTCGCCGGCATCGGATACATCGAGAGTCGGCACGGCACCTACCAGGGTTCGTCGGTGGCCCCCGACGGCCTCGTTGCGCCGCCGATCCGCGGAATCCCACTCGACGGCGGACCGGGCGTCGCCGAGATTCCGGACACCGACGGCGGCGTGATGGACGGTGATACCGAGTTCGATCGGGCGATGGGCCCGATGCAGTTCATTCCCGAGACGTGGAAGAAATGGGGCGTCGACGCCAACGGCGATGGCGTCGCAGATCCCGACAACATCGACGACGCAGCGCTGACCGCGGCGCGATACCTGTGTGCGCGCGGCGGAGATCTGCGGACGGCGCAGGGCTGGGAGAGCGCGCTGATGGCGTACAACCTGTCCGGTCAGTATCTGCGGGACGTGCGCGATCGAGCGGCCGCGTACTCGGTGGGCACCAGGCCGTAGGACCTCCATGCATCGCGGGCAGGACAGGGGAGCGGCTAGTCTTGCACCCGGCACAGTCCGTCGGTACCCGTTTATAGGAGAAGCATTCGTGGCCATCATTGAGCAGGTCGGAGCGCGCGAAATCCTCGATTCTCGTGGCAACCCCACGATCGAGGTCGAGGTCGCATTGGACGACGGGACGCTGAGTCGCGCCGCCGTTCCCTCCGGTGCATCCACCGGTGAGCACGAGGCCGTCGAGCTTCGTGACGGCGGAGACCGCTACGGCGGCAAGGGTGTCGAGAAGGCCGTCAATGCTGTGCTGGACGAGATCGCGCCTGCCGTCATCGGTCTGGACGCCATCGAGCAGCGCACCGTCGATCAGGCTCTGCTGGATCTGGACGGCACTCCCGACAAGTCTCGTCTCGGCGCGAACGCCCTGCTCGGTGTCTCGCTTGCCGTCGCCAAGTCCGCTGCCGAGTCCACCGGGCTCGAACTCTTCCGCTACCTCGGTGGCCCCAACGCCCACATCCTCCCCGTTCCGATGATGAACATCATCAACGGTGGCGCGCACGCCGACAGTGGCGTCGACGTGCAGGAATTCATGATCGCCCCCATCGGCGCACCCACCTTCAAGGAATCGCTGCGCTGGGGTGCGGAGGTCTACCACGCACTCAAGTCCGTACTCAAGGCCAAGGGCCTGGGCACCGGCCTCGGCGACGAGGGCGGCTTCGCTCCCGACCTCGCCGGCACCAAGGCTGCCCTCGATCTCATCCTCGAGGCCATCGGCAAGACCGGCCTCAAGCCGGGTCAGGACGTTGCGCTCGCTCTCGACGTGGCGGCCACCGAGTTCTACACCGCGGGCACGGGCTACGCCTTCGAGCGTGAGACCAAGTCCGCCGAGCAGATGTCGGCGTTCTACGGCGAGCTCGTCGACGCCTACCCGCTGGTCTCCATCGAGGATCCGCTCGACGAGAACGACTGGGACGGCTGGGTTGCGCTCACCGAGGCCATCGGAGACAAGGTGCAGATCGTCGGCGACGACCTGTTCGTCACCAACCCCGAGCGTCTCGAAGACGGCATCGTCAAGGGTGCGGCCAACGCGCTGCTGGTCAAGGTCAACCAGATCGGCACGCTCACCGAGACCCTCGACGCCGTGGATCTGGCGCACCGCAACGGCTACAAGACGATGATGAGCCACCGGTCCGGCGAGACCGAGGACACCACCATCGCTGACCTGGCAGTTGCTGTCGGCAGCGGCCAGATCAAGACCGGTGCTCCGGCTCGAAGCGAGCGCGTGGCCAAGTACAACCAGTTGCTACGTATCGAAGAAGCTCTCGGCGACGCGGCGCGTTACGCCGGCGAGTTGTCTTTCCCCCGGTTCAATTACGAGGGATAGCGAACAGGCTCGTATGACACGAAGTGGAGAGTGATGATGGCACGTCGCGGCAGGTCCGGGACCAGTCCAGGTGGACGTGATCCCCGACCCCGTGGCCGTTCCTCCTCTTCGAGTCGGTCCAAGGCCGGGGGCGTCTCTCGCGACGAGAACGCCTCCGGCCGGCAGGCCACCCCTCCCGAACCTTCCGAGCAGGTGCGCGACGCGGTGGTCGGCGGCAAGGCTGCGCCCCGGCGCGTCGGTGTTCGTCGGCCCAAGATGCCCGAGCGGACGTTTTTCGGACTGTCCACCGGACGAGCCGTCATCCTCGGAGTCGTGGTGTGCGCGCTGGCGTTGACGCTGGCCGTGCCGCTGCGCACGTACTTCTCGCAACGCAGTGAGCTCGAGTCCGTGTTGGCCGAGCGTCAGACCCTGCAAGATGAGGTGGACGCGCTCCAGACCCAGAAGTCTCAGCTCGACGAGCCGTCCCGCATTGCGGCCGACGCTCGCGAACGACTGCGTTTCGTCATGCCGGGGGAGACGCCGTATCAGGTGCAGTTGCCCGGCGACTACTCGCCAAGCTCCGAGGACCTTGCGGTCGACAACACTCCGACGGGTCCGTGGTTCACCGAACTGTGGAACACCGCGGTCGAGCCCCAGGGATCGGACGAGCCGCAGGAGCCGACGTCCGCACCGATGCCTCTCGTACAGCCAGAACCCGCACCGGCCCCGCCGCCGGTGCCAGAACCAGAAGGAGGACCCGTCGGGTGAATTCCTCGGCAGTCTCGCAGGAAGATCTCGATGCGGTCGCATCGCAGCTCGGACGTGAACCGCGTGGCGTACTCGAGATCGCGTATCGATCTCCGGACGGCAGGCCGGGTGTGGTGAAAACCGCCCCGAAGCTGCCCGACGGCACGCCATTTCCCACCTTGTTCTATTTGACGGATCCACGGTTGACGGCCGAGGCCAGTCGGCAGGAATCGGCCGGAGTAATGCGGGAGATGACCGAGCGGCTGGGTACCGATCCCGAATTGGCTTCGGCATACCTGCGCGCCCATCAGTCCTATCTGGCCGAGCGTGACGAGATCGAATCTCTCGGAACGGATTTCACCGGCGGCGGCATGCCCGATCGTGTCAAGTGCTTACACGTGTTGATCGCGCATTCGTTGGCCAAGGGACCGGGCGTCAACCCGCTGGGTGACGAGTCGGTTGCGTTGGCGGCCGAGAACTCGTTGCGCGGCAAGGCTATTCCGGCCGATTGGCCGACCATCGAAGAACTACGTGCGGAGAAACAATGACCAGGGTTGCAGCAATAGATTGCGGCACCAACTCGATCCGCCTGCTCGTCGCCGACAACAACGGTAAGTCGCTCGCCGACGTCTCGCGCGAGATGCGAGTGGTGCGGCTCGGGCAGGGCGTCGACGCGACCGGAGCCTTCGTGCCCGAGGCAATCGAGCGCACCCGGGTGGCATTGGTGGAGTACGCCGAGATCATTCGCAAGACCGGGGCCACCGCGGTGCGGATGGTCGCCACCTCGGCCACCCGAGATGCGTCCAATCGGGAGGACTTCTTCTCGATGGTGCGCGAGGTACTCGGCAAAGTCATCCCCGGTGCCGAGGCCGAAGTGATCACCGGCGACGAAGAGGCGCGGTTGTCCTTCGCCGGTGCTGTCGGTGAACTCGACGCTGCCGCAGGACCTTTCGTCGTCGTCGATCTGGGCGGCGGCTCCACCGAATTGGTGTTGGGCGATGCCAAGGGCGTGAAGTCTGCGTTCTCGGCGAACATCGGCTGTGTGCGCCTGACCGAGCGCTTCTTGCACAGCGACCCGCCCACCGCCGACGAAATCAACGGTGCACGTGAGTACGCCCGCGAGAAGTTGGCCGAGGCATTCGAGGAAGTATCGATCGGCGACGCGTCGAGCTGGGTGGGGGTGGCCGGCACGATGACCACCATTGCCGCCATCGCCAAGGAACTACCCGAGTACGACGCCGACGAAGTGCACCTCTCGCGGGTGCCCTTCGACCAGCTCTTCGAAGTGTGCGAGCGACTGATCGGCATGACCCACACGCAGCGAAGTGCGTTGGGCCCCATGCACCCCGGACGGGTCGACGTCATCGGCGGCGGAGCGATTGTGTGCAGTGTGTTGGCCGAGGAATTCGAGCGACGTGGTGCCGTGAGCTCGTTGACGGTCAGTGAGCACGACATCCTCGACGGAATCGCGATGTCGATCAAGATCTGATCTGCAATTCTGCAGATACGGTCTGCGGCGATGTAGGTTGCATCGCTGGGCCTTTCGGTGAAATCTTACAGGCGCTGTGGCTCACGTCACGGCTCCCTTCGAGGTGAGGACCACCGATGACGTCACCCGCCGAACAGGCTCCGGCCGACCAGGCACCGGCCGAGAAAGGGCTGGCCCGCGTAGCGCAAGCGCTCGCCAAGGGGACCGAGAAGTGGTTCCCCGATGCGTACATCTTCGCCCTCGTCGGCGTGGTCGTGGTGGCGGTCGCTGCCTTCGCCAACGGGTCGTCTCCACAGAATGTGGTCGACGCATTCGGGAACGGCTTCTGGGATCTGACCGCGTTCACGCTGCAGATGGCGATGGTCGTTCTCACCGGCTACGTCGTTGCCACATCTCCACCGGTCGCCAGATTGATCACCCGATTGGCTCAGGTGCCCAAGAGTTCCAGTAGCGCAGTCAGTTTCGTGGCGCTGCTGTCCTGCTCGGTGTCCTTCCTGAATTGGGGTCTGAGCTTGGTGTTCGCCGGTCTGCTGGCCCGTGCCATCGCGCGACGTGACGATCTGCGGACGGACTACCGAGCACTCGGTGCTGCGGCATTCATGGGACTCGGAGCCGTGTGGGCACTCGGAATGTCGTCCTCGGCTGCGCAGTTGCAGGCGACGGCCAGTTCGCTTCCGGCGACACTGCTTTCGGTCACCGGAGTGCTCGATTTCGGAACCACCATCTTCACGTGGCAGTCGCTGCTGATGTGCGTGATCATCATCGTTCTCACCGTGGCCATCGCGCACTTCTCGGCACCCAAGGGCGCGGCGATCAAAACCGCCGAGAACATGAACGTCAATTTGGACGACACTGTATCCGAGCCCGCTCCGCGCAGTCGACCAGGGGAGTGGCTCGAGTACAGCAGAATTCTTCCGCTCTTCGTAGGCGCAATGACGCTGGGATGGCTTGTCTCCCAGCTGTGGACGCTGCCGGTGCTGTCGGTGGTCAGCAGCCTCAACGGGTACTTGCTGGTGTTCCTGATGCTCGGGCTCGTGCTGCACGGCACCCCGCGGCGCTTCCTCGATTCCGTCAGCAAGGCCGTCCCCGCGACGGCCGGGATCCTGGTGCAGTTTCCGCTCTACGCAGCGATGGCCGCCATGTTGACCAAAGCGGAGGGTAGGGGAGGCGTCACGATCTCCGAGCATCTGGCGACCTTCTTCACCGAGATCGGGTCCGGTGGAGGCTTCGCGGTGGTCATCGCGATCTATACCGTCGTACTCGGACTCTTCGTTCCCTCCGGCGGCGGCAAGTGGCTCGTCGAAGCGCCGTACGTGATGCAGTCAGCGACGGACGTGCAGATGAACCTGGGCTGGACCGTCCAAGTCTACAACGTGGCCGAGGCGCTGCCGAACCTGATCAACCCGTTCTTCATGCTGCCCTTGCTGGCGGTTCTGGGTCTGCGAGCGCGCGATCTGATCGGATTCACGTTCCTGCAGTTCATCTTTCACTTCCCGGTGGTCCTGCTGCTGGTGTGGCTCCTCGGTATGACCTTCGACTTCGTGCCGCCGGTCATCCCGGCGCAGTAGCCGCCCGATATGATCGTCACCGCTGGAGGCAGTCTCCGGCGGTGGCCCCTATAGCCCAATTGGCAGAGGCAGCGGACTTAAAATCCGCACAGTGTCGGTTCGAGTCCGACTGGGGGCACCAGAGTCCATATGGATCCAGATTTCTGGACCAGGACAGCGCTTTTCGGGTGGTAGCGTGGTCTTCGGCGGTCTACCACGTATTTGATTGGACAACCGAGACAGCGGATTTGAGATCCGCGGTAATCGACATTCCCGTAGGCCAACAATTTCGTTTCCGCAGTTCAGGGGCTTAGAGCTCTGTGGCGTTCGTTCTCGGTGTCACAACGTTGTCACAATTGCCGCGTGAGCATCCAGATGGTTGTGAGTCGACGTGCGTGGACTTGCCAGCCCTTCAATTCGTTCACATTCGGATCGCTACATGCCGACGATGCCCTCGAACGCCGCGACTCGGCGATTCTGATGACCTCGGCACCGACGTCGACGACCAACCTGCTCGCGAACGGGGCGGCGATGAAGCTTTCGAGCCCGATGACGCGGACACCGTGCAGCGGGGCCTTGTTCGTCGATATCCGTGACGGTGGATCGCTCGGTGTCGAGGGTGGTGTGAGCTGGTCTGCCCCGGTCAATCACGAGCGGCGTTGCCGCTGCGCAGAATCAACGCGTTCCCCTGGCCGCCGCCGCAAAGAGCCGCTGCGCCCACACCTCCACCACGCCGCTTCATCGAATGCGCAAGCGAGAGCGCGAGCCGGGCACCGGACATTCCGACCGGGTGGCCCAAGGCAATAGCTCCGCCGTGGATGTTGACCTTCGTGGTGCTAGGCGGAGGATGATGATGGAGGCAAGGGCACCCCTGTGCAATGGGAGAAGTGCTCACCCGTCCGCCAACTGAACCCACAACCGAGACGTCCAGGTTCGCACTGTTGCGAAGGGCTCTACACCGAACTTCGACGCGTCCGCGCCGACGCGCGAACGTTCGTGAACTGTGCTGTGGGTCTAGTCGTACCGTCATACGCACCGGGCGCGTAGTGGTGGGTCTAGATCGCGACGAGACCTGCTTCGGCGACAGCCTGGTCCTGCTCGCCGGATCCGCCGCTGACTCCGAGGCCTCCGATGACGACGCCGTCGTGTTCGAGCGGGACGCCGCCAGCGAAGATGGCGACTTTGCCTCCGTTGGTGGTGTAGATGCCGAAGAACTGTTGCGTCGGCTGCGAATTGTCTCCGAGCTCCTTGGTCTGGATGTCGAATGCCCTCGATGTCCAGGCTTTACTGATCGAAATATCGATGCTTCCAATCCAGGCACCGTCTTGGCGGACGTGGCAGATGAGGTTGCCGCCGGCATCGACGACCGCGATGTTCATGGGCTGGCCGATCTCGTCGGCCTTCTTCTCAGCTGCGGCGATGATCGTGCGGGCAGCTGCGAGGGTGAGGGCAGACATTTCGATCTCCTTCTCTTGGTTTGAGTTTGACGTCTCGCGGCTCGTGCGTCGCGTTGGGTGTGCCGATCTGCGTCCGGCCGATCGGTCACTCTTTCGGGGGCCGACCGAAATTTCTGGATAATGTTGCACAGCAACAGGTATCGAAGGAATTCGGCCTGCAGCACGAGTAGATCGTCGACCCCTGAGCCAACGACACCGGTGCGACATTCGGGCGAGTGTGCCTACCCCTCGTCTGCGCACCGGTCTCATGCGAATACCACGTTGCGCTCATGCCAATACCGCAGCGTTGCGCACTCGCTTTCGTCGATACCGGCCTGACACCGCATGCCCGGTCGGTTCCGGCCCGGCGAACACAGGCGCGTGCATGTGATCGATCGAATGAATCGTACGGCTGCGCCTGACGCGACAGCGTACAAATGTTGAGAACCCAAATCGTTGGCACAACACCATTTTTCGCGTCACAGTCTGGCGACAGCGGATACGCATTCCAGGTGTGTCCATTACCTACACCATGAAGTGTGCGCTCCCGGCTCCGAAATTACCAGGGGCAAAACGAGATTGCATGTCCGTACTCGCCGGGCGGCCATTCCTTTGCCGGTGATCGGTTAGATGCTCGATCACGTCCACCCCTTCAACGGGAGATCCGACATGGTTACCAAAGCGCCGCTGGTACAACTCGAAGCCAAGCCCGGCAAGGAAGACGCAGTCGAGGATTTTCTCCGATCAGCGCTGCCCCTCGTCGAACGGGAGCCTGGCACGAGGCCGTGGTTGGCGGTACGGTTCGGTCCTTAGACGTTCGGCATCATCGACGCGTTCTCCGATCAGGGCACCCGTGAGACGCACCTCGGTGGGCCAGTCGGCACGGCGCTCGGCGAACGCACCGACGAACTTCTCGCTGTGCCGGCAGAAATCAGCTACCTCGACGTCTTGGCCGAGAAGCTCTGAGGCAGCGACCTATAACAACGCACGCGCACATTCGACAATTGCCGAGTTCGTGCATTCGCATAGCCGGACACTCGAGTACCGTGAATCTGGCGGACGTGGCGCGCAACGGTTCATCCGTCCACCGGGGCTCTACCGGTGTCGCGCTCGCGAGCGCTGGTGGGTCGGGCGGACCGTGAATCGTGTGTGCGGATCGTCGTGGTCGTCAGCTGTAGTCGCCGATTGGACTGTCCTTACGCCTTTCAAGAGCGATTCTGTGTCTGCTCGATTCGCTGTCGTTGCCGGATCCCGTAGGCGGCGTCGGTGACGGCGGTGTCGTCCTCGAGTCCTGAACCGAGTGCACCGCCGATGGTGGCGATCGATGCCAGTAGCCAGGCGAGCGTGAGGTAGTCGGAGAAGCTGACCGCATGTCCGAGCGTGCTGGACAGCAGCGGAGGGGGTAACGCGATCGATGCGGTGAGCAGAAGCAACCCGAACAAGGCGACGTGCAGAACGAGGACACCGATGACCAGGGTGACGACGGTGGCGGTGTTGTACAGCACGGACCGCTCGCGCGCGTCCGGCGACGTGGGCCGCTCCCACAACTGGTGATCGAGGACCAGCCACAGAACCATTGCCGTGATCGACAGCAACGTTGCTGCGCTCATGCGCCACGGGCCCATCGTGTCGGCGAACAGCCAGATCGTGTTCGTCGCCAAGGCGAACGCACCGGTGGCGAATGCGCCGACGAGAACTTTCGACAGCCCGGTGACCAGTCGCCACGGCCGGTTCGCACGCACCATCCCCGACAGCAACCGCAGCCGTCGCAGACCCCGGGGAGCGAAGTATCGCGTACCGCTGTCGATCTGCTGGGAGGGAAATCGCCGCTGCGCACCGGCCGGCGCGAGTGTCGGTTCACCGAGGACGAACGCGATCGCGAGTTCGGCGACGGCACGCACCCGGTCCTCGATGCGAATCCCGCCGACGGCGGCGATGGAGACGAGCGCGAACAGATGTGCGGCGCTGACGTCGGCGACCACCGGCACGGTGTCGTCGCGCCGCGGTAGATCAGTGAGGTAGACGACGACATCGTCGTTCTCCGAAGACGGTTCGACTGCGTCGATGGCGTCGGCGAAGTTGGCCTGCTCATCGGAGAGGTACGGCTCGCTGCGCACGGACACAGTCCATCGGCGCTCGTTGCGGTCTCGGTGTCGCAGGCGTTCCGGCAGCTTTTTTGCGAGCTTGTGAGCGAGAGCTGTGGGTTTGCCGGGGTCGGCGATCAGCAGGACCGAGACCACCTCGGCAACTTCAGGTGGTCCTGCTCGTGGCCCTTGATCGTGTTCGTTCGCCGACATCGTGTGAGCGTACGCGCGTCTACCGGCTGAGGGTGCGGAACTGCAGCAGGCGGCATGCAGAGCCCGCGGGACACTATCGTATCCATGAATTCGATTGTTGCCTTGAGGGATTGGAGACGGTATCGGAGCATCCGGTATCGACTGGATATCTACGCGCAGCGCGGCTTGCAGGTCATCTTGATGCCACACCACCGCCACAGACCCGTCCGCGTCAGGTACGAGATGCGGGCGGCGTCGAGAATCGACAGGTACCGCCCATTCGTCGTGTGCATCAGCATGTCGAGGCACCCGGCAGAACCCGAAATGTCGCGTCGATCGAATCCAAGACGAGCGCCGGCTCGCGGGAGCGCGACACCGGGATCATCGCCCGCACCCATCGCAGCGCCATCAGCACCTCGATCTCCCGTCGTCTTCGCTCACCCAGACTTTCGATGTCGTGTTCATCGTGGAGGACATGGACCGACGGCGACAGGGTCAACAAGGCGCGTGAGAGGTGCGACCGGTCTGCACGGCGCGCAAGTGCACAGGCGAGTCAGGGCATGCCGCGTTGGGCTCTGCGAGAGAGTCGAACGCAGACACCTTCCACTTCACTGTGTGCAACGCAGACCGCAACCTCGAACCAAGCCTTCTCGCACATTCGGTACTGGATTCAGGCAGGACTTTCTTTGCTTTGCGTAGGGACGGGATGGTGACGCGGCAAGACTTCGGTGCGTGAGAAACGGTCAGCGATTGAGGAATTCGACAACACGGGGTGCGAACTGCTCGTGGAACTGAAAGATGCCGCCGTGTCCGGAGTCGGGGTAGATGACGAGTTCGCTGCCGGCGATGCGTCGGTGCATGTCTTCGGACAGGACGCTGGGCACCATACGGTCGTTGTCTCCGTTGGCAATCAACGTCGGTTGGGTGATCTTGGACAGATCGGACGGTGCCGACCGACCGTATTTCTTGATCGCGGACAGTTGCGTGCGAAACGCCGAGATGCTGACGTCCTTGTCGCGGTTGTGGGTGCGCTCTTTCAAGCGTTCGACGAAAGCCTTGCCCGCGCGCTTGCCGGTTGCGTTGCGGTTGAAGAACAAGAACTCTTTCGGGTCCGATCGGGTGAGTGTTGCGCGCAGGATGTCCCAGTAGGTGACGCCGGCGACCTTGTCGATGTGCTGTCCACCACGGGGTCCGGTTCCGGTGAGGACGAGTTTGCGGACGAGTTCGGGGTGCTTGACGGTGAGGTCCTGGGCGATCATTCCGCCGAGTGAGAAGGAGAAGATGTCGACGGTGTCGAATCCGAGTGCACGTATGAAGGTGTAGGCGTCGTCGGCGGCCTCCTCGATGGTGCTGGGGACCCTGCCGGAGGATGCACCGACGCCGGTGTTGTCGAAGGCTATGACGTGTCGATCCTGAGCGATGGGATCGACGATGCGCGGATCCCAGTTGTCGAGGTTCGCGGCGAGATGGACGAAGAACACGACGGGGATGCCGCCCGTCGGTCCGAGTTCTCGGTACGAGTAGGTGGTGCCGCCGGCGGTGACCGAACGGACAGGAGCGTTCGCGTAGGACCTGATGATCGAGGTGTTGTCGTTGCTCATTGGTCGTTGGCTTTCTGGTTGTGGGGGAGGGTGACGACGGTTTTGCCGCGGACGCCGCCCCGGCCGAGTGACTGCAGGGCCTCCTGCGTCTCCTCGAAGGGGTAGGTGGCTCCGACGACGGGGCGGATGGTGCCGTCGTCGACCAGTGCTGCGATACGGCGGAGCTGTCCGCCGTCGGAGTGCATGAACATGAATTGGTAGTCCACGCCCAGCTTCCGGGCCTGTCTGCGGATCTTTCGGCTCAACGCTGTGATGGCCAGTCGTAGAACGGGATTGAGGCCGGCGTTGCGGGCGAAATCGGGATCGGGAGGGCCGGTGATGCCGATGGCCTTGCCGCCGGGCTTCAGGACGCGTAGGGACTTCTCGAGGTTGTCACCGCTGAGACTGTCGATGACGAGGTCGTATCCGGAGATCTGGGTTTCGAAATCCTGGGTGCGGTAGTCGATCACGAGGTCTGCGCCGAGGTCGCGCAGAAAGTCGGCGTTCGACGCGCTGGCGGTCGTGGCAACGGTCGCCCCGAGGTGCTTGGCCAGCTGAACCGCGATGGTGCCGACTCCGCCGGAGCCGGCGTGGATGAGGACTTTCTGGCCTGGTTGAACGTTGCCGTTCTCGACGAGAGCCTGCCAGGCGGTGAGAGCGACGAGTGGGAGTGAGCCGGCTTCGGCGGTGGTCACCGTCGTGGGGCGCAGCGAGATGTCCGTTTCCGCGATGGCGACTCGTTCGGCCAGCGTGCCGACGTGGTCGGTGCCGACCCGCGAATAGATCTCGTCGCCCGCGGCGATGCTGCGCACTTTCGCTCCGACCTTCAGGACGGTGCCGGCGACGTCGTATCCGAGTGTGCGCGGAAGCGAATACGGCAGGATCTGTTTGAACTCGCCCAGACGGATCTTCTCGTCGAGTTGGTTGAGTCCGACGGCCTCGACGCGGACAAGGACCTCGTGATCGCCGAGGCTCGGTTCTGCGACGTCGCGCAATTCGAGGGGTTGCTTGTACTTGGTGAGAACGAACGCTTTCATGATCGACTTCCTGGTCCGATTCCGCCGTTCGCGCCGGTCACGAATACGACTGAGTTGGAGAGTGTTGGCATGCTGTGTGCGTGAGTGAGTGCGCAACAATACTGACTATACTCAGAACTGAGTGTAATCAGAAATATTCCCGAAAGGTCGACGATGTCCAGTCCCCACCGCGAGCCCGTGAGCCGACGAGAGCGAAACAAGCAGGACAAGCTCGCCCGCATCACGGCGGCGGCGAGCGAACTGTTTCTCGAGCGCGGGGTCGACGAGGTGACCACGCAGCAGATCGCCGAGAAGGCGGACATCGGAACCGGGACGTTGTTCCTGTATGCGAAGACGAAGGGCGAACTACTGCTGCTCGTGCAGAACTCGACCTACGGTGAAGCTCTCGAGCGAGGCCGGGCGGCGGTGCCAGCCATCGAGGACACGCTCGATGCTGTGATGGCTATCGTGCGGCCCGTCGTCGAGTGCAATCGGAAGCAGGTCGACAACGGGCGAACATATTTGCGCGAGATCGTGTTCGGTGATCCGGAGGAGCCGCATCACGCTGTCGCTCTGGGGCTGATCGCGGAGACGGAGGGCGAGATAGCCTCGATCCTGACGCGCGACGGCACCGTCGACCCGCAACGGGCGGCTCTGACAGCCCACGTCGTGTCCGCCATCATGTTCGTCGCCATGGCCGCGACGATCAACGTCGACAAGTCGATCGAGGACGTGGTAGCCGAGATCGAGGCCCAGGTCGCTGTGCTCCTGACCTGAGCAACCCGTCCGCGGCGATTTCGTCTGTATCGGTGAACATTTGACCTGTACTTACCGAGACCAGTCGCACAGCCCTGCGGACACGGCTGTGCAGGCCGCGATCCGGCGGTGACTTATCGGCGTGGACATTGTCCGTATCCACATGATCATCGTTGCCGGATACCTCACCGTGAACCCGACCGACCGCCAGCACTTTCTCGACGACTGCGCCGAGGTGGTCCGCCTCGCTCGCGCCGCCCCCGGGTGCATCGACTTCGCACTCGGGGCGGACCTCGTCGAACCAGCTCGAATCAACGTGTACGAACGCTGGACGACCGAGCAGCAGATGCACGACTTTCGCGGATCCGGTCCGGACCCCGAGCAGACCGCCGCGATCATCGCCGCCGACGTTCGCGAGTTCACGGTGCTCGACGCATAGCTCGCTCCAGCCGGCTTCGAGTCACTCGGCTACCGGACGATCCATGCTTCCGACGTCGAAGAATATGTAACAACGCCAACGCAACCAAACAACGAAAACTGCTGCAGCACATAAAATGCAGACGTCTACGTGACACTATCCGTCGTATCGGCAGTCTCCTTTAGTCGGTGGTGCGGTACTCGCCTGCAGGATTTGACGACGGTGCGGAAACTGAGGCTCGAATTGCCCGGATCTACCGTGTGGTTATCGATCATGCGGACCGATCGAGCACGTGGAGTCGGATGACCGACTCCTGGATGGCTGGGCCTTCCGAACCGCGAGGCCAGTCAGGCAGTGTCTGCTGAGTTGGGGCTTGTCAGAGGAGGATTCGTCGGAGGTCGTCGATGACGGCGTTGGCACCGGTCAGGTTGTAGCCGTCGAACCAGGGTGCTGAGTCGACTTTGTATGCCTGGTTGGCTTGTACGGCAGACAAGCTTGACCATAATGGGCTCGAGACGAGCGCCTGTTCGACTGCGGTGCCTGCATCTGCTTGGCCACCGGCACCGACGTAGTAGATGATGACGTCACCGTCGATGAGCGGAAGATTCTCTGCACTGACTGCGGTGTTGACTTTGCTGGGGTCGGCTCCGGGCACGGTGTTGGCTGTCGGGGTGATCCCTGCCCCGGAGAGAATGTCGGCGTACAGGAATGTCGTCGACGCGGTGAGGGTGTTGTACGAGCGGACGTCGCCCGATGTGTCCGACACCCGCACTACCGATAGGCGGAGTCCGTTTGGCCAGGTCTGCTCGATGTCGGATCGGAGGGCGGCGATGCGGTCGTCGAGGCCGGTGAAGTTCTGCGTGGCCTGCAGACCGAGACCGACGGAGTCGGCGACATCGATGTATTGGTCTCGCCAATAGCCGAAAGGGATGAGCACGGTGGGGGCGATGCTGGTCAGTTCGCTGTAGTATTCCTCGCCGATCGGCTGGCGGCCGACGATCAGGTCCGGTGCAGCCAGTGCGATCGCTTCCAATTGCATGTCGCCGAGTGCGGTGACGCCGATGGACGGTAGCTCCTGCGATGCGATGCTGACGAGTGTGCGCAGGCCACCGCCCAGTGTTCCTGTCGCGACGACCGGGGCTCCGAGTTCGTCGAGTGTCTGCAATCCGACGTATGCGTCCAGGCTTACCACTCGCTTCGGGGTAGCCGGGATTTCCACTGGACCCATTGGCGTTTCGATTGTGCGAGTGAAGTTTTGTGTGTTGTCGCCGGAGTCGTCGTTCGGGGAGGAGCATCCGGCACCGAAGAGTGCGGCGATGGACAAACCAGCGGCGGCACCGAAGTGGCGGCGTGAGAGATCATCGGTGAGGACACCGTCGCCGGCGGCGGGGCGGTCGAGGATGCTCGAAGAGGTCATGCGGGTTCCTTACTTGGAGAATGAGGTCGGGTTCACAGGCCGGCTCGTTCGAGGGCGTTGTCGACGATCTGTGTGAGTTCGTGGCCGGATTTACCCTCGGCGACGGCCTGCTCGCGAATGGTGTCGATGCGATCCTGAACCTGCATGTAACGCTGCTGCCATCGTTCTTTGTCGCGTCGCCAGTACCCCTTGATCTCGAATCTAGTTGGATGCCAGCACAGTTCGCGGTGAAAGTACTTGCGGATGGATCGGGCGTCGGATGCTTCGGTGGCCGCCCAGACATATCCAGCTTCGGGGAAGAGGTCGAACGATCGCACCGCTTCGGGTAGCGACAACGCAGAGGCGTGATGTCCGCGCTCATGCCCTGTCCGGTCCGTGTGGAGCCACTGGTAGGAGACGTCGCCTTGCGTCTCGACGGTCTGCTCGTCTGCGTGATTGGGTACCGACGCTATGACGAAGGCGCGCGACCCGGTGGGAAGTTGCTCGACGGCTCGGGTCAATGCAGGAAGGCCGGTCATGTCGGCGACGAGGAGTTGCCATTCAGTGTCGGACGGAGGTTGGTACCAGCCGCGGGCCTCGGATATTCGGAGCTGATCTCCGGGCCTGGTGTTCAGGGCCCAGTCGGCTGCGATTCCGCCGGCGTGTACTACGAAGTCGACATCGAGAAGCCTCGTGGCGGACTGGAAAGCACGGACGGTGTAACTGCGCGCGACCTGTTCCGCACCGTCACCGAAGAGCAGCCGCAACCTCTCGTCCGGTACCCCCGTGCTCTCGAACCCTGCGAGTCCATCGCCGCCGAGACGAACCCTGATCATCGACGGAGTCACGAACCGCGCGGAGACCGTTACGGCATCGAATACTCGGGGCAATGCGGACTCGGTCATCGACATGAATTCAGCCACTTCCTCCGTTTCGACCTCCAACTATGTTAGCTTAGCCTACCCTTGAACCCTCTCCTCGGGTTCGCGCGAAGACCCGGAACGACCGGCGGGACACCGACCGGTATCGACGTGGTTCCGAGGAACATCACGATCGATTCCTGTTTACGACCCCCTCGAGCTGCCATTCCGTTGTTCAGAGCACCGCAGGGGCAGGTGTCAAGCGAGACTCGACCTGGTTCACTACAGCATCGGCGCACTGCCTCACAATCGCGATGCCATCAACAGCTACTTCGAAGCGTTGGCTCTCGCGGCTCCCCAGATTCTGTAGTCGACACGGGACGGGCGGCGATCGGATGCGCAGGCATCCTGACGAGTAGCCGACGGGGAACGTTCGTGCCCCCTCAGGGGGCAGGAGATGTCACTGCAGCAACGAGGACTCGCTGTTTTCGTTGTCGGATGGCTGCTGGTTGGGGTGCGCCGGCAGGAATATCAGGATCAGTACTGCGGCGACTGCGGTGATCACGCCTGCTACGAGGCTTCCGGTGGTGAATCCGTCGACGAATGCGGTTCGGGCCAGGTCCGAGAGTTCGAGTGCGGCGCGCGTTCCTGCATCTCCGAAGGCGGTGGCGGCTTGCTGCGACGCGGCGAGTGCCGCGCCGACCGATTCCCGGGCGGGCTCCATCAGTACCGGCGGTAGTTGCGTGCCTTCGAGGCTGTCGCGGTACACCGACAGCGCAACCGAGCCGATAACGGCGACGCCGAGGGTCCCGCCGAGCTCTCGCGTGGCGTCGTTGACGGCAGATCCCATTCCTGCCTTGTCGGTTGGCACCACTCCCATGATGGCCTCGGTTGCGGGCGCACTGATCAGGCCGAGGCCTGCACCGAGGAGGACCATCTGCCCGGCTATCTGCCCGTATCCGGTGCTTGCGTCGATGGTCGAGATCCAGACGAACGCGGCGGTCAACGACGCGAGTCCACTTGCTACGACGAGTTTGCTGCCTATGGATACGGCCAGGCGAGGGCTGACGAGTGAGAACGCAGCAAGTGCTCCCGCGACCGGGAGCATGCGCACGCCTGTTTCCAGGGCTCCGAAACTGCGGACGGATTGGAAGTACTGGGTGACCAGGAAGATGAAACCGAACATAGCGAAGAAGGCGCTGGTGACCGCTCCGCTTGCCGCGGTGAATCGCATGTTCTTGAACAGTCGTACGTCGAGCATGGGGTGGCGGGCACGTGACTCCCGGTAGACGAAGACGGTCAACAGAACTGCTGCCAAGGCGAAAGCGAGCGTGGTCGCTCGTGAACCCCACCCGCGGTCGGGCGCTTCGATGATCGCGTGGACCAGTGATCCGAGTGCCATCGTGGACAGGATCAGTCCCGATTTGTCGAGCGGAGGCGTGGACGGATCGCGTGAGTCAGGTGTGGTTCGGATGGCCATCAGCAGTGTGAACAGTGCTGCGGCACCGTTGAATACGAGGATCGATCCCCACCAGAAGTGCTCGATCAGAGCGCCCCCGACGACGGGGCCGACGGCGACGGACACTCCGGTCGCTGCGCCCCATATTCCGATGGCTGCAACCCGCTCGGATCGTTCGGTGAACACGTTCGTCAGGATCGACAACGTCACCGGGTACACGATCGCTGCCGCGACGCCGGCCAGTGCGCGCCACGCGATGAGTTGTCCCGGATCGCTGCTCCATGCCCCGCCCAGCGATGCGATCGCGAACAAAGTCAGTCCGCCCAGAAGGAACAGGCGCCGTCCGAATCGGTCGCTGAGCGATCCGGCAGCGAGCACCAGTGCTGCGAACGCGAGATTGAAGGCGTCGACGATCCACAGGAGATCTCGGGTTGTTGCGCCGAGATCGCCTACGAGGGTGGGCAATGCGATGTTGACGATCGTGGTGGAGACGTTGACGACGAAGACCGCGAAACACAGCGTCACCAACGCAAGGGTCTTTCCGGAGCGAAGTGCAGGTACCGCGGATGCCAGGTGCATAACGAAGTTATAGCAGCGACGGCGAGCGACTGCAATGGTCTTGCCTGTGTGAACCTCGGTCTGTGACACCATCGTTTGATGGTCGGGTCCCCAGACGAGAAGTCGGCTCTGCAGCGAGGTTCCGTGCGTGAGCGACTGGTCGAAGCAGCTGTCGAGGTGCTGCGCGTTCATGGTCCGGGTGAGATGAAGGTGCGCCGAATCAGCGAGGAGGCCGGTGCTTCGACGATCGCTGTCTACCACCACTTCGGTGATCTGCAACATTTGCTGATCGAGGTGGTCAATCGCGGATTTTCGATGCTTCGTGCGGAACTTCTCGACGCTGCCGCCTCGAATGTCGAACCCGAGGTTCAGCTGTTTTCGATGGCCCTGTGTGTCCGGGGAATGGCTCGTGGCAACCCTCATCTGTACGACATGATGTTCGGTCTCTCGACCCGAGGGACGTACCGGGCGGCGGCGCCTGCGACCGTGACGCGAAAGCCGTTCTCGGATGCATACGAGGTGCTGGCTCGTGCATGCCAGGATCTTGCGTCCTCCGGTCGAATCGATGTGGAGGACGGCGAGCTGATAGCGGCCCAGTTGTGGAGCCTGGTTCACGGGTTCGTATCCCTGGAAGCGGCCGGACATTTCGATGATCACGGCGATGCTGTACTCGCTGTACTGGCTCCGATGGCTGTTACCCACATGGTCGGTTTCGGGGAAGATCGCACGTATGCCGCGCACTCCGCGAGTACCGCCTTGGAGTGGTGGAAGCATCGTGATCGAAAATTCGATCGCAATGGATCCGAAGAAATCTGACTGTCGAAATTTGGTATCGAAGTCCTGAACGTCGCTGTGCACTTGGGGGGACGCGGTGCCATACTGACTATCATCTTGATAGTTACTCAACTGCGCGTCGCCACTGCTGAAGGACGGATATGACAATCGGACAGGACCAGCGTTCACAGACTTTCACCTGGGTTACTCCGAAATCGGTGTTGCGAGAGGCATCGCAGATGAGTGGCCTCGAGGTGATGAGGGCTCTGGCGGCGGGCGAGTTGCCGCCACCACCGATCGCGGTGCTGATGCAGTTCGATCCCATCGAGGTCGAGGACGGCAAGGTGGTATTCGAGTGCACTCCGTCCGAGGCGCACTACAACCCGATCGGCACTGTGCACGGTGGTCTCGCGTGCACTCTGCTCGATACGGTGATCGCATGCGCGGCGCATACCACGCTGCCTGCCGGAACCGGGTACACATCGATAGATCTGAACGTCAGCTACCTTCGAGGAATCTTCGATTCGAGTGGGCCGTTGATCGCCACTGGAACCGTGGTCAAACGAGGTTCCCGGGTCATCTTCGCGGAAGGATCCATAGTCGACAAGAACGGTGACGTCGTGGCTACCGGAACGAGTTCTCTGCTCGTCATACCCCCGAGGTGATACGTGCCGAGCAGCAGTTTCGACAGCATGGGTTGCCCAATTGCCGGCGCGCTCGAACAGGTCGGTGAATGGTGGACACTGCTGATCCTGCGTGATGCACTCGATGGGTTCAGCCGCTTCGACGAATTCGAGCGCAATCTCGGTATCGCACCGAACATGTTGACACGCAGGCTCAAATCCTTGGTCGACGCCGGATTGTTGGAACGTCGGTCATACAGCAATCGTCCGCCTCGCTTCGAGTATGTACCGACCGCCAGAGCCCGAGAGCTCACCTCGGTCATCGTCGCGCTCTACGCCTGGGGCAACAAGCACGTCGACCACGACGACCGTGCGGTGGTGTTAGTGGACGAGGCGGGGGAGACCATCGACCCGGTATTCGTGGACCGTCGGACAGGGCGCACCCTGGCAGAGAGCAAGGCGCAGTTCGTATCCGGACCGAAAGCTTCCGATTTCATGCGGGAACGACTCGACCCCGCGAACCGTGCACGACGTCGGTCCCGCAGCCGCGCCACGGCCGCCGCCTTCGAACCTGCCGACCGGAACGAATCAACACCGATGACACCGCCGACTTTCGGCCCGAAAGAGACACAGCCATGACCACGTCCGCGCTCAAACGGCGATTTCTCCCAGTGTTGTTGGGAACGGGCAACTTCGGCGGCGATGCCGGAACGGTTGCTTCCGATATCGGCCTGGACGCCGCAGGCACGACCGCGATCTTGGACCATGCGGTCGAGGTCGGCGTCATGGTGTTCGACACAGTGGACATTTACGCCCAAGGTGCAACCGAACGAATTGTCGCTGAGTGGCGGAGTGCGCACGCGGACGCGGATGTACTGATCCAGACGCAGGCCGGATCGTCCACGACATCACGCTTCCATCGACTGAGAGCACGAGGCACCTTCGGCACGCTCGGCTCGGCATGATCGAGTGGCCCGACCAACGGCTATTCAGGTAGTGCAATCCAGCAAGCGGCCGCGGGATGGGGCGCGGTAGCCCTGAGTGGTCACCAGGCCTCGGCGACCGCCGCGCTCCTGGAGGGGCCCGAGGGTAACAACGAATAGTGGAGTCGAGCTTCGACCGCACTACGCCTTGCCTACATTCTTATAAGATGCAAGACTGCGTTCGACACGGTGACTCAGATGAGCGGAGCGCAGGACCGGGTGAGGCCGGACCTCGTCGATCCGACCGCGACAGGAAGAAGGTCACGACGATGCGGCAGCACAGCGGTGTGCAGTCACGGGTGAGCTCGGAGCGCTCGCGGTCGAACACGTCCATGAGCCCCGCCTGCGCGGATCTGATCTGGGCTTCGGAGTTCCTCGCCGAATTCGAGTCCCGCGGGTCGGTGATACGCGACGGAAGCGATCCGCCCCGTCTCGGGCGAGCACGGGCCCTGATCGAACATGCACGTGCACTGGGCATTCAATCAGTCTGATCGAGCTTTCTCACGAACGGAGATCCCCTAATGGGCGCAACACATCGCATTGCTGTCATTCCCGGTGACGGCATCGGAAAAGAAGTGGTTCCGGAAGGTTTGAAGGTCCTTCGAGCTGCTGCGTCGGCGTTCCAGTTCTCGCTCGACTTCGAGCATTTCGACTTCGCCAGCGCCGATTACTTTCTGCGGACCGGCCAGATGCTCCCGGATAACTGGTTCGACACGCTCGTGTCTTTCGACTCGATCTTCTTCGGTGCTGTCGGGTGGCCAGAAGTGGTTCCCGACCATGTGTCGCTGTGGGGGAGCTTGCTCCAATTCCGCCGTCACTTCGACCAGTACGTGAGTTTGCGGCCGGTCAAACTTCTACCCGGAGTTCCGAGCCCGCTCGCCGGCCGTGAGCCCGGTGACATCGACTTCTACGTCGTACGTGAAAACACCGAGGGCGAGTACTCGTCTATCGGCGGCAAGATTTTCGACGGGACCGATCGCGAGATCGTCACCCAGGAAACGGTGATGACCCGCACAGGAGTCGACCGAATTCTCAAGTATGCCTTCGATCTTGCACAGACTCGCCCCAAGAAGCACCTGACGTCGGCGACGAAGAGCAACGGAATTTCCATCTCCATGCCGTACTGGGACGAGCGGGTCGAAGCTATGGCCACCGGATACCAGGACGTCCGCGTCGACAAATATCACATCGATATCCTGGCGGCTAACTTCGTCATGCACCCGGATTGGTTCGACGTGGTCGTCGGAAGCAACTTGTTCGGTGACATTCTTTCCGATCTGGGTCCCGCATGCACCGGCACCATCGGGATCGCCCCGAGCGGCAACATCAACCCCGAGCGGACGTTCCCGAGTCTGTTCGAGCCAGTTCACGGGTCGGCACCGGACATCGCAGGACAGGGAATCGCAAATCCCATCGGGCAGATCTGGAGTGCGTCGATGATGCTCGATCATCTGGGAGAGACCGAGGCGGCGGCAGCGGTGATGAGCGCAATCGAAAGCGTGCTCGCCCACGGAGGAGACTCACTTACTCCCGATATGGGCGGATCTGCCACCACGAACACCCTCGGCGACAACATCACCCAAGAGTTGATCCGGCTGACGACCGGCTCGGTGACCCCGATGCATCCGATGAGCACCTGAGAAATGGCTTACGTTCGTTACGAATACAGCGGCGGGTATCGGTCGGGTGGCGTCGAGACACGACGATCTTCCCCCTCGATGCAGGTTCGGTAGGCAATCTGCGTCGCGGCTCGTCACGCCCCGAATACAGCCGATCTGTGCCCACAGCCGACGTCCGGCTTCTGCCCCCCGGTGACGGAACGGTCGAGGGTGATCGGCGTGGGCATGAACTATTACGATGCCCTCCCCATCGCCGTTGCAGCCCCCGCCTACCCGGTCTTCTTCACGAAATTCGTGTCCTGTCTGGTCGGCGCATACGATCCGATCGAGATGCCCTCGGAATCGAGCGCTATCGATCATGTTCTCGGTTGCACGATCACCGACGACGTGACCGTGCGTGACTTCCAAAGCTCGAGCGCACAGTGGTTGCAGGGCAAGGCCTGGGATCCACCACTCCGTTGGGGCCGTAGATCGTTCCATACGAGGACGTTTCGCCCGATGCACGGATCCGTACGATGATCGACGGCGGTCTGGTGCAGGACGGATGCATCGACCAGATGATTTTCTCGGTGCCGAAATTGATAGCACTCATCTCGACGTTCATGACTCTCGAGGTCGGTGATGTGATTCTCACCGGAACGCCAGCCGGCAACGGCCACAACAGAACACCTCGCGAGTACCTGACCGAGGGCCAGACAATCGAAGTCAGTATCGGCGTCGGGTTCATTCGAAACGTCGTGACATCCGGGTGGACCCACTGCCTGCACGATCCCGAGGCCTAGTGGCGGCTGTCAGGCTCGGCGAGACGGGTGTTCTGGGGATCGTTCACCGCGCCGCGTGGGTGCCGGCCGTCCAGAACTGCAACGATGTCGCGGGCGGCAGCCAGGCTCGCTTCGGTACGTGCTTGACGGGTCTGCCCGGCCATGTGGGACAGCGACACGACGTTGGGCATGCTCAGGAGCGGGTTGTCCGTATCGACTGGCTCGCGGGCGAACACATCGAGTCCGGCACCGGCTATCTCACCGCGCCTTAGCGCGTCGACAAGTGCGGGTTCGTCCACGAGAGAACCACGTGCCGTATTCACCAAGTAGGCGGAGGGCTTCATGGCGGCGAGCGCCGCCCGGTCGACTATCGGAGTGCCGTTGGGCTGCGCACGCGCGTGCAGGGTGACGAAGTCGGATCGAGAGAACAACTCTTCGGTATCGACATAGCTCACGTCGAGTTCGGAAGCGGGATGGCCGGTCGAGACCAGAACGGTCATACCGAAGGCGCGGCCCAACTCGGCTACCGCCCGCCCGCTGGGCCCGAGGCCGATGATTCCCAAGGTGGCACCATGCAGTTCGCCGGTATCGTGTCGGGGCCAGTGACCTGTCTTGACGCCGTCGACGGTTTCGACGATCCTTCGGGCGCACATCAGTAAAAGGGTGACCGTCATCTCGGCCACGGCGTTCTTGTTGGCACCGGGGGTGTTGCACACGACGACGCCGAGCGCAGTCGCTGCGTTCACATCGATGGAGTCGTATCCGACACCGCTGCGTGCGATGACGCGCAGGGATCGGGCCGGCCGCATCATTTCTGCGGTGACGGGTTCGCTGGCGATCAGCGCTGCGTCGCACCTGAGCAGGTGGTCGGCCATTTCACCGTCTGCGCGTCGACCGGTTGCAGGGCTGTGCACTGTTCGATGGCCGGCTGCATGGAAAAGCTGGTCTACCTCGTCGCCGGGCACGAGGTAGTCGGTGGTGATGAGGATCGTTCCCACTGGCGCGGTCCTTCCGTGGCATGTGTGGAGATCGGTTGTGGTGCAACGATATGGGACATACAGCCGAATGCCGCCGGCATTCGACGTCAAGCGTCGAATGCCGGCGGGTGGACCGACCGGTGTCAGACTCGGGCGTCGGTCTTATCGGTCGACGTCTCGGCGACCGTGGAGTCGCCAATCCGGTCAGGGTCGTAATTGGGGTCATAGTCGATTTCGCCATTGAGAACCGAGCGTGCCCGGGTGGTGTCGAAGTCGTTCTCCCATTTTCCGATCACGATGGTGGCCATGGCATTTCCGAGAACGTTGATGAAGACGCGGCCCTCGTTGAGGATTCGATCGATACCGACGATCAGCGCCAGTGCTGCGAGGGGGATGTGTCCGACGGCGGTGATGGTGCTGGCGAGGACGATGAATGCCCCGCCTGCGATGCCGGCTGTGCCCTTGCTGGTGAGCATCATGATTCCGACCATGATCAGCTGTTGCTGCCAACTGAGGTCGATTCCGCATGCTTGGGCGAGGAACAGCGACGCCATGGTGAGGTAGACGGCGGAGCCGTCGAGGTTGAAGGAGAACCCGGAAGGGATCACTATGCCGACGACCGGCTTTCCGACTCCGAGGTGCTCGAGCTTCTTGATCAATTGAGGGAGGATTGCTTCGCTCGAACAGGTGGAAAGCGCTACGAGCAGTTCGGCTTTGAGGAATTTCATCAGCGGCCAGAGCCGCAGTCCGCAGGCGCGGGCGATGCCGCCGAGGATGACGATGACGTACACCACACACGTCGCGGTGAACAACAAGATCAGGTAGCCGAGCTGCTGCAACGTCGACGCGCCGTAGTTGGCGACGACTGCAGCAAGTGCGCCGAAGGTTCCGATCGGGGCCAGTCGCATGACCCAGGAGACAATCTTGAACACGACGGTGGAGAGTGCGTTGATTCCTTTGGTGATGGGTGCCCCGGCTTCACCCGAAACATTGAGTGCTGCACCGAAGATGATGGACACGAGCAAGGCCGCGAGGATCGTGTGGCCCGTGAGTGCGCCGAAGAGTGATTCGGGGATGAGATTGTCGACGAATTCGATACCGGAGACCGAAGAGTTCTCGTCGACCGGCAGGGAGGAGGAATCGAGTGCTGAGGGGTCGATGTTCATTCCGTCGCCGGGGCGAAAGATATTGGCAACGAGGAGCCCGAACAGCATGGAGATCAGCGACAGGAACAGAAAGTAGCCGATTGCCTTGACACCGATCCGGCCGGCTTTGCGGAGGTTGTCCATCGAGGCGATGCTGAGCGAGACCACGCAGAAGACGACCGGGACGACGATCATCTTCACCAGTGCGATGAACCAATCGTTGAGCGGGCTCAGTGCCGATCCGACGTCGGGCAGGAAGATGCCGACGGCGATACCGGCGACCGCTCCGATGATGACCTGGAACCACAGTTCTCGTATCAACCGAGCGAGACGCGAGCGTTCGGGGGTTTTGTGGGGCGGGTGGTTCGGAGTGTCGAGGTGGGTGGTCGCCATGGGGTGCTCCTTTGCACAGCAGCAAGGGTGGGGGAGTGTGGTCCCGCTCGTGCAAGACCGTTTCGGAACTGCTGTCTACGAATGTTTTTCGTGCAGCACTGACAGAGCTACGCCGCGCAGCGGCTGGTGTATCGGCGTAGCTCTGTCGTCACGTGGAGCTTTGGTCGAAGCGGTCTGGCAGTGGTCAGTGCAATTCGCGCAGCACCTTGTAGAAGGCGGCTTTGCCCTCGAAGCCGATGCCGGGGGTCTCGGTGAGTCCGACGCGGCTGTTCTCGACCACCGCCCCGTCGGCGAATCCGCCGGTGGGCTGGAATTCGCCGGGGTAGGACTCGTTGCCGCCGAGCTTGAGCGCTGCTGCGATGTGCAGCGAGAACTGGTGTCCGCCATGAGGAATGCACTGGCGTGAAGACCAGCCGTGGTCTTTGAGCATCTTCTGGATTCGCAGGTATTCGGTGAGTCCGTAGCTCAGTGCGGGGTCGACCTGGATGATGTCGCGATCGGGTCGCATTCCGGCGTAGCGGACGAGGTTACGTGCATCCTGCAGCGAGAACAGGTTCTCACCGGTTGCGATGCGTCCCGAATAGTTTTCAGCCAGAACGGCATTGAGACGGTAGTCGAGGGGATCACCGACCTCCTCGTACCAGAAGAGGTTGTACTGCTCGATGGCTGCGCCGTATTCGAGGGCGGTGGCCAGATCGAACTTTCCGTTCACATCGACCGCGAGGCGCTGCCCGTCGCCACCGAGGACTTCGAGTACGGCTTCGATGCGCTCGAGGTCTTCGGCGAGATCGGCACCGCCGATCTTCATCTTCACCACGTCGTAGCCCTGATCGAGGAAACCGCGCATCTCGTCCTGCAAATCGGCGAGGGTCTTGCCGGGCGCGTAGTAGCCACCGGCGGCGTAGACGAACACCGAGTCATCGGGCTGTCCGTCACCGTGCTTGTCCGAGAGCCACCGGTAGAGCGGCTTTTCGGCGATCTTGGAAGCCAGGTCGAACAATGCCATGTCGACGACACCCACTGCGACGGAACGCTCTCCGTGTCCGCCGGGCTTCTCGTTGCTCATCATGAAGTCCCACGCGAGGGTGGGGTCCAGCTCGCCTTCGGCGTCGAGCAGGGCATCGGGTGCCGCGTCGAGCAGGCGGGGGATGACACGGCGGCGGAGGATCTCGCCGGCGCTGTAGCGCCCGTTCGAGTTGAAGCCGTAGCCAACTACCGGTTCGCCGTCGCGCATCACGTCGCTGACGACTGCCACGATCGAGCAGTCCATCTTGGAGAAGTCGATCCACGCGTTTCGGATCGAGGAGCTGATCGGGACGATGCCTTCGTGTACGGAGATGATCTTCATTCTGCGCCTTTCTCATATCTTATAAGGTGTAAGTGACGGTAGCGCAGAGTGATGGCGAACACAACAACTTCTTATAAGATTCCAGAAATTGCGTTGGGCATCTTATAAGAGCTCGGACCGCGGGTGTAGCATCGAGTGATCGAGATCCTGATCGAAGAGCGGCCGAGACGGGCTGTACTCACAGCGGAGAGGCAGGTCCAGCAGTGACCTCACCTACCAATGTCTTCTCCAGCAAAGGTGAAGTCGCCTACGCCGAGCTGCGCGCCATGATCCTCATGGGCACGCTCGACGCAGGATCGAAACTGGCGCAGTACGAGCTCGCCGACCGGCTGCACATGAGCATCACCCCGATCCGCGAAGCAGTACGAAGGCTCAGCAGTGAGGGGCTCATCGAGCTCGACAATCACAAGAACGTGCGAATCGCGCCCATGAGCGCAGCGGAAGCGCGTCAGCTGTTCGAGGTTCGTCTGTCGCTGGATCCAACAGCGGTCGAGTTGGCTGCCGATCGGCGAACAGACCAAGACATCGCCGACATGCGTGCGGCCGCGGGACGGCTACTGCCGGTCACGCAGAAGTGGGGCGAGGACGCGTTGCGTGCGCACCGAGATTTTCACCGCGCGCTGTACCTGGCGTCGCACAATGACGTCCTGATCCGTCTGCTCGATGACCTGTGGGACAAATCCGACCGCTATCGACGGATCGGTCTCGAGCTGCCACCCGGTGCAGAACCGCGCACCGTCGACCACCAGGAACACTTCCGAATACTCGAACTCGTTGTCGCACAGGACTCGCAGGGGGCTGCAGATCTCATGCGTCAGCACATCGTGAAGAGCCTGACGGCGGCCGCCATCGATGCACTGGAGGACCGAGAGCACGAGCTACGTGAGACCTCGGCGTGATCATTACCGACTGATGGGTTGTCCCGGCATCGCATTCAAGCACGTGGAGCGTGCCGGGCATAAAGCGATTCATTGACGTGGCGCACCGCCAAAATCTGCTGACAGTGCGGTAATCGTCCTTTTCGGCCCGATCGATCCCCGTGGCCAAGCGCCGCTGCTGATCGGCTGGATCTCGAGCCGCCACCGTGATACGCGCGGTCGCGGGAAGTTCCACACCCGATTCGCGATACCGAAGTCCCTTGTCGTCCAGGCCGGTCCGATCCGCCGATGGGCGGGAACCTCAGTGTCACGAGGGTGTCACAAGTCGGTACGTTCGGACCCGCACTGGGCTGGACGGTCATGCACGAAAAACGTTGTGAATAAACAAATATCGAGTCCACTGAAGGCTGGGTGGATCCGCTTCCAGGGACTTGAAATTCGCACAGTGTCGGTTCGAGTCCGACTGGGGGCACGTAGGTCCATATGGATCCAGAATTTTGGACCAGGACAGTGCTTTTCGGGTGGTAGCGTGGACGTGGCCTACTACGGATTTGAGTGAACAACCGAGACAGCGGATTTCAAATCTGCGCGGTGTGTAGGTTCTTCGTCGCATCTTGGCATTTGCGCAGCTCGGCGCCGATTTTCGTGTTCGACGGCCGTGTTCGCTTGGCTCGGTGCCACGAGGCTGTCACGAGGCTGTCGCAAGTAGTTCAGGTCTCAGGGCCCACGACGGCCGCGGACCGACTGCCGCCCTGCTCCCAGAACACCAGTCCCCACGTCTCGCATGCAACCGCCGTCATATCGCCGATGTGGTCGCTGCGGCTGGTCCACACCGACGATATCCACGGCGAGTCCGACGAGCGCGTCTCGTTGTGCAACCCGATGGGCGCGACACTGGAGATTCCAACCGCTGAAGCACTGCATACCTATTCTCACTTATATAAGCTGAACCTGGTATGATGTCTTCATGAACGCGTTCGATGTGCTCGGCGATCCGGTGCGTCGGCGCATTCTGGAGTTACTTGCCGATGGTGAGCAAACTTCGGGCGCGATCACGGACGTGATTCGGGCCGAGTTCGCGTTGTCGCAGCCTGCTGTGTCTCAGCATTTGCGTGTTCTGCGTGAGCACGGGTTCGCATCGGTACGGGCAGAGGGGGCTCGACGGTTCTACGCCGTGGAGGCCGGGCCGTTGAGCGAAGTCGATGCGTGGCTGGACCGGTTCCGCAGATTCTGGGCCCAGAGGCTCGACGCACTCGAGACCGAGCTCGCCCGGGGGAAGCGCATTACCCGGAGATCTGCCGGCGACGACGTCGGCGCAGCCGAAGAAGCCTAGACACAAGCGTTCCCTACTGGACGGAGCACGACGATGAAAGATGTACTCGACGAACTGTCCGCGGCCCGCCGGAAGATGGGCACAGCAACTCTTCCTGCCGGGGAGGCCTACACGATGGAGCTCACGCGTCGCTACGACGCGCCCCTCGATGACGTGTGGGACGCCATCACCAACCCGGAGCGGATCGGTCGCTGGATGAAGACGGTTACTGGCGACCTGCGCCTCGGCGGGGCATTCGAGCTCGACGGCGGCGAGCACGGCGAGATCCTCGAGTGCGAGCCGCCGCGCGTGCTGCGGGTGTCCTGGATGTTCGGGCCCGGCGCGGACGAGTGGCCGGGAACGAGCGAGGTCGAGGTGCGCCTGTCTCCTGGCTCGAGCGGAGGTACCGAGTTCGAGCTGGTCCATGCTGCGGCCGTCGGAGAGCCCATGTTCCCCACCTACGGTCCCGGTGCGGGTGGGGTCGGCTGGGACCTGCATCTGCTGACGCTCGCGAGTTTCCTCTCTGGCGGGGAGATACTCGAGCACGAGCAGTTCGGTGCGTCGGCCGCCGGTCGCGAGTTCAGTCGACGCAGCGCTGCCGCGTGGGGTGAGGCGCACCTGGCCGGCGGCGGGGAACCGGGCCACGTCGCGGCCGCGGTCGAGGCCACCACCGCGTTCTACTTGCATACCGGTGACACGGAAATGACGTAACCCCGGTGTGCGCTCAGTGAGTGGGATTTCGACGTTTCGTCGAAACTTGCTGCGCTGAAATGCCTTCGAGTTCAACGGTGATGCAATGGTCTGCCGTCCTTGGTTGTGGCACCGGCCGGACTACACCCCTGATGTTGTTGCAGGATGCTCGGCGGACGTCCCACGGTGTCGTGCGGTGAGTTTTCTCCGTCCGCTTTGTCTGCTTGTATGAGTGCTCGAGACCATTCGGGTGCTGTCACGATTCGCGAAGGAGCAGTTATGAAGTTCACCCTCCTCTACTCGTATGACCCGGCGGTAGCCGGTCCGACCGAAGCCGAGGTCGAGCAGTGGATGACTTTGGACGCCGAGTTCACCGAAGCGGGTATCACCCTGCACGAGGCGGGCTTTCATCCGATCGAGGACGCTGTGGTGGTTACCCTCGACAATGGCACTGTCGTAACGAGCAAGGCGGATGCCGCTGGATCGGTAGTTGCCGGCTATTACACGATCGAAGCGGCCGATCTCGACGCCGCTGTTGCGTGTGCGGCCAAGATTCCGACCGCCGCATATGGGTCTGTTCACGTTCGTCAGGTCGTCGAGTTCGAGATGTGAGAGTTTATTGACGCCCATCGTACTGTCGACCGACTCGACGAAACTCAACGGCCCGAGGCCTTCTGGGATTGGACGTCAGTTGCCGAGTATCCGCCGGTAAGTTCCCGATACGTCACCGAAGCTGTCACGACAGAACCAGGGGACGTTGACGAAAGTTTGACCACTGCAACACAATGCAGACCTACGGAAGGAGAGGCCGCGGACCATCGGGGAGCTGTACGCTGAACTTCCATACATCGATCGAACTACGGCGCTGCAACACTCGAGAATCCTCGAAGGGGCCGACTTGGTCACCGGGAGAAAAATCGGTCGCGAGCGCCGCCTCGCGCTGACGCCGATGCCGATCAAGCGAATCTCCGTTCGATGGATCGGGGAGTACGCGAAAGCTGCCGTGGACTTACTCGACCGTCTCGACAGCGAGCAAGCACCTCCTACGACAACATGACCCCCCGGCGGGTCAAGTCATTGCGACCGGCGGTGCTCGGATTACCTGGGGTCGGATCTATTGCCTCGAGACGGAGAACGCGATCGACGCGTCGGGCGGGCCGACTTGTCATAGTTGCGGTTCGGGATCATAGACCGGGTGGTGCGGGCCGGTCACAGACTCGGCGCGGTTTCAACCGATTCTGTCGAATCGCATCGACATCCATGTTCTCCAGGTGTCGCCGTCGAATCGTTCCCATCGAGTTGTCATGTGGCGGGTCCCGGCTCGGAAGTGGAACCAACTGCGAATACCGTTGCCTTCCAGAAGGAGTAGGTCATCGTCGTGCGACGACAGCCGCATGAGCCCGGGCTCGGAGGCTTCGTCGAATGCATACATGCGCCAGCCCCCGTCGGGGTGTGCCCCGCCGATCAGTTCGTGGGCGAGGGTTCGGTGGCCACCGATCGTGACGTCGACGTCGTGCGCAATCCACTGTCCGCCCGCCAGCGAGGTGTAGGAATCCGTACCCGCTATCTCACTTTCGAGATTCCCGTGTCTATCCACGACGGTGCCCGATGTCCGCCACCGGCCCAGAATGGGATCCAAAGTGGCCAGTGAAACCCTCACTTGCCGTTGCGGATCGCTGCGTCCAATGACGCCAGCGAATCGTCGAGGAAGCTCATCGGAACCGCCGGCATCCCGCCGATCTCCTCTCGCATTGCTGCGGAGGTGTCGCTCCAATCGTAGGTAAGGGTCACCCGGGTTCCGTCGTCGTGAGATGCCAGGTCGTAACGCCACCACCATCCGCCTGCGTCGAGTTCGCCATCGCTCCTCTTCGAACACGGCAGCCACGCGATGATGCGGTCTTGCTCGAACGCTGTGACGAGGTTGTGCATCACGTAGTGTCCGCCCGCCGCGTCCAGAAACATGTTGACCGCGAACGTGTGGCCCGGACCGGTGATCGGGGATGTGTCGACAGCGTCGCGGACCCAGTCGGTCGGTTCGGTGTGTTGGTGATTGTCGGGGTTGGTCAAGAACGCGAAGATGTCCGACGCTGCCGCGTCGACAGTGCGGTTGCTGGTGAATCGCTCCATCGGGGACTTTGTGTCGGTCAGTGATTGGGACAGGATCACGTTGTTGCCGGCAGGGTCGGTGATCACGGCGAGCTTGAACTGCCCCGAGGGCACTGTGAATGCCTCGGCGTCGATGCCGGGAGAGCCGATGTCGAGCAGTGCGGCGTCCAGATCGGGTACTCCCAGGACGACATCGTGCCCGCCGGCCCGTGCGGGGTCGTGGTAGATCTGTACTCCGCGCCCGTCACCGAGGTCCCATTCGGCGTCGGGGTCCATCGGCCGTCGGTCGAAGGTGCGGCCGAACAGCTTCGTGTACCAGTCGACAGCGGTGTCGTGATCGTCGACGAACAACACTGGCAGAGTGTCAATTATCTGCATCTCGAATCCTTCGCATCGGTGGAGATAGAACCTTGCTGAGGGTTCTGACCGAACGAAGTCCGAGAACTCACCGCGCAGGTGGAACGTGAGGTGCCTGAAACGGGCGAGAAGCGGTTGGATGCAGTGGTACTTTCCGATGATGCGCACGCTGGTTGTCACGCAGAACATCACGGTCGACGGCGTGATCGAGGCGACCGACGACTGGTTCACCTCAGCTGGGCACGACCCCGAACTCGACGCGACGCCGGCCGCGCAACGCGATGCGTCGGACGGCTTCTTGGTGGGGCGGGTGACATTCGAGGGTATGCGTGACTTCTGGGGGCCGAAAACCGACGACACGACGGGGGTGACTCAACATCTGAATCGCGTCGCAAAGTACGTCGTGTCCTCGACTATGAAGGACCCCGGGTGGACGAATTCGACTGTGCTGTCGGGAGATCTGATCGAGGAGGTCACGCGGATCAAGGCGTTGGACGGTGCCGACATCGTCTGCACGGGGAGTATCGGATTGTGTCGGGCTCTGATCGCAGCCGACCTTGTCGACGAATACAGGTTCTTCCAGTACCCGTACGCGCGTGGACGCGGCGAACGACTCTTCGACGGCACCCCGTCGCATAAACTGCGCCTGCTGGAGTGCCGAGCGTTTCGGTCTGGATCCTCTTTGGTGCGTTACGAGGTCGACCGCTGACACGTGGTCGAACGCGACTCCATTGACGACTCTGTTGCTCTGGCTCGTGCTAGGCGCGGAAAAGATATGTGCCGTGTAACCGACCATTCGCATCTGTTCGTTTTATCAAACCGTCCTTCGATGTACCGACCACATCGGCAGAAGAATGCAATCACACAGAGTGATTTCACCGAAGACATCGCGTCGGTAGCATCCGAACATGAGCACACTCGTCGTGTCCGTCCTGACGTCTCTCGATGGCAAATACGAAGGCGTCGATCACGATTTGTCCAGCATGCCGTTCGAGGACGCGTTCAACAATCACAATCTCGAGCTGTTGCGCCGGGCCGGCACCCTCGTCTATGGCAGTCGATGGTTCAGCGAGAACTGGCACAGTTGGAGTGCTGTGGCCGCTGACGGCACGGCGAACGTTCGCGACCACGAGATCGCCCGAATCGTCACCTCGACCGATTCGCTCGTCATCAGTGACTCCCTCACGGTCGCACCCGATGCTCCATGGGCGTCGACCACTCGTGTCGTTCCGCGCGCGGAGGGCCCCGCCGAGATCGAGCGCCTCAAACGCGCCGACAGCGGTGATCTGCTGATGTTCGGCAGCGCTACGACGTGGAACCCGCTGCTCGAACTGGGCCTCGTCGACGAACTGATCATCCTCGTCGGTGCCGGTCTCACTGGGGGAGGGACGTCCCTCTATACCGGCCCGGCCAGGCCCGGCTTACGACTGATCGACGCGGAGGTCCTTCCGGGCTCCGAAATCGTCCGGCTGCGCTACAACACGAGCGGAACAAACGAATAAACCAGGCGAGCAGCGGGACTCGAGCGGACTGAAGACGTGGAACGGAGTTTCGGCCTTTCTGACATGGGTGTCAGAATTTGATCGGGAGTGCTAAATTGACGTCATGGACCATACGTTCCTTCAATCGGCACGACGCGCTCAACTCGTCGATGCTGCGATCGACGTTCTGGCCGACGTGGGTGCCGAACAGGCATCGCTGGTGCGGATAGCCGAATGCGCGGGTGTCAGCCGCGGGGTCGTGAACTACCACTTTCCCGGGGGACGTCGCGAGTTGTTCGAGGCAGCTGTGGACGCCATTTACGACCTGGGCCGCCGGGAAGTGCAGCCGGATACCCTGTCGGCGCAGTCGCCCCGCGACAGCGTTGCGTCGTTCGTTCGAGGGAGCATCGCGTTCTACGCCCACAACCCGCGTCACCTTCGGGCTCTCACCGCCATCTACACCAGCCGCACCGGGGACAGCCTGCGGCGGGAGGAGCGACCTGAGCATGCGGCCGAGATGATGACGACCGCCGGCCTGCTCCGGGACGGTCAGGTGGCCGGTCAGATGCGCGAGTTCGACGTGACACTCATGGCCCTGACCATCCGCGCGATCCTGGACACCGCGGTCGGATTGACCGCAGCGGGAGCCGACCCGGTTGTGCTTGCCGACGAACTGGTCAGCACCATCGACGCGGCCACGCGGGTGATCTCGTGAGGCGCACACTGGCAGTCGTCGCCGCGACGGTGCTGGTCGCCACTGGCTGTTCGTCGGTGGGCAACAACGCGGCGACCGGGTCGGATCTGGTGGTGGACACCACGACGGGGACCCTGCAGGGGGTGGCCGTGGGAGAGACGCGCCAGTTCCTCGGTGTTCGGTACGCGCAGCCGCCGACCGGTGACCGCCGGTGGACCCTGCCCGAACCGGTTACCGATACCGATGACGTCCTCGATGCCACCCGGGCGGGGTCACCGTGTCCACAAACGGGAGAGACTGCGCAGGCAGTCTCGTCGACCGACGAGGATTGCCTGTTCCTGAATGTCACCGTGCCGGCCCGAGCGAGCGAGACACCGCGCCCGGTCATGGTGTGGTGGCACGGTGGCGGTTTCACCAGTGGAGCCGGCGCGCCGTACGACGCTCAGCGGCTCGCCGATCAGGGTGACGTCGTCGTGGTGACTGCGAACTATCGGCTCGGAATGCTCGGCTATCTCGGATTGCCCGGACTCGACCAGTCCGGAAACTTCGGTCTCGCAGACCAATTGGCTGCTCTGCGTTGGGCCAACGACAACGCCGAGGCGTTCGGCGGCGACCCCGACTCGATCACTGTGTTCGGTGAATCGGCCGGCGGAACGTCCGTCTGCGCCGCGCTGACATCGCCCGCTGCGGTAGGCCTCGTCGACAGGGCCATCTTCTCCTCCGGCTCGTGCAGCCTTGCGTGGCCCGCTGGAACGCTGTTCCCCGGCCTACCCGCGTCATCATCTCTGATTTCGTTGTCCGACAGCGAAGCTCAGGGTTCTGCGGCTGCTGCTGCGCTCGGGTGTACCGACCCCGACCCGCTGGGGTGCCTACGCGCACAACCCGTCGATGCCCTACTGGGGCAAGCCGCGTTGTTCGGAAACCCGATCGCGTACGGGACCGAACTGCTTCCGCAGCAACCGTCGACAGCAGTCCAGCAAGGGAATTGGCTGAAGGTTCCCGTCCTGTCCGGCGGCAATCGCGACGAACACCGCTCGTTCATCGGCGGACTCCTGCTCACCGACCCGACCGCAGTGACCGCGGAGAATTACGAGTCCTTGATTCAGAGCTCTTTCCCAGCCGACGTGGGAGCGGTGAGCGCTACGTATCCGCTCGGTGACTACGAGTCGGCTCCCGTTGCGTGGGCCACCGTGGTCACCGATGTGGCGTGGGCATGCACGACATCGCGCGGTGCCCGCGAATTGGCCGCCGATGAAACACCGGTGTACAGCTATGAATTCGCTGACCGGAGTGCACCCGATGTGAGCGGCGTGGCGTCATCGGGTGTGCCCCAGGGGGCGGCGCACGCCACCGACCTGCCGTACCTGTTCGATCTCGGCAGCGAAGATCTGCTCACCGAACCCGGACAACGCGAGCTCGGTGACGACATGGTGGCCGCCTGGGCCGCGTTTGCCCACACCGGTACTCCCGGTGGGGCCGACGATGCCGAGTGGCCCGTCACCACCGGTACCGAAACCCCGGTCATGCAATTCGACAATCCGGTCACCGGGTCGGGCGTGCACCTCGTCGATCATCGCGCGGAGCATCACTGCGAGCTCTGGGACGCGATCACCCCAGAGTGAGGGTCGAGCCGTGCATCGTTCAACGTCCTCGACTGGAGGGTCAGCTCGCCCGAAACACGAACCTGCTCGGCTCGACCTGGTCTCGGGTCGGAAATGCGTAAGCGCGGGTGGGACGCAGCTCCCAGGCGCCGTGTTTCATCAGGAGCTGGACAACGCACCGAGCGTGATCGGGAACCCGGCCACGAACACCACGCTCCGGAACACCCCACCGTCGAGCATGCCCATCGCGAGCAAAACCACGCACGCCAGAATTGCAGCATTCAATGGGCCCGCGTCCGGGGGCGCGCCCAACCGCGACACGATGGCCGACCTCCCGGAGGCGACCTCGCCGCGGCGCATCGGGTGTTCACCGCCATGATCGACGCGATGCGGACCCACCACGCCGAACTCGGCGGGCGGCGAGTTAACTCGAACCGTGGACCGCGAATTGTTCTGCGGTCCAACGCAACACGAACGGCAGACCGGTCATGGCGCCGATGAAGTGGTCGCCTGCCACGGGCTCGTAGTGCACGTTGGCACCCTTGCTGCGCCACTGCTCGATCAGGGCAGTCACCCCGGCCTCGGGGATGAAGCGATCGCCGATCCACTTGCTCGCGGAACCGTGGAAGAACGCGACCGGCGCCGACGGCGCGTCCGCGCCCGGACGGTTCGCGGCGATCACTCGCCGCGCGATGTCGGAGTCGAACGGGTCGGGCTCGGACGCCAAGTCTTCGATTCGCATGCGTGCCAACCCGCCCAAGGCCAGGGGGAGGACGGACATGTCCTTCACCCAGGACGCCAACAGCAGCGCCTTCGGGCCGAACAACTCGACCATCTCGGGGTGCTCACGCGCGAGACCCATACTCGCCGCGCCCAGCAGGCCGGCCGCGACGGTGCCGTTCATGGTGTCGAGGAGCATCGAGAAGTCGGTGGGCGTTCCACCGGCGACGGCACCCGCCAACCTCACGTCGGGCGCGTACCTCGGGTGCAGTTGCGCCGTCCACGTGGTGGCGATCGCGCCGCCGCTGTAGCCGTAGGCCACAACTGGGCTGTCGGCGAGCTCCGGGGCGACGACCGTCATCCCGCGTAGCGAGTCCAGGACGGCATGCCCGGCCATCGTGCCTTCGGAGTACGACATCCGCGGGCCTTGGTGATCGGCGACGAGGACGGCGTATCCGCGGGCGAGCCAGAGCGGCATCACCGGCGGGAGGTCGGCACCGACGCCGTGCACGAGCCGGTACGACGGCGTGCTCTTGGCTCCGAGGGAATCGATGGCCACGTTGTGGGCAACGACGGGCCGCGGTCCGCGCCCGGTCCACGGCCGCTTCGGAATCAGCAGCGAGGCGGTGACGCCGGCGGGCAGACCTCGCGCGTCGGTAGATCGCACCATGAACTGATGCAGGGCGGTTCGCGGCCGGGGCACCAGACCGCGGGTCGTGCGCTGCCGAATCACCGCACCGGGTGCGAGGTCCTCGATGCCGGGAGGGGTGAGGAAGAAGGCGTCGTTGCCGATCGGGGTTGGAAGGATCGCGGCGTGGGGATCGTCCGGAGGCTCCAGGGGCAGTCGTTTGGTCAATACGCGATCGAGCACACCGAACAGAGTCATGATCCCCCGACATTCTTCTTTAGCCGTACCGATCCCCGCGGTCACCGTACAGTGCGAGGCGGTCGGTGAACGCAAAATAGAGAAGTCCCCGCGGCCCTTGGCTCCCTCGAAATCTGCACAGTGTCGTTTCGAGACCGACTGGGAGCACGGGAGTTCGTACGAATCCAGCGTTGTGAAACGAGAACGGCGGCTTCCCGCCCTCTCTATCGCTGCTTCGGATACAGCTGGCGGTGACCAGACAACAGGTGTCAGTGCAGGGCGCTCAGTAGCACGGCATCGAGTTCCCCGGCGGGCAGCATCGGCAACATGTGGTGGCTGCAACCGGGCAGGACGACGGTACTTGCGTTCGGGAGAACCTTCCCCACTGCGTCGGCAGCACGAGAACTGTTGTGCACCTTGCTCTCGCCGGCAAAGACGACGGTGACGTACGCGGAGAGCGTCGTCCATCGATCTCCCTTGGGGTGCCGTGGGACCACTGGTTTCGCCGACGGGAAGTCGGTGCCTCGCTCGGTGAGATCGAGCCAGTCGGTGTCGACCGGCGCGTTCCGCGTTTCCCACCGGATCAGAGAACGCATACGTTCGCGAGTCGGTCGCACCAGAAGTGGCACGGCGTGCAGAAGGTACGCCAGGCGCATGCCGGCGAAACACGAAGGGGGATCCAGCAGGACGAGTGCGCCGACGCGCTCCGGTCGGTGCAGCGCGTACGCGAGCGCCACCGTTGCCCCGTACCCATGTCCGACCACCGAAGTTCTCGGGGCATCGAGGGTTTCGAGAACGTGATCGAGCCAGGACATCAGGTCATCGACCGTGCGGATCGGTGTCTCACCGACCACGCTTCGTCCGGGATCACCCATCGGGTCGATTGCGAAGACCCGGTTCTCTCGGGCTAGGGCCGCGATGTTGGCGAACCAGACGGTCGAGGTTGCTCCGCCACCGGGCAGCAGCACCACCGGAGGTCCGTCGACGGGTCCGGAGGCGTTGACTCGGGTTGTGCCGTAGTCGGATTCGACGTCGATGGCGTCGATGGGCAGCGGCCATTTCGCCAGAACACGGTCGTAAGCCGAAAAAAATCCCTCGGCTGCGGGGCTATCACTGAACCGACTCACTGGACCTCCCAAATGCCTCGACAATCGAGATATTAGATCATCGTAATAAATTGGACAACACTCCTCCGGGGGTCTGTGATCCGGAAGAGTTTGCGGTGTAGATGATTTCGCTGTTCGAACCGCAATGGCGAGTAGGCGCGGCACTAGCCGCCGATCAGCAGTCCAGCAACGAAGTCGGGTTCCCCTTGCCTGTTGCTGGCTGTTAGAGTCGGATCACCGGAAGTAAAAGCGAGGGCTTCAGCCCCGTTCATACGCCGCTCACCGAGCTGCCACTTCTCCTTTGGATGGAGACGTGTATGCGCCTGAAAAATGAGCGACCAGCCAACACAGACGAGGCGCAGACCTCTTCGACGCGGCACCGTCCGCAGACGCTGAAAGCCGCCGCGGTGGCACTGGCCGGCCTTTCTGCAGTGTTTCTTTTCGAGATGCTCGACAACTCGATCGTCAACGTTGCCCTACCCACCATCGGGCGTGAACTCGGTGCATCGACCACCGCGTTGCAGTGGGTCTCCGGTGTGTACGCGGTCGTTTTCGGGGGACTGATGCTGCTGTTCAGCGCCATCGCAGACCGATTCGGCCGACGCCGAGTAATGCTGGTCGGCCTGACATTGCTGGCGCTCGCCAGCGCGGCTACCGCCCTCGTCGAGACTCCTGAGCAGCTCATCGCAGTCCGCGCCGTGATGGGCGTCGCCGCAGCCATGACCACCCCCGGCTCCATGGCGCTCGCGTTTCGGCTCTTCGATCAGGAGTCCTTACGCGTTCGAGCCCTCACCCTGATTTCGACAGTCGGCCTGGTCGGGTTGGCGATCGGACCGACCGCAGGAGGCTTCGTTCTCGCCTTCGCGCCCTGGCAGGTCCTGCTCCTGATCAACGTACCCATCGCGATTCTCGCGTTCGTCGGAATCCGCATGGGCGTCGCGAAAGACCTCCCAGAGGAGTTGCACCGCGACCCCCTCGATGTCGCTGGGGCGGTGCTCGGCACAGCCACCATCGTCCTGGCACTCCTCGCGCCGACGCTGTTCGTCGAGGTGGGTCCCGATTCGTGGATGCCGTGGGCAGCAACTGCCGGAACCCTTTCCGCAGCAGCAGTCTTCGTCGTCCGCGCTCGCATAGCGAGGTACCCGCTCCTGGACCTCGAACTCGTTGCGCTGCCCCTCGTGTCCAGCGGTCTTGCCTACAAAGCCGCGTCCGGGCTCGCCGTTGCCGGCCTCGGCTACATGGTCACACTGCAGCTGCAGTTCGTATGGAGATGGTCGCCTGCCCTCGCATCGATAGGGATGCTCCCTCAGGTCGTCGTGCTGCTCTTCAGCGGCCGCCTCGTCGCGCCGTTCCTGCGACGAGTGGGGATGAACCACGCCGCCTGGATGAGTGGGGCGGCGGTAGTGCTCGGGTTGGCGGTCTTCGCCGTAGGTAGCCGATTCGGCTATGTCTGGGTCGCTCTTGCCCTCGTCCTCGTCGCGGTAGGTATGCGCATAGTCGGTGTCGTCGCAGGTACCAACGTCATGACCGGTCTCCCCGAGAGCCGCACCACCATCAGGGCCGCCATGGTCGACACGTCGAGTCAGGTCGCCACCGGCGTCGGGATCACCGTCACCGGCACCATCATCGCGGCGCTCTTCACGGGCAACATCTCGAGTACCACGTGGAGCGTCGAGCAAGCGGCCTCGTTCCAAACCGGAGTCACAGTGGCGGGGTTCGCCATCACCACGGCGGCGGCAGCACTGGTGTTGCTTGGGATGAGCCGGGCGCGGGCAAGTCGTGGCGCACCAGTTGGCCCTGGGGCACGGTGACGACCTGCATGCCCTGGTTCCGGTCCGGTTGTCGGTCAGCCGGCCTTGACGCGCAGACGCTCGATCTCGGAGCGAGAGTGGCGCACGGCCTCGGTGTCGGCTCCGTTGTCGTTTGCAAGGTCATGGGCGAGGTCGAGAATTGCCCGACGTAGGTGCTTGCGTGCTCGGCGCGACTTGTGGTGGGGCGCGGACTTGATGAACGCCTTGCGCGCTTTCTTGTCCAGGATGCCGTCGACCTCGGCGTCGGTCACGGTTCCTGCTTCGACCTCGGGGGCGAGGATGTCGCGGACGAACTGGTACTCGCGCGGCGCTGCTCGCCGGAACGCGATCGTCAGCACCGTGAACCCGAGCACGATGGAGCCGAGCATGACGGGGAAGGTCAGGATGCCACCTCGGCCGAGACCGCCGGCGTCGTCCCAGGTGAAGTGCAGAAACATTCCGACCAACACGAACGCCACACCGCGGCCGATCCGGCGTGGCTGGGCCGCCGTGCCGAGGATGTAGATGACACCGGTGCAGACGAGGGCACTGAACAGCGGGTGAGAGACGAAGCTGACCGCTATGCGCGTGAACGACATCTGCACGGCGTGGTCGACCGGATCGGTACCGAACGCCTGAGCTGTGGAGTTGGCGGCATAGAGGAAGTCCTCGAAGATCGCGAATCCGAGCCCGATGAACGCGCCGACGATCAGACCGTCGTTCGCGGTCCGAATCAATCGCGGGGCAAGGCTCATGAGGAGTATGAATCCGCAGAGCTTCGCGGCCTCTTCGGTGATCGGTGCGGTGGCTCCGGCTGCCCAGTTGGCACTCCACACTTGACCGAAAAGCTTGTTGTAAATGCTGATCATTGCGTTGTTCGCGGTGAGGGCGAATGCGAAGGTGGCCGGAATTGCGCCCCACACGAGCGCGGCGAGGATGAGTCGGCCCGGTTGGCGTTCCCATCGGTCGATATGACGGAACCAGGCGAACCACGCCAGCCCGCACAATCCGCACAGCACTGCCGAAATCGCGAAGGCGTCGGCGTACAACCCGGCCTTGGGTGCGAAGTACGCCCACACCTGGAACGCGCCGATTCCGGTCAGCACGACGAACACCCAGAAGCAGAGATTGTGGGGTTGCACGAAGTGGAAGCGCTCACCCCACCCGGAGACCTCCATTGCTCGAGCCTGCCGTTGCCGGGCCTCGGAGCTGCGTGGGGTGTCGGTGCCGGTCTCGGTCATGAGTTGTTCCCGTCGACGGTGCGGATACTGGCGATCATGGTCTGGATGTTGTCGACGGCCGCGGTCATCTGAGCGGGAGGACCGTAGGCGGTGATCTTCAGCCCCCTGCCGGCGATGACGAATGCTGCGACCACACCGTCCCCGGTCACGCTGCTGTAGGGCTGCGCGACACCGCTCTCGCCTGACGTCGTGGTGAGAGTGGTCCTGTCGCCGTCGACCCTGAAGGTCGGGTCGTCGGTGCGGGATGTGACCTTCTCCACTTGGTCCAACAATTCGTCCGGAGTGCCCTCGAACGTGTCCGACGAGATCTGGAAGGTGACGCCCTTCCCAGCGACGGTGGCGTCACCGGAACGACGGCTTTCGTCGTCGACACGAAAGCCGGCCTCGACATCCCAGCCGGTGGTCGGCGTGAAGACGACGGAGTCCGTGAGCGCGAGTTGCTCACCGGCGAGAACGGGGTCATCCCAGCCGATGGCCGCGTCGACACGTGGGAGGATCACGGTCCAGACGACAAAGATCGCGACGACGAAGAGTGCCGGTGGAAACGTGCGTCGGTCGAGACCGAGCACACGATGCTCCGCCGGCACCCGATGTTTGTGTGTCGCAGCATGTATCTGTGTCACGGGTACTCCTCGGTGCTGAGTGTCGTTCGTACCCGCCCACGGACCTCATGATCGGTGCAGTCCAGCAGAGGTGGAATGAGCAGGGTGGTACTTGCTGTTCGGTGTGAACAAGAAAATTCGATCGGTGTGCAGCAACGAAGCTGCGGTCCCTCATTGCCAGATTCATTGATATCAAGGCAAGTGAAAATCCGTTGTGGCTCTGCTCGAAAAAAACCGAAAGTACATTTACTTCGAGAAAATCGGAAGTTCGACGCGTCGAAATACGGCAATAGCATGCCGTGTTCTGCCTTCGATTTCCGCGAAGGATTCGGGAGCCACCATAATTCTTTGTAGGTGAACCGTACGAAAGGGTCGGCGGATATTCGATCCAGCATTGTTCACGGGATGCAGCCAGGGCGGGAGCGTAGGCGGCCGTCGGTGATGATCCGATCCTCGATGTGGCCCTTGCGAAGGCTGACTACTCGGGTGCCTGCGACCGTGCGTCGTTCGATGGCCGGCAGGTGGATGGACGACGTCGGTTGGCGAGAGGTATTGCATAGCAACCGATAACAAAGGTTTTCGTGGCACTGCTCACTCTGTCATCGTTCACACGATGGTGGCCGCGTACGCCACGAACACCACGAACATGGCCGCGCCGCCGAGGGCTGCGCCGATCATGGCCTCGCGGCCATTTGTCGCGAGGCCCTTCTCGTCCCGGCTCACCCCGACCCACCCGCACACCACAGCGGCGACACCGGTCGGGACAGCTACGAAATCTCCGATGAAGGGTACGAACGCGCAGATCAGAGCGATGATGCCCAGGATCACCGCGGCACTGCCGGCACCGTTGCGAAACAGCGGCCGTGTGCTGTACTCCTCGGCCATGCCGTCTCCTTCTTCACGGTCCTGATGCAGTGGTTGGATGCCCGTTCGTCGCTCGCGGCACGACGAGCAGACCCACCCGAAAACATACCCTCGATCTCCTCGTGGGCGCGATGGCACCGATGCATCGCATCTCGCACTTCTGGGCCCTCGGCTCGAGGATGCCAGCTAGGCTCGTTCGGTGACGGACTCAACGTGGGACGGGTACGTCCGTGTGCGCGGCGCTACCGAGCACAACCTGGCAGCTGTCGATGTCGACATACCCCGCAATGCATTCGTCGCGTTCACCGGAGTGTCGGGGTCAGGAAAGTCGTCACTGGCTTTCAGCACGTTGTACGCCGAAGCGCAGCGACGCTACTTCGAGTCGGTCGCCCCCTACGCGCGTCGACTGCTTCAGCAAGTGGGGGCACCCCACGTCGCCTCCATCACCGGCCTTCCCCCTGCCGTTGCCCTGCAGCAACGCCGGGGTTCGCCCAGCTCCCGCTCCAGCGTCGGCACCATCACCACCATGTCGAACCTCCTGCGCATGCTCTACTCCCGGGCCGGTACCTATCCCGACGGTGCGCCGCTGCTGTCGGCGGAAGCGTTTTCACCCAACACTGTCGCCGGGGCCTGCCCGCGATGCGGCGGGTTGGGCGAGTTCCATGATGTGACAACGGAATTGCTCGTTCCCGATACGTCGCTGAGCATTCGTGAGGGCGCGATCGCGGCGTGGCCGGGTGCCTGGCAGGGCGCGAACCTGCGCAGCATCGTCAGCGGCATGGGTATCGACATCGACGTACCGTGGCGCACGCTGAAGAAGAAGGACCGAGAGTGGCTTCTCTTCACCGACGAGCACCCCAAGGTGTGGATCGAACCGGAAGAGGGCCGAGTCGACCACAGTTACGAAGGCAAGTTCTGGAGCGCCCGCAGCCATGTCATGCATGTTCTGTCCGACTCGAACAGCGAGCGCATGCGAGAACGCGCCCTGCAATTCACCGAGACCGTCCGCTGCCCGATGTGCTCCGGCAGTGGACTGCGCGCCGACGCGCTGGCCGTCACCATCGCGGGCCGCTCGATCGCCGAGATCAATGCGCTCTCACTGACAGAACTTGCCGCCGTACTGCGCCCGATAGCCGAACAGTCGGGTGAGACCACGGAGGTGGCGGTACGCATCACCGCCGACCTGCTGGCCAGGATCGACGTGTTGCTCGAGTTGGGCCTGGGATATCTGGCGCTCGGCCGTAGCTCGACGACGCTGTCGCCCGGCGAGACGCAGCGGTTGCGGATCGCCACTCAGCTCCGTTCGGGTCTGTTCGGGGTGGTGTACGTGTTGGACGAACCCTCCGCAGGACTGCATCCCGCCGATGCCGAGCCACTGCTCGACGTCCTGGACCAGCTGAAGGCGTCGGGAAACTCCTTGTTCGTCGTCGAACACGACATGGACGTGGTGCGCCGCGCCGACTGGGTGGTCGACATCGGACCCGCAGCGGGTGAGGGCGGCGGACGGGTGCTGTACAGCGGTCCCGTCGCGGGTTTGGAGGAGATCGAGGAGTCGGTCACCAGTAGGCACCTCTTCGGTCGAGCGGAATCCGTGCAGCGGGAGGCGCGCCCCACCCAGGGCTGGCTCACTCTGGCCGGGGTCACCCGGCACAATCTGCGGGAGTTGACGGCGGAGTTCCCACACGCGGTCCTGACGGCAGTAACGGGTGTGTCGGGCTCCGGCAAGTCGACACTCGTCAGCCAGGTCTTGTTCGAGGTGGCGCGCCACCGACTCGAGACCGCGGCAGACGAGGACGACGGCATGCAGATCGAGGTCGACGTGGCCGAGGTCTCCGGAATCGAGACGTTCACCCGCCTGGTCCGGGTGGATCAACGGCCCATCGGCCGAACCCCCCGATCGACACTGGCCACCTACGTCGGAATGTTCGACATCGTCCGCAAACTGTTCGCCGGCACCGAGGAGGCCAAGGCCCGCGGATGGGCACCCGGACGGTTCTCCTTCAACGTCGCGGACGGACGATGCCCCACCTGCCAGGGCGACGGTTTCGTCGAGGTGGAGCTGCTGTTCCTCCCCGGCACCTATGGCCCCTGCCCCACCTGTCACGGTGACCGGTACAAACCGGAGACTCTCGAAATAACGTGGCGCGACAGGACAATTGCCGAGGTGCTGCACATGTCGGTGGACGAGGCTGCGATGTTCTTCGCCGACATCACGGGAGCATCCCGCAGTCTGGAGACGTTGCGCGACATCGGGCTCGGTTACCTTCGACTCGGTCAACCCGCCACCGAGCTGAGCGGCGGTGAAGCGCAGCGCATCAAGATTGCCACCGAATTGCAGCGCACCCGTCGCGGCACTGCCCTGTATCTTCTGGACGAACCGACCGCAGGGCTGCATCCCGCCGACGTCGCACTGCTCATGCGCCAACTGCACCTACTTGTCGACGCGGGCAACACCGTGGTGATGGTGGAACACGACCTGGATGCCATAGCCTCCGCAGACTGGGTCATCGATCTCGGTCCCGGCGGCGGCGACAACGGGGGCACCGTGGTCGCAACCGGGACGCCTGCCGAAGTCGCGGTGTCCCCGGACAGCATCACGGGACCGTATCTTGCTCGACGGCTCCGATCCTCGACTGCCGCTTCGTCCAATTGAGCTTCAGCATCTCCGGGTCTCGATGTGGTTGTGTATCAACCGATTCGGCCGGCGAATGCGCGTCCGGTGGATACCGCGAGTCCGAGCAATCCGCGCAGCCCCGGCACAGATCCGGCCAGTGACCACACGGTGATCGTCGACGATTCGTCGGTCGGCTTGCCCGCGAAGCGATCCGAGAGCCAATCCAGAGTGATGGGGGCCGCGATCGGGTGCAGCGACAGGTGTTCGCTGAGACGATCGCGGATGTAGGTGACGTTCGCTCCCGCAGCGCGATACCGGCGTACTTGCCCGTCCACGTCGTCGACGTCGATCATCGGATCATGCACCGCCTGCACCACGAGCAGCGGAAACTCGGGTGCCGACTTGCCGGGCTGGATATCCTGAAAAATCTGCACCATCTCGGGTGCCGCCAGGAGGTCTGCCATCGGCATATCGAGGTGCCGCTCCAGATCGTGCATCACCATGGACGCGACGGCGTGCACTGTCGTCTTGCGGTGCAGAGATGAGAGGGTTTCGAGCCCCGCCGCGGCAACGTGTTCGCGAACGAGGCGGTCGAGTACGGGGTAGGTGCGACGGAGGCCCTCCACCACCATCGCGGGCAGCGCCGCGAAGATGGTGCCGTTGAGGCGGGAGAATGCAGATCCGGGGTCGCCGACGGGCGATCCGAGTGCAGCGCCGACGACGTCGAGTTCAGGGGCGTAGTCGGCTGCAACCTCCGCGGCCCATGACGTCGCCAACCCGCCGCCCGAGTACCCCCACAGCGCGACAGGGGTGGTGGCTGTGAGGTCGAGCGGCTCGAAAGACAGTGCCGCGCGGACGCCGTCGAGCGTGCAGTAACCGGGCTCGATCGGGGCTCCCCACAGCCCGTCCATGCCCTCGTGATCGGGGAGGGACAGAACCCATCCGCGGCGCAGTGCGTACAGGATGATCATGAACTCGAACTGCGGTACGGAGCCGACGGCTCGAGCGCCCGCCCGCAGAACATAGGACGGGAAACACCGATCCGACACGGCGTCGATCGCGCACTGATAGGACAGCAGTGCTCGCTCCGATTGCGCTCGCCCCCCGACCGGAAGAACCACCGTCGTGACCGCGACACGCGCTGCCCCGTCGAGGCTGGTGGTCCGGTACAGAAGTTGCCACGCCGACACTTTCTGCCGAATGACACCGAACAACGCGAGGGTCACCGCGCGGGACCGCAACACGGTTCCCGGCTCCGTGTGCTCGAAACCGGCAGGGGCCCGATAGAACGGGTCCATGCTGGGAATCGCGATGATCGATTCCGAGTCGGCGTGGTCGGCTGCGACTCGCGGACGACCGGTCGACGCGGTATCGGGTTCGGTACTCATAGTGGATTACTTCCTGATGAGGGTGCGATGGTGTCGACTAGTTGCTCGATGACTGCTCGGGAGACTTCTGGCGACGCCGCGTGAGTCAGCAATCCCTCGACGACGAACGTACCGATACGGAGCATGGCATCGGCCGCCTCTCCGGACAGTCCTGCAGCCGCGATATCGGCGGCGAACAGCGATTCCGCGAAGGCATGAAACCCGTTGTGCCACTGATCGATGGCCTCGGACTCGGTCACCCGATCGTGCACGGTGGAGACCAGTGGGCCGACTCTGCGGAGCCGCTCCACCAGCCAGAACAGCCGGTCGGCAAGTGGTAGATCGACGATCTGGAGATAGTCCGTGGCGTCCTCGGCGGCGATTGCCGTCAGAACAGCGACCAGGATGTCGTCCTTGTCTCCGAAGTACCAATACAGCGTGTTCGCAGTGACGCCTGCTGCTTTTGCCAGACGGCTGATCGAGGTGCGATCGAAGCCGTCGGATACGAACATTTCGCGGGCGGCGACCACGATGTCCTCGCGCTTGCTCTCCCGGTCGTGAAGTCCGCGATTCCTGGGCATACGACCAACCATATCTTGAATGGTCTTCAAGACCCTGCTACCGTCCTTGAATACCATTCAAGAGTGGAGGCCCGTCGATGGCGAAGACCGGAAGAACCGCGCTGATAACCGGAGCATCAGCGGGCATAGGCGCGGCATTTGCTCGACACCTCGCCGCCGAAGGGCACAACCTCGTGCTCGTCGCGCGACGCGAGGACCGGCTCACCGCCCTGGCGGACGAGCTGTCGTCTCGGCACGATGTGCGATGCGACGTCGTGCCCGCGGATCTCGCCGATCGCGCTGCGCCCCGGGCCATCGTCGAAGAAACGAGATCCCTCGGCGTCGACGTCGACATCCTCGTCAACAACGCGGGCATGTCGGGGAACTCCACGTTCGCAGATGCGCCGTTCGACGCACTCGCCGCGGAGATACAGGTGATGATCACTGCCGTCACCGAACTCGCTCATCTCACGGTGCCCGGCATGAAAGAACGCGGATACGGCCGAATCGTGAATCTGTCGTCGTTGGCGGCATTGCTTCCCCCTGGTGCAAGTCTGCTGTACACCGGAATCAAGTCCTATGTGCTCGACATCTCGCAAGCACTCGACATGGAGTTGCGGCCGCATGGCATCCACGTGACTGCGCTCTGCCCCGGCTTCACCCACAGTGAGTTCCACGACGTGATGGGAACCCGAGATGCAGCGACCTCCAAGCTGCCCGCTCTTCTGTGGCAGAGCCCCGAGGACGTCGTCCGAGAAGGTTGGCGTGCCGTGAACAACGGCACGCCGGTGTGCGTGCCCGGGATGGTCAACAAGGTGACTGCTGCTGCCGCGAAGCCGATTCCGACTCGCATCGGCTACTACCTCGGCAAGACCCTCAACCCTTTCAAGCTGTGAGATCCGATCACCACCCTGCTGTAGAACAGAGAGACGAACGAATGACCACCGACGAACACTCCGGCTTCACCCGTACCGAAACGTCCTTCGTGTCGGACGGAGTTCGTTGCGCGGCAACGGTCTTTCGTCCCGCGGTGTCCGCCGCCATGCCACTACCTGCAATCGTGATGGCGCACGGATTCGGCTCACCTCGGGCGATGCGCCTGTACGCCTACGCCGAGCGTTTCGTCGAGGCCGGCTACGTGGTCTGCGTCTTCGACTATCGGTACTTCGGGGACAGTGAAGGCGAACCGCGCCAGTTGTTGGACGTGGATGCTCAGCTTGCCGATTGGCGACACGCAGTCGACTTCGCTCGCTCTCTCGACGGCGTCGACGAGAACCGAATCGTCGGGTGGGGCACGTCCTTCGCCGGCGGCCACGTACTCACGTTGGCGGGCAACGGCGTTCGGTTCACAGCGGTCATCGCACAGGTGCCCCACATCGACGGCATCGCCGCCGTTCGCGCCACCGGGTTCAGGCAGGCACTGCGGCTGGCACCGGCCGCCATCACCGACAGCGTCCGCGCCGCCCTCGGACGGTCACCGCACTACGTCGACAGTGTCGGGCTACCTGGCACACGCGCTGTGATGGTCTCACCCGACGCGATGAAAGGGCGTGACCGCTTGGTCCTCGAGTCGGGCCTGACCGACGGCGACTACCCCGAGACCGTGGCGGCGCGGATACTGCTGAAAATCTGGCGGTACTCCCCGGGCCGCACGATGTCGGCGATCGACTGCCCAACGCTGGTGCAGATCGCGTCCGAGGATTCCGTCACCCCGGCGTCCGTCGCGCAACGCGCCGCGGCGAAAGTTCGCAAAGCCACGGTACGCACCTATTCGGGCGGTCACTTCGATCCGTACGTCGAACCCCTGTTTTCATCGGTCATCGGTGATCAACTCGCATTCCTCGCCGACAACGTGCCCTTGAAATTGCGTACGGTTCCCTCCATCTGATCGTGCGGTTCGCTGCACCCGTCGTTCTCGGATTGGATCACCATGCCCGACGGTACGAACAACTCTGAACTTTGGCTGTTGCGAACATATTTCGGCGATGGCGACAATCCCGCGTGGACGAGCCTGACGGAGCAGGCCCGCCACACGCGATCTTCGGTGTCAGGTGCCGCGCTGGTCGTTTCCTCGGACCGAACGCAGTGTCAGCAACGTATTCGTCGGGTCCTCACGAGACTGGCCACGCGTGCCGAGGCGAACGACGGCTTGTACGTTGTCATTGCAGACAAGCAGACGTTCGTGCGCCACGATCGAATGCTGCTCACCATCGATTGTTCTGCAGTGACACGAAACACCGAACGTCTTCCCACCATCCGTATGGCCCCGCCCAGTGCATTTCGGTTGGGGATAGATGGCCGGACCCCGAGTACCGGGCGCTCGATCGAGCCGGTTCGCCGACCGACAACGGAAGCCGAACCTGCACAGTTCGATTCCGAGCGAACGGTCGCCGAACTCACGGCAAGCGTCGGCGACGCGATCCGAGCCAGTCTGCGGTGGCGAACGGAGATGACGCGAGACGGTTCCCGTGGGTAGACACCGGGAATCGCCGGGTAGAACGACGCCAACCGACATTCCGGCGGGCGCTCGGACGTACCAGGAATCTCCCGACCCGCTGCTGCGAATGGGCGTCGTCGTTCAAACACTGCTGTTCGGGCTCGTCGGCATCGGCACCACCTTCACGCAGGACGGCCCCACCGACGGTTTCGGCACCGTGCTCACCTACGCCGTGTGCATCAGTACGCTTCCCGTCGCATGGATCATGAGCAAAGCCGACTACCGGATGGACTTGTGGTCCCGCCGGGCACCGGTCAACAACTGGTTCGTCGTGTACTGCGAAGTCGGTGTCACCGTCGTGACCGCAACGTACTCCGACCCGCTGGCGGCGCTTCACGGCGCGATGCTGCTCGCGCTGGTCGGCGCGTACGCTGCCCATTTCGCCCGACCGAACGTGATCTGGTTTCACGTCGTGTGGAGCACCGTCTTCGTGCTCGTACTCGGAGCCATGGCGCTTGCCAGGGCCTCGACCGATACCGTATCGATCGCCCTGCGAGTGTTTGTGGCCGTCATTGTGATCAACGGCGCCGTCACACTGCTGTGGGCGTACTCGCGGGCGTTGTTGAAGTCCTCTCGGGTACACCTGTCCGATGCGATGACGGATCCGTTGACCGGAGTGCTGAACCGGCGGGGCCTCGAGGCCAGAGCACTCGACACCAGCGACGGCGCCGGATACCCCGCGATCCTGCTGATCGACATCGACCATTTCAAAGCAGTCAACGACCACCACGGCCATTCAGCCGGTGATGTGGCATTGAGACTGACCGCGATGCGCCTGACCATGTCTGCCGGCCGGCACGCAGTCGTCGCGAGACTGGGCGGCGACGAATTCGTCGTCCTCGTTCCTGATCCGACGCCGACCCTCGGCGAGTTCGCAGACAGGTTGCGTCGTGCCGTACACAACGTCGACGACGACATCGCGATCACGGTCAGCATCGGCGGTTCGTTGCCGCACATGGACCGCAGCACTCCCCGGGAGATATTCGACGGGACACTGGCCGCAGCCGACGCTGCGCTCTTCACTACAAAACGCAACGGCCGCAACCGCATTGCTTTGGCTCGCCCACACACCGCGGAGAGTCCGAACCGAGAGTAGTAGGTCGAGCGCACGAGTCACGGCCTGCACGGGGAGGTGACCAGACCGAATGGAATATGCAGCGCTGCTGGGGATTCGACGGCCAGGTTCGTCACCCGAAAGGGTGCGTTCCCTCGAATGTCTCTGAACCTGTTGCCCTATGAGACGTCATATCAGTAGCGGAGTTGCACCTTCCGTAGCGTCATGTGGTGCAGTGGACGTGTCCCGCCCACCGAGGAAGGCCAGCCCATGTTCTCGTCATTCATCCCACCGCGCCGAGTCACGATCGGGGGAGCTGCCGCCTTCGTCGGCACCACGCCGCGAGCGATCCGTCATTACCACCAGATCGGTCTGCTCCCGGAGCCCGAGCGGGGCAGCGACGACCGCCGCCGCTACGGCTACGACGAGATGATCCAGCTGCTGCGGATCCGCCGGCTGGCCGACGCCGGCATTGCTCTCGACGACATCCGCGACGCCTTCGCGTCCGGTACCGCCGACAGCGACGTCGCGCGCATTCTGGACCGGCTGGAGGGATCCCTTGTCGCCCGGCAGGCCGAACTCGAGCAGCAGCGGATCGCCGTGCAGCGTATGCGGGCGCAGGGGAGCAGTTTGGGCCTGCTCTCCGACGTCGTGAGCGATCGCCTCGCAGAACTGCCCGAGGGAGCCCTGCGGCAGGACGACCTCGACACCCTGCTCGTGACCGAACGGATCTTCGGCGCGCTCGGCGCGTCCGTCCAGGCGTCGCGTTTCATCGCCCTGGCCACCCACCCGGACCTGCGGGCGTGTTCCGACCGGGTCGCCGCCGCCGAGGAGGCGCTCGACGACACGGTTGCCGTCGACGACCCTCGCGTGGCGGAGGTGGCGGCCGAACGGCACGCCTTCGAGACCGCCCTCCACGCGGTCATCGAGAGCTCCGGTCTGGCGCAGGCCGACGACGCCCGGTTCGACGCCTGGGACGAGTTGCACCCCGCTACCGCCGACACCGGTACGGCATGCGGGTCGAAGAGCCTTACCGAGGCCGTCCGAATGTTGCCCTACGACTTCTCCCCTGCACGCCTGCGGTGCATGGAACTGGCCCTGGAACTCGACGAGCCTCGGTAGTGCTTCGGGAGATGGGGTGCTGAGACGCAGAGAAATGCCCGTGTATTTCGATCGCTCTACGTGAGGGCCGCACGATACGGCCGGAAGAAGTCGCGCAGTTCCTGCGCGTACAGATCGGGTTCCACGAACGGCGCGAAGTGCCCACCGCGCGGAAGCTCGGACACATGAACGACGTTCGCGACGCGGTCGAGCCACGAGCGGGGCGGACTGGTCAGATCACCCGCGAAGAGCGAGAACCCTGACGGCACCTCGACCCGACGGGCGTGCTGCTCCAACGGAATGGAACCGTTGGCGTTGTACATACGCATCGACGACCCGATGGTTCCGGTGAGCCAGTAGAGGGTGACATTGGTGAGGATTTCGTCCTTGCTGAAGCTGCGCTCGATGTCCCCGTCGCAGTCGGTCCACCCTCGGAGCTTCTCCACGATCCATGCGGCCAGTCCGGCCGGCGAATCGGTCAACCCGACGGCCGCGGTCTGCGGTTTCGTGCGGTGCATCGCAGCGTAAGCGCCCTCCGCAGTACCCCACGCGGCGGCCCTGTCGAGAAAGTCCCGCTCCTGCTGTGAGAGGTCTGCGGGGTCGCCGGTGAAAACGGGCAGTCCAGCATCCATGCGGTGGACGGCCACCACGGAGCCAGGGTGGTCCAAAGCCAGGTAGCGACTGACGCCGCTGCCGATGTCACCTCCGGCGGCCCCGTAACGGGAATACCCGAGAATGTGCATCAGCTCGGCCCAAAGTCCTGCCACTGCAATCGAATTCAAAGGGGGTCCTGTCGGCGGATCCGAGTATCCGTAACCGGGCATGTCGGGCACGATGACATCGAAGGCATCGGCGGGGTCAGCGCCGTGTGCACCCGGATCGGTCAGCAGCGATACAACTTTCGAGTAACGCCAGAACGAGTCCGGCCACCCATGGCTGAGGACCAGAGGAAGAACCGGGCCCACGGGCGACACTGCCCGTGCGTGCACGAAGTGAATGCCCAGATCACCGACGTCGACCCGGAATCGAGGATGTCTCGACAGGGCCGACTCCTGTGCCGTCCAGTCGAATTCGTCGGCCCAGTACTCGACGAGTTCACGCAGATAGCCGACGTCGACGCCGAGCGACCACCCGGCATCTGGGGTATCGTCCGGCCACCATGTCGCTCGAAGTCGCGCTCTCAAGTCGTCAAGCGCCGCAGCAGAAGTCGACGAAACAATGGTTCGGGTCGAGGTGCAGGACGCGACATGAAACGGAGTTTACGCGTGGCTCCACCTACGGACATGATTGCGCCGGTGTCCTCACCGGGATGTCGATGATGATGGGGAAACTAGGCTTACGGCTGGGTTTCTGTCGGCAACAAGGGCCGCAGAATGACCCGATCCGCAGAGCGCATCGCCAGGGTTGCGTTCGAAATACGGGTCGATCACAGCAGTCGTACCACGGGCGGGGGAGACCAGCGGGAATTCGGTGTCGGTCCGTACAGCCTGAGCATCAGACGGAAGTCGCCGGGTGGGCACGGCAGCCAGTTGGTCGCGGTTCCGATTGTCGGGCAGCTGGTTCGGACCAGCACGGTGAGGGACCCGTCCTCGTCGTGTTTCAAGTCCTGTGTGCGGTCAGTGATGGCGTACCTGTCGAGTTCGTTCGCGTAGAGAAGTCCCTGCGCGTGATAGACGGTCATCGACCAGAAATAGTCTGCGGGCGGAAAATGGCCGACCCGAAAGGTGATGGCGTAGTCGTTCGAGCCGTTGAGCTGACGGCCTTCCTCGTCTTGTTCGCACACGGGGTAGGACGCCTCGGCGGCAGGGTTGATGTAGATCTGGGAGTAGGCAACGGCGGCTCGTAGAAGATGATCTGCTCCGAAGTCTGCACCTGCGTCGTTCACAGCCCAGCCGTTGACGAGACGGCCCATCGATTTCACCTGCGCAGCAATGTCTTCGAGGCCTTTCCGTAGTCCGTCCGCGATGTCCCGCTCGGCGGTACGACGCTCGACGGTGTTCTCGAGTGCATCGACGAGACGGCGGTGCGTGCGACTGACCCAACCCGGTACGTCCGAATCGGCGAGGTTGACCGTGGCGTGATCGAGGGCGGCGAGAAATTCGACGGGCCGCCGCAGTTCGTCGGAACGGTCGACGGTGCTCAGGGCGAGATCGGCCCGCGCAATCGGCGGTGTGGGCGGGCCGGACAGAACGATGTGGTTCTGTAACTCGTTGACCGTGTTCATGTCTCCGACCCGGGATGGATCGACGAGAATCCGGATGGCAATCATCGCGAATCTCGACCGACACGCGATCCATCCGTCCGCAACCTCGGCCGGCGCGGCTGTCTGTCGGAACAGGGTGATCGGAGTGATGCGAGACCCGTGAGTCCTCTGTCCGACAACCGTATTCGTGGACGAGTCCGCTTCACCGATCTGCACGCTGTAGTAACGGTTTCCGAATTCCGGTAACTGTAGCTCGAAGGTGCCGGAGTCCAGGTCTACGAACGCCAACGTGTACAGCGTGTCGACATTCGGGGCGACACCGGCCGTCAGCGTGGGATTCGAGAGTTCACGTTGGTGGCCCAGACAATTGAGTGGGGCACCGGCGGACGTGGAAGGTCGCTGCGCGTGTGGTCTCGATGGATCGGTGAACCGCAGCCGGAGGCGTTGGGCAAAGATCACGGGGAATCCCCAGACCTGGAGTGCGCTGGCATCGGCACGCAGATCGGTACTTTCCGACTCGGTTTCGATCGACATAGGGCCTCCAGGTGAACTGAATTCACCTCCACTATAGTCTGGAACAGGTATCGAAGTCTGCGATACGGAGTGCTTGGACACGGCGATGCTGTGAATGCAGCGGAGTTCGAGAGGTCGATGTGAAAGACGGCGGTCGTCGTAGGTTTCCCCGATCGGTGTATTCCGTCGGCGGCGAGCCCGATCCACGCTTCAGTCTTGCGAACGAGCGGACCTATCTCGCGTGGATCAGAACGTCGCTGGCGTTGATGGCAGCCGGGGTGGCTCTACAGGTCTTCGGCATCGGTGGCGGGTCCGCGCCGAGTGCGGTGGCTTCGGTGTTGCTGATCGTGTCGTCGATCGGTGTTCCTCTGCATGCATGGTGGGGCTGGGCGAGGACCGAGAAGTCCATGCGCAAGTCAGAGGCCCTTCCGTCTCCGCGTATCGCCCTGCCCCTGGCGGCGGTTCTCGCAACGGTCGGCGCTCTGGTGCTGTGGTCCGTCCTGTGACGATCTGGCGAGGCGGTCGGGAGCGCCCGGACAGGCGGCCGGGCGGCGAGCTGGGGGATGGAGGTCTGCAAGTCGAGCGCACCGAGCTGGCCTGGGCACGGACCGAGTCGGCGGTCGCAGTCTGTGCAGTGATCGGCATCCGCCTGAGCGCGCACACTCGCCAACCCGCGTTGGTGATGCTCGCTGTCCTGGTCAGCTTCGGCGCAGCGGCTCTACTGCTCTCGGGTTGGATCGAGCGGATGAGGGCGGCTCGTGCTTCGGGGAGTAAAAGTACTGTGCCGCTGTCATTTCCGTTCCGTGCTCATGTCTTCGCAGTGATGATTCCGGCCCTCGGGGTGATCGCCTTGACCTTTGTCCTCTGGTCCGCGCACATCACGGTGAGGTGAAAAATGGGCAGGCCATGACGGTGCGACCCGTCACGGCCTGTGCTCGCTTCTGCTCCGCTGCTGAGCGCTACCTCACGAACTGTTGTTCCCACTCCGCAGACTGCTGGTCGACGTACTGTTTGGTCAATTGTTCGGGGTCGGGGGCCTGCACGTCCTGTGCATCAGCGGTTGCCCCGGCGATGCCGGGAAGTGCTGTCGCTACTCCGATGGCCTGCGCGGTTTGTCCTTCCGCGCTGACCAGGAAATCGGCCAAGACCTGAGCCGCATTCGGATGTGGTGCGACCGAGGTGACGTGACCGTAGAAGGGGGTTCCCCACGACGGCGTCGGAAGAGCCCAGTTCACCGGCGCACCGGTGGCGACCTCTTGAACCAGTGGCTGCACCATCGGTGCCACGACAACCTCGCCCGACGTCAATGCCTGCGCGATTCCCAGGGCGCTGGGATAGATACGCGGTTCTTGTCGGGCGAGCCGTTCCTGGAAATCTTCGCCGAAATTCTTACGATAGAAGCTGTAGAGATCGACGTACGACGCGATGCCAACCGGGCTGACAACGCCCACTCGCCCTTTGTATTCGGGGTCGAGAACATCTCGAGGATCGGCCAGGCCGTCTGCAACCGCATCGGTGTTCCAGCCCATTCCGAACGTGGCCGCGACGTTCAGGAACAAGCGGTTGTTCTTGACGCTGGAGTCCCGGTGGTAGTCGGGGTTGTCGAAGCTCGGGCCGCGTAGCTCTTGGGAGTAACTCCCGGAATCTGCAGCGGAGGCGATCCACGCGGTATCGGTGACGACGTGGACGTCGGCGATCCCCTTCCCCGTCTTGTTCTCGACCTCGACACGTGGATTGAGGTCCGCATCCGTACCTCGCACGTACTCGAGAGCGATGTTGGGATACTTCGCATTCCACGCAGCTTCGACACTGTCGAGAATGGTGGTGTTCTGGCTCGAATAGAGCGTCACCGAGCCTTCTTCTTCGGCCGCCGACACCACGTCTTCCCAGTTTCCCTCCACCGATGCAGTGTCTCCGCCAGACGAGCCGCACGCGCTGAGCGCGGCAGTCGACACTGCGACGAGCATCGCGGTGATGATGTGTTTTGTCCGAACCGAATGTCGCATGACGTCGTCCTCCTAGTTGAACTGATCTCAGTTCACCAGGTAGGCTGCGTGATGTCAATCACTTCCTGAGGGCGGAATGATCGTTCGACGAGAAAGGACTATCCACCGATGCGCACGTATGACGCGAAGTCGGCCGATCAGATCGCTGCAACCGATGCGGCGGATGTACACCCGTCGGACGCACTGGACCGGCAGCACTGGGCACAATCACTGGCGATGCACGCTGTGGTCTACGGCCTGCCGTCGGTGTACCAATACGCCGGCATGTGTGACGCGTGTGCCCCGGCTGCAGACGGCGAACGGTGGGCGACCAATTCGCTCGTCCACGAACGGACGATTGCCGGTGCGGAGTTCCAGGCCTTCCGGGTCCCCAATGTCGACACGCTGTATTCCAATGCCTGGCTCGACCTTTCGGATGGACCGATCGTCGTCGTTCTTCCCGATTTCGGTAGCCGGTACTACACGCTGAATTTCCTGGACGCCTACAGCAACGCCAGCAATGTCAGTCGGCGTACGCACCCCGAACAGCCGCGCGCGTTGTTCCTGGCGTGTTCGGACTGGACCGGTTCGATTCCCGAAGGTATCGAGGTGTTCAGAGTCGCCACACCGATCATGTGGCTGTTGATGCGGATACAGGCGTTCGGAGACTCGGACCTGCCGGCCGTGCACAGGCTGCAGGACGCGGTCACGATCGATGCACCGATCGCGTCGGTGCCGGCGTGGCCGGTGGTCGATCCTCGTGCGGTCGAAGTCTCGTCGGCAGCGTTCTTCACGGCCCTCGATGCGTCGCTGGCGGTGAACGGAGTGCCGTTCACCGACGTAGCCCACGTGCACCAATTCCGACAGCTCGGTGTGGGTACTGGCACCTTCTCTGCGCACGACCTCGATGAGGCCACACGGAAAGGCTTGGAACAGGGCTTCGAAACCGCGATGACGATGTTGTCCCGATCCCGATCCCTGCTCGGGCGTCGCACCGAATCCGGCTGGACTCGAGTGCTCGGCAAGGGGGCCCACGGACACAACTTTCTTGCACGCGCGATCATGAACTATGTCGGTCTCGGCGCGAACGTTGTCGAGGAGAACTGCTCGTACAACACCTATGTCGACAAAGATGGACAACGCCTGTCGTGCGAAGGCGGCGACGAATACCACATCGATTTCGTCACTTCACCACCAGCGCAGGCTTTTTGGAGCGTCACGCTGTACGACGCAGAGACCGGCTGGTTGTACGACGCGCCCGGGAAGAATCACTCGGTGGGATCAGCGATCAACGAAGGCGACGGAGCCGCAGGACCGTCGACGATCACAGTGAGCGCATCGCCGCCCAAGACCGACAGTCCCGACCACGCCTGGCTTCCGGCACCCCAGCATCCGTTCTTTCTGGTCCTGAGGATCTATCAACCGACCGTAGAAGCCCTGAGCGAGCAATGGACGCCGCCGCGCGTCGTGCGGTGGAACGCCGGACCGCTCTGAACCGGTGCGTCAGATTTCACAGTTGGCAGGGCTTTACAGTCGGCAGAGCGTCTTTCCGCTCGTTCGACCGTTGAGTAGATCGACCAGTGCGGTGGAGGCCTGCTCGAGGCCGTCGTAGACGGACTCCTCGTAGGTCATGGTCCCGTCGGCCAGTCGACTTCCGACGGCGGATCGCATCGTGTCGTAGAGATGGCCGAACGAGCCGGCTCGAAATCCTCGTACCGACAAGCTCTTGGCGGTGATCTGAAACAGGTTCGACGGCAGCGTGTTCGATGTTTCGTAGGTGGAAATTGCCCCGCACATCGCGACGCGTCCTTCGGGTCGAAGTGCGTCGAGGGCGGCGGTGAAGTGAGAACCGCCGACGTTGTCGAAGTATGCTTCGATCCCGTCCGGGGCTGCTTGTGCGAGAAGGCTGGCCGTGTCGCCGACGTGATAGTCGAACGAGCGGGCGGCTCCGAGGGCATCGACCAGGTGATCGGCCTTGCGTCGGCTGCCTGCGGACGCGATCACCGTGCATCCGTGGTGGGCTGCGAGTTGGGTAGCGATACTGCCGACCGCTCCTGCGGCAGCCGAGATCCAGACGGTATCGGACGGTCGAATGTCCAGGACCTCGAAGAGACCGACGTAGGCCGTGAGGCCGGAACTTCCCAGTGGACCGAGAAACCACTGCTGTGGCCAGTCGTGGGCGTCGATTCTGGTGAGGGTGCCCGCGCCGCCCAATCCGCCGGCCGCGGCGGAGACCACTGCGAAGTCGCGGTAGCCGTACATGTGTGACACCAGATCTCCGGGCCGAAAGTTCTCGTGCCGTGACTCGACGACGATGCCGAGAGTCAACCCCACCAACGCATCTCCGATCCGGAGCGGTGGTAGGTACCCGGACGGTGCCGAATCACCGAGGCGCAGTCGAATCGACGGGTCGATCGAGAGCCACGTATTTCGTACCAGCACTTCGCCATCGAGCAGCGGGGCGAGCGGGATGTCCACCAGCTTCAGATGCTCGGTCGTGAGTTTTCCGCTCGGATATGAGCTGAGGCAGAGGGTTCGGCTGTTCATGGTCGCGCTGGGCTTCCTTCGAGTCCGAGATTTCAGTTGAACTTGCTTTCCCACTCCTGCTGGAACTGCGAGACCTTCTCCGGCGTCAGTGAATCCGTATCGGGCAGCGGAATGTCCTGAGCCGACGCGACCGAGTTCTCGACGTCGGGCAGAGCGCTACCGTATCCCTTCGACAGGGCGCGCTGCCCGTCGGCCGACACCATGAAATCGGCCAGCACCTGCGCGGCGTTGGGATGCGGAGCCGAGGACAACACGTGGGAGTAGTACGGCGCACCCCACGCCGGATCGGGAAGTGTCCACTCGACGGGTGCGCCGGCATCCTTTTCCCGAACCAGTGGGGGAACCATCGGCGATGCAGCGATCTCACCGGAGCTCAATGCCTGTGCCACGGCAAGCGCACCCGGGTACACCCGAGGTTCCTGCGCGGCGAGCTTGTCCAGGAATCCGCCACCGGTCCAGTTCTCGTCGAAGAAGCGATACTCGTCGACGACGGCGGCGAACCCCGCAGGATTCACGACGCCGATCCGCCCTCTCAAGGCTGGATCCAACAGATCCTGCGGGGACGACAGCCCGGCAGGAACAGCATCGGTGTTCCACCCGAGCGCGAATATCGCTGCGCTGGTGAGGAAGAACGTGTCGTTCAGCACGCTTGTAGACCGTGCGTACGCCGGGTCGTCGAAGGCCGGACCGACCATCGGTGTCGAGTAGGTGCCCGATTCGGACGCATTCGTGATCCACGCGGGATCGGTCGACATGTGCACGTCGGCTGTTCCACGGCCGGTGCGGGCTTCGGTCTCCACGCGCGGGTTGAGTTCGACGTCGCTGCCGCGCGTGAACTCCAGATCGATGTCGGGATACTTCGACTCGAAAGCGGTCTCGAGTGTCGCGAGGTTCTCGGGATGCTGACTGGAGTACAGGTGCACGCTCCCTTCGCCGTTGGCCGCGGCCACGACGTCGTCCCACGTTCCCTCCACCGGTGCGGACCCGGCATCCTGGGACTGCCCACATGCCACAGCAACGAGAGTCACCGTTGCGATCCCGACGGACATCACCGATCGACGTAGTGCGTTCACAGCATTCTCTCTTCGTTCAGGACACGAGTGCATGGACGCGCTCTCCGCGCATTGCTCTGTTCACCAACGACTGTGGCGGCTCGAAATGAGCCCCGTACTTCGATGCCAATTCTCGTGCTCGGTCGACGAAACCGGACAGCCCGCCGTCGTATTGGTCGATGTACTGGATCACGCCCCCGGTCCACGGTGGGAAGCCGATGCCCAGCAGGGACCCGATGTTCGCGTCGGCCACGCTCGTCAACACACCTTCGTCGAGGCACTTGACCGCCTCGATCGCCTCGGCGAACAGCATCCTTTCCTGCATGTCGCGGAAAGGAATTCGAGTCGAACCCGAGTCGAAAGACGTACGCACGCCCGGCCAGATCCCGGTTCTCGTGCCCGATTCGTCGTAGTCGTAGAAGCCGCCGCCGGCGGCACGCCCGGAGCGGTCGAGTTCACCGACCATCTTGTCCATCACCGCATCCGAGCCGTGTCGGCGCGTCGGCTTGCCTTCGCTCGCCAGCGCGCGTTCGTTCTCCTTACGGATCTTCTGCGACAGGGACAAGGTCACCTGGTCCATCAATTGCAGCGGCGGGACGGGGTAGCCTGCCTGCGCGCCTGCCTGTTCGATGAAGACCGGGTTGACGCCCTCGCCGACCGCGGCCATCGCTTCGTCCAGGAACGCGCCGATCACTCGCGAGGTGAAGAAGCCCCGACTGTCGTTGACGACGATGGGAGTCTTACCGATCTGGAAAACGAAGTCGATAACCTTCGCCACTGTCGAGTCGGAAGTCTCCCTGCCACGGACGATTTCGACCAGGGGCATCTTGTCGGCGGGGGAGAAGAAGTGGATCCCGATGAACTTCTCGGGTCGGCTCACGCCGTCGGCCAGGATCGAGATGGGAAGCTGAGAGGTGTTGGAGCCGAGAACGATATCGGCGGGAACGATCCCGTCCAGTTCCCCGAACACCGCAGTCTTGACCTCCACGGACTCGAATGCTGCTTCGATCACGAGATCGACTGCGGCGCAATCGGTCGCGTCCGCGGTCGGCCGGATCCGGTCGAGCAGTGCCGCCGACCTCTCGGCCGTCGTCGAGCCCCGCTCGAGAGCCTTCGCTTCCAGCTTCTCGGCGTAGAGTTTTCCGCGGTCGGCAGCGTCCCGGTCGAGGTCTTTCAATACGACCTCGATACCGGCCTTGGCGCACACGTACGCGATCGCGGCACCCATCATTCCGGCCCCGATGACCGCGACGGTACGGGCGGTGAACGTGTCATGGCCGGCCGGGCGGGACGTGCCGCGCCGAATGGTCTGCATGTCGAAGAAGAACGCACGAATCATGTTCTGCGCCACTCGGTCGGTCATAAGCGAGACGAAGTAGCGGGTTTCGATGCGATCCGCAGTGTCGACGTCGACCGACGCGCATTCCGCCGCTGCGGCGAGGATCGCCCGCGGTGCCGGGGCGGGTGCGCCCTTGAGCTGCTTACGCAGTAGCGCCGTTGCGGCCAATAGATTCTGAGCGACGGCAGGATCGGTCGGTCCGCCACCGGGTATCTCGAAACCCCTGACGTCCCACGGCTGCACAGCAGACGGGTTCTCGGCGATCCACGCCTTCGCAGCCGGAATCAGCTCGTCCACACCGGCAACGGTGTCGTCGATCAGCCCGAGCTTTTTCGCATCGGCCACCGAGTGCTGCTGGCCCTTCGTCAACACCTTCGACAGGGCGGCATCGAGTCCCATCAATCGGACCGTTCTGACGATCCCGCCGCCACCGGGCAACAATCCGAGCGTGGCCTCGGGGAGGCCGATTCGGGTGCCCGGCACATCTGCTGCGATGCGGTGGTGGGTGTGCAACGCAATCTCGAAGCCGCCGCCGAGGGCCGCGCCGTTGATCGCGGCCACCACTGGGCGGCCGAGGGTTTCGAGCCGTCGAAGAACACTCTTGATTCCGTCGATCCGCTCGGTCAAGGCGCGCGCAACGTCCCGCTCGTCGACAGCGCCCGGGTCCTTCGTCATGTCGTCGAGGTCGCCGCCGGCGAAGAACGACTTCTTGGCCGAGGTGATCACGACACCGGTGATGTCGTCCTTCTCGGCTTCGAGCCGCTCGACCGTGGCGGCCATCGACGCGATGTACGTATCGTTCATCGTTTTCGCGCTCTTGCCTGCGTCGTCCATCGTGAGTACGACGATGCCGTCGGCACCGCGTTCCCATCCGATCATGTTCTCGCTCATGTTTTCTCGTATTTCCATGTGTCGACGGTGGGCGGTTCAGAGGCGTTCGATGACGGTGGCGACGCCCATTCCGCCGCCGATGCAGAGGGTGATCAGGCCGTAGCGGCCACCGGTTCGTTCCAGCTCGTCCAGTACGGTGCCCACCAACATCGCTCCGGTGGCCCCGAGCGGGTGGCCCATCGCGATTGCTCCGCCGTTGACGTTGGTCTTCTCGTGCGGGATGTCGAGGTCCTTCATCCACTTGAGCACGACGGAGGCGAATGCCTCGTTCAGCTCGAACACGTCGATGTCGTCCACGGTCAGGCCCGCTCGCTTCAACACTGCCACGGTGGCAGGGGTCGGACCGGTGAGCATGATCGTCGGTTCGCTGCCGACCTGAGCCGTGGCCACGATGCGGCCACGGGGAACCAGGCCTGCGCGTGCTCCGGCCGCGGCGCTACCGATGAGAACCAGGGCGGCACCGTCGACGATCCCCGAGGAATTGCCACCGGTGTGGACATGATCGATGCGTTCGACGTCGACGTACTTCTGCAGCGCTACGTCGTCGAAACCCGCGGCCTTGCCGAGCGCGGCGAAGGCCGGCTTCAACTTGCCCAGGCTGTCCGTGGTGGTTCCAGGGCGTCGGTGCTCGTCGTGGTCGAGGATGGTGACGCCGTTGAAGTCCTCGACCGGAACGACGGACTTCTTGAAGTAGCCCGCACTCCACGCTGCCTCGGCGCGTCGCTGAGACTCCGCCGCGTAGGTGTCGACGTCGTGCCGGGAGAAGCCCTCGACTGTCGCGATCAGGTCGGCACCGATGCCCTGTGGAACGATGTAGAGGTCGTAAGCGGTGGCCGGGTCGGTGAACAAGGCACCACCATCGCTGCCCATCGGCACCCGGGACATGGACTCCACGCCGCCTGCGATCACCAGATCGTCCCAACCGGAAGCGATCTTCTGTGCAGCCAGGTTGGTCGCTTCGAGCCCGGACGCGCAGAAACGATTGATCTGGGTGCCGGGGACCGATTCCGGCAGACCCGCCACCAAAGCGGCTGCGCGGGAGATGACCGCGCCTTGTTCTCCGACCGGCGAGACGACGCCGAGGATGACGTCGTTTATGTCGGACGGATCCATATCGGGGAATCGAGCACGCAGTTCGGTGATCAACCCCGCAACGAGGTCCACCGGCTTGGTGCCGTGCAGCGATCCGTTGCGTCCCTTGCCTCTCGGGGTACGAATAGCCTCGAAAATCAGTGCTTGCTCAGGCATCTCGCTCTTTTCTTCTCTGTTTCGCGAGCCGATCGGCTCCTAGTCGAACGCCAATTCCGGCGTGCGGGCGATGAGCAACCGTCGGACGTGCCCGTTGTCGTCGAGTTGGGCCGAGGCGTTGAACGACGCCTCGAAGGCTCCGTCGCGGGTGGTCCGTCCCAGCACCATCTCGGTGCCGTCGACGGATGCGCCGCGATCGAGATGATGAATCAGGGTGCTCTTCTCGCGTTGCTGGAGGTAGGCGACGAGTCCGTTGCGGTCGCCCACGAACTCGGCTGCCTCGCCGTGTCCCTTGGAAAACTGCACGGACATCCGGAAGTCCGCCGAGATCATGGTCAGGACCCGATCCGGGTCGTCGGAATCCATGTACTCGAACCAGCGCTGCAGAGTCGGCGTCGGGTGCGTGTCGGAGCTCATCGGCCTTCTCCTGCATCGGTGACCAGTAGGTCGAATTCGGTGTCGAACGAGACCTGGTAGCGGTCGATCAGACCGTCCGAGCGCACGTGCATGGTTCCGACGAAGTAGCCCGTGGTCCGGTCGCCTTCGGTCACTGCACCGTGTGCGAACTGTAGGTCCTGGTCGACGGCAGATCGGAGAACCCGGTGCTTGCGGTCGACGGGGGGTCTTCCGGACAGGTACTCGAGCATGGCGGCCCGTCCGGTCTTTCGATTCGCCCCGCCCGGCAGGATCATCGAGAAGGCGACGTCCTCGGCAAGCATCGCAACCGCCTCGTTCAGGTGCCCGGCGTCCAGGGTGGCGTAATACTCCACAATCTCCAGTGACATGAATTGAACTTAGTTCAGGCAAACCCTGTTTGTCGAGGGTTCGAGCGGTTATGGTTCGAGAAAGAACTGAATTCAACTCGAGTGGAGCGACATGACCTCATCTCACCGCGACGCACAAGCCCCCTGGCCTCGCTCGGAGCCGTCGGCGTTGACGCCCGGCAGCGAACAAGCCGAAATACGCGAGGCCATCCGCGGAGTCCTCGCCAAGTACTCCACGATCGAACAGGTGCGGGCCGCTGCGGACGCTGCCCCCGGCTACTCGGTCGACCTGTGGAAACGACTGGTCACCGACATGTCGGTGACAACCCTTGCTGTTCCGGAGGAGGCCGGGGGGCTCGGTTACGGAATGGTCGAGCTGGGCATCATCCTGGAGGAATGCGGTCGCGCTCTGGCTGTCGAACCTGTCTATCAGCATGCAGCCGTAGGGGTTCGCGCGATGATGGAGGCGGGCAACTCGAACCTGCTCGACGAAATCCTCGACGGCAGGACGGTTGTGGCGGTGAGCGCACTTACCGTCGAGTCCGACGACCTCGAGGCGCTGCGAACCGGCGACGGTTGGGCTGTGAGCGGACAGGCGCGCTTTGTCGTCGGAGGTGGCGGTGCCGATCTCGTCGTCGTCAGCGCCCGCGCTCCCGAAGGGGCAGCCCTCTTCGCGGTGCCGACGAAAAGTGCATCTGCTGTGCGTGATCGACGTGTCGTCGACTCCACCAGGCGACAAGCGGATATCTCGTTCGATCGTGCCCCCGCGACGCTGTTGGTGTCGGTGGACGGAGCCGGCGACGCGATCGCACGGATACAGGATGTGGCGACTCTGGCGCTCGCGTGCGAGAACACCGGTATCGCAGACGCCCTGCTGCAGATGACGCTCGATCACGTCAAGACGCGTCATCAGTTCGGCCGCCCGATCGGCTCGTTCCAGGCGATCAAACACCGCCTCGCCGACCTGTTGATCGAACTCGAGCGTGCCCGATCGGCCGCCCGGTATGCCGCAGCGGTGCACGACGAGGATCCCGATGACGCTCGTCTGGCGATTGCCGTCGCGGGTGCGGTGTGTGGCGACGCTGCGGTACAAGTGGCCCACGAGGCCGTGCAATTGCACGGGGGAGTGGGCTTCACGTGGGAGCACGCTGCGCACAGTTACTTCCGCCGAGTTCTCGGAAACGAAGCGCTGCAGGGGGATTCGCGTGCGCACCGGGCGCGGATCGCCGATTTTCTGGCTGTGTAGACCGATTGCTGCCGTCGCGGCGGATCGGCTATTGACGCCATCGCCTCGATGATCAATACTGAAGTGAATCCAGTTCAACTTGCACTCTCGAAAGGCTGTCACATGATCGACACCGACCACATTCTGTTGGAGAAGGACGGCGACGTCGCTCGCGTCTGGCTCAACCGCCCGCACAAGAAGAACGCTGTCACGGTGGAGCTGCTGCATCGTCTGGACGAGATCATCGTCGAGGTGGACAACGACCCCAATCTGAAGGTTCTCGTCCTGCGCGGTGTGCAGAACCAGTTCTGCTCCGGCTTCGACCTCGACGAGTTGCTGTCGGACTTCGTCGGCACCACCAACGCCATGGATGTCGCTGTGCTGTCGGCAAAGGTGTGCGATCGCCTGTACTCCATGAACACCCCCTCCGTTGCGGTGCTCGAGGGCTACGTCACCGCCGGCGGGTTCGAGTTGATGATCTCGTGTGACTTCGCCGTCGCTGCGGAGTCCGCCAAGATCGGCGACTTCCACATTCGCCGTGCACTCTTCGGCGGCGCGGGCCCCATCTACCGCCTCCCGCGCATGATCGGCATCCGCAAGACGAAGGAGCTGATGCTCACCGGCAAGCTCCTCAGTGGCCAGGAAGCCGTCGACTTCGACCTGATCAATGCCTGCGCACCGGAAGCCGAGCTCGACCAGCTGGTCGCAGACTTCGTGGCCCCGCTCGTCGACAAGAGCCCATTCATGATGAAGCTGACCAAGATGTGCATCGACCGCGGTCTGGATGCGGACATCCAGTCGCTGATGGTCATGGAGCATCTCGCAGTCGGCAATGCGCTCCAGTCCGAGGACGGCAAGGAGGGCGTCACCGCATTCCTCGAGAAGCGTGAGCCCAAGTGGGTCGGGCGCTGATCCGCACCACGTCCGCGTTCTGACCGAACAGCCCGAAAGGCAGCATCAATGGAGCAGGCAACGGCCGTCGCACTCGAGGGCAGCAGGTGCACTGTGTGCAGTACCGTGGCTTTCCCCGCGAGTGCGATGTGCAGCAGGTGTGCCACACCCACTGCGGAGAACATCACGTTGAGTACGCGAGGAACACTGTGGGCCTTCACGATTCAGCGGTTTGCGCCCAAGTCTCCTCCCTACGTGCCGCCGGTCGGCGGGTTCGTTCCCTTCGCAGTCGGCTACGTGGAACTGCCAGAGGGCATCAAGATCGAAGCGATCATCGACTGTGAGAGCTTCGACGAACTGGATGGGGCACCGGTGCGTCTGACGTCCACCGCGCCGGTGCCCCGATTCGCTGTCGACGCGCTCGGCACGCAACCGGAATCGACAGGAATGACGCAGTGACACAGAAAGTTTCGATCATCGGTGCCGGTCTGTCCAAATTCGGACGTCAGCCAGGAGTGTCCGGTCGTCAGATGGCTGTGACGGCGATCGGCAACGCGTTACACGATGCAGGTCTGACCTGGCCGGACGTCCAGGTCGCGTTCGGTGGCAGTGACGGCTCGGGTCTCGCCGATACTCTCGTCGCCGAACTGGGCTTCACCGGAATACCGTTCACCAACGTCAAGAACGGTTGCGCAACAGGCGGAAGCGCATTGTTCTCGGCCGTCAACGCCGTGCGCTCGGGCTCTGCGGATGTAGCGCTCGCAGTCGGTTTCGACAAACACCCGCGTGGTGCGTTCGACCCACGACCGGCGGAGTGGGGACTACCCAACGGCTACGGCGAGGCCGGTCTGATGGTCACCACCCAGTTCTTCGGTGCCAAGATCTCCCGCTACATGCGTCAGCACGACATCTCGAGTCGGACGCTGGCCCTGGTCGCCGAAAAGGCCTACCGCAATGGCGTTCTCAACCCCAACGCCTGGCGTCGCGAGGCCATGGATGCCACGACGATCGCCGAAGCCGACATGGTCAACGATCCACTCACGCGGTACATGTTCTGCTCACCGGGTGAGGGAGCAGCCGCGATCGTCGTGGCCGGCGAGGACTACGTCGCGCGAGCCGCCGGTCGGCCGATCGAGATCGCCGCTATCACCCACCGGACCCGCCGGTTCGGGTCCTTCGAGGTCTTCAGCCCCTCCGTTCAGGGCGACGGCGAACCCACCAGTGTGAGTGCCGACGCAGCACGTGCGGCCTTCGAGCAGGCCGGCATCGGTCCGGGCGACGTCGACGTCGCGCAGCTGCAGGACACCGAGAGCGGTGCCGAAATCATGCACATGGCCGAATGCGGGTTCTGTGAGCCCGGCGAGCAGGAAGCCCTGATCGCGGCTGGGGAAACCGACATCGGCGGGCGCCTGCCGATCAACACCGACGGTGGCTGCATCGCGAACGGTGAACCCATCGGAGCCTCCGGTCTTCGCCAGGTGCACGAGATCGTGACTCAGCTCCGTAACGAAGCCGGCGAGCGTCAAGTGCCGGGCGATCCGCGTGTCGGCTTCACCCATGTGTACGGCGCGCCGGGCATCAGTGCCTGCACCGTACTGACGGTCTGACCCGAGACGAACCAGAGGTAATGCAGTGACACAACAAACGATTCCGGACATCCTCGAATTCGGCGAGCAGGCAACAGCGTGGCTGAAATCCGTTGCCGCGCCGCGCACCGACTCCGCGTGGGGAGACGGGCCGGATACGGTCGCGGTCTTCGAGAATTGGACCGCAGAGGAAGAGCAGGCGCACACGGACGAGATTGCCGCGTACGAGCAGGCGAAATTCGACGCGGGGTGGGGCGCGTTGAACTCACCGGTCGAGTACGGTGGCCGCGATCTGCCACTGTCGTACGTACTTGCCTTCCGTCGCGTCGAGGACATGTTCGACGTGCCCAAGAGGACCGAGATGTTCTCTGTCACGCAACAGTTGGTCGCACCCACCGTCGCGCAGTGGGGAACCGAGGAGCAACGGGACAGGTTCGTTCGTGCCATGCTTCGGGCCGACGTCATCGCATGTCAGTTGTTCTCCGAGACCGAGGCCGGGTCGGACCTGGCTGCGGTTCGGACACGAGCAACCCAGGCAGTGGACGGCTCGTGGACGATCGACGGGCACAAGGTGTGGACGTCGGGTGCGCGGGTAGCCGACTACGGAGTGGCCTTGTGCCGAACCGATTCCACCGTCGCCAAGCACGCCGGTCTGACCATGTTCCTGATCCCGATGGACGCCTCGGGGGTCGACGTACGTCCCATTCGGCAGATGACCGGGGGCAGCTCCTTCAACGAGGTGTACCTCGACGGGGTGCACCTGCGCGACGACCTTCGGCTTGGCCCGGTCGGGAAGGGCTGGCAGGTTGCCCTGACGGTGCTTGCGGCCGAACGCTTGGACGGCGGTAACCTCGGTCTGGCGAACGCGGATCGTGCTGTGGCGCTTGCTCAGAACCTCGGCCGCGAGCTGACCGAGATCGAGCGTGACGCCGTGGCCGATCTGGTGACGCGTAGTTTCGTGCAGCGAATCGGCAACATGAGAGTGGCCGGTGCTGTCATCGCCGGCAACGATCCAGGTCCGGAAGCGTCACTGGGAAAGCTTTTGGCCACCGACACCATGGCGAGGACCTCCGAGGTCGCACGCCTGCTGCTCGGTCGTGAAATGACGTCCGACTCGGGAAGGTGGGGCACGTTCGCGTGGTCCGAGCATCTACTCGGGGCCCCGGGCTATCGAATTGCAGGCGGTACCGACGAGATTCAGCACAACATCATCGCCGAGCGTGTGCTCGGTCTGCCGAGAGAGCCGCGACCATGACCGAATCCTCCCTGCGCACACGGGTGACCGCGGCGCTCGACGCCGAGCTCGGCGTCACCGTCAGCACGTTCGAGCCGCTCCTCGGCGGACACTCGGGACTGACGTATCGAGTGGGGACGTCCGGCGGCGACTTCGTCGTCAAAGCAGTCCCGGAAGGGCAGCGCTCGGTCGGACGGCACGACATGCTCCGGCAGGCCTCGATTCTGCGTGCCCTGGCCGACACCGAGGTGCCGGTACCGGCGATCGTTGCGGTCGACGAGCAGCAACCGGCGTGGTTCGCTATGGAGCTCGTCGTCGGTGAGTCGCTCGAACCGGTACTCGACGACCCCGAGGTGGAACCGAGTATCGCGGCCGCGCGAATGCGTCGAGCCGCGGAGGTGCTGCCGGCGTTGCATTCCGTGCCGCTCGCGGACATCCCCGATGCGGGCGACATCCTCTCGCCGGCAGACGAATTGGATCGGTGGTCCAAAACGCTTGCTGCGGTTCCAGTGGAACTCGTGGAGGGTGCCGACGAGTTGGTTCGACTGCTCCGCCGAGACATTCCGGCGGCGATCACACCGACACTCGTCCACGGGGACTACCGGTTGGGAAACATCATTTCCGACGGTCTCGAACCGGCAGCTCTGATCGACTGGGAGATCTGGAGCGCAGGTGATCCACGCGTCGAATTGGGATGGTTTCTGGTATTCGCCGACGGCACCAACTTTCCCGGGGTCGGCCGCGACGTGCCCGGTCTGCCCAGTACCGACGAACTCATCTCCTGCTACACCGGGAGCGGCCAGGCGCTGCCGGACATGACGTGGTTCGACGCCCTGGGACGGTTGAAGATGGCAGCGATCATGGGCCACAACCTGCGTCGGCATCGCGAAGGTCGCCACATCGACCCGGATCAGGAAAAGCTGCCCGCAACCATTCGCAGGTTGATCGACACCGGCACGGCACTGCTCGCGCGCTGACGCCCCATCACTCGACAGGAGCACACGGAAGTGGACTTTTCCTACTCACAACGAACGGCCGAATTGTCGGCCACGCTCGAGACATTCATGAACGACCACGTCTACCCGGCCGAGAGTGTCTACGACGCTCAGATCGCCGCGAACGACAATCCGCACGAGCAACCGCAGATCATGCGGGATCTGCAGGCACGCGCACGTGAACTCGGGCTGTGGAACCTGTTCATGACCCACGACGACCTCGGTGCGGGACTGACCAATCTCGAATATGCGCCGCTCGCCGAGATCGTCGGCCGTTCCATCATCGGGAACGAGGCGATCAACTGCTCTGCACCCGATACCGGCAACATGGAAATTCTGGCCATGTACGGCACGGAGGAGCAGAAGGAACAATGGCTGAAGCCGCTGTTGGACTGCACCATTCGATCTGCCTTCGCCATGACCGAACCCGATGTGGCCAGCTCCGACGCCACCAACATCACCTCGACCATCACCCGTGACGGGGACGAGTACGTCGTCAACGGCCGAAAGTGGTACACCTCCGGCGTTCTCGATCCGGACTGCAAGCTCATGATCTTCATGGGGAAGTCGGACCCGGACAGTTCCACCTACCGCCGGCAGAGCATGATTCTGGTTCCCGCCGACGCTCCCGGCGTAGAGGTGGTGCGCGACCTGCCCATGTTCGGGTTCCAGGATCGTCTGGGGCACGGCGAAGTTCAGTTCACCGACGTGCGAGTGCCCGCCGCCAACATGCTGGGGGAGGAGGGCGACGGATTCGCCATCGCGCAGGGCCGACTCGGCCCCGGACGCATGCACTACGCCATGCGGGCGATCGGCATGGCCGAGCGTGCTCTCGAAATGATGTGTCGGCGCTCGCTCGCTCGGCAGGCGTTCGGAGGACCGTTGTCCGATCAAGGTGTGGTGCGTGAGTGGATTGCACGCAGCCGTCTGGAGATCGACCAGATCCGGTTGCTGGTGTTGAAGTCGGCATGGTTGATGGACACTCGCGGAAATGCGTCGGCCCGTTCGGAAGTGGCCGCCATCAAGGTGGCAGCGATGGAAGTTGCCCACAAGGTCGTCGACCGAGCGGTGCAGACCTACGGCGCGGCCGGAGTCAGCAACGACACCATTCTCGCTCGGCTCTACGCCATCACCCGAGCTCTGCAGATTGCCGACGGCCCCAACGAGGTCCACCTGCGGACCATCGCTCGACTCGAGGTGAAGAGGTACACATGAGTACATCGAATTTGACCGGCAAGGTCGCACTGGTGACAGGAGCGAGCCGAGGGCTCGGTCTGGCGATCGCACGCGGCCTGAAGGACGCAGGCGCGACGGTCATCGTGTCCAGCCGCAAGCTCGACGCTTGCGAGAGCGCAGTGGCGAGCTTGGGTGATTCGGGCCCGGGCAGCGCCCACCCGTACGCGCTTCACGTCGGGCACTGGGACAGCATCGAACCGGCCGTCGACGACATCATTTCGCGATTCGGGAGCTTGGACATCGTCGTCAACAATGCCGGGATCGCGCCGCTGGCCGAGAACCTGGTATCGGTCACCGAGGGATTGTGGGACAAGACGATAGAGGTCAATCTCAAGGGTCCGTTCCGGTTGATGGCAGTGGCCGGGGACCGGATGGTTGCTGCGGGAGGTGGGTCCATCGTCAACATCTCCAGTATCGGTGCCGAGCGGCCCAGCCCGCCCGAGGCGATGTATGCGGCGGCCAAGAACGGGCTCAATGCCCTGACCCGAGCGTTTGCCCAGGAATACGCGCCCACCGTGCGCGTCAATTGTGTGATGCCGGGCGGTTTCGCCACCGACATGTCCGAGAACTGGGACGAGGAGTTCATCGGCAAGATCGTCGACCGGCTTCCGGCCGGAAGGCTGGGGCGGCCCGAGGAGATCGCCGGCTTGATCACCCACTTGGCCTCCGACGACGCCGGGTACACGACGGGTGCGATCATTCCGGTCGACGGCGGTCGTACCTCCGTGTACTGACCGATCACTCCTATTGTCCGACAATCAGTTTGGAAGTGGACACATGACTCAGGACATGTTCTCGCTGACCGGTCGCGTCGCGGTGGTCACCGGTGCCTCGTCGGGGCTCGGCCTCGGTTTCGCCCGGGCCCTCGCCGCGGCCGGTGCCACGGTGTACGCCGCCGCGCGGCGGCTCGACCGGCTGGAAGCGTTGTCGGCCGAAATTCCGGCCATCGTGCCCGTTCGGTGCGACGTCACCGACGACGACGACCGGCGAACTCTGGTCGATCGTTGCTTCGACGAAACCGGCCGGCTCGACGTCGTGATCAACAACGCGGGCAAGCCCGGTCCTCCCAACGCCGAGGACGAGACACTGGACGGTTTCCAGTCCATCCTCGACGTCAACCTGATCGCCGGGTTCCATCTGGCCACCTATGCGGTGAGCAAGATCCCGAGCGGTACCGCGGCCTCGATCATCAATATCTCGTCGGTGATCGGGCTGGTGTCCACTGCGCCGATCGGCGGTGCCAGTTACGCGGCGTCGAAGGCAGGCACGCTCGGCCTCACTCGTGAACTGGCCGGTCAGTGGGGTCGACGAGGCATTCGCGTCAACGCCGTGGTGCCGGGGTGGTTCGATACCGAGATGACCGATGGCCTGTTCACCAACGACAAGTCCGCAGGGTGGGTGCGGCGGAACACCATGCTCGGACGCGGCGGCGTCGACGGCGAGATCGACGGTGCCGTGCTGTTTCTGGCCTCGGACGCCAGCTCCTACATGACCGGTCAGACCCTGGTGGTCGACGGCGGATGGACTGCTCGCTGATGTTGGCCGTGCAGGTCCTTCAGTGGGGGAGCACACCGGCGTTCCAGGAGGTGCCGGACCCGGTGCCGACCGGGCACGAACTTCTGATCCAGGTGGACGCAGCCGGACTGTGCGGATCCGATCTGCACGTGATGAACTCGAGCGCAGAGACTTTCGACTACGACCTGCCGCTGACGCTGGGGCACGAAGTGGCCGGAACGGCCGTCTCGGCGGGACCGTCGGCAGACCCTTCCTGGATCGGTCGCGCCGTGGTCGTACACGGAATCTGGAGCTGCGGAACGTGCCCGAACTGTCTGCGGGGCAGAGAGAACTACTGTCGCAGCCTCGCTCGGCGTGGGGACGGCCGGCTGGCCCCCATCGGAAACGGTCTGGGGTACCCGGGCGGCATCGCAGAGCTGATGCTGGTGCCGTCCGAGCGCGTACTGGTTCCGATCGGTGATCTCGATCCTCTCGGTGCCGCGCCTCTGGCGGACGCGGCGCTGACCGCGTATCACGCCATTCGCACCAACTCTGCCGTGATCGACGACCGAAGCAACGTGGTCGTGATCGGAGTCGGTGGTCTCGGCCACCTTGCCTTGCAGATCCTGCGCACCATGGGCGTGCCGCACATCATCGCAATCGACTCCAAGGCCGACGCCGCTGCCCTGGCCGAGTCCTCGGGAGCGCACGAGTTCTACGAGTCCGTTTCCGCTGCGACGCAACGGCTCAGGGCACTGGACGGGGCAGATCTCGTCCTCGACTTCGTCGGCGCGCCCACCACGACCGCCCCGGCGGCCGCCCTGCTGCGCTCCGGGGGTTCTGTCGTGGTGGTAGGCAGCGCCGGCGGCCGACTGACAGTCGGGAAGGATGTCGGTCTGGCCGCAGGATGGACGGTGGATGCACCGTTCTGGGGTACGCGTGCCGATCTCGAAGCCGTTGTCGCACTGGCGCAGGACGGTCTGCTGCGCGCCGAAATCACCACCTTCCCCTTCACCGAGGCGATCTCTGCCTACGACCGGTTGCGGGACGGATCCGTTACCGGCCGAGCAGTTCTCGACATGAGCGCATCACGTACCAGGAAAGAGTCACACCAGTGAAACGGCTTGCCCGCGAGATGGTCACCCGCGCCGAACAGACCCCCGATGCCATCGCAGTCGTCGACGAGGACGGCAGCCACACGATTCGGACCGTGGTCGAGGCGGCGACATCCCTCGCCGACGTGTTCGGCGGGATCGACCCCAGCCCACCGACCGTGGTGATTCAGGCCGACAACACCTGGGGCACCGTGGCGGCTGCCCTCGGTGTCGGTCTCGCCGGCGGTGTGGTCGCGGTGGTCAGCCCGCACGCAACGGAGTCGGAGTTCGCGCTGGCACTCGAGGACATCAGACCGGACGTCGTCGTGGGAACGCCCGAGGCCCTTCGTCATTGGGGTGTGCCCGACGAGCAATTTCCCGTGGACAAGCCCGCCTTCGGCTCGTACCGCGTACGAGCGAAGAGTGGTGCGTTCGCCTCTGTCGCGCGATGGAACGGAGGTGATGCGATCGCGATGACCTCGGGTTCGACCGGCCGGCCCAAGTGCGTGGTGCAATCGGAGGACGCGATCAGATATGCGTCTCGATCCACCATCGATGCCGTCGGCCTCCGCCCGGGAGAGGCGATCGGTGCCTTCGTTCCGCTGTCGTCGGTTGCCGCATTCTGCTTCGGAATGTATCTGCCTGCGCTACTGGGAGGTCCGATGGTCGCCATCGGGAAGTGGTCCCCGGAGGCGGCTCTGCGGGCAGCGAAGGAGCACCGGATTGCCTGGACGATGCTGGTACCGACCATGGCGCTACAGCTCTCGGTCGCACCGAACTCCGAAGGCGCACTGGACACGATGCGCGCCATGACGGTCGGCGGGGGTCCGATGAACGAGCGCGCGCTCGCCAAGGCCGAACAGTGGTTGCACACCACGTTCCTCCGCGTGTTCGGAATGTCCGAGTGCTTGGGCCACACGACACCTGCTCTCGACGACGTGGTGTCGGTCCGCCTCGGACGCGACGGTCGGCCGTTTCCCGGCACCACCGTGCGAGCCGTCGACTCGGACGGCAATCCGCTCCGTGCGGACGATATCGGTGCCGCCCAGGTCAAGGGCCCGTCGCTGTTCGTCGGGTACGCCCGGGCCGGGACTCCGGTCCCGCCCGAGCTGACGCCCGACGGATTTCTACCGACCGGTGACCTGGTGGAGGTCGCTTCGGACGGCTCGATTCGCGTCATGGGTCGGCAGAAACAGATCATCATTCGCGGTGGCCGCAACATCGACATCAACGAGGTCGAGTCGGCGATCGCCTCGCTGCAGTCCGTCGTGCAGGTCTGTGTCGTACCGGTACCGGACGACCTGCTGGGGGAGCGCGCAGCAGCGCTCGTGGTCACCGGTGGTGAGGAGCTCGAACTCGAGGACGTCACCGCGCAGTTGGCCAAGGACGACTTTCCCAAGTCGAAGTGGCCGGAATACGTGTTCACCGTCGCCGACTTACCGCAGAATCGAGTCGGAAAATTGTCCCGGCCCGATGCGACGGCACTGGCCAGGCAGCTCGCGGCCGCAACTGACTCGAATTCACATCGAAAAATGTAAACTCGATCGAGGCCAGAACTCGTTCTATCAGTAGGGGCAACCATGACCGTAGGCACCGACGTCCGGCGCGAAAGCCCGCGGTCCAAGCGAACGCGAATTCTGACGGCAGCAATAGACCAGTTCGGCAAAGTGGGATACGAGCACACCAAGTGGGCGTCCATCGCCGACGAGGTCGGTATCGGTCAGACTGCGCTCTATCACTACTTCGAGTCCAAGGCGCACTGCCTGCTGACGATCATGCGCATCGAACTCGCCGACTCCGCCGCCCGCTTCGTGGCGGCCACCGACGGCGTCACGCACGCCGAGGATGCACTGCGCGGGGCGATTGCCGCGTCATTGGCGGCATCTCCTCAGGACGCCTTGGCGCGTCGTATTCTGCACAATCACATGGACCTCCTGGCGACCGAACGCCAGTCCGCGAAGGAAGAGGCCGAGCGAGTCGAATGCCGCGCACTCGTTCAACGGATCGAGCGGGATTGGACCGCGTTGGTCGGCCGGGGAATCGAGGCGGGGCAGTTCGCGGAGTCGAATCCGACCATGTCCGCCCGGCTGGTGCTGGCCCTGGTGGTCAGTGTGTGGCGGTGGTATCGCCCCGACGGGCGCCTGACGATCGACGAGATCACCGCGCTGGTCACGGACGCGGCCATCCGCGTCGTACGTAAGTAGCGCCCGCGAGCGGCGTCTGCACCGGCTCTCGTTGTCACTGAAACTGAACAGAATTCACTTAGGAGAAGAATGTACAACCTGGTACTCGTTGCCGCCCGTCCGGAAGAGTGGACTCACGAGCAGTTCATCACGTGGTGGCGCGGCGAGCACGCCGACGTCACGTATCCCCTGCCCGGCTTGCTCCGCTGGCAGCACACCGAACTACTCGAAGCATTCGGGAGCAAATCACAAGGGTGGGACGGCTTGTCGGTGCTCAGCTTCGAGTCGCGCGACGCGCTCGAGGCCGCCCTGGCCAGTGACGAGTGGAAAGCCGCCGTCGATCACGTCGGGACCATGGGTGGCCGACGGATGATGTGGTACGGCGACGAGAAGACGATGGTGCCCCTCGCGAGCGACGCGGGATGACGTCGTCGTGGGCCGACCCAGGCTGCTTCGAGGTGGCAGACGGCGTTCATCGAGTTCCTCTGCAGATGCCCCAGGACGGCCTGCGTGCGATCAATGTGTATGTGCTGGAGAGTCATTCCGGTCTGGTCCTGATCGACGGCGGGTGGCACCGTGCCTCCACCCACGACGAGCTCGTCGACGCCTTGTCTCGCATCGGACGTCGGCCGTCCGAGATTCGCGACGTGTACGTCACCCACGTGCATCGTGATCACTACACGTTCGCCGTGGAGTTGCGTCGTCGATACGGGACCCGAGTGCATCTCGGTGCCGCCGAGGCGCCGGGCATAGAAGCGATGGGTCGATTGCGCAGCAACGTTCCGGTCAGCTCGATCCGCGAGCTCGAGCGAGCCGGCGCGGTCGAGATCGCTCGCACCGCGTTGGAAAACGGGACGGCCGAACCCTTCGACGCCTCGGACTGGGAGCTACCGGACGCATGGTTGCAGCCCGGTTCCCTCGACATTCCCGGCCATGCGGTAGTCGCTGCACACACTCCCGGACATACCAAGGGTCACATGGTGTTTCACGACGCAGACCGGAACCTGTGCTACACCGGAGACCACGTGCTGCCCACCATCACACCCTCGATCGGGTTCGAGCTGGGGGAGTGGGACCTCCCGCTGGCCAAGTACCTGACCTCCCTGACCGTGATGCTCGACGAACCGGACCGGACGATGCTGCCGTCGCACGGCCATCCGGGTGGGGGCGTGCACGAGCGTTGCCGACAGTTGCTCGCGCACCACGATCGACGCCTCGCCGCTACCGAGAGCGCCGTCGAATCTGCCGGTCGCGCAACCGGGTTGGACGTGGCATCCGCTCTGATGTGGACCCGACACGATCGATCCTTCGCCACCCTGGACAGCTTCAACCAGATGGTGGCGACCTGCGAGACGCTTGCGCACCTGGACGTTCTGGTTCAGCGCGGCAGGCTGTCGGCGCAGACCTCCAACGGGGTGGACTTCTTCACCACCTACTGAAGTATCGTCGCCGACAGCCCTGCCGGATCGATCAGTCGCAGGTCCAGCCGCCGTCGACGTACAGCTCGGTCCCGGTGACGAACGTGGAGTCGTCCCCGGCCAGAAAGGCAACGGCAGCAGCCACTTCGGCCCCGGTTCCCAATCGACCCATCGGGGTGTGCGCGATCATGGCGGCGTGCCGTTCGGACCCCTCGTAGCGTTCGAGCAGCTGCGCCGTGCCGATGAAGCCGGGGTGGATGGAGTTGACGCGGACACCTTTGGTGGCCCAGTGCAGGGCTGCATTCTTGGTCATGGTGCGCACAGCGCCTTTGGCCGCGGCGTAGGCGAAGCTGTTGCCGAGGCCGCCGACGCTGCCGAGGATGGAACAGATGTTGACGATGGAGCCTCCGCCCGACCGTTCGACATATGCACCCGCGTGCTTCATTCCGAGCCACGTCCCCGTCTGACTGACTTCGACGACTCGGTTGTATCGGTCGAGATCCTCGTCGACGACGGTTCCCAGGCTACCGATGGCACCGTTGTTCACCACGGCGTCGAGCCGGCCGTACTGCGCGGCCACGGCCTCGACAGCGGTGTGCCACTGATCTTCTCGGGTGATGTCGAGGGCGATCGGGAGATGGCGTTCGCTGTCGGCCCGGTCGGCCACGAGTGCGGAACATGCGGCCCCGTCGACGTCGGTCACCACGAGCACCGCGCCTTCCGAGGCCAGCCGCTCGGCGATCGCGGTACCGATCCCTCCGGTTGCGCCGGTGACCAGAACGACCTTGTCCTGGAGCCGGGACTGCCCGCCCGTCACAGCTTGCTGAGCACGTTGCGGCCGCCGACGAGCATCGCCGCGGCGACACCGATCGTGGTGACGGCAGTCATGAGCAAGGCCATCGCGGCGACGAGCGGATAGGAGCCGTTCTGCCACATGTCGAACAGCAACGTGCCCATCACCTGGGTCGTCGACGCTCGCACGAGAAGCGATGCAGCGAACTCATGGGTCAGCAGAATGAACATCAGCGCGACCGCACTGAGGATCGTCGGACGCATCAGCGGCAACATGATTCGGAGATTCGTCACGAACGGGGACGCACCACTGGTGGCCGACGCCTCGGTGTACGTGTTGCCGAGTGACAGCATGGCCGTCATCTGCATCCTCGTCGAGAAGGGAAGCATCAGCACGATGTACACGAGGATGATCACCGTTCTGGTTCCGTAGAGGATCAACGGCGGCTCGGTGTACGTGAGCAGGAATCCGACGCCGAAGATCACGGCCGGGATGCCGAGAGGCAGTGCGGTCATGAGGTCTGCGATCAGCGCGAGAATCCTGAACCGACGACCGCGGACGAGAAGGTTTGCCATCAGGTATCCGAGCGGAATGCAGATCGCGACTGCCCCCAGCGAGGTCAGTACACTGGTCAGGACCGACTCCACCACCGCCGTCGTATCCATCAATGCCCGAAAGTTGTCCAGCGTCAACAGACTCAGCGACAACGATCCCGACCAGTACGGCGTCAACGAGACGATGATCAGACCCACCAGCGGAATGACCAAGGCGAAGAGCGCGAACACGACGATGGTGACCGTGGCCCACGTGGCTTTACCGGTGGAGGGAGCGAATGCCTTGCCGCCGTGCGTGACGAAGCGAGTCTGGTTGCCCAGCAACGCCTTCTGCGCCAGCACCAGTACCAGTCCGAAGATCACCAGCGGAGAACCCGCGGCCGCTGCCGCCGCGAAGTCCGACGGGGACTCCGACACCCGGCGGTACATCTCGGTGGTCAGCACCTTGACGCCGGTGTTCGCACCCAACAGGAGAGGGCCGGTGAACTGGCCGAGTCCGAGGAGCAGCGCGATGCCGCCGCCGTAGATGAGGGACGGTCGAAGCAACGGGAGGACGATCTTGAAAAAGATTCCCACCGTGGACGATCCGCTGACCTGGGCCGCTTCGAGGTGCTCGGAGCTGATGTTCTGCATGCCGGAACTGACGAACAGGTATACGAACGACGTCAGACCGAAGCCGGTGAGGACGATGATCCACGGGACGGTGTACACGTCGATCGGGCCACTGTCCGATCCGCTCCACCACGGCAACAGTCGAAGGAGAACATTGAGGTAACCGGGCCCGGGGGAGAGCAGGAATGCCCACCCCACCACGCTCGCTACCGCCGGCATCACGATCGGCAGGATGGGGATGACGCGAAGCCAACCGAGCTTGGCAGGAAGCCTGCTCGCAGCGAAGGCGAGCAGCGTTCCCAGGACCATCGCGATGACCAACGAACCCAGCGCCAACGCCACCGTGGTTCGAAGGGTGACGCCGATGTCGAAGCGGCCGTACTGACTTCGGTATCCGGCAGCTCCGTCTTCGAACGCGAGCATCTGCAGACGCACCATCGGGAGTACGACCAGGTAGGCCAACACGGCGAGAACGGCGGCGTACCCGATTCGCGCCCGCCAATTCGGCGAAATCGTCAGTGAGCGCTTGCCGGCCGTCTCGGTTGACTCGGGACGTTCGACGTCGACGAGCGTTGCCATCACGCGGTCTTTCCCGCGGAACCGACGAGCTCGGAGCTCGCGGCCGACGACGCGTCGGGCAGCGCGAACACCCGCAGACACGACGGCGCGAAGCTGACGAGTACCGGCTGTCCGGGCTTGCTGCGCCGCAGGGCCGCACTGTGTTCGGCGGCCACAGCGCGCAGTGTCAGCTGCTCGTCGCCGGTCTTGACCGCCACGTCGAAGTACCGACCGCCGTATTCGTACGTCACGAGTTCTGCGTGCAGGGCAATGTTTCCGGTCGGCACCTGCTCGGCAGTGTCGTGCAACAGCACGTCGTCCGGCCGGAACCTGGCCACCGCGCGAGTGCCCTCGTCGGCACGCTCTCGGATCGTTGCAGTCCGTAGGTCGATGACGTCGGATCCGCTGGTGACCCAGCCGCCGTGGCCGCGGTGGAGTTCGAGTCGATTGCCCATTCCGATGAACGCGGCGACGTATTCCGATGCCGGGTTCTCGAAGACGTGCTCGGGCTCGTCGTACTGCTCGATCTTCCCGGCCTTCATGATTGCGAGTCGGTCGCCGAGAGCGAACGCCTCGGACTGGTCGTGAGTGACGAACACAGCGGTGAAACCGAGCTGTTGGTGCAATTGGTGAATCTGCGATCGAACCTGATCTCGCAGGCGCGCATCGAGATTGCTCAGGGGCTCGTCGAACAACACCAGATCCGGTTGCGCCACGAGCCCGCGAGCGACCGCGACACGTTGCTGCTGGCCGCCGCTGAGCTGCGAGGGGTACCGGTCGAGCAAAGCACCGCAATCGACCATGTTCGCGGCCGTCTCGACCGCACCGTCGGCTATTGCCTTCTTCAGTTTGCGCACCGTCAACGGGTATCGGATGTTCTCGGCGACCGTCATATGTGGCCACAGTGCATACGACTGGAACACCATGCCGATGTTTCGCTTGTGCGCGGGGACATGAACTTTCGACGCCGCGTCGAACACCGTCCGACCCGCGAACGAGATCGAACCACCCTGCGGGGTCTCCAGCCCGGCGAGGCACCGCAAGGTCGTGGTCTTGCCGCAACCGCTCGGACCGAGCAGGACCAGAAATTCGCCCTGCTCGATCTCGAGGTCGAGACTGTCGACGACGACGTTGGCACCATAGGTCTTCGTCAGTCCGGAGACCGCGAATCGAGAGGTCATTGCGTACTCACTTTCGGAGTATTGGTGTTTCGTGGCTGCCACAGTGCATTTCGTGCGCCGAGGCGACGTCGGGAGCAGTAGAGGTTCAGCCCTGGAACAGGGTCTGCCATTCCTGGGAGTATTGGTCGACCTTCTCGGGAGTCAGTTCGTCGATGTCGGGAGATGCGATGTCCTGAGCTCGCGCGACCGCACCCTCGATGTCGGGAAGGACCGCTGCATATCCGCCGTTCAACGCCTGCTGCCCCTCGGCGGTCACCATGAAGTCGGCAAGCACCTGTGCTGCATTGGGGTGTTGCGAGGCGCTGAGAACCTCCGAGTACCAGGGTGTTCCCCACGGCTTGTCGGGCAGAGCCCAATCGACCGGTGCGCCTGCGGCAACCTCGGTGACGAGCGGCTGCACCATGGGACTGACCGTCACCTCACCGGAGGTGAGGGCCTGCGCCACTGCGAGTGCGCTGGGGTACACCCGCGGCGAGAGTTCGGCGATCTGGTTCCAGTAGTCCGCCCCGAAGTTCTTGGCGTAGTACTTGTACAGATCCACGTACGACGCGAATCCGGTGGGGTTCACGATGCCGATCTTGCCCTGGAACTTCGGGTCGATCAGGTCTTCGGGTGCGCTGACTCCGTCCGGGACGGCCGCAGTGTTCCAACCCAGCCCGAATACCGCAGCACTGGTCAAGAAAAATCGATCGTTCATCACGCTCTTGGCCGGATCGAACGCTGCCGCATCGAGATCGGGGCCCACGAGTTCGGTCGAGAACTTTCCGGACTCGGCGGCGTTCTGAATCCACGACGCGTCGGTCGTCATGTGGACGTCGGCGATACCGGTCCCGGTTCGGTTCTCCGTCTCGACCCTGGGGTTGATCTCCGAGTCGGTGCCACGCACGTATTCCATGTCGATCTCCGGGTATTTCGCCTCGAAAGCTGCTGTCAGAGCATCGAGATTGGCCGGCTTCTGGCTCGAGTAGAGCATGACGCTGCCCTCCTCGTTCGCGGCAGCGATCACTGCGTCCCAATCGCCCTCGACCGGAGCGGATGCGGAGGAAGACGACCCCCCGCATGCGGTGAGGCCCACCAACGCAGCCGTCGCCGCCACGGCAACCATCGTCGTCCTGAACTTGTTCATGCCTGGGTTCCTTTCGGGGCACGTCGATGACTTCCCGCGGACTCGGCGAGTCGTCGTATGACGTTGAGTCGGTCGACATCCGATCGCCGACTCGATGTGCGAGTTCGAACCAACCGCAACTCTGTCAAACTGAACTGATGTCAGTTTGAAAGATAGCCGCCGGTGCCTGTGATGTCAATCACCAGGTAAGGCGCATGGGGAGTTGATACGCAGAGCGTCCGAACTCGGTCCGAGCCGCCGAAAACGAACCGTCGGGCCGATCGAATCCTCCGGTTACGGGTGTGGCGTTGGCGATCGGCGGGCGGATTGCAGACAGCTTCTGTCTGTATATGCTGTGAGAATGTCCATCACTGCGGAGCGCGTCCCGGTCATCGTGGGCGTGGGTGACCTGAAATTCACAGGTGCCGGGCCTTCACAGAGCGCCATCGAACCTCTCGAGCTCGTTCTGCGCGCTGTGGACGCAGCGATCGACGACGCCGGCGGACACGGCCTGAAAGAGAAGCTCGACGCTGTGCACGCTGTTCGCACCACGAGCTGGAATTACGACGACCTTCCGTCCCTGGTTGCCGAGCGGCTGGGCGTCACCCTCACATCCAGTTCGACCAGCACGATCGGTGGGCACCACCCGGCGCGCCTACTCGACCAGCTAGGCCGAGATATCGCCGAGGGGCGTAGCACTGCAGCACTGGTGGTGGGCGGCGAGGCGCAGGCCTCCGTCCGTGCTCTGACGAAGGCGGGTGTGGACCCCGGCGAATCGGGTTGGACCACCGCACCGGGAGGCCCTCCGTCGTTCTCGCCCGAGGACCTCGGCAGCGCCGAAATGCAGCGAGCAGGAATCTTGGCACCGGTACAGATCTACCCGCTCTTTGCCAACGCCCGCGCCCACAGCCGTGGATTGACCCCCGAACAGGCTCTGCGCGAATCGGCCGACATGTACTCTCGTTTCTCGGCAATCGCGGCCGAACATCCCGTTGCCTGGAGCCCGGTCTTTCGCACGCCGGAGGACATCGGCACTGTTTCTGCGTCGAACCGGTCTGTGTCCGATTGCTATCCACTATCGATGAACGCCATGCCGTTCGTCGACCAAGCAGCTGCGGTCATGGTCTGTTCGCTGGCGGCCGCTCGCGAGGCCGGTGTTGCAGAGGATCGGATGGTGTACCTGTGGGGTGGTGCGGGTGCGGTCGACAATCCGGATGTGTTGGCGCGCCCGGTGTTCGACGACGCCCCGGCTCTCCGCGCGGCCGTGCAACGCGCTCTGTCGAGGGCCGATCTCACCAGCGCGAACCTCGCATTCGTCGACGCGTACAGCTGCTTCCCGATCGTGCCGGAGCTTCTGGCCGACGAGCTCGGTCTGGCCGAGGGGTCGACTCCCACCGTCCTGGGCGGACATTCGTTCTTCGGTGGGCCGCTGAGCAGCTACTCGCTCCACGCCGTTGCGGAGTCGACGCGGCTTCTGCGAAAGAACTCCGGAGTCGCGTTGGTTCATGCCAACGGCGGCTACCTGACGTATCAGCATGCGGTGCTGCTGTCCACGACGGCTCACCGCGATGGGTACATCGGCGACCCGGAGCCGGTGGATTCCTCGGGCACGCCGGCACATGTTGCGCACGGCTACTCGGGCAAGGCGACGATCGAGACCGCTACGGTCACGTGCGACCGTAGCGGTCTGCCGGAGCAAGCGTTCGTCGTTGCATCAACAGAAGACGGGGCGCGGGTGGCGGGCCGAGCCGGACGCGAATTCGCAGCGAGGCTCCACGACCTCGTGTCCGGGCGGAACGAATCGACAATCGGACGCCGAATCGACTTGGTGGACAACGAGGGGAACCTTGCCGTGGACTTCTGCAGCTGAGCGTCGCGTTCGGTCGGCAGACGAGTGAGAGGATGCAGTCATGTCTCAGGAGTCTTCGCGCGGACCAGGACGGCCCCGTGACGTGGACATGGAGGATCGCGTGTATGCCGCTGTGCTCGAGGTGTATTGGGAAACCAGTTGGCGAGGCTTCACCTTCGATGCAGTTGCGCGGCGGGCCAAGGTCGGCAGGGCCGCGCTCTATCGCCGCTGGGCCGACAAGGAAGAGCTACTGGTTCAAGCGCTCGAAGCCCGGTCGCCGCTGTCCACGCCGATCGACACCGGATCGGTCCGCGGGGACCTGATCGAACTCGCGGAGCAATTGGCCGTGGGCTACGGAGAGCTCTCCGGCTTGGTCTCATTGCGGGTGACTCTCGACGCGATGGTGAATCCGGACCTGTTGTCGCATCTCACCGACACTCTCAATCAGAGCCGCCTGGTCACTACCCGACGCATCGTCCGCCGCGCGATTCTGAGAGGAGAACTACCGGAGGGCACGTCGACGACTTTGCTGCTCGAACTCGTGACGGGAGCGGTGTTGGCGCGCGCACTGTTCGCGCAAGCGCACGCAGGCGCGAGAGGTCGCGCCGCCGTGAACCACTCGAAATTGATCGTCGACACCGTCCTGCGAGCGTTGAGCTAGCGAATAGACGACCGAACCATTGCAGACAGTGAATGTCTGAATTAGTGTTATCGGGTCTCACGGCCCGAAGAAACGAGGATCGACGTGTCCGAAGTGGTACTCACCGAAGTGCGGGGACACACCCTCGTCGTCACCATCGATCGCCCGGAGGCAGCCAACAGCATCAACGCCGATGTACATCGCGGTTTGGGTGAGGCCTGGGAGCTCGCCCAGAACACCGACGATATTCGAGTGGTGGTGTTGACGGGAGCGGGCGACAAAGTCTTCTGTGCCGGAGCGGATCTGAAGGCGCTCGGAACGGCCGGACCCGCCGGTGTGACTCCACCGGACACCGCGCACTGGGGCTTCGCCGGAATCGTCAAGCACCACATCACGAAGCCGGTGATCTGCGCGGTGAACGGCAGTGCACTCGGTGGTGGGACCGAACTTGCATTGGCCGGCGATCTCGTTGTCGCTGCGGATACTTCGAGCTTCGGCCTGCCCGAGGTCAAACGAGGTCTCATCGCCGGAGCAGGCGGAGTATTCAGATTGACCACGGCACTGCCGCGTGCTGTCGCGCTGGAGCTACTGCTGACGGGGACCGCCATGAGCGCACAGGATGCGCTTCGGTGGGGATTGGTCAACCGGGTCGTTCCTCAGCCCGATGTGCTGAGCGCTGCTCTTGCCCTCGCCGACGTCATCGCCGCGAACGCACCGCTCGCGGTTCAGGCGAGCAAGCGCGTCGCTCGCGGAATCAGTGACGGCGCGATCGAGACGGAAGCGCGCAGCTGGGAGCTCAGCGAACAGGCCCTGGACTCACTGAGCCGTTCGGCGGACACCATAGAGGGAATCATGGCCTTCATGCAGAAGCGCGATCCGATATGGACCGGCAAGTGAATCCCATCATCAGCGGAATCATCTTGCGTCAGGTGCATGCAGTCGACCTTCCGACGTCGACGCCTGGCCGCTACGCAGCTTTCGTCCCGTCGGAATCAGGATCGTCACCCCGGCTCCGATGATTGCAGGCAAGGCGAAAGCCAGAAGCTGAGTGCTGGTTCCGGCACCGGCGGCGACGAACAGTCCGCCGTAAGTGGGACCCACAATTGCGCCCAATCGCCCCACCGCCAGTGCGACGCCCAGCCCTGTGGTCCGACACGACACGGGGTAGTAACCACCGATGAAGGTGTTCAGCAGGATCTGCGTCCCGGTCGTACCCATTCCTGCGATCAGCACCAGAACGTACACGATCCCGATCGGGGGAGTGGTCGCGATCAATGCCAACGACACCGCTGCACACAGGAATCCGAGGGTGGTCACCGGTTTGATACCGAACCGATCGGCCAGGTAAGCACCGCCGAGCGCACCTACTGCACCGCCCACATTGAGTACCAGCAGGAAGGACAGCGCTGCTCCGAGCGGGTACCCGGCCGATCGCATCACAGCGGGCAACCAGGTCGCGACACCGAACAACACGAGCAGGCACAGCAGGGTCATCACCCAGAAGGACAATGTCACTCGCGCTCGGCTCGCGGTGAACAGTGCACCGATTCCGCGATCCGTCGATGTCGGGTCACCATCGGAATTCTCCACTGTTTCCTCGAGTCCGTAGCGCATCGAGATCGACTGTGCGACAGCGCTCCTGCCTCGTGAGGTCAGGAAGGCCGGAGATTCGGGGAGATATCCGACCATCATCGGCAGAATCAACAACGCCGGGATCATTCCTGCTGCGAACATTGCTCGGAAGCCGAACGCCGGGACGAGCCACAGCGACAAGATCCCCGCCGCGATACCGCCGACACTGGTGCCCACGAAGCCCAGTGCGACCGTTCGTGCCCTCGTCTCCAGGCGGGAGAATTCGATCAGCATCGATGCAGCGGTCGGCATCAACACTCCTGCTCCTACGCCGACCACGAATCGTGCTGCTCCGAAGATCTCGGGTGAGGGTGCAATCGCACAGCATCCCATTGCGGCCGAGAACAACGCGACCGCGGCGATCAAGGCCCGTCGCCTACCCCAGCGATCCGCGACGCTGCCCGCGGCGAGGGCTCCGATCAGCATGCCGACACCCACCACCGATCCGAGTACCCCGACGGTCGCCGGATCCAGATCCCACGGCTCGTACGCCAGGAGCGACGGAACCACCGTTCCGTACATCAGAAGGTCGTACCCCTCCAGCGTCAGCGCCGCCAGACAGAGTGCGACCACGGGAGAAAAAGTGTTACGTGACATGGATTTCCGCTCGCAGGAGGGTCAGATGAAGTGTTCGGACAACCAGGTACCGATGTCGGCGGCGGCCAGAGAAGCGCCGGTGGGCGCGCCGTCGCGAATGGGGCCGCCGAAGTGGGTGCCCTCGATCGCCACGCGGGTCTTGTCGACCGAGCCGAGAGCCTCGACCATCCTCGACGCGTCCTCCGGGAAACACGCCTGATCGCCGGTCAGTTCGACGAACAACGACGGGACCGTCACCGACGGTGCGCACCGAACGAAGTCGGCGTTGGAGCTCAGACCGGACCACGTCGACAACCAGGCATCGGGCGTGGACAGGCGCGCGAATCCGACGAGCCCGTAATTCGTCAGATCCGGCCGTCGGCCGAACAGTGAACCGTAGGGTCGGGCGTTGGGGCTCAGTGACAGGTCGGTGAACCGGAGGTCGGCGTCGGTGCGATAGACGGTCAATATGCGCGGTGCCAACGCATCTCGACGGTCGGCAGGATCACCGCTTGTCTTGAAACGCCGTCGGGCGTCGGATGCTTCGGTGACCCGTGATCGCGCGAGTCCGTCCAGCCGAGCGACGCGCTCGCGTTGCGCGGTGCGATATCGGCCGACAAAAGCCTCCGAATACGAAGAGCTTTCGGGTGCGTCGACGAATCCGTTGGCTGCAGCGAAGGGGTCGAGCGACGGGTCGATGGACATGGGGTCGGATTCGTCGACGACGGACGGATCGATCAGTCGCAGCAGCAGCGCGCCCTGTCCGGGGTGCGGGGCCATGAAGATCGCTCCATCCGGCACCGGCATGTCCGCGGATGCGAGGTCGATCGGCCGACCGGACGGGGTGGCCGTCAGTCGATGCTCCGGCGCGAGACCGGCCTGCTCGTGATAGAACGCGAACAGTGTGCCTCCACCGGAGTGTCCCAGTGTCACAACGTGATCGAACGAGCGTGAGCGGAGGAACACCTGCCCGGCGGCTGCGTCGAGCAATGCCTGCTCGTGTACCAGGGAGATGTCGTTGTTCACCGAACGTGTTCCCTGAGTCCACACCGCATATCCGCGGGCGAGCAGCTCGGGCACGAGAACGTGATGCGTCAGGTCCTGTCTCGGGTGCATCAAGGCAACGACTGTCTCGGCACCAGGGACCGTGCGCAACACACCGCTGACCTTGGCACCGTCCGCGGTGGTGAGCTCGTGCGCCGAGGTGACGGTGCTGCTCGGTGCCTCGGCGGCGTCGATGTAGCGACCGGCCCCGAGTCGGGCCAGAGTCATGATGCCTCGACGCGCAGAGCGTCTTTGTCCCACTGCGTGATTCGAGAGTCGGACAGGCCCGAGACACTGCTGTACCAGACTGCGTGCCTGCATCCGGTGGCCCGACGATCGATCACGATCTCCCCGTCCGAGACTATGCGGAAGTACGGGCCGACGTGGTCGACGCGCACGGCCGGATCGACGTCCGCAACCGACGCGATCGTCGTGTTCTCCGGAATGTCGAGGACATACAACGTGGTCACGACACCCCCACCTCGTTCTCGGCCGACCAGTCGGCCGCACGTTCGACGATCAACTCGGCCTTGCGGGTCAACAGGTTCGCCATACTCGGGTCGGGTCCGCGAACGACGTCGATCAGGGCGTCGATCGTCAGATTCGCGTCGAGATCTTCCTGCGGCGTGACCGGACGCATCGCGCGGGTGAGCTCGATCATGTAGCCGTTGGGATCGTGGGTGTAGATGGACTCGATCGTCTCGTGCTGAATCTGCATCTCCACGGGCCAGTCGCTGCCGTCGAGCCGTCGTCGATACTCCATCAGGTCTTCTTCGCTGTCGACGTGAATCGCCAGGTGACGCGAGCGAATGAAGAAGATCGGTACGTCCTCGGCGAAACGTGAATACGAATCACCCTGTGGTCCACCGTCGAACGGTTCGAGACCGAAGTAGTAGAAGAACGCGAGACGGTCGTCGTTGCCGATGTCGAAGAAGAAGTGGATGAAATCGGGGTGCTTCTCCGGGCCCCACCCTGCTGCGCAGATGGAATGGACGACGGGGAAGCCGAGAACGTCACGATAGAACTCGACCGTCGCCGCCGGATCGAATGTGGGGTAGGCGACGTGGTCGACGCCCCGAACCTTGTGTGGCAAGTCGGACATGGAGATTTCCTCTCTACGAAGTGACGATCTACGAAGTGACGACTGCGTCGGCTCGGAGCAGTGAGCCGGCGTCCGGTAGATCGACGGGTAGGTCGAGCGCACGGAGCAGGCTGTAGGCACCTGCCGTTGCGGCCGACAGAACGGGGATGCCGAATTCGTCCTCGGCGGCCTGAACGAGCGGTAGCGACGGCATCTGTACGCACGCGGAGATCACCAGCGCATCGGCGCCGGTGAGATCCAACGACCGCGCCGCGTCCATCACTCGTTCGCCTGGGATGCAGCCGACTTCGGCGTTGTCGGACACCTCGAGCGCACGCCAATCGAGTACGCGAATTCCCTCGGCCTCGATGTACTCCACGACCTTCTCCGCGAGCGGTCGCATGTAAGGCGTCACCAGAACGATGCTCTTCGCGTCCAGAGCGCGCAGGCCTTCCACGAGAGCGCCTGCGCTCGACCGGACAGCGGCATCGGATCCGCCCGTGGCGAGTTGTTCTGCGATGAGCCCCTCGACGCGTTGGTGTTCCCCTGGCCCGGCGACCATCAGGGCAACGAGACACGCATAGAGAACGGCGTCGATTCCGGCATCACCCAATTCGAGGATGCACCGCTCGCGCTGGGCGTTCATCGCTCGCAGTTGCTCCGGTGACACGGCCTGCATACGCATGCGCGAGGAGTGGAACGAGAACTGTGCCTCGCGATGTCGCGCCAACACGGCCGGCATCTCCGTTTCCACGGTGACGTTGGAGCTCGGAACGACCAAGCCCACACGGTGAGTACTCATGCACTGCCTTTCGGTATTTGACGTTGATGACGAGTATTCGACGTTTGCGATGATTCGTCAAGTGGCGTTCACCAGCGGAAGTGAACGGCAGTATCGAGTCGGACAGAGCCGAGGGAGGTGACAGCACTCACATTCATGCTTGACATGTCGTCGGTAACGTCGAATACTCGACGCAGACGTAAGCAGTGTTCGAGGGTGCCTCGCTCTCACATGCCAGAACGTCTTCGACTCGGACCTAAGGAGCACACCGGCATGACCTATGTGATCGGAGTGGACGTCGGCGGAACGTTCACGGATGCAGTACTCGACGACAGTTCCGGCACCGTGGTCGCGGCCAAGGCGCCCTCGACTCCACCCGACTATTCCCAGGGCGTCATCGACGTTCTCGAAACGTTGGCCGAGCAGCTCGGATGCCCGGTGCAGGAAATGCTCGCGAACACCCACCACATCGCCCACGGCACCACGTCCTCGCTCAATGCACTGGTGATGGGCAACGTCCCGCCGGTCGGGTTCCTGACCACCAAGGGGCATCGGGATTCGATCTACATCATGAACGTCGAGGGTCGTTACCTCGGTGGATCGCCCGAGCAACTGCAGAACGTGTTGGGGCAGAGCAAGTCCCACGGTCTGGTTCCCAAGCGGCATGCGCTCGAGGTCACCGAACGGCTCGATCGAGACGGCAATGTCGTCGTTGCCCTCGACGAGGAGTCCGCGCGCGTCGCCATCCGAAGCCTCGTCGACGACGGCGTCTCCGGCATTGCGGTCTCGCTGCTCTGGTCGTTCCGTAACCCGGTGCACGAGCAGCGTATTCGTGAACTGGTGCACGAGATCGCGCCCGAGATGTTCGTCTCGCTGTCCTCCGAGGTGAGCCCGCGCATCCGTGAGTTCGCCCGCAACGCGACCACGATCATGAGCACTCAGATCGGTCCGGGACTGCGCGACTACCTCGGTTCGTTGGAGAAGAAGCTGCGTGCCCTCGACCTCGCCGGCCCACTGCTGGTGATGCAGAGCAACGGCGGTGCCGTTGCCGCAGGAGAGGCCCCGAAGAACGCCATCAGCACAGTCGGATCCGTGTTGACCGGCGGCGTGGTCGGAGCCGTGTCGCTCGGAAAGCAGCTCGGACACGAGAACATCATCGCCACCGACGTCGGCGGAACCACCTTCCTCGTCGGACTCGTCGTCGACGGTGAGCCGGTGCGCGCGTCGAGCACCATCATCAATCACCACCCGATCAACGTGCCCACCCTCCAGGTACACGCAATCGGCTCCGGCGGCGGCGCAATCGCCTGGGTCGATGCAGGCGGCAACCTCCAGATCGGACCGCACAGCGCCCAGGCGGTTCCCGGCCCTGCCTGCTACGGGCAGGGCGGCACCGAACCCACCAATGCCGATGCCAACCTCGTCCTCGGCATCCTCCCCGAACGCGGATTGCTCGGCGGTCGCAAACCACTCGACAAAGAGCTTGCGCGCGAGGCCATTCGACGCCGAATCGCGGAACCGCTCGGTCTGTCGATCGAGGATGCGGCGGCTGCGATCTACGCCGTGCAGAACGCGCAGACCGGCGATCTCCTGCGCAAGACTGTGGTGGAAGCCGGACACGATCCGCGCAACTTCGTCCTCTACGCATTCGGCGGAGCCGGACCGTCGCACTGCGCCGCGTATGCCGCCGAGGTCGGCGTCAAGGAGGTCATCGTTCCGCTCGGGCAGGTGGCGTCGGCGTTCTCGGCCTACGGCCTGGCGTCGTCGAACATCGTGCTCGCGGCCGAGCTGTCCGACCCGGCCGCGATGCCCCTCGATCCGGCCCGCGCCGAGGCCAATTTCGAGAGCCTCGAGAAGCGGGTGCGCGACGCCCTCGGTCGGCAGGGTCTGAATTTCACATCCGTCGAGGTCGAACGTGAAATCGACATGCGGTACACGATGCAGCTGGCCGAGGTGGCCACGACCGTTCCAGGAGGCTCGCTGGACTCGGCGAGTGTCGCCCATGCCTCGGACCTCTTCGAGCAGCGGTACGCAGATCTGTACGGCAAGGACAGTGGATTCCGCGAAGCCGGCATTCAGGCGATCACCTATCGCGTTCGCGCGACGGGCGTGCTGCCGTTCTCGCCGACTCTGCCCGAATTGAAGTCGGCCGACTCCGCCGACGCATCGGCGGCCCGCATCGGCTCCCGAAAAGTCAACCTGGACGGTCGAATCGGCTATGTCGACACCGACATCTACGACTACAGCAAGCTCGCTGCCGGGCACGTCCTCGCCGGTCCCGCCATCGTCGAAGTCCCCACGACGACCGTCGTCGTCCCGCACGGCACCACCGGAACTGTCGACCGCCTCGGCAACCTCAACATCGTCGCCGGCTGAGACCACAGGAGAACCTCACCATGACATCAGCAATCCCCGGGTCCGAGATCTTCTCGTCCCGCCCCGTCGATCCCGACGCTCTCGCGCGCACCCTCCCACCGACCCTGCCGGTGCACACCGTCACGCAGCAGCAGATCGACGACCTCGATCCGTTGACCTACGAGGTCATCCGCCACCGACTCTGGTCGGTCACCGACGAGATGGGCGAGGCACTCAAACGAATGTCGGGCTCACCCATCGTCACCGATGCGAACGATTTCGACTTCGCGATCAGTGACGAACTGGGACAGGAGGTTCAGGTCGGCCTCTACAACACCATGCTCGTCGGAGCCGTGGACCTGGCGATCTACTGGACCCTGCAACATCGCGCCGCCAACCCAGGAATCGCGCCGGGTGACATGTTCCTCTGCAACGACCCATGGGTCGGCGGGGGACTGCACCAGAGCGACGTCATCGTCTACCAACCCATCTTCCACGAGGGCAAGCTGTTCGCCTGGACCAGCGCGATCTGCCACGAACCCGACCTCGGTGGTTCCGGACTCGGGTCGTTCGACCCGTCCGCGAAAGATGTTTTCTCCGAATCGCTTCCGACTCCACCGGTCAAGGTCGTCCGCGACTACGAGCTCCAGCGCGACATCGCCGATCTCTGGGTGCGACGCTCCCGAGTTCCGATGTTGGTCGGGCTCGACCTGCGGGCGAAGATCGGTGCGAACACCGTCGGACGCAATCGCATGCTCGCCGTCATCGAGCAGTACGGTGCCGACACGGTCAAGGCCGTCATGAAGCGCATGATGACCGACGCCGAAGGCCGACTGCGCAGCAAACTCTCGTCGCTGCCCGACGGGACCTGGAAGGCCACCGGCTACCAGGACCAGTCGCACACCGGCGACCGTGACGTGCACAAGATCACCGTCGCGATGAGCAAGACCGCCGACCATCTCACGTTCGACTTCACCGGCACCGACAAGCAGACGGGCGTCATCAACTGCACCTACGCAGGCATGCGCGGCGGCGTCATGCTCGCGTTGCTTCCGATCCTCGCGGGTGACATCCCCTGGTCCGCAGGTGGATTGATGCGATGCTTCGACCTGGTCTCCGAAGAGGGCACCATCAACAACGCGAGCTTCCCGGCGGCCGTCAGTCGTGGTCCGATCGGACCGGCGTGGTTGACCGGAACCCTCATCGCCGAATGCCTGTCGCAGATGCTCGACCGATCGGTGGACCTCGGCAAGAGCGTGCAGGCTGCATGTTGCGGCACCTGGGACACCGCCGTGATCGCAGGCCTCGACGAACGCGGAGAACAACCCGTTCCGTTCCTCAACATCATGATGGAACCGATGGCAGGCGGTTACGGTGCGCGCCCGACCGCAGACGGCATGGACACCGGCGGACTCTTCTGTATTCCGATGGGGCGCATCCCCGATACGGAAATGACCGAGTTCCTCTACCCGCTGCTCACGCTGTGGCGTCGTGAAGAGCCCGACTCCGGTGGACCCGGTCGTCAACGCGGTGGCGTCAGTGCATCGCTCGCTGTCACGCCGTACGGCACCTCGCTCCCGATGGGCCTCGTCCTCGCCTCGGCGGGTAAGGCCGTGGCGCAGAACAACGGTCTCGCCGGCGGATACCCGGGTAACACCGGACTCGAAATCCTGGCACGCAGTACCGACGTCATCGAGCAGTTCGCAGCGGGAAAGATCCCCGGGGCCCTCGAAGAGCTGGGCGGCGGAAAGGAATTCGGCGCGTGCTACGCCGAAAGCTACGTCGCTCCCGGTGAGGTGCTGTACATGCACTGGCAGGGAGGCGGCGGTTACGGAGATCCGTTGCATCGCGATCCGGAGGCCGTCGTGGTGGACCTACGCGAGGGCAAGGTCACCGCGGAGGGCGCGAACATCGTCTACGGCGTGGTGATCGACGGGGGAAAGGTGGACGAGGCAGCAACTGCACGACGACGTCGGGACATGATCGACGAACGGCGCACGCGTTCCACCCAGCACTCCGACGCTCCCATCATGGATCTCTCGCTGGCCAGGCGGCTCGACGACAACCTGTCCGAGGTGACCGTCGGGGACGTTCGGGTCATCGCCTGCGCACAGTGCGGTCGATTGCTCGGTGACGAGAAGACCAGCGGCGTATTGGATCTGGCTCGCTACGAGGGTCCGTCCTCGGCCGCGGGGCCGCAGGTCACCTCGGACCCGGCCGAGTACGTCGACACGCCAATCGTGTTCCGCCAACTGTGCTGCCCGGGATGCTGGACGGCCGTGTACTCGGGAATCGTCCCGGCCGACCACCCTGATCATTCGTTGGAGATCTCTCGATTGCTTCCTGCGGTGGCCCAGCGATGACGGTGACCACCGAGACGGCCCACTCGGACTGGGACGGCAGGTTGGTGGGATACCCGAAGGACCGCGCGCAGCACTACCGGCAGAGCGGTTCGTGGAGTTCACTGCCCACGAGCCGACGGTTTCGAGACGTCGCACTTCGGTATCCCGACAGGCCTGCGATCATCAGCGCCGAGGGATCGATGACCTTCGCCGAACTCGACCGTCGTACCGATGCCATCGCCGCCGGATTGGTTGGACTGGGTCTGGCGCGCCTGGACCCTGTGCTGTTCCAGCTGACGAACCGGCTGGAGACGGTGCTGGCCTGGTACGGCTGCATCAAGGCCGGGCTCGTTCCGGTCGCCACACTTGCCGCGCACCGAATGCACGAGATCGCGCACATAGGTGCCGCGGTGGGCGCGGTCGCACATGTGGTCGAGGCCGGTGGGGGGTCGTTCGATCTGGTCTCGTTCGCCCACGAGCATGCCGCGGGCAGCCAGACCGTTCGCCATGTTGTGACAGTCGGGGCAGCGGAGGGTGGCGAGCTGCGCCTCGAGGACCTCGGGCAGGGCATCGACCCCACCGAGGCCCGAGCAGTCGTCGACGCCATCGAGGCCGAGACCGATCCCGAGGACGTCGTTGCCTTCCAATTGTCCGGCGGGACAACGGGAGTACCGAAGGTCATTCCGCGGATCCATGCCGAGTACTGGAACAACGCACTCATGTACGCCCAACGGCTCGAGTGGACATCGGACAGCCGCGTCGCCCATCTGATTCCCATCGTCCACAACGCAGGGATTGCCTGCGGTCTGCACGCCTCGCACTCGGTCGGCGCGTGTCTCGTACTCGCGACCGCCGACGTCCGATCGGCGTTCGACCTCATGGAACGCGCGGAAGCCACCGAGGTGTTGATCGGCCACGGTCACTACCAGGCCGTGTCGAGTCCCGAATTCGATCGCGTGCGTGAGCGTCTGCGGCACGTGATCCTGTCCGGTGCCAAAGTGTCACCGGCACTGATGGACCGCGTCGACGACGGTCGAGATCATTGGGCGGGTCAGTTGTTCGGAATGTCCGAGGGGTTGCTCACCGTCACCCCGGTCGCCGCTCCCCGCCACGCCCGGATAGCCACCGTCGGCACCCCGGTCTGCGCGGAGGACGAGGTGCGCATCCTCGATCCCGGTACGGAGATCGAGCTGCCCGACGGGGAAGTCGGGGAATTGTGCTGCCGTGGTCCGTACACGATCACCGGGTATTTCGGTGCCCCCGAACACAATCGAACTGCCTTCACCTCCGACGGTTTCTACCGGACCGGCGATCTGGCGTCGATCTCCGTCGTCGCAGGCGAGCGGTACGTCACGATCGAGGGGCGGATCAAGGACCTCATCAACCGAGGCGGCGAGAAGATCAACGCCGAGGAGGTGGAGCTGCTGCTGCTCGATCACCCAGCCGTTCGTTCCGCGGCCGTGGTCGCGATGCCCGACCCTCGACTCGGCGAGAAGACGTGCGCATATCTCGTCACCGACGGGGTGCCATTGACGATGGCCGACGTACAGGAACACCTCATGGGGCTCGGCGTAGCCAAGTTCAAGTGGCCCGAACGTCTCGAATGGGTGGACGAGCTTCCCCGAACCAACGTCAACAAGATCGACAAGAAGCGTCTGCGGCTCGACATCGCCGCGAAGCTCGAGAGGCAACGATGAAACTCGACCGCGTCGTAGTGATCGGCGGAGGCCCGGGCGGGCTCTACGCCGCACGGCTGTTGAAACTGTCCAATCCCGACGCGGAGATCACGGTATACGAGCAGAGTTCACCGGATACCACGTTCGGGTTCGGAGTGGGGCTGGCGTCACGGACGCAACGCAACCTTCGGCAGGCCGACGCCAGATCTCTCGATGCGATTGTGGCCGAATCCTATTCGCACGAGATGTCCATGCAGGTCGGCGACAGGACGGCACGCTTGGCCCACGGCGATCTCCTCGCGATCGGCCGTGCCCGATTGCTGTCCGTGCTGCAGGAGCAAGCACGCGACGCCGGAGTTCGGCTCGTGTTCGGCGAACGCCACGAGCCGAAGGAATTCGATGCCGACCTCGTGATCGCATCGGACGGAATCAACAGCGCAACACGCACGTCCGACGACCGATTCGGTGCCGACATCTCCACCGGAACCGGCCTCTACCTCTGGTGCGGAACGGATTTCGCACTGCCGAGTGCCATCTTCGTGCCCGTCACCACCGAGCACGGCACGTTCGTCGCTCACGCGTATCCCTATGCGGCAGATCGCAGTACGTTTCTGATCGAGACCGATCTCGACACGTGGCACCGGGCGGGCTTCGACGTCACGACAGCTGCCACGGATCCGGCCGACAGCGACGAGGCGTCGTTGCGCTACCTCGAGAAGGCATTCTCCGAGACACTCCAGGATCACAGCCTCATCGGAAACAGGACTCGATGGATGCAGTTTCGAACCGTCAAGTGCCGAAAGTGGGCGGTGGACAACACAGTTCTTCTCGGAGACGCCGCCCACACAGCCCACTACTCGATCGGATCGGGAACGAAGCTCGCCATGGAGGACGCCATCGCCCTCGATGCCGCACTGGCGTCGGCTGCGACGGTCGACGAAGCCCTCGCCGAGTACGAACGGGTGCGTCGCCCCGCGGTGGACCACCTCCAACAGATCGCGGTGCGAAGTGAACAGTGGTGGGAGTCCTTCCCTCAGCGGATGGATCTACCCGTGGACCAGCTCATGGTTGCGTACATGACGCGCGCCGGGAAGGTCGGTCTCGAGCGGTTTCTCGACTCCGCCCCCGAGGTGGCGTGGAAGGGAATTGCCAGCTACGCACAGGTCCCGGCAGACTCGGAGGTTCCCGTCGACGTATCTCGGTGGATCCTCTCGCGGCCCATCGACCACGGTGGGCGGTCGTTCCCCGACCGATTCGCCCCGTCCGATCTTCGCAACGATCCGACGACGACGGTGGTCTCCGTGGACGTCGAGTCTGCATGGAACGAGAAGGCGACGGCCGTCGTCGACGAGGCCAAGGCGAGCTCAACGGTGTGGTTGACCGGGTCCGAGGAGCGTGATCACGTCCTCACTCGTCTCGATGTCGCGGAGCGAATGATGCGCAACACCGGCGCACTCGTCGTCGTCGACGTGCCGAAGGAGTGCTTGCCCGACGCGGTGGCAGGTCTCGTCGGTGCGCGCACCCACCTCGTGTCTGTCGGTCCTTGACGAGAGCGACGGTTATTCTTCGGTCATGACACGCGAGGACTCACCACGGGGATCGGCGCGCAACCCGCGTCGGGAGCTGGTCGAGAAGCAGATTCTCGACCAGGCCACGCGGTTGTTCGCGGAGAAGGGTTTCGCCAGCACAACCCTGCAGGACATCGCCGACGCCACCGGCCTCACTCGGCCGGCGCTGTACCACTACGTCGCGAACAAGGACGAGTTGCTCTCGCGACTCATCAGTGAGAGCACCGAGACGCCTGCGGCAGTTCTGCACGAGATCAACGAGCGATCCGACCTCGGGCCCACGGAGAAGCTGCGGAAGATGGCGACCGCGATCGCACTGAATCAGGCCCAGAGCGCCGACCGCTTCAAGCTCATCATCAGATCGGAAGCCGATCTCCCCGAGGAGATGTCGCACACATACCAGCAGAGTCGCCGACACGTGCTCAAGGAGTTCGTGACGGTCGTCGAAAGTGGTGTCAAGGCAGGGGAATTCCGGCCGGTCGATCCGCGCACTGCGGCACTCGGCATCATCGGCATGCTCAACTGGGTCGCGTGGTGGCACCAGAGCGGTGACCCCGACGCCGATCGGAGCGTGGCCACTCAACTCGCCGACATGGCACTGCGCACCGTTGCTCAGGACAGCGGCAAGCCCGTCGTACCCGAGGGGCCCGAGCGGGCCATCTCGATGCTCCGCGAGGATCTCGACTACCTCGAACGCATCCTGGCTCGGGATCGAACCCAGTAGAGCGTGAAAGAGTGGCTCCGCAGTGCGACACCTCGCCGCTCACATTCCTCTGCACGACCGAACGGTTCGGTGCACCCCACAGATCTCGGATTGGACCCGTATGGCCCCGTCCAGCGCCTTTCGGTTGGGGGGCGGGAGTTGGAATAGAAAGTCAGTTCGCTCCGAGTAGTTCGGCCATCTGTGCATAGAAAGCTGCGGGATCGCCGGAGAGAGAGGACTTCACCATAGCGGTCCATTCGTCGACGATGATTTCGATGGAGCCGGCCGCCAGACCGTCCAGGGCGGCACGCGGCACAGTACGGGGATTGATCTTCGGTCCGTCGTATCCGGCGGCGATGTCGGTATCTGCAGCGCCGAGGAGTACGCCCTGTACGAATGTTCCCTGCGGTGCAAGTTCCAGGCGTACTCCGTTCGTCATGTTCCATTCGGCGGCCTTCGCGGCAGCGTAGGCACCGGATCCCGTTGTGGCGAACCATGATAGAGCCGACAAGATATTGACGATCGAACCGCCACCCTGTGCTGCGAGTACCGGGGCGAATGCCCGAACGACGTTCAGTGTGCCCCAGAAATGTGTGTCCATCTCGCGCCGAACCTCGGTGAGGTCACCGGTGACGAGCGCGGCGCCGGTGGAGATGCCCGCATTGTTGACGAGCAGTGTGACATCGGACGCCGCCGACGCCGCTGCTCTTACCGATTCGCTGTCGAGCAAGTCGAGCGTCAACGGCACCACCCGGTTGTCGTCGAAGTCGAGCGTTTCGGGTCTGCGAGCCGTCGCGTAGATTTTTTTCGCGCCTCGATCGAGAAGTTCGAGGACGAAGTGACGGCCGATGCCGCGGTTGGCTCCGGTGACGAGGGCGATCTGGTCGGAGAAGTCCATGGGACCTTGCTTTCTTCGCGAGTTTCGTTTGCTCGGTCCTGATCGGTCCGATATCGACAAGGCTAAAACTTCACGTTAACGTCAAGGGCAAGTCCGAGAATCGAACGTTGCTCCGAGGGAGATACTGGATGCGTATAGGCGAGGTGGCACACCTGGCAGGAGTGAGCACGCGAGCTCTTCGCTACTACGAAGAGCAGGGCTTGCTGGCGTCCGAACGCACCTCCAGCGAACAACGTGTCTACGCTGAGTCTGCCGTCGAGCGGGTGAAGTTACTCCAGCAACTCTTCTCCGCTGGTCTTTCGAGTCGGAAGATTCTGAAACTACTGCCGTGTATAGACAGCGGCCAGAGCTCGCCCGAGGCCTTCGAGATCATGAGAATCGAACGAGACCGAATCACCGCGGCGATGGCCGATCTGGCCGCCACGCGTGACGTCCTCGATCGGATGATCGACATTGCACACAATCCGACACCCGAACACTGTCCTGCGCTTCGAGACACCCCATGGGCACCGTTCGAGGCCGACGTATCTGCTATGCATCGGTGAACTGCCCGACTCCACCCGCACCCGCGTCGATTGCTTCGTCGATCGTTTCTCCCACTGCGGCCGCACCGACCGAGGTCATGATCGTCCCGGCGTGATCGAGTCCCGGCATCGCGGTGATGGACGTCAGGTCGAGCGCTTCGACGATCTGGCTCGAGTACATCGGCGCGGAATCGGCGCCAACGCTCCACTGCGCGTGCAGGAATCGAATCGGCATCGTCAGTTCCCGGAACCGCGAGGCACCGAAGAAGACGTCCGTGGCGTCCGCGACGACCGCATCGGACGACAGCCGGACCGATCCGTCGACCAGATCGTGTTCGGCGTACGTCCGCAAGAGCGGATCGGCGGGGTCGAGTAGCGGCAACGACGTCGAGACCAGGAATTCGATGTAATCGCCGATGTCGTTCCAGTGCTGCTGAGTTCGAGCGATCCTGTCCGCGAAGACCGCGGCAACGTTCCCCTGCGTGAGGCCGGCGGGCGGAGCCACCGGCACGCCCCCGTCGACGAGGACGAGACTCTTCACCCTGGACGGGTACCGGGCCGCGAACTCGACCGCCACGAATCCACCCATCGACATTCCACACACGTGCACGGCGTCGTGCCCCAATGCGTCCAGGACGGCGTCGAGGTCGTCTGCGTGCTGGGCCAACGAGGACGGTCCCGTGACGTCGACGCTGTCACCTCTGCCGCGAAGGTCCGGTGCGACGAGTGTCAGGTGCGGTGACTCCGCCCGCAGCCAGCTCCACAGCATGCGCTGACTGGAAACACCGTGAACCACGAGGATGGGCTCACTGGTGCCGGTGTGTGTTTCGACGGCGAGGTGCCCGCCGGATACCGGTACTCGATCGATGGTCATGGTGCCGACAGTATGGGAAGCCGGCTTCGGACGGGATGGATTGGATCCCCACTGTGCACGTCGAAATGTGGATGGATCATCTGTATCGCAGTGTGGTCTCCGTCACTATCGTCACCTTTCGACGCTGCAGTAGGCAGCGGGACCGAGCCAACCGAAGGTGATCGATGATGACTCCACTGCGCCGACATGTCCGAACGCGATCGATTGCCGCGACCGCGGGGGTCCTCCTGGCGCTGACCGCGACCGCATGCGGTGGAACACAAGCCGCGCCTGCGGCGTCGGAGAACGGACTGACCACCGTCCGTCTCGGCAACGTGCAGTTGTCCGACTACGCCGCGGTGTTGCTGGGCGTGGACCAGGGCATCTTCGAGCGCAACGGATTGAACATCGAACTCGTCGACATCACGCCTGCGGACCTGGTCGGTGGTCTCCTCAGCGGTCAGGTCGACATGAATCCCAATACCGGTCCCGGCACCGTGATGGCGGCCGGAAAGGGGATACCCCTGGCTGTCGTCGGCGGCGTCTCCACCTTCGAGGCAGGCCCGGACGGACGCACCGGATCGACCCTGCTGGTCGAGGCGGGGAGTCCGATTCGCACCGCTGCCGACCTCGAAGGCAAGACGGTCGGAGTGAACCTCCTGGCATCGGCATCCGAGTACGGGGTCCGAGGTGTCGTCGACCAAGCGGGGGGCGACGGCAGCGACGTGTCGGTCATCGAGGTTCCGTTCTCCGCCATGGGCGAGTCACTCACCGCCAATCGGATCGACGCGGCGCTGGTCGGTGATCCCTACGCCAGTCTGCTGTTGAAGACCGGACAGTTCGAGGCACCGATGGGCGACCCGATCGAGCAGGTCTTCGGCCCCGCGCCCCGGGTCGTCGTCACCGGTACCCGCGACTACGTCGAGACCAACCCCGAGGTGGTCGACAAATTCCAGACCGCACTCGACGAGTCCGTGGAGTACGCCGACTCGCACCCCGACGACATGCGCGCCGCCATGGTCGAACATTTCGGCACCCCAGCCGACACCGTCGGGGACACGGGGTACCCGGCACTCGAAAGTCGCGTCGACGCAGCGGGACTGGACGACATCGCCACGATTCTCCGGGAGAACGGGGCGCTCGATTCCTCGGCCGACATCAGTGGGCTCACCCGATGACCAGTGCGGCGCTGCGCACCGCGCCGGTGCTCCGAGTGCGACCGGTGATGCCCTCCGCGGCGCAGAAGGCCATCGCTCCGATGCTGCTGATACTCGGTTGGGCCGCCCTGTCGTCGTCCGGCCTGTTCGCCGCGGACACGATTCCCGGGCCCGTTCCGGTGGCCGCGAGAGTGCTGGACATGGCGACGACGGCGACGTTCTGGACCGATATCGCGTCGACCATGACCGGCTGGGCCTTGGGCCTGCTGTACTCGACCATCATCGCGGTGCCGTTGGGAATTCTGCTCGGGACGAGTGACTTCGCCTACCGCAGTTGCCGATTCGTCATCGAGTTCCTTCGATCGATTCCGACGTTGGGGATCATCCCCCTCGTCGCGCTCATCTACGGAACCACCCGTCAGACCGAGCTGACGGTGGTGGTGGCAGCCTGCGTGTGGCCGATCCTGCTACAGACGATGTACGGGGTCCGGGACGTCGACGGTGCCGCACTCGAAGCGGCTCGGTCCTATCGCCTGAGCAGATTCCAGGTCATCCGCTTCGTCATCGTGCCGTCCGCTACTCCGTTCGTGGCCACCGGCTTTCGTATCGCCGCAGTGATGGCGATGCTCCTCGCGATAGGAATCGAGCTGCTGGCTGCAGTACCGGGAATCGGAAAGACGCTCGCGCAGGCTCAGATGAACGCGCAGATGGTCGACGTCTTTGCCCTGACTCTGGTGACCGCCCTCATGGGTGTCGCCGTGCTGTATCTGTTCGCCGCGGCCGAGCGCCGGCTGTGCCGCTGGCACCCATCGCAGAGGATTCCGTCGTGACCCGTATTCGTTCGATCGCCGTCGAGGCCTGGCTTCCGGTTCTTCTCGTCGGACTGTGGTGGTTCGTGTCGAGCAGTAGTTCCTCGTTCTACTTTCCACCGCTGCGCGAGATCATGACGCGGTTCGCAGACCTGTGGTTCTCCGATCAGTTCGCCGTCCACGTGGTGCCGAGCCTCCGAAACTTCGGCATCGGGTTCCTCCTCGGCGTCACAATCGGAATTCTGTGCGGCCTCGCGCTGGGTTCGATGCCGCAGACGCATCGTGCGCTGTCCCCGACACTCGAATTCATCCGAGCCACACCGGTTATCGCCCTGGTTCCGTTGACGATCGTGTTGCTGGGAACGGACGTCGTGCAGAAGGTGGCCATCATCGCTTTCGCCTGCATGTGGCCGACGTTGCTCAACACCGTCGACGGAGTTCGCGCCGTCGATCCACTGGTACGCGACGTCGCGAGGAGTTACCGCCTCGGCCGGTGGGATTCGAGCATGCGCGTGTTCCTGCGTTCCGCCACACCTCAGATCATCGCGGGAATGCGAACCAGCGTTGCCGTTGCAGTCGTGGCCATGGTGGGCAGCGAGCTGTTCGCCTCGTCCGAGGGAATCGGCTACTTCGTACTGCAATCTCAGCGCACCTACGCCATGACGGACATGTGGGCAGGACTCATCATGCTCGGACTGCTGGGCTACGGACTCAATCTACTGTTCGCTCTATTGGAGAGAAGGACCCTTCGGTGGCATCGTCTACGACTCGAAACGACCGCGGCGCAGTGAACGACCGACCCGCGCCCGCAGTGGCCGTCCGGAAGCTGTGCAAGACCTACGCCGGTGCAACCAGGCCCGTGCTGGAAGACGTCGACTTCACGGTCGACGAACGTGAATTGGTCTGCATCGTCGGCCATTCGGGCACGGGCAAGTCGACGTTGCTTCGCGCCGTGGCGGGACTGACATCCGCGATGGGTGAGGTGTCGATCAACGGCACGAAGGTCGACGGCCCACCGACTGATCTGGCGGTCGTCTTCCAGGACTACGGTCGCTCGTTGTTGCCGTGGATGCGTGTCGGAGAGAACGTGGAACTCCCGTTGCGTCGGACCACGGGAAAATCGGAGCGGCGTCGACGCGCCGAATCCGCTCTCGAATCGGTCGGACTCGAAGGCCGCGGTGACCTGTACCCGTGGGAGATGTCGGGCGGAATGCAGCAGCGCGCGGCCATCGCGAGGGCGCTCGCATTCGAGCCTCGGGTCCTGCTGATGGACGAGCCGTTCGCGTCTGTCGACGCTCAGACCCGTGCCGATCTCGAAGACCTGACGATGAAGGTGCAACGCGAGTTCGGGATGACGGTCATCATCGTGACCCATGACGTCGACGAAGCGGTCTACATGTCCAACAAGGTGATCGTTCTCGGTGGAGCCCCGGCATCGGTGACGGCCACAGTCGCAGTGGCACTGCCGGATTCACGAGACCAACTCAGCACCAAGAGTTCGGAACTCTTCGGTTCTCTGCGCATGGACGTACTTCGGCGCATTCGCCCGGACCTCGCCGGTCCAGCCGTCTCGGTGGCCTGACGAGAACCGAACGAAAGGCGAATCGATGACGGACTCTGCCCACACGAACGGACCGCGAACACATCGGAGGCTTCCTCGTTGGCGAGAGGTGGCACCGTTTCTCGAAATGCGTGCGACGAGAGGCGATCCCGTCGACAGGCGTCTCTCCCGAGCGCACACCATCGGTGACCTCGCCGAGATCGCTCGTCGGCGCACCCCGCGTTCGGTCTTCGAGTACGTCTCCGGCGGTGCCGAGGGTGAGGTCGGCATCGAACGCGCTCGGGCGGCGTACGAACGAATCGAGTTCAGACCACACGTGTTTCGAGACGTGAGCGCAGTCGATACCTCGACGTCGATTCTGGGTCGGACAGCGACGCTTCCGTTGATCCTGGCCCCCACTGGTTTCACCAGAATGATGCAGCACGAGGGCGAAACTGCGGTGGCACGCGCGGCAGCGGCGGCAGGTGTGCCGTACGCGCTCTCGACGATGGGCACCGCAACCATCGAGGACGTGACGAGTACGGCACCGACCGGTGCCAATTGGTTTCAGCTGTACCTGTGGAAGGACAGGGTGGCCAGCCGGGACCTCGTCGAACGGGCGGCCCAGGCGGGGGTCGACGTACTCGTTCTCACCGTGGACACACCCGTTCCCGGCAACCGACTGCGCGACGTGCGCAACGGTATGACGATCCCGCCGACTCTGAACATGCGAACCCTGGCCGACATGACACGGCACCCCAGCTGGTGGCTGAATCTGCTGACCACCCAACCGCTCGAGTTCGCAAACCTGACGTCCTTCGAGGGCACCGTCGGTGAGCTGGTCAAGAGTATGTTCGACCCCGCACTCACGCTGGCCGATCTCGAATGGTTGCGCTCCGAATGGCCGGGAAAGCTTGTGGTGAAGGGAATTCAGGACGTCGCCGACGCGCGCGACGTCGTCGACGCCGGCGCCGATGCGCTGGTGGTGTCCAATCACGGTGGCCGCCAGCTGGACCGTGCACCGACGCCTCTCGAACTTCTCCCCGAGGTCGTCGATGCAGTCGGGTCCGGCGTCGAGGTGTACGTCGACACCGGAATAACGACCGGATCCGATCTGATAGCCGCGGTGGGGTTGGGAGCCACGGCTGGGATGGTGGGGCGCGCGTATCTGTACGGGCTCATGGCCGGCGGACAGAGAGGTGTGACATCCGCCCTCGACATCTTCCGATCGGAGGCAACCCGGACGATGCAGTTGATGGGTGCACAGACGCTGGCGGACGTTCGGGGGCGGGTGACACTTCGGAGTTAGGCCTCAGCGGCGCAGATCTTTTCGCATGATCACCCGTGGGATACCGCCGGATACCGACGTCGTCTCGGCCGCGAATTCGAAGCCCGCCGACTCGAACAACCCGCGGGTGCCGACGTAGGCCATCGTGAGGTCGACCTTCGCGCCCTTGTTGTCCACCGGATAGCCCTCGATCGCGGGAGCTCCGTGATCGGCTGCGAACCGAACGGCACCGTCCAACAACACGTGCGCAATCCCGCGTCGGCGGTGTCCGGCCTTGACTCGGAAGCACCAGGCCGTCCAGACCGGTAGATCGTCGATGTGCGGAATCTTGTTCGACCGCGCGAACGGCAACTCCGAGCGTGGTGCAACCGCAGCCCAGCCGACCACCTCGTCCCCGTCGTAGGCCAGCACGCCCGGCGCGACTTTTCGACGGGTCAGCTCCTCGACGTACGCGGCGCGTTCCGGGCCGACGAGCGCCTTGTTGGTCGCGGAATCGATCCGGTGACTCAGACACCAACAGACCGACGACGTCGGATTCTTCGGGCCGAGAATCGTCCGCAGATCCGCGAACGACGTGGCAGGCCGCACCGAGAAGCTCACCCGCCGACCATACCCAGCAGCGGTCGTCACCGCCCCGCTTCGGTCGAGGCAGTCACTCTTGCAGGCTCGGTAACAGAACGTCCGCTCGTCGCCGAAGGTATCGCCGTGTCGGGCTGTCGAAAGACAACGATATGGCCTTCTCGTACGCCGTGATGGCGTCCGGGAATCTGCCCAGCCTGTCGAGAAGGTGGGCACGAACTGCCCACGCGGGTTGAAAGTTCTCGGTCTGCTCGATCGAGTCGAGCGCATCCAATCCCGTTTCCGCGCAGTCGGTCTCGGCGGTGACTGCTGCCAGAGCGACGGCTCCGCCCTTGGTCGGTGCCAGCCTCTGAAGTGCGTCGTGGAGGCGGTGCAGTGTCGCCCAGTCCGTGATCCGGCGGTGGCGCCGAGCGCAGTGCACGGCCTCGATCGCGGCCTCGAGTTGGAATCGCCCCACCGCACCGAGTCCGTGGGCCGTTCTCAAATGCACTTCTCCTCGGGAGATGGCGGTGGCGTCCCACTTTTCTGTGTCCTGGGCGGCAAGGGGCACGAGTACGCCGTCGCGGTATCGAGCAGGCTCTCGCGCCGTGGTCAGCAGAATCAGCGCTGCGAGGCCGTGGGCTTCCGGGTCGCCGGGTAGCAGCAGGCACAGGGTCTCGGCGAGATGAAGCGCTTCGCCCGTCAGGCGCTCGCGCAGTTCGCTTCCGCCGCTGTGCCAGTCGATGGCAAAGGCCCCGTAGACGGCAGCGAGAACGGCGTCGACCCGGCTGGGTAGAACCGATTTGTCCGGCAACGCGAAACCGATACCTGCATCGCGAATTCGTTTCTTCGCTCGGCCGAGTCGTGCAGCAAGTGTTGCCGACGGTAGTGCGAACGCACGCGCGATCTCTTTGGCCGTGCATCCCAGAACCACGTCGAGCATGAGCGGAGTGTGCATTGCCGAATCGATAGCTGGATGGGCGCATACGAGCATCAGCTGGAGTCTTCTGTCCTCGATCGCGTCCGGATCGATCGTGTCGAGATGATGTGCGGCATGCTGAACCGGGTCGAGCGGAACGCTGGTACGACGCTCGGCCGACTTCCACTTGTCGCGCTGCCGATTGCGCGCCGCGGTGAGTAGCCAGCCATCCGGGTTCGCCGGGACACCGTCGCGAGGCCACGTCGTCAATGCCCGCTCGAATGCGTCGGCCAAGGCATCCTCGGCACCGGCGATATCCCGATCGGCCGAAGCGAGCAACGCCAGAAGCCGCCCGTACGAGGTACGAGCGGCCTTCTCCGTGGCAGAGGTCATCGTCCGGCTAATTCCACGAACCAGCTACGAACGACGTGGCGGCGGCCCGAACCTCGATCACCCCGTACTGCGCACCGGGGCATCGTTCCGCCCACATCAGCGCAGCATCCAGATCAGGGACGTCGATGACGAAGACACCGCCCAGCGCCTCCTTGGTGTCGGACAGTGGACCGTCCTGAATCTGTAGCGAACCGTTGCGCAACGTGACCGTTGTGGCGGCCGACGTGCTGGTCAGAACCTCTGCGGCGACAAGGACCCCGGCCTCTTCCAGCGCTTCGCCATACGTACCGAAGGCCTCCTGCATCTGTGTGATCGCCTCCTGCGGAACGACTCCATCGGCTGGTTCCGCGCTGTTGAGAAGTAGTGCATATCGCATGGTGTTCTCCTGATCGGGTTGTCTTCATTGTGGCCGCTGTGCGACTCGTACAACGTCATGACGATCGAACGTGGCGGAAATCGACACGGCAACGCGGAGGCGCTCGCTCTCGACGAATGCGTAGGTGTCGCGACGGTACTGTCGAGGCGTGAAAACTTCGATCGTCGGCACCGGTGCCTTGTGAACATCTCCGCGAGCGACCGTGCATTCCTGGCCCGCGCCGTGGATCTGGCAACGGACGCAGTGCGAACGGGCAACGATCCGTTCGGCTCGCTGTTGGTATCGGACAGCGGTGAAGTGTTGGCCGAGGACAGGAACAGGGTCGGCGACCTGAACGATCCCACCCAGCACCCCGAGATCGCACTGTCGCGGTGGGCTGCGACCAACCTGGACGCCGATCAGCGTCGATCCTCGACGGTCTACACCTCCGGTGAGCATTGCGTGATGTGTGCTGCGAGCCACGGAATCGTCGGACTCGGTCGCATCGTTTACGCCACATCCACGGCTCAATTGCTCACGTGGCTCGAAGAATTCGGTGCTGCACCACTGGCAATCACGGCGTCGTCCATCGAACAGATCGTGCCGGGCATCGTGGTGGACGGTCCGGTGTCCGAGTTCGGCGACACCGTTCGCGAACTGCACAGGCAACGTCACGCGTCTGCTCGGTAGCGCACTCGCGAACGAAGAGGGGAAGACTGTGCCGGACGGCATCGAGGTCGGATCAGCGCGTCGTTCGAGAGCGATGACGACTGCGCTCGCGGCCACCGGCGGCGTCGGCGTCGTACTCGCGTGGCTCGAGTTCGTCCTCATCCGGCAGCAGCTCGCGGTGGGATTGTGGGTCATCGCCGTGGCTGTCGTGTCGATCGTTCTGGTGCGCGTGTCCTGCGCCGGAAAGCCCGCCTGGCTGGGAGACGCGTTCGGCGGTGTCGTCGTGGTCGCTCAGGCGGCATGGTTGGTGACGGGCCTTCACGCACTGTGGGTCACGACCTTGACCGCGGCCACGGTGCTCGGCTTCTTCATGCTCGCGTGGGCATGGGCAGGCCGTTCGAGGGCCTCCCCACTGAGGGCGGCCACCGCAATCCCGGTCGGCGTCGCTGCAGCTGTTGCATTGCTGGTCTCGGCGGTGGTCGTCGGCACGGCGGCCAGTCCGGCACCGCTGGTTCGATCCCTGCATGCATTGGGACAGAGCAATTCCTTCGAGGCCGACGCCCGAACTGCGACGACGGTGGTCGACGGTGCGCGGCTCACCAACGACGTCGAATACGGTTCGGCGCTTCCGAATTCGTTCCTCGACATCTACATCGCCGACGACGATCCATCGGTCAACCGGCCCACGTACGTCACGATTCACGGTGGTGGCTGGATCGTCGGGGACAAAACCGATGGTGCTCCCAGCGCAGATTCCGGCGGTGCGTCGTGGGCCGGCCCCATGCTCGACGCCGGCTACAACGTGGTCTCGGTGAACTACGCGTTCGCGCCGAGTTATCGATTCCCCACGCAGACAATACAACTGGGCCAGGCCATGCAGTTCCTGGAAACGAACGCCGACCGTTACGGACTCGACATGAGTCGCGTCGTGCTCGCCGGAACCAGCGCGGGTGGTCACATCGTGGGCAATTACGCCACCGTGCAGACCAACTCCGATTACGCGCGAGCACTGGGTATCGAACCCACCATGGACCGAAATGCTCTGAAGGCGATCGTGCTCGAGAGTGCAGCCCTCGATGTAGGTAGAGCGGGCGCACCGCAATCACCGAGTCCGTCGAACGGTTTCTTCTTCGACATCGCCGCCCGAAGCTATCTCGACACCACCGACTCCGCACTGCTGGCGCAAGCGAACGTCATCGACAATGTCACCGCCGACTTTCCGCCGAGTTTCATCTCCGACGGCAACACCGGGACTTTTCCCGACCAGGCAGCCGAACTGAGCGCCCAGCTGGACAGAGTGGGCGTCGCCAATCGCCTGAACCTGTACAGCAAGAACGAGGCGAGACTCGACCATTCGTTCATGTCGGTGGATTCACAGTGGACAGACGACTACAGCCGCCTCAAGATCGAGTTCCTCCGCGGCATCGTCTGATTCATCGCCCTTCAGCTCGGTCCGAAACGCTCCGTTCGGATGTTCGCTGCCGAGTGACCCCGGTCCACCAGCATGTCGGCCACGGTGTCGACGAAACTCGTGGGACCGCAGATGTAGCAGCGCGGCTCGAACTCCGCCGGCCATCCGTGGGCGTCGAGGTCCTCCGTTGTGATGCGGCCGAGGGGCCGTGCGGTGCCGGCAGGTGCTCGCCGCGTGTGGATCATGGTGACGTCCACGCCTGCCGGAGGGCGAGCCCACTCGTCCGCGAAGTAGACCTCCGCAGGTTCGCGCACCGAGTACAGCACCCGGAACGGCACCCGTCCGCCCGTCGCGGAGGCCTGCGCGCGAACCATCGCGCGGAGCGGGACGATGCCGGAACCGCCGCCCACCAACAGAATCGGCGGAGACGGTGTCTCGGAGGGCTGGGACGGCCGCCAGACGAACCATCGACCCACCGGACCGCGGATTTCGATGCGATCACCGACCTCGACGGCCTCGACCAGGTACGGCGACACCTCACCGTCGGCGACGTTCTGCACCGTGATCTCGATGCGCGACGTGCCGTCGGGTGCCGAGGCCAAGGAGTAGCTTCGCTGTGCGCTGTAGCCGTCCTCGGCGGTGAGCTTGACGTCCACGTGCTGCCCGGCAAGGTGGCCGGGCCATCCGTCGACGTCGAGAACGAGGGTGGATGCGGTGGGTGTCTCGCGCCGCACAGTCTGCACCGTGGCAACGAGCCAGGGTTTCGCCCCGGCTGTCACGGTCACCTCAGTCGCCCTGATAACGCTGCTCGCGCCACGGGTCTCCGTAGTCGTGGTACCCACCGCGCTCCCAGAAGCCTTGCTCGTTCTCGGGGGTGAGCTCGATGCGTGAGATCCACTTCGCCGATTTCCAGAAGTACAGATGTGGAACGAGAAGCCGTGCGGGACCACCGTGTTCGCGAGTCAGGGGAGCGCCGTCGAACTCGGTGACGAGCCAGGCCTTCCCGTCCCTGAGGTCCTCCAGGGGGAGGTTGGTGGTGTAGCCGTCGAACCCGTGCACCACGACGAAGCCGGCATCGGTATCGAGACCGTCCAGCAGAACGTCGAGGCTCACACCCTTCCATGTGGTGTCGAGCTTCGACCATTTGGTGACGCAGTGGATGTCGACGGTCGGAGTTTCATGCGGCAGAGCCGCGAATTCGTCCCAGGTCCAGCTACGCGTCTCGCCGCGTTCGGTGGTGATCGAGAACGACCATGTGTCGGTCGCGACCACTGGCGCGGGGCCGATCGCGAGGACGGGAAAATCCTTGGTCAGATACTGACCGGGGGGAGTGCGCCCGTCGTCGCCGCGTCGTCGACCCACGAAGCCCTTCGAGATCAATGCCATGGTGGGAAATTGTGCGCTCGTGGTCGGGAGTCTGACAAGTCGAAGCACCGAACTACGTCTGTGCGTTTGTATGTTCTGCTGCCCATGATCCAAGGAGGCGAATGCGCTCCGCGCTCGGCGAGCCTGGCTCCGCGGTATAGATCATGAGGAAGGATCCGGGATCAGCGGTGATCGCAAGCGCCTCGTACGCGAGGTGGACCTCGCCGACGACCGGGTGGTTGAAGCGCTTCATGCCCGCCCCGTGGGTCCGAACGTTGTGGGCACCCCACAACTTTCGGAATGTCTCGTCGCGCGTGGAGAGTTCACCGACGAGGTCTTGGAGTCCTTTGTCATGGGGGTCGCGGCCTGCTTCGGCGCGCATGATGGCCACGCACATTTCTGCGAAGGTATCCCAGTCGGGGTAGAACTCTCTGGACGACGGATCCAGAAACTGGAATCGGGCGAGATTGGGCGTTCGTCCACCGTCCCCGATCAACGGAGCGTAGAACGCTTTTGCGAGTTCGTTGGTCGCCAAAAGGTCTTGACGTTGATTGCGAACGAAGGCAATTCCGTCCGTTATCGAGTCGAGGGCCCACTGGAGGCTGATCCTCTGAGTTGCTGGGCGCGCAGCCTTCCGTCGCGGACGTCCTGAGGTCGGGACGCCGTCCACGGCTCGGGCGAGGTCGAGAAGGTGTGTGTGCTCGGTGTCGTCGAGTTGTAGTGCGCGCGAGAGTGCGTCGAGTACGGACGCCGATGCACCGCCGATGGCACCGCGCTCGATGCGCGCGTAGTACTCGACGGACAGTCCTGCGAGTGCTGCCACTTCACTTCGTCGTAGTCCGGGGACTCTGCGGCGGTTGCTTCCGCCCGTGATGCCGGCGGCATCCGGAGTGAGCCTGGCTCGGCGGGTCATGAGGAACTCGCGTACCTCGGCCTTGTTGTCCATGCAATCAAGGGTAAGGCTGTTCGCCGGATCGAACGACGCCCTGCTGATACACCCTTCATGACGACAGGTCGGCCGAATCCCGATGCAGAAAGACCGCCGTTGCCAGCACATCGCGTGCGTGCAACGGCGGGCTGCTTCTGCCCTGTCCTGCGGTGATCAGACCAGGGTCGAGGTATCGATGACGAAGCGGTAGCGAACGTCGGAGGCGAGCACCCGCTCCCACGCGTCGTTGATCTTTTCGGCGGAGATCACTTCGATGTCGGCACCGAGGTGATGCTCGGCGCAGAAGTCGAGCATTTCCTGAGTTTCGGCGATCGAACCGATGGCCGAGCCGGCAAAAGTCCTGCGGTGGGGGATGAGCGAGAAGATCTGCACCGGAAGCGGTTCCGCAGGAGCACCGACGTTGACCATTGCGCCGTCGACGGCGAGCAATGACAAGTGGGCGTTCAGGTCGATCGAAGCGCTGACGGTGTTGATGATCAGATCGAACGTGGACGCGAGTTTCTCGAACGTATCGGGGTCGCTGGTTGCGTAATAGTGGTCCGCTCCCAGTCGGAGTCCGTCCTCTTGCTTCTTCAGCGACTGCGACAGCACGGTCACCTCGGCTCCCATGGCGTGGGCGATCTTGACGGCCATGTGGCCCAGTCCGCCCATGCCGACGATGGCGACCTTCTTGCCGGGTCCGGCTCCCCAGTGGCGGAGGGGTGAATAGGTGGTGATGCCGGCGCACAGCAGGGGTGCGGCGGCGTCGAGCGCGATGCCGTCGGGGATCTTGACGACGAAGTGTTCGGTGACGACGACCTGCTGGGAGTAGCCGCCCTGGGTGGTCGTGCCGTCGCGGTCGGTGCCGCCGTAGGTCTGGATGTTGCCGACGAGGCAGTACTGTTCGAGTCCCTTGACGCATTGGGCGCATTCGCCACACGAGTTGACCATGCAGCCGACTCCTACTCGATCGCCGACGGCGTGCTTGGTGACGGCGGATCCGACCTCGGCCACTGTTCCTGAGATTTCGTGGCCGACGACCAGCGGGTATGGCACCGGGCCCCACTCGCCTCGTGCGGTGTGTATGTCGGAGTGACAGATTCCCGCGAACTCGATGTCGATCCGGACGTCGTGCGGTCCGACATCGCGGCGCTCGATGGTGGAAGGAGACAGGGGCTGATCGGCTGCGGTTGCGGCGTATGCCTTTACAGAAGTTGTCATGACTCGATCCAACATGGGCAGACCGGGCCGAAACAGTCTCTGGTGAGAGGTGTACCGAAAGGGCACCCCTCGTCAGACCTCGTTGTGGAACGTCAGAATACGCGCCCGCCCTCGTGCTACCGGCGGGGTCCGATCGTATCGTCGAACCCGAGACGCGATTCGACGGCGGAGGGAGAATACGAATTCGACCGCCTGCCAGTACAGAATCCCGACGACGATCGACAGGGCAAATGCCAGCCGAGGATGGTCGTCGCGCAGCGGCAGGTAGACCTGGAAATGGGTGAGGTAGATGAAGAGGGAGGCGCTCGCCAGAACTCCTGCCACCCGCCCCAGCAGCGCGGGGAACGGAACCGACGACAGCCATACCAACATGCACAGGCCGATGGTGACGATGATTTCTCGTTGCGTGTCGCGGAAGAAGAACCCGGGAACGGTGGCCACGATGGCCACCGTGACACACAGGCGTTGCCGGATCGTGTTCGCCTGCGCCGCAGCCCAACCCAATGCGAACAACCAGAAGACCACCGACGCGGTCAGGATGCGGTTTGGGCTGTCGTCGATGTCGACCAGCCCGTAGCGGGTGACGAGTCCGAGGCCCACGAGGCCCATCGGGAACCAGAACGCGTGACCGCGCTCGAGGCGGTCGAGAATTGGAACGGACAGTGCCGCAGCAGCGGCGAGAACGATGTACACGATCGCCTCGACGAACCAGTACCGCCATTCCGCAGACCACCCGTCGGGGCCGAGGATCCCATTGAGCAGAAATGCACTGGTGATCCGATAGTCCCCGGTGAGGGCGATGACGAATCCGATCCACACCATGCTGGGTAGGGCTATCCGGGCGACGCTTCGGAGCACACGTCGCGTCCGCTGGTTTCGGTCTGCGGCCCCGAGGTGAAAGCGGGCGAAGTTGTAGCCGGCTATGCCGAGTAGCACGTGAGCCCCGCCGAGCAACGCGAACAGGTGAATGTGCGAGCCGACGATCGCAACGATCGCCAGGGCGCGCAGTAGAACGTTCGTCTCCACACGCTGCCAGCCGCGGCGTGAGCGCGGACCTCGATCGAAGTCTCGCACCGGTGTGGTGTGCCAGTTCTCGGGCAGATGGCCGAGCATGGCCTCCAGCCGCATGGACATTCGGACGTACGACAGCGAGTCACCGCCGAGACTCACGAACGTACTGTCATCGTCCACAGGTGAGCAGTGCAGGATCTCGGCGAACAGAGCCTTCACATCGGCGGTAGGTGGGACGGTGTCCGACGTGTCGAGATCCTGCCGGGCAGCGATGTCTGCCACCGCTCGCAGATCGGGTTTGCCGGTGGGCGTTCGCGGCACTCGGTCGACGAGACACACCCGAACCGCTGCAGTGGGAAGGCCACTGGTCTGCGCGGCAGTGCGGCGGACGGCGTCGATGTCTCCGCCCTCCAGGACGACGACCAACTCGTCGACACCGCCTGCGCAGCATGCCGTGAACCCATGCTGCGCGAGCGCGGACTCGACGCGCTGCAGGTCGATACGCAGGCCGAAGACCTTCGCGAAACGACTTCGGCGGCCCACCACCTCGTAGAATCCGTCGTCCGTGAGGCGCGCGAGATCGCCCGTGTGCAGTTCGCCTGCGAGGGTGTCACCGAGGCGAAGGTCGTCGGGACTCTCGGCGTAGCCGAGCATGACGTTCGGCCCCGAGTAGACGAGTTCGCCTGTGTCACTGGGACAGTCGTCGATCGTCTCCAGTCGGAAGGCTCCCCCGGGGATCGGACGGCCGATGGTGTGCGGGTGAGTGGCGGCCAGATCCGATGGCAGATAGGCCATTCGGGCGGTTGCCTCGGTCTGCCCGTACATGACGAACAGGTCCCATCCCCGTCGTCGACCCAGCTCGGCGTACTTCCGGACGCGATCGGGCGGCATCTTGCCACCGGCCTGCGTGATGTAGCGCAGATCGGGCAGATCCAGCTCCTCGAACCCCATCCGGTCGAGCAGATCGAAGGTGTACGGCACGCCGGCGAACGTTGTTCCGCGCTGGGTCCGCACGAGGGTCCAGAAGTCGGGATCGGTGACGGACGAATCGGTCAGAATCAGTGCGGCTCCGCGCAGGAGGTGGCTGTGCACGACCGACAATCCGTAGCAGTAGTGCATGGGCAGGGTCGTCACTGCTCGGTCGGTGGCCCGGATGCCGAGATAGTCGGCGATCGACTCGGCGTTGGACTGCACGTTTCGGTGTGAGAGTCGGACGAGTTTGGGTGAACCGGTGGAGCCGGACGTGCTCAGAAGCAACGCGAGGTCGGGGTGCAGGTGATGCCCGGGCCGTCGGTCGTCCTTCACGACCACACTGCGGCCGTCGACGGTGCGCACCACCACATCGGGCCGGTAGGCGTCGATCAGGCCATCGAAGTGGGCGGGATTCTCGTCCGGAGCCATCAGCACCGGATGCCCGGCCCGCAGCGCCGCCAGATACGTGACGAGAACGTCGACGTCGTTGGAACCGGCGATCACCACGAGACGACGCGTCGCTCCGAGTTCCGATGCCCGACGCTCGACGCGTTCGTCGAGGTCACGGTAGGTGAGCGTCTCGTCGGTCGTGATCAGAGCAGGGGCGTCACCGAAGCGGCCGAGGTCGCGCGCGAAGCGCACACCGGGGCGGCCGAGGTAGGTCATCTCGCTGAGCACCGACGGAGTCTATATAAGGAATGCCGAACCTAACTAGACGGCAGTGCGCAGCATGCTTCAGGCACCGGTCGCCGGCTCCAACGCGTCGGCGAGCATGTGCATTGCCGCGGTGGTGGACAGTGCACGCACACTTGCCCGGTCGCCGGGGAGATGAAGGGTGCGCGTGACGGTCGGCCGGCCGGTGGAGGCGATGGCAAAGCAGACGGTGCCGACCGGCTTCGCCTCGGTTCCGCCACCCGGGCCCGCGACGCCGCTGGTCGATACCGCGATGTCGACGTTCAGTCGGTTCAACGCGCCTTCGGCCATCAGCGCGGCCACCGGCTCGCTCACGGCTCCGTGTTGCTCGATGACCTCGGCGGGGACGTCGAGCAGGCCGGTTTTGGCCTCGTTGGCGTAGGACACCACCGCGCCGATGACGTACGCCGACGATCCTGCGCGATCGGTGAGACGCGCGGCGATCATCCCTCCGGTGCACGATTCCGCCGTGGCGATGCGATGCCCGGACAGACGGTTCGCGACGATGTCGTCGATGGTGGAACCGTCGGTCGAAAAGACCTGTGTGCCATGGTTTTTCTCGACGAGACGTTCGAGATCTGTGTATGCGCTTCTCGCCGATTCGGCGTAGCGAGTCACCATTTCGAGCTCGCCCAGACTCAAGCAGGTGGTGACCTCGAGATCGCCGAATCCCGTGATCTCGCTTTCGGCCGTGCGCAGAGTCGCGGCGAGGTCGGCCTCGGACAGTCGATAGCCGCGAATGGTGTCCTGACGCATCTGCGTGCGGCGGGCGAGAACCTCGGCGACGGGTGCGCTGTCGAGGGCCTCCGGCCACATCGCCTGCAGTTCGCGAGGTGGGCCGGGCAGGATGAGGACGGCGGGCAGCGACCTGGAGTCGTCGGCGGGTATCGCTACCCCGGGTGCGGTTCCGGTCGGTGAAATGGATTGCGCACCTCGAGGAACCATCGCCTGCTTTCGGATACCGGCGCGCAGCGGCTCGGAGTCGGCTGCAGAACTCATTCGGCTTCGCCACCGTTGCACGATCGCGTGGATGCGATCTTCGAGCTCGGTGTCCAGTGTCAATTCGCGACCGTACAGCGCGGCGACGGTCGAGACGGTGAGGTCGTCGGCGGTCGGACCCAAACCGCCGGTGGTGACGATCAAGTCGACGCGTTGATCGGCCAGGAACCGAACCTGCGCTTTCAGATCGTCCGGCCGATCACCGCAGACGGTGATGTGTGCGACGTCGACCCCCATCTCCAGAAGTCGCTGAGCCACCCACGGGCCGTTCCGGTCGGTGACGCGACCGGCCAGAACTTCGGTTCCCGTGACCACCACACCTGCTCGCACAGTCATCCCTCGACCTTACTGACTGGGGCGCGGGCGATGACTTTTGCGGTTGGCCCGGGTCCAAGACATGACATCTACCGCTACCGAGGAGTCAGCCATGACCACCACCCACACCCCGGCACCGGGGAAGATCGCCCCGCGGATCGGCCTCGTTCTACAGATCCTCGTGATCGTCTTCCTCCTGTTCGACGCGATCAGCCATATTCTGAATCTCCAGGTGGTGAAGGATGCGTCGGTCGACCTGGGCCTGCGCGACGAGATGGCGCCGATCACCGGCATCGTCATGCTGATCATCTTGGTTCTCTACGCAGTTCCCGTGACGTCGATCCTGGGGGCCATCGTGCTCACCGGCTATCTCGGCGGTGCGGTGCTGACCAATTGGCGCGTCGAGAAGCCGCTGCTGAGCACCGTGTTCTTTGCGATCTACGTGGGTATCGCAGCGTGGGGAGCGCTGTACCTACGGGACGAGCGGGTTCGCAGCATCATTCCGTTGCGCCGAACATAGAGTTCGCCGCAAACGCGCGCGCGTTCGCCGAATGCTCGCGGAATCGTCGACGAGCTTGCGCGCGTCTGACGAATGCGCGCGCGTTTGCCGCGAATTTTCTGTCTGCGAAAGCAACTCGGGCAAGCAGGCCGAGCGGATTGCGATAATTGTGTCGTGCCATCTTCCAACGCTTCGGTCGATGGCTCTGCTTCAGAGCGAACGATTGTCGACGTGCGCGAAGTTGATTCGCCTCGGTGCGTTGGGGTCGCGTGGGGGTGGCTTCTGTCGCTCGGCAGCAGCGGCGAACCAACCACCTTCGGGAATGTCGATTTCGGGAATCTCGCGATAGTTCATGTCGATCTGCGCTGCGGTTTCGGGATCGGGATCGTCCCACAAAGTCGTCACATCTGCTGCAGCAGCGACGAATTCGCTGGCATCGATGATGTACTGAGTTTCGTCTATTCCGAAGTACGGCCACGCGAAGTAGACGCTCATCGGGCCGGGGGCAGGCACACTCGTGAGCACGAGTCCGATCCGCCCGTGAATGCCGCTTCCGTTGCCACCGTTCGCCTGTAGGCCTCTGGGTCGGCCGGGAAGGTTGTTGGAGACATTGCCCTGCGCATCCTCGAAGCCGATCAGCATGGGCGGGGTATGGCCGGATTCGGGCTTTCCGAAGCCGTACATGCCGAGGAAGCGATCCGTGGTCGGGACCGCTGCTTCGACCGACAACGTCACGCAACGGCTGTAAACGTGTGCGCCGGTGAGCCATACCGCGATGGTGTCGGTGTGCGCGAGTACGAGTCGCAAGGGCACCACGGCCGGAATCTCGTTGACCGGTACGCCCTGGAAGCGGACTGGTGCTGGGTTCGAGCCGGGTTCGTTGCTCACGCCAGCCACCTTGCATCAACGCGAGTGGGCGCGCAAGCAGTGCGATTCGGTCGCAGCTTCTCGGTGTCCGTCGGTCACACGAGGTGTCTGGAGTGCTGGTGCCGCAGATGACCGATACGTCCCGATGCGGAGGCTAGGCTCCACGTGTGCGAATCGATAGCCGACGCGGTGGGGTGTGGATGGACGTCGCGGTGGTCGTCGCGATCGTGTCCGTCGGAACCGTGGTTGCCGGAGTTCTTCACGATCCGGTGCCCTCCATCGAGTCGATTCCCGGTTGTGACGTCGTTCTTCCTGCAGAGGAGGGCTTTTCGTTCTCGATCGGTTCTTACGGGGGTCAGTACGACAACCCCGACTATCCGTGGCTGACAGCAGCGAAGGCTTCGGCAATGTCGACTGCGCTGATCGAATCTCTTCCCGCCGATGTGGAATTGGAGTTCGCTCCGCCGTCGGATTCTCTGGTGTTCCAACCGATGCACATCTATCCCGAAGGCGTCGAGATCGCGGAGGGAGTCACGGTCGAAGATATCAGCGGTGACAGTACGGCCTCCGGCGTCGTCGGTCGCGGAGATGCGCGAGCGCCACTCCGAGTATCGGTCGAAGAGTGGGACGGTGAAATCCCGCCCTGCGTCGAGGAGCGGATCGATGAACGAACAACCCTGCCCGACGGCACGGTCGTCGACACGTTGGATGCGGTGTCCTCTTCCGACGGAGCGCCGACGCATCGCCGCACTGCCGTCGCATATCACGCGGACACACTCGTACACGCGAGAACGTCGAACGAAGGTAGTGACGCGATGCTCCCGCTGGCGGTGGACGAGCTTCGTGGCATCGTCGCGAACACCCAATTGCGCGTCACCACAGAGGTTCCCGAGGGAACGCCGCCACCGCCTCGTGACTGTGGCTCGTACAGAGAGAATCCGACGCTCCCACTGTCCGAGGATACGGTCGAACGCTTGGGCGCGTCATTGGCCGATCAGTGGGCAGTCGTCTTTCCTGGTGTGCAATCCGATCGGGCCATCGGCGATCTGCTTCTCGGGATGTCCGGAAGCGGAAGTGCGTGCACCATCGTGGACGTATCGACACCGACCGGTTCCACCGAATTGCGTATCGAGATATCGAAAAGGGACACCACTGGGCGGCAAAGCACCGACGAGCAGGACAACTCCGGTGTGAGTCGGTCGACTCTGCCCGACGGCACCGTCGTGACTCGTCGCTCCGACGACACTCCGCGAGACGGGCAGCCGAGCGAGTGGTTGAGCGTGCTCCGCCCGTCGAACACGTTCGTGCAGTTCAGCTTCGGAGACGGAATCGACCCCGACTCACTGGTCGCGCTCGCATCGGCCCCAGGATTGGATCTGTAGGTCCCGGCGATCGGCGTGAACAAGTTGCTTCGGTAGCGGCGTCGACGGCGATGGTCGTCGACTCGCGGTTCAGTTGTGCATGTTCCCATTCTCGGGAGGATGTGGCACGTTCTCCTCGTCCACGTGTGCGCCCTCGATCGCGTCGGTCTCGGCGGTGTGCTCGCGGGGGCCGTCGTTGCTGCCTTCGGACGGAACTGCATCGCTTGCGTCGGTCGGCATTGTCATGAAGTCTCCACAGGGTCGGGGCGAGGGGTCGCCAACAGCTGGACCTCATGGGTGTGCCCCACTGAGCACAGAACTACACCCCGCGACGTACATCGTTCAGTAAACGACAAGGACCGTATGACATCGACAGGCGCACGGGGCTCGGTGTGGTCGACGGTTGCTGTGATCGTCGGGATCGTTGCTGTCGGCACGGTTGTTGCCGGACTGCTGCACGAACCGCAGCCCGACCCGATCACGATCCCAGGTTGCGCGGAGGTCATTCAGCCCGAGGACTCGGTGCGAGTGAACTACGCATTCGTCAGCGAGGGCGACGCCGACATTTCCGAGGTGCCGTGGAGATTCGACTCCAAAGCACAATCTATGACCGATGCCCTGATCGCCGCACTACCCACCGGCGCGACCGTCGAATCCGAACCGTTCGCACCGACCTTCGGCTTCGACGCGGTCGCAGTACGGCAGTCGCTCGACGGCGAGGCCGACGCGCTCGGAACCGTCACCGTCGGCAACCGGACCGGCACGCTGACAGTCACCGTCGGGATGTCCGACGCGCCGGCCGGTCCGTGCTTCGCGGGCGTGGTCGACGAGCGCTCGACGCAATCAGACGGAACTGTGCTCGACATCCAGGACCGCACGGACACGACTCGCGTCGTCGCGATCGCGACCGACGGCAGCCGAATCGATGTGAACGCCAAGGGTGTACTGACGCTCGAGCAAGTCATCGATATCGCTCTGGCACCCGACCTCGCGCAAGTACACTTGCCTGACGAACTGGGTGCTCCCACGGGCCGCAGCTGTGCGTTCACTACCGCGGCATCCCGCGGACGACACCTGATCGTGAACAGTCACGTCCGCGCGCGTCCAGTGGCCTATCTTGAGTTCGATGCGAATAGCTGTGGTGGAGGACGACGACGGACTCGGTGACGCGTTGGTGGACGCGTTGACCGAGGTCGGGCACACGCCTGTCCGCATGCGCCGCGGTGCCGACGCCCTGCTCGGCTATCACGAGATGGATGTCGTGCTGCTCGATCTCGGACTGCCCGACATGGATGGCCTGGAAGTTCTCCGGAAGCTCAGGACGCTGAGTTCGGTTCCGGTGGTGGTGTTGACGGCGCGGGACGACGAGCGCTCGGTGGTGCGGGCTCTGCGTGGCGGTGCCGACGACTACGTCGTCAAGCCGGCTCGATTGGGTGAATTGCACGCGAGACTCGAGGTGGCCGCTCATCGTCGAAGCGCGGCGACCGAACCCTCGGCGGACAGGCTGACACTCGGTGACGTCGTCGTCGATCTCTCCGGCCGTGCCGTCGAAGTGGGCGGACGCGCTGTTGCGCTGACCACCAAAGAGTTCGACCTGTTGGCCCATCTCGTGACGCGACGCGGCGAAGCCGTGAGCCGGGAACAGTTGATGGATGCCATCTGGGGTGACGCCTATGTTGCGATTTCACGAACGCTCGACGTCCACATGACGGCGTTGCGTTCCAAGCTCGCTCGCCCGGGTGCCATCGTCACCATCCGCGGCTTCGGCTACCGCTGGGATACCTGACGTGCGGCGGCGTGTCCTGTTGGTGTTGATGATCTACTCCACCGTCGTCGTGCTTGCTCTGTCGGTTCCCCTCGCGCTGTTGGTCGGCCGCGAACGGGCCCAACGATTCGGCGAGAATCGGGCCGCGGCAGCATCGTTCTTTGCAGAACTCAGCTCGCGAGAAGACGAGTCCGGCGTAGACCGGATTCGAGAATCGTTGCAGCGCTACAACAGTCTGTACGACGAGGGCGTTGCCGTCGTCGATCGCACCGGAGGGGCGCGGGCGACGTCCGGCCTGGAGTTGCAGCGTGCCGACGTCCAGCAGGCGGTGGCAGGAGCGTTGCGCAATCAGCGCGGCGACCTACCGTCGAGTCTGACGCCGTGGTCGGCTTCCTCGGTGTTGATCGCCGCCCCGGTCGGTGGGGGAACGCAAGTGGACGGCGCAGTGGTGCTCGAGGCGTCCACCGATTCTGCGCGCAGGGACGTCGCCATTGCCTGGGTGGTCATCGCTGTCGGTGCCCTGCTGATTCTCGCGACGGTCGCGGTGATCGCTGTTGCGTTGTCACGCTGGGTCGTTCGTCCGCTGAGCGCATTGTCCTCGCGAGTTCATTCGTTCGGCGACAAGTTTCACGATCAGGTGTCGGTCGAGGGATCGCAACGACTCGAGCCGGTGCCCTACGTCGGGCCACCGGAGGTGCGTGAGCTCTCCAGTGCCTTCGAGGCCATGGCGGACGACGTCGAGGCCGCGACCGCTGCGCAACGTCGATTGGTGGCCGACACCGCCCATGCGCTCCGGAACCCACTGGCAGCGTTGCGAATCCGGATGGACATTCTGGGAATGCGGGTGCCGGATTCGGCAACCGATGCGCACTCGAGGACCACGCTCGAGGTGGATCGCTTGAGCTCCGTGGTGGAAGGTCTGCTCGTTCTCGCAGCTGCCGAAACCCCGGCGAGGACTCGATCTTCAGGGTGTGATCTCGGTGCGGTTGTCGCAGATCGAGTCGAATTCTGGTCGAGCACGATCGTCGTGGCGGGAATGACGGTTCACGTCTCGGAGCCGGATGCCGATGCGGATTGTCGAGTTGCGATGTCCGAGGACGACCTGACTCGAATTCTCGACGCTCTGCTGAGCAATGCAACCAAGTACGCCGGTTCCGGCTCCGGCATCGAGATCGACTACCGAAGCAGTGACGTGGACGTCACGATGTGGTTGTCCGACAACGGACCTGGCGTGCCCGCAGACGAACTCGGCAAGGTCGTCGATCGGTTCTATCGAGCGTCCGGTACGCACGGCGACGGCACCGGTCTGGGTCTGTCGATCGTCCACGCCCTGACCGAGCGAGCCGGCGGATCCCTTCGAGTCCTCAAGCGTCGACCAGTGGGACTGCAGATCGAGCTGCGGCTCCCGAGGGTCGTTTCCTAAGGGAGTGTTAGGAAATCCGAAACGGCTTGGTTCCGGGCTGTGCTTGCCGTCACAGTAGGGAGGCTTCGGTTTGCCGATCGTCGACCGGCAGCCCAATTGCCCGCTGAATGTGGAAGGACCAAACCATGGCCAACGAGGCCACCTCGATCACCGGTTCGACGCTCCCGAGTCCACCCGTTTCCTCTCGCGCTGCCACCCGCCGTGCCGTCTTCAACACGTTGCGGGGGTCGTCCGGAAATCTCGTCGAGTGGTACGACGTGTACGTCTACACCGTCTTCGCGACGTATTTCGAGAATCAGTTCTTCGACTCCGCCGACAAGAATTCGACCATCTACGTGTACGGGATCTTTGCGGTCACGTTCTTGATGCGACCGGTGGGGTCGTGGTTCTTCGGCCGGTATGCCGATCGCAACGGGCGAAGGGCTGCGCTGACGTTCAGCGTCTCGATGATGGCTGCGTGCTCGCTGGTCATCGCGTTCACTCCGGGACGGGAGAGCATCGGCGTATGGGCCGCCGTGATCCTGATCCTGTGCCGTCTGGTTCAGGGCTTCGCCACCGGTGGTGAGTACGGTGCGTCGGCGACGTACATGTCCGAGGCCGCCACGCGCGAGCGTCGGGGATTCTTCTCCTCGTTCCAATACGTCACCCTCGTCGGTGGACATGTGCTCGCACAGGTGACTCTGTTGCTCATGCAGGTGTTCCTCGAGCGCGAACAGATCGAGGAGTTCGGCTGGCGCATAGCCTTCTTCATCGGCGGAGTCGCGGCAGTGGTGGTCTTCTGGCTGCGCCGCAGCATGGACGAATCTTTGACCGAGGATCAGCTCGACGCCGTTCGCAGCGGTGCGGACAAAGCCTCCGGTTCCCTGAAGGAGTTGGTCGCCAACCACTGGCGGGCACTGGTCATCTGCTTCATGGTGACGGCCGGTGGCACCATCGCGTTCTACACCTACAGCGTCAACGCACCCTCGATGGTCAAGACCGCGTACGAGGACCGGGGGATGACCGGTACCTGGATCAACCTCGCCGGTCTGGTCTTCCTCATGCTGCTGCAGCCCATCGGCGGAATGATCAGCGACAAGGTGGGCCGCAAGCCGCTGCTCGTCTTCTTCGGGATCGGAGGCGTGCTGTACACCTACGTACTGATCACGTACCTGCCGACGGCGACGTCGGTGGTGCAGTCGCTCGCACTGGTGTGCGTCGGTTACGTCATCCTCACCGGCTACACCTCGATCAATGCGATCGTCAAAGCGGAGCTGTTCCCCTCGCACGTCCGTGCACTCGGCGTCGGCCTGGGATACGCACTCGCCAACTCGGCCTTCGGTGGTACAGCGCCGTTGATCTATCAAGCCGCGAAGAACGGCGGGCACGTGGGTTGGTTCATCCTCTACGTCACGGTCGTGATCGCAGTCTCGCTGCTGGTGTACATCTTCGTACTGCGCAACAAGTCCGAGACCGTGCTCGACCGAGAGCAGGGTCGAGCGTTCCAGTGACCTGCCACGCCTTACAGTGACTGACATGGCCGAGCCCGCAGCGTCGTTCTCACGTAGAACGGCGCTGCAGGCCGGTCTGTTGGCACTGAGTGCTGCGGTCGTGGGTGCCTGCACCTCGGACCCGCCGATGCAGCTGCGGCTCGCGGCAGGCGAGGTCGGCGGCTTCTTCTGGGAGTTCGCCGGACTTCTGTCCGACGCTGCCGCCGAAACCGATGTCGCCGAAGTCGTTCCGCTCACGACGGCCGGCTCGGTCGACAACCTCGAGGCGTTGGGTTCTCGGCAGGCCGAGCTGGCGCTGACTCTCATGGACGCCGCCTACAGTCATCCGAGCGCAGAGCTGACGGCGGTCGGGTGCGTCTACGAGAACTACTTTCAAGTGGCCGTGCGAGCAGACTCGGCTATCGAGTCCATGGACGATCTGCGAGGGCGAAACGTGAGCATCGGTGCCCCGGGATCCGGTGCTACCGAAGTGTCTCAGCGAGTCCTCCGCGCAGCGGGTTTGGCGGAAGGCGGTGCTGTCGAACAGGTTCAGCTGCCGATGAGCTCAGCGGCAGATGCCCTGTCGAGCAACGAAGTCGACGCCGTGATGTGGGCGGGCGGGTTGCCGACTCCGGCATTTGCTCGGCCTCGAGCTGCGATTCGGCTACTCGATCTCGGCACCGTCGTCGCTGATCTGAGACGAGAATTCGGTACCGCGTACGAGGCGGTGCGGGTGCCGGCGAACGTGTACGGCGAACATCCGGAGGTCACTACCGTCGGCATTCCGAATCTCCTGCTGGCACATCCGGATGTGCCGGACCTCGTGGTCGCCGCACTGGTGGGTGTGCTTCTCGATCAGTCGTCCGACCTCGTTCCCGGTCAGGCGATCGGCAGCCAATTTCTCGACGCGCGGTCGCTCGTCATGACCGGCGGCATTCCCCTCCACCCAGGAGCCGAGCAGGAATATCGCAGACGACATGGATGATCGCCGACCTCACAACCTCGCTGCGAGTCGGTGATACGCCGCGTTCCATCGCAGTGTCTGTTGGAATCCTCGTGTCGTGGTGTCGGAATCGATGGTGAGCAACTCGACGCCGATCATGTCCGAGAATGCCTCCAGCACCGGCAAACCGATCGCGGTACTCAGAACCGTGTGGTGGGGCGCACCGGCCGTCAGCCAGGATTCCGCCGACACCGCGAGTGAGGGCTGCGGTTCCCATACGGCGCAGGCGACCGGCAGCTTCGGCAGTGCCTCGTCGGGCTCGACGACGTCGATCACGTTGGCCGTCAATCGGAATCGTTCACCGACATCCGAGAGTCCGACGACCACGCCGTGGCCGGGGTCGGCGGTGAAGCGCAGACGCACCGGGTCTTCGCGGCCACCGATGGACAGGGGATGGATCTCCAGGGTGGGCCGGGAGTCGGTGATCGAGGGACACACTTCGAGCATGTGCGCGCCGAGGATCTTCTCTGCCCCCGGGACGAGGTTGTAGGTGTAGTCCTCCATGAACGACGTTCCACCGTCGAGACCCTCGGCCATCACCTTCATGGCGCGCAACAACATCGAGGTCTTCCAGTCGCCCTCACCGCCGAACCCGTATCCGTCGGCCATGAGGCGCTGCACCGCGAGACCTGGCAATTGGCGAAGCCCGCCGAGATCCTCGAAGTTGGTGGTGAAGGCCTTGAATCCACCCTCGGTGAGGAACTGCCGTAGGCCCGCTTCGACGCGGGCGCCGTACCGCAGCGATTCGTGGCGGTCACCGTCCTTGTCGAGGCTCGGTGCGATGTCGTACAGCGACCGGTACTCGTCGATGAGGCCGGACACGGCCGAGTCGCTCACGCCGTCCACGACCTCGACCAGATCGTTGACGCCGTAGGTGTTGACGGAGACTCCGAATCGCAACTGCGCTTCGACCTTGTCGCCCTCCGTCACTGCGACGTCGCGCATGTTGTCGCCGAAACGTGCCAGGCGCAGCGACCTCAGCTCCGCGCGGCCGAGAGCTGCTCGCACCCACTGTTCGGCTCGCTCGATCACCGCGGGATTGTCGACGTGACCTGCCACGATCGTGCGCAGAACACCCACCCGAGATTCGACGTGCCCGAACTCGCGGTCGCCGTGCGCGGCCTGGTTGAGATTCATGAACTCCATGTCGATCGTCGACCACGGCAACGACATTCCGGCCTGCGTGTGCAGGTGGAGCAGCGGCACGTCCAACGCGTCGAGCCCGGCAATCCACATCTTGGCGGGGGAGAAGGTGTGCATCCAGGTCACCACACCCACGCATTCGTCGGCGGCGTTCGCCTCGCGCATGCAGCGCAGGATGGACGACGCGTCGAGCAACACCGGCTTCCATACCACCGAGACGGGAAGTGCCGCATCGAGTTTGTCCGCGATCTCGCGAGACTGGACGGCTACCTGATCGAGGGTCTCGGGGCCGTAGAGGCTTTGACTGCCGGTGAGAAACCATACTTCGGACATGGGGGTACCTCCGTGGAGAGAAGATGCGGCGCGCCGGTCAGCGCTGGCCGTAGACGTTCTGGTAGCGGTCGTAGAGTGCGTCGACCTTCGAGCTGGGAATGGGAAGTGGTTGTCCCAGTTGGTAGGACAGGTGTACCGACCTCGCGACGTCCTCGCACATGACCGCTGCTTTGACGGCAGCCCTGGCCGTCGGCCCTACTGCGAACACGCCGTGGTTCTGCATCAGGACCGCCGGAGATCGACTGTCCGCGAGGGTGTCGACGATGCCGCGCCCGATCGAGTCGTCGCCTATCGCGGCGAAGGGCCCGACCGGAATGTCGCCGCCGAACTCGTCCGCGCACATCGTGGTGACCACGGGGATCGGTTCTCCTCTGGCCGCCCACGCCACCGCGTACGGCGAATGTGTGTGCACCACACCGCCGATGTGCTCGAGGTGCCGGTAGACATAGGCCTGCGCCTCGGTATCCGAGGACGGTGCATGGTCACCCTCGACCACCCTGCCGTACAGATCGCACACCACCATGTTGCCGGGCGTCAGGTCGTCGTAGGAGACACCGCTGGGCTTGATGACCATCAGATCCCGGCCGGGGACCCGCGCCGAGACGTTGCCTGCCGTCCACACGACCAGTCCGTACCGCACCAGTTCGGCGTGCAGGGTGCACACGTCGCGGCGGATCTCCTCGATGACGTCGCGCACGTCGTCGACAACGGTCATCGTGCATCCACCTTCCCAGTCAGTGCGTCACGTCGGAGCGCTCGCAGACGGCGCATGGTCGGCACGTCCCTGCCGAACCGGTCGTGCAATTCCAGATAGATCTCGAAGAGAGAGTCGTACGCCTCGGATCGCGATTCGTCGGGCACGAATGCGGCGCGACGTACCTTGCCCATCGACTTCGATGCAACGGGCACATCGGAGTAGCACCCGGCCGCCACCGCGGCATGAATGGCGGAACCCAGGGCCGGGCCCTGGGCAGAGGCGATGACCGACAACGGCATTCGCAACACATCGGCGTAGATCTGCATCAGCAGCGGGTTGCGGGCCAGCCCACCTGCCACCACGAACTCTTCGACCGGAACGCCGCTGTCGCGGAACGTCTCCACGATGACGCGGGTTCCGAACGCCGTTGCTTCGAGCAGCGCACGGTAGGTGTCCTCGGGACGCGTCGCCAGCGTGGTCCCGATGACCAGCCCGGAGAGCTCGTGATCGACCAGGACCGATCGGTTGCCGCTGTGCCAGTCGAGCGCGACGAGCCCGTGCTCACCCACGTCCTGCGACTGCGCGAGCCGAGTCAGGTACTCGTGTACCGACTCACCTGCCGCGGCAGCGGCCTCGCTGTACGACGCGGGAACCGCTGTGCGCGTGAACCATCCGAAGATGTCGCCGACGCCGCTCTGTCCTGCCTCGTAGCCGAAGGATCCGGCGACGATTCCGCCGTCCACCACCCCGCACATGCCGGGAACTTCCTTCAAGACGGTCGAGCTCATCACATGGCAGGTCGAGGTTCCCATGATGGCGACCATCCGGCCCGGTTCAACTGCGCCGGCCGCGGGCGCCGTCACGTGCGCATCGACGTTGCCGACAGCAACCGCGATGCCCTCGGGCAGCCCGGTCCAGTGCGCAGCCTCGGCGGTCAACGTACCTGCTCGAGAGCCCAACTCGCCCATCGGCTGATCGAGCTTGTCGGCGACGAAGGATCCGAACCCCGGTGCCAGTTCGGTGAGGAAGTCCACGGACGGGTAGTGCCCGTCCTGATAGATGCCCTTGTATCCGGCTGTGCACGCGTTGCGTACGTAGTGCCCGCAGAGCTGCCAGACGATCCAATCGGCCGCTTCGACCCACCGGTCCATCGCGTCGTAGATCTCGGAATCTTCCTCGTGAATCTGCAGCGCCTTGGCGAACTCCCATTCCGAGGAGATCAGTCCGCCGTAGCGAGGCAGCCAACTCTCGCCGCGACGGGCAGCGAGATCGTTGATGCGGTCCGCCTGCCCCTGTGCTGCATGGTGTTTCCACAATTTCACGTACGAGTGCGGTCGATCGGCGAAGCGCGGGTCTTCACAGAGTGGAGTGCCGTCGGCGTAGGTGGGCACCATGGTGCAGGCGGTGAAGTCGGTACCGATGCCGACCACCTGCTCGGGTGCGATGCCTGCGGCGGCCAGCGCAGCCGGAACCGCACGACGCAGGACGTCGCGATAGTCGTCGGGGACCTGCAGAGCCCATGCGTCGGGCAATCGGACCGTGCCGTCGGGCAGCGTCTCCTCGAGCACTGCGTGTCGGTAATCGTGCACTGCCGAGGCGATTTCGGCGCCGTCGGACACTCGAACGACGACGGCGCGTCCGGACAGAGTGCCGTAGTCGACCCCCACCGTGTATCGGTCTACCGGCATGCAGATCTCCTTCGTGGGTCACCGACTGTGACGTGTGCAACACAGTGTGAGCGCTAACATCGCATCGAGTCAAGTGCGTCGGATGGAAAGGCAAGTGGATCGCGAGATCGAGCGTTCGTCTCACGTCGGCCTCGCGGTCGTAGGTCCCGATCGGAGTTCTCGGCAGCGACCGTATTCGTTGCTGTGCATACTGGTGTGATGCGGGCCACATGTGCGATCGGTTCGATGATCTCGCCCGCCGGTCACGCAACTCACTCAACGAAGAGGAGAACTCATGGCAGACAACAGAGCAGTGACGTACGCAGGACCGGGCAAGGTGGAGGTTCAGGACATTGCCTTTCCGGGCCTGGAGTTGACCGACGGCCCCGGAGTGAACCCGGCAAACATCGGACGCAAGTGCGAGCACGGAGTGATTCTGAAGGTCGTCTCGACCAACATCTGCGGCAGTGACCAGCACATGGTTCGTGGGCGCACGACCGCGCCCGAGGGGCTGGTGCTCGGGCACGAGATCACCGGTGAAATCGTCGAGGTCGGACGCGACGTCGAGTTCCTGAAGGTGGGAGACATCTGCTCGGTTCCGTTCAACATCGCCTGCGGACGGTGTCGAAACTGCAAGGAGCGCAAGACAGGAATCTGCCTCAACGTCAATCCCGATCGACCGGGCTCGGCGTTCGGCTACGTCGACATGGGCGGTTGGGTCGGCGGCCAGGCCGAATACGTCATGGCACCCTACGCAGACTTCAACCTGCTGAAGTTCCCCGATCGCGACCAGGCTCTGGAGAAGATTCTGGACCTGACGATGCTCTCGGACATCTTCCCCACCGGCTTCCACGGAGCCGTCACCGCAGGTGTCAAACCCGGTGCGACGGTGTACATAGCGGGCGCGGGACCGGTCGGCCTCGCCGCCGCAGTCGGTGCGCAATTGCTGGGAGCTTCGGTGGTGATCGTCGGCGACATGAACGCCGACCGGTTGGCCCAGGCGCGAACGTTCGGCTGCGAGACCGTCGACGTGGGCAAGGGTGCACCGCAGGAGCAGATCGAACAGATTCTCGGCGTGCCCGAGGTCGATGCCGCGGTGGATGCAGTCGGCTTCGAGGCCCGTGGTCACGGTGGAGATTCGTCGAGGGAGGCCCCGGCCACGGTTCTGAACTCGTTGATGGACATCACCACTGCGGGCGGCGGAATCGGCATCCCGGGGTTGTACGTGACCGGCGATCCGGGCGGCGTGGACGAGGCTGCTCAGCGTGGAGCTCTGTCGCTCAGCCTCGGCACCGGTTGGGCAAAGTCGCTGTCGTTCGCCACCGGGCAGTGCCCGGTGATGAGCTACCACCGCGAGTTGATGAATGCGATTCTGAAGGAACGTGTTTCGATCGCGAAGGCGGTGAACGCGACGGTCATCACCCTCGACGACGCACCGCGGGGCTACCGTGAATTCGACAGTGGAGTCGCACAGAAGTTCGTCATCGATCCGCACGGCATGATCGCGAGCTGACAGCATCCGGTCCAGCACGGTCACAGTCGACACGAATGCGACGGTGACCGTGCTGTGCCGAGTTCGGCGGCTGTTCGTGCCGCCTATGCTGGGCTGATGTTCCTTCTCTTCGGCTTCGGCAGCAAGCGCAAACACATCGGCTCGGGTGCCACGCGAACCTGCCCGCGTTGCCACAACGTCACGCAGTGGGCGCGCATGAAGCAGTACCAGCAGTTCACACTGTTCTTCGTTCCGGTCGCACGCTGGAAGCGGGTCGAGTTCGAGCAGTGCGGAATCTGCGGCGAGGCAGTGTCGGTGTGAAAGCCTCCAGAATCCTCGGCTCGTGAACATCGCCGAGGACTACGCGGCGTGGAAAGCGCTCGGCCCCGGTGGGCTACCCGCCAACATGGTGGGGTGGGCAATCACCAAGATCCTCACCCCGCTCGGTAGGGATCCGTTGACCGTGCGTGGCGTCGACGCCGCATCGTCGGTGTGGGAGCTGCCGGCCCGGCCCGGCCCCCGTCCGTCGGTGGCCCCTTATCCGATTCCGCATCGCCAGCTGAACGGAATCGCGCCGGGCGGCCCGGTGTCGGTGTTCGACGTCCTCGAGTCCTGTGCGCGTGCAGATTCCGATCGTCTTTACCTGGGCACAAGTCATTTCGAGAAGCGCGGGCAGGCTCTGTACGTGGTCGCCGAGGCCCGACGACCCGGTGTGGTGAGACAAGCCGGTGGGGAGATCGCTCACGTCCACCCCAGCGACGGGTCGCTGCACGTCGTCGCGCAGCACGGCGACGCCAAGCGCATCATCGATGCCGGTTGGGGAGAATTGCATCCGCTGGCCGGCCGCCCACCGATCGGACTTCCCGAGCCCTACGTCCTGCTGTACTCGCCTCGAGACCGTCACGACGTCGAGCAGATCACCCGGATCCTCCATCGCATTGTCGAAACTGCCGTCAGCACAGGCTGATCGCTCGATCGCTCGATCGCTCGATCGCTCGATCGCCGAGCGGCGCTCGGGAGCTCGGCAGCCCACGCGAGCTGCCGAGCCCCCGATGACGACTCATGCCGGTGCCAACACCACCACCGAGTTGTGTCCGCCCATTCCCAGGGACGATTTGACGGTCAATCCGGGCTCGGCAGCGGTGAAACCGTCGAGCAGCAACGGGTGCGCATCGGATACCTGCGGGGCTGCAGGCACGAGTCCGCGCTCGAATCCCATGACCGCCGAGATGGTCTCGATCGCCGACGCCGCGCCCTGGCAATGCCCCGTCAACGGCTTCACCGAATACACCTGCGCGTGGGAGTCCAGCACCGTCTCCAACATGGTGGTTTCTGCAGCATCGCACTGCGCGGTGCCGGGTCCGTGGGCGTTGAGATATCGCACCTGCCGGGCAGTGACGTCGGCGTCGACCAACGCCTGCTCGAAGCAGGCCCGCACCTGGGTGAGCGACGGGTCGATCGAGGTGGCATGAAACGCGTCGTGTGTCATCGAACCGCCCAGCACCCGTGCATAGGAGGCCGAGCTTCGCGACGACAGGACGAATGCCGTTGCGGCCTCGCCCATTCCGAACCCGCGGCTGCCTTCCTGGAACGGCCGGCACCCTTCCTGCGGCTCCACGTCGACCACACCGACGCCGAGCTTGACGAAGTGTTCGATGTTCTCCGGAGTCAGGGACAGATCGGTGGCGACGAACACCACGTCGTCGACGAATCCGGTATCGAGCCACATCTTGGCGGTGAGCAGACCTGCATTGCCCGACGCGCACATCGCCGAGACGTTCATGGCCGGGCCGTGAAAGCCGTATTCCTGCATCAGCAGCGATACCGGGGTCGACGGCATCAGCGTCAGATAGTCCCGAACACGGCGTTCTCCGCCGTCGCGCAGATAGAAGTTGCGCCACTCGTCCACTTCACCCAGGACGACGGCGTGGATCAGACCCACCCGCCGACCCGGCTGCCAGCCCCGCGCCATCGCGTCATCGATGGCTTCGCGGGCGGCCCCGCGAAGTGCACGCCCGAACCGACTCGATCCGTCGTTCTCGTCCCCGCCGTCGGGGACCTTCGCCAGCCAGACCGGATTGTGTCCCAGTCCGGTGTGGTCGTGGTGCAGGGTGGCAGCCGCCTTGCCTGTGAAGAGGCCGTCCCACAGTGCGGATGCGCCCCAGCCGTAGCCGGACAGTGCGCCGATCCCGGTGATGTCGATGCCATGAGAGCTCATCGTCGAAATCCATTTCTTTTCGAGGTACGCGAACCGGATTCGGCTCGCTCCTCGATTTAGCCCGGTAAACCGGCATCGGGTCCAGCCGAGAAAGAGGCATATCGCCCGAATCGGGCGCGAGACTCCAGTGGTGCCTGGGTAGGTGGTTCAATCGGGTGTTGACCGTCCGTCTACGAACGCGAGGACCGAGCATGGACCCAGGGGAGCGCGAAAGCGTCGGCGACCCTGATTCACGTGCCGCATCGCCAGGATTGGCCGATCGATATCGGGTTCTCGTCGAACATTCGCCGGACGCGATCGGAGTCCACCGACGAGGCATGCTGGTCTACCTCAACCCGGCTGGGATGAGGTACCTCCGCGCCGAGAGTGCCGCCGACGTCATCGGCCGCCCGATCACCGCATTCATCGCCCCCGAGTCCGTCGGGCCCATGCTCGAACGGATCGCTGCCCTCGACACGCACGGCACCGCCAGCGCAGCGTCGGAGGCGACGGTACTGGCCCTCGACGGGACGGTCCTGACGATGGAAGCGGTCTCGGTTCGCACGATGTGGAACGGCGAGCCGGCGTATCAGGTCATACTTCGGGATCTCACCGAGCACAAGGCTGCGCAGAGGGCGCTGCAGAAGCAGGCCGCACTGGTCGAGCACGTCAGCGACGCCATCATCGGGGTGTCCGCAGACGGTCTGGTGTCGAGTTGGAATCCCGCTGCCGAGTCGGTCTACGGACGACCGGCCGCGGACGTACTCGGTCGCAGCGTCTCGCATGCAGTGGGGGTGCCCTGCGATCCGGCGGCCATTCTCGCTCTCGGTGGTCGGCTGTGCGAGTCGCACCGGCACGCGGACGGATCGGCGCTGGCCGTGATGGTCTCCGCAGCCCAGATGCCCGACGGCTACGTGTTGGTCTGTGCCGACCAGAGTGCGGTGCGCAGAGTCGAGGAACACTTCACCGCCGTCGTGGAATCGCTGGAGGCGGGAGTGGTCGTCCTCGACCACTCCGGCCGCATCGAATCGGCGAACCTCGCAGCGAAGACGATTCTCGACATCCAGGTCGGAGTGGCGACAGCAGGGCAGGCATCGGTCCTTCCGTTCCGCGTGTACGGCACCGACGAAGGGCCGATTCACCCCCACGAGCATCCAGTCGCCATCACCAGGAAGACCGGACAGCCCTGCCAGGCCGTCATCGGAATCGAACGGCGCCGGGACGGCCGGCACTTCTGGCTGTCCTTGACCGCGACGATGCTCACTGCGGGCGACGCGACCCCCTCGGTCGTCGCGACGTTCGTCGACATCACCGACACCTACCGGATGAGCATGAAGCTCGAGCACGCGGCCACACACGACGACCTGACCGGTCTGCCGAACAGGCCGTTGATCCTGGCTCGCCTGGACGAACAGTTGGCCGAGTCCGACCGCGAGGACTCGATGGCCGTGCTGTTCATCGACCTCGACAACTTCAAGACGATCAACGATCTGTACGGCCATACCGTCGGCGACGCCGTTCTGGGTGTGGTGGCAGACCGTCTGACGCGAGCCCTCCCGGCCGAGGCATTCGTGGGGCGTATCGGAGGCGACGAGTTCGTGGCGGTCGTGTCGCGGTGTGTGGGTACCGAGGCCGATGATGTTCGCGCCGAACTCGCCACACCGATCACGGTCGCGGGGCGGAAGTTGACGGTGACTGCGAGCATCGGTGGCGTCACCGTCGACCGCGACGACACCCGAAGTGCGTTGGACATACTCGACGATGCAGATCACGAGATGTACCAGGCCAAGCCCGTTACGCAGTACATTTCGCATTCATAACAACATCGGTAACAATCTGTTGTTCTGTTACCAAAGGTACGTATGGTGCGTACGGGTCGGACATACTGCTTCGGTGATATCGACCGTACGCAGGTTCCTTCTCGTCGTACCGATGGTGATCCTGGCGCTCGCCGGGCTGCTCTTCTCCGGTGCAGGAATCGGTGCCGCTACACCCTCTGCGTGGCGCTACACGATGGTGGCGTTCAGCAACGACAGCGATCGAGACATGGATGTCTACGAATCCGGCGACGGCACCGATTTCACCGCGCTGCAGACAGCGGCGTACCGACCTCCGTCCGGCGTGGTGCGCGACGCGAGCATGTTCCGGCACACCGACGGCATGTACTACGTGACGTACACGACCGGCGGCGGGGCGAACATCGGCTTCGCGCGCAGCAGTGACCGCGTGAATTGGACGTTCCTGCAGAACTTCCCGATCCCGTTCTGCTGCGCTTTCCTGCCGGGCACGGGAGCCGGTACCGGATCTGCCAGCCCTCCCGGATTCAGCGGATCGGCCGGCTTCTCGGACGGACCGTCATTGTCTCCGTTCACCACGAAGGCATGGGCACCGGAGTGGTTCGTCGAGGGCGACCGCGTCAGCGTCATCGTGTCGCTGTCGACCGGCGGCGGGTTCGTCCCGTATCTGATGACGGCCATGGATCCGGGCCTGAGGATGTGGAGCTTTCCGGTTCCGTTCGTCGGCATCGGTGCGGACCACATCGACACCACGGTGGCCAAAGTGGGGCCGACCTATCACGCGTTCACCAAGAACGAGACCCACAAGGTACTCGAACACTGGACGGCGCCGTCGTTGATCGGTCCGTACACCCTCGTCCCCAGCCGCGATTTCGGACCACTGAAAGAAGGTCCGGCCGTCATCGAATTGCCCGACGGCACATGGCGGTTGTACTACGACGACTACACCAACCGGAAGTACTTCTACTCCGACAGCGCCGACGGGTTGAACACCTGGTCCGAGCCTCGGGAACTCCCGGGTGTATCGGACACCGTCCGTCACATCGGTGTGATGAGAGAGCCGGCCTGACAGTGGTTTTCGCGTCAGTCGATGGTTCCTGCGAGTGCTCGTAGCCCGGCCGCGATGAACTCCCCGGTGGCCTCTGCGGCGTTGCCTGCACCGGCCCCGGTGTCGGAGCCCGACAGCGCGCGGTGGGTGATTCCCTCGCCGATCACTCCGAGCTTGAAATTGGCGAGGGCGAGGTAGAAGCCCCAATCGTGAAGTTCTCGACCGGATTCCACTGCATAGTGTTGTGCGAGGTCCGCCGCCGAGGGATATCGATCGCTCGTCCACGCAGCGTCCGCGCCGAGGACTGCATCGAAGACCGGTTGGCGGTAGATGCACATCAGTGCCACGTCGGTCAGGGGATCGCCGAGTGTCGACATCTCCCAGTCCACCACCGCGGCAACGGAACCGACGTCATCGGCGTCGAGAATGGTGTTGTCGACCCGATAGTCACCGTGCACGATGGACGACACGGATCCTGCCGGTATCGCCGCCTCGAGCGCGCGATGCAATCGTTCGACGTCGGGGAGGTCGCGAGTCTTGACTCGCTCCCACTGCCGAGCCCACGTCGCAACCTGCCGCGCGACGAACCCGTCGGGTCGGCCGAAGGTGTCCAGGCCGACAGCGCCCGGATCCACCGCATGCAGTCGCGCGAGAACTCGAACCAGCTCTGCGGCATTGGCACTGACCTGCTCGTCCGTCAGATCGTCGAGATCCTCGCGCGTGCGGACCACTCGACCCGGGACGAACTCCACGACGGTCATGGGCGCACCCAACGTCGAACCGTCTCGGTCGAACGCGACGGTTGGAGCGACCGGTACATCGGTGCCCGCCAGCGCCTCGGTGACGGCCCACTCCCGGGCCATGTCGTGCGCGGAGGGCGTCAGCCCACTGGTGGGAGGTCGACGGACGACCCAGGTCGAGGTGTCGTCGTACGCCCGGTAGGTGAGGTTGGACCTACCACCGCTGATCATCTCGACCGACAGTGCGCCGTCGACGTCGATTCCCCGGTCTCGTAGGAACCGTTCCAGCGCATCGCGATTCATGCCCGGCAGTTCGCTCACGACTGTGCCTCTCGCGCTGCGCGCTTGGCTGCACCGATAGTCCGCTTGGCGATGGCCCACCGGTGTACCTCGGACGGGCCGTCGTACACGCGGAACGGGCGCACTTCGCGGGAAAGCCTGGCCAACGGAAGATCGTCGGAAACCCCGAGACCCCCACACATCTGGATACTGCGGTCGACGATACGGAAGATGGCCTCGGCCGCGAAGGTCTTGGCGATCGACGTCTCGTTGGCCGCGTGCCCACCTCGGTCCAACTCGAAGCACGCCACCGTCAGCAGCGCCCTGGTGGCCGCGATGTCGATCTCGTTGTCCGCGACCATCTTCTGCACCATGCCGAGGTCTCCGAGTTTTCCGCCGAAGCCTTCACGCTCGGCGACCTGTGCGACGGCGATGTCGTGCGCACGGCGGGAGGCACCGAGCCAACGCATCACGTGCGTCATTCGGGCAGGGCCCAACCGAACCTGGGCGTAGGCGAAACCCTCGTCGACGGCACCGAGCACGTTCTCGTCGGGCACGAACACGTTCTCGAAGAACACCTCGCAGTGACCGCCGATCATCGCTTTGTCCAGAGTGCCGATGTGTCGGCCGACCCTGATGCCTGCGGTGTCGGCGGGTGCCAGGAACATCGTGGCCCCGCCGCGATCGCCGGGCGCGCCCGAGGTGCGAGCCATGATGATGAAGAAGCCTGCGCCGTCGGCACCGGTGATGAACCACTTGTGCCCGTTGATCTTCCAGCCACCCTCGACCCGCTCGGCTGCGGTGGTGAGCGCCGCGGGATCTGAACCGGCACCCGGCGCGGGTTCGGTCATCGCGAAAGCCGACCGCACGTCACCGCGTGCGAGCGGAGCGAGAAACTGCTCTTTCTGTGCTGCCGACGCGATGTGAGCGAGCATGTGGACGTTGCCTTCGTCGGGGGCACCGAGGTTGAGTGCGATCGGACCGAACAGCGAGTAGCCGGCTTCTTCGAACACCGGTGCCCGGTCGCTCATCGACAGCCCGTGGCCGCCGTATTCGATCGGCGCGTGCGGCGCGAAGACGCCTGCGTCCTTCGCGGCCGCCTGCATCTCGATGCGCAGATCGTCGCCCCCGGCGTCGGCGACATTGCCCAGGAATCGGTCTTCGATGGGAAGCACATGATGGCGGGTGAACGTGCGCGTGCGATCGATCAGCTTCTCGATATCGGGTTCGTACGTCAGATCGATGGCCACGATGCGCTCCCATTCCGTTACCGACCGAACACTCGCTCGGTCACTGGAAGATTGGCACAATCATTCGGTCGGGTCAAGGATTCCCGGGCGGCTACCCCTGCCCGCCGGTCGCCGCACCGACCGTACGACGGGCGATGTCGAGATAGACCGCCACCAGCTCGCTAGGCGACAACGGCCCGTTCGGTCGATACCACGTTGCCACACCGACACACATCGTCGTCACGGCTCGACTGGCGTCCCTCGGGTGCGGAGTGTCGAACAGGCCTGCATCGACACCGGCCGCGACGATCGCGTCGAGCAGTCGTTGTTCCTCGTCGCGTTTGGCGATGTAGGCGGAGCGGTTTCCGGGATCCAGGCTGCGGATTTCCGTCGAGCACACGAATGCGGCGTCGCGCCTGTGAATGTGGAACAGCAGTAGCGATTCGACGACGGCGTCGAAACGGTCACTCGGCGACGCACCGGCACCGGCCTCGGCCGATCGAGTTCGTTCCAACAGCTCGTCCATCGCCGCGTCCATGATGCCCACCAGAAGAGCCTGCTTCGACGGAAAGTGGTGGTAGAGCCCGGGAACCGACAACCCGGCTTCCGCTGCGATCTGCCGCACCGATGTTCCGTGGTAGCCCTGTTCCACGAACGTCTTCAACGCCGACGACAAGGCAGGGGAGAGGTTCGAGCCCTCGTACGTTCGCCAGGTGGAGGTCGCGGTCATGCGCCCACCGTAGATGGCCGGGCGGCGGGTGTGGTCCCGGAAGCACCCGGTTGACACTTCTACTGTGATCCGTAACACTGGCATCTATCGACCGAGCGAGTGTTCGGTCGGTCGATCTCGGTCAGGCCAACGTTCGATCGAAAGAGTCCTCGATGCCCCTCACCATCCTCGATGCCTGGCGCGCCCGGGTGTTTCGGTCGCCCGACCGACCTGCGTTGGCGTACTTCGATGCCGTTCTCACCGCCCGCGAGGTCGACGAGGCCTCCGATGCTCTCGCTGCCGCGTTCGCGGACCGCGGTGTGAACCCCGGCGACCGCGTCGGCATCTACCTGCAGAACGTTCCGCACTACGCACTGACGTTCTTGGCGCTGTGGAAGATCGGTGCCGTAGCTCTGATCCTGAATCCGATGTACCGCAACCGAGAACTGCGACACCTGCTCGACGACGCGGAGCCCGTCGCCCTCGTGTGCGACGAGTCGGATCTCGGTGAGCTCGAAATATCGTTGCAGGGCAGTACGATTCGGTTCTTCGTGAGCACCAGCGGACTGGATCTGCAGACTCGCAACGATCCGCGTGTGTTCGCCGCGACGACGCGTGTCACGCCCACACCCGAGAACGACATGCTCGGCCTCGTCGAGGCATACCGCGGTCGAGTGCTGGACGAATTTGCACCGCAGCCGGACGATCTTGCGCTGTTGGCCTACACCTCCGGAACCACGGGGCCGCCCAAGGGGGCTCGGATATCGCACGCCAACGCGTTCGCGACGGCCTCGGACTTCGGTGAGCGTGCCGGTACCGAGGACGGCGACGTCGTCTTCGCCGTCGCACCGCTGTTTCACATCACCGGTGCCATGCTCGACGCTGCTGTGGCTCTGGTGCGCGATTGCGTGCTCGTGTTCGCTCACCGCTTCCACGCCGGCGTCACGTTGGACGCCTTCGTCGAGCATCGAGTCACGTACACCATCGGGTCCATCACCGTGTTCAACGCGATCTCCGAGAGCCCGGGCGCGGACCGCAGACATTTCGCCTCCGTCAAGGCGCTGTACTCCGGCGGCGCACCCATTCCGCCCGCCACCGTCTCCGCGTTCGAGGCCGAGTTCGGTTGCTACATCCACAATGCGTACGGAATGACCGAGACCACCGCAGGCGTGATCGCGGTACCGCCCGGACTCCGGGCACCGGTGGACGCGTCGAGTGGATCGCTCTCCGTCGGACTGCCGCTTCCCCGCGTGCAGTTGCGCACACTCGATCCCACCGGGGTACCCACCGAACCGGGGATTGCCGGCGAGTTGGAAGTGTCCGGGCCGCAGGTGGTCTCGGGCTACTGGCAGAACCCGGAGGCGTCGGCGTCGACGATGCCCGAAGGCCGCCTGCACACCGGGGACGTAGCGATCATCGACGAACAGGGCTGGGTCTATCTCGTCGACCGTCTCAAGGACCAGATCAACGTCTCCGGATACAAGGTCTGGCCCCGAGAGGTCGAGGACACCCTCTACGAACACCCGATGGTGTTCGAGGCAGCCGTGGTCGGTCGTCCCGACACCTATCAGGGGGAATCGGTGGTCGCCTACGTGTCGGTCCGCAGTGGTTCGGCCGTGACCACGGACGAGCTGATGGCTTTCGCGCGTGATCGGCTCGCTGCCTACAAACGTCCGAAAGAAATACACGTCATCGACGAGCTGCCCAAGACGCAGACCGGGAAGATTCGTCGCGCAGCCCTCAAACCTGTTTCAGCACAGACTCACTCGAGTGAAAGTGGCACCCCATGACCGTTGGATCACCCCGCGACACCCGCTCGGCACCGGACATCTCCTCGCGGAAGAAGTCGTTGTTCGCCAGCACGATCGGCAACGTACTCGAATGGTACGAGTGGAGCGCCTACGCGGTGTTCGCACCGTTCATCGCCGCGGCGATGTTCAGCCAGAGCGATCCGGTCTCGGCCCTGCTGTCCACGTTGGCGGTGTTCGCCGTCGGATTCCTGATGCGGCCGCTCGGCGGCATCGTGTTCGGCCGGATCGCAGACAAGAAGGGGCGCAAGTTCGTTCTCGTCACCACCATGCTGATGATGGCAGCCGGAAGCCTGCTGATCGGCATCATGCCCACCTACGGTGCGATCGGGGCCTGGGCATCGGTACTGCTGCTGCTCGCCCGCGTCATGCAGGGTTTCGCGCACGGCGGCGAGTCGGCGACGGCCTACTCCTACGTCGGCGAGATCGCGCCACCGAACCGTCGAGGCATGTGGGGAAGCGTCGCGTTCGTCGCGATCTTCGGTGGCTCGGCACTGGCATACACGGTCGGTGGGGTCATCACCTCGACGCTGTCCGAATCTGCTGTCGGCCAATGGGGTTGGCGCATACCGTTCCTGCTGGGTGCACTCCTCGCGCTGTTCGCTCTGTACCTCCGCAAGAACATGGACGAGAGCGACGTCTTCGATTCGGAGCAGAACAAGGTCGAACAGGCACCGATCGCACGCAAGACGGTTGTGAAGGCAATCGTGTTGATGATCGGGATGACGTCGGGAATCACAGCGGCGCACTACACCTGGACCTCGTACGTGTCGACGTTCGCCATCACACAGCGTGGGATGAACCCCGACACCGCGTACTGGATGCTGGTCATCGCTCAGTTGATCGCGTTGGTGTCGCTGCCGTTCTTCGGTCGTCTCTCGGATTCGATCGGTCGTCGGCCGATGCTGGCCGCCTTCGCCGTGTTGATGTTCGTTCTGCAGATCCCACTGACGATGATGATCTCGACGCAGTGGTGGACACTACTGCTCCCGTCGACGGTTGCGCTGCTCGTCATCGCCGTCCCTGCCTCGATTCTGTCGTCGACACTGTCGGAGAGCTTCCCCACGCGACTCCGCACGCAGGCAATCGGATTCGCGTACTCGTTCTCGGTGGCGGTGTTCGGCGGAACTGCGCCGTATCTCAACCAGCTGTTCCTCGGGTTGGATCTGGGCTGGGTCTTCGGCGTGTACATCATGTTCCTGGCCGCGATGACCGGTGTCGCGTGCTTCTACATGAAGGAAACCAAGGGAATTCGACTCGAGGACGTGTGATCCGGATCGGCGGAGTTTGCTCCTGACGTGGCGTGAGGTTCTACCGTTGCCCGTATGAACAGCAGCGATTCCACCACGTTGGGCATCGGTGACGTTGCCCGTCGAACCGGCCTCACCGAGCGCACGTTGCGCTACTACGAGGAGTTGGGTCTGCTGGCTCCGGACCGAGACGGAGGGGGCAGGCGTCGGTACGACGGGGGAGATCTCGATCGGTTGTACCGAATTCGGCTGCTCCGCGAATTGGGCACTCCGCTTGCCGATGTCGATCCGGAAGCGATGGATCTCCAGCACCTGACTCGGCAGCATCTGGCCGACCTGGACCACCGGATGGCAGAGCTCGCCCGGGTGCGAGAACGGGTTCGGGCAGTCGAGGACAGGCTCCTGCAGGGTTCTCGTCCGAACGACGACGCGCTGCTGGACCTGCTGTCGGGCCTGTCGACCGACGAGCCCGCGTTGACCAGACGCACCACGTTGCTGGTCTATCGCGACATCGCAGCAGCCCACTCCTTCCTCGTCGACGTTTTCGGACTGGCACCAGGCCCGATCGAGTACGACGGAGAGAGGGCGGTGCACGGAGAGGTTCATGCGGGGGACGGCGTGGTCTGGCTACACCGCGAGGCCCCTGAGCACCGGATGGTGTCGCCGTTGACAACCGGTGCCGTCACCGCATCGCTTGCGATCCTCGTCGACGACGTCGATGCCCACCACGCTCGTGTGGCGGCAAGCGGGGCACCGATCGACTACACGCCCACAGATATGCCCTACGGCGTCCGTGAGTACAGCGTGCGTGACCCCGAGGGGCATCTGTGGTCGTTCCAGACTGCACTCGCCGAAACGGTGGGGCCGTGAACGCGCTGACTCCCTACCTCTGCGTTGCAGACTGCCGCGCGGCGATCGATTGGTACGTCGCTGTGTTGGGTGCCGAGATCACGTTCGAGCCGATCGTCATGGACGACGGGCGAATCGGTCACTGCGAGTTGGCTATCGGTGACGGTCGGTGGATGATCTCCGACGAATTCGACTCTGCCGGCGTTGCGGCACCGGATGCGAATCGGGGCGCTGCGGTGTCGCTGCACCTCGTCGTCGACGACGTCGATGGACTGGCAGAGCGCGTGTCGGCTGCGGGAACTGCTATGGCGCGTGGTCCCGAGGACAGCCCACCCGCAGGCCGGGTCGCAGTTTTCGTCGACCCGTTCGGGCACCGATGGTTTCTGAATCAGCCGATCGACGACTGAGTTCAGGCCGTCAGGGCCTCGGTCACTGCTGCTGCAATCGCAGCTTCTCCCAGAGCATTGGGGTGCAGCGGCACGAACTGGTCTGCGAACAGGAGCGGTTCCACCCATCGCACCCCGACGGGTTGGCAGGCGTCGTGCCCCTCCGACACCACGGACATGTCGACGAATGTCGTGTCGGTATCGGCCGCCGCCTGCCGGACCGCCTCGTTCAGAGTGGCCTGAAGGTTGCGCAGATAGGGCACATCTCCCAGCGCCACGGGAACCAGCGGTTCGCAGGTGCTTGCGGCCGGAATGAGCCACGGGTAGCCCACGATGATCACCTTCGCGTCCGGGGCGCGAGTGTGAATGTCGCGCAGCGCCTGTCGGATCGACGGCAACGTGATGTCGACGATCTTGTCCTCGAAGGTGCTTCCGTTCTGCTGCTCGCACGGGTTCGTCGCATCGGGATGGTTTGCCAGCGCGCTGACGCACGCGGCAATCGCACCCGAGAAGACGCCGTTGTCGTTTCCCCCGATCATCACGGTCACCACGTCGGTGGACGGCGACAACGCATCGAATTGCGCTCGCGCGCCCTCGAACTGAGGGCTGTAGAAGTCATCGGTGGCTGCACCACCGCAGCTCACGTCGGTCAGGTCGTGATCCTGCGTTCGCGCCACGATGTGGGCGAAGTTCTGCTCGGACTGCAGACACCGAAGCGGCGTCCCCGGTGCCAGCGGTAGTACTCCGGTTCCTGCGCTGAAGCTGTCGCCGAGGTTGACGTGCTCGAACGACGACGCGGCCGCAGGGGAGGGCGTCGCCAACGCGGCCACGACGGCTGCGACAACTCCGAGCGCGAACCGTCTCGTTTTGTTTCGCACCACGAACCCCCTGCCGCCGGATACCGGAACAGATGGTATCGCCGCACGGATCTGCTCTAGGTTCAGTGCCATGAAGACTGAAGATGCCACCCGCCGACGCTTACTGCTCCTGCTGACCGTCATCGGCTTCGTCGTCCCCAACGCCTTCGTGGTGACGTACTTCAAGGAGCACGGTGTCAGTCGCGAGAGCGCAACCGCCTTCTTTGCCGAGTGGGTCGCCTCGACGCCGAATCGTGCGCTGACCGCCGATCTCGGCATCACCAGTGTCGCGTTCGGACTCTGGTCCCTGTGGGATTCGAGGGACAACGGCGTCAGGCATTGGTGGCTGGTGCCCGTCGGTACCGGTTCGGTCGGAATCTGCTTCGCGGCGCCGCTGTACCTTCTGCTGCGCGAGTACTCCCGGTAGGAGATGGCACTGCGGTGTTCTCGCTGTAGTCGGTCCGATGATCTAGCTTTGACGGCATGCGTCGGCTCGGCGCGGTGGATCCCTGGCAGAAGGACGCACTCTCATGACCGATGACACGTTGGCCGACTTCGAGCGAACCGAGTTCACCGCCGACGGGCGGACAGCGCCGGTGTATCGCATCGGAACCGGGCCTGCCGTGATCGTCATGTCGGAAATGCCCGGCATCACTCCGAGGGTCGCGGACTTCGCGAGAACCGTCGCCGGAATCGGTTGTACGGCCGTTGTTCCGCATCTGTTCGGAGTCGACGGCAAGGATCCGCTGGCCGCGCCACTGGGTGCGCTCGGCACCGTTGCCACCATGTCCCGCGCCATGGTTCCGGCGTGTATCAGTCGCGAGTTCACCATCCTGGCCACCGGCAAATCGTCGCGCATCGTGGTGTGGTTGCGCGCCCTGGCAGCGCAGGAGCACGAGCGCTGCGGCGGACCGGGCGTCGGTGCCATCGGAATGTGTTTCACCGGCGGATTCGCCCTCGCCATGGCGGCGGACGACCGACTGATCGCACCGGTGCTCTCGCAGCCCTCACTTCCGTTCGCGGCATCGAAGTCTCGCGGTAGATCCATCGACATCACCCCTGGCGACCTCGACAAGGTGAAGAGTCGTTGTGCAGCAGGGGAGCTCACGGTACTGGGGATGCGTTTCGAAGGCGACAAGATGTGCCCGCCCGCGCGATTCCAATGGCTGCGCGAGCAGCTCGGCGACGCATTCGTGTCGGTCGAACTGCCCGACTCCGCCTTCAACCCGGAAGCATTCGGACCCCCGCATTCGGTCGTGACCGAAGGACTGATCGACGAGCCGGGGGAGCCGACCCGGCAGGCGTTGGATCAGGTGCTCGACCTGTTCCGTAGTCGGTTGCTCCCGACAGATTGAGTAGATCGCTGTCTCGCCCCCGCTGAGTACCGAGCAACTCGGTCAGCGAGCACCGGATTCACGACCACGGAACGGTGGCCTGTAGAACCGCCTCTTTCAACGCGCCGGTCCGCAGTGCCGTCACCGCCTGGTAATCGGGATCGGCCACCATGTCGCTGAACGCCTTGCGCGAGGGGTACTGCACCAGCAGAACCGCATCCCAGGCCTGACCGTCGTCGGCTACCAATGCCGTCGAGCCGTCGCCCGCATACAGCACTGTCCCGCCGTAGCGCGGGAGGAACGTCTCGTTCAGTGCTTTCGCATACTCTGCGTACGAATCGCGGCCACCGTCGGTGAACCGCAGCAGGTTGAGCATCACCACAGGCCCACCGGGGTCTTCTTCCAGATAGCGCTCGAGGTCTCTTCCGCGGGGATCTACAGCCATCGATCGAGTATGCGTCAGCCGACGATCCGATGGAGCGGTAACGCTGCGACGCGGCAACGCGGGGTCCGGGGACAGACCGCGCTCGATCTCCTTCGCCGCGTGACAGCTCCTCGGGGAGACTCGACCGCTCGTTCAGTGAGTCGATCCGGTGTTGGCCCCCAGACGGTGGTTCTATGGTCAGCGGTAGAACTTGCAGAGCGGGAAACCAGTGACTCGATAAATGGGAAGTGTGTCGTCCATGACTGATGTTGAGAAAGTGACCGTATTCGGAACCGGCGTGCTCGGTTCACAGATCATGATGCAGGCTGCGTACCACGGAAAAACCATTGTGGGATACGACATTTCAGACGACTTATTGGCCAAACTACCGGATCGCTGGGAATGGATGCGCGGATACTACAAGCGTGACCTGAAGACCTTCGACGAGGCGCGGTTCGACGAGGCCATCGAATCCATCACGACCACCACCAGCGTCGCGGAAGCCGTTTCGGACGCCGACCTGGTGATCGAAGCGGTTCCGGAGGACCTCGAGTTGAAGAAGAAGGTCTGGTCGGATATCGGCGCGTCCGCCCCGCCGAAAACTATCTTCGTGACCAACTCCTCGTCGCTGCTGCCCAGCAGTTTTGCGGAGGCTACCGGGCGGCCGGAAAAATTTCTTGCATTGCACTTCGCCAATCTCGTGTGGCGGTACAACACAGGTGAGGTGATGGGTACTGCTGCAACAGATCCCGTTCACTTCGATACCGTATTGAACTTCGCTTCGGAGATCGGTCTCGTTCCCGTTCCGGTCCGAAAGGAAGTGCCGGGATACGTGTTGAACAGTCTGTTGATTCCGCTGCTGCAAGCAGGAGCCAACCTCTACGTCGGCGGGGTTGCCAATCCGGCCGACATCGACAACGTGTGGCGAATTGCCACTGGGGCTCCCGCCGGTCCGTTCCAGATATACGACACGGTCGGCTTCAACGTCGCAGCACACATCGCGCGCGCAAGCGGTGGCGAGGATCAAGTGAAATTCGCCGACATGCTGCAAAAGGGCATCGACGCGGGAAAGACAGGCCTCGGGGACGGAGAGGGCTTCTATACGTACGATTCCGACGGCCGGCGACTCGACGCTGTCGAGTCGTGGAACATCAACTGAAAGCGCTCGATCACTGTCTCGTTCCGATGGAAGAGACTGCCGTCGAGGTATGGCCGGACAGCTTCCTGTCGTAGCCCGTCGCGCACCGCAGCGATGACCGCCGAGCCGAATCAACCGAGTTGCCGCAGTTGAATCGCGGTGTCGAGCGCCAGCCGATGCCACGCCGATCGCGGATCTCGGCCGGTCAGTTCCTGGGCTCGGCGCAGTCGATAACGCAGCGTTTGCGGATGCACATGTAACTGTGTCGCTGCGGCCGTGGCGGTGCCGGTGGCGATGAAGGCCGAAAGGCCCTCGAGGATATGCGCATTCGCGGCTTCGGTGAGCGAGCCGAGTACGGTGCGCACCACCTCGCTCGTGTCCGCGGTGGGGCGAGCGGTCAACAGCGCCAGCAGCTGCCCGTCACCGGTGTCGAGCACGGCGCGGTCGTCGAACGCGTGATCCGGTGCTGTGTCCAGAGCCTCCGAAGCGAGCCGCCACGCGCTGCCGACACCGGCGATGGTCGATCGGCTTACCATGCACCCGCGCAGCATCATCTCGTTGCAGGCGGCCTCGACCTCGGTGCGCTCGATGGCATTGGGCAACAGAAGGATCGCGCGCTGCTCGCGTCGGGTGCACAGATGACTCCGCGTCGTCGACGGCGTGGTGCGGTCGGGCGGCGCGAGTCCCAACGCGAGAACGAGAGATTCGACGGTGTCGTCGGTCAGTGATCTGCCCGCGCTTGCCGACTCCACCACCAGCAGGTTCGGGTGACTTGGCAGTTCCAGGTCGAGTTCGCGGGCGCGATCGGCCACTGCTCCGGGCGAATTTTGTCTGCCCGCCAGCAGGTCGTCGAGCAGGAGGGCGTGAGCCTGCGACCGATTGGATGTGAGTTGTTCGCGCGCAACGATGTACGCGCCGATGATCTCCTCGGATATCGCGTCGATGGCGTCGAGCACGCCCAGGCTGAGCTCGGCGATGTCCGATGGGTCGAGCGCATCGAGGTACTCGGTTGCCACGTGCCGAACGAACACGCTCGACGCAACTCGGTACGCTCTCAGCACGTCGGCCAACGGCCGGCCGTCGGCGGCGCGGGCCGCGCCGATCGCGCGAAATCGACTGTGATCACGTCCGTCGAGAGCCGCATCGCCGCCCGCCCACAATGACATCAAGCGACGCAGCGACCAGTAGGCGATCGCCTCGACATCGGCCAACTGCGGACCGTGCAGGGTGCGATAGACCGGGATTGCATCCCGCACGGCCTGCACTGCCGACGCCACCACAGCGACCAATTCCGCTTCGATCTCGGCGACCACCGCGGCTCGGGCTGGGTACATCGCGGCATCGTCTCATATTTGTCACTGGCTGATAAAGCTGATCATCATCCATGCAGATTTTGCTTGAGTTACGGTGCTCACGACAGCACAGTCGAGGGAGACAGACGGGTCGAGCGGAAGAGTGGGGCCAATGGACGCAGACGTGATCGTGGTGGGTGCAGGCTTGGCCGGACTGGTGGCGACCGCCGAACTGGCCGACGCCGGAAAGCGGGTGCTCCTCCTCGACCAGGAGCCCGAGCAGAACCTGGGTGGTCAAGCGTTCTGGTCCCTGGGCGGTCTGTTCATGGTCGACACTCCGGAGCAACGACGCATGGGCATCAAGGATTCCGCGGAGCTTGCGTGGCAGGACTGGCTCGGCACCGCTACCTTCGACCGCGGCATCGACGATCCGGCCGGCGAGGACTACTGGGGACACCAGTGGGCGCGCGCTTACCTCGATTTCGCGGCGGGGGAGAAGCGCTCCTGGCTGCACGCGCAGGGCGTGCGGTGGGTACCCATCGTCGGGTGGGCCGAACGTGGTGGCTACCTCGCCGAGGGACACGGTAATTCGGTTCCGCGGTTCCATCTGACCTGGGGTACCGGGCCTGGGGTCGTCGCACCGTTCGAGCGACGCGTGCGTGAGGCCGCCGACAAGGGATTGGTGCGCTTCGGTTTTCGTCACCGTGTCGACGAGTTCATCGTCAGTGCAGGCACAGTCGAGGGAGTTCGCGGCGCAGTTCTCGAACCCAGTGCCGCGGAACGAGGTTCGGGTAGTACCCGCGTCGAGGTGGGCGAGTTCGAGCTGCATGCCGGAGCCGTTCTCGTCACCGCGGGCGGCATCGGAGCCAACCACGACATGGTGCGGGAGAACTGGCCGGCGCGGTTGGGGACGGCTCCGAAGTCCCTGATCTCGGGAGTCCCCGAACACGTCGACGGCCGCATGCTCGGCATCACCGAGAAAGTCGGTGGTCGCCTGGTCAACAAGGACCGCATGTGGCATTACACCGAGGGCATCAAGAACTGGAATCCGATCTGGAAGAACCACGGAATCAGAATCATTCCCGGTCCGTCGTCCATGTGGTTCGACGCGCGTGGACGACGGTTCCCGGTGCCGAATTTCCCCGGATTCGATACACTCGGAACGTTGAAAGCCATCCAGGACAGTGGATTCGACTACTCCTGGTTCGTTCTGACCCAGAAGATCATCGAGAAGGAATTCGCGCTCTCGGGATCGGAGCAGAATCCGGACATCACCGGAAAGAACCTCAAGCTCGTCCTCGGCCGAGTGTTGCCCGGTGCCAGCGAACCGGTCGAGGCGTTCAAGAAGAACGGCGAGGACTTCGTCGTCGCGGACACGCTCGCCGAACTCGTCCAAGGCATGAACAGGATCTCCGGCGAAAATCTGATCGAGCTCGCCGATCTGAAGCGGCAGATCGAGGCCCGCGATCGTGAGGTCGACAACCCGTTCACCAAGGACCTGCAGATCTCCGCAATCCACAATTCGCGTCGTTCGCGCGGAGAGCGCATCGCGCGTACCGCCTCACCGCACAAGATCCTCGATCCCAAGTCGGGTCCGTTGATCGCTGTGCGGTTGAACATCATCACGCGGAAAACGTTGGGCGGCATTCAAACCGACCTGCAAGGACGCGTCCTGGACGGCGACGGACACGCGATCGACGGCCTGTGGGCGGCAGGTGAGATCGCCGGTTTCGGCGGCGGCGGTGTACACGGATATCGCTCACTGGAGGGAACGTTCCTGGGCGGGTGCATCTTCGGTGGCCGGCAGGCCGGGCGCGCGCTTGCCGCGCAGGCGTGACGGTGGCCCTCAGAATCGGTCGTCCCGCGCTGCCGGGTCCGGCGGAGATCGCCACCACTGCGTCGGCGTCTCCCGGGTCACCGGTGACAGTGTCGTTTCTCGGTGTCAGCACCGTGCTCTTCGACGACGGCCGATCGGCGATCCTCACCGACGGCTTCTTCTCGCGACCGTCGCTTCCGAAAACCCTTGTGCTGCCGCTTCATTCCGATACGCGGCGCATCGATGCGGCCCTGCGCCGAGCAGGGATCACCACGCTCGACGCGGTGCTGTGTGCCCACTCCCACTACGATCACGCACTCGACTCTGCGGCGGTTGCGCTGCGTACCGGCGCAATTCTGGTCGGCGGTTCCTCGACCGGTTTCATCGGGCAGGGCTCGGACCTCCCGGACGACCGGATCGTCGTGGTCGAGAACGGTGAGACGACGGCGCAGGGTAACTTCGCCGTCACGTTCGTCGAGTCGGTTCACTCGTATCCGGACCGAGCGCACGGAACGATCGAGCGGCCACTGACCCAGCCCGCTCGGGTGCGTGAGTACCGGTGCGGTGAGGCATGGTCGATGCACATCGAACACGTTCCGAGCGGCCGGACCGCGCTGGTGCACAGCAGCGCCGGTTTTCGGTCCGGCATGCTCGACGGTCGCCATGCCGACGTGGTCTACCTGTCGATAGGACAACTCGGCCGCCGACCGCGCGCGTTCATCGAGCAGTACTGGCAGGAGACGGTCGTGGCGGTCGGTGCACGACGCGTGGTACTGACGCACTGGGACAACTTCTTTCGGTCCCTGGACGAACCACTGCAGGCGCTCGCGTACGCCTTCGACGACATGTCTGCCTCCGTCTGTGTGCTGAACGCCTGTGCGCGGAGAGACGACATCGACCTCGAATTGCCGACCCTGTGGCGACGTGGCGACCCATGGGCCGACCGAGGCTGACGTACGGATCAGCCGGTGCCGTCCTCGATCGCCTCGACGATCGTACGCGCGCACAGGTCGGGGTCGTCGATCATCGGAACGTGACCGACGCCGGGTAGTGCGACGAACCGGGCTCCGGGCAGCCGTTGGCGAGCGACGGGAACGAACTCGGCCGGCGGAAAGATGCGATCGTGGGCAGCCCACGCGACAGTCACCGGACACGGAAGTTCGAGGAGCGGTTCCATGTTCTCGCGAGTGTCGAGTAGTTCGTACGCCGCCTCGCACCCTACGAGGTCCTGGAACGATCGGACCGCTTGCTGCCTCGTCATTCGTTCTCCGTGGACCGCGATGTCGCGCATGGTAATTCGCCGGCCCAAGCCGAACTTCATCAGCGGTGGAGCGAGATGGCGGGTCGTGTCGGCCAACTTCTTGGTGCGGATCAGCGTGGCCCGGCTCGCACCGGGCTTCTCGTTCTTCTCCCACAACCCGGCCGGTGAGAATGCGCAGACCGACCGCGCCCGACCCCGCCGAGCAAGCTCGACGGCCATCCATCCACCCATCGAGTTTCCGGCGATGTGCACTGCGTCGAGGCCGCGCTGGTCGAGTTCGCGTTCCGCGTTGTCGGTGACGGCGGTGAACGTCGCGTCGGCCAGCGGCGGACCTCCGCGATGGCCGGCAGCAGTAGGGACGATGAGGTCGAAACGGTCGGCGAGAAGCGGTACGACGTTCTCCCATGCTGCTGCAGACATGGTGACGCCGTGCAGCAACATCAGCGCAGGCCTGTCGGTCATCGGCTGAACTCGGAGAGTCGAGTCGAAACCTGTTCCGGGAGGCCGTCGTTCTGCTTCTGAGCCGCCGTCAACACGTCGAGGTGGTTGTAGCCGCGGAGCTCGACGGGAACGTCGATCGGGCTGTCCGACGCACCGAGGTCGAGCCCGCCGTCGCCCTGCAGCGTCAGCACCGGGTTGCGGGAGACGCCGTCTCGGTAGAGGTAGTGAGCGGCGATCGACGGCGCGGTCGGTTGACCGAGGTCGGTGTTGATGGCAGTCGGGAAGTACCACTCGGTGAAGTCCAAGGGCGGTTCGCTCAGACTCCGCACGATCTGCGAGATGGAGCTGACTTCCTTCGATGGGTCGGTGTACGAGTTCGGGGTCATCTCGTCGTAGTCCTGCCAGGTGTAGACGACGGATGGGTCCCCATAGCTCGTCGGTGCTGCCTTGCGGTCGCTGCCGAAGACCTGACCCAGGAACGGAATCGTCGCGATCACCTCGTTCGGCATCGGGAAGTACTTGTCCTGTACGGGCCCGCTGCCGATGAAGCCGACGCTGGTCTGCAGAAAACCGAGTGGCTGAGAATTGTCGTCGAGCAACGCGCCGACGACGGCTTCGTTGGTGGCGTACAGCGTCCTGATGTCGGGGAGTCCGGTCGCGGCCATGAGGGGGTCCTTGGACAACAAGGTCCGCAGTGTCGCATCGAAATTGAGGCTGCGCGGCAGTCGGTCGACGACGTCGTTGACTCCAGTCGGGTCCAGTCGAGCGGCAAGTCCCGCTATCGCAAGCAGATTCGTCGTTTCCGGATTGATGACGGCAGGCAACCGCGTCACCGGGTACACGTCGGTCAACGCACCCGACGCGGCCTCGATGGGTCCGGCGAGCGCCGGCGGAACTTCAGGAAGGTCGAGGTTTCTGATGGGGTTCGGCGGACCGGCCTTGATCACGGTGTCGAGTGCGAAGTACCCGGAGCACTGGTTGTATCCGGCATCGTCGGTGGTTGCCGGGTTGCCGTCGAAATCCCAGTTCGCGAAGTAACCGGTCAGGAACCCACCGAGAGAATGGCCACCGCACAGTACCTTCTGCTTACGGATTCTCTGGTCCGGGAGTTCGAGACGCAGCACGTCGTACTGGTCGCGCATGGTCTGCACCAGGCCCTGGTCATCGAGCCACGCGGTGCCTGCGCCGTCGGCGTATCCGGCAAAAGTGCGCCCGTCGGCGGTTCCCCCGGCGAAGTAGTAGTCCGTGGCGATGTCGAGGTCGTTCGCGGCGAGCGCCGCCTGGGTTCCGGTGTGGTCCTCGAGGCAGTTCGAGCGGCGGTCCAGGGCCCAGAACTCGATGTGTCTGCCCTCGGCGTCCGCTGCGGCGACGGTGTTGCGGGCGACGGACTCGAAGGCACCCGCACCCTCGAACACTCCGGGCTGTGCCACGAGCACTCGGTCGGCGTCCGCTGAATTCTCGGGACCGTCCGCGGCTCGGTAGCGCAGATAGGAGAGCCGATCGCACTCCGCGGGGTGCGGCGCAGAACCCGCGGGAAGCGGGGCGTCGAGAACGACCACCGTCGCGACGACCTCGGTGACGGGTGAGGACGACGTGATCTCGCGTTCGGTGCGGCCCGGCACAGGCTCAGCAGACACTGCAGCAGGTACCACGGCCGACATCGACACCACCAGTGATGTGCACACGGCACCACGCACGAACGAGCGCCGCGCGAATTCCCCCAGAATTGTCATGGCCCCCACCATCGGCATGAATACATCGTGCGTGTGGGAATTTAGCATCGGAGCGGGCCGCGGCGAACCGCAATGGGTCAGAGATCGTCGAGGGTGACCAAGCCGTCCTGCAGCGCCCGGGCCACGAGCGACGCCTTGGTCGGTGCCGCCCGACCGACAGTGGCATATTTCGCGCGAATTCGAGTCAGATGGGTATTGACCGTACCGAGCGCAATGTGCAGAGCCGCACACACTTCTTGTTTGGAGTCGCAGCGCAACCAGGCACCGAGGACCGCGATCTCGCGCGCGGTGAGTCCGGGATCGGCGAATCTCGACGCTTCCTGCTGTGACCTGAGATTCTCGGTACCGGGATTTGCGACGGTCCTGGCCCGCACGGTCGATGCACTGCGGCGCGGCGCGAATCGCTGCGCCGGATGGATCGCGGTACCGGAAGCGACCGGAATCGTCGTGGTCGACAGACCTGTACTCGTCACTCGCATTGCATCCGACCCTTGCTGTCCGACTTGGGTGTTTCGAACATCCGACCACGCCGGAGAATATGAAACAACACCAACGGGTTCGAGGCAGAACACGGCATTGGAGGCTTCTGTCGATCCAGGTTTATCGGTTTGTAAAGTCGGGTCTTCACCGGGCCGTTGTTATAGTTCACTGTCCACCGGATCGAATACCGTAGGCGGTCGTCGTTGAGCCCGAAATCCACACCCCGCGAACAACTGCTGCGGGCGGGCTCACGATTGCTGACCGATCTCGATATGTCGGTGCTGGCAAGATCGCTGTCTATCGCCTCGGTCGTGGAAGAAGCCGGGCTGTCGCACCAGACTTTCCACAATGCGTACCCCGGGTCCTCCCGTGCCGGGGAGCGTGGTGGCAAGGAAGCGTTCGTCGAGGACTTGCTCGCGCACGTCACTCTGCAGTACACGAAGCCCGGCGATGCAGAGCATGCCTCGTCGGATCTCGCGTCCTACTTCGAGCAACTGACCTCCGGTCTGCTGCGCAGGAGAATGATCGGCGCGATGATCGCCTCCGACCACGCCGGAGCGCGATCGTCGTTGGCACCCGAATTCGATGCGATGGACGCCGCCGTCGAGGATGCCGTCCGACACAAGCTCCGTGCGCTCGGGGGTTCGGTGAGAACGCCGCTGACGGTGACCGGACTGTCCAATGTCCTCGTCGCCCTGCTCGACGGTCTTGCTTTCCGTGAGACCCTCAGCCCGGGAACGGTGCCCACGTCACGCGCGTCCGCGGCTGTCGAATCGCTGCTGGAGTGGGCGGTGGACCCAGTTCACTCGGATCGTCGTGAACGCACAGCGGGACCCGCGGACGCGCCCGCTTCTCTCGACGGTCTCGATCATTCGAGGGCCGACATCGAATCCGACGTCATCGCGGCGACCGAGACGTTGTTCGCGGCACACGGATATTTCTCGGTCACCCTCGCCGACATCGCCACTGCCTCCTCGCTCACCGTTGCCGATCTCAAGCGCCTGTTCCCGAGCAAGGTCGATATCATCGTTGCCGCACTGACGCCCGAGTTCGAGCGCGTCCTCCGGCTGGGTCGTGCGGACGCCCGACTGGAGGTGGAACCCATTGCTGCTCTGGAGCGTTCGGTCGGTCGGCTTGCGGAGTTCGTGGCGCGCAACCGCTCGATGAGCTCGGGGATGCTGCTGGCACTGAGCTTCGAGCAGTTTCACGAGCCGAGCACTGTCACCACCATTCGGGAGCAACTCCCGCTGCCCTCGGCGCTCACCCCGATCCTCGAACGTGGCCAGCGTCGAGGCGACTTCGGTACCGAGGCGTCGGCGAGCGAACTTGCGACGATACTCGCCAACAACGTGGTGATCAGATCCGTCTCACGGTCCGAGGAAGGTCCGGAACAAGTCTCCGACTACGTCCTGCGGGTGTTCCTGTCGGGAATACGCGCACGTTGAGCGAGCCTGCGCGCCTGAACAGCTACGCGCCGGCGTCGACCCGGGGTACCTCGAAGGCGAGCAGTGCTACGTCGTCCTGCAGGCCGTCTCCGAAGGAAGCCAGAAGTGACGTGAGATCGTCGACGATCTTCGGTGCAGTCGTCGGACCTCTTTCGGCCGCAAAGGATTCGAGGCCACCGTCGTCGTCGAAGCGTGTTCGCCCCGGTCCGACGATCGCCTCGGTCAACCCATCGGTGTAGAAGGCCATGACGTCGCCGGGTCGCAGTGTCACCGATGCCGATGCGAAGTGCGGCTCGGCCAAGGCTCCGACCAACTGACCACCGGTGGTGTCGACGAAGTCCACGACGGAGTCGTGAGTGATGCGCAGTGCCGGGGGATGCCCGCCGCTGGCGAGGTCGACCACCGCGCCGTCCGGGCCCGGAGTGATGGTGCCGAAAACGACTGTGCAGAAACGTGGGTCGTCGCCGTGAAACTCGTGGTGCAGAACGGTGTTGAGGTTCTCGAGTACCGAGATCGGGTTGCGGTCGAACACTGCCGCGGCGCGCAGGGTGTACCGGGTCAGCGAGGTCACGGCGGCGGCTCCGGCACCCTTACCGCTCACGTCACCGAGGAAGAATCCCCACGTCTGCTTGTCGAGCGGAAACACGTCGTAGAAATCGCCACCGACCTCGTCGATGGATGCGGGGTGATAGTGGGCTGCTACGTTCATGCCCGTCGGAGCGGACAGGATCGGCGGCAGCAGAGTTCGTTGCAGAGTCGACGCGAGTATCTGCACCTGCGTTTTCTCCGCCTCGGCCTGCTTGCGCGCTTCCTCCGAAGCACCCAGTGCATCCTGTGATCTGTCCAGAGCGGCTTCGGCGCTGTCCTGCGCGGCCTCGGCATTGTCGCGGGCGTCGATCAGATCCCGTTCGCGCACGTGACGCTCGGTCTCGTTGTGCAGTGTCATCGTCACCGTCACGGCACCCGTGGGCGTGCGCAGACTGTTGGCGAGTATCGACACGGCGATTGCATCGTTTCTGTCGGGTGCGACGGACAACTTCGCGGAGGCCCCGATCGGAGAGTCGGCCCGCGAACTCGACGCAACGTCGATCAGCGCCGTCAGTACGGGCTCGAACTCGATCGTGAACAGGTCGGTGACCGAAGTTCCCACGAGGGCATCACGGCTGCGTGCGGTGATCCGGGCGGCGGCGACGTTGGCGTAGAGGATCCGTGCAGTGGCCACATCGACAGAGAACACGCCGCACGGTGCCGTGTCGAGCAATTCAGCAGCGGTGGCAGACATGGGCACTCCCTTCGTTCATGGCGAGCGGGTGGCAGAACTCGAACGGCTTGCAGAGACCGGATCGGTCCAAATCGCAGTCACGATGGTCCCGAAACCCGGCCGGTGATCGACGAGAAGGTCGTCGGACACCGCGGCAGCGAGTTGCAAGCCATGGCTGCGATTGGTCGTCGGTGTCGGTGGCCGCCACGTTCCGGTGTCGGAAATCGTGACGGTCAGGGTTCGGTGTTCGTAGGCAGCGGTGACAGTCATCGTTCCGGGCTCGGGCACCGAGTGATAGGCATGCTCGACGACGTTCGCGAGCGCCTCGTAGACCCCGAGGACGATGTCGTCCACCAAGGAGTTGCTCACGCCCAGTTCGAGAACCCAGTGATGCAACCGGCGCCGAAGCACGGTCGCCACAGCCGATTCGGCTGGAGCGGTATGGCTCCAACGCTGGGGAGTGGGCCCGGGACTGCTCTCGGTCATCGTCGCAGTCCGAACAGGTACCGGCGCGTCATCGGTCTAACTCCGAGTCGAGAGCTGCAGACCGAACGTGTGCCACCGCGTCGGGGACGGTCGTGAAAGTCGCCATCACGCGATCGATTCCGCTGAGCTGCACAGGCCGAACCACCACTCCATCGACCGCCACCAACGCCATGCGCGAGGCATCGGGCAGTCGATCGCATACTCGCACCAGCACCGTGATGGCGCTCGACGACAGGAAGCTCACATCGGTCAGGTCGACCACGAGGCCGCCCCTGGCTGTGTCGGCCGCAGGGAACGCAGCAGCCGACAGCTCAGGGATGGTGTCGAGATCGAGTTCGCCTCGAACGGTGAGCACGGTCGTCGCGTCGTGGTCGGCTGCCACGATCTCGAAGGCTGCTCCGGTCGGCTCGTCTGGCATATGTCCGACGTTACCTGTTATCGAGTCGTACTCACGACCGAAACGCGTCGACGAACAGGTCGCCTGCGCCCAGTACTTCGAGGACCATGCGCACCGATCGCGCAGGCGCGAGCACGGCGATCTTGCCCGGGTGTACGTAGGTGGCGTCGATGATCGCGTTGGCGACGCCGGAGTACATGAACGACACCTCCGACAGATCGACCGTGACCCGATCGGACGCGGAGGCCAACCGGTCGAGACTGTGGACGAATTCGGCCCTGGTGGACATGTCCAGTTCGCCGAAGGCGCACAGTGTGTTGTGGCCGTTCGAGCCCATGACCGTCTCGAGTCGGAACACGCCCTCGTCATCGCGAATGGAGCGTTCCATGGTTGCGGTGCTGGTCAACATGCTTACCTCTTCCCCGAAGCGATCGTTCCCGGCGGGTGCTCCTCCGGTTGCGAGACGCTGAGTTGTTGTGCTTTCAACGATGTCAGTGTCCAATTTCGGAAGACTCCGTCGGAGGTCTCGAATCGGTAACGAAAGATCTCGTTTCGATAACGTCGTCACCGGGTCAACACCTCGATGAGTGAACCGGTGATCTTCTTCTTCATCCAGCCACGTACACCTCGCTGGCCCAGCGCTGCCCGGGCAGCATTGAGGCCGGCCGCTCCGTGTACTCCACCACCCGGGTGCGCCGACGCCGACCCGAGGAACAAGCCCTCCACCGGTGTTTCCGACCGCCCCAGCCCCGGCGTCGGTCGAAATATCAACTGCTGCTGCAGCTGCGCGGTTCCGCCGTTCACCGCTCCTCCGTGCAGATTGGCGTCGGCACCGTACAGATCGCTCGGTCGCTGGACGACCCGCCCGACGATCGAATCGGCAAACCCCGGTGCGTGGGCGTCGAGGACTTCGTCGACCCGATCCGCCACGGTGTCGGCGGCCGCGTCGTCGACGACGCCCCTCGGCAGATGCGTGTAGGCCCAGGCGCTTTCGGTGCCCTCCGGTGACCTGCTCCGATCGGCAGTGGTCATCTGGCCGAACAGCATGAACGGGCTCTGGGGAAGAACTCCGGTCGTGAGATCTGCCGCCCAGTGCACGAGGCCGTTGTCGTCCGCACCGAGATGGACGGTGCCGGCATCGGCCAAAGACGGTGAGTTCCAGGGCATTCGGCGATCGAGTGCGTAGTTCACCTTGACCACCGGGGTGTCCCACTCGAAGGTGCGCAAGTCGTCGTGCACTCGGCGCGGCACGGCGTCGAACGGAAGCAGTGAACCGTACAGAGCCGGTGCGGACACGTCGGCGACGATCGCCCGTCGCGCTCGAAACGTGTCTCCTGCAGCGGTGTGCACAGCACGAGCGCGGCCGCCGCGCACCTCGATGTGCTCGACCGCCTGACCGCACTCGAGCACCGCACCCGACGCAGCACCACGACGAATCAACGCAGCCGTCAGCGCAGACGATCCGCCCACGGGGGCCGGAAACCCGACGTCCTGAGCCAGCATCGTGAGCAGCCAGCCCATCATGCCGCTCACCGGGGCATCGGTCGGGACGTCACCGTGCATGGCGTTGCCCAGCAGCAGGCAGCGAGCAGCCTCGCTGTGGAAGAGCTCGTGAGCCATCACCCGGGCGGGAAGGGCCGCGAATCGCGCGAAGCGCAGTGTCTCGGGCACCCCCAAGGTGTGGGCGAGTCGAGCCGCTGGGACGACGGGTGGAAACGGTCCGAACAGCGAGTTTATGAAGGGCTCGCGAATGCGCTCCCACTGCTCGAAGAGCCGCAGCCAGGTTCGGCCGTCTCGCGCGTCGTGTTCCGACAGCCGCGCAGCGGTGGTCTCGACGTCGTGGTGAACGACCGGAGCGTCGGTGTCCTGCGGTGACCGCGCATGGCCGTACACCGCGGGGGAGTGCGACCACCGCAGCCCGTGACTTTCCAAGTCGAGTGCCGTCATGGCAGGCGAGGCGAGCGCCAGCGGATAGAAGGCGCTGAAGAGGTCGCTGGTGAAACCGGGAACGAGCTCGGCGCTGCGCACGGCGCCGCCGGGATGTTCGGCAGCCTCGAGGACCACGACGTCCCAGCCGGCGTCGGCCATCGCTGCCGCCGCAACCAAGCCGTTGTGGCCACTGCCGATCACGATCGCGTCGACCTCGGTGGTGGTCATGAGACTGCACTCCTCTGGTCGGTATCGGTCTTGCTGGTCAGCAGGTTACCGACGAAGTACAGCGCTACTCCCACGGCGAGGAGCAGCCCGGCGCGCAGCCACGTTGCCGCGGACTGCTGGGTCAGTAGAACCGCGCACGTGATCAGTGCCAGCACGGGGAGTGCGGTCGGCGTCCGGAAATGACCGGAGTCGGCCCGATCGCTGCGAAGCACCAGTACCGCGACGTTGGTGCTGATGAAGACGAACAGCAGGAGCAGCACGACTGTCTCCGCAAGCGCAGCGACGGAACCGGTGCTGCACAACACCATCGCGACGACGGTGGTGGCGACGATCGCCGCCCACGGAGTCTTGCGGCCCGGCAGAACTTTGGCCAATGCGCCGGGTAGCAGACCGTCGCGAGCCATGCCGAAGGTCAGTCGCGACGCCATGATCATGGTCAGCAGTGCGCCGTTGGCCACCGCTACCAGTGCGACGAGGCCGAAGACCCAGGGCGGAATGCCCGCATCGGCAGCGGCGACGACCTCGAGCAGCGGACCGGTCGATTGCGCCAGGGTGTCGGCGGGCACGACGGTGGACACTGCGAGACCGACGAGCACGTACACCACCCCGGCCACGGTGACGGCACCGAGAAGAGCGCGCGGGTAGACCCGGCGCACGTCCTCGACTTCTTCGGCGATGTTCGCCGACGTCTCGAATCCAACGAACGAATAGAACGCGAGCAGAGCCGCGCCGAGCACCGCGAGCGTCGGAGTCGTCGCGTCGGTGAATTCGAGGACCCTGGACGGCTCTCCGTCACCCCGGCTCAGCACGAGACCGGCGAGGGCGACGATCAGCACCAGACCCGATACCTCGACGACCGTCATGGCGAGGTTCGCCCGCAACGATTCGGTGATCCCGCGAGCGTTGAGCAGCCCGACCAGAAGCAGGAACACCACCGCGGCAGGGACGGCGGGCACGTCGAGGAACACGCCCAGGTAGTCGCCCGAGAAGGCGAGCGCCAGGCCTGCAGCGCTGGTGACACCTGCGGCGAGCATCGAGAATCCCACCAGAAACGACACGAGCGGACGCCCGTATGCCCGCTGCGCGAACACGGCTGCGCCGCCTGCTCGTGGGTACTTGGTGACGAGTTCTGCGTACGACGCAGCGGTGAGCAGTGCCATCAGCAGGGCGACGAGCATGGGCAGCCAGATCGCTCCGCCGACCTCGCCCGCTATCTCGCCGACGAGAGCGTAGATTCCGGCACCGAGCACATCGCCGAGAATGAAGACGAACAGCATCTTTCCCGAGACTGCCTGTCGCAGTGGGGACTTGCTCACGGAGCTGTGGACCGTTCTGCTAGCAGGGCGAGCCGGCGGAGCGCCTCGGCGTTGCGTGGATGCGCCAACAGATGCTGTATCCGATTCGGCACCAGGGCGAACGGCGCAGTGATCGCGTGCTCGATGATCTCGATGCGGCAACCGGTGGCAATCGGGTGCAGTCGCACCGTGATCGACGCCTTGCCGAACGGCAACGCACGCGCCTCCAGTCGAATCTCACGGTCGACGTGAATTCCCACCGAACGCGTGATGTCACTCAGGACGGCGGGCCAGGCACCCACCGAATGGTGGATCTGGGCACCGGCGGCAGGCCAGGTGTTGTCGACTGCGCGGATTCGGGACGCACCGACCACCCAGGTGGCGTACGTCCATCCGTTCGCGAGAACGTTCCAGACGTCCTCACAGCTGGCTGTGGTGTCTCTACTCGTGGGCACGATTCGGCCTCCGGAATCTCTTGTCGTTTTGTGTGAGCACGTGATCCGCGCTCGCCGACACTCCGGGACTGGAAGTGGGGCACTCTGGGTGCTGCGACCGCACGGTAGAACGATCCGACACTGCCGTATGCCCCGAAACGGTCCACCTCAACCGATGGCAGGGCCGGTCGCAGGGACTGCGCACCATCGCACCGGTGTGAGAAGGTACGAACCGGACGGATGCGGTCGAAAGGATGAAGACGTGGAACAGGTCGACATCTACGAACGAATCTCGCAGATGGCTCTCACTGCACATGGAACCGTGGTCCACGGTTCGCTGACGCAGCAGCAGGTGCTCGAGGAGGTCACGGCGGCCGCCGTGCGATTGCTCGACGGGGTGGACCACGCGGGGGTCACTCTGGTCCGGCGAACGAGCAAGGGTCGACGACCGGAGTATCTGGAATCGACGGCCTCCACCGGCGATGCTCCGCGTACGTTCGATGCATTGCAGCACGAGCATGGACAGGGCCCGTGTTTCGAGGCCATCTGGACTCATCAGACGGTACGGATCGAGGACGTCGAATCCGAGGATCGGTGGCCACGTCTGACTCGCGCGGTCGTCGAACAGACTCCGGTTCGCTCGGTTCTGTCCATCCAGCTCTACACCGACGGGCAGGAACTCGGCGCGCTCAATCTGCTCGCCGAGGGCACCGGCCGGTTCGACCCGGACACCGAGGACTCGGCACTGAACCTGGCCACACACGCGGCGATCGCGCTGTCGAGCGCTCGGCGTGGTGAGCAGTTTCGCAGCGCTCTGGCCTCGCGAGATCGAATCGGTCAGGCCAAGGGGATCATCATGGAGCGCTTCGACGTCGACGCCATCCGAGCGTTCGACATGCTCGGTGCACTGTCGCAGGAAATGAACGTGCCGGTATCGACGTTGGCGGCGCAGCTGATCAGCCGTGAACACCCGACCAAACCCGATCTGCCGAGCTGACGTTCGCCCCACCAGCTGCGCGACCACCTGATTTCGGGCCGAACGGTACTTGTCATACTGAGGTCATGTCGACAATCGCGTACGTGATCGCAGGTTCGGAAGCCACCGGTGGAGCCGGTCTGCAGGCAGACCTCAAGACATTCGAGCGGCTCGGGGTCTACGGAGTCGGCACCATCACGTGCATCGTCTCGTTCGATCCGAAGTCCGGCTGGGGCCACCGCTTCGTTCCCATCGACAGCTCGGTCATCGCCGATCAGATCGAAGTTGCCACTGCCGCACACGATCTCGACGTCGTCAAGATCGGCATGCTCGGCACACCCGCTACCGTCGAGACCGTGGCGAGCTCACTGCGTCTGCAGCCGTGGCGGCACGTGGTGGTCGATCCTGTGTTGATCTGCAAGGGTCAGGAGCCGGGCGCGGCGCTCGACACCGACAATGCTCTTCGGCGCGACATTCTTCCGCTGGCCACCGTGGTCACCCCCAATCTGTTCGAGGCACAGACATTGTCCGGAATGGACGCCATCACCACCGTCGACGATCTGGGCGAGGCGGCCAAGCGAATTGCCGAACTCGGACCGCGCTACGTGGTGGTCAAGGGTGGTGCGGGGTTGCCCGGCGACGAGGCCGTCGACGTCGTCTGGGACGGTTCCGAACTGACCGTGCTGCGCGCCCCCAAGGTGGGCGAAGAACGGGTATCGGGTGCCGGATGCGTGTTCGCCGCGGCCATCACCGCTGAGCTCGCGAAAGGCACGGATGTTCTCGACGCAGTCGCCACCGCCAAGAATTTCGCACACGCAGGCATCGTCGGCCGATTGACGAGCCACGCTCCGTTCGCTGCAGTGAGTTGGCACGACTGATCCGACAGCCGGATGTTTGTGGTCGGCGGGTTCCGGGAAGAGCGAAGTGCAGGCGGCGACCGCTCCTCAGGACCGGCTTGCGGTCAGTGGCCGTCGCACATCATCTCGAGAGGTCCGCATGGCGCACGAGAACACGAGCGATTCCGACGCCGGTGCACGTGACGACGATCGGACGACCCGCGGCCACGCGGGTGAGGCGATCGTCGACACGCGAAACTGGCCCGGATACATCTGCATCGGAATGGCATTGGTGAGTCTCGGGCTCACCCTGACTGCCGCGGGTTACGGGTTCACCGGTTGGGTGTGGATCGGCGCGATCGCCGCGCCGGTTCTACTCGTGGCCGGAATTGCTCTGGTTCTACTGGAACGCAAACGCGTCAAGGCTCAGGAAGGCAAATCGCTGACCGACCCGGCGGGACATTGATCGTCGCCGGGTAGGCCGGGCACAGCCGGTCGACACATTCGTCGACCGGCCTAGCGGATCGGCTGCTGGGAGCTGCGATCCTTCTTGCCCTGCGACTTCTCGGCACGCCGTTGCGCGAATCGGCCGGCCGACTTCAAGCCCTTGGACACGACATTGTCTTTCCCTGTTCGCTTTTCGAGGCTCCTACCGGCGGAGGCCAACACCCGAGCGAGGATGGGAAGCCCGATCGCGACGATGAGATAGCGATACAGGTACTTGCGCGCTAGCAGGGGGATCATCGGACTGCGCGTCGAACCTTCAGTGCGGCCGTTGCGGCGAGCGCGATGACGGCACCGACGACAGCGGCACCGAGCAGGGACACACCCTGAGCGAGCTCGAAGTTCCAGCCGAGGAAGTTGATGTTGGTGTGAATCGTGTTCTGCAGCACGAAGATCACCAGTGCTGCGACGAGGACGAGCGTGATGAGGAGGGCGAACTTGGAGGCGAATCCGCCGCGCCGCTTGGTGGTTTTGGTGGTGTCGGTCGATGCGGTCATGATGGGAATCCGTTCTCTGGTGAGAAATAGGTGGGGTGAAAGGCGAGTGCCGCCGATCATCGAGATCGGCGGCACTCGATGAGTTGGGGGTTACTTGAAGGTGTCCTTGATGTTCTCGCCGACCTTCTTCACGCCTGCCGAACCCTGGTCCTTCTTGCCCTCGGCCTCGAGGTCCTTGTTGTCGGTCGCGTCGCCCACAACTTCTTTGGCCTTGCCGATGGCGTCTTCTGCTGCGTTCTTGGCCTTGTCGATGAAGCTCATGTGAGTCCCTTTCAGGTGGCTGTGAATGTTGGTAACGGATACTTAGTCGGTTTTCGTCGTCGAAAACAAACGCCGCTGTGATGCAGCTCACATCACTATGGCTTCGGGCCGAAGGATCAGGTGAGGGAGACGAGCTCGGTGATGTCGTCCTGCGGGAGCTCGCCGTCGACCACTGCGGTGACCACGGAACTGTTCAGCGTGATGGCACCCTTGTGGTTGTCCAGGAATGCGGTGTCGGCGGCGTCGCGACCGACCGAGATCCGCACCAGCGTCGAGCGCGGGGCCAGGCAGGTGGCATCGACAACGCGCCACTGGCCACCCACGAACGCCTCGGCGACAGCGTGGAAGTCCATCGGATCGCAGCCGGGTGCGTACACCGCCACCAGACGGGCCGGAACGTTGACCGCACGCAACATGGCCACCACGAGATGTGAGTAGTCCCGGCAGACGCCCTGTCCGGCGAGCAGCGTGTCGACAGCTCCGTCGATCGGATCACTGCTTCCTGGAACGTAGCTCAGGCGAGCGCCGACCCACGCGGAGATCTTGGCCAGCAGTTCCTCGGAGTCCGCGTAGTCGCCGAACTCGGTTGCGGCGAAACCGTAGAACTTGTCGGCCTCGGCGTACCGGCTGGGCCGGAGGTAGAGCGACATGTCGTAGTCGGTGACCGGCGCCGGGGTGGTGTTACCGAGAATGGTGGCGTCGTACGAGACCTGCAGATTGCCCACATCGGCGGGCATGACGTGAATTCGGTTGCCGTGCGGCCCACTCACTTCCTTCGCCTCGATGGGGGTGCCGTCGAGAACGAAGGACAGTGATTCGGTGACCGTCGTGCCCGGGTGTGGCGCGATCGCGATCTGGAATTCGAGCGTGGTGGCTGCGGTGATGTCTACATCGAGGCGCGCGGATACGTCGCGTTTGAGCACGGAAACTCCTGGCAGGTGGTGGTGGGTGAACGTGCTGCCAGTACCCGTATCCGCCGAAATCAATCCAATCTCACTGTGCGAGTGTTCAGCGCCACCCCAGTGCCGGGGCGACGTCGCGCAACACAGTGTCGAGGACGTGGGCGCAGTAGTCGACGCCCAACTGGTTGGGGACGGTGAGCAGCAGCGTATCGGCGGCTGCGATAGCTTCGTCCGCAGCGAGTTCCTCGATCAGTCGATCGGGCTCGCCTGCGTACGTCTTGCCGAATCGGGCTTTTCCACCGTCGATGTAGCCGACCTGATCGTCGCCGCTGCCCTCTCGGCCGAAGTAGGCGCGGTCGAGATCGTTGACGATCGGAAAGATGCTGCGGCTCACCGAAGTTCGCGGCGCGAAGTCGTGTCCGGCGTCGCTCCATGTCTTGTGGAACCGTTCGATCTGCTCGGCCTGCAGTTGATGGAACGGCACTCCGGTGTCTTCGCTCAACAGCGTCGAACTCATCAGGTTCATGCCTTGTCGCGCGGTCCACTCGGCGGTTTCGCGGGTGCCTGCACCCCACCAGATGCGCTGCCGTAGGCCGGGGGAATGCGGTTCTAGACGCAGGAGTCCGGGCGGATTGGGAAACATCGGCCGCGGATTGGGCTGTGCGAAACCCTTGCCTTCGAGAAGATCGAGGTAGATGCGGGTGTGTTCACGGGCCATGTCGGCGTGATCGGAGCCCTCGGCCGGTGTGTAGCCGAAGTGGCGGTAGCCCTCGATGACCTGTTCGGGCGATCCTCGGCTGACCCCGAGCTGCAGCCGCCCGCCCGAGATGAGATCGGCGGAACCCGAGTCCTCGGCCATGTAGAACGGATTCTCGTAGCGCATGTCGATGACGCCGGTGCCGATCTCGATGGTGCTCGTCTTGGCACCGACGGCAGCGAGCAGGGGGAACGGCGACGCGAGTTGGTTGGCGAAGTGATGGACGCGGTAGTACGCGCCGTCGGCACCCAGTTCTTCGGCGGCGACCGCCAGGTCGATGGACTGCAGCAGCACGTCCGACGCGGACCTCGTCTGCGACTGTGGGGACGGTGACCAGTGTCCGAAGGACAGGAATCCGATCTTCTTCATCACGCGCTCTTTCGTTGAAGGATCAACTACATTCACTGTACTTCAGCGTGTGTCGGGGTGAATCCATTCCCGGCGTCGGAGCTATGCGCCGATGCCGGCGGTCAAGAGCTTCGCCAGCTCCAGGTAGGCGTCGCCGTCGCTCAGTCCGGTCAATCGGAACACCTCGCGAGTCTGAATACGAACCATGACCGAGGACGCGACGTCGCCGACGAAGGCCGCGTGCACGTCGCGCACTTCGCCACTGGCCACGCCCTCGCTGATCAACTCCTGGACGCGGCGCGCAGCGATCGCGGTGTTGCGTTCGTACACCGAGCGGGCCGCCTCGAGGGATGCCAGGTCGGTCATGAACTGCTCGGACGCCGATTCCAGAGCTGCTCCCACTGCAGTCAGATACGTCGTGATGCGATTGCGGGTGCCGTCGACCTCGGCGACCGCGCTTTCGACCTGCGTGGTCATGGACTTGAAGTAGTGCACGGTGGCACCACCGACCAGCTGATCCTTGCTCGACGCCAGCGTGTACAGCGTGGACTTGGAGCAGCGGAGGCGGGCCGCGATGGTGTCGAGCGTCAGGTGTGCGAAGCCCTCTGCCAGAAACAGGCTCACGAGCTGGTCGAAGAGCTCGGAACGGCGCGCCGTGGCATGCGAGGTCACGGGTGCGTTCACATCAGGGATGGTACTGCATCGCCTTGTGCAGTACTCTGCATCAGTACTGCGGATCATTCGGCAGTACTGGTCCGAGCTTCCCGGAGGTTTTTCACGTGCCCGTCGATCGTCTGTTGCCCACTGCCGAAGCGCGCGACCTCATCGCACTGACCCGCGACGTGGCAGACAAGGTGCTCGACCCGATCGTCGACGACCACGAACGGCGTGAGGCGTACCCCGACAGCGTGTTCGCCACCCTGGGTGAGGCAGGGCTGCTGAGCCTGCCGTACGCGGAGGAATGGGGAGGTGGAGGCCAACCGTACGAGGTCTACCTCCAGGTCCTCGAAGAACTGGCGTCGCGCTGGGCGGCGGTTGCAGTCGCAGTGAGCGTGCACGGTCTCGCTTGCTATCCCGTGATGGCGTTCGGTACCGATCAGCAGAAAGCCGACAAACTCCCCGACATGCTCGGTGGGGCGCAGATCGGCGCCTACTCACTGTCCGAGGCGCAGGCCGGCTCGGACGCTGCCGCACTGAGCTGCAAGGCCACCCCGACCGAGGGTGGCTACACGGTGAACGGTTCGAAGGCGTGGATCACGCACGGCGGAGTGGCCGACTTCTACAACCTGTTCGCCCGGACAGGCGAAGGGTCGAAAGGTATCTCGTGCTTCCTCGTTCCGGACGGAACCGACGGCCTGAGCTTCGGCAGGCCCGAGGAGAAGATGGGTCTGCACGCGATCCCGACGACCTCGGCGCACTACGACAACGTCCACGTACCCACCGAGTGGCGAATCGGTGCGGAGGGGCAGGGACTGCAGATCGCCTTCAGTGCACTCGATGCCGGACGCCTCGGAATTGCCGCTGTAGCAGTGGGAATCGCGCAGGCGGCCCTCGACGACGCGGTGAAGTACGCGCAGGAGCGTACGGCGTTCGGCAAGAAGATCATCGACCACCAGGGCCTGGGTTTCGTGCTGGCGGACATGGCGGCGGCGGTGGACTCTGCCCGCGCCACCTACCTCGATGCTGCCCGTCGGCGTGACGCCGGACTTCCGTACTCGCGCAACGCTTCCGTGGCCAAGCTTATCGCCACCGATGCTGCCATGAAGGTGACCACCGATGCGGTACAGGTGTTCGGTGGCTACGGGTACACCCGCGACTTCCGCGTCGAGCGATACATGCGCGACGCCAAGATCACCCAGATCTTCGAGGGCACCAACCAGATTCAGCGTCTGGTGATCGCGCGCTCGCTTGCCACGAACTGACGATCTCCGTTTGCCATTCCACACAACGTAGGGGACCTCTGCATGACGACAACCGAACCCGATATCCATACCACTGCGGGTAAATTGGCCGATCTTCGTAAACGTCTCGCGGTTGCGGAGATTCCGTCCGGTGAGGCAGCGGTGGACAAGGTCCACGCCAAAGGCAAGCTGACCGCCCGTGAGCGGATCACCGCCCTGCTCGACGAGGGCTCGTTCGTCGAACTCGACGCCCTCGCCCGCCACCGCTCCCAGAACTTCGGACTGGGCGAGAACCGGCCC
>NZ_NOYD01000008.1 GCF_002258315.1 Rhodococcus sp. 06-462-5 | reverse complement strand
GCATGGCCTCCAGAGCTGCAGCGCAACGTTCCTGACCCAGATCGGGCTCTCGGTCGAGGGCTCTCGCCAGGTCCCAGGAGTGCATCCAGAGGTCGGCGGCGATGGCGGCTTCGAGTGCGGCGGCGAGGGATGCGGCGCCGAGGTAGATACCGGCGGGTGTGCGGTTTGCCGGTGTGTGGATCGTGCGGTTGTTGGGCCGGATCGCGCAGGGCAGTTCGAGGGCAGAGCTGTGCCGTGCGCCTTTGCCGACGGGGGTGTGGGTACAGAACAGGGCTGCGGCGGAGGTCAGCGATTGCGCCCGCCGTGGCCTGTCGGCGCATCCCCCGGTCTCGGACCGAGCTGGATCGGCCACTGACCGGACAGGGGTGTCCCCCACGTGACTCTCCGGCGGTGCCGGTGCTGTCGTTGTGCCCGGTTCCGGCGCGAGAACTGTTCCTGGCGTGGGGCCCGTTGTCGGTGGCGGTGCTGATGTCGGCGGGACCGTCCCGGTTCGCTCGGGTCGCTCTGGAGCAGAGCCTGTTTCGGTTCGGTCGGGTGCAGTGCTGGACTCCGGCAGAAGCATTGGCCCAGCCGCTTGTGCTGGGTCCGGTGCTGCGTCGGAGCCACTGCCGGAATCGGTTCCCGGGTCGGATGCAGCTTGAGCTGTCGACACCGATGCAGCTGAGGTGGTTGATTCGATGTCGGGCTCACCGCCCATAGCGGATCCGTCCGACGGATCCGCCTCCGGGGCAGTGGTCGCATCGGTGTCGACATCGACGGAAGCACCTGTGGTCGTGCAAGTCCCGGTCTCGGGTTCCGACTCGGTCTCGGTCTCGGTCTTCGGGTTGCTGTCGGTGCGGCTGTGAGTCTCGGTAGCGCTTGTTCCCGACGCAGTGTTCGTTCCTGAGTCCGTGTCCTCGTCCGAGTCCGTGTGCGCGTTCACTGTTGCCGTGTCCGCGTTCGTTGTCGGCGCATCAGCATCTTCGTCCGGATCCGACCCCGAGTCCGACTCCTGCGTCTGCTTTTTCGGTGTGCGTTCCCATTCCCCGGTTTCCGGGTTCTGCACGGCCAGTCCGAGTTTCTCGGCGAGGGCGATCGCTTCGGTCAGCAGGATCTGCCACTGACTGTTGCGTGCAAGTTCCCGGGCGAGGTCGGGGTCGATGGAACCATGACCGGCCAGATACGCCGGATTCGCCAATAACCCGATGAGGGTGGCGATGTCGACGGTGATCATCGTCAACGGCACCCGCCGATCCGGCAACACCGCATCCGCCTTGGGGCAATCCTCCCGTTGGCACAGGCATTCCAGGCGGGGTTCGCCGTGCATGCGGGCCATGAACGCATCACACAGGCGTTCTTTCTTCCCGCGCGGATCTTTCGGGCACAGGGTGTCGGCCATCTCCTCGAGGAGTTGCCACGCAGCGGCAGCTTCCGGTGCGGTGAGCTCGGCCCGAATGCGGGCCAGTTCCCCGGCGGGGGTGTAGTTGACGGTGCGGAACTTCTTCGCGAACTCCCGCAGTGCTGCTGCTTCCTCGGGCGCGACGCGCACCAGGATGTCCCAGATCTCCTTCTCCAGCGGACCCGGTGACGACCGTCGGGCCGCTTCGACGATCTCGTCCTCGACCTTTTTCACGATGTCGTCGCTCGAGTTGTCGAGGATCCGGCATACCGTCCGTACCCGCGCAAGGTCGACCTCACCGGACTCGAACGCGGCCTTGAGTAGCGGGAGCCGGGTGTGCAAGGCGACACCGACGGAAACCCACGATTCGGCGACCGTCGCAGAGCATCCCAACGCGACTGCCATTTCGGTGCGCCCGTATCGGCTGTAGTGCTTGTGTTTGGTGTCGAGGGTGATCCAGCTCCGATGGACGTCGTAGCAGGCGGTGATCTTGCGGGCCGCCTGTCGATTCTCCTCACGTGCGGCCGCGGTCAACGCCTCCAATGACACAGCTGGCAGTGCACCCATCTTTTCACCCCCCGGTGACCCGAAACAAGAACGCCTGTTCGAACTGAAATAACAGTAACCCGGACCACCGACAAGAACGGAAAAGCAGGATACTGAGCAGCTGACCTGCCACTATCCGCCGAACAGTTCTACACTCCACTCCATGAGCGAGCCTGATTCCGTGGCGTCAGAGATGGCCGAGTTACGTGCTCGGGCTCACGAGGGTGATCAGGACGCCCTCGACCAGTTGGTCGAACTCGTAGGTTCTCGAAACGACCTCGACGAACTCCGCTCTCTCGCCGATGCGGGCAGCAGCGATGCCGTCGACATCCTCGTCGAGCTCGCCGGTGAACGTGGCGACCGCGACGAGTTGCAGAGGCTGGCCATCGCAGGCAGTCAGGACGCCGCGGACATTCTCGAAGAGATGGACACTTAGCTGGGGCCGGGACGCTCCCCCAATTGCACGGTGAGTCGGTGCGCGGCGTCGAGCAGCAGCTTGCCCAACTCCCGGCGTCGATCATCACGGAATCGCGTCTCGACACCCGTCAGGCTCAGCGCCCACGCAGGACCTCCGGCACGGTCGAACACCGCAGCACCGAGGCCCCAGCTGCCCTCCACCAGCAGTCCAGGGTTCACGGCGAAGCCTGTTGTCCTGGTGAGCCCGACGCGGTGCCGAATCGCATTGTCCGAGTGCGTCTCTCCCCATTCGGGAACCAGGTCGACTCCGCCCAGGTATTCGTCCACCTCCCGATCGGGAAGGTGCGACAGAATGGCCAGACCCGCGGACGCCACCCCCAGCGGTAGCCGAATGCCCTCGTACAACACGTGCGAACGCAACGGAAAGCTCCCCTCCACTCGAAGCAGGCACACGGTCTCCGCCCCGCGTCGGACCGACAGGAACGCACTCTCTCCGCTCTCGGAAGCCAACGCCTGCACTATCTTCCGAGCCTGGTCGGTGATGTCGTACCGTAATGCCGCCATCGATCCGAGCAGATAGATCTCCGGGCCCAGTGACCAGTGGCCGGTGGCGGCGTCGCGGTCGACGAACCCTTGGTCGGCCAGAGACGCCAGGAGGCGATGCGCAGTCGGTCGCGCGAGACCGGTTGCCCGAGCGAGCGCGGTGGTCGAGGCACCCGAAGGCTCCTCGCTTCCCGCCGCGCGCAGCAACGAACAGATCTTGCCGATCACACTTGTGTTGGCATCCGCTGAGGTCACCTGGTCATAGTACGTCCACTCAGTGGACGCCAAGCCCGCTTCCGTTCACCGAACGAGCAAAAACCAGCATTCGCTGCAACGAAATGCACAGCTCAGGTTCACTGAATACAACGTTTGCTCAACGAACACATCAGGAGCTGCAAGTGACTGGAAAGACCTACGCGTCCGCCGCCGAGGCGGTTGCGGACATCGGCCGAGGAGCGACCCTCGCGGTCGGCGGCTTCGGTTTGTGCGGCATCCCCGATGCACTCATCGAGGCCATCGCGGACACCGACGCCACCGAGCTCGAAGTGTTCTCCAACAATTGCGGCGTCGACGGCTACGGGCTCGGAATCCTGCTGGCTGCCGGACGAATTCGCCGCGTCACCGCGTCGTACGTCGGAGAGAACAAGGAGTTCGCCCGCCAGTACCTCGCCGGCGAGCTCGAGGTCGAACTCACTCCGCAGGGCACACTCGCCGAGCGACTTCGAGCCGGCGGCACCGGAATTCCCGCATTCTTCACTCCGGCAGGAGTCGGGAGTCCCATCGCCGACGGCGGAATGCCGTGGCGCTACGACCCCGACGGTTCCGTCTCGATCGCGTCGCCGCCCAAGGAGACTCGGGTGTTCGGTGACAAGCGCTACGTTCTCGAGGAGTCGATCAACGCCGACTTCGCACTGGTGCACGCCGAGATCGGTGACACAGCAGGCAATCTCGTGTTCGACAAGACTGCCATGAACTTCAATCCACTCGCCGCGATGGCGGGCAGGATCACCATCGCGCAGGTCGAGAATCTCGTCGAGCCGGGCGAGATCGATCCGGCCCACGTACATCTTCCCGGGGTGTTCGTCCAACGTGTCGTGCACACCGGACCACAGGACAAGCGCATCGAAAAGCGCACCGTCAGTTCAGGAGTTCGGGCATGAGTGCAGGATGGACACGCGACCAGATGGCCGAACGCGCGGCAGCGGAAATGGTCGACGGCGAGTACGTCAATCTCGGCATCGGACTGCCGACGTTGATCCCGGGGTACCTCACCGACGCGGTCAAGGTCACTTTGCACTCGGAGAACGGCATCCTCGGTACCGGGCCGTACCCCACCGAGGACGAGGTCGACGCCAATCTCATCAACGCGGGCAAGGAGACGGTCACCGTCAATCCCGGTGCGGCGTACTTCGATTCGTCGTTGAGCTTCGGCATGATCCGCGGTGGTCACATCGACACAGCAGTGTTGGGCGGCATGCAGGTCTCGCGCACCGGCGATCTCGCCAACTGGATGGTGCCCGGCAAGATGGTCAAGGGCATGGGCGGCGCGATGGACCTCGTGCACGGTGCCCGGCGCGTCATCGTCGTCATGGAACACACCGACCGCGACGGGAACCCGAAGATCCTGGACGCCTGTACTTTGCCGTTGACCGGCCAGGGCGTCGTGAATCGCATCATCACCAACCTTGCCGTCATCGACGTCGTCGGTGACGGAACACTCGCAATCGCCGAGCTCGCACCAGGAGTGACCTCCGAAGAGGTCACCGCCGCAACGGGATCCGCGCTCACGATCACGTAACACAGATCCCAAGACACAACTGTGGGCTCGAACGTGACGAGCACGTTCGAGCCCACAGTTGGACGTACTAGTCCGGAATCATGTCGAAGGTGTCCGGGTTCGGGCCGTTACGGCCCTGCTCACCCTTGTCCAGGGCCGTGATGGTGTCGACGTCGGCAGAGCTCAGCTCGAAGTCGAAGATCTCGAAGTTGGCCTTGACGCGCTCCGGCGTCACCGACTTCGGGAAGATGATGTTGCCGCGCTGAATGTGCCAGCGCAGCACCACCTGTGCGACGGATTTGCCTGTCGCGTCGGCGATTCGCTTCAGTTCGGGGTCGTCGAGAACGTTGCCCTGGGCGATCGGTGACCACGCCTCGGTGGGGATGGCGTGCTCACGGCCGTACGCCCACACGTCGTTGTTGACGAAGTACGGGTGCACCTCGATCTGGTTCACCGCGGGGACCGTCTCGGTCTCTTCCGCCAACCGGTCGAGGTGGGCCGGCTGGAAGTTGGATACGCCGATATTGTGGGCGCGACCGTCGGCGACGAACTCCTCCAACGTCTTCCAGGTGGAAACGAAGTCGCCGTCGTAGCGGGTCGGGAGCGGCCAGTGGATCAGGAAGAGGTCCACGTAGTCGGTTCCGAGGTCGCTGAGTGTCTTGTCGAACGCCGTCCGCGCATCGTCCGGCTTGTGGAAGCCGTTGTTGAGCTTGCTGGTGACGAAGACCGATTCGCGGTCGATGCCGGAGTTGCGGATACCTTCGCCGACCTGCTTCTCGTTGCCGTACATCTCGGCGGTGTCGATGTGGCGGTAGCCGATCTCGAGGGCCGTTTCGACGGCCTGGGCCGTCTTGTCGGGATCGATCTGGAACACGCCGAAGCCGAGCTGCGGGATCTGCTTGCCGTTTCTGAGCGTGACGTTTGGTACCTGAGTCATATCGCTCGGGTGCCCGCCCTCCGTCTGCTTCAAACCGGATGAAATGATGCCAACGTGATAGTGCAGCGCATCCGGCGCGTCGTCGATGGGGTTGCCGAGAATCTCGGTCGGTCCACCGCAGCTCTGACCGCCCCGACCCGGCACTTCGATCCTGCGCACCCGTGGTTCCTCACCGCGACCGAGCGCGGCAACGACGACACCCGAATCGCAGCTTGGACCGAGGGCAACCGCGTCGAGAATCTCGTGCACGGCAAGACGTACTTCGCGGCGCTGGCGAAGGCACTGGAGAAGACCGAGCGCGACGACCTGGTGCTGTTCACCGACTGGCGCGGAGACCCGGAGCAACTGCTCACCGACGACGGTGTGACCGTCGAGGATGCGCTCACCGGTGTGGCGCACCGCGGTGGCGTCGTGAAGGGCATGGTGTGGCGCTCCCACATGGAGACCCTCGGTTTCACCGGCCCGAAGAATCGCAAGCTCGCGCTGCGACTGGAGGAGGCGGGCGGCGAAGTCATCCTCGACCAGCGCGTGCTGGTAACCGGAAGCCACCACCAGAAGTTCGTCGTCGTGCGATACGGCAGGAAGGATCTGCCCGACGTCGCGTTCGTCGGCGGTATCGATCTGGCCCGTGCCCGACGCGACGACGCCGATCATTTCGGCGATCCGGTCTCACGTCCCTTCCCTCCCGAGTACGGCGAGATCCCGGCCTGGCACGACGTGCAGGTCCAGCTCGAAGGACCCGCAGTGCGGGACGTCGAGGATGTCTTTCGGGAGCGCTGGGAGGATCCCGCAGCCCTGTCCCGGCTCCCCTGGCACGCCGTACCCGACATGCTGCGCGGCGTGACACGAGAACCGTCGGAGCTTCCGGCTGCGGCGGCGGCCCCGGATCCGCAGGGCACGTGCTCGGTGCAGCTGCTACGCACCTACCCGCGTCGACGACCCGCCTACCCGTTTGCCACCAAGGGCGAGCGCAGTGCAGCACGTGCATATGCCAAGGCTCTGCACCGAGCAACCGAGTTGATCTACATCGAAGACCAGTACCTGTGGTCGGTCGACGTCGCGCGAGTGTTCGCCGCGGCACTGCGCCGTAAGCCGAACCTGCGGTTGGTGGTGGTGGTCCCCAAGCACCTCGACGACGACAGTGCACTCACCATTCCCTCTGCGCTGCTGGGACACTCGGCCGCACTGGAGGTGATCCGCGCTGCCGGTGGTGATCGTGTGCTGGTCCTCGACATCGAGAACGACCGCGGCATACCGGTGTACGTGCACTCGAAGGTCTGCATCATGGACGATGTGTGGACCGCGGTGGGCTCGGACAACTTCAATCGTCGTTCGTGGACCCATGATTCGGAGCTGACGGCGGCCATCGTCGACGAAGAACGCGACATCCGCGAGCCTGTCGACCCCGCAGGTCTGGGCGACGGTGCCCGCACTCATGCCCGCAACCTTCGTCTGGAACTGATTCGCGAGCACCTCGGCCGGGCCGACGGTGACGACGCCGATCTGGTGGATCCGCAGCAGTTCTTCGATGCCATCTCGGCGAGTGCAACCGCGCTCGACGAGTGGCACCGCAACCCGTCCTCGGGTCCGCGCCCCACCGGCCGGCTGCGCCGACACGAAATCTCGGTGCCGCCCGTGTGGCAGCAGCGACTCGCCGCATTCGCCTACCGCTTGTTCGTCGACCCCGACGGTCGCCCGATCGGAATGCGTCTGCGTCGTCGCTTCTGATGTGCTTGTCGTTTCGGACCTGACATATCGGGCATTCACACTCGATGCCTTCCTCCCCTCCAGACCTCACTGCCCTCGTCTTCGCGCCGTCTCCGCTGTTGACGGTGACCCTCGACAAATCTCCCAACGGCAACACCGAACTGCACGTGCACGCCGGCGGCCAGGGCCACTGGATCGCGCGGATGGCCACGGTGCTCGGCCTCGACGTCACGCTGACGGGAGTGTTCGGCGGCGAGATCGGGGGCATTCTGCGCGACATCGTCGAGCGTGAGGGCATTTCCGTCGTTTCCGTCGACATCGGCCAGGAGAGCGGTTCATACGTACACGATCGCCGCAGCGGTGAGCGCGAGATCCTGGCCACGGTCGACCCGCCGCCGCTGGCCCGGCACGCCCTCGACGACCTGTTCAGCGCGGCACTCGCCGCCGGTGCCCGCAGCGACGTCGCCATCCTCGGCGGACCGCACGAAGACGACATCGTTCCACCCGAGGTGTACGAGAGGCTGTGCGCGGACCTCACCGCCCTGGGCAAGACGGTGGTCGCCGACCTGTCCGGGCCGACCATGATCGCTGCGCTCGCCGGCGGTCTGACGGTGCTCAAGGTCAGCCACGAGGACCTCATCGCCGACGGCCGGGCCGAGTCCGAGGACCCGGCGCACCTCATCGACTCGATGCGGCAGATGCACGACGACGGCGCGGAGATCGTCGTGATCTCACGGGCCGGAGATCCGGCCCTGGCGCTGGTGGACGGCGACGTGCTCGAAATAGTCACGCCGGGACTGCGCATGGTCGATCACCACGGAGCAGGCGATTCGATGAGTGCAGGCATTGCCGCAGGGCTGGCTCAGGGACTATCGGTCCCGGAGGCGTTGCGACTCGGCGGCGGAGCGGGCACGGCCAACGTCACGCGGCGCGGCCTGGGTAGCGGGCGACGCGACCTGGTTCTCGGCCTCACCGAGTCGGTGGAGGTTCGTCCGTACAAGAAGGCAGGCAAGAAATGAGAGCCCTCATCACCAACGACGACGGCGTGCACAGCGAGGGCATCGCCCTGCTCGCGCGCGTGGCGGTGGAGGCCGGTCTCGACGTCGTCGTAGCCGCGCCACACGAGGAGCGCAGCGGGGCCAGCGCGTCCTTGACCGGCATGGGCGTCGACGATCATCTCGGCATCGCAACGGTGGAGATTGCCGGTCTCCCCGATGTACCGGCCTACGCGGTGCAGGCGTCACCCGCTCTCATCGCGTTCGTCGCCACCCGCGGGGCTTTCAGCGACCCTCCGGACCTGGTGCTCTCCGGTATCAATCACGGACCGAACACCGGTGCCGCCGTACTGCATTCGGGCACAGTCGGTGCCGCGTTGACGGCGTTGACGCATCGGGTTCCGGCGATGGCGCTGTCGTCGATCGCCACGGAGCCTGCCCATTGGGCGACGGCCGAGCACGTGGCCCGTATCGCGGTGACGTGGATGATGGACCACGGCCCGTCCGACGCCGTCGTCAACGTCAACATCCCGGACGTTCCGCTCGCGGAGTTGGCGGGAATCGTGCCGGCATCACTGGCCCGCTACGGCGCGGTACAGGCCGAAATAGGCGATCGCGGAGAAGATTTCGTCACCGTCCGCTTCGATGAGATCCGAGCCGAGGACGACGATTCCGACGCGTCGCTGTTGGCCCGCAACTGGGCGACGTTGACGGCGATCCGCCCGCCCAGCGAAGTGGCGGGAATCGACCTCTCGACGATGCGCGGCTGACTACGTCGTCCCAGCTCATCGGAATCTGTCGGTGGTCTCGTGCACACTGGGGTCACGCCAACTCGTAGGGGGTCCGCATGACGTTCCATTCCGTAGTTCCACCGTTTCTGCTCGAGCGGTTGCAGGGTCCTGGTGCTCGCGCCACTCTGCTCGCCGATCGTGAGATGCGCGCGGGCCGCGAGGTGGTGCAGGCTCGCACCGCCATCGCTCCGCGCACCGGCGGCACGCTCGAGCGCACGATCTCCGACGCGAAGTCCACTCGCGATCTACCCGGCCAGCAGGTGCGGGCCGAGGGCGAGGATCCCACCGGCGACGCTGCGACCGACGAGGCGTACGACGGCCTCGGTGCCACGTACGCGTTCTTCGAGGAGGTCTACGGATACTCGAGTCTCGACGGCAGCGGCCTGCCCCTCGACGCGACCGTGCACTACGGCCAGGACTACGACAATGCGTTCTGGGACGGCTCGCGCATGGTGTTCGGCGACGGTGACGGTGAGGTGTTCGCTCGATTCACCGTCTCGCTCGGCGTCATCGCACACGAACTCGCGCACGGGTTCACGCAGTACACCACCCCGCTCGAGTACAAGGACCAGGCCGGCGCGCTGAACGAGTCGATCTCCGATGTGTTCGGCGCACTCGTCGAGCAGTACACCGCGAAGCAGAACGCCGAGGATGCGTCGTGGCTGATCGGTGAGGGCCTGTTCCTGCCCGCCGTTCAAGGAAAGGCTCTGCGCTCGCTGCTCGAGCCCGGCACCGCGTACGACGACGACGTGCTCGGCAAGGATCCGCAGCCGGCGAGTATGGACGATTTTGTCGTCACCACCGAGGACGACGGCGGCGTGCACATCAATTCGGGCATCCCGAACCGTGCGTTCGCCGTCGCCGCTACCACTCTGGGCGGTCCGGCCTGGGACCGCGTCGGGCAGGTCTGGTTCGACACGATGACGGTCGGTGGACTGTCGCCGACAGTCGATTTCGCCGGGTTCTCCGCCGCGACCCTCGCCGCAGCAACCAAGCGATTCGGGGCCGGTTCCGATGTTGTCGAGGCAGTGGCCACGGGTTGGTCTACCGTGGGGGTGAAGACAACAGGGCTCGAGTCCGTACCGAAGCCGAGCGACGATCGGGTGTGATCGAGGGCAGATGAGCCTGCGCATCGAAGTACTGCGAACCGGTGGTGTCGCCGGTATGTCCAAGCGCGGCGTCGTCGAGACCGACGAGCCGGAATGGCAGTCGTTGGTCGAGGCCGCGCAGCCGTACATTGCCGATCAGCAGTCCGCCGATCCGGTCGAGTCCAACGCCCGCGACACCTTCGTCTGGAGTGTGTCGGTGGGCGAGCACTCGTGCCGGGTGGGCGATTCGAGCCTGACCGGGCCGCTACGCGACCTCGCGGAGCGCACACTCCGCGAGGGTCGCGTCAAGTAGCTGCCGCGTCAGGTAGCTACGAGAACGCAGCTCAGGCTTTCCACTCCGCGCTGCGTTCGACGGTTGCCTGACCCAGCGCCTCGACCAGGGCGTCGGCTCCGAAATCCTTGCCGTACGACGGCGTGCCCGGCTGCTGACGCCACGACTGGGCGAGGGTTCCGCCGTCGACGGGGTCGAATCCGAGTTCGTCGATCACCGAGAAGACGATCTTCTTGGAATCGTCGTCGTCCCCTGCGATCGGAAGTGCGATCCGACCTCTGGTGCCGGCCGGCACACCCTTTTCCAACAGGTGCTTCCAGTAGATTCCGTTGAACGCCTTGATCACCGGCTCGCCGAGCTGCTGAGAGACCCACACGCTTTCGGGCGTCCCACCCTCGATGTCCTCGATCAACCCGTCGCGCTGCTGCGGGTAGTAGTTGTTGGTCTCGATGATCGGGGCTCCCGGCTTGCGGGCGCTGGCAATTCCTGGGGCAAGGTCGGGAACGTTCTTCTGCGGGATGCTCAGCAGCACCAGGTCGGCGTCCTGCGCGGCGTCGGCGGCCCACACCGCCGTCGCGCCGGTTTCCGCAGCCAGATCCGCCAAGGTCTCCGGGTCGCGTGAATTCGAGAATCGAACCTCGTGACCGAGCGCTGCCCACCGACGAACGAGGGTGCCGCCGATGAATCCACTACCGATGATTCCAATTTTCATATCGAGAACCAACACACCCGACCCGAAACAATTCCCGTCAGGAGCCGACGGCGGCGACCTTCGCGCGCGGACGGCCGAACTTCATGGCTTTATCCACGACCTTGCCGTAGCGCAGCACCGGAAGGTCGCGGAAGTAGTTCATCCGCAGCTTCCACGGGGTCTCGCTGCCCTGCCTCGGGAAGTTGTCCACTGCCCGCAGCACGTAGCCGGCTGCGAAGTCGAGGAACGGCTCTTCGTCGATGGACGGGTCGCGCTCGAGTTCGACGGTGCTGTATCCCTTCTCGTCCATGTGCGCGAGCAGTCGCATCACGTAGTTCGAGACCATGTCGGCTTTGAGCGTCCACGAGGCGTTGGTGTAGCCGACGACGAACGCGAAGTTGGGGATACCGGTGAGCATCATGCCCTTGTAGGCCATGGTGCTGGGCAGGTCGACGTCCTTGCCGTCGACTCGGAACGTCGCGCCGCCCAATGCAGACAGATTCAATCCGGTTGCGGTGACGACGATATCGGCATCGAGGTGCTGACCGGACTTCAGCTTCAGTCCGGTCTCGGTGAACGTGTCGATGTGATCGGTGACGATCGAGACCTCGTCCTTGCGAATCGAACGAAACAGATCGTTGTCGGGCACCAGGCACAGCCGCTGGTCCCACGGGTTGTAGGACGGCGTGAAGTGGGTGTCGAGGTCGTATCCCTTCGGCAGCCACCCCTCCTGCATCGTCCGGATCCGCTTCTTCATGAACTCCGGGTACTTCTGGCTCAGGGTGTAGATCAGCATCGCCATGGATACGTTCTTGAGCCGAGTGACGCTGTACGCAAACTTCTTCGGCAGGCGCTTGCGCAGGGTCTGCGCAATCGGGTCCTGCGACGGAAGCGAGAGGACGTAGCTGGGCGAGCGCTGCAGTAGCGTGACGTGCTCGGCGTCACGAGCCAGATTGGGGGCCAACGTGATTGCCGTTGCGCCGCTGCCGATCACGACGATCTTCTTGCCCGAGTAGTCCAGATCCTCGGGCCAGTGCTGCGGGTGGATCACCTGGCCGCCGAAGTTCTCCTGTCCGGCGAACTCGGGGGTGAAGCCCTTGTCGTAGTTGTAGTAACCGCTGCAGGAGAACACGAAGGACGCGGTGACCGTGACCGTCTCGTTCGTATCGCTTCGATACGCGGTCGCCGTCCAGAACTGCTGCTCGGACGACCATTCGAGCGCGACGACCTTGTGGTGGAACCGGATGTGCTTCTCGACGCCTGCTTCTCGCGCGGTCTCGACGATGTAGTTGCGAATGTCGGTGCCGTCGGCGATGGATTTCTCACCCATCCACGGCTTGAAGCTGTATCCGAGGGTGTACATGTCGGAGTCGGAGCGAATCCCGGGGTAACGGAACAGATCCCACGTTCCACCGATCGCGCCGCGGCTCTCGAGAATTGCGTAGGTCTTGCCGGGCAGATCGTGCCCGAGGTGGCGCGCGGCCCCGATCCCGGACAGGCCGGCACCGATGATGAGGACGTCGACCTCGGGAGAGGACAGTACTGCAGTCATGTCAGCGATTCCTTCGATGTCTTTCGGTCAGCTGGTCTTGTTGCGAGCGCTCTCGGACCTGCCGAGGCGGGCCACTTCTTCGTCCATCTTCGGCAGGATCGTCGGCACGTGCTCGAGCATGCTCCGATCGCCGACCCGCGAGGTGATGACTGCTTTGAACCACGACGCTGCCCCCACCCAGCGCGGCACGTAGACGCGACGCTTGCGCTTGGCCAGGCCGTCGACGAAGGCGTCGACGCACTGCTCGACGGTCATCGTCTTGCCCAGCGGGCCCGGGAGCACCGCGAGCAGATCCTGGAATGCGGTGAGGTCGGACTTGGCGTCCTGCACCATCGGGGTGTCGATCCATGCCATGTGGGCCGAGCCGACATCGACGCCTCGGTAGTTGACCTCGAGCCGGAGGGCATTCGCAAAGTGTTCTGCTGCAGCCTTACTGGCGTTGTACGCCGCCAGGCCGGGGCACGGGGTGAACGCCGCGAGCGAGGAGACGACGAGGATGTAGCCGTTGCGTTCGATGAGCGACGGCAGCGCGGCGCGGACGGTGTTGAACACGCCCATCACGTTGATGTCCATGACGCGTTGGAACGTATTCGGATCGACCTGCATGATCGATCCGTAGCTGGCGATTCCGGCGTTGGCGAGCACCAGATCGATGCCGCCGTACGCTTCGATTCCGCCGTCGACGGCGCGCTGCATGTCGTCCAGATTCCGAACGTCCGCGACGAATGCGGCCGCTTTCAGCTGGGTCGCGAGTTCACGCAGAGGCGCTTCGTCGACGTCGACCAGGACCAACTGGGCACCGCGTCCGGCCAGCGCCCGCGCCGTAGCGGCACCGATTCCCCGGGCCGCTCCGGTGATGAGAACGACCTTGTTCCGTAGCGTCGACGCCGCCATGTGCTCCCCCTCGATCGGAATGCTTGTCTGCGAACACTTTGCATCTGATACCGAGCGGTGTCAAGATCTGTGTGTGACCACGCATCACAGTGAAGTCGGCCGCACCTATCGAGGTGCCGACCCTCAGCAGCGACAGCAGGAGCGTCGAATCCGCCTGCTCGACGCCGCCGTCGAAGTCTTCGGCACCACCGGCTACCGGACCGCCACCGTGGAGAAGGTGTGCAGCGAGGCGGGCCTGACCAAGCGCTACTTCTACGAGTCGTTCACCAACAGCGAGGACCTGCTGATGGCGACCTATGCCCGCGCCACCGACGCCATGCGCGAGAACATCCTGGCCGGTGCCGCCGCCGAGGCCGAATCCACCGAACAGGTGCTCCGAGCTGCTCTGACCGGCTTCTTCAACTTCGTCGCCGAGAATCCGAAATCTGCGCGCATCGCCTTCGTCGAGATCCTCGGGGTCTCGTCCACCGTCGACGCGCTCTACCGCAAGACCACGACCTCGTTCTCCGAGACCGTGCTACAGGTGGCCGAGGGGGTCGGTTCCAGCCGCGGGCTCGCCGGGCCCAACCGTCGAACACTGGCCATGGGACTGGTGGGCGCGGTCCTCACCATCGCCCAACAGTGGCTGCTCTCCCCCGAGCGCGAACCACTGGATTCGGTGATCGCCAGCGCCCACACCATCCTGGCCGCGGTGGTGTTCGGACGCGTCGACGGCTAGTGAACTTTCAAGCCCTGCTCTGCAGCGGCTCCACCGGCTCGTCCGCAGTGGCGCGTTCTCCTGATTTGACGACGACCACGCCGAGCAGAACCAGTGCTCCACCGGCCAGTTGGATCGGCGCCGGAGCCTGACCGAGCAGCAGCCACGCGAACACAAGTGCGGCAACGACTTCCATCAATCCCATGAACGACGCCAACCGAGACCCGAGGCGTCGGCCCGCGGCGATCCCGAGGACGTAGGCCAGCGCGGCCGTCACGACGCCGAGGCCGATGATCGGAACCCACCACGGCACAACCGCATCGACGAAGGTGACGTCGGTGAGCGGGGCAGCGAACGGGACGATGCCGATGAGTCCGGCGACCAACAGGATGAGCCCACCGGTGAGCAGACCGGCCCCGGCGAGCACGATCGGCGGCAGTCCGTTGCTCTCGTCCGCCGACAGCACCCAGTAGACGGCTGCACCGGCCATCGAGCCGAGTGCCCACAGCACGCCGACGGTGTCGACGTCGGCACCGGAGATCAGGTCGAGCACCAGCACCAGGCCCATCGCTGCCAGCAGCGCACCCACCACGGTCAGGCGGCCAGGACGCTGCTGGTGCCGGAACCACATCCAGCCGATGACGGCCACGGGCGAGGTGAACTCGATCAGCAGCGCCACCCCCACCTCCATCCGTCCGACGGCGTTGAAGAAGGCGAGCTGGCACCCTGCCACCGCGAATGCTCCGTACGCGAGGAGCAACTTCCAGTTCTTCGCCAGCAGGCTCCATCGCCCGCGCAACGCGAGGATCGACGGAATCAGCAGGACGGCGGCCGCCAGGAGGATCCGCGCGGTCACCGCAGCCCCGGCCGTCCAGCCGGCGTCGAGCAATCCCGTGGCGAGCGAACCGGAAAGCCCGAAGGACGCCGCAGAGAGCAACGCGAAACCGAGCCCCGAGAGTCGACGCGACCGCGCGGCAGCGTCGTGGGTAGCCGCGAGATTCACCTGCGCGTCATGAGTGTAAGCCGTCATGACATGTGACAGTAGGGAGTGACTTGGTAAGCTGTCAACATGCTTTTTGCTCATGACGCGGAACTGTCGCTGCTGGCGGCCGTGGCATTGGTCAATTCCGCCGAGGATCCGGACACGTTGACCACTCGCGAGGAGCTGGCCACGTTCTTCACCGAACAGGGCTATTCCGGCCGCTTCGACGGCGACGACGCCGAGCTCGAGGCGGTGAGGGCACTGCGACCGACCCTGCGCGCGCTGCTGACCAGCAGCCGCGACGACGCGGTGGTCGAGGTGAACCGTCTGCTCGCCGAATCCTCCGCCCTGCCCCGACTGGTTCGTCACGGAGATCTCGACTGGCACATCCATGCCGTCGCCGACGACAGTCCGCTCGCGACCCGCGTCGTCGTCGAGACCGCGATGGCCATGATCGACGTCATCCGGGCGGACGAGCTCTCGCGCTTCGACGTCTGCGCCGATCCGGACTGCAACGGGCTGGTGCTCGACCTCTCGCGCAACCGGTCGCGCCGGTTCTGCAGTACCACCTGCGGCAACCGAGCGGCCGTCGCCGCGTATCGAGCACGCAAGGCCCAGTAGCACCACGGGGGCTTAGACGACGGGCTTTCGGGTATCCGCCGTCCGAGCTGATGGAAAGGAATTGCCCCTATGGTCGAGAACAGGCCTACCAAGACAAGCTGGGCCAGAGCAGTCGAGAACATGCTGGCCGTCGTACTGATCTTCGCCGGGATCGCCGCCGCAGGCGGTCTGATTGCCGCATTGGCAGGCGGATTCGAGGGATGGGCAATCGTCGCCGGAATCGCCGTGATCGTGTTGTTCGCAGGCGGATTCTTCGCTGTTCGAGACGGTGCCAAACGACGCGCCCTCGAAACGAACACCGTCGTCTACGCCCCCGACAACACCGACCAACTCTTCGACGTCGACCCCAACACCGGTGAGCGGACCCCACACCGCGAGTAGTTCTACGTGACGCCGTTTCGGTCGATCAGTCAGTCATGATGGAACCGATTCGAGACGCACCATCGAACCGGTTCCGAGGAAGAACACACCCGACCGGGTCTCGATTATCGAACCCGATTCCGTGAAGCCGTCGGACCTTTCGGGAAGTGGCCACCGCCATCGCACGTCACGCGAGTTCGCGGTGGCCACGAGTGCGTTCTCCTCGACCGCGTAGACGGTGTTGCCGACGGCAGTCTCGGACGCGTACGGATCTCGCAGTTGCCACACTTCGGTACCGTCCTTGTCGACCACGGTTGCGTCGGAGGTCAATTCGAGACCCTCGACCGCCGTACCGGTTCGTGGATCGAAGAACGTTCCCTCGCCGCCGAGGGTGACGAGGCCACGACCGTCGGACACGTGAATGAGCGGGCCCTCGACACCGTCCCATCCCGCGAAAGATGTGATCGGGCGCGACCACATCCGGTCGAGGGCATCGATGGAACCCCCGTGCAAAACCGATTCGCCGTCCTCGGGGTTGCCCTCCAGCAGAAAGACGGATGTCCCGTCACTCTCGATGGCGTACGGAAACCAGGCTTCGGGGATCGGTGTTCTGCGCGCCTGCCCGTCGTCCACGCCGACCCTCACGATCGATGGCACGTCGGAGTACGAGTCCAGACAGACGATGTCGTTGCCCACGGGCTCGCTCGCGCATTCGTCGACGGGGCCGGGTGACTCCTTCCAGCGGACGTCGCCGGTGTCGGCATCGATTGCGGCGAACTCGATTGCATCCACCGAGTACGAACGCGGGTTCGGTAGGCCGACGGCAGTGACGAGCACATCACCGGCGTCGATCACCCCGGTGACACCAGAGTCGTACATGAGATCTGCTGCGGGAGAACGAAATGCGGCGAAGTCACGTCCGTAGACGGTCTCGGCGTCGATCTGCCAGCTCGGCTCCAGGATGGGTCCGGACGGTGCCTGCGTGCTGGTCGTCTCCTCGGAGAACGTCGGTGTCATCGCCTGACTGTCCGACGCCTGTTCGGCTGGAACGTCCTGCATCGTCATCACGAGAGCTGCAGAGACGACGGACACGACCGCAACCGCCACCGCGACAACGGCTCTGATGTTCGGGCTCGAAATGGTCACGGCCACTGCTCGATCGGGGCCTGTGCCACGGCGTCGAGGACGTCGAAGGGCAACGGGTCCGGCAAGACCAGTGGTGCGTACTGGGTGCGGTCGAGGTCCACCGTCGATCGCACCGAGACCCGAACTCCCGACGGCCGGGTCACGGTGACCGACCGGGTGAGCTGCGTGGTTCCGTCCTCGGACACGGGGCTGTTCGCGATATCGACGTCGTAGCTCTCGACCACCGAACCGTCGGGCAGAGTGCGGAACTCGATGACAGGTCCGTACGCGGACTCGGGATCGTAAGGGTCCAAAGCCACCGGAAGTGCCGCTCCCCCGGACACGGAAATCGACAGTGCAATATCGGTGCCGACGACCTCGAGATCGGTGCACACTCCCGAACCGTACGAACCGGGAACGAGGGACCCGATCGGTCGGCTCAGGGGTGGCGTACCCGGCAGCGACTCCCACGTGTTCGTCAACGCTGCGTTCGCCGCCTCGACGGACTCGGCCCGAATGTCGGCCACGGTGCCGTTTTCGCCCGACATGATCTCGCTCGGAGAGACGTAGCAGTCCTGTCGAGGAGCGGAGGCTCCGGCCGGAGCCGGAACCGTGAGTCGCAGATCCGGCAGCGCCGCGACGGTGGCCAGTTCGGATGTCTCGAGCGGGAATTCGGCCGATGTGCCGGTGAGATTGGCGGTCACCTGAGTCCCGTCGGGGTGGTAGGCGGTGGTGGTGCGGAAGTGCGTTCGATTGCCGCCGTACTCGTACCAACTGTCGTTGGTGTCGATGACGGTGCCGTCGGGCTCGGTGATTCGCGCATCGAGAGCGCCTGCAACACAGGCGGGGACACCGGTGTCGGACGGTCGGACGTCGATACTCGCGTAGGCGGACGAGTCGGCCCGAGCCAGCTCTCCCCGCGCGCTGGTGCTGGGCTCGAAGCCGTCCGGTGCTGCATCGCCGAGGTCATCGACCGGCTGAAAGGTCACGGATTGGGAAGGAGCAGCCAACACGATGGTGACATCGGCCGGTAGAGCGGCGAGAACGGCGTCGGACATTGCACCCGCCTTGCCCGAAGTGAGCCATGGATAGGCGGGATCGTCGTACGACGGGGTGCTTTCCACGATCGACGACGACATGACCAGATCACCCTCATCGGACGGGGGCGGCTCGACCTCCGGGCAGCCCGGGATGTCCACCGGATATTCGACCGGCTCGAACAGAACCGGCTCGGAGTCGACCAAGGAACCGCCCTCGACAACGGCGGACTCCGGGGATCGCAGCAGGCCGGCCGCAACGACCCCGAGGGCCACGATCGTGACGATGACGGATGCGTCGATGATGGCGTTGTGTCTTCTACCTTCGGGCACGAGGAAACAATACAGACCCATCGGAAGGTTTTTCAGCCGTAGCGCTCACCGACTTCAGCCGGTGATCAGCGCCGCCAACATACTCGAGCTCGGCGCATATCGGCTGATCCACGTCGCTTGGACGGCGTGGTAGAGATCGGGTTTTCCGCTCCACACCGTTGCCGCTGGAACGTTGTGGGAGTCGAGTTCGTGATGCCAGGAGCCGTCGACGCGGTCGACGAAGTAGTCGGCCGCAACGTCCCACCACGTTCGATAGTCGTTGCCGTACCGTTCTTCTCCCGTAACGCGTCCGAGAGTCGCGGCTGCTCCGATCGCCTCGCACAACACCCAGTGCAGTCGACCCGTGACAACCGGCTGCCCTGCCCAGTCGGTCGTGTAGACGAACCCGGGGGTGGGCCCGGGTTGCCAGCCATCGACGGTAGCGCGGTCGTAGAGGGACTCGGCCGCGTCGACGTAGTCTCGCCCGCCCGCAACGAGACTTGCCTGCACGAGGAGTCGCGCCCACTCGAATCCGTGGCCGACAGTGGCTCCGTAGGGCTTGAACTGGTTCGCTACGTCGTCGCGGTTGTACTCGAGCTGCGGGATCCACTCTGCCGTGAAGTGCTCCGGGATGCGCCACTCGTTGGCCGCGGACCATCGACATACGTTGTCGCAGATGCGCAGTGCGCGTTCGCGCCAGACCTCGGGCGCACCGGCGTCGGCAGCGGCCAGCAGCGCCTCGACCATGTGCATGTTGGCGTTGATACCGCGATACGGATCGAGCTCGGACCAGTCGACAGTCCATGTGTCCGAACACATTCCGTACCGTTCGTCCCAGAACCGAGAGTCGACGATATCGAGTGCCTCGTCGAGAAGCCCCCTGCCGCGTGGGTGCCCCACAGCGGTGGCAGCCGACGCGGCGAGCACAACGAAAGCATGCGTGTACGCGTTCTTGACAGCGTCGGGCGAGTTCGCGTCGGCACTGGACTCGAACCAACCGCCGTTCTTGCTGTCCCGCAACGTCGTCGACAGTCCATCGAAGACGCGATCGGCTTTCCTCCGGGAACCCGGTCGGCCCCGCACGGACGCGAGAAAGTGCACATGTGCCATTCGAGCCGTGATGTACGTATGCGCCGGATGGTCGAGGTCGGGGTTGCCGCGATCGTCCAACCACACCGCGCCACCGGCGGGGTGGTCGAGTGTGGTTCCGAAATCGAGAAGGCGAGACGACTCGGTGTCGAGCCACAGTCGATGAGAGGGCAGTGTCCACCAATTGCCGGGGTCTGCTGAAGTCATGCGTTCATTGTGCGATGCGCGCGATCGCCTATTCGACAGAAGCGACAACTTCCTGCGAATCGTCGAACAATTCGACTCGATCCTTGCCCCGCTGCTTGGCCCGGTACATCGCGGAATCCGCGTCCCGAAGCACGTCCTGCGCAGTGGCACCCCTGCGAGCCAGAACCATTCCGATGCTCGCCGACACCTCGTACTGCTGTCCCTCGAACTCGATGGCCGAGGACAGCGCGGCCCTGATCCTCGCGGACACGCTGCCGGCGAGACCGTCCGCGTCCGAGGCCGGGTCTTCCATCTGGGCGTCGAGGACCAGGACGAATTCGTCACCGCCCACTCGGGCGATGAAGTCGTCGGTTCGCAGTACCGCGCGCAGACGCCGCGCCACCTCGACCAACACCGCGTCGCCCGCCGCATGCCCGCCGCTGTCGTTCACGCTCTTGAAACCGTCCAGGTCGCAGAACAGCACCACCGCGGCGGTGCCGATGCGCGCGCCCCGATCGATCGCAGATCCGATCCGGTCCAACAGCAGCATCCGATTGGGTAGTCCCGTCAACGGATCCTGCAGCGCCGCACGTTCGAGAGCACGCTCGGCCTCGACGACGTCGGTCACCTCGCGAAGCACCGAAAGCACCTGCAGCACTTCCCCTGACGGCCCCCGGCGGAAGGGCGTGGTTCGACGCGACAGCCACCTGGTCTCACCGCTGAGGCCACGCACTCGGTACTGGGTCGTGAGGGTTTCCCCGTCTGCCAACGATGCAGCGTCCTGGTCGGCCGCCGCGACAATGGGGAGGTCCTCCGGGACCACTGCGAAGTCCAACGAATCCTCGGCACCGTCGGGCGGTGCATCTGCATCGTTTCGACGCGCAGCACCGTCGGTGGTCGGGCTACCGAGCAACGCACAGAGGCTACGCGATGCCCAGTTCACACGCCCTGTGTCGACATCGACGACCGTCGCGATATCCGGCGACGCGGTCAATACGGCGTCGCGAAATGCTCGCGCCCGATCCAGCTCCGCCCGCGCCTCACGCTCGGCCGTCACGTCCTCCGACAGCACCATGGCACCGACGATGGCATCGGCCTCGTCGCGCAGCGGCCGGGCTCGGACCTGGAAGACTCTTCCGGTCCCGGCGCTGACGGAATCGAACGAGGATTCCTCGCCCGCGACAGCTGCCCGGTAGTACGGCTCGATGTGAGCCAAGACCGCCGGTGGCACCGTGTCCTCGAGCAACTTCCCTTCCATGCGGCGCGGGTCGTAGCCCTCGGCGACCAGATCGGCACCCTCGACCAGGACGAATCGAAGATCACGGTCGACGATGAACACCGTCGTGTGGGGCAGGTTCGCGGCGAGCTGCCGGTACCGAGCCTCACTGGCATCGTCGAACATCGCCGGCGAACGAAGCAGTGGCCCGTAGGAGCGGCGCATTCCCAGATACAGGACACCTGCCAACGCGGTCGACAAGGTCACGACGACATCGAGACCGCCGCCCATGGACTCTCGCATGATCGCGATCGTTCCCCCGCCGGTGTGTTCGCCGTGCCCGGCCCCTGCGAGCAGGTGAACCGCATGCAACACGTGGTGAGCCGCGCAGGTGGTGAAGATGGCGGCGGTTGCGAGTGCCAGTCGGTTCTTCCGAAGCTGGGCGGTACGACGCAGCCCCCGAACGATGAACAGCACGATCCCGAGGTACGCCGACGCAGTGATCACGTTCAGGATCACGACCCAGAGCCAACCGCTCATGCGTCGGACTCACTGTCGGTCGCGTTCGGATCCGCGTCGAAATGGGAGTGCGGCATCGATGACCTCCGCGGGGTCTTGAACTGCTGGGTGTGGGCCGGGACCGACGAAAGCGGACGAACCACCCGCCGGTGTCGTGCCGCGAGGTTATCCCAACCCGGCCCCGTACCTGCGAGATGTCAGCGAGACACGCTGTAACGCAAATACAGCCACCCCGACGCGGCGAATACCTTCTGCTCCGCAAGTGTCAGGTCGAGGCGATGACCGGCCGGAAAATACGGTTTGCCACCGCCCAGAATGGTCGGCAGGAGGATGACCTCGAACTGATCGATCTCGTCGACCAACGACTCTGCCAATGCGGCACCGCCCACGGCCAACGTCCCCTCGGTCTCCCGTTTCAGACGCTGGACCTCGGCGACAGCATCGGCACTGCGCACCAATCGGCACCCGTCGGCCACCGAATCGAGAGTGTCGGAGAAGACGATCCGCGGGGTGTCCACATACAGTCGCGCGAACTCCGCCTCGACGTCGTCGCCCTCCGCTCGAAGCGGGTCCGTCCAGTAATCCTCCATGGCCTCGTACAGTCGACGCCCGAAGAGAAAAGCAGCAGTGGCCTCCGTCTGCCGGTTCGAGAATCGATGAGACTCCTCGTCGGGCATGGAGAAGTCGAGATTGCCTGCCGAATTCTCGATGAAGCCGTCGAGAGAAACGTGCATGTTGTACGTCAGAATTGCCATGTCACTCCTGAAGTCCGATGGGATCGTGGGTACTGACCTCTACGAGCCCGATTAATCACCGGGCACTCGGCAGGGAATAGATCGCCTGGTCGACGGGCATGCAGAGGGGGGCCCAGGGTTCGAGTGCAGACATGCAGGGCACCCACTGGTTGAGCGCAGCAACTCTGCTGGTCGCGATTCGGAGGTTCTTATGTACCTGCACGTTCAATCACTCATTCACGATATCGCCACCGACGAGCCCGATCCCGCCGCCGCGAACGCCCTCCAGGAGGGCCTCGGAGGACAGTTCGGCGAGATGCGCACGATGATGCAGTACCTGTTTCAGGCCATGAACTTTCGCGGTGCCGCAGCCAAGCCGTATCGCGACCTCATCCAGGGCATCGGCACCGAGGAGATCAGCCACGTCGAGTTGATCGGCACCACCATCTCGCGTCTGCTCGACGGCTCGCCGGAGTACCAGGGCAAGGTGAGCGATCCTCTCGACACGCCTGGCGCCGGCGGAGCAACTCCGCTCGATCTTGCTCTGTCGCAGGGCAATATCCACCACTACCTCGTCGGCGCACAGGGCGCACTGCCTGTCGACTCCGTCGGCAACCCGTGGAGCGGTAGCTACGTCTACAACTCCGGCAACCTGGTCCTCGACCTGATGTACAACCTCATGCTCGAGTCGACCGGCCGCCTGCAGAAGTGCCGCATGTACGAGATGACCGCCAACAAGGCTGCGCGCTCGACCATTTCGTACCTGATCGTGCGCGACCAGGCTCACGAGAACGGCTACGCGAAGGCACTGGAGACTCTGGGTGTCGACTGGAAGAAGACACTACCGATCCCCAAGACCAACGCCGAAAAGTTCCCCGAGGTCCAGAAGTTGGTCGAACTCGGTTTGCAGAGCAAGCAGTACAGCTTCGACCTGACCGGCGCATCCGAGGCCGGCCGCATCTTCCAGGGCATGTCCCCTTCGAAGGACGGCACGAATCTCGATGCGAGCGAGCAGGCTCCCGCCGGCGCTCCGATGGAAATCTCACCGGAACGGCTGGAGGAGTTCGCGCCCGGACTGGACACCGACCTCATGGAGCTGATTCAGCAGACCGCCGAGATGGAGATGGCAGACATCGACGCCACGTTCGGAAAGATGAAGTAAGACTTTCTCTTTCGTAGCCCGGCCTCCACCGCACGCCGGTGGAGGCCGCGCTTCTTCACGTCCAATAGAGAAGCTGCGCGTCGGGGAGCACGGAGTCGAGTTCTTCGACGAACCACGTACGCATCTCGGTCATAGTGTCCTTGGGGTAGACGTACTTCACACCGCCGAACTTGTTTCTCTTTGCCGTGCGGGCACTTTCGTCCATCTCGAGCTTCGTCCCCGGGTACCAACTCAACAGCACGTCCTTGCTGGACGGCGTGAATCGATGAGTGATGATCTCGGCGGTCAGGTCGAGATCAGGGATGCCGCGCACCGCGTCGGCGACGTTCGAGAGCAATCGGCCGTATTGTTCGCGCCACTGCGGAATCGGCATGATCGGAGCGATGGTCAGTCCCACTCGATACCCAGCGAGAGCCAACTGTCTCAGCGCCTCGATCCGAGCAGGCATCCTCGCGGTTCCACCCTCGAATCGATGGGCGATGTCATCGGCGTTGACCGACAGTCGAACTCGGGTTCGTCGACCGTGACCGAGCGTCACCAACTCGGTGACGTCGTCGAACTTGGTGGTGAAGCGCAGCGACACGTCGTCGCCGTAGGTTCCTGCGCCCACCCTGCGCACGGCCTCGGCGAGCGATCCCGTCACGTGCTCGATTCCCAAAGGGTCGGTGTAGCAGGAGAGTTCGAACGTGGTGCCCTCGTGTCCACGCTCCTCGGTTCCCGAGGTGATGGTGCCGCGGCCGGCATGGGTGCCGATACCGGCCAGGACGTCGTCGATGTTGGCGAACACCCTGGTGATCGGCGGCCCGGACAACGAGCCCGCCAGATAGCAGTACTGACAGTGCGCCGGGCACCCCTTCGCCAGATCGATACGCCAATCCGCACTCGGCGGAATCGGTTGTGGTTTCAGCACACTCGGCGGTGCCACCACCACCGCCATCGTCGTCTTGGCACGCGCATAGGTCTCCCGCTCGGACTCACCGCGCAGGCCGATCAGACGGTCCCCCGGCAACACATCGATCTCGGTCACTCCGGCTGCTTCGCATCGACGGATGATCTCCGCGGTATGGGGAAGCTCGGACGCAGACCGGGTGACCAGGACGCGAGAGGGCGTCCAGATTCGAGTAGGGGCAGAGAGAACGTTGTCCATTACCTCCGGTCAACGCTCGGGGATGGTCAAACCTTCCCGATAGCCGCAGCTCAGATCCTGATACTTCCGCCGCCTGAGATGCACCATCGCGCGCACGGCAAGCTGCGCCGCACCCAAGGCGGTCGCGATTCCGAAATTCGACGATGTGTCGAGTCGATCGGAACACCGCCTCGCCAAGCTGTCCGTCGATATCGGCCCCAGTTGCTCACGCGCCTCGACGGGAAAGTCCTCCGGAAAGTCTGCGGTGAGCATGTCGTTCGGCCTCGGGTCCAACACCGACCCGCACGCGACCCTCCGTGGATCGGAAGAGTCACCAACGCGACTGCTTTTATCTCCCAACACTTCTCTGCCTGCAATGACGAACAGGCCGAGAGCGCAGACGGCGAGTACGACGGCGGACGTCCACCGCCAGATCTGCCGTGTCCGGCCCATCGATATTTCGGGATAGCGCACTGCCCATGCACCGAGGGCAACGACGGCCACAGCAGTCACGACAGCCGTCCACCACCACTCGTCGGTGAGCGCAAACAGTGCTGCGTACAAAGAGAATGGAACCGTGCACCAGAACAGCACCGACCACGGCCAGGCCTTGTCTCGAAACCTCGATACCCCGGACATAGCGTCGGACTGTACAGCCCGACCATCGACGCAAGGCCCCTCCAATTCAGCTCCAAGAATTTCGCTGCTCATGGATCTCGGGTAAGAAGCTTCCATGCCCTTTGCCGACGAACTCATCGGCCCGGACGCGGCTCGCACGCTGCTTCGGACCATTCGCAACGCCGCACCGAGTGCTGATCTGTCGCTGCTGACAGGATCGGTCGATCAGTTGGGACCGCTCGCGCTTCGGGCGCGCGCCGATCTACTGCGCGATGCCCTTCTCGTGGGATTGCCCGGCGATTACGCGGAGTTCGCTCGCACCATCAGACAGGCTGCGGAGGATCCGGATTTTCAGGGCTGGTCGATCTGGCCGGTCACGAGCGCCGTGGCCATGAAGGCCGTCGACGAACAGACATCCGCCGCGTTCGACGACGGAATGTCGCTGCTGGCCGAACTCACCGGCCGACTCAGCTCGGAGTTCGCCATCCGCACGTTCCTACGAGCCGATCTGGATCGGGCTCTCGGAACAGCGCTCGAATGGACGCAGTCCTCGGACGAGCACGTGCGTCGTCTGGCATCGGAAGGCACCCGGCCCTACCTGCCGTGGTCGGTGCGGGTTCCCGAGATTCTTGCGCGGCCGGGCGTGACGGTACCGATTCTGGACAGGCTCTATCGGGACGACAGCGACTACGTTCGGCGGTCGGTAGCCAACCACCTCAACGACTTCAGCCGGGACGTCCCGGACTTGGTCGTCCGGACCGCGGCCCGGTGGCTCGACGACCCGGACGCGCACACCGACCGGCTCGTGCGACATGCGCTTCGGACGGTGATCAAGAACGGAAATGCCGATGCGCTTGCCCTGCTGGGGTTCGCTCCGGCCGACTTGGAGGTGACAGGCCCCACCCTCGATGTCGCCGAGCTACGGATCGGTGAGAGCGTGCGCTTCGATGCTTCGATCCGCAACGTCGGCACCGAACCGGCCAAGGTCGCGATCGACTACATCGTCCACCACACCAAAGCCAACGGTGGGGTGACGGGGAAGACGTTCAAGTTGACGACGAAAACGATCGCCCCCGACGAGAGCGTCGACGTTGCGCGGCAACACTCGTTCAAGACGTTGACCACACGGAAGTACTACCCAGGCCCGCACTCGATCGAGCTCCAGATCAACGGTGTGAGTTACGGTCTCGCGAAGTTCGTACTCGTCCACTGAGGCAGGCTTTGTATCGCTCACCTGCAGCACAACGGGTACGTCCGTACGGTCGATGGAGTGCACAAAAAGTGGCGGTGGCTGGCGGTGGTACTCGGCATCGCCGTGCTCGTCGCCACGCCCTCGGTGATCGAGCGCTGGCCTGTCGACGCGTCGGACATCGATGCGGCCGAACTGCTCTCCCGCGTCCAGTCCTCCACCGCGACCCCGTATTCGGGCTACGCCCAGGCGGTCGGCGGTGTCACCCTGCCGGTCACCGACGGTCTCGGCGGACTTCCGGACTTGCTGGGCGACACCACGACTTTGCGCGCTTGGTATCGCGCCCCGGACAGCTGGCGCGTCGACACCGTGCGCCTCGCCGGAGAGCGCGGTCTCTACCGGAGCCCGGCTCGGCTGTGGAGCTGGGACTACGAACAGAACACGGCCGTGGTGACCCCCGTCCCCGAGCCGAGTCTGCGCCTGCCTCGCCAAGCCGACCTGCTACCCCCGGAGCTCGGGCAGCGGTTGCTCAGCGAGGCGACCGCCGACGAGGTCACTCGACTACCGACTCGTCGGATTGCCGGCCGCGACGCCCCCGGCCTGCGGCTGATCCCGAGTGAACCGCAGAGCACGATCACCGAGGTCGACGTGTGGGCCGACCCCGACAGCGGGCTTCCACTACAGGTCGACGTGCTGGGCGACGGGGTCGCTCGCCCCATCGTCAGCACCGCGTTCCTCGACTTCTCCTCCGCGACCCCCGACGCCGACACCGTCCGTTTCGTCCCGCCGCCGGGTACCGATGTGCAGCAGCAGGACGGTCTCGACATCGCCTCGTTCGCCGACGGGATCGACTCTGCTCGTCTCCCTTCGACTCTGTCGGGACTCGATCTGAGGGACCGCGGAGTCCAGGGTGCGGTGGGAATCTACGGCCGAGGCGTGACAGAGCTGATCGCCGCTCCGCTACCGCGTCGCGCCGCGCGCGGGCTCCTCGATCAGCTGCGGGCCGCGCCGGGCGCGGTCGTCAGCGGCAGCAGCGTCGCTCTGACGATCGGCCCGCTCAACGTCCTGATCACCGAGCCCACCGCTGACCGGCGTCGCTACCTGCTCTCCGGCACCGTCACCGCGCAAACCCTGGCCACCGCCGCCCAGCAGCTCGAAGGAGCAGCCACATGATCCGCACGACCGGCCTGACCAAGAGCTACGGATCGGTGCGGGCAGTCGACGGCGTCGACCTCGACGTGCGCGCCGGCGACATCTACGGCTTCGTCGGTGCGAACGGCTCCGGTAAGACGACGACCGTGCGGATGCTGCTCGGGCTGGTCCTGGCGACCTCCGGGCAGATGCAGGTGCTCGGCGAGGAGATGCCACGGCGACGCAGGAGCGTGCTGCCTCGGGTGGGGGCGCTGATCGAGAACCCAGCCGCCTACCCCAACCTCTCCGGACGCCGAAATCTCACGCTGCTCGACGCGGCCGGGCCGGGTGGGTCCCGGCGCACCAGAAACGCCCGCGTCGGCGAAGCCCTCGAGCAGGTGGGCCTTGCCGGCGTGGGACGCAGACCGGTCAAGCAGTACTCGCTCGGCATGCGGCAGCGCCTCGGCTTGGCCGCGGCGCTCATGCGCACCCCCGAGCTGCTGATCCTCGACGAGCCGACCAACGGTCTCGACCCACAGGGAATCCTGGAGATTCGCGAGTTGCTCCTCGAGCTGCATGCGAAGGGCACCACGGTGTTCCTCTCGAGCCACCTGCTGGCCGAGGTGGAGCAACTGTGCGACCGAGTGGGAGTGCTCGATCGGGGTCGCCTCGTTCTGCAGGATCAGCTCTCGGCGTTCCAACAGCCCACCGGCCGAGTACTCGTGAGCACGCCGGACCCGGCCGAGGCCGTCACCGTGCTCTCCGGAGTCCAGAACGCCACCGTGCTCCACCGTGAAGGGCAGCAGCTCGTGATCGAACACCCGGATTCGGCCCTGCTCAATCGACTGCTCGTCGAAGGTGGGGTCCGGGTGAGCGAGTTGAGCCCGCAGCAGATGAGTCTGGAGCAGTCCGTTCTGGCCGTCACCGGCACCGGCGCCGACCGCGTCGACGGTCCCGTCCGCTCCACCGAGATGGAGGTGACCGCATGATCGGCGTCGAGCTGCGCGCAATGCTGAGCCGACCCCGCACGTGGGTCGTCATTCTCCTGCTCAATCTGCTGCCCACCGTCGTCGCGGGTCTGTTGGCCCTCACCGACGTCGGTCCGCGGCCCGGCGAAGGCCCCGCGTTTCTGTCCGCGGTGCTCACCAACGGTCAGCTCTTCCCGCTCGCCGCGCTCGCCATCGTGCTTCCGCTGTTCCTGCCCGTCGCCGTCTCGGTCATCGCAGGCGACGCCGTAGCCGGGGAGGCTCAGGCCGGCACCCTGCGCTACCTGCTCGCCCGCCCGGTGGGACGGACCAAGCTTCTGGTGGCGAAGCTGATCTCGGTGGCCGCCTTCGTGCTGCTGGCCGTGGTCATCGTTGCCGCTGTCGCGTACTTCGTCGGTACGACGCTGTTCGACACCACGTCGTTGGCCGGCGTCTCCAGCGTGTCCGGCACGGTGCTCACCGATGAACAGGTCGCCGTGCGCACCGTCATCGCCGTGCTCTACGTGACGCTGTCGATGCTCGGAGTGGCGGCCATGGGCCTGTTCCTCTCGACCCTGACCGACTCCCCGCTCGCCGCGACGCTGGGCGCGTTGGCGTTCCTCATCGCCAGCTCGCTGCTGCTGACGCTGGACGCCGCCGACGCCATCGCACCGTATCTGCCGACGCGGTACTGGTTGGCTTTCGTCGACCTGTTCCGCGACCCGGTGCCGACGCGGGACCTGATGCGCGGCGTCGGGTTGCAGGGCGTCTACGTCGTTGTGCTCCTGGGCGCCGCGTGGGCGAACTTCACGACCAAAGACATCACGAGCTGAGACGGCTGCAATCAGCTGCGCCGAGCTGAACGGTGGAGTCGCCGTCCAACTGGGCGGACACGATTGCGCCGACGAGAGGATCGCGGGGCAGGTTCCCGTGGTCGACGGTGGAGTCCGCACACACGCTCTGGACGGGGATGTCGATCGCTCCATCGAGGGTGGCCGAGGACGGCGGGGTCACCACCTGGTCCAGTTCGGTCCACACCGACACCCACTGCGGCCCCTCCGGTGTCTCGTCGCCGGAGTTCAGGGCGGTGAGCACGGAACTGTCGGGGACGAGCTGCTGACAGGCCGTCGGGCATTGGTCGGGCAGGACCTGGGACGCCAGAGCGGCCACCTGGGTGCCGTGATGTGGGGAGCCGAGGGTCACGATGCGTCGAGCCTGCTCGACGCCGCCCAGATCGGTGGCCCAGATCCGGGCCACCACCCCGCCCGCGGAATACCCGACGACGTCGACCGACGTCGCCGCCGTCCGAGTCAGGGCTGCGTCGACGGCGTCGCGCAGGGTCTGCGCCTGCACGGTCAGGTCGCCGACGCCGCCGTCGGGCAGGGCCACGACGGTCGCGTCGCGGCCGTTCTCTCGTAGTTCCGCCGCAAGCACATCCAACGCATCGGTTGATCCGCCGAATCCGGGGACCAGCAGCACCGGGCCGGGCACGGACTGGTCGACGCGTGCAACGGGGTCGCTCGTGGGGCGCGATGCGACGAAGGCCGCCACGGCCGCGACGACTCCGACCAAGACAAGAGCGAGTACAGCGAACACGAGGCGGCGGCGAGCCGGGGCGAGGGAGGCGAACACTCCATCCAGTGTGCCTGCGCGTCAAGCCTGATCGCGGACCACGGGCGGAACGAGGACGAACTTCCCTACGTGGTCCTTCTCCAGAAAGCGCTGCTGCGCCGCCGCGATCTGCTTGAGCGGAAACGATTCGGCCAACAAGGGGCGAATTTCACCGGCTTCGATGTACGACACGACGTTCGGAAACACGTCCTCGCTCCACGCCGTGCACCCGAGGAGCGTCAGATCGTTCAGATACATCGTTCGGAGATCCAACTCGACGACAGGTCCCGCGATCGCACCCGAGGACACGTAGGTTCCACCGCGAACGAGAAGGTCGAGCAGAAGACCGAACCCTGCGCCTGCGACGTTGTCGATCACCACATCGACGCTGCGCTTGCCGAGGAGGCCCGCCAGATCTGCGTCGCGCCCGTAGACCTCGTCGACGCCGAGTTCGCGGAGCTGATCGTGCTTGGCATGGCTCGCGACGCCGATGACGCGCGCGCCGCGCCGCGCGGCGAGTTGTACTGCGGCGGAACCGACTCCACCCGACGCGCCGGTGATGAGCACCGTCGAGCCTCGACGTACTCCCGCGCGAGCGACCATGTTCTCCGCCGTGCCGTACGCACAGGGAATCGTGGCCAACTCCGCGTCGGTCCAGTCACAATCGATCACGAAGACCTCGCTTGCCGGAACGACGACGAACTGGGCGAACGCGCCGTCCATGTCCGAGCCCAACCAGCGCGTCTCGCCCGACGAGAATCCGTCGACACGCATGCACGATCGAACCAGGACCCGGCGGCCGACGATGGATTCGTCGGTCCCGACGCCCACACACACGAGCCCACAGCAATCCGTGCCCTGAATGAGCGGAAACGGTGTCGTGTCGTTCCACCCGCCGTCGGGGTACCAACCCACACGCGTGTTGATTTCGGTGTTGTTCATCCCCGCCGCCAACACTCGAACGAGCACCTCACCCGGACCCGGCACCGGCCTCGGCACCTCGGACAGGACGAGCTTGTCGTAGCCACCGGTGCCGGTGGTGACGATCGCGGTCATCAGGTCACCACCGGTGCCATGCACCTCGTCGGTTCGCATGAACTGATCTTGCAGGACCGACGGGGCTAAGAGGTCGATCCAGAGCATCCGACGTGACAACCAAAAAGGCCCCCAACACGCTGATGCATGTCAGGGGCCTGCTGGTGGAGCCGCCTAAGAGAATCGAACTCTTGACCTTTTCATTACGAGTGAAATGCTCTACCGACTGAGCTAAGGCGGCGTGCCTTTCGGCGTTGGTGAGTCTAACGGAGCATCACGTCGAAACGAAAATCGCCTCCTCGCGCGATCAGCCTGCGAGGCCGAGTCCTTCCGCCGGTCCGCTGAGGATCGACTTGACGTGCCTGGTCACGTCATCGGCGAGCACTTCGGTCTCGCCGGCCTCGACGGCGTCGAGCACCTGGCGCACCACGTCGCGTGGGTCGTTCTTCGGGACGTCCAGATCGGCGATCATGTCGGTATCGGTGTATCCGAGATGCACCCCGACGACGAGGGTTCCCTGCGGTGCGAGCTCGAGCCTCAGCGAGTTGGTGGCCGACCAGATCGCCGCCTTCGACGCGCCGTAGGCACCCGCGCCGCCGAGCCACGACAGCACCGAGTGGATGTCGACCAAGGCCCCGCCGCCGTTGGCCTTCAGGATCGGGGCGAACTCCTGCGCAATTCGCAGCGCGCCGAAGACGTTGGTCTCGAACACCGCGCGAACGTCGTCGATCGAGGTCGTCAGCAACGGTGTCGTTCCGGGAGCGCCGGCGTTGTTGAAGACGATCGACACGTCGGAGGCGATATCGCCAAGCGCTGCAACAGAATCGGCGTCGGCGACATCCAGGGCAACCGGCACCACCCGAGGATCGGAGTCCTCGCGCGGGTTCCTCGCCGTCGCGTAGACCTTCGCGGCCCCACGCTCGAGCAACGCATCGACCGTCGCCTTGCCCAGACCGCGCTGACCGCCGGTCACCAACACTGTTGCTCCTTGAATCGACACCATGGCCGTCACCCTTCTAGACAGAGGTCAAATGCTTTTGATTCTGTCATTAGTAGTTGACCGGCGCGACATAGTCAAATACAGTTCACTTATGTCACTGTCTCCGACGGAGCGCTTCCGCCTCGCGCCGGCACCCGACGGCTTGCAGGTGGTTCAGGATCTGCTCAACACGCGAGCCATCGACGCGTACGACCTTCCCGACCTCATCGCCGACGGCGAAACAGCGTCCTCCACCTGGGGGACGGCGCTCTCGGACGATGACGCAGCCGCCCTACGGATACTGCGATCCGATGTGGAAGCGGCCATTGCAGGCGAAATGGCTGCGCGGCCGGCTGTCCGAGTCGAGCTCGTTCCGGACACCGACGGCACCGTCAGACTCTCGCCCACCGGCACCGGGACCGACTGGATCGCGTCGCAGATCTGGTCCGAAGTGCTTCTCGCCCAACAGGCGGACACGTGGCGTCGACTCAAGCGATGCAGGAACGAGGCCTGCGGATCGGCCTTCTACGACCGGTCCCGCAACAACAGTGGCGTCTGGCACGACGTGAAGACCTGCGGCAACGTTGCCAATCTTCGGGCTTCGCGCGCGCGTAAAAAGGCGCAGGATTAACGCAGCACGTCGCCCAGCGTCGCGACCATGGCATAGATGGCGAACTTCGGTTTCGCGTTGACCGCCAACGACTCTCGGCATTCGAGGATAGCCTCGATACTCTTCAGCAGCGCCTCGGGTGGGACGGCTTTTGCCATGCGTTCGACTTGCTCGGCCATGTCGGGGTGCGTCGCCGTCGCGGTCGATCCGTACGAGCGAGCGAGCGCATCCCGATACAGGCCCACCAGATCCATCAGCGCGCGATCGAGTGAATCGCGACCGGTTCTGGTGGCACGCGACTTCTGCCGCTTCTCGAGATCCTTGAGCACCCCGGCCGAACCGCGCAGCGCGCCCGCTGCACCCTTACCGGTGCCGCCCGCACCCAGGGCCGTCCGCAATTCCTCGGTTTCGGCCTCGTCGCGCGAGGCACTCATTTCCTTGGCCTCGTCCTCGGCGGCCTTCACCAGCTCCTCGGCCGCGAGATAGGCCTGATTGGGGCGGGCCGCTGCCGACGCCAGAGCCAGCGCACGCTTGCGACGCGCCCGCGCATCCTCGTCGGTGGCGAGTCGACGAGCCCGGCCCACGTGGCCGCCGCTGATCGACGCGGCCCATTCCGCCGTCTCGGCGTCGAGCTTGTCGCGGGTCTGCAGCACCTGGGCGATCGCCGGCACCGTGGGCGTGACCAGCGAGACGTGCCGGCACCGCGAGCGCAGAGTCACCGAGATGTCCTGCGGATCGACCGACGGAGCACACAGCAGGAACACCGTCCGCGCCGGCGGCTCCTCGACGACCTTGAGCAACACGTTTCCGGCACCCTCGGTGAGTCGGTCGGCGTCCTCGACCACGACGACCTGCCACAACCCGGTGCTGGGTCGACGCGAGGCGATGGAGACGATGTCTCGCATCTCCTTGGTGCTGATGCTCAATCCCTCGGGTACGACGCGTCGCACATCGCCGTGAGTTCCAGCCATCGTCGTCGAACAGGCCTGGCAATGCCCACAGCCCGGAACGCCCTCGGTGGTGCACTGCAACGCCGCCGCGAAGCACAGGGCGGCGATGGAACGACCGGACCCGGGTGGGCCGGTGAAGAGCCACGAATGCGTCATCGCCGAGGAGTCGACGCCGCTGCGAGCAGCAACCGCTGCGGCCGTCAGATCGGCCTCGACATCTTCCTGACCGACCAATCGATCGAACACACCCGCCATGCACGCAACCCTAGTGGTTGGGGCCGACAACCCGAACCCGCGAGCTATTCGCTGTCGGTCTTCTTGGCCGGAGCCTTCTTCGCGGCAGTGGTCTTGGTAGCGGTCTTCTTCGCAGCAGCTTTCTTGGCCGGAGCCTTCTTCGCGGCGGCCTTCTTGGCCGGAGCCTTCTTGGCAGCCGCCTTCTTGGCCGGTGCCTTCTTCTTCACCGGTCCGCGAGCACGCCTGTCCGCCAACAACTCCGACGCACGATCGTCGGTGATCGACTCCACGTCGTCGTCCTTGCGCAGGCTGGCGTTGGTCTCACCGTCGGTGACGTACGGCCCAAAGCGACCGTCCTTGATCACCATCGGCTTCTCGCTGATCGGGTCGACGCCCATCTCGCGCAGCGGCGGCTTGGCTTCGCCCTGACGACCCCGACGCTTGGGCTCGGCGTAGATCTTGAGCGCCTCTTCCAGCGTGACGGTGAACATCTGATCCTCGTCGGCGAGCGAGCGAGAGTCGGTGCCCTTCTTCAGGTACGGGCCGTAGCGACCGTTCTGCGCGAGTATCTCTTCCTTGGACTCCGGATCGACTCCGACGACGCGCGGCAGCGACAGCAGCTTGAGCGCATCCTCGAGCGTGATGGTCGCCAGATCCATGGACTTGAGCAGAGAGCCGGTGCGCGGCTTGGGGCCGGTCGCCTTCTTCGCAGCCGCCTTCTTGGCCGGTGCTTTCTTGGCCGCGGCCTTCTTCACCGCGGTCTTGACCCCGCCGCCGCCATCACTGTCGTTGCCGGACGGCACCGGGACGATGTCGGGCTCGGGGGGCGTCGGTTCGGGCTCCGGCTCGGGCAGGATCTCGGTGACGTAGGGCCCGAAACGACCTTCCTTGGCGACGATGTCGTGACCGGTCAGCGGATCGACACCGAGCTTGCGGCCCTCTTGCGGTGTGGCGAACAGCTTTTCGGCGAAGTCGATCGTCAGCTCGTCCGGCGGAAGATCGTCGGGCAGGTTGGCGCGCTGGCTGATCGGATCGCCGTCGGGATCATCGTCGTTGCGCACCATGCGCTCGAGGTACGGACCGTAACGGCCTACGCGCACATGGATTTCGCGACCCTCGGAGTCGTCGAACAAGCGGATGGAGTTGATGGTGCGCGCATCGATCTCTTCGAGATTCTGGCCCACCATCTTCTTCAGACCACCGGAGCGGGCCACCGAACCCTCGGCACCGGTATCGCCGCCGAAGTAGAAGCTCTGCAGCCAATTGCCGCGTCGCTCACGGCCTCCCGCGATGGCGTCGAGGTCGTCCTCCATACCTGCGGTGAAGTCGAAGTCCACCAGACGCCCGAAGTGCGCCTCCAGCAACGCAACCACCGAGAACGCCACCCACGACGGCACCAGTGCACTGCCACGCTTGTAGACGTACCCGCGGTCGAGAATGGTCTTGATGATCGACGAATACGTCGACGGCCGACCGATGCCCAGTTCCTCGAGCGTCTTGATGAGCGACGCCTCGGTGAACCGTGCGGGCGGGTTGGTGGTGTGACCGTCGGGATCGAGCTGGGTTGCGGTGACGGCCTGGCCCTGAACCAGTGCAGGCAAACGAGATTCGGCGTCGTCGGACTGTCCGCCCGCCTGATCGTCGACGCTCTCCACGTAGGCCTTGAGGAAGCCGGCGAACGTGATGGTGCGACCCGACGCCGAGAAGGTGCACTCCTCGCCGGTTCCGGCCGTTCCGGTGATACGCAGTGTCAGCGTGGTGCCGCGAACATCGGCCATCTGCGACGCGACCGTGCGCTGCCAGATCAGCTCGTAGAGCCGGAATTCGTCGGTCTGCAGAGCCGAGTGCAACTGACCGGGCGTCTGGAAGACATCACCGGACGGGCGGATGGCCTCGTGGGCCTCCTGCGCGTTCTTGACCTTGCGGGTGTACTGACGCGGCGAGGGATGGACGTACTCCGGCCCGTAGAGCTCGGTCGCCTGCGTGCGTGCCGCGGAGATCGCCGACGCGGACAGCGTCGTCGAGTCGGTACGCATGTAGGTGATGTAGCCGTTCTCGTACAGCCGCTGCGCGACACGCATGGTGCGCTCGGAGCTGAAGCGCAACTTGCGGGCGGCTTCCTGCTGCAGCGTCGACGTCATGAACGGCGGATACGGCTTGCGCGTGTACGGCTTGTCCTCGGCGGACGCGACCGTCAGGTCGACGCCTTCGAGGGCCTCGGCGAGGCGTCGGGCACGAGGTTCGTCGAGGACGGTCACTGCATCGGACTTGAGCTTGCCGTCGGCCCCGAAGTCGCGACCGGCGGCGACGCGATTGCCGTCGACATTGACCAGACGGGCACCGAAACTACGCGGCGTTGCCTCGGCTCCGGCGTCGAGCGTGGCGGAGATGTCCCAGTACTCGGCACTGCGGAACGCCATCCGCTCGCGCTCGCGCTGGACGACGATGCGGGTGGCGACGGACTGCACTCGGCCTGCCGAGAGCTTCGGCATGACCTTCTTCCACAGCACCGGGCTGACCTCGTAGCCGTAGAGACGGTCGAGGATACGACGCGTCTCCTGGGCGTCGACCAGGTCTTGGTCCAGGTCGCGGGTATCGGCCGCTGCGGCGAGGATGGCGGGCTTGGTGATCTCGTGGAACACCATGCGTCGAACGGGGATCTTGGGGTTCAGGGTCTCGAGGAGATGCCAGGCGATGGCCTCACCCTCGCGGTCGGGGTCAGTGGCGAGATAGAGCTCGTCGGCGTCCTTGAGCAGGCTCTTGAGCTCTGCGACCTTGCCCTTCTTCTCGGGTGAGACGACGTACAGGGCCTCGAAGTCGTGGTCGACGTCCACGCCGAGACGCGCCCAGGGTTCACCCTTGTACTTGGCGGGAACGTCCGCGGCACCGCGGGGAAGGTCGCGAATGTGGCCGACGGAAGCCTCGACGACGTAGTTGCTCCCGAGGTACGGGGCGATCTTCTTTGCCTTGGTCGGAGACTCGACGATGACCAGACGACGTGGCTCGGCGGAGCTGTCCCCCGTGCCGTTGTTACGTGCTGCCACCTTGCTGCCGAACCTTCCCTAGTGCGTTTTCACAGGCAGATTTGCCTGTCCCACTACTAACAGACTGACATACGTCGGCCAAATACTCGCAGATCAGTCACAGATCGTTCTACTCGGCGTGGGGCCAATTGGTACGTGCGTCCACGTTCTGCGGAGGCTCGCCGACGTTCTCGGTGAGGCGCAACAGCCGACGTCGACCGGTGATTCGGAGGCCCGGATTGGATCCGCGAGTGCCGATGAGCGTCGGCGCAATACCCGCGCGCATCAGCGACTGAGCGAGAACGGCGTGCGTTTCGGGCGCATGGGGATCCAGGCCGAGCACGTACCGCTCCCCCTCGGCCTCGGGACGACCCGATGCGAGCACCCAGGCGCGCAGTTCGCGGGAACCCGGTACCCAACCGGGCGGGACGGCCTTGACAGCGCCCTTGGTCCACAGAGACGCCAATGCGGACAGTTCGGGCACCGACGCGGTACGCACCAGTGGCCTGTCCTCTTCCGATCGACCGAGCTCCGGCGTCAGACCGCATTGCTCGATGAGTTCGGCGATGGCATCCGCGCGCCACTGCGCGTCGACCACGACGGAAATTCGGGCCGCACCCGCGGAGGTGACGACATGGCCGGTGGCAGCCAGCAGCCCACTGAGATCGGTCACCGCGGGCGGCAACGACTCGGCGGAGAAGAAGGACAGCTGGTTCACAGCATGGACATTAGGACATCGACGCCCACGCTCACGGCTTTCGGCGCTCCCCGGTGGTTCGCACAAACGAAACATCCCCCTTTCCCACCGGACTTGTACGACCGATCGAAAAGGGGGATGACGGTTCTCGTCTCCGAAAAGAAGAGAATCAGACTGCGCGAACGCCCGTTGCCTGAGGACCCTTGGTGCCCTGGCCGACCTCGAACTCGACGCGCTGGTTCTCCTCGAGGGTGCGGAAGCCGCTGCCCTGGATCTCGGAGTAGTGGACGAAGACGTCAGCGGAGCCGTCTTCTGGTGCGATGAATCCAAAGCCCTTTTCGGCGTTGAACCACTTCACAGTTCCCTGAGCCATGCTTTTCCTTCTCTTTCTAACACCGGATTCGATGGAGCGCACTTTCGGTCCATCGGGCCGGTTCCGACCGCTGCACTTTCCTGAATCCCCCTCAGGATTCCCCCTGACGGACGAGCTCTTCCAGTACCGCGCCCGCAACGATAGATCCTGCGAGCGTAGAACGAACACAGAAGCTGCGACCGGGTCAAGTGAACCATGAGATCCGCGTTCGCAACAGTCGAAAGTCGAGCGTTTTCGAACATTTTGTCCGAGTTGTCGAAACGGACAACGCCGGACGGGTGAACAGCCCCTCTCACCAGGGCTCGAAGGGGCCCGGCAGGGTCCGCGCTAGCATGGGGATCCCAGGTCGCGAAGAGCCCGACGGCACTTGTAGATCGAACGAATGCATGGAGACCGGCAGTGAGCGAGCAACATCCGCACGGCGGTGCGGATGCCGGTAGTTACGGGCAGCGGTTGCTGGATCGAGTGTTGGCGGGATCGCCCGCGAGCGAAAGCCCGTTGACCCACGTCGCCGAACTGCCGGCACGGGCCTCACAGTTCGCCTCCTGGCCGTCGTGGGTGGGCCCGGAAGTGGTGCAGGTGATCACCTCTCGTGGGATCGCACAACCGTGGACGCATCAAGCACATGCGGCAACACTCGCGGCCGAGGGCAGTCATGTGGTGCTCTCGACCAGCACCGCGTCGGGCAAATCGCTGGCATATCAACTGCCGATTCTGACGACTCTCTCCGCCGACGCCCGCGCAACCGCGCTGTACCTGGCTCCCACCAAGGCCCTCGGTGCCGATCAGCTACGCACCACGATCTCGATCACCGACGAGTTACGTTCGCTGTCAGACGAACTCGCCGAAGTGTTCCCCAGCGCGTACGACGGTGACACGCCGATCGAGATTCGCCAGTGGGCCCGCGCCAATGCGCGGTGGATCTTCACCAATCCCGACATGCTGCATCTCGGCATCCTCGGCTCGCACGAGCGATGGTCGCGGTTCCTCCGCAATCTCCGCTACGTGGTGGTGGACGAATGTCACTACTACCGCGGCGTTTTCGGATCCAACGTGGCATTGGTGCTACGTCGACTACGACGCCTGTGCGCACGGTACGGAGCATCGCCGGTATTCGTTCTGGCCAGTGCGACGACGTCCGAACCGGGGAGGGCAGCCAGTCGACTCATCGGAGCGCCGTGCGAGGAGATCACCGAAGACGGATCCCCGCACGGGGCGCGCACCGTCGCACTGTGGGAACCACCGCTGCTCAAGGAGATCACCGGCGAAAACGGCGCTCCGGTAAGGAAGTCCGCCGGTGCCGAGGCGTCGCGCATCATGGCCGACCTTTTGGTGGAGGGTGCCCGAACGCTCGCTTTCGTTCGGTCCAGACGCGGAGCCGAGGTGACCGCGCTGGGTACCCAGAGAATTCTCGCCGACGTCGATCCGCAATTGGTACGACGCGTCGCCGCCTATCGCGCAGGGTATCTGGCGGAGGATCGGCGCAAACTCGAATCCGATCTGTCCGACGGCACCCTGCTCGGGGTGGCCACCACCAATGCGCTCGAATTGGGCGTGGACATCGCCGGTTTGGACGCGGTGATCGTCGCCGGCTTCCCCGGCACCGTCGCGTCGTTCTGGCAGCAGGGAGGGCGAGCCGGACGACGCGGGGAGGGCTCACTGCTGGTACTCGTGGCGCGTGACGATCCCCTCGACACGTATCTGGTGCATCACCCAGCGGCACTGTTGGACAAGCCCGTCGAGGCCACCGTCACCGACCCCACCAATCCCTACATTCTGGCTCCGCAATTGCTTTGCGCTGCAGTCGAACTGCCGATCACGTTGGCCGAGGCCGAGTCGTTGAGTGCGGAATCGGTACTCGAGGAACTCGAGCTGAAGGGTTACGTACGCAAGCGTCCGCACGGGTGGTTCATCACCCCCGAAGGACAGCAGCTCTCGCCGCACGGTGCAGTGAACATTCGCGGCGGCACCGGTGTGCAGGTGGCCATCGTCGACGGTGAGTCGGGCCGCATGCTCGGCACCGTCGACGGCGGCCGAGCGCCCGCCACCGCTCACCCCGGTGCGGTGCACATTCACCAGGGTGAGTCGTTCGTCGTCGACGAACTCGATCTCGATGCCGGTCTCGCACTGGTGCACTCCGAACAACCCGAGTGGAACACCTCGGCGCGCGAGATCACCGACATCTCGATCACCGCGGTGCACGAATCCGTCGACTACGGCGAGGTACGCGTCGCGCTGGTTCAGGTGAACGTGACGCATCAGGTCGTCGGATATCTGCGACGCCTCCTCTCCGGCGAGGTACTCGATTCCATCGAACTCGACATGCCCGCAAAGACACTCGACACCCGAGCCGTCATGTACACCATCACTCCGGAGTTGTTGGAGCGCAGCGGAGTTCCGTACGAACGATTCCCCGGATCGCTGCACGCAGCAGAACACGCAGCCATCGGATTGCTGCCCCTGGTTGCGACGTGCGATCGCTGGGACATCGGTGGAGTGTCTACGGCACTGCACCCCGACACCGGCCTGCCGACGGTCTTCGTCTACGACGGATACGACGGCGGAGCAGGCTTCGCCGACCGCGGTCACGTGGCCATCGCCGACTGGCTCGCGGCTACCAAAGACGCCATTGTCTCGTGCGAATGCCAAACAGGCTGCCCTTCCTGTGTGCAATCCCCCAAATGCGGAAACGGTAACGATCCATTGGACAAAGACGGTGCCGTTCGAGTGTTGACCGCGGTGTTGGCGGCCATCACTCGGGAGGGGTGAGTGGCCGCCCAAGTTCGGCCGCAAACGCGCGCGCATTCGCTGAACGCGAGCAAAATTGCTGCCAGACCGGGGCGGATCTGCGTGCGCCTGACAAAAGCGCGCGCGTTTGCGGTGGCTGGGCGCGATAGCCGCCCTAGTGCGTAGCTAGGGCCGGTTTCAGAGCCGGTGTGTCACGACGCGTCCGTCCTGTTGTGAATGGACAGGGCCTCAGCGGACGACCGGATGTGTTCCTCGGCCGACTTCATTGCGAGGTCTGCATCGCCTGCTTCGACGGCGGCCAAAATCTGCCGATGTTCGGCTTTCAAGGTATCGGCCAGCGAGTCCCAATCCTCGATACCCAACAGCGCGGCAAGGATGGGCGCACGCATCGATTCGCGGATTGCCGCGGTGAGCGACGCAACGAAGTCGTTACCCGAGGCCTCGGCCAAGGCGATGTGAAAATTCGTGTCGGCGTCGTTGAAGACCTCCCGGGTGACACCCCGCGCTTCCATGATCTCCACGGCATCCCTGGCCCGGGCGAGCTTGTCCTGATCGGGGGCCACGGCGGCGAGGTGAACGCTGGCCCGCTCGAGCGCTACTCGCGTGCTGATCAGGTCGTCGATCCGAAAGTTGGCCAGTGCCACGTGCAGGCGAAGGAGACGTGTGAGCGCGGGCCGCGGCAGAGCCGCAACGAAGGTGCCGGCTCCGGGACCCGAACCCGGTGACGACCGTAGAATTCCACTGCTCTCGAGGACGCGTACCGCTTCACGGACCCCGGCCCGGCTCACGTCGAGCTGAGCTGCGAACTCCCGCTCGGGCGGCAGCGGATCCCCGACGCGGAGATCGCCCGCCATGATGCGCTCCTCGATCGCGTCGATGACCAGCTCGTGCGCGCGGGCGCGTCGGACCGGCTTCCACGAAAGCGGTTCGTTCTGCGCCCGTCCAGCGTCGTCAGCCATATCGGTCATCCAACCAGAAGAAGGTCTGTGGCCTCAGCCTCTTGACCCCGTCGAGTGTGATCCATACCATTCCCTATGTGGTCAGACCTCACATACCTTCAAGGTCTTGAATGGAGTACCTGTGTACACACCCGATCTCGCACCGCTCGCGGGCAGCATGGGATTGTCCGCTGCGGTGGCTTGCCTGCCCCTGCTGACGGTCTTCGTCACGCTGGGCGTTCTTCGATGGAAAGCCCACTTCGCCGGCCTGGCCGGGCTCGTCGTTGCGCTGGCAGTGGCGGTTCTGGCCTACGACATGCCGGTGAACCTGGCCGGGCTGTCGGCCACCCAGGGCTTCGCCTTCGGGTTGTTCCCGATCGTGTGGATCGTCATCTGCGCGATCTGGCTGTACGAGCTGACCGTGACGAGTGGACGTTTCGACGACCTGCGCCGCATCATCGACGCCATCTCCGACGATCCGCGCATCCAGGCCATCATCATCGCGTTCGGCTTCGGCGGGCTACTCGAAGCTCTCGCCGGATTCGGTGCTCCGGTCGCCATCACCGGTGTCATGCTGCTGGCCATCGGATTCGCTCCGATGCGCGCAGCCGTCGTCGTATTGCTCGCCAACACCGCGCCGGTTGCCTTCGGTGCCATCGGCATTCCGATCCTGACCGCTGGGAACCTGACGGGTATCGACTACCACGAGATCGGCGCGTACGTGGGCCACCAGACCCCGTTCATCGCCCTGTTCGTGCCGCTGTTCATCGCGTTCTTGACCGATGGTCGACGCGGCGTCGCCCAGACATGGCCGGTCGCCCTGGCCGTCGGCGTCGTGTTCGCCGTCGCGCAGTGGGTCAGCGCAACCTGGATCTCGGTCGAGCTGACCGACATCATCGCCTCGCTGGCGGGCATCGCCGCAGCAGTCGTCGTTCTGCGGTTCTGGAAGCCGACCGGATCCGACGCGGCCCGCGAACGCATCCTCTCGGCCCGAGATGCCGATCTCGATTCGGGGAGTTCCGGCACTGCCCCGATCACGCCTGCACCGGTCGCCACCCGCACCATCGAGGCCGCGCCGCTGACGACGCAACGAGTGTGGCTCGCACTGTTCCCCTACCTTCTCGTGATCGCGGTGTTCTCCGTTGCCAAGCTGTGGTCGCCGGTCACCAGGTTCCTCGCCTCTACCGACATCGCCGTGCCGTGGCCCGGTCTCGACGGCAACATCCTCACCGCCGCCGGTTCCCCCGCCACCACCACCATCTACAAGTTCACCTGGCTGTCGACGCCGGGAACACTGCTCCTGATCTGCGGTGTCATCGTGGCCGCCGTCTACCGCGTCAGCGCTCCCGACGCCGCCCGCCTGTTCGGAAGCACGCTGGTCAAACTCCGATTCTCCGCACTCACGGTGGGCGCTGTGCTGGCGCTCGCCTACGTGATGAACCAGTCGGGGCAGACCATCACCATCGGTACCTGGATTGCCGGCACCGGCGCATTCTTCGCCTACCTTTCCCCGATTCTCGGATGGCTGGGAACCGCGGTCACCGGTTCGGACACCAGCGCGAACGCCTTGTTCGCGACGCTGCAGCAGACTGCAGCGATCAACGCCGGCATCGACCCCACCCTGCTGGTTGCCGCCAACACCTCGGGTGGTGTGGTGGGAAAGATGATCAGCCCGCAGAATCTCGCCATCGCCGCGACCGCGGTGGGGTTGGTCGGCCGAGAGTCCGAGATATTCCGAAAAGTCATCTGGTGGAGCCTCGGCCTGCTGCTTGCCATCTGCCTCTTGGTCGGACTCCAGAGTTCGGTACTGGCCTGGATGCTCCCCTGACCCGTCGTCGCCCTCACTCACCGCAAGACTGCACAGAATCGAGACCATGACATGCCCATCACCCGGCAGATGCCCAAAGCCACCGACCTGCGCGAGGTCCTCTCGTTCAAGAAGCCCGATCTGAACCTGCGTCGACGACGCCTGAACGCCGCACTCACCATCGACGATCTCCGCACCATCGCCCGTCGCCGTACCCCGCGCGCGGCATTCGACTACACCGACGGTGCCGCCGACGCCGAGATCTCACTAGCGCGGGCTCGTCAGGCCTTCCGCGACGTCGAGTTCCATCCCTCGATCCTGCGGGACGTCTCCCACGTCGACACCTCGACGACGGTGTTCGGTGGACCGTCCGCGCTCCCGTTCGGTATCGCACCGACGGGATTCACCCGCCTGATGCAGACCGAGGGTGAATACGCCGGATCTGCCGCAGCCGGAGCTGCCGGCATTCCGTTCTGCCTCTCGACCCTGGGCACCACGTCGATCGAGGACGTCAAGGCCACCAATCCGAACGGTCGAAACTGGTTCCAGCTCTACGTCATGCGAGACCGCGACATCTCGTTCGGTTTGGTCGAACGCGCCGCGAAGGCAGGCTTCGACACACTCCTGTTCACGGTCGACACGCCGGTAGCCGGGTCACGCCTGCGCGACAAGCGCAACGGATTCTCCATCCCGCCGCAATTGACCGCGTCGACGATCGCCAACGCCATCCCGCGTCCCTGGTGGTGGTGGGACTTCCTCACCACGGCCAAACTCGAGTTCGCGTCGCTGTCCTCTACTGGCGGCACGGTCGGAGAGCTGCTCAACTCAGCGATGGATCCGTCCATCTCGTTCGAGGATCTCGACGTCATCCGCGCCATCTGGCCCGGCAAGCTGGTCGTCAAAGGTGTTCAGTCGGTGGCAGATTCGGTCCGTCTCGCCGAACTGGGAGTCGACGGGATAATCCTGTCGAACCACGGAGGCCGACAACTCGATCGCGCTCCTGTCCCCTTCCATCTGCTGCCTCAGGTCGTGCGCGAAGTCGGCTCCGATTTCGAGGTCGCCGTCGACACCGGCATCATGCACGGTGCCGATATCGTCGCCTCCATCGCGATGGGAGCGTCGTTCACGCTCGTCGGCCGGGCGTACTTGTACGGTCTGATGGCCGGAGGTCGTGCAGGCGTCGACCGCATGATCGAGATCCTGCGCGAAGAAATCGTGCGCACCATGCAACTGCTGCAGGTCAATTCACTTGCCGAGCTGACCCCGGAGCACGTCACTCAACTCACTCGATTGGCTCCTCTGCAATCAGGTGCGCGCACCTTCACGCCACGCTGACCGCTGCTGGCGAACCATCGCGGCCGGGGTTGGAGGCAGGGGTTTCGCGGCAAACGCGCGCGCATTCGCTGAACGCTCGCGAATTCGCCGGCCAAACGGGGCGATTCCCCGCGCACCTGACGAACGCGCGCGCGTTTGCGGATTCGGGCTGGCGGGCGGGACCGCTGACCCTCACCCCGGACCCGCCCGAGCCGAGGCGATGGCGTCGGACATTCCGAAGCGCCCGAGCAACCGCGACCAAATACGTAGGTGGCGCTAGACGTGCGGGCCAAGCGCGAGACGGACTACCGTGCCGACAGCTTCGTCAGCACCTGGTAGTTGTGCCTCGGCGTATCGGCGATGACATCGAACACGTCTCGCACGAAGCTAAGCGACACCTTGGCGTGGAACAGGTCCGACATCGAGTTCACGAACTCCACGCGTGGATTGCACCAATACCACGGCGCATACACACCGCCTGAGAATCGGTCGCAACATCGAACCCGGGACCGTACGAACGCGGGTCACCATCGGTCTGATACTCCTTCGACCCCATGGCCTTGAGCCTGCGCGCCAGCACGAATCGCACCCAGTCGAGACGCGGCCACAGCCCGTGGTGGGCTTTCACGCGACCTCGGTCCACTCGGTCGCAGAACCTGCTTCTGATCGCAGGTGATCCATTAGTTATAGCGCGACCAGGTGTGGCCGAAAGTTCAGCGACGTTACGCGATCGCACCCGTGCACACTCACGCGCTCGTCACCTAAGACGGTTGCCTGGACGTGTGCTGCTCCAAGAGCTCGCGCCAGATCTGCCTTCTGCGCGATTCCGGTCGTCCCGGCAAGAAAGCCAGCGACGAGGAGAACGGATTGGTCGTCGAGGCGGCGAGAGGTATCGACAGTGCGCACGGCGTCGTCGGCGAGAAGGGCCGCCGCTATGAGCCGCTCTCCGGCATCGTCGACCGCCATTAGCGCACAGCCGTCACGAGTGGCTAGGGCAGCGACCTTGCGCCCAGCTTTCCTTAGATCATTGCCACGCAGCGCACTGTTCGCCGTCTGTGCTGCGCAAACCCGGTCCAGGAGACTAACCGGAGTGCTCATATCAGCAAGTATGCCTTTCCTAGACCCGGATCGAAAGGACATTGCTAAGCAAGTTGCTTACCTATCGGCCTTGCGCGATCCTTGAGGTGTGGACGAGGCAGTGACGATCCGGGACGCAGCGACGCGCCTCGGCGTCTCGCGGCAGCGCATCAACCAGATGCTCAAGGCAAGAGACCTCTATGGCCCGCCGCAACCATCGGGAACACGTGCGCCCCGCAATGCCCCTCGGGTGTTCGTCTCGTCGCTGGAATCCTGGGAAGCGGGGCACGCTGGCCGACGCGGCGGATCTCACACGGTCAGCGAGGCGACGTTGCGAGACGATGCCTACCGGATGAAGCTCGCCCTCGATGTCGCGCGCGATCAGCTCACAATGGAACGACGGCAGAACGAGAAGCTGACTGGCCTGCTGGCGGACGCGGTCGCCGCTCTTCAGGCCGAACACGAAATGGCCCGGAAGGCCGAGCGGATCACCGAGGAGTACGCCGCGATCGCCACGAATCATCTGGGACCGGACATCCACGAAGTGCCCTAGACCGTCATGCGGTTACCCGCCAGACCCGACAACGCCGCCGCTGTCGCCTCCTTGTACTTCCCGCTAAGAATGGCTTGCGCCTCCTCGTCCAGCTTCTCCTTCACGGTGCCGAACGCCGCTCCACAGTCCTTGCCGTTGCGAATAACGGTGTTGCGAACAACTTCGTGCACCGCCGCCGTAACAGCCCCTTCCGCCAGCAGCCTCAGCCGTGGCCCATCCTGGTTAGAAGGACGCTGGGGCCGGTCAGCTCGACGAACCACCACGCCATCAGGCGCGATGGAACGGGCTCTGCCGCTGATTGATTTGGCTACGTCTCCCAGCCGAACAGCGAGGTCGTCCTCGTCCGCCTTAACGTCGAAGCTGTTCTCTACGCTGACGGCCTGCCTGTCGAACCCGTCTTCCGGTCGCGCATGATCGTCGAGAATCACGGCTGCCACCGTGATCTTCTTGCCGCTGATACTCAGAGCCAAACCCATCACCCGCATCCACACATTATGCGTAGGATCTCGCCATGACGGCACCAATTCCGCCGACGGCACAGATCGTCGATGGCCGGTACGAGATACGAAAGGCTCTGGGGAGCGGAAAATTTGGTGAGGTGTATGAGGTTTTCGATCATTATCTTAAGGAGTCATGCGCCCTCAAGATCCACAAGCAGACGGTGGCGGGCCCGTGGACCGAGGCACAAATCCTCAAGCAACTCGACGGTGAGTACGTCCTGAAGGTCTTGAACGCGGGCCTCGCTGGCGGACGCCCCTACGTCGTGACAGATCTGGCAACGCACGGCACGATCGCAGACCAGATCGACCCAGACGTCGGAGTCCCGATCAGCACAGCCGTTCGTTGGGCCCGGCAAGCGTGCCAGGGTGTCGCCCGCATCCATGATCAAAAATTACTACACCGCGACATCAAACCCGAGAACCTCTTCATCAACCATCGTCAGGACGTTCTAGTCGGAGACCTCGGGCTCGCCCAGCTCCAGGACGCAAACCGACTGGCCGACGCCGCCGGAAGCATTCCGACCATGGCACCAGAAGTTGCACGCATTGGAGCACCCGGTCAAAACCCGACGAACTTGCGTGTCTACGGCGTTGCGGCCGACGTCTACAGCCTTGGCGCAACCCTGTTCTGGATGTTCGCTGGTGCCCAGCCCGTGCCGGGAGCGTCGTCTTACGGCGATGTATGGTCGGCACCTCAACCTGATGTCTGGGACGTGGCACCCCACGTTCCGCAGGGCCTGCGAGACATCGTCAACAAGTCGATTGCGCGAGATTCAGTCGAACGCTACGCCTCGGCTGCTGCTCTGGACTCTGCCCTGGGCGGGCGATCGCTGCCTGCGCGCGAATGGAACCGAGTACAGCCGCACACCGGGCACGAACAGTGCTTCTCCGGGACCAAGGGACATTCCTGCATCGAGGTCTGCGCCATCCCGACAGGTGTACGAACACAGCTGAACATCATCGCACGCCACGCAGCTTCTCATCGAGCCATCAAGGCGGCCCAGCGGACGGTAGCCAGCTCCGGACTCCCAGCGGCATTACGGAGCGCATTCCATGCGTGCAACTGACCTTCAAGCAGGAATCAGCATCGAGGCATGACGAGCTCGAAATTAGCCTCAGAGGCAACGCTTTTCAGGAATTCCCGCTTGCTGCTCCACACCCTTGGCATGCGGAGGAACATGCGACCTTTGAGCAGGTAGTAGCACCCCACCCTGACCGCTGCGGCGGCGACGGTACCGATCGTGTACTCGACCGCTAGTGTTTACACCCATTCGCGATCGAAAATTTGCCCTGACGGTTTACTTGGCGATGAAAAGAGCAGTGCGCAAGCAGTACGGGGATTCCAAGCGCGCTGGGGCGTCGTCCTTCTCGGGGACGCAGGCTAGACGCGACGAATCCCGCGTGACTTGGACGTGAGCCCCTCGCTGTGTGGGAGGCTTTCCGTCAGCGCGGATCACAAAGCGCGAGAGGGGTCAAAGGCCTGACGATTTCGTCGGCTACGTACGGGTGCCCTCAGAACCTTCCTACCCCGTCCAGCCGCCGCCGGCGCTCACAGCCCCGAGCGGCTACGGCTGGCTAACAATTCTATTGAAGAAGGCACTCTTAAGATTCGGGCCTTTGAAAATGCGGTCCAGGGCAGTCTTGCCGTCGTCGATCTTATTAACCTCCTCATTTAGCAACTTGTGCAGACAAGTGAGCGTGGACTGAGTCGGCTTGTCCTTGAGCTTCCCGATCGGAACCTTCTCATAGTCTTCGAGCTTGGTGACCCCCGACGACTGCAGGACGTATCCGGAGGCCAGATAGAAACGCGCGTTGGTTGAGTCGTCGGCAACGGCTTTCGCGGCGGGCGTCCTGAGGTAGTCGTCGACCGCATCGACAACCATCAATGCTTTCAGATATAGCTCCTCCGAATCGTCAGGTTTGAAGACCCGCATCCACCCTAGGTCTGTGCCGAGCAGAGATGCTGGGCGCGCCCGGGCTGTATCGGGCTGAAGAAGGCGAATCGCCATCACGGCCTGGCCCACCTCAGTCATATTGCGAATTTTGCTAGCTGCCACCTTTACGCCGCGATACTGGTATCGCCGCCGTTCATAGTGCCAACCGTGCGAGTGCAGAAACTGCTCGATTCGAATCTGCTTCTCGTCATTGGCGTGTAGCTGAAGACTGGCAATCGCCGTCTGATTGTTCGTTCCACTGATGATTGCTTCACGCACCTCGGGATCGGACTCGGTGATAACGCGGACGAGAATGGATTCCTTGAGCCGATTCCTAGTTATGGCCTTCGCGACGGCTTGCTCGTGGATGACGTGAGAGGTCTGGAGACCGTTGACGATCAGAGGGTTTGTCAGAACCCATTCTAGCTCAAGTGGGTTGTTTGCCTTGTCCGCGATCACCGTTATTCCGTTGTTCAGCCACCAGAAGGCGGAGTCAGAATTGCTCTCTAAGGTCATCCCAATTGCGTCGTTGACTCTGACATTCGCGCCAGCGTAGTCCCGCACGTTGACCGCGAACATCTCCTCCCGAATGGTCGCAGATTTTTCGTATCGCAGGAAGTCGATGTAGTCCTTGATCGAGACGAGCCCTACCAATGCATTTGCTTGCCGCACTGGCGGTTTCGTAAGCACGAGCTTTGCCATGAAATCGGTGCTAACACGCAACCGGGTAACCAGCTCCGCGTCGCCCACATATTCCACCGTAGTTGTACTTCCCGTTGGTAAGCAGCCGGTCAGCCAGTCCTTTAGCTGCTTGGACTTCGTCTGCATGTACTTGTCCACGTTCCCTTGTGGCGCGAAGGTGGCGTAGTAGACGTGGAAATGGACGACTGGCACCAGCATTGCAAGCTTTGCTCGCAGTGTCCGCCACGTCATCGCTTTTTCGATAATGTCGTCGTTAAGAGGAAACGATCTCAGGTCTGCGGCAGACTGGTTGTCATCAAAGATGACCTTTAACGTACTCTCGATTTTTGGGAGCACGTTTGAATCCCATTTCTTTTCCTTCTTAGTCTGGACCACGACGACGTCCAATGACATGCCGGTCTGCAAACCGGCGAGGGCAGCCTTGCGCCTCGTCAGCCGGACCGAGTCTGAATCAACTAGTTCACGGCGATTCAGAAACAGGAAGATGCCGTCAATCCCGCCGTCGTTGGTCCCAGACACAAGGCCGCGCTCGATGTCTGCATGATCGGCACCGTACTGCCTGAGCAGCACACTGGAGGCGAACCGCTCGAAAGCCTCGTCCTCCGATAGTTTCGGGTAATTGCTTGACTTGAACTCAAGGAAGTTGCCAATAGCGATGGCTTGATCTGGAGATTCGCTCATCGGGCAAAGCTATCGCGCCCCACCTGATCGTCCGCAAGACGGTTGGTCACTGGGAGCCCGCCAACGAGCGCGAACGACGAATGCCGCACGCCGGGTTGGTGCGACCCCAACGAGGGTCGACGCGAAGATCGTCCGAGTTCACCTATACATTGCTGCGATGAGCAGCGAGCTTTGGGCAGCGGCAATCGGGGGCGGAGCAGGTCTTGCGACGGGTGCAGTATCGGCACTCCTCGCCCCGTGGGCGAGGTGGGCGATCGACAAGCGGCAGATCAAGATGCAGCATCAGCTTCGTATATTGACTCAGGCAAGGGAAGGTCTGGCCGCTTTCAGACGAACTGGTGTCGCAGTGACCAGTATGGGTTGGTATCAACAGCTTCGCCCCTACATGACGAGTGAAGCGATCGCGGTGATCGAAGGCCCCCGCCTGCCAATCGTGACGGACGAACAACGGAAGGCGCGGAGGCAGAACGTGGCCGGAACACTGTCCGAGGAGACTGCGCGCATCGAACGTAATTGGAAGCTCAGGAAATGAACTCGCAGTCGTTGGAGCAGGTGCCTCCGGCAATTGTCGTCCCGGCCCCTACCGTCGTAGTCGAGCCGCAAGTGACGATCCCTTCCGAGCTTCTTGATCGTCTCGTTCCACCTGATCCCGGCTTGTTAACCCAGCCCGTCGCCACGATCATCGCCGCGCTGATTGCGCTTCTGGCTGCACGCATCGCTTGGCGCGGCGTACAAAAGCAGATTCACTCCACTGCACAAAACGTCGAGCGCCAAATTTCTGCAGAGCATGCAAGACACCGACGCACGGAACGAGTGACCGCGCTCGCCGTAACCGTCGAGCTGGCCGAGCGCAGCCACCAAGCGGCCAGGGAAGCGGCGAAGGCTCGGACCCGTGGGACCGCGGACGAGATCACAGCGTGCAGCCAACGCCTGCAAGAACTGCACGACGAACGAAAGGTGATGCTTGCCCGACTACAGCTACTAGGCATGGAAAGCTCATTCGGAGCATTCGCAACGTTTCACCTCGCTATAAATAAAACAGCCAGGTCGCTCGGCAAACCCGACTTCTTGCAAAAGGCGACAGAGATGCTGCCGATCAAGGCCGCGTTGGTTGACACCTTTATGGGGGATCTGAATGTCCAGGCGGAAGGTGCTAAACGGGCGGAGCGGAAGAAGCGGTTCCGTTTACCTTGGACGCGACAGGTTGCCACGGAGGGAGTAGACCCGATTCCCGCCGATAATCCATCACCCGAGGAGACGGAAAGTTCGAGCCGGGGCTCTAAGCCGAGCCGGAGGTAGTTCAGAGCTCGAGCGATTTGATCCCCTGGCTGTTCATCAAGCCAAAGACACCCTGCCATTCGACAACCACGCCTTTCTGACCAAGCTGCTCGGTCATCGTCTCCAGATCCCCAAGGTCGAGCTTCAGATTCGGATCCTTGCATCGTCATCGAACGTCCACGTCAGCTCCACACTCATCGTCCGAAACCAGATGTTCAACTGCTCAGTTGTCTGACGCTCCCACCACTGCGAGAACAGCTCTCCTGCCGGTTATCAAGTCCAGCCAGCAGCCTTGGTCTCGGCCTTGGACAGCCCCTCTTGCCGAGCAGCGAGCTCGGCTATCCGCTGTTCCAGCTTCGCCTTCTGCGGAGTCGCGCCCTTGAACGGCCCTGTACCGAGCTGCCCGATGAGGTCGGTCAAGGTCGAGTCCAGCTCTGCGGAGCGGTCCGAGCCCGAATCCCAGAGTCATCCGTTTCGCTCGGACTCTCCGAGCATCGTGACCAGTAGCGACTCCACAACGTCGTCTGCGTAGTCCTCCCTGATCGTTCGGTTCCCGCACGTCGACTTGTACTGAGGCGTTGCGCACCGATACCGCACGTCCGCCCGATGCCGCCTGTTGCCTCGGTAGGCGGGGCTTCCGCAGACCCGCACTTGATGATCTGGAGTAGCAGCGACTGGGACCGCTTCGTCGGGCCCTTGCGGTTCGCTCGGTTGGCGAGTTCGGCTTCCACGCGCTCGAACGCGGGCACTGCCAGAATCGGTTCGGCTCGGACGATCGGGACGACATATCGGCACCTGACAAACGAGCCCGGCCGGCATCACCCCGGACCCGCCCGAGCCGAGGCGATGGCGTCGGACATTCCGAAGCGCCCGAGGAACACCGGTTGGCCCACCGTGACGATCACGTCCCACTCGTCGATCGTGCACTCCCGCAACTGAGTCCCCATTCGTACCGCCAACCCACGCGCCGTCTCGCACGCATCGGCCACCCCACGGTCCAGCGCCCCGGCCCCTGCCAGCGCCGCGAGGTCGGCCGCCGATTGCGCCTGATGACGAGCACCCACAGCCGAGCCGACATGGATCACCATCACCACCACAGCAATCAACGCCGACATCGCCAAAGCGGCCAACACCGTCGCCCCACCCTCGTCGTCACGCAGCGCCGTCCGGAGACCGAGCCTCATTCGGCCGCAACCGGTTCCGCAGCAGCAACCGCCTCAGCCGACAACGTCAATCCCGGCAGCGGACTCGCCACCTCCACCCTCGCGACGAAGAACTCCCCGTCCTCGGTCACCGTGATGCGCGCACCGTCCGGTGCCACCCTCTCCCCCACCGTCACAGCCCGGTCCGCATCCCCTCTGGCCGCCAGTCGAGCCGTCTCCCTGGCTGCATCGACGCACCCGATGTGCATCGTCACCGACACGATCGCCCCGATGCACACCACGATCACCGCGACGATGGACGCAATCGCGAACGCCGCCTCCACCGTCACGGCCCCGTCATCATCGCCCAAGATCAGACGGCAGTGTTCAACGCTCGATCGATGATCCCCGTCAACGCCGTCACGATGCTGTTGCCGGTCACCACCGTGTACAACACCGCCCCGAACGCCGCGGCCGCGATGGTGCCGATGGCGTACTCCGCGGTCGACATGCCGTCGTCCTCCACGCCGAACAGCATGATTCGAGTCTTCAACTCCTGCAGTGCGTTCTCGATCATCTCGATTCCCCTCCCTTTTCTCCGACGCGGCATCTCCGCATCGGAATTCTGTGTGCGCGGCGGTCACAGCAGACCGCCGCCCAGTACGTTGCCCGCCAGGCCGATCACCACGGGGATGATGCCGAGGCAGATGAAGGCAGGCAGAAAGCACAACCCCAACGGCCCGCTGATCAGCACACCGGCACGCTCGGCGGCAGCGGCCGATGCGTCTTCGGCCCGAGTTCGTTGGGTTGCAGCGAGTTCCGTCATCGCCGACGCCATGGACGACCCGGCTCGGGCAGATCTCCGTGCCATCCTCGCCAGAGCCTCGGTCTCCGGATCCTGCGCGACGGCATCCCACGCGGTGGCGGCATCGGCACCGAGTTCGAGTAGGTCGGCGGCCTTGCGGAGCGCGACACCGAACGAGATCGGAGCAGAATGTGCCGCTGCCGCAGCAGCAATCGCCACGGGCAGGCCCGAACGTAGGCATGCGGCGAGCAGATCGAAGGTCGTGGCCACAGCGAGCGGGTCGGGAGGCGGCGCATCGTCGGCGTCGGCATCCGCACGACCGTCGGGCGCCAGCCTGTGCAATCCGCTCGCGACCGTGGGCAGCGTCATCAGTGCCGTTGCCAGACAGAGCACCGTCGCCCACATCAGGTCGTCACCTTGCCGGTGATCGCGTCGGTCCACAGCAGTCCCGCGCAGCCCAGAGCCGTGCCGATGAGCAGCAGCATTCCGCCGAGCCCTCCGCCGAGCAGGATCTGCAGTGGATCGGCTCCCATCAGCTGACCGAGCGCGACTCCGAGGATCGGTAGACCGGCCAGCACCAGCGCGGTGGCACGGGCTCCGGCGAGCGATGCATCGGTCCGTTCGCGAAATCGTCTGCGCCCCAGCATGTCTTCTCGGACGGAGTCGAGCAGTTCGGCGAGTGCGAGTCCGTGCTCGTCTGCTACCCGCCACGCTGCAGCCAATCGGGCCAGCTCCGCGTCCAGCAACGAATCGGACGCAGCGATGCCGTCGGCGGCCCTGCCGCCCAGCCTGGCCCGCGACGCTGCGCCGCGCAGTGCCGTCGACGCGATGCCGCCGCACTCGTCCGCCGCAACCGCGCTGGCCGTGGCCGGATGGGACCCGACGCGGAGCTCACCGATGACCACCTCGACTCCGGTTGCGAGCCAGTTCACTTCCTCGGCCCGCCGATCGCGTTCGAGTCGCCGACGATAGCGCCGCCATCCGGTACCACCCGCAACCGCTGCTGCGCTCACGGCCCAGATTCCGCCGAACCACCACACCGCCCCTGCCGCAACCAGAGCGCAGCAGGCCGGCACCAGCCATCGGGGTGTGGCCGACACCGTCCGTACTTCGCTGGGCAGTCGACGGAAGCTGCTCGGCCACAGAGCAACTGCCAGCGCGAGGACCATCACCGCGGCCGTCATCGGGCGTCACCGCATCGACGGTCGAGCAGTTCGAGGAGCCGACCTTCACCCGGCGTCACCTCGGCAGCCACCGACCAGGCCGGCGCGATGTGCACACGCCCGGTGGGATCGACGTCGACCACCCCGATCTCGCGCAGGCGTCGAGTACCGTCGGCGCTGCGGTGGACGTGCAACACCACCTGAACCGCCGCGGCAAGTTGGCTGTGCAGCGCGTCTCGACCCATTCCGCCCAGTGCCGCAAGGGCTTCCAGTCGGGCGGGTACCTCGGACGGGGAGTTCGCGTGAATGGTTCCGGCTCCGCCGTCGTGGCCCGTGTTGAGAGCCGTCATCAGGTCGATCACCTCGGCCCCGCGCACCTCACCGACCACGAGCCGATCGGGTCGCATCCGCAGGGCTTGACGCACCAGCTGCCGCACCGAGACCTCCCCCACTCCTTCGACATTGGGTGCGCGGGCCACCAGCCGCACCACGTGCGGATGATCCGGTGCCAACTCGGCGGCATCCTCGACGCAGACGATCCGTTCGGCCGGATCCACCTCTCCGAGAAGAGCGGCCAGGAGTGTAGTTTTTCCGGCACCGGTACCTCCGACGACCAAGAACGCCAAGCGACCGAACACGATTCGACGCAGCAGCTCGTACCCGTCTTCGGTCACGGCTCCCGATGCACGCAGAGCAGCGAGTCCCTGCGTCGCGGGGCGCAGCACCCGAAGCGACACACATGTTCCCCCGCTCGCCACCGGTGCCAACACCGCGTGCAGACGGACGCCGAACACCCCCTGTCCGACGCCCGGCAGTCGCCCGTCGACCCAGGGCTGCGCGTCGTCGAGTCGACGGCCGGCAGAGAGGGCGAGCCGTTGCGCGAGCCGCCGAACGGCAGCCTCGTCGAAGAATCGAACTCCGGTGCGCTCGAGTCCGCGTCCACGATCTATCCACACCTGATCCGGTGCGGTGACCAATACATCGGTCACTCCGGGCTCGGACAGCAGCGGCTCCAAGGGCCCCGCGCCGGTCAGCTCGGTTTGCAGGACCCGAAGAGCCGCAAGCATATCGGTGTCGCCGATGACTCCACCTGCTTCCGCTCGAATGGCCGCGGCGACGGTGGCGGGAATCGGAGCGTCGGCCGATGCCGCCAAGCGATCACGGACGCGGTCGAGCAGATCCGCGGTGACGACGGCGCTCATGCCGCCCACCGCTGTCCACCGGGCTTGTGCGCGAACGTATCGAGCACAGCGTTGGCTGCCGCGGCCAGCGGTGAACGTCGGCCCAGCACCAGACCTCCTCGTTCGAGGCGCTCGGCCAACCCGGGCTCGGCGCGCATCGACGTCAACAACGGAAGCCCGAGGGCAACGGCGATGTCGTCGGCTCTGAGCCCACCAGGAGCCGGCCCACGAACGACCAGGCCGACGTTGGCATTTCGATCCACCACATGCGCTGCCACCGCCTCGGCCGACGTCACGGCTCGTAGTTCGGCCGGAAGTACCAGCGCGACGAGGTCCGCCGCGGCGTAGAGAGCGTCGGAGACGTCGCTGGGATGACGCGGGGCGTCGCACACCACCAGATCACCCGCTGCGCGTCCTGCATCGAGCACAGCCGCCGTGGCGACGGCGGAGAGTCCGACGCTCCGGTCGTCGGATCGGCCCAGGGCCAGCACCGACAATCCGCCGCGGGACGGGAGCGCCCCGTGCAGAGCGTCGCCGGAGACTCGGCCACCTTCGACGACCAAGCCGGACCACCGCAGACCCGGAGCACTCTCCCAGCCGAGCAGCAGGTCCAGGCCGCTGCCGTACCGGTCACCCTCGACGAGGAGTGCACGTCGGCCCGAGCGGCTGCTGCAGAGTCCGAGTGCGGCGGCGAAAGTGGATGCGCCCGCGCCTCCGCGAGCGCCGACCACCGCGATCACGCCACCGTCTCCCGACGGTGCCGACGCGGGTTCGCCGAGGATGCGCACGAGTGCGTCCTCGTCCCACGGCAGGGAGATCACATGCTCGGCACCGAGCGATGTGGCGAGTCGCCAGTCGTCGAGTGTCGGCGGTGCGTCCGTGACCAGAATGACGCCCGAGCGACGCGGAAATCCGGTCGACACTGCCGTCTCAGCGGACTCGAAATCGATCAAAATAGTTCCGGAGCGGTCCCACATCGAACGTGTCGAGCCGATACCGACCAGTAAGTTCTGCTCTTCCACAACACAATCCGCGGCCGCGGCGATTCGGTAGACGTCCTCGCGGAGGCTGCGAAGTTCGATCGACATCGTCACTGCCGGGTGTGCGATTCGGTGCCGCGAGTCCGTTTCCATGCGCCAAGCGTGCGTGAGAATCTGCTCGAGATGCGCGTGACTTGGGGAAATGTGGATAGATTCGGGCCTGTGGATGAATACCGGTACTGCTGTACCAATTTTCGATCTACCCCGGAAAAGAGGACGACCCTCGCCAGGGGGGGAGGAGGCGAGGGTCGTCTGGTTCAGCCCCGGGGGGTCGGGCTGAACACCGCCCGGAATGAACCGGGCTCGTAGAAAATACTACACCCGTGGACATCCTTGTTTGCAAGTTCAACCGTCGGTTTTTCTCGACCGCATCGGGCCGAGTCCGCCAGTGGCACCGCGCAACATCCACCGGTCACCACCGGCCACTATGGTGACAAACGTGACCCAGAGCGCGAGCAACGACGACGTCCCGGCCGGCCGACGCACAGCGCGCGTCGCGGCATTCTTCGACCTCGACAAGACGATCATCGCCAAGTCCAGCACGTTGGCATTCAGCAGGCCGTTCTTCGACCAAGGACTCATCAACCGGCGCGCCGTACTCAAGAGCAGCTACGCGCAGTTCCTGTTCCTGCTCTCCGGAGCCGATCACGACCAGATGGAGCGCATGCGTGCGCACATCGCCAGCATGACCGCAGGCTGGGACGTCGAACAGGTGCGAGCAGTCGTCGCCGAAACGCTGCACGACATCGTCGACCCCCTCGTGTTCGCCGAAGCCGCCGATCTCATCGCCGACCACAAGCTCCGCGGACACGACGTCGTGATCGTCTCGGCGTCCGGCGACGAGATCGTGCACCCCATCGCAGAACTACTGGGGGCCGATCACAGCATGGCCACCACCATGGTGACCGTGGAAGGAAAATACATCGGCAAGGTCGACTTCTACTGCTACGGCGAAGGCAAGGTCGACGCCATGAACTCGCTGGCCGCGCAACACGATTACGACTTGACGCAGAGCTACGCGTACTCGGATTCGATCACCGACGTGCCGATGCTGCGCGCCGTCGGGCATCCCACGGCCGTCAACCCCGATCGCGCGCTGCGCAAGGAAGCGGCCTCCCGCGGATGGCCGATTCTCACCTTCTCCAACCCGGTCTCCCTGCGATCACGAATCCAGACACCGTCCGGCAAGACCGTCGCGGCAAGTGCCGCAGCAGGTTTCAGCGCTCTCGCGGCCGGCGCGATCACCTACGGACTGCTCCGAAGAAAAAGATGACGCCCAACCCCTTGATGTGAGGAGCGTCACGGGGTACAAATGACGTACGGAAGAACGGAAGGCCAAGAACGAATCGGAAGAGAAGATTCGCTCTCCCGACCGGGATTCCCAGCACGGACACCGGCACCCACGCGGAGCTTGCCACCTAATGGCAGAAGCGCTGTGGGCCTGCGACATTCGCCAGTGATCAGCAAGAACCCTGCACCGGTTGCAGGGATGACCTCATCACCGTCGAATTCTCGCCGAGGCCACGTGGTAGTCCATCACAGCCCACCTGTGCACGCTTGGTAACCAGGCGCTCCGTGCTAACGGGCGGCGACGTCGACGCAAGTCGGCATCGCCGCCCTTTTACGTGCGCACAACTCCTATTGAGCAGCTTCGGCAATCGAAGTCGCTTCTGCTGCACCGGCTTCGAATGCCCCGCAGCACAGGATCACCCAACTCCCGACGCCGGTTGCCGTGCCCTCGGCGAATCCCGTCGCGCCGTCTCGGTAGGCATTTGCCCGACGCATCCAGCTCACCTCCGGCACTCCGAGGTTGTGTGGGTCGAATCCCGACGACGCTGCCACCAGTCGCGATGCAGCCCGCGCAACGATGCCGTCGGCCGATCCGAAAGCTTTGAGCGTCAACAGTTCACCGTGGACCACCGCCGCGATCACCGGGGCCGGGGCAGAGGTTCCGCCGGTCACCAGTTGAGCGAGCAGGTCGAGTCGCTCGCCGACACCTGCATCGCTGCGGGGCCTGCCGAGCTCGGAGGCGTCGTCGACGAGGTCGGCTGCGGCCAACAGGTGCAGTCGTGCGAGGGTCTGCAGCGGTGCGCGCTTCCACGTCGAGACCGTGTTCTGCAATGCGTCGCCGTCCAGGGCAGCCGCGACTCGCAGCGCACCCGCCAGGATGGGGTCGCCTTCTTCGCCCTCGCGGGGAAAGTCCATCGAACCGCCCTCGAGAGTCGACGACGAGCGGGCCGCACGCACCGCGGCCTCGGCGGCGGTGGCCGGCCAGCCTCGACGATTGGCCTTGTGCCGATGCACCGCGCCCAGAGCGTCGCGCGCACGTTCGGCCGAGTCGAGAACTCCGGGTAGTTCCAGCAGCGGGGCGAGGGGGTCCGTCACGACAGACGACGGTACCCCCTCCCCTTACCCCCTACTTCGCCCCTGCCGCCAACAGCTCGGCGCGCGCCTGACGACGCTTGGCCTGTTCGGCCGGGTCGGGCACCGGGACGGCCGCGAGCAACCGCTTGGTGTACTCGTTGGTCGGACGACGCAGAATCTGATCCGTCGTACCGAACTCGGCCAACTTGCCCTTGTTCAACACCGCGATGCGCTTGGCCAGCACCTCCACGACGGCGAGGTCGTGACTGATGAACAGGCACGCGAACCCGTACTCACGCTGGAGTTCCTTGAACAGCTCGAGCACCTTGGCCTGCACCGACACGTCGAGTGCGGACGTCGGCTCGTCGGCCACCAGCAGCGTCGGCTCGAGGGCGAGTGCCCGAGCGATACCGACGCGCTGACGCTGCCCACCCGACAACTGGTGGGGGTAGCGGTTGCGCATGGTCCGCGACAGGTGGACCCGGTCGAGCAGTTCTTCGACCTTTCGATTTCGATCTGCAGCGCTGTGCTCGGTGTGCAGCAGCATCGGCTCGGCAATCGACTGTCCGATCGGCCAGCGCGGGTTCAGCGACGAACCCGGATCCTGGAACACGATGCCGACCTTGCTTCGCACCGAACGCAGTTCACGATTCGACAGGTTGGTGATGTCGACCCCTGCGATCGACAACGAGCCGCCGGTGAGCTTGTTCAGCCCCACCACGGCCTTGCCGATCGTGGACTTACCCGAGCCGGATTCACCGACGAGGCCGACGACCTCACCCATCTCGATATCGAGGCTGACCCCGTCGACGGCTCGGAACACGGTACGGCCCGGGTACTCGATGACACCGTCGACGATGCTCAGTGCTCGGGTCTCCTCGACGGCACTGGGCTCGGCGATCTTCCCGGCGGTCACGGCCTCGATGCTGCTGCCCAGGTGCGGAACCGAGGCGAGCAACTGCTGCGTGTACGGATGTGACGCATTCTTGAATATGGTTCGCGCAGCGTCGGTTTCGACGATGACGCCGTCCTTCATCACCGCGATGCGATCGGCCATGTCTGCCACCACACCCATGTCGTGGGTGATCAGCACGATCGAGGCGTCGATGCGATTACGTAGATCCCGCATCAGGTCGAGAATCTCGGCCTGCACCGTCACGTCCAGAGCCGTGGTCGGCTCGTCCGCGATCAGCAACGACGGATCCGAGGACAGCGCCTGGGCGATCATGGCGCGCTGACGCTGACCACCGGAGAGCTGGTGCGGGTAGAAGTTGACCCGCGTCTCCGGATCCGGCATCTCGACGAGCTTCAGGAGCTCGACGGCCCGCGCTTTCGCTTCCTTCTTCGACAGCGAGGTGTGCGCCCGGATGGCCTCGGTGATCTGCCAGCCGATCGAGTACACCGGATTGAGCGCCGTCATGGGCTCCTGGAAAATCACCGCGACGTTCTTGCCGCGGATGGGTGCGAGCTGCTTCTCGGGCAGCCCGACCAGTTCCTTCTCACCCAGCTTGATGCTGCCCGACACCCGCGAATTATCGGCCAGCAGACCCGGGACGGCCATGGCGGTGGTCGACTTACCGGAGCCGGATTCACCGACGATGGCCAGCACCTCGCCGGAGGCGACCGTGAACGAGACGGTGTCGACCGCCTTGCGCCACACCTTCTCGACCTCGAACTCGACCGTCAGATCGGTCACGCTCAGAACGGTGTCCTTCGCAATACTCATGTCAGTTCCGTTTCGGATCGAGTGCGTCACGGAGTGCGTCGCCGAGCATGATGAACGCCAGCACCGTGACGGAGAGGAACGCGGCCGGGAACAGCACCAGGTGCGGTGCCGTCAGGAACACGTTCTGACCGAGGTTGATCTGCAGGCCCCAGGAGATCTCGGGAGCTTGCAATCCGATTCCGAGGAAGGTCAGCGTCGCCTCGGCCGCGATGAACGTACCCACCGAGATGGTGGCGTAGATGATCACCGGAGCCAGAGCGTTGGGCAGGATGTGTCGCACCAATATGCGGTAGGTCGACGCTCCCAATGCCTGTGCAGCCTGGACGTATTCACTGTTCTTGATCGAGATCACCGACGATCGCACCAGACGCATCGCCGTCATCCAGCCGAAGGCCACCAGGGCGAGTGACACGGTGAAGATGGTGCGCTGGGCAGTGACGGTGAGCAGGATCAGGGCACCGAGCAGCAGCGGAATTCCGAAGAACACATCGGTGAAGCGCGCCAGGATGCTGTCGGTGATTCCGCCGAAGTACCCGGCGAGAGCACCGATGAGGACGCCGATGATCAGCACTCCGATGACCGAGAGCACACCGATGGACAGCGAGATCCGCGCGCCGTAGATGACGTTGGCGTAGTAGTCGCAGCCCTGGACGTCGGTGCCGAACCAGTGTGCAGCGCTGGGGCTCTGACGGGAATCGGACAGCGAGCACACTCGCGGATCGATGCCCCGGGCGAACAGCTGCGGGAACACCGCCATGACCAACAGCACCAACAGCAGGAACGTGCCGATGATGAAGAACGGGCTCTTACGCAAGAACTTCCACGCGTTGCCCCACAGGCTGGCCTGACCGACCAACTCGACGGCCTCGCCGGTGACGACGTTCCCGGGCTGGCCCTCGTCTGCGGCGTGCTGAGCTGCGCTCGAATCTTCTTTATTCATAGCGAATCCTTGGATCGAGAACCGCGTAGAGAACGTCCACCACGAGGTTGAAGAAGATGTAGAAGAACACGAAGAGCGTCACGATGCCGACGACAACGGCACCTTCCTGACGGGCGAGACCGTCGTAGATCGCGCGGCCGAGACCGGGCAGGTTGAACACCGTTTCGGTCACGATGGCACCGCCCAGCAGTCCGCCGACGTCGGCACCGATGAAGGTCACGACGGGAATCAGCGAGTTGCGCAACGCATGCCGAACGATGATGCGCCGGTTGCTGATTCCCTTCGACTTCGCGGTGCGGATGTAGTCCGCGGCCATCGATTCGGCTACCGAGGTGCGCGTCAGACGAGCAACGTAGGCCATCGACAGCGATGCGAGCACGAGGCCGGGGAGCAGGTAACTCGACCAGCCGTCGTTGATGCCCGAGATCGGGAAGAGCCCCAGCTTGAGACCGAGAGTGAACTGGGCGATGAAGCCGAGAACGAACACCGGCACCGACACCAGCAGTGTCGTCGAGATGAGCACCAGGTTGTCGAAGAACGATCCGCGCTTGAGGGCGGCGAGCACGCCTGCGGCGATACCCATGACGGTCTCGATGACGACGGCCACGATGGTCAATCGGACCGTGACCGGAAGTGCCCGCTCGATGGTGTCGAGGACGGGGCGTCCGGAGAAATCGGTACCGAAGTCGCCCTGGAAGAAGCCGCCGATGTACTTGAAGTACTGCACGAAGAGGTTGTCGTCGAGGTTGAACTCGTCTCGCAGCTGGGCGACGACGCCGGGGGCGAGGGGGCGATCTCCAGCGAGGGCGCGGATGGGATCACCCGGTAGCGCGTAGACCATCGCGAAGATCAAGAACGAGGAGCCGATCAGGACGGGAATCGTCAGCAGTAATCGGCGAGTGATGTAGCGACCCACTGTGTGTCTTCTCCTTGAACAAGGGACGAACCTGCGCCTCGGGTCTTGCCGGCGCAGGTCGGCGTGAGACGTATCCGACCCACGGTTGAACGAGACCCGGTGGGTGACAACCGATCACGCATGGTTGCCACCCACCGGAATTTGTCGTCAGCTGACTACGACGTCCTCGAGAACGATGTTGCCTCGGTTGTCGATCTTGACGTCGGAGACGCGATCGGACCACACGGCCTGGTTCAGGCCGTAGAACAGCGGGGTAGCGGGCATCTGGTCGATCAGGATGTCCTCTGCCTTCTGGTAGTCCGCCGTTGCAGCGTCGATATCTGCAGCGTTGTTGCCTTCGGCCAACGCGGCGTCGAATGCCGGGTCGTTGAAGAAGACGTAGTTGCTACCTGCCGGCGGGGTTGCGGCTGCCGAGTACAACGGGGAGAGGAAGTTGTAGATCGACGGGTAGTCCATGATCCAGCCCGAGCGGAACGGGCCGGTCATACCCTTGGCGTCCTGCAACGGCAGGTACTGCGCGAACTGCAGATCGCCGCGCAGTGCGTAGTTCACACCCAGGTTGTCACGCAACTGGTTGCCCACCGCGGTCATCCACGAATCGTGGCCCGCACCGGCGTTGAACCACAGGTCCACCGGCTGGCTGCGGTCGAAGCCGGCCTCGTCGAGCAGGCGGTTGGCCTCGTCCGGGTTGAGCTCACAGTTCGCACCGCAGGCGTCCTCGCGGTAGCCGTCGACGACGGGCGAAGCGAAAGATCCTGCCGGGGTACGGGTATCGGTGAAGATCGCGGTCGCGATGGCCTGACGATCGATGGCCATCGAGAATGCCTTACGCACGTTCGGATCCTGGAATCGCGGATCGTACGTCGGGAAACCGAGAGAAGTGATGTCGGGACGCGCACGCTCGCCGTAGCGGTCACCGAACTGGTCACGAGCAGTGGCCCACGCATCCTCGGGGAGGTCGAGCATGACGTCGAGTCCGCCGCCCTGAACATCGTTGTAGCCGGTGTTCAGCTCGGTGTAGACCTTGAAGTTGACGCCTGCGGACTGGGCGGGGTTGTCGCCTGCGTAGTCGTCGTACTTGGTGACGGTGAAGCCCTGTCCCGGAACGAAGTCCGAGTCGGCCTTGAACGGGCCGTTACCGATCGGGCGGGCACCGTATGCATCGGGGTCGGCATAGAACGCCTCGGGCAGCGGGTCGAATGCCGTGTAGCCCAGCGTGAGCGGGAAGATGGCGAACGGTCCGGTGAGCTTGACGGTGAAGGTCGTCTCGTCGACGACGTTCAGTCCGCTCAGTTCGGTTGCGACGGGCTCGGCGGTCTCGCTGCCCTGCAGATCTGCGTAGCCTTCGATGTTCTCGAAGAAGTACGAGGCACCGAATGCGTTGGTGCTCAACGCGTTGTAGCTCCACGCCTTGGTGTACGACTCGGCCGTGACGGGGGTGCCGTCGTGGAACGTCCAGCCGTCCTTGAGCTTGACCGTCCAGGTGGTGTTGTCCTCGGACTCGACGGACTCGGCAACGCCGTTGTACTCGACGCTGTTGTCCTCGTCGTTGAACGTGACCAGCGGAGTGAAGAGGGCCTCGAGGACCTGGCTGCCTTCGCTCTCGGTGGTGTTACCGGGAACCAGCGGATTCTCCGGCTCACCGATGTAGATGCTGTAGATCCCGTCGGCACTGCCACCGGAACTCGAGCCTCCACCGCCACAGGCGGCGAGCAGGCTCGCACTCATCAGCACAGCCGTGGTGACGACCGCGGCACGTTTGATACGCAAGAAAATCCTCCATCCAGATGTGAACACGGGGTCATCCGTGCTCAGTTCCTCGGGCGCGACGCCCGGGGATTCGTGGGCGACCGCATGGCACGGCAGGTGGGCCGTTCCAACGATCTGATGGGATGGACTTTAGACACATCCTGAAACGAACATGTGAACTCCCCCAACTTTTGCTGACCCGTGAGTAAGCCGGAAACATGATCGAAACGTTTCGGCAAGTCGATTTCTCACAGTTCGGACATCCGCGTCGCCACGGGTGTACGCCGACGGCCCCGATTACCGCCCAGCGTGCAGAAACTACCGATCACCGCAGATCAGGGGGTTGCAGGCGATTGCAACGGTGCGATTGCCATCACATGTGACTACCCTCACAAGGGGCTCGAGACCGGCACGGAAGTGCAGTTTCATGAGCGAAATGCACCGGACGAAAGTGAGCTATTCGAGATGACGACCAGTACCTCCGGAACCGACGAGACCGCGGTTGCCTCCTACGCACCCTCGGCCGAGTTCTCGGCTCAGGCGAACGCCGGAGCCGAGCTCTACGCCGCCGCCGAAGAGGATCGACTCGGCTTCTGGGCCGAACAGGCTCGCCGACTCCACTGGCACACCCCGTTCACCGAAGTTCTCGACTGGTCCGACGCCCCTGTAGCCAAGTGGTTCGCCGACGGCGAGCTCAACGTCGCCTACAACTGCGTGGACCGCCACGTCATCGACGGACACGGCGACCAGGTCGCAATCCACTGGGAAGGCGAGCCAGGCGACAGCCGCGACGTCACCTACTCCGATCTGCTCGCCGACGTCAGCCAGGCCGCGAACACCCTGACCGAACTCGGCCTCGTCTCCGGCGACCGCGTCGCGATCTACATGCCCATGATCCCCGAGGCCATCGTCTCGATCCTCGCGTGCGCACGCCTGGGCCTGACCCACTCTGTCGTCTTCGCCGGCTTCTCGGCCACCGCACTGCGCTCGCGCATCGACGACGCCGAAGCCAAGCTCGTCATCACCACCGACGGCCAGTGGCGACGCGGCAAGCCCGCCCCCATCAAGGACACCGTCGACGAAGCCGTCGACGGCGCAGCCTCGATCGAACACGTGCTCGTCGTCAAGCGCACCGACTCCGACGTCGCCTGGACCGACGGACGCGACCTGTGGTGGCACGAGACCGTCGCCAAAGCATCGAAAGAGCATGAAGCACAGCCTTTCCCGGCCGAGCACCCGCTCTTCATCCTGTACACCTCCGGCACGACGGGTAAGCCCAAGGGCATCATCCACACCTCCGGCGGCTACCTGACGCAGACCTCGTACACCCACCACAACGTCTTCGACCACAAAGCCGGCACCGACGTCTACTGGTGCACCGCCGACATCGGCTGGGTCACCGGACACTCCTACATCGTCTACGGACCGCTCTCCAACCGCGCCACCCAGATCGTCTACGAGGGCACGCCCAATTCGCCCGACGAGCACCGGCATTGGAACGTCATCGAGAAGTACAAGGTCTCGATCTACTACACCTCCCCCACCCTCGTGCGCACATTCATGAAGTGGGGCAAGGAAATCCCCGAAGCCCACGATCTGTCCTCGATCCGCCTGCTCGGATCCGTCGGCGAGCCGATCAACCCCGAGGCGTGGCGCTGGTTCCGCGACGTCGTCGGCGGCGGAACCGCCCCGATCGTCGACACCTGGTGGCAGACCGAGACCGGCGCGATCATGATCTCCCCGCTCCCCGGTGTCACCGCCACCAAGCCCGGCTCCGCGATGGCCCCGCTGCCCGGTATCTCCGCCAAGATCGTCGACGACGACGCCAAGCCACTGGGCAACGGCGGCAACGGATATCTCGTCCTCGACGAGCCGTGGCCGTCGATGCTGCGCGGCATCTGGGGCGACATGGACCGCTACAAGGACACCTACTGGTCGCGCTACGCCGAGGAGGGCTGGTACTTCGCCGGTGACGGCGCCAAGTACGACGAGGACGGTGCCCTGTGGGTCCTCGGCCGCGTCGACGACGTCATGAACGTCTCCGGCCACCGCATCTCCACGTCCGAGGTGGAATCCGCCCTGGTCAGCCACCACGGAGTAGCCGAGGCCGCAGTGGTCGGTGCCGCCGATGAGACCACCGGTCAGGGCATCGTCGCATTCGTGATCCTGCGCGCGGGCATCGAGAACACCGGCGACGAACTGATCGCCGAACTCAAAGCCCAGGTGTCGAAGGAGATTTCACCGATCGCCAAGCCACGGGAGATCTCCATCGTGCCGGAGCTGCCGAAGACGCGCTCGGGCAAGATCATGCGTCGCCTCCTCCGCGACGTGGCCGAGGGCCGCGAACTCGGCGACGTCTCCACCCTCGTCGACCCGAAGGTGTTCGAGGCGATCAAGAAGGGTCGCTAGCGCTCCCATGTGAGTGAAACTTCGTAGCCTGCTACGAAGTTTCACTCACATGCGGCGCAGCCGGTCAGATCGAACACCGTGTAGTCGCCGACGGTCTTGGGTGTGAAGGTCGCTGTCACCCAATCACCGATCGCCGACGGTCTGGACGTGCCCGTGCCTGCGATGAAGTAGTGGATTTTTCCGGCGGCCACATCGGCCTCGAATTGGTCGAGCGTGGGCGACGGGTCGGTCCCGGAGAACCCGCCCACCGGCATCACCGGGTCGTCGGTCGCGAGCTGTAGGCCCGCGGCGGCGTTGGATCCGATCGTCGCCGCCACCCAGGTGTAGTGCTGTGCGCCGGATTCGAGCAGCGCGGTCAGTCGGTCGTCCGGTGCCTGGGCAGTGAATTGCGCCGAGTGCCCGGCACTGTCGTCGCGCACTCCATTTCTGGACTCTGCCGCCTCGGACGGAATCGAGGGGCCCGCCGATGGACCGCCCCCACTGTGTGGGGTGACGACAGTGTCGGCGACATATGCGACCGGCCCCGCCAACGCGACAGCCAGAGCAACTGCCGCCACTGCACGCGAAACGTGCCTGGATCCTCGGACCACGAGGGCGAGGGCAACAACGATCCCGACTCCCAGCACGACCCAGCGGAGCCACGGCACGAACTCCGGAGTGCGAGCGAGAAATGCGAACGACGTTGCCGTCGTGACAGCCGAAACGAGCGCGAGAATCGCACGCCCCCAGAACTTCTCGCGTCGCACCCACAGTTCACGCAGGGCAGCGCCGACGATCGCGGCGATCGCCGGTGCGATCACGATCGTGTAGTACGAGTGGAACGTACCCGACATGAAGCTGAACACCACCGAGCACCCGACGAGCCACAATCCCCACATCACGAACCAGGCGCGCCGGAAATCCTGCCGGGTTGCTCTCCCGCGCATGATGATTCCCGCCGCCACGAGCACGAACGCTGCCGGAATCAGCCACGAGATCTGACCGCCCTGGGCGGCCGCGAACAAGCGGGTGATGCCCGTCTGCGCACCGTGCCCAGCCGAGCCTGCACTGCCAGAAAACGACTCCGCGACGCCGCCGTGTTCGTTTCCCGTCAGTCGGCCCAGGCCGTTGTAGCCGAACGTCAGGTCCAGAATGCTGTCGGTCTTCGACCCGCCGACCCACGGCCGGTCGGCAGCCGGAACCAACTGGACGATCGCCACCCACCACCCGGCCGTCACGAGCACCGCAGCACCGGCGGCGAGCAACTGCAGAATTCGAGTTCCGAGCTTCGGTGGACCGAACGCCGCGTACGTCACGGCAAGAGCCGGAACGACGAGGAACGCCTGCAGTTGCTTTGTCAGAAACCCCAGGCCGACAACAGCTCCGGTGAGCACCAGCCATCGCGTTTGCCCGTCCTCGAGCGCGCGAAGCATTGCCCACGCTGCTGCCAGCAAGGTGAGGGTGAGCAACGCGTCGGGATTGTCGTAGCGGAACATCAGGGCGAAGGTCGGCGTCGTCGCAAGTACTGCACCCGCGATCGACGCGGCCCCGTAGCCGAATCGACGGGCGACGATCGCGTATATGATTCCCACGCTCAGCACCGCCATGAGCACCTGCGGTAGCAGCAGCGACCACGAGTTGAGACCGAAGGCGCGCACGGACAGTTCCATGATCCACAGCGACGCGGGCGGCTTGTCCACCGTGATCGAGTTCGCCGCGTCGGACGAACCGAAGAGGAAGGCCTTCCAGCTCACCGACCCGGCTTGAACGGCGGCTGCGTAGAAGGAATTACCCCAATGCTCGCGGTTCAGATCGAGGGCATAAGCCCCTGCTGTTCCGGCGAGAAGGGCGACGAGAGTGGGCATTGCCCAGCGCGGGCGAGCGATGTCGTGTTCGAGGACGGTCACAGTCGATCACTGTCGCCCTCGATCCTGAGGATGCGCGATCAACTTCCTGACAATCGACCGTCAATCGCGACAGCCGCACGAAAAAGAGCAGACGCATGTGAGCGCAACTTCGTAGTGGGCTACGAGGTTCGGAGTGGAGCCTGCGGAACGACCGCAGGCTCCGCGCTCACGTGCGGCGGAGCCGCTCTACACGCTGTCGAGCGACTGGTCTCGTGTTTCCTTCATGATGATCAGCGAGATCAGCGTCAACGCTGCGGCGATGGCGAGGTACACGCCAACCCAGCCGACGCCGTAGCTGCTCACCAGCCAGGTGGCGATGAACGGTGCCACTGCGGCACCGAGGATCGACGCGGTGTTGTACGAGATTCCCGAGCCCGTGTACCGAACGTTCGTCGGAAACAGTTCGGGCAGAACGGCACTCATCGGGCCGAAGGTCAGGCCCATCAGTCCGAGACCGACACACATGAACACCAACATCTTGCCCGCAGAGGCGGACGCCGGATCTGCGAACCAGTGGAACGACAGACCGAACAGCACGATCGCCGAGGTGATGACGATGAGCGTGGGACGACGGCCGTACTTGTCGGCGAGCAGCCCGGCCACCGGAATCAGCGCGGCGAAGAACAGCACCGCGATGAGCTGCAGCTCCAGGAAGTCGGTGTACGGGATGGCCAGCTTGGGTCCGTTGACGTCGGAGACCTTGCCCGTTCCGTAGCTGACCACCCACGTGGTCATGATGTAGAACAGCGTGTAGGTGGCGAGCATGACGAACGTTCCGATGATCAGCTGACGCCAGCTGGTCTTGAACACCTGCGCGAGCGGGGTCTTGACCTTCTGGCCGCGCTCGACGGCCAGCTTGAACACCGGCGTCTCCTCGAGCTTGAGCCGGACGTACAGGCCGATGATGACCATGACGGCGCTGAGCAGGAACGGAATTCGCCAGCCCCACGTGAGGAACGCGTGGTCGGTGCCGGAGTTGACCGAGTCGTAGCCCGTCGCGATGACGATGAGCAGGAAGATGCCGTTGGCGAAGAAGAACCCGATGGGTGCGCCCAGCTGTGGGTACATCGCCGCCCACGCTCGCTTGCCCGGCTTGGCGGTCTCGGTGGCCAGCAACGCTGCACCGCTCCACTCGCCGCCGAGACCGACGCCCTGCGTGAAGCGCATGATCGCCAGCAGGGCCGGAGCCCAGAGGCCGACCGCGGCGTAGGTCGGCAACAGTCCGATCGCGAACGTCGCGACACCCATCGTCAGCAGGGAGCCGACGAGCGTTGCCTTGCGTCCGATGCGATCGCCGAAGTGGCCGAACAGAATCGACCCGACGGGACGCGCGATGAACGCCAAACCGAACGTCGCGAACGACGCCAGCAGCGCGGTGGTGTCGTTGCCTGCGGGGAAGAACAGACGCGGGAAGACGAGCACTGCGGCGGTGGCATAGATGTAGAAGTCGAAGAACTCGATGGACGTGCCGACCATCGAGGCGATCACGATGCGCGACCGCGGCACCTGAGGTGCGGGAATTGCGCCGTCGGCGGCGACGGCGTGTGCTGAACTCACGAATACTCCTGAAGGGGGAAGTTCCCTGCAAATTACCTGATGAACACCTGAGAATTTCACGCCCCGGGGCTGTTCGTTGCCGGTTCGTGCAACATTGTCGTGTTTGCCCGCGCGGACGCGGAGGTACCCGGCCGGGACGGCCGAGCGTCGCTCGACAAGCAGGAAACAGTTAATCTGCTACCTAGGCACTACTGTCGATACGATCTTCCGCACAACACCGAGCAGAGCAATTACAAGGGGTCGAGAGTTGAGCGTCAGCAATGACAAGGGATACGGCAACGGCGTCCCGAACACGATTTCGTCGATACCTCTGACCGATGTCGATGCCCGCACCCCTGGTAGCGCCAGCATCGGAAACCTCGTCAAGGACGCAACCACTCAGGTCTCGACGCTCGTACGCGCCGAAGTCGCTCTCGCCAAGGCCGAGGTCACCGGTGAGGTCAAGAAGGGTCTGCAGGGCAGCGTCTTCTTCATCATCGCGTTGACGGTGTTGCTGTTCAGCTCGTTCTTCTTCTTCTTCTTCGCCGCCGAGCTGCTGGACGTGTGGCTCTACCGCTGGGCCGCATTCCTGATCGTGTTCGCCGTCATGGTGTTGGCTGCGGCGCTGTTCGGATTCCTCGGTTACCGCAGAGTCAAGAAGCTGCGCAAGCCCGAGAAGACCATCGACTCGCTCAAGCAGGCGTCGACGGTGCTGCCGAACCAGCACGATTCCATCCCCGGAGTTCCCGGCTACAAGAAGTAGTAGCCCGGCGAATCGAGCAGTATGAATCAGCCCGATCCGTCCACGGTCCGATATCCGGGACAGTGGATCCACCGCGACATCCACGCCAACGGAATTCGGTTCCATGTCGTGGAGGTCGGCGAACACGCACCGGACGCACCGCTGGTGGTTCTGCTGCACGGCTTCGCCGACTTCTGGTACTCGTGGCGACACCAACTCGAGGCACTCGCGCGTTCGGGTGTTCGCGCCATCGCCGTCGACCTGCGTGGATACGGTGACTCCGACAAGCCTCCACGCGGTTACGACGGGTGGACCCTGGCCGGCGACATCGTCGGACTCGTTCGCGCCCTTGGCTACCCGAACGCCACCTTCGTCGGCCACGCCGACGGCGGTCTGGTCTGCTGGGCGAGTGCAGCGCTGCATCCCCGCCTGGTGAGCTCGATGGTGCTCATCAACGCGCCGCATCCCATCTCCCTGCGTCGCTCCGTGTTGAAGGACTCCGCGCAGCGCGGTGCCCTGCTGCCACACTTCGTTCGCTACCAGGTTCCGCTGCGCCCCGAGAGGCTACTGACGCGTCGAGGCGGTGTCGCGGTGGAAGAGCTGATGAGTAGCCGCGCCGGGTCCATGTGGCAGCGCACCGAGGATTTCGCGGACACCACGGCAAAGATGCGGTCGGCCATCCGCATTCCGGGGGCTGCGCACTGCGCGCTCGAATATCAGCGGTGGGCGTTCCGCAGTCAGTTCCGTTCCGACGGTCGTCGCTTCATGGACGCCGTGGACGTGCGCACCTCGATTCCCGTCGCGCAGATCAGCGGCGACCTCGACCCGTACGTCCTGCCCACCACCCTCGACAGAGATCGGCACTGGGCACCGGGGCTGACGCGTCGAACGGTGCGAGACGTGGGGCACTACGTGCACCAGGAAGCCCCCGACGTGGTGTCCGAGGAGATCCTGCGGGTCGTGCGCGAGAGCTAGACGATGCAGTCGCCCGTGCCCACCGGCACCGGGGCATCGAAGCTCTGCGCGAGCTCGTCCGCGATCTCCGACGCGGTCAGCACGAATCCGGTGTCGGGGTCGTCGACCGCCGCGCCGAACACGACGCCGAGCACCTCGCCGGCCGAGTTGACCAGCGGTCCACCGGAATTGCCCTGCCGCACCGATCCGCGGACGGTGTACACCTCTCGTTGAACGGTGCCCGTGCGGTAGATGTCCGGTCCGCTGAGGTTGATGATCTCGCGGATGCGCGCCGGGCTCGCCGTGTACGGTCCGCCGCCCGGGTAGCCGAGCACGATGGCGTCGGTTCCGGACTCGGCAGGCGTCGGCGCGAACGGCAGCACCGGGGCCTGGAGCTGCGAAACCCGAAGTACTGCAATGTCTTCTTCGGGGTCGAACAACACGACGTCGGCCACCAGAGGTCCGTTCGGCGAATCGACGGTCACCTCGGACGTGCCCGCGACGACGTGCGCGTTGGTCATCACCAGATCCGATCCGACGACGAAGCCCGAACCTTCCAGCGCTTTCTGGCAGCTCGGCGCGATGCCGTTGATCTTGATGACGCTCGATTGCAGTTGCACCGGAATCGGCCCCGCTGCGATCCCGGAATCGGGTGCGGCGACGTTCGCGACCGGGGTGCGTCCGAACGGTCCGATGACGTCCGGGAGCCCGGACGTATCGAGCAAGGCCGAGAATTCCTTGGGCACCTGACGCAACCAGTCGGGTGCCACCTCGTCGACTTTGCCCAGGACCGTCGAGCCGCGCACCGCACTGGCGACCTCGGGCTGCGAGGACGACGTCAGTGGAATGGCGAGCAGCCACGCGGCCGCGAGGACGGCCGCGGCCTGCAACCCCGCACCGATGGTGCTGTCGACCGATCGTGCTCCGCGCGAATGGATTCCGCTGCGCAGTGCCCGACCGAGAACCATGCCGGCCACCTCACCGACGATCACCAACACCACGATCAATGCGATTCCGACGAACACCCGGGTCCGCGAACCGTCGACGTGTTCGAGCACGTGCGGTGCCACCAGAATTCCGGCGACCGCCCCGAGCACGACACCGAGAAACGCCAGCGCCGACGCCACCGCCCCCTGCCGCCATCCCGACGACGCCGCCAGCAGTGCGATGGCAACCACCGCGATATCGACCCACCCTGAACCTGTCACCGATCGAGCCTCGCTCCTACCGCAGTCAAGCTGGCCTCCAGATCGCGTACGTCCCCCGTGTCCCACTCGGGCTCCCAGCCCGATACAGCCAGCAGACCCGCCAGGATACCGCCCGTGAAGCCCCACACCAGCATTCCCTGCACAGCGAACGCGGGACCCTGGTAGCCCGCGGGGTGGCGCACCTGAAATCTGTTGTTCGGATCGAGCAACTCGCGCAACGGAACTCGCACCACTCGCTCGGTCTCGCCGGGATCGACGACACGCACCGGGGTCGGCCGCTCCCAGTACGAGAGCACCGGAACCACGTCGAAGCGTGAGGGCGGAACGTAAATTCCGGGCATCGTCGCCAGCGGGACGACGCCTGCCGGGTCGAGTCCGGTTTCCTCCTGCGCCTCACGCAGTGCCGTGCCGATCGGGCCGTCGTCGCCCGGGTCGGTTGCCCCACCGGGAAAGGCGATCTGCCCGCTGTGATCTCGCAGCGTCGACGCACGCTGGGTCAGCAGGACGTCGGCGTCGGCAGGCAGTCCGCCGGGTGCACCGGGATCGGCGACGGGTGTGCCGCCGAACAGCACCAGCACAGCGGCGGACCGCGGTCGGTCGGACGGCGGTGCTTGACGCTGCAGCACGGGGTTGGTCCCGGTGGTGTCGATCAGACCGCCCGCCCTGCCTGCGACGTCGAGCATGCGCCCGAGCCAGTCGGGTGCGGTCACGAGTCGACTCCGAGGTTCACGCGGACGGCGTCGGCGATGTCGTCGACGCTCCGGAAGGGTTGTGGCAGCACCTTGGCGACAGTGCCATCCGCAGATATCAAAACGGAAACGGGGAGCACGTTGGGCGCTCCCACGGCGGCGACGACCCTGCCCGCCCCGTCCTGAACGCCGGGCAGAGTGATGCCGTAATCGGTGAGCCGAGTCAGGCCGTTGGCTTCGTTGGCGTCGTTGTGGACCGTCAGGACCTCGATCTTCTCGCCCGCCCGTTCGGAGTACTGCTGCAGGTAGGGCAGCTCTTCGGCGCAGGGCCCGCACCAGTACGCCCAGATGTTGAGCAGGGCGGGGCGGCCCGCGAGTGCCTGGCCGAGGTCGACGTACGAGCCGTCGCCGATGCATTCGAGGGTGATGCCGGTCAGCGGACCGGATGCAGCACCGGACGGCGTCGGACATGCGGCCAGGCCTGCGTCTTGCCGTAGCGGAGCGAGGGCCTCGGGGTTGTCGGCTGCGCGACGCTCGTCCGTGCCCGGGGCTCGCTGCCCGAGGCCGGGAGAATCCGTGGGCTGCGCGGTCGGCCCGTCGCTGCGGGGCCACAGCGCGTAGACCATCCCGACCACCAGGATCAGAGCGACCAGTGACCACCGCAGAGCAGATCTGTTCACGGCACGATTCCGGCGAGGGCGAGGAGGTGATCGGTTTCCGGGCCCTTCACCAACGCGGCGGCGGCGGCGGGGTCGGTCGGCCCGGTCCCGTAGGAGGGGCAGTCCTTGGCGAGGACGCACACCCCACATGCGGGGGTACGAGCGTGGCAGACGCGTCGACCGTGAAAGATGACTCGATGCGAGAGCAGCGTCCACTCCTTGCGTTCGATGAGTGCGCCGACGGCGTGCTCGACCTTGACCGGGTCTTCCTCCTCGGTCCACTGCCACCGCCGCACCAGCCGTCCGAAATGGGTGTCGACGGTGATTCCCGGAACATCGAAGGCATTGCCGAGCACGACGTTGGCCGTCTTGCGGCCGATCCCGGGAAGCGTGACGAGATCCTTCAATGTTGCCGGCACCTCGCCGTCGAAGTTCTCCAGCAACTTCTGCCCGAGTCCGATCAGCGAGTTCGCCTTGTTTCGGTAGAACCCCGTGGTGCGGATGTACTCCTCGAGCTCGGTGCGGTCGGCCTCGGCGTAGTCGCGAGCTGTGCGGTATTTCACGAACAGTGCCGGGGTGACCATGTTGACGCGCTTGTCGGTGCACTGCGCGGACAGGATGGTCGCGACGGCGAGTTCGAGGGGCGTTGTGAAGTCCAGTTCGCAGTACACATGCGGGAAGGCCGTGTTCAACGCCCGGTTCATCCGCCGAGCTCGGCGCACGAGCCCGAGGTGAGTCTCCTCGCGTTTGCGCACGTCGGGGCGTTTCGGAGCTGTCGAATCCACTCCACAACTGTACGGACAAGAATGCGTAACGTTCCTCGCGGCAGGAGTGGGCTGTGTTTGTATCGAGACCTTTTCGGTGTTAACTGGCCGGTATGCAAGGACTCGCCGTGGTGCTCTTTCCGGTACTACTCATGCTCTTCGCACTCGCGATGGAACGCGTCGAGTTCCGGCTCAGCAAGCTCGGCGTCCGGGAGCAGGAAGTGCAGGAGTTCCTCGATCAGGCGAGCACGTCCGAGGTCGCCACTCTGGCGAACGAGGGCTTCCCGCACGCGTTGGCCCGGTTCAACACCCGCAAGCGCCGCCAGACCCCGCCGCGGACGGTCGACACGCGCGACGGCATGGTCGACCAACGAGCCAGCTGAGCGCACGTTTCGTCCCATTGGTCGTAATTTCGATGAATTTCGGGTGAACGGGAACACACACCCGAGACCTCTGGCAACCTGTGGTGGCGTCGATCACTCGGTTTCCACCGACTCGAAGTAGACTCCCCTGAGGTAATTGTTGTGTTTGATCATCTGGTCGGCGTCGACGCCTGAACTGCACCGCAGTTCGGTGTATGGCACGAACTGTGTACAAACGCTTTCGGTGGTGCGGGTTGCCGCGTCACCGACATCCCAAAAGGAGCGCAAGTGGACGACGTCCTGGCACGGGCCGGCATCTTCCAAGGAGTCGAACCCTCTGCGGTTGCGGCACTGACGAAGCAGCTGCAGCCTGTCGATTTCCCCCGTGGACACGTGGTGTTCAACGAGGGTGAGCCCGGAGACCGGCTCTACATCATCGTTTCCGGCAAGATCAAGCTCGGGCGACGCTCCCCCGACGGACGCGAGAACCTGCTGACGATCATGGGACCGTCGGACATGTTCGGTGAGCTGTCGATCTTCGATCCCGGCCCCCGTACGTCCTCGGCCACCACGGTCACCGAGGTGCGCGCGGTCAGCATGGACCGAGCTGCACTCAAGGACTGGATCGACCAGCGCCCCGAGATCGCCGAGCAGTTGCTGCGCGTACTGGCCCGCCGGTTGCGTCGCACCAACAACAACCTGGCCGACCTCATCTTCACCGACGTTCCCGGACGCGTCGCGAAGGCGCTGCTGCAGCTGGCCCAGCGATTCGGCACCCAGGAAGCGGGCTCGCTGCGCGTCACCCACGACCTGACGCAGGAAGAGATCGCCCAGCTCGTCGGTGCCTCTCGCGAGACCGTCAACAAAGCACTGGCCGACTTCGCGCACCGCGGATGGCTGCGCCTCGAAGGCAAGTCCGTGCTGATCTCGGACTCCGAGCGTCTGGCCCGCAGAGCTCGCTAGGCCGAGTTCCGTCGGGACAGCAGCTCGCTAGCTCTCGCGGAGGTAGGCCAGCTGCGTCTTGACCGACATCCGCGCAGCAGGCCACAACTTCTTGTCCACGTCCGCATAGACGTGCCGCACCACCTGCATCGGTTTCGCGTTCTCGCCGAGTTCGACGAGCGCCGAGCGAACCTGATCCAACCGCTGCCGACGGTGAGCGCGATACGCCCGCGCCACCTCGGCGGTGTCCGGCAACTCCGGCCCGTGACCGGGAAGCACGGTCTTCCCCGCGCCTGCCGCTTCGAGCCGATCCAACGACTGCAGATAATCCGTGAGCGAGCCGTCCTTCGGGTCGAGCACCGTGGTGCCGCGGCCGAGGACGGTATCTCCCGTCAGGATCGCGTCGTCGAGCACGAAACTCACCGAATCAGCGGTGTGCCCGGGCGTGTGCAGAACCTCGATCCGAAGCCCCGCGGCCTCGATGACCTCGCCGTGGGTCAGAGCAGCACCGTCCCCATGCAGGAACTTCTCCCCGACCGCCCGCACCGGAGCCGACGTCTTGCGGTGAAAACGCTTCAGCCCACCGGTGTGATCGGCGTGGCGATGGGTCACCAGGGTCAGCACCACCGTGCCCGACGCGGCGACGGCGTCGAGGTGGGCTCGATCCTTCGGCCCCGGATCGACGACGATGCACTCCTCGGACCCCGGTGCCTGGAGAATCCAGGTGTTCGTTCCATCGAGGGTCATCTTGCCCGGGTTGTCGGCGAGCAGAACCGACGCGGTGGGCGTCACCTGCCGGAGTAGTCCGTACGCGGGATGCTGGGGGTTCGAGACGGCCATGAAAGTACTGTAGGTCGCCTGCTCCGGGAGATGTCCACGAGGACTACCGTCGATACTCATGAAGATCGGACTCGTCGGAGCGGGCCCCTGGGCTCGCAAGACTCAAGCCCCCTCGCTGCTCGCTCATCCGGGCGTCGACTTCGCCGGAGTGTGGGCCCGACGGCCCGAGGCGGCGGCCGAGATGGGGGCACCGGTCTTCGAATCGTTCGATGCATTGCTCGACGCGGTCGACACGGTGGCCTTCGCGGTACCACCGGCCGTGCAATCCGGGTACGCGCTCCGCGCGGTGCAGGCAGGCAAACATGTGTTGTTGGACAAGCCGATTGCCGCAACAGTGGCCGAGGCCGAGGAACTGGCCTCGGCGGTGACGGCAGCAGGCGTGCGCTCGATGGTGACGCTGACTCTCCGGTTCGCCCCGGAGACAAGGCAATTCCTCGACGCGGCCGCCGGACGACCGTGGGCCGCGGGCTCGGGAACGTGGTTCTCCGGTGCCGTCCTCGGCGGAGCGTATGCGAACTCCCAATGGCGACACGACGACGGAGCGATCCTCGACATCGGGCCACACGTGTTCGATCTACTCGACGCGGCGCTGGGAACCATTGCACGCGTTGCCTATTCACACCGCGAGGTTGCGTCGGACAGCTGGACGGTGCTGCTCGAGCACGAAGGCGGGGCCCGCAGCACGGTGCAGTTGTCGTTGCGGACGCCGATCATGCCGTCGCTGATGCGGATAGAACTCAGCGGCACCGACGGAGTCGAGGCACTCACCGATCGATCGACCTCGTCGACCGACTGCTTCGCCGTTCTGCTGGACGGATTCCTGGAGTCGGTCGAAAAGGGTGTCGATCACGAATGCTCGGTACACCGAGGCCTGCACCTGCAGAAGGTGATCAGTGCGGCTGCGCCCCAGTGACATGTGCGGCTGCGCCCCAGTGACATGTGCGGCTGCGCCCCAGTGGCGTGGTCGAGTGCCCCGGAGGGCACACAAACACACCACTGCGCGTCAGCGCAGTTCGACGATGAGCTCCACTTCCACCGAAGCGCCGAGGGGCAGTTCGGCCACTCCCACAGCCGAGCGCGCATGCTTGCCCGCATCGCCGAAGATCTCACCGATGACGTTCGACGCCCCGTTGATCACCCCGGGCTGACCGGTGAATCCCGGCGCGGACGCGACGAACCCGACCGCCTTGATCACCCGGGCCACCGAATCGATGCCGACGAGCGCGTGCACGGCGGCGAGCGCGTTCAGGGCGCAGATACGTGCCGCAGCGGTGGCGTCGTCAGCGGTCACGTCGCCGCCGACCTTGCCCGCGGACGTCAGGTTTCCGTCCACGATCGGCAACTGGCCGGAGGTGTGGACGAGCGAGCCGACCTGCACCGCCGGGACGTAGGCCGCCAGCGGCGGGACGACGTCGGGCAGCTCGATGCCCAGCTCGGACAGTCGTTCACTCCACTTCGCCACGCGCTCAGGCCTTCGGGCGCTTGAAGTACGCGACCAATGTGTCGCCGCCGTTGGGTCCCGCCATGATCGTGACGAGCTCCCAGCCCTCGGAGCCGTAGTTGTCGAGAATCTGCTTGGTGGCGTGAATCAGGACCGGTGCGGTGAAGTACTCCCAGATGATCTTTTCGCTCATGACTGTTGAGTCTATCGCCCGCGCGGGGCCGGAACTACAGTCGTCGCATGGATCGGCTGGATATCAAGGACGCCATCTACCACTTCGCGCGTGACCGCGGTGATTCTCGAGACCAGTTCTCCTTGACGGCGTTCGACTCGGTCGATCGCCCCGCGCCCTCGTTCGACGAGGTCGTCGCGCACATGGAGGCCCGCGCACCGCTCGTTCCCGGCCTGGGACTGCGGCTTCGGGAGGCACCGCTGAACCTCGACTATCCGCGATGGGTGCCCGATACATCCCCGCTGGCCGAACGGATGTCCGATCACGATCTCGGCGGTGCGCCCTGGGCCGATTTCGAGGCCTTGATGGGTGACCTGCTTCGTACCCGTCTCGATCTCCGAGAGCACTCCTGGCACTTGCACGTGGTGCGTGGAATCGGTTCTGCTCCGCTGATACAGGGTGCGGTCACGGTGGTGATACTGCAGGTCGGGCACGCCCTGACCGATGGCCTCGGCGTCTCGAAGATGGTTCGCGCACTGTTCGATCCGCTGTCTGCGACAGGTGCGGCACCGTCTCCGGAGACCGAGCCCGAGCGGGAGAACCCCGTCGTCGGCGTTCTCGGTGCGGTGGTCCGGGCACCGGTGGATCTCGTTCGATCGCGGTGGGAGGCCCGCCGCGCGATTCGCGCCTACCGGGGAGCGCCGCCCGGCCCGCCGTCGGTGCCCGCCACGTCGCTGAACCGGGCCGTGGGGCCGTATCGAGTCGTCCGCATAGTGCCGATGCAGATGACGGAAGTCCGCGTGGGTGCCGCGTCGGTGACGGTGTCCGCTCTCTGCGCCGTCGGCTCGTGTCTCGATCGGTATCTCGGCGACGGTCGCAGGACATTGTCCGAGACCGGAGGCACCGTTGCGGCGTTCGTCCCGATGGCCCTGCCTCGCGACGTGGAGTGGCCTGCAGCGAATCGTGCGGTGGTCGGAACGGTCGACCTCCACGTCGGCGAACCCGATCTCGCAAAGCGGGCCGAGCTGATCACTGGGTCGCTCACGGCCGAACGAGCCAGAGTGACGGCCGCACCACTGCTTCGCATCGCCCGTGCGGACGAGCGGGTGCCTGCGCCGATCGTCCGATTCGTACAAGGCCGCCGATTCCGAAAACACGACCGCTCTCCGTCGCGCGTCGGCGCTCAGACAACCGTGGTCAGTGTGGACCGTGGCCGCGCGGACCTCGAGCTGTGCGGTGCCGTCGCGCGCTTCTCGGCGGGTTTCGGGTTTCTCGAAGACGGCCGGTGTCTCGCTCACGGTTTCTTCGGTCTCGGCGACATGGTGACGATCGCGTTGGTCGCCTGTCCCGACGCAGTTCCGGATCTCGACGCGTACACACAGGGATTGGTCGACCGACTCCGCCGACACTCCGGACAGAGTTAGAGACTTCGGTCGGACGCCCGGGGACGACCTCTATATGGTCGGGGTGTGGGCATAGCGAACGAAGAGGGATGGCCGGCGAAGGCAGACGCCGCGCGGCTGCATTTCGTATCCGGTAAGGGTGGGACCGGCAAGACGACGGTCGCTGCCGCATTGGCGTTGGCGCTCGCGGCAGGCGGTCGACGGGTTTTGCTGGTCGAGGTCGAGGGCCGACAGGGCATCGCGCAGCTCTTCGACGTGCCGCAGCTCCCGCCGCAGGAGACGCGCGTCGCCTCGGCGGACGGCGGCGGCGAGGTCTACGCGCTGGCCATCGACATCGAGACCGCGTTCCTCGAATACCTCGAGATGTTCTACAACCTCGGCTTCGCCGGCCGCGCGATGCGCAAGATCGGTGCCATCGAGTTCGCGACGACCATCGCACCCGGTCTGCGCGACGTGCTGCTCACCGGCAAGGTCAAGGAATGTGTGGTGCGGACCGACAAGAAGGGCAACCGCATCTACGACGAGATCGTCGTCGACTCGCCGCCGACGGGCCGCATCGGAAACTTCCTGGACGTCACCAAGGCCATGGCCGACCTGGCCAAGGGCGGACCGGTTCGTTCACAGAGCGAGGGCGTGGTGCGGTTGCTGCACTCGGCCGACACCGTCGTGCACCTGGTGACGCTGCTCGAGGCGTTGCCGGTCCAGGAGACGGCCGACGCTGTGAGTGAGCTCGAGGCGGCCGATCTTCGGCTCGGCACGGTCATCGTCAATCGCACCGAACCGACGTATTTGCCCGCCGAGTCCCTCGAAGCCATCGCCGAGGGCGAGATCGATGCCCTCGCCATTGCGGACGGTCTCGCCAAGACCGGAATCACGTTGTCCGAGGCGGACTTCGCCGGGCTGCTCACCGAATCGATCGAGCACGCGGCAACGCTCTCGGCTCAGGTGGAGAGCGCAACCACGCTCGACGAACTCGACGTCGCGCGGATGTCGCTGCCGATGTTGGCCGACGGTGTCGATCTCGGCGGCTTGTACGAGCTCGCCGCCAAGCTCGCAGAACAGGGTGTCCGATGACGCGACCAGTAGCAGCCGAACTCGATGTTGACCGCATTCTGACCGATCCCACGTCCCGGATCGTCGTGGTCTGCGGGGCGGGCGGCGTCGGTAAGACGACCACCGCAGCAGCGATGGCACTGCGGGCTGCCGAGCAGGGCAGGCGGGTAGTGGTGCTGACGATCGATCCGGCCCGCCGCCTGGCTCAGGCTCTCGGTCTCGGCGATCTCGACAACAGCCCGCAGCCGGTGAAGTTGGGTGCCGGTGCCAAAGGCGAACTGCACGCAATGATGCTGAACATGCGACGCACGTTCGACGAGATGGTCATCGAACACTCGACGCCGGAGAAGGCCGAGCAGGTGCTGGCCAATCCGTTCTATCAGACTGTGGCGTCGTCGTTCTCGGGCACGCAGGAGTACATGGCGATGGAGAAGTTGGGGCAGTTGTCCCTGGACTCGTCGTGGGATCTGATCGTGGTGGACACTCCGCCGTCGCGCAACGCGCTGGACTTCCTCGACGCGCCGCAGCGACTCGGCTCGTTCCTCGACGGCCGCTTCATCCGGCTGCTCACCGCTCCCGGTCGCGGCATCACCCGCGTGGTCACCAGCGCGATGAGCTTGGCCATGCGCGGCGTCTCCACGGTGATCGGTAGCCAAATGCTTTCCGACGCATCGGCTTTCGTTCAATCGCTGGATTCGATGTTCGGCGGCTTCCGCGAGCGGGCGACGCGTACCTACCAGCTGCTACGCGAGGACGGCACCAGCTTCCTCGTCGTCGCTGCCGCAGAACCCGACGCGCTGCGCGAGGCAGCGTTCTTCGTGGAGCGATTGTCCGCGGAGAAGATGCCGCTGGCAGGCTTGGTGGTGAACCGAACGCACCCGACGCTGTCGACGGTGCAAGCCGATCACGCTGCGACGGCCGCAGATCTGCTCGATCGAATCGAGGACCCCGGCGCGGATCTGACCGCCGCAGTCCTCCGGATCCACGCCCAGCGTGCGGTCACGGCTGCGCGGGAGGTGCGGTTGCTCCGACGCTTCACCGGTGCGCACCCTCGGGTGCCCATCGTCGGTGTTCCGTCGCTGCCGTTCGAGGTCTCCGATCTCGCCGCGCTACGTGCGGTGGCCGATCAGCTGACCCGCAAGGGCTAGACAAGCCGTACCTGGCAGGGCTGATCCAGCCCTGCCGGGCAGGGTGCTAGATAGCTGCTTGCTGCTGGCGCTGGGTCTCGAAGAATTCGGACCAGGAGTCGACCTCGGGGTGCTGCTTGAGCAGCGCCCGGCGCTGACGTTCCGTCATGCCGCCCCAGACACCGAACTCGACACGGTTGTCGAGTGCATCCGCACCGCACTGCATCAGCACCGGGCAATGCCGGCAGATGGTCGCAGCCTTGCGCTGCGCTGCACCCCGGACGAAGAGCTGGTCCGGGTCAGTGCCCTTGCAACGGGCGTGCGACACCCAGGCGATGCGTGCCTCTGCTTCTTCTACATCGAGTCGCGTCGGCGCGGTTGTCGTGTGCATGCGGATACCCCTTTGCGTTGCGGACGTCCTCGCTGGACGTCCCGGAGGCTCGAAGCGGTTTGTACCTCGTCTGGCGAAGCACAAATTCTAGGAGCTGCCCCACATTCATTATCAAGTGTTATGCGAATCACACCGTGCTCATAATTTAGGTAACGCGAGCCCCGAATGCAAGACGGCGGGGTCACATTTCTGGTACGGCCGTCCCGAGCAGGGGCGCAGCGCACAGCGCATGCAGGCCTCTGCCGGTCCGAGCGGTACCCACGTACGCTGTGCTCTGTGTCAGTTGGAAAAACCGTGGCGAAGCTCGCCGGATGTTCAGCACTCGCCGGTGCATTGCTCGCCGGCGTGATGTTCCCCTTGGCCGGTGGGTTCGGGTACGCGTCCAACCGCGCCGCCGATACCGTCGACAACGTCTCGGCCGAGTTGGTCGAAGGCGCAGTGCCTGCCGTCTCGACGATGACGGACGTCAACGGCACGCCCATCGCCTGGCTGTACGAGCAGCGTCGATTCGAGGTGCCGAGCGACCAGATCTCCAACGAGATGAAGCTCGCCATCGTCTCGATCGAGGACCGCCGCTTCGCCGAGCACCAGGGCGTGGACTGGCAGGGCACGCTCCGAGCCTTCCTGACCAACACCACCAGCGGGCAGGTCGAGCAGGGCGCGTCCACCATCGACCAGCAGTACGTGAAGAACTATCAGCTGCTCGTGGTGGCCAAGACCGACGCCGAGCGCCGCGCGGCCATCGAGACGACGCCCGCTCGCAAGATCCGTGAGATCCGGATGGCGTTGACGCTCGACAAGGAACTGACCAAGGACGAGATCCTCACCCGCTACCTCAACCTGGTGCCGTTCGGTAACGCGTCCTTCGGCATCCAGGACGCGGCCCAGACCTACTTCGGCATCGACGCCAGCCAGCTCAGCGCCGTCCAGGCCGCGATGCTCGCGGGCATGGTGCAGTCCAGCTCGGCGCTCAATCCGTACACCAACGAGGAGGGCGTGATCGAGCGCCGGAACACCGTGCTCGACACGATGATCCAGAACCTCCCCGAACGCGCCGACGAGCTCGCCGCCCTCAAATCCGAGCCGCTCGGCGTACTGCCGGTCCCCCAGACCCTGCCCCGCGGATGCATCGCGGCAGGTGACCGCGGATTCTTCTGTGATTACGCCTTGCAGTACCTCGCCGACGCCGGCATCAGCCGGGAGCAGATCGACAAGGGCGGCTACCTCATCCGCACGACGCTCGATCCCTCGGTGCAGAACTCCACCAAGGCCGCACTGGTCAGCAACACCAGCCCCTCGCTCGACGGTGTCGCCACCGTGATGAACGTCGTGGCACCCGGGCAGGATCAACACCGCATCCTCGCGATGGGCAGCAGCCGCACCTACGGGCTCGATGCCGATACCGACGAAACCGTGCAGCCGCAGCCGTATTCGCTGATCGGCAACGGCGCGGGCTCGATCTTCAAGATCTTCACCACCGCCGCGGCGATGGAACGCGGACTCGGTACCAGCGCAACGCTGCAGGTTCCTCGGCGCGTCGAGGTCAAGGGCGTCGGCGACGGCGGAGCACGTAACTGCCCGGCAGCGACCTACTGCGTCGAGAACGCGGGCAACTACCCGGCGTCACTGTCCATCACCGACGCGTTGGCCCAGTCCCCCAACACCGCGTTCGTCAAGCTGATCGAGTCGGTCGGCGTCACCCCGACGGTCGACATGGCCGTTCGCCTGGGCCTGCGCTCGTACAACGACCCGGGCTCGTCGGGCACCGACCAGTCGATGGCCGACTTCCAGAAGGATCAGAATCTCGGCTCGTTCACCCTCGGGCCCACCTGGGTGAACCCGCTCGAACTCTCCAACGTGGCGGCCACGCTGGCGTCCGGTGGCAAGTGGTGCCCACCCACCCCGATCGACTCGGTGTTCGATCGAGAGGGCAAGCCGGTTCCCGTCACCCAGGAGGCCTGTGAGCAGGTCGTCGAGCCCGGATTGGCCAACACCCTCGCCAACGCGATGAGCAAGGACGATCAGGCAGGCGGCACGTCCGCCGCCGCGGCCGGCTCGGTCGGCTGGACACTGCCCATGGCGGGCAAGACCGGAACCACCGAATCGCACCGGTCGTCGGGCTTCCTCGGCTTCACCAACAACTACGCCGCAGCCGTCTACACCTACGGCGACTCACCGACGCCCAGCGAGATCTGCTCGTTCCCACTGCGGCCCTGCGGGTCCGGCAACCTCTTCGGCGGCAACGAACCGGCCAGGACGTGGTTCGACGCCATGAGCCCGATCGCCACCAACTTCGGACCCGTCACGTTGCCACCCGTCGACCAGAAGTACGTCCGTGGCTCGGCCAACGGTCAGGTACCCGACGTCACCGGCCAGAGCCAGTCGTCGGCGACGTCCACGCTGCAGGGCGCGGGCTTCCAGGTGACGGTGGCCACCACGGCCGACCAGGCGGCTCGCGGCACCGTGGTGTCGACGTCGCCGTCGGGTTCGGCGGTCCCCGGATCGAACATCACGATCTACGTCAGTGACGGTTCGGTTCGGCCTGCCCCGGCTCCGACGCCTTCGCTGCCGAACATCCAGATTCCGGACCTACCGCCGGGCATCCAGATCCCGGCGATCCCCGGTATAACCGTTCCTCGTTAGTGCCTGCGGCAGTGGTGCGGTTGTGTGCCCCAGGGGGTACATAACCGCACCACTGCGCGGAGCGCACTACAAGCGGTCTTTGACGGCCTTCGACAGTCGCGATCCGTCGGCCTTGCCTGCGGCGAGTCCCGACGCGATCTTCATGACCTGACCCATCTGCTTCATCGCCGGTCGCTCCCCCAGTTCTTCGGCGACCTGGGCGATGGCAGTGTCGACGATGGTGGCCAGCTCCTCGTCCGTGAGCGGAGTCGGCAGATACTCGTTGATGATCTGCGCCTCTGCATGCTCGTTGGCGGCGAGTTCACCGCGGCCGTTCTGCGTGTAGATCTCGGCCGACTCGCCGCGCTTCTTCGCTTCCTTGGCAAGCACTTTGAGAACGTCGTCGTCGGTCAGATCGTGGGCCTCCTTGCCGGAGACCTCCTCGGTCTGGATGGCGGCGAGAATCATGCGCAGCGTTGCCAGGCGGAGTTTGTCCTTCGCCTTCATCGCTGCAGTGAGGTCGGTACGGAGGCGGGCCTTGAGTTCGGACATGGCGGAAACGCTACGCGGCGCAGTCGTCGGCTCGCACGTCCATATCCGGTTGCTGCCGTATCGTGGATGAGGTGTCCGCACAATTCAGTCCCTCGTTTCTCCGCACTTCGACGCAACTGCGCAGTGCCTCCACGCAACTGCGCTCTGCCGCAGAGCTGGCGCGAGATGCCGTCAGAGCGTCACCACTGAAGAGTTCGGTGATCGGGACGGCAGGAGCGGCCGCGCTCGGCGTCGGATACGCCACACTCATCGAGCGCAATGCGTTCACGCTCCGCGAGACGTCGATGGCGGTGCTCGAGCCGGGCTCGGCGACGTTGCGCGTGCTGCATATCAGCGACCTGCACATGATGCCCGGCCAGCGGATGAAGCAGAACTGGCTGCGCGAACTGGACCGGCTCGAGCCCGATCTGGTCGTCAATACCGGAGACAACCTCTCGCACCAGCGCGCCGTCCCCAGCGTCGTGCAGGCACTGGGCCCGATGCTCGCCCGGCCCGGCCTGTTCGTGTTCGGCAGCAACGACTACTTCGCGCCCAAGCCGAAGAACCCGTTCAAGTACTTCGACAAGAACCACAAGCGCACGACGGGTGAATCGCTGCCGTGGCGCGACCTGCGGGCCGCGTTCTCCGAGCGCGGTTGGCTCGACGTCACGCACGTACGCCGTGAACTCGAGGTCGCCGGGGTACGCATCGCGGCGGCGGGCGTCGACGATCCGCATCTGAAGCGCGACCGCTACGACACCATCGCCGGTCAGCCGAACCCGTTGGCAGATCTGCGCCTGGGCATCACCCATTCGCCGGAGCCACGCGTGCTGGACAAGTTCGCCCAGGACGGATACGACCTCGTCCTCGCCGGACACACGCACGGAGGCCAGCTGTGCCTGCCGTTCTACGGCGCTCTGGTGACCAACTGCGAGATCGACCGATCGCGAGTCAAGGGTCCGTCCAAGTGGGGTGCGCACACCCAGCTGCACGTCTCCGCAGGCGTCGGAACGTCCCCGTACGCGCCTGCGCGGTTCTGCTGCAGGCCCGAGGCCACGCTGATCACGCTCACTCCGGCCCCGAGAATGGGTCCGAAAAACGTCTCCGACGAGGGCGTTTCGCGTTCCGAGGCAGTCGTGAGTTAGACTTCTCCAGCGGTACACGGGGTGTGGCGCAGCTTGGTAGCGCGCTTCGTTCGGGACGAAGAGGTCGTGGGTTCGAATCCCGCCACCCCGACACAGATGGACTCGCTCGATTCACTCGAGCGGGTCCATTTTCAGTTGTGCGGTGCTCACGTACTGTGAGTCCACCTTGCCGGAGCCAGCGAACGGACTTCTCGACATGCCGACACCCACCCGCGTACACGTCAAGCACCGTTTCGTCTCTCCGCCCGAGGTCGTGTTCGCGGCACTGTCCGAACACGAGAACCTGGGGCCGCTCTTCATGGCCAAGATCGGCCGCGTTCGGGACGGTGACACCTCGCGCAATGGAGTCGGCTCCACCCGCAGTCTGAAACTCGGCCCGCTACCGGCGTTCGAGGAAACGACGGTCACCTCCGAGCCGAACTCGCTGATCGAGTACCGCATCACCAAAGGCGGCCCGCTACGCGGTCACTGGGGCGTGCAGAAGTTCACCCCCACCGCCGACGGCGGCACCGAACTCGATTACACGATCGGTTTCGACGCGCCGGTCCCCGGACTCGCTGCGATCGTCGGTAAGGCACTGACGTCGAGCATCTCGAAGAACCTGTCGCGCCTGGCTCCGTAGCCAGTTCTGCGCCCTGCCCGAACCGCACGGCCCGTCAGTGGCGAGAAAGGCAGCGACGGGGCTCGTAAAGAGCCGCGTCGACGGGAGGTGTCGTAGTTTCCGACTCGCTGCGACGTGACCCGAATGCGCTCGTCCAGTACGGTATCGGGCGATGACGGTGATCGATGGTGCCCGGTCGAGCCGGAGCAATCACAGGTTTCTGGACTGCGCTGTCGCGGCTGCGGTCTTTGCCTACAACCTGCCCGTCCAGGGATTCGCGGTCCCCGACAGTGCGGTCTCTTGGATTGCATATGCCCTGCCGGCCGGACTGTGTCTGCCGTATGTCTTCCATCGCCGTCGCCCCTTGTCGATGTTCTCGGTGATTGTGGCGACCGCCTATCTGCAACTCGTGCTCGGGGTGGAGCTGCTGGTCGCAGATGTGATGCTCGTTCCCGCTCTGCACGCCGTCGCTCGGAGTCGACCGCCGTCGAACTCGGTTCCTGCGGCCGTCGCAGTGGCGGTGTGGACGATCACGATGACGATGCCGTCGATGGAGCGGTACAGCATGTCCTTCGGTGACGTAGGGCTGCTGGTGCTGATCGTGGCGATCGCGTGGCTGACCGGAATGCTGGCGCGCGTCCGCAACGAGTACGTCCACAGCCTGCAGCTCCGCGCTGAGCAGGTGGAGCGGGACGCTGCCGCGGCCGAACGAACCCGGATCGCCCGCGAGATACACGACATCGTGTCCCACAGCCTGAGCGCGATCGTGTTGTTGTCGGAGGGTGCCGCAGGCACCGTCCGGCAGGATCCCGATGCGGCCGCCGCGGCAATGAAGACCGTTCGAGACACCGGGCGAGAAGCAATGACCGAGATGCGGTCGATGCTCACCGTTCTGCATTCCGACGATCCGGTCGACCGGGTACCTGCACCGGGTGTCGCCCAGCTCGACGGGCTCGTCGAGCGATCGCGGGCGGTGGGCATTCCGGTCGACTATCGCGTGACGGGCGAGCCCGTCGAGTTGCCGCCCGGTCTGCAGCTGGTGATCTACCGTGTGATTCAGGAGTCGTTGACCAACGTAGGCAAACACGCGGGACCGGAGGTTCGAGCCGTGCGAGTGCATCTGAACTACGGACCGGCGACGATCGAGTTGACCGTCGCGGACGACGGACGCGGAACCGATTCGTCGTCCGCGTCCGGGTGGGGGCTGATGGGTATGCGGGAGCGCGTTCTCGCGCAGGGCGGCACCTTCGACGCAGGCCCGACCGCGGACGGATTCCACGTCGCGGTCTCATTACCCGCCGAGGCGGTACGGTGACGATATCGGTTGTGCTGGTGGATGATCAGAACCTCGTGCGAGCCGGACTGAAACTGGTGCTCGGCTCGCGCGCCGAGGTGCGGATAGTCGGCGAAGCTGCCGACGGACGCGAAGGCATCGACGTGGTTCGGGCGACCAACCCCGACGTCGTTCTCATGGACGTCAGAATGCCGGTGATGGACGGCATCGAAGCAACCCGTGCAATCGTGCAAGCCACGAACTCGAAAGTACTGATACTGACCACCTTCGACCTCGACGAGTACGTGTTCGACGCCCTTCGAGCCGGTGCCGGTGGCTTTCTCGTCAAGGACGCTCCGATCGACGAGCTGATATCGGCGGTTCAGCATGTGCACGAGGGAGATTCGGTGGTCGCCCCGAGTACCACGCGGCGCTTGATCGAGCATTTCACTTCCGCTCCCGCACCCCGAGCGCGACCGGTGTCCACCTCTGCCGAACAACTCGCCGATTTGACTCCACGTGAACGTGAAGTCCTGGTCCACCTCTCGAGCGGGCTGTCCAATGCGGAGATTGCCATTGCGATCGCGGTGTCGGAAGTAACCGTGAAAGCCCACGTGGGACGCATATTGTCCAAGCTGGGGGTACGTGATCGCACCCAGGCAGTGATCGCCGCTTACGAGTCGGGACTGGTCGGTCCGGGTACCGGCGGCTGAAGGGAGGGTATACCTGGGTATACCCTCCGAAATACTCCTGCAGGCGGACGATTCTCCAGGCCGAATGCGGAACAGTCGGGGTATGGACATCGTCAGAACTCACAGCCTCGGCAAGCGCTACGACACGCATACCGTCGTCGACGACGTGAACCTTCGCATTCCTGAGGGCTGCGTCTACGGCTTTCTCGGTCCGAACGGATCGGGCAAATCGACGACCATGAAAATGCTGCTGTCCCTGATCCGACCGACCTCCGGTGAGGTGGAGATCCTCGGTAGGCCGATGAATCACGGCACTCGCCGCGAATTGTTGTCGCACATCGGATCACTCATCGAAGCTCCACCCGGATACGGGCACCTCACCGGTGCAGAGAACCTCCGTATCGTGCAACGCTCGCTCGGGCTGCGCGCCGAGCAGATCGAACGAGCGGTGGCCACCGTCCGTCTGCAGGAACACCTCGACAAGAAGGTGAAGAACTACTCGCTGGGAATGAAACAGCGCCTGGGCATTGCGATGGCACTCGCGCGCGAACCACAACTTCTGATTCTGGACGAGCCCACCAACGGCTTGGACCCGGCCGGAATCGAAGAGATCCGCGGCTTGCTCCGTCATCTCGCCGAACACGGTGTGACAGTGATGGTCTCGAGCCATCTGCTCGGCGAGATCGACAAGACGGCGAACATGCTCGGAATCCTGAGCCAGGGCCGCCTGATCTTCCAAGGCACCCGCGACGAGCTGTTCGCCGCCTCCACTCCGGACGTGCTCATCGACGCAATCGATCCCAGCCGCGCGAGTTCGATTCTGCAACAGAAGATCCCGGTGCAGGTCGACGACCACACGTTGAGGCTGTCCGGCATCGACGATCGAGGTACCGCACAGGTGGTGGCGGAACTCGTCGGCGCAAACGCAGGCGTCTACGGCGTTCGGCGCGACGATCAGTCGCTCGAAGACGTATTCATGAACCTGACGAAGGGTGGCCGATTGTGACGACCGTACGCAACGAATTCGCCAAACTCAGGCACCTGCGCATCGGCGCGATCGCCGCATTGTTGGTCGCCGCGATCGTCGGACTGACCTTCGTCGGCGCTCTCACCGCGGCGACGTCGAACGATTCGACCGCAGTCTCCTGGGCACTGCCACTGGCCGGCCTGTCCCTTGCCGTCCCCATCGCGTCGCCACTGCTGATCGCAGTGATGGCAAGCCGCACAGTGGAAGTCGAGCACCAGTCCAACGGCTGGTTACTGAACCAGACCACTGGAGCCGACCGCGGAGCCCTCGTGCGGGCGAAGCTCGTCTCGACGGGCCTCGCCGTCGGTGGCGCGACGGTGGCGGCCAGCGCTGCAGGTGTATTTCTGGGGACCGCCATCGGGGTGACCCAACCGTTGCCTGCCGGTCTGTGGTTGGGCTACACGGCGGCGGCGGTGACGGCCAACCTGGTGATACTCGCTCTGCACCTGCTGATCTCAGCGCGAGTGGACAACCAACTGGTCGCGCTGGGAATCGGCATCGTGGGTACCGTCATCGCGATCTGCGCCTCCGGATTCCCCTCCTGGGCAGCACACCTGACGCCGTGGGGGTACTACTCCTTGGCGTCCGCCGCCGACTACCGAGGCGAGCAGGTGGTGACGCTGAACCCGTCCTACGCCAGCATCGTCGCTCTCGGAGTTGTCGGGTCAGTGTTGTTCTGGCTCATGACCGTTCGACTCGATCGACAGGAGGTACGAGCATGAATGCGTTCTCGGCAGAAATGATCAAGCTCAGGCGCTCGCAGGCATGGGCTGTCGTCGTTCTCCTCCCTCTGATCATCGCGGGGGTCGGAACGTTCAACACGATCGCGTCGGGCGCAGAGTTGGCAGAGGGATGGCGCACCTTGTGGTTGCGCACAGTCGTGTTCTACGGCCTGTTCCCACTCGCACTCGGCGTTGCCGTACTGGCCTCGCTGGCGTGGAAATCCGAACACCGAGGAGGGAACTGGAATGCCCTGATGAGTGGGCCGGTTCCGTCGACGCGCATCGTGATCGCCAAGACGGCTGTGGTGGCAACGCTGACCGCGTTCATGAACATCGTCATGCTGGCAGCGGTCGTCGTTCTCGGCAAGGTGGTTTTCTCGCTCGACGGCATGCTTCCTTCCGAGCTCTTCGCGACCAGTGCACTCGTCGTGGTGGGGTCGCTACCGGTGGCGGCTCTGCAATCCGGTCTGTCGATGGCGATCAGGTCGTTTGCGGTGCCGATTGCCATCGCTCTCGTCGGGGCCGGTATATCGGTGTTCCTCCTCACCGCCGAGGTGACCGAGGCAATCTTCGTGTTGCCCTATGCCCTGGCAACTCGCGCAACCCAACTGGCCTCCGGAACTTTCGGTGACTCGGGTTCGCTGACCACCGGAGCCGCACTGTCGGTCCTGACGGCCACGGCACTGCTCACTGTCGTGGTCGTCGCACTGACCGGCAGAGCACTCGACCGCAAGGACATTCACGTTCAGTGATATCGCAGCGAAAGGAGAATCGACCATGACCGACAATCGAACTATCACTCGCGCGGAGTACACCGAACCGGGGCGCGCGCATCAGAACCCCGACAGGCGCGGTGCCGCTTCGCTCACCGCAGCACTGCTCGCCTTCCTTCTCACACCCGTGCTGGTGATCTTTCCGTTCGCCGGCTTCGTCCCGGTCGCGCTCGCCGCAACCGGGGTCGTTCTGGGGTGGCGGGCGACGCGACGCACTGCAACCGGGGTGGCGCGCACGGGATTCGTCCTGTCGATGATCGTGTTGTGCGTATCCGTGGCGGCGGCAGCCCTGTGGATCTTTTTCGTGGTGAATCCGTCGATCGCTCAGTACGGTGAGCTGCACGACGCAGTGAGCAACATCTTCTCCAGTTGATCCGACAACGTCTCGGCGATCGATCCGTGGGGCCTGTTCGAAACACTACGGACCACCTGGTCCCGTTATCATCGCCGCATGATGCTCACCACTGGATCCGAGCAACACCGCGTCCGAGCCATCGGACGCGGTGTTCTCTGCTTCGGCATCCTCTCCTATACGGGAGCCGTCTCGATAGGCGTGTACTGGCGAGGTACGACGACAGTTCTCCTGGTGGCCATTGCACTTGGCCTGTGTCTGCCATGGTTGTTCGCGCATCGCTATCCGCTGCGGTCCTTCGCCGTGATGTCGGCTGCCGGCACCGTCCAGTTGATCGAAGGTTTCGGCCCGATCCCGGCGAATCTCATGTTGCTTGCCGGGGTGTACGCGGTGGCAGCACACGCCCCACGCCGTGCGGCACTGCTGTGTGCGACAGCCGTCGTAGCGGGCGCGGTAATTGCCGCGATCCGGTGGGGTGAGACGTTCGCGGCATCTGCAGTGCCGCTTTCGGCCATAGGGACGACTACCGTCGCGGTGTGGCTGTGGGGTACCCATACCGCCTTACGTCGTGTGCACGACGAAACTCTGCGTACCCGTGCCGACCAACTCGAACGCGAGCAGGACCATTTGGCGCAGATAGCCGCAGCAGAAGAACGTGCCCGCATCGCGCGCGACCTTCATGACGTGATCTCACACAGTCTGGCCGGCATCCTCACCATGTCCGAGGGAACGTTGCGGTCATCCACCGAACTGGCCGAAGAACACAAGAATTCGCTCCGCATGATCAACACCCATTGTCGTGATTCGCTTTCCGAGTTCCGAAAGTTGCTCAAGCTGCTCCGAGACGAACCAGCGGACATGACGCGCACCTCGCCCCTTGTGTCGAATCTCGAGTTCCTGGTCGAATCGGCCGCGTCCGATACCGTCGCCACGGATTTGACTGTGGAGGGCCGTCATTGCGAGCTGCCACCAACGGTGCAGGAAGCCGTCTACAGAATCGTGCAGGAGTCGTTGACCAACGTGCGCAAACATGCTGGCACCTCGGTGACCAAGGTGACCGCATCGGTCGACGTCACCGCGGAGAATGTGAAAGTCGAAGTCAGTGACGACGGTGACGGGTCGGCTGCCGAAGTGGGTGCGGCAGAGTGCACTACGGACGGCTTCGGGCTACTCGGTATGCGCGAGCGCGTCGATTTCCTGCGCGGAACACTGTTCGCCGGGTCGCCGCCCGACGGCGGATTCGTCGTTCGGGCCACGATTCCTCTCAGCTCCGACGATCGCAGCTCGAACAACCGGTATGTTCGCACCAGAAACAACTGATCGCCATCAGCTGACTCGATCTTTCGGGGGGACAATGATTCGCACTGTCATCGTCGACGACAGTGAACTGTTCCGAGCTGGGCTGCGAATGATCGTCGAGTCCGGCGGCGGAACCACCGTCGTCGGCGAAGCAACCAACGGGATCGACGCAGTTTCCCTGGTCGAGAGCTTGCCGGGTGAGATCGACGTGGTCTTGATGGACATCGACATGCCCGGACTGAACGGAGTGGACGCCACTGCGCGGATCCTCGAACTCGACGCGCCTCCCAAGATCCTCATTGTCACGACATACGCGGTGGACAACCTGGCGTACAACGCCATCATGGCGGGGGCGAGCGGATTCTTGCTCAAGGACACTCCGCCCGACGCGCTTCTGTCCGCCATCGAGGCCACTCACCGCGGCACTGCGGTCGTCTCGCCGCAAATGACTCGGCAACTGCTGTGCTCGGTATCCCCGCAACGTGCCGGTATTCCCGCCGACGATTCCGTTCTGCGTCGCTGGGAGTCGCTGACGGACCGCGAACGTGACGTACTCGAGGCAATCGCACAGGGACTGAACAATTCGGAAATCGCGGACAAGCTGTTCATCGCGGAGGTTACCGTCAAGACACACGTGGGGCGGGTACTGCGCAAACTCGATGTTCGCGACCGAATTCAATGCGTGGTGTTCGCCCACACTGCGGGTTTGGTCTCGGACTGACGGAGTGTGATCACCCGGCACGCGAGGAGACGGCTCCGGATATCTTGGCACCCGCATCGCGCCGTGCCGCGCGCCGGAGCACGAACACCGCCGCGATGCATCCGACGACGCTCCAAGCACCGAGAACCAATGCGGTCTCGGCCAGGTGCCACCGCCCACCGATCTCCGAAGCGGCTGCGGCATCACCGAGGAGAGCAGCGCGCAGGGCCTGGCCCAGCCAGTAGAGCGGAGTCGCCTGTCCGATCGCCTGCATCCAGGACGCCTGGTTCGCCAGCGGGTACAACACGCCGGACACGCTCACCAGCGCCATGAGCAGAAGCGATACGAAACTCAGGTTCCGCGGGTTCTTGACGAGCGAACCCAGGATCGCTCCGAACGGCAGAGTAGCCGTCATGCCGAGGGGCAGAATCCACACAAGGTTTGCAAGTTCGATCGGATCGGCCGAGACGAACTGCCCGAACAGCACACCCGCTCCGATCAGTACGACGCAGAAAGTGATGAACGTCAGGGCCACCTGGCTGCTGATCTTGCCGACGAGATAGGTGTGAATACCGTAGGGCAACGATTTCACGCGCAGCAGACTTCCGTCCTCCCGCTCGGCGATGAGGTTGGTGGCCAACCCCATCAGTCCGCTGAACAGCACGTTGATCGCGAGCACTCCGGGGATGGCGAAACTACCGAGCGAAGCTCCGGAGCCCGAGACCTCCACTCCTCGAAGAAAATACATGACGATCAGAGCGATGCACGGAAAGAAGATGTAGTTGAGGACGAGGGTAAGGCTCTGTCTGAATTCGATGAGCCCGCGGCCGAGACCGAGACGGACGGTATCAATGAGCATGGAAGAGCACCTTTCCTTCATCTGGACTCGGATCGAGCTCCGCGGCAACGGGATCGGCACTTCGAATCATGTGCAGGTAGGCGTCCTGCAAATTCAGTGGCCGGACGACGAGATCGGTCACGTCGGAGCCCCCCGAGGCCAACAGTTCACGCACGAACTCGGTGGCGTTGTCGACCGTCGCCGCCTGCGAACGTCCACGGAGCCGGTACGACACCGCGGTACCCCAGGCGTACCGGCGGGCGAGCTGCTCGGTGGTTCCACGCGCGACGACACGTCCATCTACCAGAATCGCCACCGAATCTGCGAGAAGCTCGGCCTCGACCAGATCGTGGGTGGTCAGTACGACGGCCGTTCGCCGCGTGCGGGTGATAGACCCGATGAGTTCGTGAAAGTCCTGGCGCGCTTCGGGATCGAACCCGACTGTCGGTTCGTCCAAGAACAACAGTTCGGGATTTCCGACGAGTCCGATCGCGACGTCGAGACGACGCCGTTGACCTCCGGAGAGTCGACCTACCTTGGTCTGTGCTCGGTCGGTCAGACCGACAGCATCCAGTAACTCGTCCGTATCGTATGGCAGTCGGCCACCCGACGGCCCGAGTACCTGATAATGCTGTGCGAAGTGCAGCAACAACTCTCGAACTTTCCATCGACGATGATCACGCCATGACTGCAACACGACACCGATGCGCGACTGCCATTCGTCGTCGCCGTGGGCGGGATCGACTCCCAACACACGCACGTAGCCACTCGACCGGCGGCGAATTCCCTCGAGAATCTCGATGGTGGTCGTCTTACCCGCGCCGTTCGGCCCGAGCAATGCAACCACTTCGCCCGCCTCGACACGCAGATCGACCCCGGTCAACACATCGATCGACCCGTAGCGCATCCGAACGTCCCTGGCCTCGAGGGCCGGTGCGTCGGATCGGTTCGGGTAGACGGATGTGCCAGCGGAGTCGCTCGACTGCCCGTGCAGTGCCATCGTCATCGACGCTCCTTCTACGTTGTTGTCACAACAGTTCGGTACGACTCGGAATCGGATCCCGGACCGGCGACCCGGCACATGATCGTGCCGGGTCGCCGCACCGGGTGCAGTGTCACTCCTTGGAGTGATCCTCGAACGGCAGGATCGCTTCGGTGTGCGGACCGATGAACTCTCCGGTCTCGTCCTGGAAACGGCCAAGATCCGCAACGGCAGGTGTTTCGTATGCCTTGTTCACGATAAAACTCCTCGCTGAATTGTAGAGATGTCTCGAATTACCGGATGCAACTGACGAATTCACTCCTTGGAGTGGTCCTCGAACGGCAGGATTGCCTCGGTGTGCGGACCGATGAACTCTCCGGTCTCGTCCTGGAAACGGCCCAGATCTGCAACAGCAGGTGTCTCGTATGCCTTCGACATGTGCGTTACACCTCCTTTCCGTGGGTGATCATGCGGCGATGTTCGCGGCGTCGACGATCAGTTCTTGCGATCGGCGATCGGGTTCCAGCCCTCGGCCTGGCCACCGATGCCGAAACCGGTCTCGTCCTGGAAGCTACCCAGGTCGACGACAGCGGGAGATTCGTAATCCTTGATCATGGCGGTATTTCCTTTCGATTCTGTCCGGTCGAGCTTCTGTGATCCGGTGTCAGTTCTTGCGATCGGCGATCGGGTTCCAGCCCTCGGCCTGGCCACCGATGCCGAAACCTGTCTCGTCCTGGAAGCTACCCAGGTCGACGATGGTCGGGGCTTGGTAATCCTCGGTCATGTGTCACACCTCCTTTCGCATACTCAGGGGATCGGTCGATTCAGTCCGGGGCCCGTATCGAGTCCTCCGGTACGGGATCGACGGCGGTCGACGACGCGGTCGACCTCCGACGTCCCGAGTTCATGGGGCGCAGCCTGGAGCTCGAGCTCACACAGACTGCTGCAGTACAGATTTCGAGGAGACGGAGAAGAAGGTCGAGAAGTCGGACTTGGCCATCGGCTCATCGACGATCACTCCGTCGACCTCGATCCATGCATGGGCAGTGAACGGCGGCGACGAGAGCACGCCCACGCACCATTGCGGCCACGTGCCTCGTGCACGGCACACCAACACTGTCGCGAGGGAGCGAGGCAGACAAGCCGATCCACCTCTGCTGTAGGGGCTGGCGGTCAGGACTGCATCGCGAGCCAGACGAGCCTCCTCGTACGTCGCCGGCCGAGCGCCGGTTGCGATCCGTTCGAGGAACGAACGCAGGACGTTCGGAGGCATTCGACTCAGGCCCTTGGCGATTCCGACGCTCGCCTTGATGCCGAGAGTGGGGAGCGGACCGAGGGTCGAAGGAATGTGTGGCAGTACGTCACTCACAGCAGACCGACCCCTTCGAGTTGACGGTAGGCAGCGTCGACGTCGCGTCTCGCCAGTGCCGGGTCGATGGCGAACGTGTCGACCAACGCCGCGGCCGCGTCCTCGCGACTGCCACCCTCACGCAGGCAACGTGACACGATCAGCGCACTGTCGTTGAGGTGCCAGTACCGGCCGGCTGCACCGTCGAGAACGACGTGACCGTACTCGGTTGCCACCGTGTCGAGGTGCCTCGTCCTGCTGGAACGACCCGAGTTTCGCTGCGCAGCAGTGTCCTTGGTCCTCCAGAACATAGGTTTCTCCTTTGTCGATAGAGCCGGGATGGATCGATCACACAGTTACGTCGGTCCGATTTCGCTGAGCCGCAAGGAATACCGAGGCATTGATGGCCTGGTGAACATGTCCGACCGGTACCTCACGAGCTCGAGGCGACGTCGATGCAACAAATTCTGTTCGGTCGACCAGCCCGGTATCGAACAGTCGTGCGTCGTCCATCAGCTCCAGCAGTCGTCCGTAGTGGCGGGCGTACCCACGTACGGACTGCGGGCCGCCGCCGATCTTGTTCGTTCGCATCAGATAGTCGTTCGGTAGCAATCCGCGCATCGCGTCCTTCATCAGGGGCTTCCATTCGAGTGGGGTATCGCGTTCGTCGCGTCGAACTGCAAGGGCAGCTTCCACCACTCGATCGTCGAGCAGAGGCGAGTCGTAGGAGACTCCGAACGGCTGTCCCAGTTGTGCTGTGCCGCGGATCAGTCGGGCAGCATCGCGAGCGAAATACAGATCGATGTGCCCGGCAACGGTTCGGTCCAGTGGCTCCGCTGCCTCGAGCACGGAATCGATCTTGCTCCGAAGCAATTCGCGAGCATGCGGCGTAAGCCAGGGTGGCACAGCGGGAGGACTGGACCAATCGTTCATCCGTGGTATCTCGGGGTGAGGAGCTCCGGCCAGTGCTGCACGCATCGTGTCGGCGAACCATTGTCGGTACGTGCGCCGATCGGCCAACTCTCGCAAGGTCGTCAGCACTCCGATTCCCGCTGGAATGTGCTGCGCCCTGGCTCTGTTCCACCCGACCCACGGACGTGCGCGTGCGATCGTGTGCTCCCACGCATTGACGCCACGCAAAATGTGGTCCCCTCCGAGACCGGTGATATGCATCCGGATTCCCTTGCGGCGATCGTCGGCCAACATTCGTACGATCCGCGGCCCGGCGGTCGCGGCCTGCGTCGGCTCGTCGAGTCGAACATCCAGGCTCTCGACACCCTCGTAGAAGTCCTGCATGTCGTCCGTGGAGGTAACCTCGTGGGTGTGCACTCCGGGCATGCTCTTGATCGCCCGGCGAGCCCAGTGGAGATCCTCGCGTCCACCCGGGTCGTCGTTGAAGAGAGTGCGAGCGAGCACACCCTGCTGCGCTTGTGCTGCGAAGTAGCACAGCGGAGTGGAATCGAGCCCCCCGGACAGGTCGCAGGCCACCGGATCTCCGGGTGCGGTGCGCGCTCGAACCGAACCCTCCACCGCCGATCTGAACAGAACGGCACCCTCGGACCTCGAGGTGTCGGCCTGCGGCGCGTACCACCACGTTCCGGTCCGGCTTCGCTCACCGTTTCTGTCGACGGTGATGTATCGATCTCCGGCAAGTGGTTCGACCTCCGTCCACAACGGGACGCGATCGAGTGGGTGCGGCATGGTGCCGAGTAGTCGTATGGTGACGGCCGCTGGATCGACGTCGAACTCGCCCAGATCGGCCAGAACATCGGCGCGGTCGCTCAGGACCAGCACACCGTCGATGCACGCAGACCAGATTCTGCGGGTCTCCATTGCCGCGGCGCTGGCATAGATCTGTCCATCGACCGACACGATCGTCGTATAACTCCCGTGAAAGTTCGACGCTGCCGTTGCCGCCTGTGCCGGTACCGAAATGTCCTCGGCAAGTCTCCGCAGCCGGGACTCCGTCGCATCGGACCTACCGACGATTGCGACCGTCGTACGTCCATCCTGTGCGGTGACGAGTCGGTCGGTCGTGAGATGCCCGAGAAGCCATGGACGCCCCGAGTCGTGAGTGATCCGAGTGGTCGACACCTGCGCCAACCGGGCCGCCAACGCGCTTGCGCGGGGCGTATCGGGTAGCGCCACGAAAAAAGAGCGGCCACCCGCCTCGACAGCATCTCGCGTGTTCATCGTCCGCCTCCCTGCGGTGAGTGTTCGGCTCGTTCGATGTGAACCACTCTGCCGCGTGGGAACTCTCGTGGCGTCCTGCCTGCCGACGATTTCAGTCCTGCGACGGACGGACGCGGAGTCATACCGTGGGAGGACCGCCCGACGCGAACAACCCCGGCCGAATGAATCGGTCGGGGTTGTTCAGCTACCGGAGCAGCTCAGCTGGACGCAGCGCGCAGTTTCTCCAACAGCGGGCCTGCTGCCTCGGCCAGGAAGCGCTCCTGAGTTTCGTCGCCCACCTGAACCAGGGCGATGTCGGTGTACCCGGCCTCCCAGTACGGCTTCACGGCCTCGACGATCGCGTCCAGGTCCGGTCCGCACGGAATCGTGTCGGCCACATCCTCTTTCCGCACGAACTTGGTGGCTCCGGCGAATCCCGCCGTCGTCGGAAGATCGGCGTTCACGGCCCAGCCACCGGCGAACCAGCGGAATCGATCGTGCGCACGATCGATCGCCGCGTCCTTGTCCGGGTCCCAGGAGATGGGGATCTGGCCGATCGCCCGCGCCGGTCCCTCGTGGTTGTCCGACCACGCCTTGACGAGATCGGCATCCGGCTCGGTGGCGATGAGGTGATCGCCGTACTCGGCGAACCGCGCCACTGCCTTCTCACCGCCTGCTGCGATGCCTATCGGCACGCCGCCATCGGGCAGGTCCCAGATCCGGGCGGAGTCGACACGAAAGTGCCTGCCCTCGTACGTGACCAAGCCACCGGCGTGCAATGCGCGGATGATCTCGAGCGCCTCGACGAACATGTCCTGGCGCTTGTCGATGGACGGCCAGCCCTCGCCGACGACGTGCTCGTTCAGGTTCTCACCACTGCCGAGCCCGAGGGTGAAGCGTCCGTCGGCCAGGATCTGCAACGTCGCAGCCTTCTGCGCGACGACGGCGGGGTGGTACCGGATGATCGGGCACGTCACGTACGTCATCAACTCGACGCGTTCGGTGGCCTGAGCCACCGCACCGAGTGTCGTCCAGGCGTACGGCGAGTGCCCCATGGAGGACAGCCACGGTGAGTAGTGATCGCTGGCGACCTCGAAGTCGAAGCCGACTTTCTCGGCACCGACGGCGTACTGCACCAACTCTTTCGGGCCGCTCTGCTCGGTCATCAAGGTGTATCCGAAATTGGTCATATGTGTCTCCTAGATAGTTGCGACGGAACCGGCGTCGACTCGGTAGTTCGATCCGTTGACGAAGCTGGCGCGGTCCGAGCACAGGAACGTGATCACCGAGGCAACTTCCTCGGGCTCGCCTCGGCGTCCGAGTTCCATGTACGGGCGCTCCTCGTCGAGGAAGCTCTCGACGGCACCGTCGCGGTCGGTGCCCTTCTCCTCTGCACGCTTGTCCATCATCGCGTCGGTCATCGGGGTGTGAATGAACGCGGGAGAGACCGCGTTGACCAGCAATCCCTCCGACGCGTAGCTGCGCGAGAGCCCCTTGGCCAGCGCGAGAACCCCCGCTTTGGCCGAGCAATAAGGCAATTCGTCGTCGTACGGCTGCACGGCATCCTCGGACGTCAGCAGCACGATGCGTCCCCAGCCGCCGCGGCGTAGCGCAGGGAGGAATGCCCTGAGCAGACGGACCGGTCCCATCAGGTCGATGTCGAGGGTGGACCGCCATCCCTCCTCGTCGATCTCGTGGAACAGCCCCTGGGCTCCGGTCACGCCCGAGGACTGAACGAGGATGTCGATGTCGCCCACTGCCTTCTGCGTCTGTACCGCCAATTTCTCGACGGCCTCGGTGTCGGTGACGTCCGCGGCGAACGCGAACAACCGGCCCTCCGCCGCTGCGAGTTCGGCCGCGGCGGCGTCGAGCGAGCTCTGATCCTTGTCGCTGATGACGACCCGAACGCCTTCGGCCAACAGCATTTTCGCCGTGTGCCAGCCGATGCCGGAGTCTGCCCCGGTCACCAGCGCTGTTCTACCGTCGATTCCCAGATCCATACGATCCCACTTTGCGCTAGAGGTTGATGTCAGGCTGTGGCGTCGTGCGAGCGCGCGATGGTCAGCGCCGCATTCACCAGGGCCAGGTGGCTCAAGCCCTGCGGGAAGTTACCCAGAAACGATCCATCCGAAGCATCGATCATTTCGCTGTACAAGCCGACGTCGTTGGACAGCAGCACCAACTGGTCCATCAGCGCAGTGGCCTCGTCGTCCCGGCCGACGCAGGACAACGCAGACACCCGCCAGAACGCACAGGCCACGAACGTCACTTCTTCCTCGGACACGCCGCTGTAGCGATACATCAGCGGTCCGGCGCCGAGTTCTTCGCCGAGCGCATCGATGGTGGACGAAAGACGTTCTCCGCGATCGAAATCCATCTCTGCCGCCAGCAAGACCGACGCATCGAGGCCGTCGGCACCCGGGTACGCGAGGTAGGCCTGTCGCTCGTCCGACCAACACTCGGTTTCGATGTAGTGCCGGATGCGTTCCTTCTCGGCCTTCCATCGATCCGGTATGCCCGGGATCTCCCCCGCCTCGGCAAGGTGCACCGCGCAGTCGAGCGCTTGCCAACAGCCCAATTTGGAACTGGTGTAGTGCTGCTCGTCCTCGAGCTCCCAGATCCCGGCGTCCTTGCGCTGCCACGAATCGCACGCCTCGTCGGCGATGGTGGCGAGCAGCCGACCGGTCTGCGCGTCGAGGATGTTTCCTGCGTCGACGTACTGCCGGATGATCGAGAACAGGTCCCCGAAGATCATCAACTGCAGCTGGTCTGCAGCGGCGTTGCCGTTGACCACCGGCCCGATGCCTCGCCAACCGGGAACGTCGGGTTGTTCGGTGCCACCGGGCAATTCGCCGCCCAGGGTGTAGAACACGTTGACCAACGGATCGTTGACACGGATCACTTTCAGCAGCCAGGCCACCGCAGCATGGATCTCCTCACGAAGGCCGAACCGTTGCAGAGCGCGGATGGTGTACGCGGCGTCGCGAACCCACGCGTAGCGGTAATCCCAGTTCTTGCCACCGGTCCGGTTCTCGGGCAGCGAGGTTGTCGCGGCTGCAGCAATGGCACCGGACGGGCTGTGCAGCAACAGTTTCAACGCCAGTGCGCTGCGAGCCACATGCTCTGCCCACGGACCCTCGTACGAGAACTCGTCGGACCACACACGCCAGTTGTCGATGGTCCGGTCGATCCCCTCGTCGAGATGCTGCGGATCGGGCAACGGCAGTGGCTCGTTTTCCGTCCCCACCACACCGAGCACATGCCGAGAACCCGGTTGCGTGCAGACGACCCCACCGATGTCGCGGTCCGCCACGCGCACGTTCTCGATGCCCAGAGTCCGCACCGCCAAGGTCAATCCGTCGACCCGCAGGACGGTGCCGTGCTCGGTGTCGTAGGCCCACGGCGACGCGATGCCCAGCATCGTGCCCGGCGCGACGGACCACCTCAGCTCGACGGTGCCGTCGAGGCCTTCGACGCGGCGCGCCAACTCCACCCACGGAAGACGGCCGGCGACACCGGTGTTCAACGAGTCGGTGACGCGCACGGCTCCGGATTCGGTACGGAATGTGGTACTCAGAACGTTTGTCCCGGGGACGAATTCACGCTGGACGGTGAATTCTTCCACCGGGGTCAGTTCGATGTAGCCGCCATGTGGCGCGTCCAGCAACGCTGCGAACGGCGGCGGCGAGTCGAGGTTGGGTACCGGAAACCAGTCGATCCGGCCGTCGTCGGCGATCATTGCCACGGTTCGGCCGTCGCCGATCGCGCCGTAGCTCTCGATGGGGACGTAACCGTCGACCCTGGGGCACGGCTTACGGAACTCGTTCAAGCACGTGCCTTTCCAGCGAAGATCGGGCTTCTCTCGACGTGCTCGAGCAGATCGGCCGGATCGTCGAACACGGCTACCGCACCTGCGTCGAGCAACTCACCACGCGAGATACCGCCACTGCGGACACCGATAGCGCGTACGCCCGCACGCCCGGCCGACTCGATGTCCCACACACTGTCACCGACCATCACGGCATGCGCCGCCTCGACGCCTGCCCGCTCGAGTGCCACCGCGACGATGTCGGGCTCCGGCTTGGCGACCTCGGCGTCCTCGCCGCTCGTCACCACCGCGACGGAATCCTCGACGTCGAGCAGGTCGCGCAACGTCGACAGTTCGCTCTCGGGGGCCGAGGTGGCGAGCACTACGGTGACGCCGCGAGAGTTCAAGTCCGCCAACAGTTCACGGGCACCCGGGAGCACTTCGAGATCGGACGAGGCATTGGCGTAGTACTCGCCGTGCAGTTTCTTCGCTTCCTGCGCCACCGCACTGTCGGACGACCCGACGAGCGTCTCGAGCAACTTCGACCCGTCCATCCCGATGCTGCGGTGAACGCGCCACGATGGCACCTCGTGGCCGGCCTCACGAAACGCACGCGACCACGCGTCGACGTGCACGTAGTTGGAATCGACGAGGGTGCCGTCGATGTCGAGCAGAACAGCCTCGACAGTCGGCTTGGAAACAGGCATGACCGTCGGATACCCGGGGGTGGTGCGGGCAAACAATCGACAGACAAAGCAACAGGCCCCCCGCAGTACGCGAGGGGCCTGTCGAGTGGAGAACCGCCGGCTAGCTGGCCTGGGCCTGCCACATCCAGTGCAGCTGCTCGAGCCGAGCTGTGATGCCGATGAGCAGGTCCTGGGTCACCGGATCGGCTTCGCCGGTGTCGGCGATGCGTCCGCGAAGACGCTCGACGACCGCGGCGATGTTGTCGACGACCGCGGGGACGACCTCGCTGTCCTGAGTCCATCCGGCACCGAAGCCCTTGGTGCCCGCCGTCGAGGAGACGGTGGCTGCGCGGCCGTCGGGGCTGACGCCGATGGCGGTGGCGCGTTCGGCGGCCTGATCGGTGAATTCACGTGCGGCCGTGACCAACTCGTCGAGTTCGAGGTGCACCGACCGGAAGTTCTTACCGATCACGTTCCAGTGCGCCTGCTTCGCGATGAGCGAGAGGTCGATGAGATCGACCACGGTTCCCTGGAGTGCGTCGCCGGCGATCTTCTGCTGACCTGCGTCGAGGGTACTGGTGATGGGGTTCGTCATGATGTGGCCTCCCTGCCGTTGGACGACGGTATGCATCGCACACCATTATTGTTCTTCCGTCTGTACTACACAACGGCATGCAGTCACACGTTGTTCCGGATCGACGCCACCGTCGCTGTGACGCCGATCCCAGAACCGGTCGGATCAGACCTTGGCGGCCTCGTCGGCAGGATCGTCGACTGCGCCTGCACCGGTGGTCGGTGCGGTCTCGTTCTGCTGCGACCGAACGCCTTCCTCGACCTTCTTGCCGAGCTCGGCATCGACATTGGTCCAGTACTCGAACACCCGGCTCAGAACGGGCTCGCTCACGCCGTTGAGGACGTGTCCGACGATGTTTCCGACGAGACGCTCACGCTGCGCGTCGTCCATGACCTCGCGGACCAAGGCTCCCGCCTGCACGAAGTCGCCGTCTTCGGGGTGCTCGATGTATCCGGTACGCACGAAACGAGGCTCGAAGTCCCACGCTCCGTCGTCGCCGTACTTGTTCGTGTCCGCCGACGGGCCGCCGAACGAGTTCGGCGCGTAGACGGGCGTCTCCGGAGAGTTGAACGAGTACCGCATGTTGCCGTCCTTGGAGTACGAGTTGACCTCGGACTTCGGGGCGTTGACCGGCAGCTGCGCGTAGTTCGCTCCGATGCGGTACCGGTGTGCGTCTGCGTAGGAGAAGACACGTCCGAGCAGCATCTTGTCGGGGCTGAAGCCGATGCCGGGCACGGTGTTGGACGGCTCGAACGAGCTCTGCTCGATCTGCGCGAAGAAGTTCTCCGGGTTGCGGTTCAAGGTCATCTTGCCGACCTCGATCAGCGGGTAGTCCTTCTGCGACCAGACCTTGGTGAGGTCGAACGGGTTGTACTTGTAGTTCTCCGCCTCGTCGTACGGCATGAGCTGCACCTTGAGGGTCCAGCTGGGGAAATCGCCGTTCTTGATGGATCCGAACAGGTCCTGACGGTGATGATCGGGGGACGTACCCGCAACCTCGTCCGCCTTGTCCTGTGTCAGGTAGTCGATCCCCTGGTCGGTCTTGAAGTGGAACTTCACCCAGGTCTTCGTGCCGTCCTCGGCGATGAGCTGGTAGGTGTGCGAGCCGAATCCGTCCATGTGGCGGAACGACTTGGGGATGCCGCGGTCACCCATGAGCCACGTCACCTGGTGTGCCGACTCGGGCGAGAGAGTCCAGAAGTCCCACTGCATGTTGTTGTCGCGCAGACCGGAGTCGGGCATGCGCTTCTGGCTACGGATGAAGTCCTGGAACTTGATCGGGTCCTTGACGAAGAAGATCGGGGTGTTGTTGCCGACCAGGTCCCAGTTGCCTTCCTCGGTGTAGAACTTGAGCGAGAAGCCGCGCGGGTCACGCCAGGTGTCTGGGCTGCCCTGCTCGCCCGCGACGGTGGAGAAGCGCGCAAGCATCTCGGTCTTGGCACCGGGCTGCAGCGCCTTCGCCTTGGTGTACTTGCTGATGTCCCCGGTGATCTCGAGTTCACCGAACGCGCCTGCGCCCTTGGCGTGGACGACGCGCTCCGGGACCCGCTCGCGGTTGAACTGCGCCATCTTCTCGATGAGGTAGTGATCGTGCAGAAGGATCGGACCCTGCGTTCCGGCGGTCAGCGACTGATCGTCGCTGGGCACGGGGATTCCCGAGTTGCTGGTGGTCGGTTTGTTGGTGATCGGCTTGGTCATACGAAGCCTCCTGAAGGGCTGGATCGGATTCGAGAAGGGGCTGCTTCTCGAAAATCTGTGAAACCGAGCGGCCGTACGCTGGACCGCAGTACTAGACGGAATGCCTCGTGCAGTCGCCGCACAAACCCCAGAACACGATTTCGGCTTCGTCGACGACGAATCCGTGCGTGTTCCCGGGTACGAGACACGGCGCTGCTCCGACGACGCAATCGACATCGGCCACCGCATGGCACTCTCGGCACACGAGGTGATGGTGATTGTCCGCCGTCCGGCTCTCGTACAGCGCGGCCGAACCGGCAGGTTCGATGCGACGCAGCAGACCTGCGTCGACGCAGGCCCTGAGCACGTCGTAGACGGCCTGGGTCGACACCGAACCGCCGCTCTCGCGAACGGCGGCAGCGATGTCGTCGGCGTCCGAATGCGGTCGGGCTGTGACCGCATCCAGAACTGCAACTCGGGGTCCGGTGACGCGCAGACCCACCGAGCGCAACCGCGCTACGGGGTCGACGCGTTCGGTGAGCTGCATGTACTCCAGTATGCCCCTAATCTGGACTAAGTCAAGAAAAGCAGCCTCTCGGCTATCCGACCAGGCGCGCTTCACCAGTCCGCATCGACCCCGACACGATCTGCAACCCGAAATACGTGCCCGACGGCATCCAGCGACCGAGCGTCGGGCCCTTGGCGTCCACCTCGACGCGGGCCACCCTGGCCTTGCCCTTCAGACTTGCAGTGGCGACGGCCGATCCGCCGGACACCGGCTGTGCGAAACCGATGGAGCCGAGCATCGGGAACTGCGGTCCCACGGCCCGGGACGTCGTTCGCACCGACCATTCGTCGCCGCTCGCCCCGGCCTCGCCCAGCACGTCACCCTCGAATTCGGCCAACACCTTGGGCAGGTGCCAGTTGGTCCGGCCGCCGTGCACCGACGTAGCGGAATCGACGGCGATGAACGGCACCGCCATCCGCGGAACGCGTCCGACGTCTCGGCGCAGGGCCGGGCTCGCCAGAATCTCGCGGTACGGGCCGACCGGCGAGGTCGTGTAGTCGACGATCATGCACATCGTGATCGGCAGCGTCTTGGCACCTGTCGGCGCGAAGTCCGACGACCGGGCCCGATGCCACCAGATCGTGGCGCGGACATTCGCCGGCCACGGCGCTGCCGGGCTGACCGGCCAGTCGGTGCGCTCGGTCTCGGATTCGGTGACACTCCACATCAGGAATCCCTCCCCACGACGGTCAGCGGGAGCCGCAGGGCACCCGGGGCCGACACCGGCACCACCGGGCGAACCGGCTGAGTGGGGGCGATCTCCTGATACTCCGAGCCCACCGCGGGTCGCCGATCGGGCTCACCCTTGTTGGGCCACAACGCCATTGCCCGCTCGGCCTGAGCCGTGATCGTCAAGGACGGATTGACGCCGAGGTTGGCGCTGACGGCAGAACCGTCGAGCACGTGCAGTCCCTCGTAGCCGTAGACCCGCTGGTACCCGTCGATCACACCGGTCTGCGACGAGTCGCCGATCGCGCAGCCACCGAGGAAGTGCGCGGTCATCGGAATGTTGACGATCTCGGCGATCGATCCGCCCGGGTCGCCGCCGATCTTGTCCGCGAGCAGACGAATGGCCTCGTGCCCCTGCGGAATCCACTGTGGTGGTGGATCACCCGCGCCCGGCCTGCTGGTCAGGCGACGCCCGAACGGCCCCTTCTTGGATCCGAGCTCGAGCGAGTTGTCGTCGGTCTGCATCACCAGTGCAATGACGGTGCGCTCCGACCAGCGATGGACCGACAGGCTGCGCGCCGCAGCGCCGGGATGACGCAACGCGACACCGAGGGTCTTGAGGATGCGTGGCATCTTGCCGCCGCCGTCGCTGAGCACGGTCTGCAACAGGCCGATGGCGTTGCTGCCCTTGCCGTATCGCACCGGCTCGATGTGGGTGTGATCGTCGGGATGGAACGACGACGTGATCGCCACGCCCTCGTGATAGTCGACCTCACGGCCGCGGGCGGTGGCCGCGAGCACGGCCTCGGAGTTGGTGCGCACGAGCGAACCGATCCGATCCGACAGCCGCGGCAACGAGCCCTTCTCCTTCGCCGCGAGCATCAGCTTCTGGGTGCCGTAGGTCCCGGCCGAGAAGATCACCTGATCGGCGGTGATCGTCTTCTCCTTGCGACGCAGCTTCCCGCCCGTCCGTCGCGTCACCACGTCGTAGCCTGCGCCGTTCGGGCGCACGTCCACGACCGTGGTCAACGGAAGAACATGCGCGCCAGCGTGTTCGGCGAGGTACAGGTAGTTCTTGACGAGGGTGTTCTTCGCGCCGACGCGGCAGCCGGTCATGCACGCTCCGCATTCGGTGCAGCCGGTGCGCTCGGGGCCTGCACCACCGAAGAACGGGTCGGGTGCAGTCTTGCCGCGATCACCGAAGTAGACGCCCACCGGGGTCGAGGTGAACGTGTCCCCCACGCCCATGTCCTCGGCCACCTCTTTCATCACCTTGTCCGAGGCGGTGATGGTCGGGTTGGTCTCGACGCCGAGCATCCGGCGGGCCTGGTCGTAGTACGGGTTCAGCTCGCGCTGCCAGTCGGTGATCGAACCCCACTGCGGATCCTCGAAGAACTTCGCCGGCGGTTGGTACAGCGTGTTCGCGTAGTTCAGCGAACCTCCGCCGACGCCAGCGCCCGCCATCACGAGCACATCGGGTAGCAGATGAATGCGTTGCACCCCATAGCAACCCAGCGCCGGAGCCCACAGGTACTTTCGTAGACGCCAGCTGGTCTTCGGCAGTTCGTCGTCCTCGAATCGGCGACCGGACTCGAGAACCGCCACCCGGTAGCCCTTCTCGACTGCCCGCAGCGCGGCGACGCTGCCGCCGAAACCGGAGCCGATGATCAATACGTCGTAGTCGCTCATGCTGATACCACCTCGTGGTCTGATTCGAGAGTGTCGGACGCGAGCCGATAGTTCACGACGTCGAACTCGCGCGTCTTGTTGCGGAACTTGAACGTGTAGGTGGGCCACATCGTCGAGTTGCGGCCGTTGGCGTCGAGGTACCAACTCGAGCAGCCACCGGCATTCCAGACGGTGCCGTCGAGTTCGGAGTCGACCCACGAATTGTGCTGCCGCTGAGCGGATTCGTTGACCTCGACGGCCGCGATCCTGCGATCCTTCATCTCGTTCAGCGCGGATACCACGTAGTTGGCCTGCGACTCGAGCATGTAGACGATGGAACTGTGCCCGAGGTTGGTGTTGGGGCCGTACATCAGGAACAGGTTCGGGAAGCCGGCGACGGTGGTCCCCAGATGCGCCTGCGGGCTACCGCCCCAGTGCTCCGCCAGCGTCCGGCCGTCCTTGCCGCGCAACAGATGCGACACCGGCGGCTCGGTGGGGGTGAACCCCGTCGCGAAGATGATCGTGTCCACCTCGTGGTTGCGGCCCGAGGCGTCGACTACGCCGTTCTCGGTCACCGACGCCAGGCCCGACGTCACGAGATCGACATCGGGACGATCCAACGTCCGCAGCCAATCATTGGACAGCAGAAGCCTTTTGCACCCGGGCGCGTAGTCGGGGGTGAGAGCGGCCCGCGTCGTGGGATCCTTGACCTGCCGCTTCAAGTTGGCCTTGGCGAACACCTTCACCGCGGGCAGCATCCACGGATTGTCCGCCAGCACCGTGACGTAGGCCTCGCGGTAGCCGTAGATGACACCGCGCACCGCGCGATGGGCCGCGGGAATCTTTTCGTACACTGTTCTTTCGAGCCGGCCGATGGTGCGGTCCAGGCGCGGAATGACCCATGCCGGCGTGCGCTGGAAGACGGTGAGCCGCTCGGCGCGGTCGACGATCTCGGGTACGAACTGCACCGCCGAGGCCCCGGTGCCGATCACGGCGACCCGCTCACCGGTGAGGTCGTGCTCGTGATTCCAGGTGGCGGAATGGAACACGGTGCCGGTGAACGTGTCGATGCCGGGGACGTCCGGGATCTTCGGCGTGGACAGCGCCCCGGTGGCAGCGACCAACACCCGGGCGCTGGCCGACCCCTGCGACGTCTGCACCGACCACCGCTTGCTCACCTCGTCCCAGGTGGCGGACCGAAGTTCACAGTCCGTGACGATGCGATCCTTCAGGTCCAGACGATCCACCACCGAACGCAGGTAGTCGAACAGCTCCGGCTGGCGCGCGAAGGTGTGACTCCACTTCGGACTCGGGGCGAACGAGAACGAGTACAGCGAGGTCGGCACGTCGCACGCACACCCCGGGTAGGTGTTGTCTCGCCACGTGCCACCGACGTCGGACGCGCGTTCGATGACGGTCACGTCGGCGCTCGGCTCGGCGGCGAGGATCTTCGCCACAGCGGCCAGGCCTGCGAAACCGGCTCCGACGACCAGCACGTCGAGCTGTGCGGGCAACGTTGCGTTGTGTGCGGGCTGCGTTGCGTTCACGAATCCATCACCTTTTCGGACCAGATCGGAAGGAGCCGCCCGCGCAGCTGCGCGTCGGCTTCGGGAGTACGGAACAGCGCCGAGACGGCCAGTCCGCGGGCGAGTTCGACACTGAGCTCGATGGATTCGGGGGACATCCGGCTACCCATGACGATCTGGGCACCGCCCTGAATGGCCTCGGCGACGCGCCGCTCCAGTGGGATCATCGCCTCGTGCAGCGCCGGGTCGGTACGGGCAGCCACCCAGAGCTCGAGCGCGGCGTGGAAGAGGGGACCGGAGAACGCGTCGGCCAGGATCTCGGGTCCTCGCTCGGGGTCCGGTTCGGCTTCGAGGATCTCCGAGAGACGACGGTCGACGAGGTGCTCGACGGCCGCGATCAGCAAGGATTCCTTGGTCGGGAAGTGGTGCAGCTGCGCACCGCGCGAGACGCCTGCACGCCGGGCGATCTCCTGGGTGCTGGTCTTGGCGAAACCCAACTCGACCAGGCAGTCGATTGCGGCGTCGAGCAGCTTCGCCCGAGTGCCCGCGGTGCGTTCGGCCTGCGTTCGGCGCTCGGTGGGTGCCGTGTCGTCGAGCCCTGTGTCGGTAGTCACACTTCGCACAGTAGCGCTAAATCAACAAACAGTCCAGCCTGACTTTAAGTTGGGCCGAGGCCTCAGATGCATGCCTGAGCGCCGTCCATCACCCCGTGCCGAAACGCCTCGACCCGCAGGAAGCCACTCCCCTGACGCGACTCGTCACCCTCGCCACGGAAGAGCAGCAACGCCGCGATGGCCTCGTCCAGGTCGCCCGGAGACAGCGTGTATCCGCTGGTAGGGCGGTTCTGCAGGAGGACGCTGGCCGCCCAACTCCCGGCGAGGCAGTCGCCCTGCAACGAGGTGTCCTGGTTGTCGGCGTCGATCCCGGCATGTGCCATCCCCGCCAGCCCGTACTGCGTCGCGATCAGCGCCGCGACGGCGAAATCCCCACCTTGCTCGTAGAACCGCGGCATCGCGTCGACCGCATCGAATCCCACGTAGTCGTCGGGCACGCAGTAGAACAGCACGTAACCGGTCGCCGACTGCCCGCCGCAATCCGGCGCATCGGAGGGATCGAACGCGACGACGGGCTTCAGTGGCTCCCACGGCCGGCCCGTCAATTCGGGAAAGAGCAGACTCCAATAGTTCTCGAGATCCTTCGGAACGCCGTCGATGATCTGCGCAAACGGCGCGTCACCCCCGCGGTCGGCGTCGGATTGGCTGGTGAACGGCAACTGCAGGACGGCAGGCGAACCGTCGACGTAGGGCTTGCACTCCATCGGCCCACCGTCGAACCCGGTCTGAAAGGAACTCACGCGGTCGAAGCCACTGCCGTGCGCGGAGTCGCTCTCGGCCGAACTGCCCGGCTCATCACGTAGATACAGGAAACCGGCCAGGGCACTGTCGAGTTCGGCCTGGGACGGATCGAACACGGTGCCGTCGGACACTGCATGAGCTGCCCACGCGCCAGCGAAGCAGTCCGCCTGAATCTCGGAGGTCACGGTCATGCCGTCGAAGTTCACGCGCGCCTGGATCGCGTGCCCCCATTCGTGCGCCATCACGACAGGAATCACGAAGTCGCCGAACCGATCCCGAAGATCGGGGAGCAAACCCTCACTGTCCCAGGCCACTACATCGGCACCGGGGCAGTAGAAGGCGTTGCCCGCGATATCTCCGGGTGACGACGCGCACGGCGGCAATTCTCCCGACGACGGCACCACCGCGTAGAAGCCACCGCTGACGGGCGAGTAGTCGGTGCCGTAGACAGCGGGAAATTGCTCGGTCCAATACGACTGCAGATCCTCGATCGCCGCGGCGGCGATCTCGTTCACCGGATCGGACGCATCTCCCACGATCCCGTCCGTTGCGGGCGCGTCGGCGGCGACCGCCTGCAGTGTCGATTCCGTTGTGCTGCCATCGGATTGCGCTGGAGTGCCGCATGCGGACAATGCCAACGCGACTGTCCCGACCACCGCGAACGTCTTCACTGCTGACCTCATGACTGCAGACGCTAACCAGCGAGGATTGGAAATCGATTGGAAGGTGGTGCGCCATCTTCCAATCCATTTCCAATGTCGCGGTTCTACGATCCGGTCGGTTCAACCCCTGCTGTGGCCTGAATTCTGTATCCGAACGAACGAAAGAGGACCGATGACACTCTCTACTATTGGTGTTCGTGGGGCCGCATGCGCAGCCGTGGTGATTCTCGCGTTCACCGCCGCCGGATGCAGCGGTGACTCCGACACAGCGACGGCCACCACCCCGGCGGCGGCCGCAACGACGACGACCGAGGCCGCCGCGACCACGACGGTCAAGAAGCTGGCACCGGCCACCACCACCGAGGCACCCACCGGGCCCAACCCCACCATCGCCGACTACATCGTCGACGCGGGCCTGACCGAAATCCCCGTCACCCGTGACGATCCCACCGCGCCCACCATCGACCTGGCCATCCCGGACGGCTGGGTGGACGCGGCCGAGCAGACCCCCGACTGGGCCTACGGCGCAATCATCTACCCCGAGGTCGCCGCCGACGAGCGCACGCCGAGCATGATCGCCATCGTCTCCAAACTCGAAGGCGACGTCGATCCGCAGGCCATCATCGACTACGCCCCAGGCGAATTGATGAACCTGCCCGATTTCACCCCGTCCGGTGAGGGTGCCGTGTCGACGCTGTCGGGCTTCCCGGCGTACCAGATAGCCGGCACCTACACGGACGAGGAGACGGGAGAGGAACTGGTATCGGCGCAGAAGACGACGATCATCACCGGGCAGGACGGCTACTACATCCTGCAGATCAATGTCGACGGCAGCATCGACCAATTCGACTTGCTGGTCGACGCCACCACTCAGGTGGACGAGCAGACCGTCATCACGCCGTAGTCCGTCGCCGAGCACGGTGATCGGGGGGCCGACCCTCCGATCACCGTGAGACAGGTCTGCCCATGTCGATATCACCGCCGAGTACTGTCTCCCCACTGAGCATCGGACCCGACGAGCCGTACTCGGAGCCGAAGCGCTTTCTCCGCAAACTGAATCCGCTGCGGTGGCTCGCGCTCGCCGACGGCATCCCGGTGGGGCTGAAGAACCTGGCGCAGCTCGGACTACTGATCGTATGGCCCGTCTGGTTCGTGTGGGTGCTGATCCGTGCGGTGTGCTTCTTCGCTTTCTGGCTGCTGCTCTCCCCCGTCCGCTCGCATCAGAAGAAAACCCACCCCGTGGACTTCGCCCGAGCGCAAGCACGGCGGCTTCCCTGACGCCGATCCGCGGTTTGCGCCGACGTGCCGTGGGCAATTCTGCTGCCATGCCCCTCGCCTCTCATGGTCGCTTCGACTACTCCCCCATCGGCGATCGTCCAAAGTTCGACTGGCCGCGCGGTGCGCGCCTCGCGGTGTACGTGGCCGTCAACTGCGAGCATTTTCCGTACGACGACGGCGAACCCGGCCTCGGATACACGCCCGCGATGGATCAGCCGAATACCTACAACTGGGGCTGGCGTGAGTACGGCAACCGCGTCGGCGGCTTCCGGATCGCAGAAGCGATGCAGCAGATCGGGATTCGACCGACACTGCTCGTCAACACCGAAGTGTACGAGCATGCCCCGCAGCTGATCGACGCCTTCCGTGCCCTCGACGCCGAGGTCGTCGCGCACGGCCGAACGAACGCCGTGCAACCGAACGATCAGGACGAAGACGACGAACGACGCTCGATAGACGAGGTCACCTCCGCCATCGAGCGCCACGAAGGCTCCCCGCCTCGGGGTTGGATGAGCCCCGGTGCCAACCCCAGCCGAGTGACCGAAGACCTTCTCGCCGAACGCGGCTACGAGTACACGTTGGATTGGCCCATCGACGATCAGCCGGTGTGGCTCGACACCCGGAGCGGCCCACTACTCAGCGTTCCGTATCCCCATGAGATCAACGATCTGCCGGTGTTCGTTCACCATCACCAGACCGCAGCGACGTTCGAGCGCAACATAATCGACAGTTTCGACGAGCTGAAGGAGAACTCGACGCACCAACCTGTGGTGCTCGCGATCTCACTGCACACCTTCCTCACCGGACAGCCCTACCGACTTCGACGGTTCCGCGCGGCGCTGAAACACATGACCGACAACAGCGACGGCGTCTGGTTCACCACTCCGGGCGAGATTGCGTCGCACTACCGAGAACAGGTGCCCCCGGCCCCCGCTCGTGACGACCGGTGACCGACGACCGACGCCTCCGTAGTCGACTGCTCCAGCCGCAGGGGCCGGGGCCGCGCACCGCCACAACGCCGACAGAGTCACGACGTTGCCCGGTCAGCGGGCAGCTTGCAGCGGGCTGGGCGGTCGAACGCAGAGCGACCCTGACATTAGGTCGCGTGTCGAGTAGAAGCGATGCCCCGGCGGCCCGAAATTCGTCGACGAATCCACAGCTGACCGCCGGTCAGGCTGCTCGCTGTTTTCGTCGGTGGTAGCTGGGGATGGGTTGTCGTGTGGGGTCGATGGATTCGGGTGGGATGGCGTAGGGGTGTCCGTCGTCGCCCATGAACAGTTGCCACTCGCCGTGGTGGACGAGGCGGTGGCATTCTCCGCAGACCAGGGCGAGGTTGTTCAGGTCGGTGGGGCCGCCGTGCTCCCAGAACTTCACGTGGTGGGCTTGGCACCACTGTGCGGGTCGGCCGCACATCACGCAGCATCGGTCGCGGATGGTCAGGGCGATGCGTTGGTCGTCGGTGGCGAGTCGGGTGGTGCGGCCGAGCGCGAGCGGAACGCCGTGGTGGTCGACGATGACCGGGGTGAGGTCGGCGTCGCAGGTGAGAAGTTCGGCGAGGGAGCGGCTCATCGGCCCTGTCCAGTCGAAGTGGAACGGCCACTCGGCATCGCCCGGCTCGGGAACGGACTTCCCTCCGGCATCGACACGACCGGCAGCATCACTACCGTCAGTGCTGCGACCACCGACAGGATCGTCGTGAGAGTCACCGGTTCGTGAAGTGTCGCCGGCACCAGAACTCCCGCCGGCGCGTTGACCGCAGCCGGTGGCCCGATCGAGACCGGCGTCGGTATCACCCTCTCGTGAGTTGCCGTCGGCATCAGCACTGCTCCCGCCGGCGCGGTGGCCGCGGTCAACACCACGATCAGGACCGGCGTCAGTAGCACTGGTTCCTGAACTGTCGCCGGCAGCACTCTTGTTGACTCGGTGACCGCTGTCAGCACCACCACCGGGACCGGCGTCGGCAGCGCTGTTTCGTGAGTTGCCGTGGGCACCAAAACTCTCACCGGCGCGGTGACCGCCGCCAGCACCGGCGCGGTGTGTTGTCGAAGCCGTTGGTGCGCTGGTGGTTTGCTTGTTTCCGCGGTCAGTGAGCAGGTCTCGCAGCGGAACGATCAGGTGCACCGACGCCCGCGACCCGCCCGCCGCACCGCGGCTGCCACCGCGCAGGTGCCGGTCGAGAATCCGATCGAGTGCATCGGCCCGGCGTTTCGACGGACTCCGCGGGTCACGTTCCCCACCCGGGCCCGGGTGCGGTGCGGTCAAAGTCGACAACACGGTGAGCAGCTTCTCGGCGAGGAGCCGGTCGACGTCGCCACCGATCTGGAAGCGGCCACTGGCCAGCCGGTGAACATCGAACCGGTTCAGGCCCGGGTTCTCCGACACCGGTACCGGCGGCGGACCCGACGGAACAGGCTCGGGCCCAGCAGGTTCGGGCCCACCCGAACCACCGGCATCACCGGAGCCACCGGCATCACCGGAGCCACCGGAACCACCGGCATCGGCTCGGCCCGCCTGCTCTTGCTCGCGCTCTCGTTCCTGCTCCCGGCGTTTCTTCTCGGCCTGCTCGTGCCGCGATCTGGCGTCCTCTGCCGCAGAATGCGCGAGTGCCTGGGCACGGGAGCTGACCTGCCCGGCGGTGCCGCGAATCGCGTGCTCGAGCAGTTCCGCGACGACAGCGTCGCGGCGCTGCTCGTCGAGGGTGGGGTCGGCGACCACCACGGTGGCGTAGCCGTCGGCGATCGCCGACGCGTGCGCGGCATGGATCTCACCACCGGCGAGGGCGTCGAGCACGATCGGCCACTGGGTGAGCCATTGCCCGAGTTCCACCTGACGGGCAGCGGATCCGTCGGTGATGCGCACCGACCTCGCATACCAGCGGGTGACCGTCGAATGCCCGAGCTTCATCGCCAGACCACGCCGCTCGACCTCCGCCAGCATCGCGTATCTGGCTGCAGCGACGGCACTTTCGTGGGAGGACACCTCAGCGAGCGCGGACACCAATTCCTGGTCCCCGAGCCCGAACACATCCCCCCATGTCTTCACCCCACGAAAGCTATACCCACCCACCGACAGGTTCGGATCACGGAGCGACGGTGCGGTACCGCAGCATCATTTCGTGGTCCTCGTGATCGAGCATGTGGCAGTGCCACATGTAACCCTGCAACTCACTCGACCCACCCATGTCGTGCCCGGCGTGCTCACCGCCGTGGTGCGCGGCCGGTCCCGCGAAGGTGGCGTCGGGGTCGAAGCCGAGTTCGTCGGCCGTCGGGAATCGGACGAGGATCTGTGTGACGGTGCCCGGGTACGTGTTGACGGTATCTTTCCACCCGGCTTCCCATGTGGCCGGCGGCACGGACGGTCCGGTGAGGAACTTCTCCACCGGCGGAGCCCATCTGGTGCCGAATGCCGGCCTGGGGAAGTCGCGTTGGTACGCGGCGAGGTCGATGGGGATCCGCCCCAGTGTCCGAAAGTGCGCCAGGTGCAGGTGAATCGGGTGCGGCTCGACCGTCGTGTTGACGATGTTCCACATCTCCACGGTGCCTTGCTTGGGCATCTCGATGTCCGGGTCCGAGTACCGCAGGTTGTTCAGGTTCATCAGCGTCATATCGAGGTTCAGCCCACCGGAGGGCTGGTTCACGGTGACGGTGCGGGTGAAGGTAGGTGTCGGCAACGCGGGCAACAGATCCGGTTGCCCCTTTCCTCCGCGCAGCAGTGTCGGCATCCCTCCCCGGAATCCGGCTGCGGACGCGACGCGGAACTGGCAGAACATCGGCATCGGCACTGCGCCGAGCGATGCGGCCTGCGCCGGCGGCGGCTCGTCGTTGAGCAACTCGACCAAAGCCCCTGCTTCGACAGCCCCGAAGTCGACCAGGATGTCGGCGCGTTCGGCGGGTGCGAGTCGGATGCTGGTGGTTTCCACCGGCGCGTCGAGCAATCCGCCGTCGTTGCCGATGACCCAGAAGCGTAAGCGGTTGGTGAAGAACAGGTTCCACACGCTGTACGACCCGGCGTTGACCACGCGCAGGCGGTACATGCCGCGGGCGACTTCCATCGTCGGCCAGATCTTGCCGTTGACGACGCCCACGTCTCCCGTGCCGCCACCCTCCCATTTACCCTGCGGCACAGTGATGTTGGAGCGGATACTCATGCTGCCGTCGGGGTTCATGATCTTTTCCTGCAGCACCAGCGGCAGCTCGAACTCACCCGAGGGCAGACCCAGCGTGTTGTCGGAAGTGCCGGTATCCCACCGATCACGGACGAGGTTCATGCCGAGCAGACCTGCATAGACGTTGATGCGCGTCATCGACATGGCGTGGTCGTGGTACCAGAGTCCGGCAGCGTCGTTGAGTCCCGGGAAGTTGTGCGTCATCGACTCGCCCGGGCGCACCAGCATCTCGGAGTGCCCGTCGCTCGCCGGCTCGGTGATGCTGCCGTGCAGGTGCAGCGACGTCGGCGTCATCGTGCGGTCCATCTCGCTCATCCCGTGCAGCGAGGTGTCGATGTCGGCGGCGAGCGGGTTACCGGCGGTGGTGTTGGAGTACTTCAGCGTCCAGGGTTGGCCGGTCTGCGACTCGATGGTGGGTCCGAGGTAGTCGCACTCGCCGTACCCGAAGGTGGGCGCGGGGCGTAGATCGGCGTGGAACACGTGGGTGGAGCTGTGCGCGTCGAGCGAGATCTCCGTGCCGCCGATCAACGGCAACCGCGGCAGTTCGTCCCGGAACGGCGTCAGCGGCGGTGAATGGAACAGCAGGGGGCTCTGGCCGCGGAGGAAGTCGTCGGCCATCGCGCGGCGCGTCGTCGACGCCACCGGGAGTGCTGCGGCACCAGCGGCTACGGCGGCGACGGCGAGCCCACGCAGGGCGGTTCGTCTGGACACAGAGCCGCTCACCCGGCCACCTCTCTCCTTGTTGTGATTGGGGCCATACTATGTGCCCGTCGGCTCCCGCCGTCACCCCACACTCGGATCGTCCGGCACGTTCCTGCCGGTGGAGGGATCTATTTGTCATGGCAACGATTACTTTCGAGCGTACGACCAGGCTTTTTCCCGGCTCCGACGCCCCCGCGGTGAACGAGCTCGACCTGCACATCGAGGACGGTGAGTTCCTCGTCCTGGTCGGCCCCTCGGGCTGCGGCAAGTCGACGTCGCTCCGGATGCTCGCGGGGCTCGAAGAGGTCAATTCCGGTCGCATCCTCATCGGCGGCAAGGACGTCACCCATTCCGAACCCAAGGATCGCGACATCGCGATGGTGTTCCAGAACTACGCGCTGTACCCGCACATGACCGTCGCCGAGAACATGGGGTTCGCCCTCAAGCTGGCGAAGGCGAACAAGGACGACATTCGCACTCGCGTCGAGGAGGCAGCGAAACTGCTCGACTTGGAGCCGTACCTGGACCGCAAGCCCAAGGCCCTCTCCGGCGGGCAGCGGCAGCGAGTTGCCATGGGCCGCGCCATAGTTCGCCAACCCCAGGTGTTCCTGATGGACGAGCCTCTGTCCAACCTCGACGCCAAACTTCGGGTGCAGACGCGCACGCAGATCGCTCAGCTGCAGCGCAGGCTCGGCACGACGACCGTCTACGTCACTCACGATCAGGTCGAGGCCATGACGATGGGTGATCGGGTGGCGGTGCTCAAAGGTGGTGTGCTGCAACAGTGCGCCACCCCGCGCGAGCTGTACCGCACCCCGGTCAATGCGTTCGTCGCCGGGTTCATGGGCTCACCGTCGATGAACTTGTTCCGCGCTCCGGTCACCGACGGCGGCGTCCGCCTGGCCGATCAGGTCATTCCGGTTCCCCGGCAGACTCTCGGGTCCGCGACGGAGGTGATGTTCGGTATTCGGCCCGAGCACATCGAGATTGCCGGCAGCGGAATCGCTCTGGAGATCGATGTGGTCGAGGAACTCGGATCGGAGGCGTTCGTGTTCGGCCGCGCAGACATCAACGGCCGCACCGAGACGATCGTCGCGCGAGCCGATTGGCGCAGCCCGCCCGAGAAGGGTGACCGCGTGCACGTCCGCATCGACGACGCTCACGCGCATATCTTCGACGCGTCGGCCGAGGGCCTGCGGCTCAACTGATGCCCGCTCGTGCGCGTTGTGCACCCCCAAGAGGTGCACAACGCGCACCAGCTACACCAGCAGTTCGGCGATCTGAATCGTGTTGAGCGCCGCGCCCTTACGGAGGTTGTCGCCCGAGACGAACAGTGCCAGTCCGCGGCCCTCGGGAACGCCCGGGTCCTGACGGATGCGGCCGACCAACGAATCGTCCGCGCCTGCGGCTTGCAGAGGCGTCGGCACGTCTACGAGCGTGACGCCCGGTGCCGATGCGAGCAGTTCACGAGCACGCTCCACCGAGAGCGGGCTGGCGAACTCGGCGTTGATCGACAGCGAGTGGCCGGTGAACACGGGCACGCGCACGCAGGTGCCGCTGACCAGCAGGTCGGGCAGGCCGAGGATCTTGCGCGATTCGTTGCGCAGTTTCTGGTCCTCGTCGGTTTCGCCGGATCCGTCGTCCACCAACGCACCGGCCAGCGGCAGGACGTTGAAGGCGATCGGCGCGACGTACTTGTTCGGGGCCGGGAAATCGACCGACGAACCGTCGTGCACCAGCTTTTCGACGTCGCCGATGACGGCGCGCGCCTGGGTGGCGAGCTCCTCGACACCGGCGAGTCCGCTACCGGAGACGGCCTGGTAGCTCGAGACGATCAGACGCTGCAGGCCTGCCTCGTCGTGCAGCACCTTGAGCACCGGCATCGCGGCCATGGTGGTGCAGTTGGGGTTGGCGATGATGCCGCGGGGCGGGTTCTTCGCTGCCTCGGGGTTGACCTCGCTGACCACCAACGGCACATCGGAGTCCTTGCGGAACGCCGACGAGTTGTCGATGACGGTGGCGCCTGCCGCGGCGAAGCGCGGTGCCTGCTCGCGCGAGAGCGTGGCACCGGCCGAGAACAGTGCGATGTCGATTCCGGTGAGGTCGGCGGTGGACGCGTCCTCGACGACGATCTCCTCGCCGCGGAACGGCAGCTTCTTGCCGGCCGAGCGAGCGGAGGCGAAGAATCGAACGGTGTCGGCCGGAAAGTTGCGCTCCTCCAACAGGGTTCGCATCACAGCACCGACCTGGCCGGTGGCTCCTACGACTGCAACAGTGGTCATCTTCTATCGTCCTGTTCCTGCGTGTACGACGGCTTCTTCGTCGCCACCGAGATCGAAGGCGGCGTGCAGCGCGCGTACTGCTTCGTCGAGCTGAGTGTCGCTGCACAGCACCGAGATACGGATCTCCGAGGTGCTGATCAGGTCGATGTTGATGCCGGCGTCGGCGAGGGCCTCACAGAACGTCGCGGTGACGCCGGGGTGGCTCTTCATGCCGGCACCGACGAGGGAAACCTTGCCGATGTGATCGTCGTAGAGCACCTGTGCGAAGCCGATCTCGGCCTGCAGCTTGGTGAGCTTCTCCACTGCCGTCGGGCCGTCGGCCTTGGGGCAGGTGAAGGTGATGTCGGTCTTGCCGGTGTCGATCTTGGACACGTTCTGCAACACCATGTCGATGTTGATCTCCGAATCCGCCACGGCGCGAAACACCTTGGCGGCGTAACCGGGGGTGTCGGGCAGGCCGACGACGGTGACCTTCGCCTCGCTGCGATCGTGTGCGACGCCGGTGAGAATTGCTTCTTCCACTGGAATGTCCTCCATAGATCCGGAGACGATCGTTCCGGGTTTCGTGGTGTACGACGAGCGCACGTGAACGGGAACGTTGTAGCGACGGGCATATTCGACGCAGCGCAGCATGAGCACCTTGGCACCACAGGCCGCCATCTCCAGCATCTCCTCGAACGAGACGGTGTCGAGGTGCCGGGCGTTGGGCACGATGCGCGGGTCCGCGGTGAAGATGCCGTCGACGTCGGTGTAGATCTCGCAGACGTCGGCGTTCAGTGCCGCGGCGAGGGCTACGGCGGTGGTGTCCGAACCACCGCGACCGAGCGTGGTGACGTCCTTGCTGTCCTGGCTGACGCCCTGGAATCCGGCGACGAGCACGATCGAGCCCTCGTCGAGAGCGCTGCGCACGCGGCCGGGGGTGACGTCGATGATCTTGGCGTTGCCGTGCACGCTGGTGGTGACGACGCCTGCCTGGGAGCCGGTGAACGACCGGGCCTCGGCACCGAGCGAGTGGATGGCCATCGCTACCAACGCGTTGGAGATGCGTTCACCCGAGGTGAGCAGCATGTCCATCTCGCGAGCCGGCGGGGCCGGGCACACCTGCTGGGCCAGGTCGAGTAGTTCGTCGGTTGTGTCGCCCATGGCCGACACGACCACGACGACGTCGTTGCCTGCCTTCTTGGTCTCGACGATTCGTTCAGCGACGCGTCGGATGCGTTCGGCGGTCCCCACCGACGATCCACCGTACTTCTGGACGATGAGAGCCACGCGTGTTTACCTCCGCTGGATAGCCGACAATCGGGCGATTGTTCCGGGGTAACCCTACCGATCCGGCACCCCGAGCGGTGGCCCGGGTAGCTCCGAGCTGGGACTTTAGGGCGGCTCGCCTGCGGATACGCCTGTCCTAACATGGTCGGGTGACACTTCCCGAGCATCGCCCGCCGCCACCCCCGCAAGGTCTGCGGGTGCTCTACGGGCTCCCCGCCGTCGGCCGTCGTTGGCCGGGTGGACTGCGCTCGGCTCTGGCGTTCGGTGTCCCCGCGATCGCGGCGTGGGTTCTCGGGTTCCACACCGAGGCCCTGCTGGTGGTCTCGGGCAGCTTCGCCGTCATCTACGGCGAGGGCCGTCCTTATCGTTCGCGATGGTGGGTGGTCCTGACTGCCGGCGGCGCACTGGTGGCCTCGGTGTGGCTCGGGGCGACGGCCGGGCAGATGGCGCTCGATCTCGGCAGTACCGGATGGGCGCAGATGATTCCGGTGACCCTGCTCTCGCTCCTCGCTCTCGTCGCGGTCTACGTCATCGCCGCGCTGCGACTGGGACCGCCGGGAGCGTTCTTCTTCGTGCTGGTGTGCGCGGTGTCGTCGTACATTCCCGGAGCCGGCGTCAGCGCCGCTCATGGTGCGGTGTGTGCGGCTGTCGGCGTCGCGTCGGCGCTGGTGGTGTCGATGTCCGGGGTGCTGTGGGATCCACGAGGACCTGAGCGCGAGGCCGTCGGAGCCGCGGTGGGCGCGATCGAGAAGTACACGAGTTCGCCGACGGCGTCTGCCGCCGACCGTCATGCGGCGGCCGCGCGTCTGCACGCAGCCTGGGCCGCCGTGTACGACGCGGGTGCCGCACGGTCGTCATCGAGGCCGGTGCTGGTTCAGAGATTGTTCGACGCGCACCGGGCCTTTGCGGCGACGACCGCCGTGCGGGCGGATCCGGATCGGGCGGTCGATTTCGTATCCGATCAGCTGCCGCTGGCTCGGCCCAGCGTCGGATATCGATTGCGGCGCTCGCTGCACCGTGATTCCCATGCGATGTCGACCGCCGTTCGGGTGTTCTGCGCGGCAGCGGCGGCGGGCGGGATCAGCGTCGCGCTGGATCTGAGCCGGCCGGACTGGGCGATTCTCGGTGCCGTCCTGGTGCTGCAGCAGGGTCCCGATCGGGTGCACGGCACCTACCGTGGACTGCAGCGGCTCGGCGGAACCCTTGCCGGCGTTGCCCTGTTCTCGGCCATCTATCTCTCGCCGCTCACCGGCCTGGCCGTCATCGTGGTGTTGATGGTGCTGCAGTTCGCGATCGAGGTGTCGGTCGCGCGGAACTACGGATTGGCCGTCACGTTCATCACCCCGCTCGCTCTCTTGATGGGCACGTTGACGCATCCCGGGGCTGTGCTCGAGGACATCGTCGTCGACCGAATCGTGGAGACGACGGTGGGCGTGGCTTTCGCATTCGCGGCGCTGTGGCTGCTGCTGCCCGGAGCATTTCGACGCACATTGCTGTGGTCCGACGGCCGAGTTCTGACTCTCGGCGCGCATCTGCTGACGGTGTTGCGGACCGAGGACGTGGCCGCGCCGACAGCTCTCGCCGTACGGCGCGACGTCCAGTTCGAGCTCGTCGGGTCCGCGTTGGCCGGGGCCGAGGCTGCACACAACGATCGAGGGTGGACGCATCGGGTCTGGTCGCAGCATGTCGAGGTCGATCGCCTCGGATACGAACTCCTCGCGCACTGCTGGACGATGCCCGACGTCGGACGAATGGATGACATCGAGCAGTGGCAACGTCGACTCGACGCGGTCGTTACAGAATTCGACGCGTCAACCCTGGGGTAGGCCATCGGTTGGCGGTAGTACACTCAGCCCATGCTGCGAGCTCTCCTTCTTAACAGCCGCGACGGGGTCTGAGACCAGACTGGCTTCCCGTCGCGGGGTTCGTTGCGCCGGTCGAACACATTGCTCTGATCTGTACGGAGAGACGAAGACCATGTCACCAGCCGACGCATTCACCTCGGGATCGCGCACCATCACCCCGCCTTCGCGGCCCGCGCCCAGCGACCAGCCCGCTTGGAACACCCAGAAGAACTCCTCGATGCCCACCTTCCGTTATCGGCCGTTCGCCGAGGAAGTGGAGCCCATCACCCTCCCCGACCGCACGTGGCCGGACAAGATCATCGACCGGACGCCGCAGTGGTGCGCAGTGGATCTGCGTGACGGCAACCAGGCGCTGATCGATCCGATGAGCCCGGCCCGTAAGCGGCGCATGTTCGACCTGCTGGTCCGTATGGGCTACAAGCAGATCGAGGTCGGGTTTCCGTCCGCCAGTCAGACCGACTTCGATTTCGTCCGCGAGATCATCGAGGACGGCGCGATCCCCGACGACGTCACCATCCAGGTGCTGACGCAGTGCCGTCCCGAACTGATCGAGCGCACCTTCGTTGCGTGCGAGGGTGCCCGCAGCGTCATCGTGCACTTCTACAACTCGACGTCCATCCTGCAGCGCCGGGTGGTGTTCCGGGCCGAGCGTGACGTCATCAAGAAGATCGCCACCGACGGTGCCCGCAAGGTCCTCGAAGAAGCAGCCAAGTTCCCCGATACCGACTGGCGCTACGAGTACTCCCCCGAGTCCTACACCGGCACCGAGCTCGCCTACGCCAAAGAGGTGTGCGACGCGGTCACCGCGATCATCGATCCCACCCCCGACAAGCCCCTGATTCTGAATCTGCCGGCCACCGTCGAGATGGCGACACCCAACGTCTACGCCGACTCGATCGAGTGGATGAGCCGCAACCTCGACCGCCGCGACAGCATCGTGCTGTCACTGCACCCGCACAACGACCGCGGAACCGGTGTTGCCGCAGCAGAACTCGGCTACCAGGCCGGTGCAGACCGCATCGAGGGATGTCTGTTCGGCAACGGCGAGCGCACCGGCAACGTTTGCCTGGTCACGCTCGGGTTGAACCTGTTCACCCGCGGAGTCGATCCGCAGATCGACTTCTCCAACATCGACGAAGTGCGCCGAACGGTGGAGTACTGCAACCAACTTCCCGTCGCCGAGCGACATCCCTACGGCGGCGACCTGGTCTACACCGCCTTCTCCGGCAGCCACCAGGACGCCATCAACAAGGGCCTGGACGCGATGAAAGTCACTGCGGACGAACAGGGTTCGGACATCGGGGACGTCACCTGGCAGGTCCCGTACCTGCCCGTCGATCCCAAGGACGTCGGTCGCACCTACGAGGCCGTCATTCGCGTCAACTCGCAGTCCGGCAAGGGCGGCGTCGCGTACATCATGAAGTCCGATCACGGGCTGAACCTGCCGCGCCGCCTGCAGATCGAGTTCTCGCAGGCCGTCCAGCGCATCACCGACGGTGAGGGCGGCGAGGTCTCGCCCAAGGAGATGTGGGACGTCTTCGCCGAGGAGTACCTGACCCCGATCCGCCCGCTCGAGCGCATCAAGCAGTCGGTCCAGGCTGCGGAGGTCGACGGCGGAACCGACACGATCGTCGCAACCGTGAAGGTCGACGGCGTGGAGCAGGAGATCTCCGGATCCGGCAACGGTCCGCTCGCGTCGTTCGTCGACGCACTGTCCACCATCGGCTACGACGTCAGCGTCCTCGACTACTCCGAGCACGCCATGTCGGCAGGCGACGACGCTCAGGCCGCGGCCTACGTCGAGGCCTCGGTGACCTCGCCGTCCGGTGTGGCCACCACCGTCTGGGGCGTCGGGATCGCGACCTCGATCACCACCGCGTCACTGCGCGCTGTGGTCTCGGCCGTGAACCGCGCGCTGAAGTAAATCCTCTGCTCGACGAGAAGCCGCCCATTCCTTGCGAATGGGCGGCTTTTCCTGTGTCGGGCACTATTCGGTGGATGCGGCGTCGGGAGCCCTGCGCTCGTAGAACCACCACAGGAGGGTGAACACCGCTCCGGCAACTACCGCGCCTATCAGGGATTTCCAGACCGCTCTGTCGTCGAAGAGGACGAACAAAGCGAACATCAGAACGGTGAACAGACCACTGCGCACCAATATCGCCATCACAACTCCCCTGGTTCTCGCCGTTCAGGATCGTTACCCAGGCTAACTCAATGCTGCGGCGAGCGAAAGTGTTCAACCCGCGTCCAGCCGACACTCTGCATGGGACAATAGCTCTGCTGTCGGGGCACCTTGAGGGAATGGAAGTTCGCCATGGACTCTTTCTGGGATTTTCTTTGGCTTCTCATCGTCGGATTCGCGTTCGTTGCGTACCTGATGGTGATGTTCTCGATCATCGGAGACCTCTTCCGAGACCACAAGACGTCCGGGGTCGTCAAGGCCCTGTGGGTGTTCTTTCTGATCGTTGCGCCGTTCCTGACCGCGTTGGTTTATCTGATCGTGAACGGCAGCAACATGACCAAGCGTCAAGTTGCCGCCCTGCAGCATGCCAAGGACCAGCAGGAGAGCTACATCAAGGAAGTGGCCGGGCGGTCGGCATCGGAGGAGATCGCCCACGCAAAGGTGTTGCTGGACAACGGAACCATCGACCAAGACGAGTTCAGGACGCTGAAGGCCAAAGCCCTGTCCTGAACGTCGCTTCCGCCCTGAACGCGTCGAGCACTGCCGCGATCGCCGGGAGTCGATGGGCGTCGGGACGCGTCGCGAGTTCGTAGATGCGGCCCGCACGCACACCGGACAGCTCTCGACGCACCAAACCCGGATGAACGACGGCATATCGCGGCATCAACGCAACGCCGTGCCCTGCCGCCACCAACACCTCGGTGACGCGGAAGTCGTTCACTCGCTGCATCACTCGCGGTTCGACGCCGGTGGCGGCGGCCACCGAGAGCAGCACGTCGTCGACCGGGAATCCGCCGCGAACACTGATCCACCGCTCGTCGACCAGGTCCCGAAGGTCTATCGATTCATGTTGCGCCAGAGCATGATCGGGCGGTAACACAAGATCGATGGGCTCGCGCATCAGGGTCGTCACCTCGATGCGCGGGCCCGCAGTCGACGGTGCCCGGTCGTCGCGGTGCGTGAGCACCACGTCGTAATCCGCCAACAATTCGGGCACCGAGGACGCGGGCAGGTCCTCGTCACGGGCGTCGATATCGACGTCCGAGTTCGCCATCCGCGTCAGTAGCCCGGGCAGCAGCAGCGCGGCACCGGACGGAAACAGCGCGACTCGGACGCGTCCCCGCGGGGACGCCCGGTATCGATCCATCTCTGCGGTGGCGCGGGCGAGGGCGGCGAGCACCTCGTCGGTTCTGAGCACCAAGGCGCGCCCCGCGTCCGTGAGTCGAAGGCGGCGGCCGTCGGGTTCGAGGAGCGTCACCCCCGCCTCGCGAGCCAGCAACTTGAGCTGCTGGGACACTGCCGACGGCGTCATCGACAGGGCTTCGGCGACGGCGGCGACGGTCCCGCGGTCGGCCAGTTCCCCGAGGATCCTGAGCCGCTCCACATTCATACAGAAAATCTTAACTGTTGCTGCGGATATATTCGATTGTGCTGATCATTCGCTGCCGTCACGATTGACGGCATGACCACTCGCGACCGCCTGCTCGGTTTGACCGTCGCCGTGCTGTGGGGGCTCAACTTCCTCGCCATCCGCGTCGGGCTCGATCACTTTCCACCCTTCTTCTTCGCCGCGCTGCGATTCCTGGTCATCGCCATCCCCGTCGTGTTGTTCGTGCCGCGACCGAAGGTGCCGCTGAAGTGGCTGCTGCTCTACGGATTCGGATTCGGATTTCTGCAGTTCGCCTTCCTGTTCGCGGCCATGGCGGCCGGTATGCCCACGGGACTGGCATCGCTCGTGCTGCAGTCGTCCGCGCCGTTCACTGTCGTTCTCGGCGCCATCCTGCTGCGCGAACACGTCAGCCGCAGGCAAGCAATCGGTATCGCGATCGCCGTGATCGGCATGGTGCTGATCGGATGGGACCGCGCCCAGAGCGCCACCCTGCTCCCGGTGATCCTCACCCTGCTCGCCGGCCTCGGCTGGGCGTTCGGCAACCTGGGAAACCGCCTCGCCAAGTCCGACTCTCCGATGACACTGATGCTGTGGATGACCGTCGTCCCGCCGATCCCGATGCTGGCGCTGTCGGCGATGGTCGAGGGTCCGAGCACGGGCTGGGAAGCGCTGGCAGCCTCGTTCGGTCCGCAGGGCTGGCCCGGCCTGGTCGCATTGGCCTACATAGTGATTCCGGCCACGATCGTCGGCAGCGGCCTGTGGAGCATCCTGATGAGCCGTAACCCCGCCGGACTGGTTGCACCGTTCTCGCTGCTGGTTCCCGTCGTCGGCATCGCCGGTGCCTGGATCTTCCTGGGCGAGGACCCCTCGGTGCTCGCGCTGATCGGTGGCGTCGTCGTCATCGGGGGATGCCTCGGCGGTATGGCCGTCCGGCGGCCCGTCGAAGTGTTGGAGAAAGCTCCGGTGTGAGGGGCAGGAGTGGAGCCCGCGGAACGACCCAGGGTTAGCAGGAGTGGAGCCCGCGGAACGACCCAGGGTTAGCAGGAGTGGAGCCCGCGGAACGACCCGGGGGAGCGACCGCCGACGTGAAACTGTGCGCTCTTCTGTGCCAGACTCGGCGGATGGTTGAAGTGGGTGAGCGCAGGCGTATCGGCGCACGTGGCCGCGTGGCTCTGCGCGCGGCGGAGCTGGCGACCTGGGCGTCCCGCAAAGCGGGCCGCGGTAAGGGATCGATGATCGGCGGACTCGTCGCGCTCAAGATAGACCCGGACATCCTCGGCGGACTCGGCCGCGGTCGACGCACCGTCATCGTCACCGGCACCAACGGCAAGTCCACCACCACCAGAATGACGGCTGCGGCGCTGGCCACTCTCGGTGACGTGGCCACCCAGGCCGACGGCGCGAACATGGACGCCGGCATCGTCGCCGCACTGCACGCCAACTTCGACGCCGAGCTGGCTGCTCTCGAGGTCGACGAACTGCACGTCCCGCATGTGTCCGACGCCGTCGATCCCGCTGCCATCGTGTTGCTCAATCTCAGTCGCGATCAGCTCGACCGCGTGGGCGAGATCAACATGATCGAACGCAAGCTGCGCGCCGGCCTCGCCCGACACCCCGAGACCGTTGTCATCGCCAACTGCGACGACGTCCTCGTCACCTCTGCCGCCTTCGACGCACCGAACGTCGTCTGGGTCGCGGCGGGTGGTGGATGGGCAGGCGACTCGGTCAGCTGCCCGCGCACCGGCGAACCCATCGTGTGGGACGGCGAGCACTGGTACAGCACCGGTAGTGACTTCAAGCGTCCGACGCCGGACTGGTGGCTCGACGACGAAAATCTCTACGGCCCCGGCGGCCTCGTGCTGCCGATGACGTTGTCGCTGCCCGGAAAAGCCAACCGCGGCAATGCAGCTCAGGCCGTCGCCGCCGCAGTGACGCTGGGAGCGAGCGCGGAAGATGCCGTCGCGGCCGCGTCGAGCGTCGACGAGGTGGCCGGACGCTACTCCACCGTTCAGTACGGATCGCATTCCGTCCGAATGCTTCTCGCGAAGAATCCCGCCGGTTGGCAGGAAGCTCTGTCGATGATCGATCCCACCTGCGACGGGCTCGTCATCGCAGTCAACGGTCAGGTACCGGACGGCGAAGACCTCTCGTGGCTGTGGGACGTCCGCTTCGAGCACTTCGAGAACGTCGCCGTTGTGGCCGCCGGTGAGCGCGCAACCGACCTCGGAGTGCGGCTGCTCTACGCCGGTTCGCAGCACACCACCATCGCAGATCCGTTGCAGGCCATCGCGTCCTGCCCGCCGGGACGCGTCGAAGTGCTCGCCAACTACACCGCGTTCCGAGATCTCGGGCGAGCGCTGGCACGTGAGGTGAAAGATGTCTGAGTCCACCGTTCGCATCGGCCTCGTCCTGCCCGACGTGATGGGCACGTACGGCGACAACGGCAACGCGCTCATTCTGCGACAGCGACTGCGGATGCGAGACATCGACGCCGAGGTCGTGCAGATCACCCTCAGCGATCCGGTTCCCGATTCACTCGACGTGTACACCCTTGGCGGAGCAGAGGATTCGGCTCAACGCCTCGCGACCCGTCACCTCACCCGATACCCGGGACTGCAGAACGCGGCCGCCCGCGGGGTGCCGGTGCTCGCTATCTGCGCCGCCATCCAGGTCCTCGGCCACTGGTACGAAACCTCCGCCGGTGAACGCGTCGACGGCATCTCTCTGTTCGACGTGACCACCGCGCCGCAGGCCACCAGGTCCATCGGTGAAGTCGTCACCGAACCCGCACTCGACGGCCTCACCCAGAAGCTCACCGGCTTCGAGAACCACCGCGGTGGAACAACTCTCGGACTGGACGCATCACCCTTGGCCAAGGTCACCCACGGCGTGGGCAACGGCGTCGGCGACGGACGCGAAGGCGTCGTACAGGGCTCTGTGATCGGCACCTACATGCACGGGCCGGTTCTCGCCCGAAACCCGGAGTTGGCGGACTATCTGCTCGAACGTGCGTTGGGCACCACTCTCGCTCCCCTCGAGTTGCCCGAGGTTGCGCAACTCCGCAAGGAGCGGCTCCGATAGTGCCTGCGGCAGTGGTGCGGTTAAGTGCCCTGGGCGGCACCCAACCGCACCACTTCCGTGGGCACTCACATTCGTCGACGTCCGGTCAGAGCGCGGCCCAGCGTCAGTTCGTCGGCAAATTCGAGGTCTCCGCCCATGGGCAGGCCGGAGGCGAGGCGGGTAATAGCCAGGCCGGGGAAGTCTCGCATCATGCGCACCAGGTACGTGGCCGTTGCTTCGCCCTCGGTGTTGGGGTCGGTGGCGATGATGACCTCGGTGACGTCGACACCGTCGTCCTGAGTTCCCACGCGCGTCAACAACTCTCGGATGCGGAGCTGGTCCGGCCCCACTCCGTTCAGTGGGTCGAGCGCTCCGCCGAGTACGTGGTAGCGGCCCTTGAACTCTCGTGTACGTTCCACGGCCTGAACATCTTTGGGCTCTTCGACGACGCAGATCATAGATCTGTCTCGACGCGAATCGGCACAGATCCGGCACAGTTCCTTGTCCGAGACCGTGCCGCAGACGATGCAGAACTGAACGCCGTCGCGAATACGCTGCAACGCGCGCATGAGCCGATCCACCTCGGGAGGCTCGACGCCGAGGAGATGAAAAGCTATGCGCTGAGCGCTCTTCGGACCGACCCCGGGAAACTTGCCGAGTTCGTCGATCAGATCCTGAACCGGACCTTCGTACACCGCCTAGAACCCGGGCAGGCCGGGCATGCCACCGAGACCACCAGCGAGGGGGCCCATCTTCTCGCTCGCGACGGCCTGAGCCGCGCGAGACGCATCGGCGATAGCGCCGATCACGAGATCCTGGAGGGTCTCGATGTCTTCGGGGTCGACGACCTTGGGGTCGATGGTCAGACCGACCACCTCACCGGTTCCCTTGACGGTGGCAACGACGAGCCCGCCGCCCGCCTGGCCGGTCACTTCGGTTTCCGCGATCTCGGCCTGCGCCGCCATCAACTGCTGCTGCATCTGCTGGGCCTGCTGCAGGATCGATGCCATATCGGGCTGTTCACCGGGTTGCACTGTGCCGTCCTCTCGCGTTGGTTCGAAGCGCACACCAGCGTAGCCGCACCTTGGATCGCTGTGATTCACTGCGCGTCGAATCGACGTACCGACCTGAGTGTCCACAATTTCGCGGCAGACACGGGATCGCGCCTGCGGTGACGAATAGTGGACACTCAGCGCAGTGCCTTCCGGTGAGTCGCACGAAGGTTCGCCCTCGGCAACGAGGATCAGCGTTGCTCCGCGCGATGGTCGTATCCGGCGGGGAGTAGTTCGCCCGCGAGAACGCTGACGAGGCCGTCGGGCGAATCGATGATGACGCGCATCCGGGGGTAGAGGTCGGCGAAGATCTGACGGTCCTTGCCGCACGGGCTCTTCACCCCGCGGCCGTGGTGGCCGACGGCCACGATGAGAGTCGGCTCGGTCGCGCCGGCCGCCCGGGCCGCTGCGAGCGCGACGGTTTCCGCGCACGGGCCACCGGTGAAGTGATAGAGATTCACCCCGGCGAAAGTGCGGCCGTCCGCCACTCTCACCGCGGCACCCATCGTGTGGATTCCGTCCTCACCAGGGCCTGCATCGGTCGCCGAGTCGATCGTTTGCCTGGCCAGTTCGACCAGCGTCCGATGCTCGTCGGTCACAGGTAGTGCGGAAGGAAAGGACACGCCGCGATTCTAGAACCCCGCGTTTGAGTATTCGTCACTACTGAGCGCACGTAGTCTTGCGGCATGGATCATTCGGCGAGTCACTCTCCGCGCAAGCGTCGGGTGACTCCCCAGACGATGGCCGAGGCCGGTATCGCGCTGACGCTGCCGAAGGTATCTGTGAAGTCGGTTGCCGAGAGCCTGGGCGTCTCGATCGTCGCGATCTACAACAACATCGACGATCTCTGCGCCCTCAAGGCGCTCGTGGCGGAGGAGATTCTACGCAGGTGGTCCCCACCGCTTCCCGCTGACGACGAATCGATGCACGACGCGTTGCTGACACTGGCCTCCGCGATGCGGGCGTTGGTTCATTCAAACCCCGGGATCGCCGAGTATCTGATCGGCCTGACTCCCAGCTCGATCGATGCCCTTCGTATGGCCGACGCCGTCCAGACGCGTTACCGGCTGTGCTACGACCTCACCCCCAAGCAGGCGACGTGGGCTGTCATCACCGTCGTCGAGCACGCTCTGGCCTTGGCGGAGATGGTCTACAACGATGCCCGACGCGATCGTGAGTACGACGACGCGATCGCGGCGCGCACCGACCTCGACACCCTGCCGGGGGCCTACGACACGATCGACCGCGGACCCGACGGGATGTTTCTGTGGTCGATGCGCACCGTGGTGGTCGGGACCATGGAGCTCATCCAGGCCCCTGACTTCGAACAGGCTTAGATCAACTCGCGACGCAGATTCTCCAGCGTCGCGGCCTGGATCTTCTTCAGTCCGAGAGGCGCGAACGTCTTCTCGAAGAATCCGCCGATTCCGCCTGCGCCCTTCCATTCCGTCGTCGTGGTGACCGTGGTGCCTGCGCCGTCCGGGGCGACCGACCAGGTGGTGACCATGGAGGAATTGGCGTCGCGTTCGGTGATGGTGGATCCGGCGACGGTGACGGTCGCAGCGACGTTGCGTACTCGCTTCTCGGTGGCCTGCAAGGTCCACTTGGCCACGGTTCCGTCTCCTTGCCCGCCCTGGACCACCTCGTAGTCGCGGTACTGCTCGGGCAGGATGCGTGGGCGCACCGTCTCGTAGTCGGCGAGCGCGGCGAGCACCCGATCCGGTGTGGCAGCGATGGTGGCGGAACTGGATGCACTGACCTGAGCCACGAAGACGTACTCCTTCTCTAGCGGACGGGATGTGTATCCATCCTGCCTCCCCCCGGGACCACGTTCGGCATCGCCTCGACGCATGTGTGATGCGCTTCACAAGACAATTCTCGCCTTCGCAAACCACATGCATGACCCAACCATTTGTCCGATTTACTCCGATTCCTCACCCGGATTCGGCAACAGTTGCGTGAAGTTTCACCGGTCGGACGCCAATGCCGGTGGATACCACGCGGTACGAGATATAGCGTCTGAATGTGGCTTCAGTGAATGCTCTTCTCGGACGACGGCCAGAACCGAGGGAGAGCGGTTACGCAGCGCACCGGTCGGGTGTCGAGCAGCTGCTTCGCAGCTATCGCGCAATTCCGGCCGATGCGACGGTGCGTCTGGCGAAGAAGACGTCCAACCTGTTCCGGGCCAGGACGACCACCACCACGCCGGGGCTCGACGTCTCGGGCCTGAGCAAGGTCATCTCCGTCGATCCCGAATCGCGCACAGCCGATGTCGCCGGCATGTGCACGTACGAGGACCTGGTCGACGCGACGCTTCCCTACGGTCTCGCGCCCCTCGTCGTCCCGCAGCTCAAGACGATCACCCTCGGTGGGGCCGTCACCGGACTCGGTATCGAGTCGACGTCGTTTCGTAGTGGACTTCCACACGAATCGGTACTCGAGATCGACGTCCTCACCGGTAGCGGCGAGATCGTGACCGCGACACCGGAGGGCGAACACTCGGACCTCTACTGGGGCTTTCCCAATTCGTACGGCACCCTGGGCTACTCCACTCGGCTGCGGATTCAGCTCGAACCCGTGCTGCCGTATGTCGCGTTGCGCCACCTGCGATTTCACGATCTCGACACCCTCCAGTCCACGATGGACACCATCGTCGAACAGCGCGAGTACGACGGCGTCGAGGTTCAGTACCTCGACGGTGTGGTGTTCAGCGCCGACGAAAGCTACCTCACCCTCGGCGTCCAGACCGACGAACCGGGACCGGTCAGCGACTACACCGGCGCCGACATCTTCTACCGCTCGATCCAACACGCTTCGGACACACCGAAGATCGACCGCCTCACCATTCACGACTACCTGTGGCGCTGGGACACCGATTGGTTCTGGTGCTCCCGAGCCTTCGGAACACAGAACCCGAGAATCCGACGCTTCTGGCCACGCAAGTACCGGCGCAGTAGTTTCTACTGGAAGCTCATCGGCCTCGATCGCAAGTACGACATTGCCGATCGACTCGAGAAGCGCAAGGGAAACCCGCCACGCGAACGCGTCGTGCAGGATGTCGAGGTTCCGATCGAACACACTGCAGGCTTCGTGACGTGGTTCCTCGACAACATCCCGATCGAGCCGTTGTGGTTGTGCCCGTTGCGTCTTCGTGAGCCTGCAGCGCCCGGCGCGAATCCGGCCCGGCCGTGGCCGCTGTATCCACTCGAGCCGAAACGCACCTACGTCAACATCGGCTTCTGGTCTTCGGTTCCGATCGTTGCAGGCGAACCCGAGGGTGCCGCGAACCGCGCCATCGAGAAGAAAGTGACCGAGTTCGACGGGCATAAATCGCTGTACTCGGATGCTTACTACACCGAGGATGAATTCGCCGTGCTGTACGGCGGCGAGAGATATATACAGCTGAAGCAGAAATACGATCCCGAATCCCGATTGTTGGATTTGTACTCGAAGGCGGTGCAACGCAGATGACGACGTTCAAGGACTCCGGCAATCGCACGGTGAGCGGTGCCCAGAAGCTCAAGATCTCCGAGATTCTGGAACTGATCTCCGACGGCAACATCCCACTGCGCTTCACCGCATACGACGGCAGCACCGCAGGACCCGAGGACGCGAGAATCGGCCTCAACCTCAAGAGCCCCCGCGGAACCACTTATCTCGCAACCGCTCCCGGCGATCTCGGCATGGCGCGCGCGTACGTCTCGGGTGATCTCGAAGCAACGGGCGTTCACCCGGGCGACCCCTACGAGTTGCTGGCACTGATGGGCGACGAACTGCACTTCCGTCGGCCCTCGGCAATGACACTGACATCGATCGCCCGTTCTCTCGGCTGGGATGTGTTGCGGCCCATCGCTCCTCCGCCCCAGGAGGCGATTCCGCGGTGGCGTCGCATCGCAGAAGGCCTGCGCCACTCCAAGACTCGCGACGCAGAAGCGATCCACCATCACTACGACGTGTCCAACGCCTTCTACGAGAAGGTGCTCGGCCCCTCGATGACATACACCTGTGCGGCGTTCGAGAGCGCGGACCAATCACTGGAAGCGGCGCAGGAGAACAAGTACCGCCTGGTGTTCGACAAGCTCGGGCTGCAGCCGGGTGATCGCCTACTCGACATCGGCTGCGGCTGGGGCTCGATGGTGCGCTACGCCGCGCGCAGAGGCGTCAAGGTCATCGGCGTGACGCTCTCCCAGGAGCAGGCGTCGTGGGCGCAGAAGGCCATCGCCGACGAAGGTCTATCCGACCTCGCCGAGGTGCGCTTCTCCGATTACCGCGACGTGGCCGAAACCAACTTCGACGCCATCTCCTCCATCGGACTGACCGAGCACATCGGCGTGCACAACTACCCGTCGTACTTCACGTTCATCCAGTCCAAACTGCGCGACGGCGGCCGACTGCTCAACCACTCGATCACCCGGCCGGACAATCGCGCACACGCCAAGGCGGGCAGCTTCATCGACCGGTACGTCTTCCCCGACGGCGAACTCACCGGCTCGGGCCGCATCATCACCGAGATCCAGGACGTCGGACTCGAGGTTCGTCACGAGGAGAATCTGCGCGAGCACTACGCCCTGACCCTCGCCGGATGGTGCCGGAACCTCGTCGAGAACTGGGACGCATGCGTCGCCGAGGCCGGCGAGGGAACAGCCCGCGTGTGGGGCCTGTACATGGCCGGCTCCCGTCTGGGATTCGAGCGCAATGTCGTTCAGCTGCATCAGGTTCTGGCCGTCAAGCTCGGACCGAAAGGTCAGGCCGACGTACCTCTGCGGCCGTGGTGGAACGGCTGAGCCACTGCTACCGCCCCGTTGCTCGCAGGATCACGCGAGCGGTTTCGGCGGGCTGATCCCAGTGCGGGAAGTGTCCGCACTTGTCGAACCAGTGCAGGGTGGCGTCGGGGAATCGCTCCAGCGCCACCTTCGCCTGGCTCGGCGTCGTCACCTTGTCCTGACGGCCCCAGCCGATGAGCAGCGACCCGTGCAACGACCCCTTCGGTGCACCGATCTGCTTCGGCCCGTGGATCAAGGCCTTCCGTGCGGCGTCCAGCGAGGGTGAGGTCTTGGTCGAGAAGCCCTTCAGCTCCCGCTCGACCAATCCACTCGGCAGCTTCCACGGCGCAGCCGAGAACTGAGCCAACGCAGCCGTTCTGGTGACCGGGTTTCCGGCCAGAAACGGCACCAGGGGCTGCACGTTCTTCATCAGTGCCAGCGACGCGGTGATCGTGGCTCCGAAGATCTTGACCTGACGGTCGTTCCAGAACCCACCGGGATCGAGGGCCACCATCGAACCGCGATGGCCGCGTCGGCCGAGCTCGACGACCATCCGAGCCCCCATCGAACTACCGACGAGATCGGCGTCCGCGAGTCCCTCGTCGTCGAGGAACCCCCTCAGCGCGTCGGTCAACGTCGCGATCGACACCTCCGGCAGGGGCGGGGTCTGCCCGAATCCGGGCAGATCGAGCGCGATGACCTCTCGATGTGCGGCGAGGGCAGGGACGATGGGGTCCCAGTTTCGGTGCGAGGACCCGAGACCGTGCACGAGGACCAAGGGCTTGCCGGTTCCGGTTCTGACGTTGTACATACCCCCCGATGTACCCGGAGCCCATCGATCTACACATTCGGGTCGATCTACACATTCGGGCTGTAGTGCGACGGGTCCGAACGGCGCTCAACCGGTGGCAGATTTCGAGCCGGCGTGTGCACCAGCGGTGATGTCGCCGGGATCCGGCCGTTGACGCGATCCCACCCGGCCCGCCCCCGCGGATGCAGACGGCGACGCGGTGGCACCAACCCGAACACCAGGTTCACCGCCTTACCGAACAACGTGAAACGCTGCTCGTCCCGGTCAGACCAGCGATAGCCGAGAAGCTCGCGCACCGGCGGGTCGTAGAGCCCCACGGTGATCCACACGAACAACGCCGCAACCGGACGCCTGAGCACCGCCCACACTCGTTCCGGCAGCCAGGCGGCGTACGGCGGTGGGCCCAGCTTCGACAGGTCGAGCACCCCGCGGGCAGCCATGTTGTCTTCCAAGACGTTTCGACACATGTGATCCCAGTACTTCTGGAACTCGGGCCAGGTTGCGGGCACCGGCCGCATGCTCATGCCGTACAGGCGATACCACTGCACGTGCTCGTCGAACAGCGTGACCTTCTGCTCCTCGGTCAGGCCGCCCATGAAGTGGTCTGCAGTGAGCACCGTGCCCATGAAGAAGGTGGCGTGCGCCCAGTAGAACGTCTCGGGATCGAGGGCGTGGTACTTGCGTCCCTTGGCGTCGATTCCCTTGATGTTCGTGTGATACCCGCGGACCTGCAGCGCGGTCTCCTCGGCGCGATCGCCATCGAAGACCACACCACCGATCGGGTACAACGATCGGTACAGCCGCTGCCAGCGCTCGTCGAAGAACGTCGAATGCTGCTCCACCCCGGCACCGAGCCCGGGGTGCATGTTCTGCATCGACCCGGCCCAGACGCCCTGCAGCATCCCGCGCCAGTCTCCGAAGTACTTCCAGGTGAGTGAGTCGGGACCGAGCGGGACCGGGCGATCACTCTGACTACGCATGTTGTCAGACTAGGGTTGACAACATGCGTAGTCAACAGTTGGAGGAGCGCAGATCCAAGCGGTACGACGCATTGCTCGCCGCGGGAGTCGAGCTCCTCGGCGCACCCGACGGACCGGCAGTCAGCGTCCGCGCCGTCTGCCGCGCTGCCGGGTTGACCGAGCGATATTTCTACGAGAGCTTCTCCGATCGCGACGCGTTCGTCCGGGCCGTGTACGCCTGGGTGGGATCGAGAGCCCAGAAGACATTGATCGACGCCGTCACGACGGCGACCACCCCCGAGGACACCATCGCCGCCCCGGTGCGCGCATTCGTCGAACTCATCATCGACGAACCACGAACGGGCCGGGTGCTGCTCATCGCACCGTTGGCCGAACCGGCGCTCAGCCGTCGCGGACTCGACCTGTTGCCGGGCTTCGTCGAACTGGTGCATGCCCAACTCCCCGACTCCGTCGACCGACAGCTGATCGCCGTCGGAACCGTAGGGGCGCTGACTGCCCTGTTCATCGGCTGTCTCGACGGCACTCTCACCGTCACCCGCGAAGCCCTCGTGGCGCACTGCATTCGGTTGATATCCGATGCCGCCGTGCAAGGATGACACCACCTCTAGCAGAAGGAGTTCTTCCATGTCCGATCTCGACCAGTCGTTCGCCGATGCGCAGGTAGACGTCAAGAAGCTCACGTCCAAGCCGAGCAACGACGACCTACTGCGCCTGTACTCGTTCTTCAAGCAGGGTTCGATCGGCGACGTCTCGGGTAAGCGGCCCGGACGGCTGGACATGGTGAACCGTGCGAAGTTCGATGCCTGGGCGAAGCTCGAAGGCACGAGCCAGGATTCGGCGAAGCAGCAGTACGTGAATCTGGTGACCGAACTCCTCGCCGGCTGAGCCGAAGGCTATGGTCGAGTGCGGGGGTAACGCAACGAAGGGACCCGCATGAGACGCACCGACAGCGACGTCGACGAGGCCGAGCTCGATATCGAGAAGCCGAAGACCCACGCGGCAGGCCCCGTCGCCGTTGCAGTGTCGATGAAGCGAGCACTCGGGCACATGGGGCCCAAGCGCACCGCGCAGACGCTCCTCAAGCTGAACCAGGCCGAGGGTTTCGACTGCATGAGCTGCGCCTGGCCCGACCCGGATCCGGGCCATCGGCACGCAGCGGAGTTCTGCGAGAACGGTGCCAAGGCCGTTGCCGAGGAAGCGACGACGACGCGGGCTACCCCGGAGTTCTTCGCGCAGCACAGCATTGCCGAGCTCGACGGTCACACCGAGCACTGGCTCGGCCAGCAGGGCCGCATCACGCATCCGATGATCAAGCTGCCCGGCGGCACCCACTACGAACCGATCGAGTGGGACGACGCGTTCCGCCTGATCGGCGACGAGCTGAAGTCACTCGCCAGTCCGGACGAGGCCATCTTCTACACCTCGGGCCGCGCCTCCAACGAGTCCGCGTTCACCTACCAGCTCTTCGCCAGGGCATTCGGCACCAACAACATGCCCGACTGTTCCAACATGTGTCACGAGTCGACGTCCATCGCGCTGCAGGAGTCCATCGGCATCGGCAAGGCCAGTGTCACCCTCGACGACGTCCACAACGCCGAGCTGATCATCCTGGCAGGCCAGAACCCCGGCACCAATCACCCGCGCATGCTCTCCGCCCTCGAGCTGGCGAAGCAGAACGGCGCAAAGATTCTGTCCATCAACCCACTTCGCGAAGCGGGTCTGCTCAACTTCAAGAACCCGCAGACCCCGCGCGGCATGGTGGGACCGGGAACGGACCTGTCGAATCTGCATCTGCCGATCAAGCTCAACGGCGACCTCGCACTCTTCCAGGCCATCGGCTCACTGCTGGTGAAGTGGGACGCGCTCGATCACGAGTTCCTCGACAACTACACCGTCGGCTTCGACGCGTGGAAGGCGCACGTCGCCGAGGTCGACTGGGATCTCGTCACCGAGGTCACCGGATTGTCGGTAGCGCAGATCACCGAGGCCGCCGAGATGTTGCGCGATTCCAAGGCAACGGTCTTCTGCTGGGCCATGGGCCTGACGCAGCACCGCAATGCCGTCGCCACCATCAAGGAAGTCACCAATCTCGCGTTCGCACAGGGGAACATCGGCAAGGCCGGAGCCGGCCTCCTGCCTGTCCGTGGCCATTCCAACGTCCAGGGCGACCGCACCATGGGCATCTGGGAGCGCCCGCCGGTGAAGTTCCTCGACGCCATGGCCGCGGAATTCGGCTTCGAGCCACCTCGTGAGAACGGCCTCGATACCGTCGATTCCATCCGAGCCATGCGCGACGGCAAGGCGCACTTCTTCCTCGGCCTCGGCGGAAACTTCGTGCAGGCCACCCCGGACAGCGACATCACCTTCCTCGCACTGCAATCGATGCGGATGACGGTGCAGATCTCCACCAAGATCAATCGCTCGCACCTGGTGTGCGGCGAGACCGCACTGATCCTGCCGACCCTGGGCCGTACCGAGAAGGACGTGCAAGCCAGTGGTGAGCAATGGATTTCGGTCGAGGACTCCACCTGCTCGGTGCACTCCTCGCGCGGACCGCTGAAGCCTGCGAGCGAGTACCTCCGTTCCGAGGTTGCCATCGTCAGCGGTATCGCCGAGGCCACGCTCGGGGATCGCTACGGCCTCGATTGGAAGGGCTTCCGCGACGATTACCGCAACATCCGCCAGCACATCTCCCGCGTCGTCGCCGGGTGCGAGGGCTACGAGGTCAATGTTCGACGCCCCGGCGGTTTCGTCCTGCCGCACCCACCGCGCGACAGTCGGACCTTCGAAACCAAGAGTGGCCGAGGAGAATTCGCGGTCTCGCCGATCGACGTGCTGCAGGTTCCGCCGGGCCACCTGATTCTGCAGACGCTGCGCAGCCACGATCAGTTCAACACCACGATCTACGGCCTCAGCGATCGGTACCGCGGCATCGAGAACGGTCGACGCGTCATCTTCGTGCACCGGGAGGACATCTCGTCTCTCGGCTTCCGTAACGGCGACATGGTCGACCTCGTCACCAAGTGGGACGACGACGACGTGGAACGATGCGCGCCGTCGTTCCGCATCGTCGAGTACGACACCCCACGGGGATCGGCTGCCGCCTACTATCCCGAGACCAATCCGTTGATCCCGCTGGACTCGACTGCGCTGCAGAGCAACTGCCCCACCTCGAAGTCGGTGATCATCTCGATGGTCCCGGCGGGGACGGGTGTGCAAGGAACGGTGAACGGTCATCAGGACAACGAGGGATCGGACGAGGGCCACAAGTCGCACCCGCAGCCGCATCACCTGAGCTGAGGCCTCGAACTAGACCAGCGGCCGCCCCGAGCGCATCCGACGCTCGACGTCGTGCAGCAGAAGATTGAACGGCAGTGCACGAACGACGGGCGGCAACATCCGGTTGAGCAGGGACGCGCTGCGCAGAAGAAGCGCAAACCGTCTCTGCTTGACCGGATCCCAGGGCAATTCCATCTCGTCCCGGAATCGCTGGGGTAGGAATCCTGTGGTCACGAAGCGAAAGAACGGCCCGATCAGCGGATGCAGTGCAGCGGGTCCGGTGAACGTGGCCGACGCGATGCCGTACAGGTAGCGCCTGATCGTCGGGTCGATGCGAATGTCGTCCAGCGCTGCTTCCCAGTAGTTCTCGAACGCCGCTCGATCTGCGGGCCACATCTCGGGCGGCATCTGCAGTGTCGAGCCGAGTACGTGGCACGCCTGGTACATCTCGTCCGCCACGGCCGGATCGGGTGGCCCGTACAGCGCAACGTACACATCCTCGAAACCGCGGTAGAGGCACGCCGCCACCCACAGCTGCAGGGTGGGATCGAAGGCGTTGTACCTCACCGGGCTGTCGGCCGTCGACCGCACGGCCGCATGAGATCTGTTGGTTGCCTTGCGGTACGCGGCCTTGGTCTTGTCGTCTCCCATACCTGCGACGGCGAGGTAGGACAACGTGGTTCGGGTCCGCTTGATCGGGTGCCGGTTGATCTGTCCGGATTCCACGCGGCTCTCGAACACTCCGTACCCGACCGCAGGGTGCCCGAGTTGCATGATCACGTTCGCCGACCCAGCGAGCAGGCCGAACCCGGTCATGGACTTGCGTAGAAGGTCGTTGTCGACAGTCACGACGCAGTCGAACCCTTCTCTGTCGGCAATCTGAGTACGTGCGTGTTCAGATCAAGCTAGGCGCGGGTGCCGAGCGTGTCAAGATGTATTCATGCCCGATTCACCCCGTACCTACGGCGGCGTGGACGGTACGGCCCGAGTCGCCGACCGTCGACGCATCCTCATCGCGACCGGACTCGATCTGCTCGGAACTGCCAAGCCCGACTTGACAGTTCGAGGGGTGTGCCGCCGGGCCGGCGTCGCAAGTCGCTACTTCTACGAGAGCTTCGCAGACCGGGACGCGCTCATGGAGGCGGTGTACGACCACGTCGTCGACGATGTCGCAGCCATCGCGCTCGACGCCGTCGCCGCAGCACCGAAGGACGACCGCGAACGGGTACACGCCGGAATCCGTGCGATCGTGCGCGCTGTCGCCGAAGACCCGCGCCGCGGGTTCCTCCTCTTCTCAGCCACGACGGTCGGCGACATCCTGGTGGCAAAACGGGCCGAGTCGACGAAGATGTTCGCCCATCTGCTGGCCACTCAGGCCACCGAGTTCTACGGCACGACGAGAGATCACGATCTCGATCTGACAACCTATTTCGTCGTCGGCGGATTCGCTCAGGTGCTCACTGCATGGCTCGGCGGCGAACTCGAGATGGACGAGGACGCCGTGGTCGTCCGCTGCGCCGAGCTGTTACTGGCCGCATCACCCCGTTAGCCGAGGCACCAGCTCGGCCCCGGCGAGGAAGTGCCTGCACGTCAGGTCGCCGACGAGCTCGACGTCGCGCCGCCGGAATGCCTCGATCAACTGTTCGTGATGGCGGACCGCGTGCTCACCCCATTGCCTGTTCGACGCATACAGCCGCGAGGGTGTGTATCTCACAGCACCGAGGAGAAACCAGGCCAGCTTGGTTCCCCCGGCGAATCTGTTGATGTGCCTGTGGAATTCGAACTCGCAGGACTCCACCGATTCGAAGTCGGATCGGGCCACGGCGTCACGCAATCGTTCGTTCACGGTGCCAAGCGCCTCGATCTGTTCGTTCGTGATGTGCCGCGCGGCGCGGCCGGCCAACGCTGCCGCGATCGTGCCCTGCAACCAGAAGATGTCCTCGATGTCGCGTTCGGTCAACTCGTTGACCCGGTAGCCCCGACGCGGCACGAGGTCCACCAGGCCTTCGCCGCGCAACGACACCAACGCTTCCCGCACGGGAGTGGCACTGACCCCGAGCTCGCCCGCCGTATCGTCGATGCGCACGAAGGTGCCCGGTGTCAGTACTCCCGTGACGATCTGCCGGCGAATACTTGCGGCGACATCCTCCGAGAGCTGCGGGCGGCGATGCAGCACGACTGCCTAGAGTCCGTACGTCTTGCCGATGATGTCACGCTGAATCTCATTGGTACCGCCGTAGATCGAGGACACGAGAGTCGTCCGGACGTGCTTCTCCATGTCGAATTCGGTGGCGTACCCGTAGCCGCCCATCATCTGCATGCCCTCCAGTGCCACCTTCTTCGCGGTCTCGGTGAGCTTGAGCTTGGCCATCGACGCCTCTCGCGGGAACAGCTTCGTCGGGTTCTCGTCGACCAATCGAGCCACGTGGTAGACCAGCAGCCGTCCGCACTCGATCTCGGTGGCCAGATCGGCGATGCGATGTCGCAGTGCTTGGAACGTCCCGACGGGCCTGCCGAATTGCTTTCGCTGGGTGATGAAGTCGAGTGTGTCGTCGAACGCTCGTTGCGCAGTGCCGAGCATCATCGCCGCGAGAATGAGACGCTCGATGTTCAGGCCGGTCATCAGCTGCGACCATCCTTGACCTTCCACTCCGACCACCGCGTCCTCGGGCAGTGCACAGTCGGTGAAGTAGAGGTCGTTGACTTCCTTGCCACCCATCGTGTCGATGCCGACGATGTTCAGGCCCTCGATATCGGCCGGGACGTCGAACATCGTCAGACCCTCGTGCTTGCCACCTTCTCTGCCCGTACGTGCGACGAGCAGGATCCGATCGGCGAAATGCGCATTCGAGCACCAGGTCTTCTGGCCGTTGATCAGCCAGCCGGAGTCGGTCTTCTCGGCGCGGCAGGTCAGATTTCCCACATCAGAGCCGGCTTCGGGCTCGGACATGGAGATCGAGTAGCTTCGGCCGGCGACGATGCCGCCGAGAACTGTGTCCTTCTGCGCGGGTGTGCCGAACTTCTCGTACGCCGCGCCGGTGATCAAGGTGGGGCCGATGCCGCCGATGGGCGCCATGGCCTTGGCAGATTCTTCGAGCAGGATGCACAGGTCGACGGTGCTGCCGCCCGCTCCCCCGTGCTCCTCGGAGATGATCGCGCCCAACCAGCCCAGCTCGGCCATCTTGTCGTAGAGCGCCTGGTTGTGACTGTGTGCGCCGTGCTCGGTGAGTTCGTCCCGTTGGGCGCGGGTGCCCGCTTCCTTGGCACAGAAGGATGCGACCGCCTGCGCGAACGCGGTCTGTTCCTGGGTGAGATCGATACTCATGGATCGGCTCCTGCACATCGGGGCGGCGGGGGTTGTAGCAACCGAATACGACGCATAGTGTGTCCTGGACAACATTGAATCACATCAAATATATGTGATGCGATCTGCTGGAGGATAGAGCCCGTGACGGACCAGATCGAACGAACGAACGAGAGCACCTTCGAAAGCCTCGACCCCAGAACAGGTGTCGCACTCGCCACGTATCCGATCGCGGGCACCGCCGAGGTCGACATCGCCGTCGCTCGAGCCCGGTCGGCCGCGCGATGGTGGGACGTGCAGGGCTTCGTCGGACGCAAACGATGGCTGCTCGAATTCAAGTCAGCCATCGCCAAGGACGCCGCGAGCCTCGCTACCGTCATCGCCGCCGAAACCGGCAAACCCGACGAGGACTCACTGCTCGAGGTCATGCTCGGCGTCGAACACCTCGACTGGGCCGCCCGCAACGCCGAGAAGATTCTGCGACAGCGCAAGGTCGGGTCAGGCCTGCTCGCAGTGAACCAGAAGGCCTACGTCGGGTATCGCCCGTTCGGTGTCGTCGGAGTCATCGGTCCCTGGAACTACCCGCTCTACACCCCGATGGGTTCCATCGCCTACGCCCTCGCGGCCGGCAACACCGTGGTGTTCAAACCCAGTGAACTGACGCCGGGCGTCGGGACCTGGTTGGCCGAGAAGTGGCAGTCACTGGCCGCTCCGCACCCGGTGTTCCAGACGATCACCGGCGACGGATCCACCGGCACCGCCCTCGTCGAATCCGGCGTCGACAAGATCGCGTTCACCGGCTCCACCGCCACGGCCAAGAAGGTCATGGCCACCTGCGCGAAGTCGCTGACCCCACTGGTCGCCGAGTGCGGTGGCAAGGACGCGATGCTCGTGGACGCAGACGCGGATATCACTGCCGCAGTGGAATTCGCAACGTTCGGAGCGATGGGTAACGCCGGGCAGACCTGCGCCGGCGTCGAACGCATCTACGTCGCAGCTCCGGTGTACGACCGATTCGTGGGCGAATTCACCGCTGCGGTCAAAGCCCTGAAGCCCGGCGGAACGAAGACCTCGTCCTACGGTCCGATGACACTGGGCAAGCAGAGCGAGATCGTGCGAGGCCAGATCGAGGACGCTCTGGCCAAGGGCGGCAAGGCCGTCGTCGGCGGACTCGAGTCGCTGCACGGGCCGTACATCGACCCGGTGGTTCTCACCGACGTACCCGAGGATTCGACTGCGATCACCGAAGAGACCTTCGGTCCGACCGTGGTGGTCAACAAGGTTCGCGATCTGGACGAGGCCATCGAACGGGCCAACGCGTCCAAGTACGGACTCGGCGCATCGGTGTTCACCCAGGACGGAGCGGTGGGCAGACGCGCCGCCGAGAAGCTCGATTGTGGTGTTGTGACGGTCAATTCGGTCCTCGGATTCGCCGGTGTTCCAGCGCTGCCGTTCGGCGGCACGGGTGACTCCGGATTCGGCCGCATCCACGGGGCCGACGGCCTGCGCGAGTTCAGCACCGTCAAATCGTTGACCGTGCAGAGTTTCGCAGCCCCGGTCAATCTGCTGACGATGAAGCGCAAAGCACGCAACATGAAGCTCTCCGTGCTGGCACTGAAGCTTCGGCACGGACGGGGCTGAGCCATGGACATCACGCCGAAGAGGGGGCGCTTCGGCTGGCTGCGGCGCATCGAGGAACTCGACCCGGTGCGGGATTGTCACACGATCCACCGCATCACCGCCGGCTACGAGTTCCCGTGGGACTACCAGCGTTCACTCGAGTTCGCGTTGTTCCGTACCTACTGCGTGCCGACCATCTCGGCGCTGTTGGCCGAGACCGGCGAATTCGAGAACCGACCCCAGAAGCGCTACGACGACACCTCACTGCTGATGGCCGAACTGCTCGAGCACGGCTACGACTCCGAGCGGGGGCGTGAGTCGCTTCGGATGGTCAACCGAATGCACGGGCAGTACGACATCTCGAACGACGACATGCTGTACGTGTTGACGACGTTCATCTACGAGCCGATCGAGTGGATCGACACCTACGGATGGCGTCGCCTGCACCCCAAGGAAAGACTGGCGACGTTCCACTTCTACCGCGAAGTGGGAAAGCGGATGGGCATCAAGAACATTCCCGAGTCGTACACCGAGTTCGCGCAGTTCAAGCTCGACTACGAGGAGCGGACGTTCCGCTTCACCGAAGACAATCGTCGGATCGGTACGTACACGCTCGATCTGTACTGCTCCTGGTATCCCGCTGCGCTGACCCCCGCCGTGAAGCAGGGAGTGTTCGCGCTGCTGGACGACCGGATGGCCGGTGCCTTCGGGTTCCCCGCGGGCTCACCGACGGTCGAACGGGTGGCCGTGCGGGCTCTGCGCGCCAGGGCCCGCGTCGAGCGGTTCCTACCCAAGCGAACGCGATCGCGGGCCACCGCCGACGCGTCGAACAGGACCTACCCCGGCTATCCCGTCGGCTACAGCCCTCGGGATCTGGGCGCTGCGGCGTGCCCGTATTCCGCTGTACCGACTCCGGCCTGAATGCGGAGGGTTCATCCCAGCAGTACCGCCGTCATCGTCTGTTGCACGCGGGCCATGGTTCGGTCGGACCGCTCGAACCGCACCGTGCGACCGACGTCGAAGACCAACCCGAGAGCGGCGTGGATGAGAAATTTCGACATCACCACGCTCGTGTTCGGCCGGGCCTCACGCAGTAGCTGCGCCCAGCCGTCGACGTTGTGTCGCTGAATCCGGCGCAGTGTCGTGCGCCGATCGGCCGGTAGATTTCCGATCTCGGCGAAGTACACGGCCACGAGTTCGCCCTGCCGGAAGGTCAATTCGGTGTACAGCCTGGCGAACGTCCGCACCGCGTCGACCGGGGAGTTCGAGTGCTCGAGCGCACCGGCGAGGGTGTCGGTGAGCTGGTCGTTGGCACGATGCAACGCGGCCTCGAGCAACTCGGCTTTGCTGGGAAAGTAGCGGTACACACTGGAGGCGGTGATCGACGCTGCTGCGCCGATGTCGTCGAGGCCCACCTCGTGGTAGCCGTGCAGATAGAACAGCCGAATCGAATGATGCAGCAGCTCTTCGCGTTTCGATGCATGCTCCGGCACGGAGTCGCGGTGGGGGGATTCGTTGCCCTGCTGCGGAAGTTCGGTCCGCAGGACCGACCGCGCGGCAGTGAGCATCGACTCCTCGATCTGCTTGGCCGACAACGCCGATCGATGAGCGGTGATGCTGGCGACCACACTGATCGACGCCGTGGCCAGCAGTGCGGCGTCTGCCTCGGACAGATCGGGGCGAAGCTGTCGCAACGGGGCCGTCACCCGCTCGTGCACCGTTCGCAACGCTCGGCGTAGGTATTCGCGGTCCGAACCGACGAGATACCGTCCCTCCCATCGATACAACCCACCGGTGCGGCGATTGTCGATGGTGGTGGCGATGATGGCACCGATGACCGCGTCGATTCGGGCCTGCGGACCCTCCAGCTCGACGACGACCGGATCGATGACGGCCGGATCGGTTGCAGCGACCAAGGAATCGGTCATCCGCATGACGGTGTCGACGAACAGGGAGTACTTGGTCGGAAAGTGCCGGTACAGCGCAGGTCCGGAAATGCCGACGGTGGCGGCGATGTCCTCGATTCCGACGGGGTGATAGCCGCGCTCGCTGAAGGCCTCGGCCGCGGCCACCAGAATCTGCGACTTTCGATTCCGTGGCCGACGCCGCTGCGCCGTCGTACCTGTCTCGCTCATCGCCTCACCTCGCCGCGCCGGTCGTCTCGATTGCTCATAGTAACGGGATCGATGCGAATGACCACAAACTTAATGCGTCATTGACCAGCCGAAATGCAGCCGACGGAGTTCCGGACAAAGCGGCACGCAGTCTGTAAGCTGCATCACATTCGATCCCGCCACGGCTGACGAGAGGAACCGGCGATGGCCGCTCACCCCAACGAACCCGGATTGTCCAACCGAAACAATTGGAACAACCACGTTCGACGGCACGCCCTCATGCAGCCCGAAGCAGTGGCGCTTCGGTTTCAGGGGCGATCGATCAGCTGGCGCGAACTCGACGACCGCGTGTCGCGGTTCGCGGGCGCGCTGCACGGCCGCGGAATCGGATTCGGTGACCGGGTATTGATCGTGATGCTCAACCGCCCCGAATACCTCGAGGCGGTCCTGGCGATCAATGCGCTCGGCGCACTCGCCGTCCCGGTGAACTTCCGGATGACTCCGCCGGAGGTGGCGTTTCTCGCGCAGAACAGCGGCTCGTCCCTGGTGATCACCGACGAGACACTGGCTCCGCTGACCGAAGCAGTTGTAGCGCAAAGCGATTCACTGACCGGGATCATCACGGTCGGAGACGCCTACGAAACACTGCTGTCCTCCGCCGAGCCGGCGGACACCGTCGACGTGCCGGACGACGCCCCGGCACTGATCATGTACACCTCGGGCACCACCGGAAGACCCAAGGGCGCGGTACTCACGCACGCGAACATGCAGGCCCAGGCGTTCACCTGCGTCCGGGCACTGCAGATGAGCGCCACCGACGAGGTCGGCTTCTGCGCCTCACCGATGTTCCACATCGCCGCACTCGGCAGCCTCGCGCCGAGCCTGCTGCTCGGCATTCCCACCGTCGTGTACCCGGTCGGGGCATTCGATCCGGGCACCCTGCTCGACGTACTCGCCGCCGAGGGTGTCACCAACCTGTTTCTCGTTCCCGTGCAGTGGCAGGCAATGTGCGCCGAGCAGGCCGCCAACCCGAGAGAACTTGCCCTGCGGGTCATTTCCTGGGGTGCCGCCCCGGCATCGGACACCGTCCTGCGCGCGATGTCGGAAACGTTCCCGGGCGCGATGAACGTCGCGGTTTTCGGGCAGACCGAGATGTCGCCCATCACCTGCGTGCTCGACGGCATCGACGCCCTCCGCAAACTCGGCTCCGTCGGACGCGTCGTCCCGACCATCGCAGCACGCGTCGTCGACGACGAGATGAACGACGTGGCGCAGGGCGAGATCGGCGAAATCGTCTATCGAGGGCCCACATTGATGCGCGAATACTGGGAGAACCCCGACGCGACGGCAGACGCATTCCACGGCGGCTGGTTCCACTCCGGCGACCTCGTACGCCAGGACGAGGAAGGATTCGTGTTCGTCGTCGACCGCAAGAAGGACATGATCATCTCCGGCGGCGAGAACATCTACTGCGCCGAGGTCGAGAACGTCCTGTTCTCCCACCCCCGAATCCTCGAGGCCGCAGTGATCGGCCGCCCCGACGACAGATGGGGCGAGGTGCCCGTCGCAGTGGTCGCACTGCACGATGCACCGGGCACCCCCGACCTGACACTCGACGAGCTTCTCGTGTGGCTCGGCGACCATCTCGCGCGGTTCAAACACCCCAAGGAATTGGTCGTCGTCGACGCCCTCCCCCGCAACGCGAGCGGCAAGGTGGTCAAGGTCGCACTCAGGAAGACCTACTCGCCTGCACCTGCCTGAAAGACGGGCAGGGAGGCGTCGGACATGCCCGGTACACGACGCCCTTCGAGAGCCGACACGGGGCCGAAGTGCTGGTCGGGGCACACCCCGAATCGGATAGGACGTAGCCTGGCTGGGAAGGTTCGGTGGCTCGACCGGAATGACAGTCGTGTTGTTCGGTTAGATTGGGAGAGCCACCAGGCACGATGCAAGAGGGTCGAGACCTGTCAACGAGCGACGGGTCACCACAATCGAGGAGAACAGGCCATGGCTTTACCAGTATTGACACCGGAACAGCGCACCGCGGCGCTGGCCAAGGCGGCCGAGGCACGCACTGCGCGGTCGAAGCTGCTCGCATCCGTCAAGTCCGGCGAACTCAGCGTCGCTGACGTTCTCGCCAAGGCGGAGAACGACGAGATCGTCAAGAAGACCAAGGTGTCCGCCCTGATCAAGGCCCTGCCGGGTGTTGGTTCCGTGCGCGCCGCACAGCTGCTCGAGCAGCTGTCCATCGCCGATACCCGCCGTATCGGTGGACTCGGTGCAAACCAGCGCGAAGCCCTCCTGGCTGCCGTCGCATCCTGATTCACAACTTGCGATAACGCGTTACCTGCAGGGCTAGCATTTCGACCATGAACGTCGAAGTGACCCTGCTGCCGGGAATCGGGGTGCGGAAGGATTTCGCCCTCGCTTCCGGGCGTCGCATAGGCGTCATCACCCGCAAGGACGGCGCGAACGAGTTGATCGTCTCGCGCAAGGACGACCCCGATGCGACGCAGGAATCCATCACGTTGAGCAATGAGGAAGCGGCGGCCCTGGGCAATCTGCTCGGGTCGCCGCAACTCATCGCTCAACTCGGGGAAGAGCATCGCGACCTCCCCGGAATCAACACCCGCCAGCTTCCCATTCGCGCGAATTCACGGTTCGTCAGCCGCACACTCGGCGAGACCACGATGCGCACCAAAACCGGGGTATCGGTCGTCGCTGTCATGCGCGCCGGTCAGGTACAACCGTCCCCCACCCCCGACTTCACGTTGGCCGCGGGTGACCTTCTGGTCGCCGTCGGTACCGCGGACGGACTGGACGCAGCGACCAAGTTGCTCGGTAATGCCTGAGATCAGTCGGGTCTGAACAGTGGCCGAGAGCGCACTTGCCCTCACCGAGCTGGGCGCAGTGTTCTTCGTTCTCGGACTTCTCGCTCGTCTCGCGGGTCGAATCGGTGTCTCCCCCATCCCGTTCTATCTGCTCGGCGGCCTCGCTTTCGGAAACGGCGGCATCGTCAATCTCGGGGGCATCGACGAGTTCGGTGAGATCGCCAGCGAAATCGGTGTCGTTCTGCTGCTGCTCCTGCTCGGACTCGAATACACCGCCACCGAACTCGTCACCGGCCTGCGCCGATCCTGGATGGCCGGTCTGGTCGACATCGTGCTGAACTTCGCGCCGGGTGCGGTGGTCGCGCTACTGCTCGGCTGGGGCGGAGTCGGCGCGCTCGTGATGGGCGGTGTCACGTACATCTCGTCCTCGGGCATCATCGCCAAGGTCCTCACCGATCTGGGCCGACTCGGAAACCGCGAAACCCCGGTCGTGCTGTCCATCCTGGTGTTCGAGGACCTGGCGATGGCCATCTACCTACCGATCCTCACCGCGGTCCTGAGCGGGGTGAGCTTCCTCGGCGGACTCGAAGCCCTCGGTATCTCATTGTTCGTCGTCACCTTCGTGCTGGTGGTCGCGCTGCGCTACGGCAACCTCGTCTCCGCCGTACTCGACAGCCCCGACCGCGAAGTGGTGCTGCTCAAGGTCCTCGGATCCGCGTTGCTGGTGGCCGGCATCGCGTCGGAACTGCAGGTTTCGGCCGCCGTCGGCGCATTCCTGCTCGGTATCGCGATCTCCGGGTCGACGGCCGACAACGCCACCCGCGTGCTCGAACCACTCCGCGATCTCTTCGCCGCGATGTTCTTCGTGGTGTTCGGACTCGCCACCGACCCGGCTACCATCCCACCGGTGCTCGGCTGGGCCGTCGTACTCGCCGTCACCACCACGGCGACCAAGATCGCGACAGGTTGGTGGGCGGCGGGCCGTCAGGGAATCGGACGACCGGGCCGGTTGCGCACCGGAGCGGCACTGGTGGCGCGCGGCGAGTTCTCCATCGTCATCGCCGGGCTGGCCGTGGCCGCAGGCGCGGTGGAGGGCGAACTCGCCGCCCTCGCGACGGCATATGTGCTGCTGATGGCAATCCTGGGACCCATCGCGGCCCGAGTCGTCGAACCGGTCGCGCAGGTAGTGCTCCGCACCAAGCCGGCGGTGTAACCGGATCAGCGATTCGGCCGGCCGGATTCAGGCGTCGCCGCGAGATCGCTCACTGCGATCTGCGCGTCCGTGACCGCGGCAGTCACCGGTTCGCACCCGGCCGACGCGGACGCGAGTGCGAACACGGCTTTCAGCAGAGCGGTATCCGGTGCGCCCGCGTACGGACCTGTGTCGGCGACGGCCGTACCGTCGCCGAGTGTCCGGCCGATGGTGGTACCGAGTTGCTCGATCACCTGGTTCACCGCAGCGGAACACTGCGCCAGGGTGCCGAGCGCAAAATACAGATCGGCCCCGACAAGTGCAGACTCGTTCTCTGCGGACGCGACACTGCGAATACCGTTGCGTGCACGGAGAAGCCGGTCTATGACCGGATGCCGAGTCTCGGCGGTGGAACACCCGGATGGTGGTGTCGTCATGGCGAGCAATCCCGTCGTGGAGGCCAGTGAGCGTAAGGGAGTAAAATGTATTTATACGATTACGGTAGAGGAGGCGAGTAAGGGTTGCAAGTAGTTTTGGACGATTACACCCAGGGGGCCGTGCTGGCGACGGAGCTCGCGAACACCTCACCGACGGTGTGGGTGGTCGCCGGTGATCGACTGACCGACATCGAGGCCGTACAGTCCCTGCTCGACGACAACGACGTGCGGTCCAGTGCGCCCACCGGAACACATGATCTGGAACAGGTCCGCGCGCTACGCGACCGTCTTCGTGACATCCTCGACGCTCCGGCTCCCGCCGAACTCATCACTCTCACGCACGACGCATTGTCCGTGGTGCCGCATCGCATCGAGCTCACCGAGATCGACGGCGAATGGCGCTGGCAAGCGGCAACGGAGAAAGACTGTTCGCTCGCCGACGAGCTGACGGTGCTGACCGGATACGCCCTGTTGGGTACCGTCCGCGCCCTGGGCATCGAACGATTCCGAGCCTGCGCATCACCGACCTGCAACGGCGTATTCGTCGACGTCAGCCGAGGCGGACGGCGCCGCTATTGCATGCCAGGGCTGTGCGGCAATCGCATCAACGTCGCCAACCACAGACAGCGTCGGCGATCGCCCGGCGAAGCCTGAGTCGGCTCGACACGAACTCTCGCTACCGCGGGATCTCGCCGTGTGATTGGCTTTCGGGATGGTGGACAAGCGTCGAGCATCGGTTCTGCGCCGACGGCCGCAGCTGTCGGAGGAGGTGGCCAGCCACGTCCGGCACCTCGTCATGTCCGGCGAAGTGAGTCCGGGTGACTTCATCCGACTCGACGAGACCGCCGCCGAACTCGGAGTGAGCGTCACTCCGGTCCGCGAGGCGCTGCTGACACTGCGGGGTGAGGGCATCGTCGAACTCGTCCCGCATCGCGGATACAAGGTTTCGCCGCTGACGCCGAACGACATCGTCGACATCTTCTGGTTGCAGGGGCGCATCGCCGTCGAGCTGGTTCGCCGCGCTGCACCGAACATCACCGAAGCCGAGCTCGACCGGCTCGCCGAACTCACCGCAGCACTGTCGATCGCCGTCGAGAACGGCAATCCCGAGGACGTCGAGAACTGCGAGTTCGAGTTCCATCGGGTGCTCAATCGCCTCGCCGACTCCGCGAAACTGGCGTGGTTCCTCAACAACGCCACCCGCTACACACCCACCCGCCTCTATGCCACCGACCGCGAATGGGGCCGAGCGGCCGTCCGCAACCACGAGGAACTCATCGAGGCACTCGTTCGAAACGACATCGACGCCGCCTGCGAATTGATGAAGCAACAATTCACAGACGGCGCCGAGAGGTTGATCGCGCATCGCGGGTGAGCGCTACGCGCATGTGAGCGAAACTTCGTAGTGGGCTACGAAGTTCCGTTCACATGGGGTCAGCGCAGCGAGGCGGGAACCTGGAAACGCTCGCCGTACTTCTTGGCCAATTCGTCTGCACGAGTGACGAATCCGGCCTGACCTCCCGGGTAGCCGACGACGTGCTGGTGCACGCCTCCGGTCCATGCGGGGAAGCCGATGCCGAAGATCGAACCGATGTTGGCGTCGGCGGTGGAGTTCAGCACACCCTCGTCGAAGCACTTCTGCGTTTCGATGGCCTCGATGAACAGCATGCGCTCCTTGAGGTCCTCGAACGGGATGTCCGCCGAACCCGACTTGAAGGCATCACGCAGGCCGGGCCACAGGCCGGCACGCTTGCCGTCCTCGTACTCGTAGAAGCCCGCACCCTTGGCCTTCGACGGACGCTCGAACTCGTCGACCATCTTGTCGATGACCTCGCCTGCCGGGTCCTCGGGCGGAGTTCCGCCTGCGGCCTTGATGGCGTCGTAGGTTTCCTTGCGGATCTTCTGCATCAGGTTGAGCGTGAGCTCGTCCGAGAGCTGCAGCGGCGCAGCCGGGTAACCGGCCTGCAGACCGGCCTGCTCGATGGTCGACGGCTCGACGCCCTCGCCCAGCATTGCGATGGCCTCGTTGATGAACGTGCCGATCACGCGAGAGGTGAAGAAGCCGCGACTGTCGTTGACGACGATCGGGGTCTTCTTGATGATCTGCACCAGGTCGAATGCCTTGGCCAAGGCCGCATCCGACGTCTTCTCACCGCGAATGATTTCCACCAGCGGCATCTTGTCCACGGGCGAGAAGAAGTGGATTCCGATGAAGTCTTCCTGACGCTTGATGCCCTGAGCGAGGCTCGTGATGGGCAGCGTCGAGGTGTTGGAACCGAGCAACGCCGTCGGATCGACGAGGTCCTCGATCTCCTGGAACACCTTCTGCTTCAGCTCTTCCGACTCGAAGACGGCCTCGATGACGAGATCTGCGCCTTCGACGTCCTTGGCGTCGGCCGTCGGGTGGATACGCGCGAGCAGAGCGTCGGACTTCTCCTGGGTGGTCTTGCCACGCGAGAGCGCCTTGGCCTCGATGGCCTCGGAGTACGCCTTGCCCTTCTGCGCGGACTCGAGGGCAACGTCCTTGAGTACCACGTCGATTCCGGCCTTGGCACACACGTACGCGATACCCGCGCCCATCATGCCTGCGCCGAGAACCGCGACCTTGGTGAAGGTGGTCTTCTCGATACCGTCGGGACGGGACTTGCCGGCGTTGATCGCCTGCAGGTCGAAGAAGAACGCCTGAATCATGTTCTTGGACACCAGGCCGGTGACCAGCTCGGTGAAGTAGCGCGATTCGATGGTGCACGCGTTGTCGAAGTCGACCTGTGCACCTTCGACTGCCGCCGCGAGGATCGCACGCGGAGCCGGCATCGGTGCGCCCTTGATCTGCTTGCGCAGGTTGGACGGGAATGCGGGCAGGATCTGTGCGAGCTTCGGATTCGACGGCGTGCCGCCGGGGATCTTGTAGCCCTTGACGTCCCACGGTGCGACGCCACCCTCGGGGTTGGCCTTGATCCACGCCTTGGCGGTGGGCACCAATTCGTCGACGCTGCCGACCAATTCGTGAATCAGGCCCACTTCGAGCGCCTTCGCCGGACGGAATCGGGTGCCCTGCGCGAGCACGGTCATGAAGCCGGTCTGGATACCGAGCAGGCGCGTGATGCGGGCGACGCCGCCGCCGCCGGGCAGCAGACCGAGCGAGACCTCGGGCAGACCGATCTGGACGCCCGGAACATCGGCCGCGATGCGGTGATGCGTCGCGAGGGCGATCTCGAGTCCGCCGCCGAGTGCTGCGCCGTTGATAGCGGACACGACGGGCTTGCCGAGCTTCTCGATGCGACGGAGCTGGCTCTTGACTTCCTGGACCTCGTCGAACACCTGCTGGGCGTCCTCGGGCTTGGCGGCGATGAGCGTGTGCAGGTCGCCGCCTGCGAAGAACGTCTTCTTGGCGGAGGTGAGCACGACGCCGGTGATGGAGTCGACCTCGGCCTCGAGGCGGTCGACGGTGGCACCCATCGAATCCTTGTAGAGCTGGTTCATCGTGTTGGCGCCCTGGTTGGGGTCGTCCATCGTCAGAACGACGATACCGTCGGCGTCCTGGTCCCACTGAATCATGTTGTCAGACATCGTAATACCTCAGACTCGCTCGATGATGGTGGCGACGCCCATGCCGCCGCCGATGCACAGGGTGATCAAGGCGTACCGGCCGCCGCGGCGCTCGAGCTCGTCGAGCACGGTGCCGGTGATCATCGCTCCGGTCGCTCCCAGCGGGTGGCCCATGGCGATTGCACCACCGTTGACGTTGAGCTTCTCGTTCGGGATGTTCAAATCCTTCTGGAAGCGCAGCACGACGGAGGCGAATGCCTCGTTGAGCTCGAAGAGATCGATGTCGTCGACGGTCAGGCCTGCGGTCGCGAGAACCTTCTTCGACGCCGGGGTCGGCCCGGTCAGCATGATGGTCGTGTCGGCACCACTGGTTGCGGTCGCGACGATGCGCGCCCTCGGCACCAGGTTCAGGTCCTTACCGGCCTGCTCGCTGCCGACGAGGACGAGTGCTGCGCCGTCGACGATGCCGGAGCTGTTGCCGCCGGTGTGCACGTGATCGATCTTCTCGACCCAGTGGTACTTCTGCAGCGCGACGTCGTCGAATCCGCCCATGGCCGCGATACCGGTGAAGGCCGGGTTCAGCTTGCCGAGCGATTCCACGGTGCTACCCGGACGCATGTGCTCGTCCTGATCGAGGATGAGCAGACCGTTCTGATCGGTCACCGGAACGACGGACTTGGCGAAGTAGCCACCCGACCACGCTGCTGCGGCGCGCTCCTGGGACTGGACGGCGTATGCGTCGACGTCCTCGCGGCTGAACCCCTCGATCGTCGCGATGAGATCGGCACCGATTCCCTGCGGGGCGAAGTAGGTGTCGTAGTTGGTGACGGGGTCCATGGCCCACGCGCCGCCGTCGCTGCCCATCGGCACGCGCGACATCGACTCGACGCCACCGGCGATGACGAGCTCGTCCCAGCCCGATCGCACCTTCTGTGCAGCCAGGTTGACGGCCTCGAGACCGGATGCGCAGAAGCGGTTGAGCTGGAAGCCGCCGACGGTGTCGGGCATCTTCGCTGCGAGCACAGCCGTGCGCGCGATATCGGCACCCTGATCTCCGACGGGTGAGACCACCCCGAGGATGAGATCGGAGATCCGGTTCTCGTCCATGTCGGGGAAACGTCGACGAAGCTCGTCGATCAGGCCGGTCACCAGGGAAATCGGCTTCACCGAGTGCAGGGAGCCGTTCTTTCCTTTGCCTCGGGGAGTCCTGATGGCTTCATAAATGAATGCCTCTGTAGTCACAGCGCGCAGTTCCTTCCAGATACTCGATCTTCTTGCGGTCGCCGTGCCGGCCGACCGCGTCGGTGCGAGGCCATGACAGACCCCAGCTCATGTCACAGTAGGGCCGCGAGTAGATCCGGCATAAGGACCGAAACGAGCGTTGTCCATGACCGACGCGGAGGTTCAGGTTTGAACGCAGTCGGCATGGGACACTCAGATAGATCAGATCTACCGAGCGCGGAAGAAGACCCTCCATGGAAACCGACAACGAACTGACCGTGGGCGCTCGCGTCAAAGTACGCATTCACACCACCGGCACCGACGACAAAGCCGGTCAGGACGCCTACGAGACCGGGGCGATCGTCGAGGACTTCGGCGTCCAGACGCCCGACACCACCTCACGGGACTGGGCGGTGGCACGGCGTTGGGCCGTGGCACTGGACAGTGGTCGGCTGGTGTTCGCCGACAACGAGGACCTCACCGTCGGCTGATTCAGCCGCCGATCAGGTCTCCTTGAGCGGCACCGCTCCCAGTTCGCTGACCAACAGCTCCATCGCGACGGTTTCCGGATCCCGGCGAACCGTCGGATCGGCAGGCTCGGCCGCGGCCTTGAGCAGCTCTTCCTCGTCCTCCGGGGTCTCCGGTGGCGGTGGGCCTACCGGCTCGGGCTCGTCTGGATAGTCCGGCGCTTCGGGCATCGGAATGTCGTCCGCCCCGATGCCGGTCGAGGATCCATCGCCCGCTGATCCGAACCCGTCCGACGTGGGACGGGAAGCCCCTGCCTGACTCGGCCTCGAGAACTTCGGCAGCGACGCGGGTTTCGCTGCCGGTTCATCTTTTTTTGCTGATGACTGTTCCGGTGGTGCCGCCGCACCGACCAGACACACCACCGACCATTCGACGCCGAAGACGTCACGCAGAGCGTCGCGAATGACGTCGGCGTTGCGGGGTTCCTCCAGCCGCTTCGCCAGCGGTGCCGAGTCGTGGCCGAGCGTGATGGTGCCGTTCTCGACGGTGCGCACCGAGGCACCGGAGAGCATCACCTCGACGGTCCGGCTCCGGTCTCGCACCTTCGTGCGCACCTCGGACCACACCGCTCGCACCGCGGCAGCGTCGGGCTCGTTCGACGCGGCGGCCGGTGCCGCCACGGGTTCCGGCTCCGGCTCGAACACCGGATCGGGCTCGGGGCCGTAATCGTCCTCGGGCTCCGGGGGGAAATCCTCGTGCGCCACCGAGGCAGTGGGGATCGAATCCTGCTGCGCAGGAACGGGTTCCGGTGCAGGTTCGGGTTCCGGAGTCGGCTCGGGTGTGGGACCTGGCTCGGGTTCTGGAGTCGGTTCAGGGGTGGGAGCGGGCTCGGGTTCTGGAGTCGGCTCGGGTTCTGGGGTCGGCTCAGGTTCTGGGGTCGGCTCGGGTCGTGCAGGCTCCGGTGCCGGTGTGGGAATCGAGGCAGCGGGGGCGGGTGCCACGGGAGCAGGTGTCGGCGCGGCGGCGGCCGGCTCGGTGGCGGGTGGGCGTTGCGACGGACGCTGGAACTTGCTCACCGGTGCCGGACCCGAGGGTGCGGGCTCCTCGGTGGGTTGCAGCTGCGGTCGCGTCGGATCGGCGGCTGCCTGGGCGACGGCTGCTTGCTCCCCCGCCGGAAGGGTGACGTCCAGGCGACGTTCGACGCGCTCGAGTCGTTGCAGCACCGCCGATTCCGCATCGGAGGCAGAGGGGAGCAGCATGCGGGCGCACATCACTTCGAGCAGCAGACGCGGGGCCGTGGCACCGCGCATCTCGCCGAGACCGGAGTGCACGATCTCGGCGTACCGAGTCAGCGTCGCCGAGCCGAGCAGATCGGCTTCGTCACGCAGTCGCTCGAGTACGTCACCCGGCACGTCGACCAGACCACGTTCTCCGGCGTCGGGCACGGCCTTCATCAGGATCAGATCGCGCATGCGATCGAGGAGGTCGATGGCGAAGCGGCGTGGGTCGTGGCCCGCGTCCATCACCTTGTCGACGGTGCCGAACAGTGCGCCGCCGTCGCCTGCGGCCAATGCGTCGACGGCCTCGTCGATCAGTGCGACGTCGGTGACGCCGAGGAGCGAGAGTGCGCGCGGGTACGTGACGCCCTCGGGCCCGGCTCCGGCCAGGAGCTGATCCATGACGCTGAGCGAGTCACGGGGCGAACCGCCGCCGGCGCGGATGACCAACGGGTAGACCGCGTCCTCGACCGGGACCTGTTCCTGGCCACAGATCTTCTCCAGCAGACCGCGCATCGTCGACGGCGCGAGCAGCCGGAACGGGTAGTGGTGGGTACGCGAGCGGATGGTGGGGAGCACCTTCTCCGGCTCGGTGGTCGCGAAGATGAAGACGAGGTGCTCGGGCGGTTCCTCGACGACCTTGAGCAGCGCGTTGAAGCCTGCCGGGGTCACCATGTGTGCCTCGTCGATGATGAAGATGACGTAGCGCGATTCGGCCGGGGCGTACACGGCCTTGTCTCGCAGATCTCGCGCGTCGTCGACGCCACCGTGGCTGGCCGCGTCCATCTCGACGACGTCGAAGTTGCCGGGTCCGCCCGGTGCGAGGGCGACGCAGGAGTTGCACACGCCGCAGGGCGTCGACGTCGGACCTTCGGCGCAGTTCAGCGATCGGGCGAGGATGCGTGCCGAGGAGGTCTTTCCGCAGCCGCGCGGGCCGGAGAAGAGGTAGGCGTGGTTGATTCTGTTGCTGTCCAACGCCACGCTGATCGGCTCGGTGACGTGCTCCTGACCGACGACCTCGGCGAACGTCGCAGGACGGTACTTCCGGTAGAGGGCCACGCCCGAAAGGGTACCGGCGACCACGGACACAGTTGCATCGCCGGTCATTGTGGACCGGTGGATACCGCTCTGATGTTCATGATGGCGAAGCTCTCGCGGCTGCCGGTCGATTCCGAGAGCGCGTGCAGCCAGTGGCCGTCCTGCAGCGCATCCGAGATCGCGTGCCGCACGATGGCTCCCCTGGAGTTCTGGTAGTCGATCGAGACGGGTGTGCCGCGTGCTGCGGCGTCGGTCAACAGATCCAGCTCACGCGGCAGCAGTCGGCTGTGTGAATCCAGCGCAGAGCGCACTCGTGCCTCGTCGACGGCTCCGTCGCCGCCGGCCAGCAGGAGCCGCGCGAGCTCGCGTGGTTCGCGTCGGTGCCGTGCCGGGTGGACGGCACGATGGGTTGCCCGGGTGTCTCCCGCACGGATTCGAGGCGTGCTGTCGAGTTGGAGTTGCCCGGTATCGGAGTGCCGCACCGGGGAGTATCCGTGCCTGCGGAGCACGGCGATGGTGTCGATCGGCGTGGCCGAACTGACCAGGACGGTGGGAGCGAGGCGCTGGAATTGCAGCACGGCCAGTGACTCGTCGGTCTCGATGTTCGTCAGCAGGATGACGTCCTCGGAGACGATCGCGCACGGGATCTTGCGTACGGCCAGTGCGCCGTAGCTGCGCCAGCAGTCTCGGATCGTGTAGTCCAGTGCCTGCGGCACCTCGGTGTCGGCCATCGCGGTCAACGCATCGATCAACTCCTCGCCGGTGCCGCCGGTGTCGAAGAAGCCCCGGATGGTCGCCGGGGTGAACCGCCAGACCGACGCGACGTCCCTCGACTCGGGCTGCGCGGCCGCGCCGAGTATCGACGCCACCTCGGTACTGGGTGGTCCGGTCACCACCGCTGTGGAATCGGGCAGCAGCCGAACGGAGAACGGAACCCACCCGGCCATGTCCTGCAACTGTGCTGCCAGAGTCGCGTGGATTTCGCGAGGGTCGCCGTCTCGACCTGCGGGGAAATCGGTGAGGGTGCGGCACAGATCGGTCGGCGCACCGTCGGCAAGTATCCCGAGTCGACCGGCCTCGAGCCACAGCGCGTGCACGTGACCGGGCCCGGCGCTCGTGGAGACGACCGGGATGTGCCAGTCCAGGTACCGGTCGAACTCCTCGAAATCATGCAGAATCGTCACCGGCGAGTCGGCGTCCTCGTATCGGAGCAGAGCTGTCAGCGCCGTCGCACGCAGGTCCACTGCCGCCGGGTCGTCGAGCATCTTCTTGAGCACGGGAACGGTCTTCGGGGACGCACGGGGCACTCGGTGGGTGGGCGTGAAGGGCGAACTCCACCAGGCGGTCAGCAATGTGGCCGCCTGTTCGGCCCGGGTGCTCGTGGACCACGTCTCGTAGGCCGAGGTCAACGCGATCCCGGTCTTCCCGCGTTCGGCCAGCAGCCCGGCTTCGCGTGCCAGCATCAGCATCAGCGCGGTGTCGTGTTCGTCGGCGAATCCCAGCCGGCTCGTCAGCGACCGAATCGCCTTGGCACTGATGCCACCGGTCTTCATCGTCGTCAGGCCGTCGGCGTCGACGGCCGTCAGCAACGCCTGCGTGTGTTCGCAGAACTGCAGCAGGGCGATCGAACGTGTGCGCCGCACGTCGTCGTGCGAGAGCACTCGGGTGTCGAATGTCGGCGGCGTGAGTTCGATGGGCAGGCGCCACCCGACCCCTCGCAGGGCAATGCTCACCTCCAACGGCATCTCGACGCGGTGCCCGTCGAGGCGATACAGCAATCCCCGCTCGAATGCGGCCGCGCCTGCAGTCGGAGGAACATCGAAGATCAGTGACACCGGCTTGCCATCGACGAAGCGAGACAACATCGCTCGCATCTCCTCCGGCCCGCCGTCGAACAGTTCGCGGATGCGCTCGGGCGTCATCGCAGTGGCAACGGAGTCGGCGCGCATCCCTCGGTCGAGCGCCGGGTCGATACCGAGGAGCGACAGCACAGCCAGCCGGTCCTGCTCGACGGCGCAGTGCAGGAACAGCTTTCGCTGCCTGCGGGCAAGTCCGAAGGGATGCGAGAACACCCCGGACAGGTCGATGGGTGAATATTCGACAGTGCCTGCGCCGAGTGAGGAGTGCGGCCAGATCAACCCGTAGGCCGTCAGTGTGGTGAGAGCTGAATCGATGTGCGGGGTCTCGTTGATCGACCCCTCACTCGCCCAGTGCCCGATCTCGGCGCGGCTCAGATCGCCCATGAGAGCGAACAATTCGAGGAGAGCGAGCGCGCCGCTGTCGAGTCGACGCGGCAGCATCGACACCCGAGACGGGGCTTCGAGCAGTTGCGCGAGCAAGCCGAACGAGCGCGGTGGTGGGTCGGTGGCCACGTCCGGCCGACGGTGCAGCAGATCGGTCAGTGCGTCCTCGTCGAGAGACGCCAGCCAGCCCTCGTACGTCCCGATACTGTCGGTCATCTCGCCCCCCGGTGAAAGTTCTGGTCACTGTATCGACCGGCACCGACAGACTTATTTGTTCTTGGCTGCCGCTTTCGCTGCCTTCTTGAACTCGCGCACCTCGAGCAGCGATTTCTCGTCCACCACGTCGGCGATGGATCGACGCGCTCCGTCGTCGCCGTACGCTCCGGCGGCCTTGCGCCACCCGTCGGGCGTGACGCCCATCTGCTTGCCGAGCAGCGCGAGAAAGATGCGGGCCTTCTGATCGCCGTAGCCGGGGAGGGCTTTGAGACGCTTCAGCACTTCGGCACCGTTGGGATCGTCGCGGGTCCAGATCTCCTGCGGCTTCCCGTCGTAGTTCTCGACCAGGAATGCCGCGAGCCCCTGGATGCGCTTGGCCATCGAACCCGGGAACCGATGCACGGCCGGGGTCTGCGCGCACAGGGCCGCGAATTCCTCCGGATCGGCGTCGGCGACGGTGTCGACTTTCAGGTCGCCGAGACGGTCGACGAGCTTCTTGGGTCCTGCGAACGCCGATTCCATGGGTACCTGCTGATCGAGCAGCATGCCGATCAGCAGTGCAAACGGATCCTCGGCGAGCAGTGCATCGGCCTCGGGATCGCCGACGAGGTGCAGTGTGCGAGACATGGCCTCGATCCTGCCACGGTGGATGTCGATCCGTGGCCGGGGCCGCAACAGATCCGATTCGGTTCCATGCGATCTTCCTCGTCCGAAGAAGCTCCGGACGTCTCGTTCACCCTTTCGCGAAGCGCGCTGCTTCCGTGCGGTTCCGGGCTCCGAGTTTGGTCAGCACGTTCGACACGTGCACGCTGACGGTCTTGACGCTGATCACGAGCCGCTCGGCGATCTGTTTGTTGGTGCACCCCTCGCCGAGGAGTTCGAGAACGTCCCACTCGCGACGAGTCAACAGGTCCGCGCCCAGGGGACGACGCGCATCGCCCAGTCTCACGGTGACCCCGAGTCGGTCGTAGATCGCGATGGCCTGATCGGCCGCGTGTGCGGCTGCCGACCGGTCCTTGGCCGCCTCGAGGGCTTCGGAGAGCGACTGCAGGGCACGGGCACGCTCGAACGGCTGAATTGCGAACGCGTCCACAGCCGCACGCCATGCCGCCACTACCGAGGCAGCATGCCCGTATCCGCAGTTGAGACGCAGGTGACCCAACTCGGCCTCGCCCCGCAGTATCCACGCAGTCGACTCCCAACCGTAGGACGGGCTGGAACTCGCGGTGCGTTCGATGTCGGCGTGCAGGCGTGATCCGATGTCCAGTGCGGCCTGAGTTCCGATGACGGTCGACCCGCGGCGCGCCGCTTCCATCGCCAGTACCGACAATCGGATGCGTCCCCCGAACCATGGGTTGTGCCACTGCGCGCCCACGGTGGCGACAGCGGCTTCGAGGGATGTGATCACTTCGCCGAACCGCCCGTTGCACAACGCTGTATAGGCAACAGCTGCGCTCGTCAGAATGGTGATGAAACCATCCTGAGATTCGAAGGGGCGAACACGTTCGATGTCGGACGCGAGTTCCTCGTCCCCGATTGCGGCTCGAATCTGAAATCCTGCACACAGTTGCTCGGCCGAACCCAAAGGTGGTGCGGCCGATTCGATCTGAGCCAGGTCGGCAAGGGCCAGTACCCAGTCACCCGAGTAGTAGCGCACGTTCGCAAGCTGGACACGCGCCCCGACGCCGTAGGGCGTCCATTGGCGGCCTGTGGATCGAGCGATCTCGACTGCCTCCTGGAACGATTCCTGGGCAGACAGGAAATTACCGTCGTCGAATTCGACCATTCCGAGATTGAACTTGCTGCGCAGCAGATCCCCGATGTCACCGCTTTCTCGCGCGAGTGCGGCGGTACGAATGAGGAGCGTGCGCGACGCCGCGGGGTCACTGTGGCGTCCGTGCAAGCGTGCCAGCGTGATCCGTGCATCTGCCGACCGCCCCGGGTCGCCGAGCGATTCTGCGATACGCACAGATTCCTCGGCCCAGGCGAGTGACTGATCTTCCCTGCCCAACGAATCGGTTATCCGTGCACCGAGAGCGGTCAATTGCACTCTCCATGGGGCGAATTCGTCGGAGGCTGCGATGATCAAAGCTCGCTCGACGGCCACCAGGGCCGAATCCTCACGTTCGATCGCCAGAGCCGATGTCGCCTCGGCGTGCAACAAGTCGAGTCGCTCGGGGATCGTCAACGCATCCCCACCCCGTTCCAGTTCGGCACGGACGACGGAGAGCGCCCGCAGGTCTTGCCCTGCTGTCGTCGACGCCAACGCGTATTCCAACACCAGTGCCGTCTCCGTCGGCTCCCATTGCGGCTGTCGCAGTTCCAGTGCGGCGGCGAGGTGAGCCATGGCCTCAGCAGGTGCAGCGAGCGTCATCGCCTCGCGGCCCGCATCGACGTGGGCTCTGAACGCCTTCGGCAGATCGTGGGCCAATCCTGCGTGTCGAGCCAGGTCCGCGGCAGCGCCACGATGCCGGTGTTCGGTGAGCGTGTCGACGAAAGCAGCGTGCAACCTCGCCCGACGACCGGGCAGAACGTCGTCGTAGATGGCCTCGGCCAACAGCGCGTGGCGAAAGACGTAGTAGAAGTCGGTGGTCTCCACGAGCCGGGCGTCGACGATCTCGCGGATCACGTCTTCGAGCCGGTCTTCGTCCAGACCGGTCACCTCTGCCAGAACCTCGTGCGCGACGCGGGGGCCACCCACCGCCATCGTTTCGGCTACCGACTTCGCCGTAGGCGACAAGGCGTCGAGCCGGACCAACAGTAGCTCGGCAAGGCCCGGCGGAATCGAAGATCCGGGACGCTGGCCGGCAGACACGAGTTCTTCGATGAAAAATGGGTTGCCGCCCGATCGCTCCACGATGACGTCCCGGGATGCCACATCCGTTGCTGCGGGAAGCGAATCGAGGAGGCGATACGACGATTCGGCGTCGAGAGCCGTCAAGTCGACTCGACGGACGTAGCTCAGACGTGTCCACTCGGAGAGCGACTGTCGGAGTGGGTGTTTGCGATGCAGATCGTCACTACGATACGAGATCACCAGAGAGACATGTGTTTTCGCGAGTCTCGACAGCAGAAATGTCATGAGCTCACGGGTGGAGGTGTCCGCCCAGTGCGCATCCTCGACGATGAGGAGCGCCGAGCGGTCGGCCCCGGCTGCAGTCAGCGCGACGAGGGCAGCATCGAACAGCTCGGTCCGTGTGGTGTGTTGGAGTGGACCGAACAACTCGGTGAACGCGAGATACGGAATACCGACCTCACCGAGGTCCAAGCACCGCCCGACCAGCACCCGAGTTCCGCGTGCTTCCGCGTTGCGCCGCAGTTCTGCCAGCAGTCGTGTTTTGCCGACACCAGCGTCACCGGACACGACGGCCGCGGCAGGTACGCCTCGGGCAGCGTCGGCGACGACCTGTTCGAGTGCCGCGAGTTCGGCGCCCCGTCCGATCAGAGTGCGAGCCACGCCAACAAACTACGCCGCGCTCGTGGCCGGCCGGCGTTCCGTGCACGCCTGCGCACCCGGCGGTCGTACGCTCGCAGCGAATCGGCAACACGGCGTTCGTGATCGGCCAAAACATCGTAAGTGGAGTGCATGGAACCCACTCTTGCTTCGCCGCAACGCCCACACATCGGACGAGTTCACTATCTTCGGTCGAACCCTCGTGCGAGAGCGCCCTAGGGAACAGTCTCGGGGCACCTGGTCATATCCGAGAGACGTCACCGACGCGCACTATGACCCGGATGAGTTGATCCATCTGTCCGTGTGCACGATCGCGACGAACGCCGATGTCAGTCGACAGACCTTGCCACAGTCAACGCAATTGCCTGCAGAAGGGGTCGGTCCACAAGGGTTTGTGCTGCTGCAATCTGCACGTCCACTCGGGTGCCCGACGGTTTGACCAACGTGACGTCGTCGATCGGGTCGCCGTCGAGGGTCATTCCGCTCGCACCCGGGTAGTCGTCACGAAATTGCGAGCCGTCCGCCAATGTCACCGCACCCGAGGGATTCGGGGACGGCTCGTAGTCCGCGTCGATCACTCTGATCATCAGGGTGCCGTCGCCGGCCATCACGGCTCCGCACGCGCCGGCCGATCCCGATGGGGACGTCCGCATCGAGCCCAGCGGTCTGTCGAGTTCCACCGGAATCCCGGCCGATTGCCAGAAGTCGTCCAGCGAGGCATTGAGGCGATCGACTGCCTGAGACGAGAACTGCCCCGCGCCTTCGGAATTGGTGTCACACGACATCGGGAGCGGGGGAATTCCATCGGGAACAGGTGTGGACCAAAGCAATTCGGGCCGCAGCGCAATCCTGCGCAACTCGTCGATCGACAGTGGCACGGTACCGGTCGATTCGTAGTCCGCGTTCCGGTCCGACGATGACGCTGCGACGACCGAACCATCGCGTGCATACACACGCACGATATTGGAGTGGGAGCGGTCACCGTCGAATTCATCCCAGGTGTCCCGAATGTCGACGACGGTTCCGTCGGGCAGAGTTTCGCGAGCGTCGAGCCAGCCCGCCTGGCATGGCTTGGGCCCATCGTCCACGCGGGTGACATTGACCGTCACCGAACCTTCGACGCCGTCGCGAGTGACCAGCCCGTCCGCGGAAGTGCCGGGGTCATACGGACCGTCCGCGCTGGCTGCGGGTTGAAAGACGAGAGGATCGCCCGCATACCGAAGCGACGAACCGTCCACGGTGTCGACTCGAGGGGGTAGGGCCTCGCGCACCGCGATGGACATCGCGTTCGCCTTTTTCGACGTCAACCACGGGTAGGCGGGGTTGTCGTAATCCTCCTGGCCCGTGGTCAGCACGCCGTAGAACTGCTCCTCCTCGGGCGGCTCCACCGATTCGCATCCAGGAATGTTCACGGGGTACTCGACAGGCTCACTGACGTAGCCCGATCCCGACTGCCCCATCGGCTGGTGGGTGAGACCTGCGGCAACTGTTCCAACGGCGACGATCATGCCGACGACGACCCCGTCGGTCCGCACACCGCCACGCCGCAAAGAGATTCGCACGGCCGCAGCCTAACGCGGCCCGACTCGGCACGATCAGGTGATCGAGACCAGCTGGGTGATGTCGTCGAAGGGCAGAGGGCCGTCGACGACGGCTCCGACGACGGCGCTGTTGAGGATGATCGATCCGCCGTGGTTGTCGAGGAAAGCGGTGTCGGATGCGTCGCGTCCGGTGGCGATGCGTACCAAGGTCGATCGAGGTGCGAGGCACGTCGCGTCCACCACACGCCATTGGCCTTCGACGAATGCTTCGGCGACCGCGTGGAAGTCCATGGGATCGCAGCCCGGTGCGTACACCGCGACCAGGCGAGCAGGGACGTTGACCGCACGCAGCAGTGCCACCACGAGGTGGGTGTAGTCGCGGCAGACTCCGGCACCGGCGAGGAGGGTGTCGACCGCGCCGTCGATGGGGTCGCTGCTACCCGGGACGTAGCTCAGACGTGCACCGACCCAGGAGGAGACCTCGGCCAGCAACTTCTCCGACGGCGGGTAGGAACCGAATTCCGTTGCCGCGAAACCGAAGAACTTGTCCGCCTCGGAGTATCGACTGGGCCGCAGGTACAGCGAGAGGTCGTAGTCGGAGACCGGAGCAGGCTCGGTGTTGCCGTAGATGGTTGCCGAGTACGACGCCTCCAGCTTGCCGACGCCGGCGTGAATCTTGTGGATGCGGGTGCCGTGAGCACCGCTGATCTCCTGCGCCTCGATGGGCTGACCGTCGAGTGTGAACGAGAGTGCTTCCCACACATCGGTTCCTGGATGAGGTGCGATTGCGATCTGGAACTCGAGGGTGCTGGCCTCGGTCACGTCGACATCGAGGTACGCAGAGACGTCACGTTTCATCGTGCCGATCCTGCCATCTTCGAGCCGTTCGCGCAGACTATGACTCGTCGGTGGGGCGATCGCCGGTCACCAGGAAGATGACTCGTTTGGCGACCTCGACAGTGTGGTCGGAGTATCGCTCGTAGAAGCGACCGAGCAGCGTGATGTCCACTGCGGCCGGTATGCCGTGCGGCCAGTCGGGTGCGGAGGTCAGCATGAACAGGCTGCGGTGCAGTGCGTCCATTTCCTGATCCTGGATTCGCAGGTCGGCGGCGAGTTCGGCGTCTCGGGTTTCCAGAACGCGTTGCGTGGCCGCGGCCTGCGCTACGGCCACTCGACCCATCTGCTCGAACACGCCCTCGACCTCGGGCGGCAGTACGTGCGCGGGATGGCGACGACGGACCAATTCCGCGATGTGCACGGCCAGGCCACCCATTCGCTGCAGATCGGCAACGATGTTGATTCCGGAGACGACGCGTCGGAGATCGTGGGCTACCGGTGCCTGCAGGGCCAGGAAGCCGAACGCTCCGTGCTCCCACTCGACCGCGAGTATGTCGATTTCTTCTCGGTACTCGATGGTGTGCTCGGCCAGGACGATGTCGGCGGTGAGCAGCGCTCGGGTGGCGTCGACCATTGCTCTTTCGGCAATTCTCGACATTGCGGACAGGTTCGACGCCAACGAATCGAGCGTCTCCGTGTAACTGTCCCGCATGTACTGCTCACCCCTACCGACTCGGCCCTCGACGCGGGGCCTGTAGGCCTGTACCCCCAAACGCATCTTCCTACACCACGTGGATCCTGTGGGAGCCTTTGTCGCATGAACATTGTGAAGTCGGTCATGCTGTTCGCGGTGGCAGCCGTGTTCGAGATCGGTGGGGCTTGGCTGGTGTGGCAGGGAATCCGCGAGCATCGCGGGTGGCTCTGGGCGGGAGCGGGCGTGATCGCCCTCGGTGCCTACGGCTTCGTGGCGACGCTGCAGCCCGACGCCAATTTCGGTCGAATCCTGGCGGCATACGGCGGAGTGTTCGTTGCGGGATCACTGCTGTGGGCGATGGTGGCCGACGGTTTCCGACCCGATCGCTGGGACATCGCCGGATCGTCGATCGCACTGATCGGCGTCGCGGTGATCATGTACGGCCCGCGCTGACTCGCGCGGGCCGTACCGACCGGGTCAGCAGTTGGACGGTGCGGGCGCTCCGTAGAAGCGGTCCTTGATCCAGTTCTGCGCCTCGCCGAGGCCGAGGATGTCCGGAATCAGGTGTCCGGCACCGGAACCCGGGACGATGGCCGGAATCTGCGCGGCGCTCAACTGCACGGTGGCACCCTTGCCGCACCAGTCACCGGCCAGCCCGACGGCCTGTCCGTGAGGCACGATGTCGTCGGACGTGCCGGACTGGATCAGCACCGGAGCGTTGGGCGTGCGCTCACCGATCTTGTTCTTGGCCAGGATGTCTGCGGCGACGGGCAACCGGTCCAACACAACCGAGAGCGGCTCGCCGGTCTTGGTGTATTCGTTGGTCCGGTGCAGCCCGACGTTCAGAATCGTTTCTCCCACACACTGATTCGCCACCAGGTTCAGCATGGCCTTGCCTGCGTCGTTGATGTTCTCGTCGACGATCGGCTGCAGACCGGGATCGGAATTGAGCAGACCGTTGAGGGTGTAGCCGATCACGCCGGTCAGGATGGTGCCGTCGACCTGCTCGAGGGTCGCCTTCAGATCCGCCGGGGGTGCGCCCGCATAGGTGCCGACGAGGTCCATCTCCGGTGCGTACTCTCCGGCGATTTCCGCTGCAGCAGCGGCTGCTCCGCCACCCTGCGAGTAGCCGTACGCCGCCACCGGACCGTCCGCGGAGATCTTGGTGCCCTGCAGATTCTGCGCTGCGCGGGCGGCGTCGAGCACAGCGTGAGCCTCCGATGCGCGGTTGACGTAGGTGTGCGCACCGGGAGTGCCGAGGCCCTCGTAGTCGGTGATGACGACGCCGTATCCCTGCGACAGCAGGGAGTATGCGGCGAGCACCTCGTACTCGACCATGAAGCCGAGCGGCGGGGTGTAGGTGATGACGTTGTTGAGCATCTTCGACGGCGCGCACTGATCGCCCTGGCCCTGGGTTCCCGGGGCGAGGACGACGAGCGGACGCGGGCCTGGCCCGGTCCACGGTGCGGCAGGATCGATGTAGGTGCCCGTGACGGCATTGGCCGCGTCGTTGGAATCGGTGCTGCGGTACATGATTCGCGTTGCCGCGCCGGGCAGCGGGCCACCGATTCCGGGGACCGACAGAGCGAGATGCGACGGCTCGGACCGGATCACGTCACCCGGGGAGCCTGCGGGCAGCGGGCTCGGCGGTACGTAGAAGTCCGATTCGACGGTGGAACCCGTCGACGATCCAGAGCCCGGGGCTGCAGATGCAATCGGATTGGTCATACCGATGAGCACCGCGGATACCGCCACTGCCGAAAAAATGACACGCGTCGAACGCAACTCGAATCCCCCAACGTCGATCCCCAGCTCCCGAGTAAGCGGTACATCGGGTAGCACTCAATTCCGTTAGGGACCCTACGTGATCGATCGCACAACGCAAAGGGTTTCGTGAGGTGGACCCTGTTCGTTCAGCGGCGGCGACGGTGCAGCGCCGCTTTGGCCATGTCGACCTCGGCGTCGGTGAAGGGTCGGCCGGGCAGTTCGGTGAGAGGAACGCCGTCCCCGCGGAGGCCGTCGAGCAGGACGGTGAAGTAGCGACGCCAGTTGTGCGCATCGACGGAAGTGGAGAACTCGACAGCGGCACCGATCATGCCGAGTACGGGATAGAAGTCATTGACCGAGATGTCGGGCCGTAGCTGGCCGGACTCCCGAGTCCGATCGATGATCTTCGCGAAGAACGGGTCTATTCGCTGACGCACCTGTGCGATTCCGCGGCAGCCCTGATCGGACCCGAGAACGACGTCTCCGAGTCCCCGATCGAGCGCCATTCCCGCGCACACATCGCCGAGGAACTGCACCAGTCCGTCCCACGGATCCTCGGCCTCGAGTGCACGCTCGGCGTTCTCGAGCATGTCTTCGAGGCGCTGCTCGAACACTCCGTCGATCAACTCTTCCTTGCAGGAGAACCGTCGGTAGACGGTTCCGACGCCCACTTTGGCGTGGGCAGCGACGTCGTCGAGTGTGATGTCGATTCCGCGTGAGGCGAACAGTTCGCGCGCCGCGTCGACGATGCGTCGACGGTTGCGCTCGGCATCCGCACGGAGGGGTTTCGCTGCCGATGTGTCGGCTCTCACACTCATTCGATGTCCGTTTCACCCGATAAGCGGAGGACATTCCTCCACTTCGCTGCTACCTTGTTCTACAACCGGAGGATACACCTCCGCATAGTCGAACCGAGGACTCATGACCACCCTTTCATCGGAGAACGTGGGCGACGCGACGTCGACCACGATGCCGGCGGACGAACGTGCGCATCGGAACCGTTGGCTGATTCTCGCCACACTCGGCCTGGCCCAGCTCATGGTCGTGCTCGACGCGACCATCGTGAACATCGCGCTGCCCGCAGCCCAGCTCGACCTGGGCTTCGACAATGCCAACCGCTCCTGGATCGTCACCGCCTACGCTCTCGCGTTCGGCAGCCTGCTGCTGCTCGGCGGACGGCTCAGCGACCTCTTCGGTCGCCGCAACACCTTCCTCATCGGCCTCGTCGGCTTCGCGCTGATGTCGGCAGTCGGCGGCGCGGCCGTCAACTTCGGCATGCTCGTCGCGGCTCGCGCCGGTCAGGGCATATTCGGCGCACTGCTCGCTCCCGCGGCACTCTCACTACTGGCCACCACCTTCACCGACACCAAGGAACGCGCCAAGGCATTCGGCATCTTCGGTGCCATCGCAGGCGGCGGCGGCGCACTCGGCCTGCTGCTCGGCGGCGTACTCACCGAATGGGCGAACTGGCGCTGGAGCCTGTACGTCAACCTGATCTTCGCAGCACTCGCCTTCGTCGGCGGATTCCTGTTCCTCGCCAAGCACAAGGTGGACGTCCGGCCCAAGCTCGACATCCCCGGCACCCTCGCGGTCTCGGCTGCATTGTTCTCCATCGTCTACGGCTTCGCACACGCCGAATCCGACGGCTGGAGCAACGCGGTCACCCTCGGATTCCTCGCCGCAGGTGTCGTTCTGCTCGCGGTGTTCGTGACCATCCAGATGCGCGTCGAGCACCCGTTGCTGCCGCTGCGGATCATCCTCGACCGCACCCGCGCAGGATCCTTCCTGGCCGTGTTCGTCACCGGTGCAGGCATGTTCGCGGTGTTCCTGTTCCTGACCTACTACCTGCAGAACACCCTGAAATACACACCCATCACCACCGGGTTCGCGTTCATGCCGATGATCGCATCGCTCATCCTCACCGCGACGCTGTCGACGGCGCTGATTCTCCCCCGCTTCGGGCCGCGCATCCTGATGACGACCGGCCTGATCGTGGCCTCGGTCGGAATGGGACTGCTGACGCAGATTTCCATCGACAGCAGCTACGTCACGCACATCCTGCCCGGCCTGGTCATCATGGGCCTCGGACTCGGTGCCACCATGGCCCCGGCCATGCAGGGCGCGATCTCGGGCGTCGACCCGGACGACTCCGGAGTCGCGTCGGCAACAGTGAACACGATGCAGCAGGTGGGCGGCTCGATCGGCACCGCGCTGCTCAGCACCGTGGCGGCCAACGCGGCGACCAGCTACGTCAGCTCCAACATGGCGACGGCAGCCGATGCGGCTCTGCTGCAGGCCAACGCGGAAATCGCCAGCTACACCACCACATTCTGGTGGGCGTCGGGAATCTTCCTGCTCGGCGCAGTGCTCTCGGCCACGCTGCTGAAGAAGGGACCGTTGCCGTCGGCTCCCGAAGGTGCGGTAGTCGTCGGGCACTGAGTGCCTGCGGCAGTGGTGTGGTTATGCGCCCTCTGAGCCGCATAACCACACCACTAGCTATCGAGCAGCTTCTCGGTGGCGGCCAGCAGAACGCAGGTCGCGACGCCGTCCATCGACTTCTCCAGCTCACCGAGCGACGGGAAGCTCGGGGCGAGGCGAATGTTCTTGTCTTCCGGATCTTTTCCGTAGGGGAAGGCCGAGCCGGCGGCCGTCAGCGCGATTCCGGCGTCCTTGGCCAGCGCGATCGACCGTGCGGCCGTGCCCTCGAGCACGTCGAGGCTGATGAAGTAACCGCCCTTGGGTTCGGTCCACGACGCGATCTTCGACGCACCGAGCCGATCTTCGAGAATCTGCTGCACCAGGGCGAACTTCGGGGCCAGGATCTCGCGATGCTTGGCCATGTGGGCCCGCACACCGGCGGCGTCACCGAAGAAACGCAGGTGCCGCAGCTGGTTCAGCTTGTCCGGCCCGATGCTCTTCTTGCCGAGATGCTTCTGGTACCAGGCGAGGTTCTCTTCGGAACTGCCGAAGAAGCTGACGCCCGCACCGGCAAAGGTGACCTTCGACGTCGACGCGAACACGAACGCGCGGTTGGGGAAGCCTGCCTCGGCTGCCATGCCCAACACGTCGTACGACGGCGCGAACTCCTCGGTCAACGGATGCACCGCGTAGGCGTTGTCCCAGAACAGTCGGAAGTCGGGTGCCGCCGTGGGCATGGTGGCCAGCGCACGCACGACTTCCTCGGAGTAGACGGCCCCGGTGGGGTTCGCGTAGTTCGGCACCACCCACATGCCCTTGATCTGCGGATCCGACGCCACCAGGTTGGCGATCTCGTGCACGTCGGGGCCGTCGGGTCCCATGGGAACAGGGATCATCTCGATGCCGAAGCTCTCGGTGATCGCGAAGTGCCGGTCGTAGCCGGGAGCCGGGCACAGGAAGCGCACGTTCGGCTCGGCCGACCAGGCACGCGGGGAATCGGGCAGACCGTGCAGCAGCGCCCAGACGACGAGGTCCTGCATGATCTCGAGACTGGCGTTGTTGCCGGCCAGCAGGTTCTTCACCGGGATGCCGAGCAGTTCACCGAAGATGGCACGCAGTTCCGGCAGGCCCGCGAGCCCACCGTAGTTGCGGCAATCGGTGCCGTTGCCGTCCTTGTAGTCCGCGCCCGGGAGCGTCAACAGCTCGGCAGCGAGATCGAGCTGCTCAGGTGACGGCTTGCCACGCGTCAGATCCAGCTTCAGATTCTCGGTCTTGAGCTGCGTGTACTTCGCGCTCTGCCGCTCGTGCTCGGAGGCAAGCTCCTCATGGTTCATCAGACCCAACTGGGTTTGCGCTGACATGCGGAGCGGCCTCTCGGTGACTGGGTTCCCCGGACAGTGTTGCTGCCACTGAATAAAGGGGACCCCGCGCACCCGGCAGAGCCCATTGACCCTTGCTGCCTTCCGGCCCTGGGGGAGTTCACAGGATGCGCGCCGCGCGGGATCCGTTAGGAAGTGTAGCCGTCCCCACGATGGGGTCGCATCACCACCCTTCACGCCTCCCGATTTGGGAGATGGTGGGGGTAACCGGGTAAGCTCCCCCACGGAGGATTCGCCTAGTGGCCTATGGCGCTCGCCTGGAACGCGGGTTGGGTTAACGCCCTCAGGGGTTCAAATCCCCTATCCTCCGCCAAAGAAGCCCCCGTGACACGTCACGGGGGTTTCTTGCTGTTCGAGGCGAGGGTGTTCACCCGCCGGCTCTTGTTCGCGCCTACCCCGTTCGCGTCAATGGACCCTTGCACCGGTCAGACGTATGCAGTGGTCCATTCACGCGGCGGTTCGCCCTGCGTCAATGGCACATTGCCGCGCTCAGACGTGTGCAGTGGACCATTGACGCGGGGCGCGGACTATCGAGCCGACCAACCACCATCCATGGTGTACGACGCTCCGGTGACCATGCCTGCGTTCTCGGAGGTCAACCAGCCGACCAGCGAGGCGACTTCGGCGGGTTCGACGAGTCGCTTGATGGCGGCCTCGGTCAGCAGAACTTTTTCGAGTACCTCGTCCTCGGGGATGTCGTGTGCCTTGGCCTGGTCGGCGATCTGCTTTTCGACCAGTGGCGTACGGACGTATCCCGGGTTGACGCAGTTGCTCGTCACACCATGGGCGGCACCTTCGAGGGCCGTCACTTTCGACAGGCCTTCGAGTGCATGTTTGGCGGTGACGTAGGCGACCTTGAATTCCGATGCCCGCAGTCCGTGCACCGAAGACAGGTTGACCACTCGGCCGAAGCCGCGAGAGTACATGTGCGGCAATGCAGCTCGGATGAGCAGGAACGGTGCCTCGACCATCAGCGTCTGAATTCTGCGGAACGCGCCTGGATCGAAGTCGACGATCGGGGCGACGGTTTGAATGCCCGCATTGTTGACCAGGATGTCGACGTCCAACCGGAGGTCGTCCAGCGCGGTGGTGTCGAGCAGATCCACCGACCAGACGTCACCGCCGATCTCCGACGCCAATTCCTTTGCGGCAACGTCGTTCACATCGGCGACGGTGACGCGTGCGCCCCGGCCTGCGAGCTCGCGTGCACACGCGGCCCCGATGCCGGACGCTCCCCCGGTGACGAGAGCGGAGCGTCCGGTCAGGTCGGTCACTTCAGACCAGCCTTGGCCAGCTCGGCTTCGGTGGCCAGGTTCTTGGCGTCGGCGATGTCGATGCTTTCGAGCGCGAGTCCCTTTGTTTCCCTTGCGATGACGACGGCAACCACGGTGATCGCACAGGCAACGGCGAGGTACACCGCGATCGGCACGGACGAGCCGTAGACGTCGAGCAGCTTGACCGCGATGATCGGGGCCAGCGAACCGGCGACGATCGAGGTGACCTGGTAGCCGAGGGACACACCGGAGTAGCGCATCCGCGTCGGGAACATCTCGGCCATGATGGCCGGCTGCGTGGCGTACATGAAGGCGTGGAACATCAGGCCGATGATGATGGCTAGCATGATGACGACGTTGTGTCCGCTGTTCATCATCGGGAAGGCGAAGAAGCCCCACGTCGCGGCGGTGATGGCACCGGCGAAGTAGACGGGGCGACGCCCGACGCGGTCGGCGAGCTTGCCCACCAACGGAATCGTGCAGAAGTGGATCGCGTGGGCGATGAGCATCCACCACAGGATCGTGGAGGTATCCGTTCCCACCTCCACCGAGAGGTACGTGATCGAGAAGGTGACCACAAGGTAGTACATGACGTTCTCACCGAAGCGCAGGCCCATTGCGGTGAACACGCCACGCGGGTAACGCTTGACGACCTCGAAGACGCCGTACGACGCGGCCTTGATGACCTCGGCCTGCTTGTGTGCCTCGAGGAAGATCGGGGCGTCGGAGACCTTGGTGCGGATGTAGTAGCCGACGAAAACGATGACGGCAGAGAGCCAGAACGCGACGCGCCAGCCCCAGCTGAGGAAGGCCTCGTCGGACAGGGTGGTCGTCAGGACGAGCAGAGCGACGGTGGCGAGCAGGTTACCGGCGGGCACGCCTGCCTGCGGCCAGCTGGCCCAGAATCCGCGAGACTTGTTTGGACTGTGTTCTGCGACAAGGAGAACCGCGCCGCCCCATTCGCCGCCGACGGCGAAGCCCTGGATGAATCGCAGGGTCACCAGCAAGGCCGGTGCCCAGTAGCCGATCGCCTCGAAGGTCGGGAGGCAGCCCATGAGGAACGTGGCACCGCCGACGAGGACGAGGCTGAACTGCAGCAACTTCTTTCGGCCGTACTTGTCGCCGTAGTGGCCGAAGACGATGCCGCCCAACGGCCGTGCGACGAAGCCGACGGCGTAGGTGACGAAGGCAGCGAGGATCGCGTCGAGCTCGCTGGTTCCTGCGGCGAAGAAGATCTTGCTGAACACCAGTGTCGCGGCGGTTCCGTAGAGGAAGAACTCGTACCACTCGACGATGGTGCCTGCCATCGATGCCCCGACGACCTTCTTGAGGCCTGCGGGGGTGGCATCGGGGTCCGGTTCGGACCGTTCTGCCAGCGGCTGATCGACGCTCATTGACTCTCCTGTGTTACTCGGCACTCGATGGTCACTGTTGTGACAGACCACACATTGGCGGGTTGCTCTGAGTATTGGTGCAGATGTTTGTCGGCGCAAGAGCCATGAACGCAGGTCGGATCTGCAAAACTGCACACATGACGGTCGGTGGCGCGAAGATCCCCAGTGCAGACGACCTGCTGGTGCTTCTCGCTGTCAGTCGAACCGGTCGCTACAGTTCTGCGGCCGACGACCTGGGTATCAACCACACGACCATTTCCCGACGCATCGCCGCACTCGAGGACACCCTCGGTGGCCGGGTGCTGACCCGGGGTGCCGGAGGCTGGGAGCTGACTCAGCTGGGCCGCGGCGCGCTGGCCGCTGCCGAGGCCGTCGAGGACGCGCTGCGGACCCTCGTCTCGAACGACGCGGGTGCGTTGGAGGGCGTCGTACGTATTTCGGCGACCGACGGATTCAGTGCCTACATCGCCGCCCCGGCCGCGGCGCGGGTGCAACGCGCACACCCGCGAGTGTCCGTGGAGATCGTCGCGGTCACCCGACGGGCATCGCAGCAACGATCGGGCCTGGATATCGAGATCGTCGTCGGCCAACCGCAGGTGCATCGGGCGGAGGCGATTCGGCTCGGGGACTACCTACTCGGCCTCTACGCATCCGAGGCCTATCTGCACGAACACGGAACCCCACAGGTGCCCGCCGACCTATCCGCACACCCGTTCATCTATTTCATCGATTCCATGTTGCACGTCGACGATCTCGATCTGGCCCCCAACTTCACCCCGACGATGCGCGAATCGGTCACCTCCACCAACGTCTTCGTCCACGTCGAGGCCACCAGAGCGTCCGCGGGTATCGGGCTACTGCCGTGCTTCATGGCCGACCGCCACTCCGACCTACAACGAATCCTGCCCGATGCCATCGCGGTGAAACTGACCTACTGGCTCGTCACCCGAAGCGAAACATTGCGACGGCCGGAGGTGTCGGCGGTGGTCGACGCCATTCGGGCCGTGGTCACCGAACAGCGCTCGGCTCTGCTGGGTGAACACTGAACAGCACGGAACCTACGTCCCACAAGGAGAGTCCCCTGATGGCCGATATCGACTTCTACTTCGATCCGGTGTGCCCGTTCGCCTGGATGACCAGCAAATGGGTCCGCAAGGTCCAAGCCCAACGCGACTACACCGTCGACTGGCGGTTCATCTCGCTGCGACTGCTCAATTCGCACATCGATTACGACGCGCACTTTCCACCCGAGTACGAGGCCGGTCACACCGCGGGTCTGCGACTGCTGCGAGCGGCCGCCGCTATTCGTCTTGAGCACGGGTCGGACGCGATCGGGCCACTGTACGAGGCCCTCGGAACCCACATCTTCGACACCGAAACAGTGCCCGACAACGCTGCGAGCCACGGACATCGCGGCACCGCGGAATTCCTCGGGCCGATCCTCGAAGAACTCGGGCTACCTACCCGTCACACCGCAGCACTGGATGATTCGTCCCTGGACGAGGAGATCCGAGCCGAAACCGATCATGCGCTGTCACTGACCGGCAAGGACGTCGGCACACCCATCATCGCCTTCGAGCCGCCGGACGGCGTCGCTTTCTTCGGTCCTGTGATCAGCCGTCTACCCAGCGATGAGGAGGCAGTACCACTGTGGGACAACGTGATCGGACTCGCCCGATTCCCCGGATTCGCGGAGATGAAGCGCAGTCTGCGTGAGCTTCCTCAGTTGAAGGCGCTCGGGGTTCAGGAAGACGAAGCAGGCGTGCAACAGGACTGGCACGGCGGTAGCCGACGGCAGAAGAAATAGATCCTCACCGAGGTCCGTCGGCCCTCGATGACACCGATCCCACGCGAACCTGAATATCTCCACCCCGTACCGAAGCGGAGTGCACCGGGCGAGCTCTGCGAGCAGTAGCGGTCAAGTGGCAGCGGTCAACTCACCGCGTCGAACTCGGATCGAGCGACGAGGACCTCGGTGATGTTCTCCTCGGCGAAGCTCTTGATCGCGGCCACCAACGGCTGAATTCGACGGCCGAGTTCGCTCAGCTCGTAGTCCACACGAACCGGTACGGCAGCGGTGACGGTACGTAGAACGAAGCCGTCCCGCTCGAGGGTGCGCAGCGTCTGGGTCAACATCTTCTGGCTCACCGACGGAATCTTTCGGCGGACCTCGCTGTATCGCATCGACCCGTCGTCGAGTGCGCACAACACCAGACACACCCACTTGTCGCTGAGTATCCCGAGCAGCTGGGCCGACGGGCAGGCCCGCATGTAGGCGTCGTGGGTGGCTCGATCGAGTTCGCGGCGCTGATCGGCAGTCATCGTGGGCATCGACGCACCCTTTCGTCTCCAAGGCACTTCTGGGTGCCTACTTCCTGTTGGTTCCCAGCATTCATATGGTGACCGAGTAACCGATCGCAGGCAAGCGATCACCGGAGAAGAAGGAGAATCGTCATGAAGATCGTCCAGCAGCAGACCGTCGGCGGCGTCGATGTTCTCGAGCTCGTGCAGTCTCAGGTGCCCACGCCCGCGCCGGGCGAGCTTCTGGTCCGTATCGCCGCGACCAGCGTCAATCCGGTCGACACCGCAGTCCGCGCGGGAGCGTTCCCGCTTCTCGGAGCGCCGCCGTTCGTCCTCGGCTGGGACCTGGCCGGGACGGTGGAGCAGGTGGGTGACGGCGTGGAGAACTGGTCGGTCGGCGACCGAGTGTTCGGAATGCCGTTGTTCCCGCAGCAGGCGGCGACCAACGCCGAGTACGCGGTGGTTCCGGCGGCCGAGGTGGCGACCATCCCTGACGGAATGTCCGACGAGCAGGCAGCCGCGCTCCCCCTCGTCGGGCTCACCGCATGGCAGGCCCTGGTGCATACTGCCAAACTTCAGGCTGGACAACGCGTTCTGATCCATGCGGCCGGCGGCGGCGTCGGCCATGTGGCAGTTCAGATCGCAAAGGCGCTCGGGGCGTACGTCATTGCCACCGCCAGCGAACCCAAGATCGACTTCGTTCGCTCGCTGGGAGCAGACGAGGTGATCGACTACCGCGCACAGCGTTTCGAGGATGTCGTCACACCGGTCGATGTAGTGCTCGACCCGCTCGTCGGCGACGTCACACCGCGGTCTGCATCGGTACTGGTCGACGGCGGCATCATCACCTCGCTGCTCGACCCGGACCCCGGGGTCGTGGATCAATTGATCGCTACGGGGAAGCGATTCGAGCGCATCGGGGTGTCGCCGTCGGCGGCCGATCTGACATCCCTGGCCGAATTGGTCACCGCTGGAACCCTTTCGGTGACGGTCTCGGCGACGTTTTCGCTGGACGAGATCGCAGCCGCGCACACCGCAGTCGAGACCGGCTCGACCTTGGGCAAAGTGGTGGTGACGATCTGACCGGGCCGCGCGGTGGCCTTATCGGATGCGCCCGACGCGTACCTGGATATGGCCGCCGCGGACGGCGCTTTCGGTGATCGTGTCGAGTCGCTCCGGCATCGCGGCCCACGGATGGGCCTCGATGTCCGCCCCACCGAGTCGACAAGCGAGCTTCGCCAGCGGCGTCCAGATCGCGGCTCGTCCGACGGGACGCTGCATGTCGACGACAGCCACGACGCCGCCCACTCGCGTCGCCGCGATCATCGCATCGAGGGCCGCCTGCCACGGCGTCATCAGTGACAGCGCGTAGGTACTCAACGCGGCGTCGAACTCAGTCTCGCCCACATCCGCTGTGGTGAGGGCGGTGGCGTCGGCGGCAACGAGCGTGACGTTGTCCCAACCGGCCTGGTCGGCTCGCCGTCGGGCCTGTTCGAGCATCTGCGAGCTGGCGTCGATTCCGGTGATCGATCCGGTGGGTCCGATCATCCGCTGCAACCCCGCGAAGTTCAGACCCGTGCCACACCCGAGGTCCAGAACATGGCTTCCTGCAGGCAGATTCAGTAGCTCGAACGCGGCCTCTCGTCCGGCGCCATAAATCGGCCATTCGAAGGAGATCACGTCGTACAGGCGCGCCGAGAGGGTGTACGGCGTCGGTCGTCTCATCTCGGGTCTCTCCAAGGCGCGGGCATAGTGGGAGGTATGGGAATCCGTCGTTCGTCTTCGAGTGTGCCCGAGAACCGCGCCGACGTGGTCGTGGTGGGCGGCGGCACCGCCGGCATCGTGGCAGCGAAGACCGCGGCGGGCTTTGGTGTACATGTCGTGTTGATCGAGCGGGAACGCACCGGCGGCGACTGCCTGTGGACCGGATGCGTTCCGTCCAAAGCACTGCTCGCGGCAGCTTCGGTGGCACAGACGGTTCGATCCGCGTCCCGGTTCGGCATCGACACCGAGCAGCCGCGGGTGGATTTCGCGCGCGTGATGCAGCACGTGCACGGTGCGATCAACGAGATCGCACCGATCGATTCGCCCGAGGCACTCACCGCGGCCGGGGTCCACGTGATCAGTGGCGACGCCGTGTTCACCGGTCCGAACACCGTGGCCGTCGGCACGCGGATACTGCATTTCGGCCAAGCGATCGTGACCACCGGCGCGCATCCCACCGTGCCGGCGATCGACGGCATCGAGCACGTGGACTACCTGACCAGCGACACACTGTGGGATCTGAAGGACTTGCCGCAGCGCCTGCTGGCCGTCGGGGCCGGGTCGGTGGGTTGCGAAATGGCGCAGGCATTCTCGCGTCTCGGGTCGGACGTGACTTTGGTCGGGCGGTCGGCGACGATCCTGCCGCGCGAGCACCCTGAGGCCTCGTCGATACTGACGCAGGCGCTCACGGACGAGGGCGTGCGTGTGCTGACCTCTACTGCCGTCGTACGTATCGACGAAGGCTCGGCGGTCACCGACACGGGCGTCGAGCTCGACTTCGATCGGGTTCTGATCGCCACCGGACGAACGCCGCGGACCGCCGCCCTCGGCTTGGACACGGCCGGAGTGGCACTGAGCGACAACGGATTCGTGCGCGTCGACGAGCACCTGCGGACCACCAATCCTCGCATCTGGGCTGCGGGTGATCTCACCGGTCACCCGCAGTTCACGCACACCGCAGGCGTGCACGGCAGCCTGGCCGCGAGCAATGCAGTCCTCGGCCTGCGGCGAAAGGTGAGTACGACGGGAACTCCGCGGGTGACGTTCACCGATCCCGAGATCGCCTCGGCCGGAATCGATGTGCGCACCGCTCGCAAACGCGGACTACGCCTGCAGACGCTCGACCACCACCACGTCGACCGCGCCGTCACCGAGGGGGCAACGAACGGATCGACGACGCTGGTGCTCGATGCCAAGCGTCGCATCGTCGGAGCCTGTGTGGTGGGACCGCGGGCGGGCGAGACGATCGGGGAGCTGATCATCGCCATCGAGCAGGGCCTGAGGACCCGAGACCTCGCCGGGGCCACCCATCCGTATCCGACGTACAACGACGGGCCGTGGAACGCGGCGATAGCAGACGTGAAGGCGCAGTTGGGTTCTCCCGTCATTTCGCGAGCAACGGCCGCGCTGGCGAAAGGGCGGAGCAGGCGGATCAGGAAAGAGCGCGGTAGCCGGCGATGATCCGCTGACCCGAGCTCACCGCAACCACGGCCGCCCAGACCACCGCGATCTGCCACGAGATTCCCGGCAGTAACAGCCAGAGACTGTGCACCGCAATCGTTTCCGCACCCTCGGCCAAGCCCCCGAGGAACGACAGCGAGCGGCCGTCGTCGATGGTGCGACCGGTGCGCTCGGCAATCGAGGAGAACGCAAGAAACGCCGTGCCGTTGATGTAGTACGCCAACAGCACCAGCAGGAACGGCCACCAGGGGGCGTCGTACGCGGCCGAGGCACCCACCGCGACGCCCACCACCGTTGTTCCGTAGACCACGAAATCGGCTGTGATGTCGAAGAATCCGCCTGCACCGGAGCCCGTCGCACGCCTACGGGCCAAGGGTCCGTCCAGGCCGTCGGCGATGCGGGAGACGATCCACAACGCCAATGCGAGCAACCAGAACTGCAGACCCGCCGCCAGCGCACTACCGAGGCCGAGTACGAGCCCGGCGGCGGTGATGCGGTCCGGGGTGATCGAGGGACGATCGAGGGCGCGGGCACAGCGGTCGAGCGGGCCTTCGAGGTGGCGGCGCAGGAAGCTGTCGATCATTCGGCTGCGCCGGTCAGTCCCAGGCGGCGTGCCAGCAGCGCAGAACCGACCGCGATCGCCAGCACCGCGAGCAATGCGATCGCGAACGGCCACGACAGCGGCGACGTCCCGTAAGCCCCGAGCGCGGTGTAGGCGACGGTCGCGGGCACGATCCCGACCATGGTTCCCACCACGTAGTCACGCTGCCCGACGGCACTGACTCCGGCCGCGTAGTTGACCAACGAGAACGGCAGCGGCACCAGTCGCACGAGCAGAACCGACAGCAATCCCCGACGGCCGAGCATGGCGTCGAGCCGGCGCAGCCTGTCCCATTCGGTGCGGGCTACCTGCCCGCGTCCCAGCGCCCGCGCTCCCCAGTACCCGAGATACGCCCCTATCGTGGCCGCGAACACCACGACGGTTGCGCCCACCGCCAATCCGAACAGGAGTCCCGACGCGATGGTCAACGTGCTGGCGGGGAACGGAGTGGCCGACAGGACGGCGTAGAGCACGACGAACAACGCGATGCCCCAGGGCCCGGCCGACGCCACTCGGTCACGAATGAAAGACGGATCGGGCAGATCGACGGTGCCGAGCACGATCACCAGAGCGATGACGACCACGGCAGCCGCGACCAATTTCAGGGTGGTGCCGCGGCGACTACGCGTCGGGCGGTCCTGCGTCACGGTATGTGCCTCTCGTCCGGCGGTTCACGCTCCATTGTGCACACCACCGGTGTGCCCGCGTGTTCAGCGGTTGTCTCATTCGACCGATTACGGTGGTGAGGGCAGCGTCGACGGCGGCTGCTTCGGTTGATCTGGAGGGCCCACGGTGATTCGTTCGGTACGGTGCGCAGTGACGATTGCGGCGAGCGCAGGGCTGCTGCTGACCGCATGCGCAGCGCCATCATCGGAAGCACCGATTGCCGAGTCGCAGTCGTGGAGCGAGATCGAACAGCAGGCGCAAGGACAGACCGTCTCGCTGTGGATGTACGGCGGGGACGAGCAGGGCAACGCCTACGTCGACGACGTGCTCACCCCCGCGGCCGCCGAGGAGGGCGTCACGCTGCGTCGCGTACCGGTGGAATCGACCACCGACGCAGTAAACCGCATCCTGTCCGAGCGGCAGGCCGGGGTCACCGACGGCGAGGTGGACCTGGTGTGGGTCAACGGTGCCAACTTCGGCACCGGCAAGCAGGCCGGCGCGTGGCTGTGCGGGTGGACGCAGAACCTGCCGAACATGGAGCTGACCGATCCCGAGGATCCGCTGCTGCTCGACGACTTCGGCACTCCGGTCGAGAACTGCGAATCACCCTGGCACAAGGCTCAATTCACCCTGGTCTACAACGCAGCAGCCATCCCCGATCCGCCGACGACATTCGAGGGCGTGCTCGACTGGGCTCGCGCGAACCCGGGCCGCTTCACCTACCCCGCTCCCCCGGACTTCACCGGTTCGGTGTTCCTGCGTGAAGCGCTTGTGAACGTCTCCGGTGGCGTCGACGAGGTTCCGGCGCAGTTCGATCAGGACTCCTACGACCGACTCGCCCCGGCACTGTTCGATCAGTTGAACGAGCTCGCCCCGTCACTGTGGCGCGAAGGAACGACGTATCCACAGTCCTCCTCCGAGCTCGACGCCCTCTACGCCGGCGGTCAGGTGGACATGACGATGACGTACGGCCCCGCGACCCTCCCGAAGCTCGTCGCCGACGGCACCTTCCCGCCGGAGACTCGCGTCCTGACTCTCGACGAGGGAACCGTCGGGAATGCGAGTTTCCTTGCCATTCCGTCGACGTCGGGGAAGTCGGCGGCGGCACAGGTGGTCGCCAATCTCACGTTGTCGCCCGAGCAACAACTCGCGAAGGCGACGCCGGACGTGTGGGGTCAGTTCACTGCATTGGACATCGCGCGTCTGACCCCGGAAGAGCGGGCGCAGTTCGAGCAGCTCCCGTCCTCGCCGGTGGTTCCTTCGTACGAGGTGATCTCGGCGAACGCGCACCCGGAGCTGTCCGCGGAGTGGGTCACCCCGCTCGACGAGGGTTGGCGTCGAAGCGTGCTCGCCGGTCAGTGAGCGCGTCCACGAAGAGCTTTCGCGGCACAGCGGCGGTGCTGCCTGCCGTCGTGTTGGTCGTTCTCGTCGTCGGCGGCGGTCTCGGAACCGTGGTGCTGCAGAGCCTGGGTCTGATGCCGTTGGTCGGTACCCCCGAACTATCGGTCGACGCGTACTCCACTCTGGGCGGTGACCTGTGGCGCTCGGTCGCGCTGACACTGTCGATCGCTGTCGTCTCGACGGCTCTGGCCACGGTGATCGGGCTCGCGGCTGCGCTGACGGCGTTGTCGGGTGGACGCGCCGCGTTGGTCGCCGCCGGATTGACGGTCACGGTGCCGCACCTGATCGGGGCGGCCGCGATGGCCCTGTTGCTGGCGGATTCGGGCATGCTGCCCCGCATACTCGGCATGACCGACGGCGGCTGGCCGGAGTTGGTCGGTGGGAAGTGGTGGATCGCCGTCGTCGCCGAATACGCCTGGAAGGAATCGGCTTTCGTGGCCGTCGTCGTGGCCGGGACGCTCGCCACCCGCGTAGCTGCATTCGACGAGACGGCCGCAACCTTGGGTGCCGGCCGGTGGGCTCGGCTCCGGTTGGTCACGCTGCCGTTGGCTCGGCCTGCACTGATCGCGTCGGCGGCCATCGCGTTCGCCTACACGATCGGCTCGTACGAGGTGGCCCGCATTCTGGGCCGACCGTATCCGGAGCCGTTGTCGGTGATGGCAATTCGCCTGTTCACGTCGATCGATCTCGAGACGCGTCCGCAGGCCGCCGCTGCCGCGACGATCGCCACCGCTCTGACGGTGGTCGTGGCCGCGGTGGCACTGCACTATCTGCGCAGATCGGCAGCGTGGAAATGAAAAGGGTTCTTCCCGCTGTCGGCAGGTCCGCTCTGGTCCTGTGGTTCCTGTTGCCCCTGATCCCGGTTGCATTGTGGGCCATCAGCAATCGCTGGTCGTTTCCCGGTTCGGTTCCCCAGGAATGGGGATTCGACGGCGTCCGCAGCGCCCTCGATGCCGGGGGCGTCGATGCGTTCGTGCGCTCGACCATGCTCGCTCTCGCCGTCGCTGCCATCGCAACACCATTGGGCGCGTTGGCTGCTCGCGCCCTGGTGAACGGTACCGTGCGCTTTCCTGCTGTTGTGGCCGGTGTTCTTTTCGCGCCTGTGGCTCTACCCCCGTTCGCCGTGGCGTTGGGGCTCGACGTTCTGGTGCTGCGCTCGCGCATTCCGAGCACGGTGGCGGTGATCGCTCTGCTGACCGTCGCGGCCATTCCGTACACGACGTATTTGATGCGAGTGGCATTCGGCGCGTACGACATCGGTTACGAGGAAGAAGCTCGCACACTCGGTGCGTCGAATGCCATGGTGCTGCGACGGATTCGAATTCCCCTACTGGCTCCGGCGTTGGCGGGTGCGGCACTGCTCGCGTTCCTCGTGGCGTGGAGCGACTACGTGATCACCCTGCTGATCGGTGGGGGCAGACTGGTCACCGTGCCGATACTGGTTGCCTCGTTCGCTGCGGGAACAGGCAACGATTCGGTGGTGGCTGCACTGTCGGTCGCTGCCGTCGTGCCGCCGCTGTTGCTGGTGCTCATGCTGGCCCGGTTGCGTCGTAGGAGTGCCCGATGAGCGTCGAACTGTCCGTACACGGACTGACGAAAGTCCATGCCGGTCAATCGGTTGCGGCACTCGAATCACTGGATCTCACCGTGCCGCCCGGATCCTGCACGGCGATTCTCGGACCCTCGGGCTCGGGCAAGAGCACTGCGCTACGGCTCATCGCGGGACTGGATTCACCCAGCGCCGGCACGGTGCGCATCGACGGCCGCGAGGTGAACGGCGTTGAGGCCGAGAACCGCGGCGTCGGGATGGTGTTTCAACGTCCGATGTTGTTCCCGCACATGTCGGTACTCGACAACATCGGCTTCGCGTACCGCGCGGCCGGGGAAAGTCGGAAGCGGTCGCGCGAGCGTGCCCGGGAGTACCTCGACCTGGTGCATCTCGGTGACATCGGGGGCCGAGCGGTGTCCGAGGTGTCGGGTGGGCAGGCGCAGCGGGTGGCGTTGGCGCGTTCGCTCGCCGGTTCACCCCGAGTGTTGTTGTTGGACGAGCCCTTCAGCGCTCTGGACCCGGTGTTGCGCACCGAGATGCACGACCTGGTTCGCGAACTGCGTTCGACGCTGGATCAGACTCTGCTGCTAGTCACCCACGATCAGCAGGAGGCGGCGGTGCTGGCCGATTCCGTCGCCGTGCTCATCGACGGCCGATTGGAGCATCACTCCGATATCGCGACGGCCTACACCCGGCCGAGCACAATGGCGGTCTCGCGACTGATGGGCGGGATGAACGAAATCGAAGGCGAGTGGGACGGAGTTGGAGTCCATCGCTCCGAGCTCGGGGAATTGGAGGTCGAGGGAGTTTCCCTGCCGGCCGGGCCTGCCGTGTTACTGGTGCGGCACGAGCTGATCACTCTGGATGGCAACGGAATTCGTGGAGTTGTTTCCAACCTGCGGCCTACCGGGTTTCGCAGCATCGCGGATGTGACCGTGGGGTCACTGACCGTGAAAGTGGAGTTGGCGGCGGGGTCTTCTGTCAAGGCCGGAGATGCGGCGGGGTTGCAGATTCCGCGTGGGGCGAGGTTCGTTGTCACGGATTGAGTTCGTGAGTGGGGCGATTCGCAGAGAACGTGGCCGAACTCGATGAGCGCTCGGTATGCGGTCGATGCTGTTGTTCTGTAACAGGCCGGCGAGCGGATCTCACAGTTCGAAGGGGTTGAGGGTCTTTCCGAGGCCTGTCCGGTGACGCGGCCGACGCCATGCTCCGCATCAACACGTTCGAGCAACTCGTCGCATCCATCGCATCGGGTCACCCAGGACACAACCCGCCCTGAGTGACCCGATGCCGAGTGATGGAGCTAGGAGCCGCTCGTCCCGCTCACCGCGACAGTGCCGTTGCGACGGTGACCACGCGAGTGGCCATGTGCTCGAGGGCCGCAAGCGTGGCATCCTCCAGTTCGTTCTGGTTGTCGCCCCCGGTCACATGGCTGACGCCATAGGGGTTGCCGTCGGCGAACTTCAGACCGTCGGTGTATCCGGGCGGGACCAGGACGCCGCCGAAGTGCATCAGCGAGGTGTACAAACCGGTGAGCGTCGTCTCCTGGCCGCCATGCAAAGTCTGGCTGGAGGTGAACGCGGCGTACGCCTTGTCCGCAAGTTGTCCCTTGGCCCAGTAGCCACCGAGCGAATCCATGAAGGTCTGGAACTGTCCCGCGGTGCTACCGAAACGCGTCGGCGATCCGAAGATGACGCCGTCGGCCCAGACGATGTCGTCGCCGCTGGCAGCCGGAAGATCCTTTGTTGCTTCGTACTGCGCCGTCCAGGCGGGGTTCTCGGCAAAGGTGCTCGGGTCACGTGTCTCTGCGACGTGCCGCACGCGGACCTCCGCTCCCGCAGCTGTGGCTGCGTCGGCGAGCTTGTTCGCCATGGTGGCCCCGTGACCGGTTGCCGAGTAGTAGATGATCGCGATCTTGGTCATGTGATGACGCCTTTCGGTATGCGGAGCAGGTCGGCCCTCGGCGGACGTGACTTCTTGACGTCTCACCGGGCGCTTCGGCAACGTGCGCCGTCGGCCTGCAAGTAGTTGCGATGTCAACAACTTCGACCGTACCCGAAGTAGTTGCTTTGTCAACCATCTACCTACCCGGAGCGTGCTGCGATACTGGCGCGATGGACGATCTCGGAAGCGACACCGATCGACGTTTCCGGGAATGCGGCGTCGTCGTTGCCCAGGAAAAAGAGAACCACCACAAGGAGCTCAGTTCGTGAACGATCTCCACGACCCGAACGAGTCGCCAACGCTGCGTCGACCACGCGTGATCGTCTTCGACGTCAACGAAACGCTATCCGACATGGCACCGTTGTCGGAGCGCTTCACCGACGTGGGAGCCCCCGCCGAACTCGCATCGCTGTGGTTCGCGAGTGTCCTGCGTGACGGCTTCGCCCTCACCGCATCCGGCTCGGCGCGGCCATTCGCGAACGTCGCATCCGGGCTGCTTGCAGTGATGCTCCCGCTCAAGACGCTGGATCGAGAGATCGACGACGCCGTCGAGCACATCATGGGCGGTTTCATGGGCCTGGACGTGCATCCCGACGTAGCAGACGGCATCAGAGCACTGGCTGCGCTCGACATCCGGCTGATCACCCTCAGCAACGGCGCAATCGGCGTCGCGCGAAAACTGCTCGAAGGCGCCGGCGTACTGGAACACGCAGAGATGCTGCTGTCCGTCGACCAAGCGGGTGCATGGAAGCCCGCCGCACAGTCGTACCGATACGCACTCGATCGGTGCGGTGCCGAACCCCACGAGGCCATGCTCGTCGCCGTCCACCCCTGGGACATCGACGGTGCCCACCGTGCCGGACTGTCCACGGCCTGGATCAACCGCACGGGCACCACCTACCCGCAGTACTTCACCGCGCCGGACCTCGAGGCGACCTCACTGCTCCACCTCGAGCAACTTCTGCGGCACTCGACCTAAGGTTGCCCCCATGCCCGCCGGACGCTTCGCTCCCAGTCCTTCGGGCGATCTCCATCTCGGCAATCTCCGAACCGCGATTCTGGCTTGGCTCTTCGCCCGCTCCACTGAACGACGCTTCGTCATGCGCGTCGAAGACCTCGATCGCGTGAAAGCCGGCTCGGAGCAGCGGCAACTCAACGACCTCGCCGCCATCGGAATCGACTGGGACGGGCCGATCATGCGGCAATCCGAGCGTCGGGAAATTTACGACGCCACGATTCGCACGCTCACCGCAGCCGGGCTCACGTACGAGTGTTTCTGCACGCGTCGGGAAATCCTCCAGGCCGCCTCCGCCCCGCATGCTCCCGACGGCGCGTATCCCGGAACCTGTCGCAATCTGACCGCGGACCAGAAAGCAGCCAAGGACCGCCCACCTGCCATTCGATTGCGTTCGCAGGTAACCGAATTCACCATCGTCGATCAACTGCAGGGCCTGTTCCGAGGCCAGGTGGACGACTTCGTCCTGCGTCGATCCGATGGCGTGCCCGCCTACAACCTGGCTGTCGTCGTCGATGATGGCGCACAAGGCGTAGATCAGATCGTTCGTGGCGACGACCTGCTCACCTCCGCGCCGCGACAGGGCTACCTCGCTCAGCTCCTCGGCCTCACCCCCGCGACGTACGTCCACGTTCCCCTCGCGCTCAACGTCGAGGGCAAGCGTCTGGCCAAACGAGACGGCGCGGTGACGCTACGCGAACGACCCGACGCGTGGGCACTCATCACCACTTCCCTCGGTGTGCCCGACGCAGAGAACGCCGAGGAATTGCTCGAGCGGTGGAAGCCGACGTGCGTACCCCGCGAACCGTGGGTGTTCGACCCCGCGAATCCCTGATCCACGAACTGATCGAGATCACGTTGCAATGTGACGGGGCCCAACTCGGGATCGATCGGACGTACAGTGACCGCGACAACTCTTCCCGAGGGAGAAGGACACGATGACCTCAGGCGGTTACGACCCCGACAAGGATCCACAGAACCCCGGTGGCTATCCGCCGCCGCAGGGCGGTTACCCACCACCTCCCCAGGGCAACTACCCACCACCCCAGCAGGGCGGCTACCCACCACCCGGGAACTACCCGCCGCCTCCGTCGTTCAACGAAGCGCAGATGCCGACGCAGTTGTCCGTCGGATCGGCCATCGGATATGGCTGGGAGAAGTTCAAACAGAACGCCCTCGTCTGGATCGGCATCGTCCTGATCGCCGCAATCATCCAGGGCGTCCTGAACTTCGTGCTGACCTCCGACAACTTCGTCCTCAGCTTGATCTTCAGCGTCATCGTCGGAGTCGTCGCCCTCCTCATTCAGGCGGCACTCGTCCGCGGCGCTCTGCACGAGGTGGACGGGATCAAGCCCGCTTTCGGGTCCTTCTTCCAGTTCAACAACGTCTTCGCCATCGTCATCGCCGGCATCCTCGTGGGCATCGCAACCGGCATCGGCTACATCCTGTTGGTCATCCCCGGACTCGTCGTCACGTTCTTCACGTGGTGGACCTTCCAGTTCGTCATCGACCGCGGCGACGAGCCGATCCCCGCCATCAAGGCCAGCGCCAAGGCGATCGCATCGAACGGCGGGACCATCTTCGTCCTCGCGCTCGCCCTGTTCGGCCTCAACATCGTCGGCGCGATCCTGCTCGGCATCGGTCTTCTGGTGACCATTCCGATCACGATCATCGCCGGCACCTACGCCTACCGCGTCACCGTGGGCGGCCGCGTCGCCTGACCGGTGATACGCCTCGATGGGCGCGCATCCCTCACCCGGGATTCGCGCCCATCGTCGTCTCGGTGCTTGGATCGAGCGGTGACTACTACCGAACACACCGCCGACAACGGCGGCACCGAGTCTGGGCAGGCCACTTTCGCTCACATCAGCCGGGGCTACTACCCCACCATCGTCGCGCTTTTCGTGGCGACGCTGCTGATCTCGAATGTGGCCGCCAGCAAAGGTGTCGCCTTCTTCGCCTCCTCCGACGTCATGCTCGGACCGCTGCAGATCCTGCCGATCAACACCGACGGCGCATTCTTCCTGTTCCCTCTCGCTTACATCCTCGGCGACGTCCTCAGCGAGGTCTACGGCTTCAAGGCCGCACGCCGCGCGATCTACCTCGGTTTCGGCTCCCTGATCCTCACCTCGGTGTGCTTCTGGATCGCCATCGAACTTCCCGCCGCCTCGTTCTACGAGAACCAAGAGGCACTCGAAACCGTCGTCGGCGTCGTACCCCGACTGGTTCTCGCCGGTCTGGCCGGCTTTGCCGTAGGCCAGCTGCTCAATTCCTACGTCCTTGTCAAGATCAAGGAACGCACCAAGGAAAAGCACCTGTGGGCACGACTGATCGGCTCGACCGTCGTCGGCGAATTCTTCGACACCCTGATCTTCTGCGCCATCGCCGCCGGGGTCATCGGCATCAGCACCTGGACCGACTTCATCAACTACGTCATCGTCGGATTCCTGTGGAAAACACTCGTCGAGGTCCTCGTCCTGCCCATCACGTACCGCGTCATCTCGTACATCAAGAAGCGCGAACCGTCGTACCAGAGCAGTTAGGCGACGACCCATTCCCGACTGACCTCGAGGTAGCGCTCACGCGCTGCCTCGAACGTCGCGACCGCCCGGGTCCCCGGCCAATCCTCCGGCGTCATGCACGGAGGCAGACCCGGGTCGACGTAGGGAATGACTCGCCACTCGTCGAGTAGCGGCACGAACGTGACGAATGCGTCGCGGGGGTTCCCGGCCGGGGACCCACCGTCGTACGCAGCAAGAAATGCTCGATGACGATCGGCGATGCCCGCCAGGTCCCACCACTCGGCGGCGCTCTGACGCAGTGTGGCAGGTGGCGCTACCTCGGAGGCCACGAAGCTCGTCACGTACTCCGACAACCCCAACGCGTCGATGATGTCGCCCGCCTCACCCGCGAGGTATTCGGGCGCGATCCACAAACCGGGCGAAACTGTGCCGCAGCCGATTCCGGTGAGTCGACGCCTCAGTTGGTGACGCGCGGCGCGTTGGGTCTCGGGGATGGTGAACGAGATGAGCCGAAACGGATCGCCGTCGGCCATCCGCCGAAACCCGAAGATCCGTCCGTCGCCGCGCGCGAACATGGCCTCGGCCTGCTCGGTGATGCGATAGCCGGCGCGGCCCTCACGACTACGGGGTTCGACGACACCCTTCTTCTTCAACCTGGTCACCGCGATGCGCGTGCTCTCCGACGGCACTCCGAGCGCGTCCATCCACACGACGAAATCGGCGATGGCAAACCACCCTCCGAGAGGACGAACGTAAGCCCCGAGCACCGTACGCACCAACGAGGTGGCGCTGCCCGGACGAGAGTCGAAGTCGTCGAGGATGGCCCCGGCAGTGCTAGGCGCGGAATTCGTCACGGATCGCCACAATTCCCAGATACACCTCGCGGTACGAGGTACTCAGCGGGCTCAACCCCAGGCGAATGCCCTGTGGCGCTCGGTAATCCGGGATGACACCCTGCTCCCACAGACGCGCGGTGATGGCCTTGAACTCGGGATGGTCGATGGTGACGTGCCCGCCGCGTCGCGTCGAATCCTCGGGTGAGGCGATCTCCACGCCCAACGGCACCAACATCTCGCGGACGAGTTCGAGGGCGTATTCGGTCAGCGCAACGGACTTCGCGCGTATCGCGTCCATCCCGACCTCGGCGATCATCTCGATGGTGTCCTGCATCGCGATCATGCCGAACACCGACGGCGTGCCACTGATGACGCGTCGAATACCCTGTGCCGGAACGTAACCCTGCGCCATCTCGAATGGATCGGCCCGGCCCATCCACCCCCAGATCGGCTGGACGAAATCGTCGAGGAGGTCACTGCGCACGTACGCGAAGGCCGGCGATCCGGGTCCGCCGTTGAGGTACTTGTACGTGCACCCGACGGCCAGATCCACTCCCCAGGCATCGAGTTCGAGCGGTACCGATCCGACGGAGTGGCACACGTCCAGCAGCATCAGTGCGCCGGCTGCGTGCGTGATGCGCGCTGCCTCGGCGACGTCGACGAGGAACCCCGACCGGTAGGCGACGTGGGTGATCACCACCAAAGCGGTGTTCTCCCCCACCACCTCGGCGAGTTGTTCCGGTTCGATACCACCGCGGCGATCCGTCTCGATCCATCGCAGGGTCATATTCAACTCTGCCGCAATGCCTTCGAGCAGATAGCGATCGGTCGGAAAGTTGTCGCGGTCGATGACGATCTCGGTGCGGCCCGGCCGCATGGCGATCGCCGCCCGCGCCAGTTTGTACAGCAACACCGTCGTCGAATCGCCGATCGTGGTCTGTCCCGACGCGGCTCCGAGGGTCGCGTCGGCCAGGGCGTCGCCGATGGTGATGGGAAGGTCGAACCACTGCTCGTCCCAACCACGGATGAGGCGTCCACCCCAGGCGTCGGTCATGAAAGTGTTGATCCGTTCGACGCTTGCCTTGGTGGGCCGGCCCAGCGAGTTGCCGTCGAGATACGCGGTGATCGACGGGTCGTCGCTACCGAGGAATTTGTCGCGGTAGCCGCGGAGTGGATCCTGGGCGTCGAGTTCGTCTGCGCGTTGCATCATCGTCCGATATCCGTTCTCACAGAAAGCAATTCGGGAAAGAAGGTGAGTTCGAGTGCCTTCTGCAGAAATCCGACTCCACTCGAACCTCCGGTCCCGCTCTTCATTCCGATGGTACGGAGCACAGTTCGCATGTGACGGAAGCGCCACAGCTGGAAGTTCTCCTCCAGATCGACGAACTCCTCGAAGGCCTCGTACACCGCCCAGTGTTCGGTGTGGTTCTCGTAGACGAATTTGATCAGCGGCATCAGGTCCTCGTTGAACGTGTATGCCGCAGTGACGTCCCGATCGAGCGCTGATGCCGGTACGTCGTAGCCCTGCCGCGCCAGCGACTGCCAGAAGGCGTCGTACAGGCTCGGCTGGTGCAACAGAGTCGAAAGCAGCTCATGCGCAGCCGGATCCGACTCGAAGACCTTCAGCATGCCCGCATTCTTGTTGCCGAGCACGAACTCCACCGCCCGGTACTGATACGACTGGAAACCCGACGAGTTGCCGAGAAAATCGCGGAACTGCGAGTACTCCGTCGGGGTGAGTGTGGCCAACACCGACCACTGCTCGGTCAGCGTCTTCTGAATGTGTTTGACTCGCGCAACGCATTTCAGTGCGGTTCCGATGTCGTCGGCGTCCAATGCCGCTCGGGCCGCGAGTGTCTCGTGAATGACCAGCTTGAGCCACAGTTCGGTGGTCTGATGCTGAATGATGAACAGCAATTCGTCGTGATGCTCGGGGGTGCTCACCGGCTTCTGCGCGCTGAGCAACGTGTCGAGGTCCAGGTACGAGCCGTAGCTCATGCGATCACTGAAGTCGGTGACGACGTTCTTCTCTATCGCGCGGGTATTCGCTTCGACGCTCATGACTGGTCCTCGGAATCGCCGGGCTGATACCGCCAGAGTATTACAAGATCATGCCGTCCGCTAGAATTACGAAATATCTCAGCGCTGCATGCAAGCCCGTACCTCGATCTTCAGCCGGACGGTCGATCAGATCCCGGCCACTCCAGCCAGTTGGCCGATCGCGTAGGTGACGGCCATCGCGATCGCGCCACCGATCACGATTCGAGTCACCGCCGGTCGACTCGGCGCTCCGCCCAGGCGCGCGCTGATGGTTCCGGTCAACGCCAGAGCCAGCAGCACGACGACGAACGTGACCGGAATACGTTGCGAGGCAGGCAGAAGCAGGATCGAGAGCAACGGCAAGAGGGCACCGCTGATGAACGACACCGCCGACGACGCGGCCGCCTGCCATGGATTGGTCAACGCGTCGGGGTCGATACCCAACTCGACGTCCACGTGCGCGGCGAACGGGTCGTGATCGGTCAGTTCCTGCGCAACCTCCTGCGCAGTCTCCGTCGAAAGCCCCTTGGCCTCGTAGAGCGCAGCCAGCTCGGCCAACTCCTCCTCGGGTTCCTCGGCCAGCTCCCGCTTCTCCTTGATCAGCAGAGAACGCTCGGCGTCGCGCTGCGTGCTCACCGAGACGTATTCGCCGAGCGCCATCGACACCGCTCCGGCGACGAGACCGGCGATGCCCGCCGTGAGCAGCGACCCACGATCGGTGGTGGCAGCGGCCACGCCGACCACCAGGCCGGCCGTGGAGACGATGCCGTCGTTCGCGCCCAATACGCCTGCCCGAAGCCAGTTCAACCGACCCGACAGATCACCGTGCGGTTCGTGCTCGTGCAGGGCGGGCTCGGGTTCAGCCATTGCCGACCGCTGTCACGTCTTCCCACGCGGCACGCGCGCCGGACTCTCCGATTCTGTACACCTGCACAATTGTCGTCGTTCCGATCAGAACAGCCAAGACCACGACCGCGATCGACTGCCAGCACGGCGACGACGACCAAGCCGGCAGAGAAGAACGCCATCGAGTCACCGATTTCGGCATGGGCCCTACCGTTGCATCGGAATGCCGTCGAACTCCACGATCCGCATGGTCGATGACGAGAACTCTCGATGCGCCCGGCTGCCGCAGAACTCAGAGGCAAGGCGTCGAACGTGGCGTAGCCTCTCCAGCATCACGAAGTACTACACATTCAGTAGTACTTCGGTCAGCGGGTCTTGCGTTCGATCCCGCCCTCGTCGGGGTTGCGGAGGGCGGAATCCATCGCAACGAACATGTCCAGAAACGTCGCCGGACGAGCGCTTTCCCGATCCTCGGCCTGTTCGTCGCCGGACGACGCCGTCATGCTGTGACGTCCTCGTGCGCGTCGCTCTGCGTTACCGACTGCGCTGTTCGGTTCGGAATCAGAGCGGTGGCAAGCAGTCCGAACGCAACGAATCCGGCTGCGATGAAACCACCCAGGTTGACCCCGTGCGTCATAGCGTCACGCGCGGCGTCGGCGACGAACTCCGTTTCGGGGCGGCTCGCAAATCCGGCGATAGCTCCGCCTGCACTGTCGGTGATCGACCGCGCCAGCATCTCGGCATCCGGAACTCCCGAGAGCGAGTCACGCACCTGCGAGCCGAGAGTGGTGAAGAAGGTCGTCGTCAGCACCGCGATGCCCAGCGCGGAACCGAGTTGCCGGAAGGCACTCTGAATTCCGGATCCCTGACCGGCACTGGCGGCGGGCACGTCGTCGAGAACGACGTTCGTCACCTGAGCAGTTGCGAATCCGACGCCGATTCCATAGAAGAACAACACGATCGCGATGTGCCACCACGGACTGTCCACCGCCGCAACGAACCCCAGCCCGGCAAGCCCGACCACCTCGAGGCCCAGCCCGATCCGAACCAGGTTCAACGGCGACAGCGAGGCCGCGAGAGCGAAGCTCGCCCCGCTGGCGACGAAGCTGCCGATCGCGATGGGAACGAGCATGGCACCGGCCTGGACTGCGCTGTATCCCAATGTGAATTGCAGCCACAACGGTAGTACAGCGATGATTCCGAACTCACCCAGCCCGATCAGCAGTGTCGCGATATTGCCACCGCGGAACGAAGCGATGGAGAACAGTCGGGTGTCCATCAAGGCCTGGTTCGCATCAGCGTCGCGGCTGAGGGCTGTTTGTCGAACAACGAAGGCCGCCAACGTCAATACGGACAGCGTCAACGAAACGAACACTACGGAGACGCCCACGCCCCAGGTTGCCCCGAACAACTCGAATGGCTCCGTGGACAGAACCCAGCCGTATGTGCGCCCTTCGATGAGCCCGAACGCCAACAGTCCGAGTCCGGCGATCGACAGCACCGCACCGAGTGAGTCGATTCGTCCGGAGCCGCGCGGCGAGCGATCGATGAACAACAGCGAAGCGACGAGAATCAGGGCGACGAGGGGGATGTTGATGCCGAATGCCCACCGCCACGATGCGTGTTCTGCAAGCCAGCCACCGAGGAGTGGGCCGAGGGCAGACGCAGCTCCGATTGTCGAGCCCCACACCGCAAACGCCTGCCCACGGGCCTTTCCGGTGAACGTCGCATTCAGTAGCGCCAACGACGTCGGCAGGATCAGCGCGCCACCCACACCTTGGAGGAACCTGGCTCCGATCAACAACTCGCCACTGGTGGCGACACCGGCCAACAGACTCGAGATTCCGAAGACAACGACGCCTGCCACGAAGACTCTTCGTGCACCCACGATGTCGGAGATGCGGCCGACCAGCAGGAGCAGCGCGGCGAAGACGATGGCGTAGGACTCCTGAATCCATTGCGCCTGAGCGGAATCGATACCGAGATCGTCGATGATCGACGGCACGATCACGTTGACGATCGTGGTGTCGACCACGATGAGCGCGACACCGAGCGCGATAGCGATCAGACCGAGCCAACGGCGCAACGAAGGGGACATCGTCATCGAACTACCTCCACGATAAAGTAACTTTACGGTGAAGCTATATCGAGGATCGGTAGATTGTCAACGCAGCTCCGTGCACTCGGGGCACCATGCAGGAGAAGCGAGGCGATTCGATGAGCGACGATCGGTCCGACATTGCCGAACAACGAACCCGCCTGATGGAGGCGCTGCGAATGTACGGATCCGCCTTCAACCAATTCAGCCGACAGTTCGCCCAGTGGTCCGGACTGCACCCCACCGACGGAGAAGCGCTGATGGAGATCGTCTACGCCGAAGAACGCGGTGTCCCGTTGTCCCCGTCTCGACTGGCAGAGCGAGTACAACTCACCTCAGGGGCCACCTCGACACTGATAGACCGACTCGAACGGGCCGGACACGTCCGGCGCACACGAGAGGGCACCGATCGACGTACCGTGACACTACGAAGTGGGTCCAGCGTGCACGAGATGGCCGACGAGTTCTTCGGACCCCTGGGTAACCGTCTCGACACGATGATGGCCCGGTACCCACCCGACATGCTCGCGGAGTTCGAGAGCTTCGTCGGCGAGCTCGTCGACACCATGCAGACCGAGCTGACCGATCCCAGGACACCGTGAGATGCCGCCGAACAACCACTATCACCACTTGATGTTCGGCCCTGCTGCGATTGCGCGGCAGAAGATCGACGGCAGCTACACCGCCTACGGCTCGCAGACCGAGCGTCCCGACGACGGCCCGACGCCTCTCGACACTCGCGAGAAGGCCATGATACGCGCGTTGGATCAGTTCCAGATCGCCACCGTCGCCGAGACCGGGTGGCCCTACATCCAGTATCGAAGTGGGCCGAAAGGCTTCCTGCAGGTCCTCGACGATCACACTCTCGGCTTCGCCGATTTCGCCGGAAACCACCAGTACGTCACGGCTGCGAATCTCGACCACGATGACCGCGTCGCACTGTTTCTGGTGAATTACCCTCTGCGGCAACGGCTCAAGCTCTACGGCCGGGCACGCACCGTCGAGAAGGCCGACGACCCCGAACTACTGGACCGACTGAGAAAGATCGGCGACACGACCGTCGCCGCCACGTGCGAGCGCAGCGTCGTCATCGACGTCGAGGCCTTCGACTGGAATTGCACCCGCAGCATCATCCCCCGCTACGACGCGGCATACCTCGCGGAGTTGTCCGAGGTCTACCAGCGCAAGGCAGCCGAGCGGGAACTGGAACTGCTACAGCGTATTTCGGAGCTCGAAGATCAGCTCACGCAGTTTTCGCAGCATAGAACCGACCCAAGAACTCCGTCTTGAATTCCGCGAAGCGTCCCTGATCGATGGAGGCACGGATGTCGTCGACGAGCTTGACCGTGAAGCGCTCGTTGTGGATGGTGCACAGCGTCGACGCGAGCATTTCCTTGGCCTTGAACAGATGATGGATGTACGCGCGGGTGTAGTGCGCGCAGGTGTAGCAGTCGCAGTTCTCGTCGATCGGGGTGAAGTCGCGTCGATGCTTGGCGGTGTTGATGTTGAAACGGCCCGTCGGCACGTAGATCGCCGCATTGCGCGCCACCCGTGAGGGATTGACGCAATCGAAGGTGTCGGCACCGTTCTCGATGGCGGTGAAGAAGTCGTCCGGCTCGCTGATGCCGAGCATGTGACGCGGCTTGTGCTCGGGCAGTTCCTCGTTCACCCACCGGGTGATGGTGCCGAGGTTCTGCTTCTCGAGTGCGCCGCCGATGCCGTAGCCGTCGAATCCTCTGCCGGTCTCTCCGGTGATGGTCTCGAGATCGTGTGCAGCCTTGCGTCGCAGATCCTCGTACTGCGCGCCCTGCACCACTCCGAACAGCGCCTGGTACGGCTTGTCGGCGCGCTCGACCGTGAGTCGTTCGTGTTCGAGGACGCATCGCTTGGCCCACGCCTGCGTCCGATCGACCGACTTCTCCTGGTAGCCGCGGGTATTCATCAGGGTCGTCAGTTCGTCGAACGCGAACATGATGTCTGCTCCGAGGCGATGCTGAATCTGCATCGACACCTCGGGGGTGAACCGATGTTTGGAGCCGTCGAGATGGGACTTGAACGTCACCCCGTCCTCGTCGACGTGTGCGAGCCGTTCCTTGCCCTCGGCGATGACGTCGTCGGACTGCACGCGAGAAGCGTCCATCGAGATGACCTTCTTGAAGCCCACACCGAGCGACATGACCTGGAATCCGCCGCTGTCGGTGAACGTCGGCCCATCCCAGTTCATGAACTTGCCCAGCCCACCCGCCTCGTCGACGATGTCCGAGCCCGGCTGCAGATACAGGTGGTACGCATTGGCGAGCACAGCCTGCGCGCCGAGTTCCTTCATCGCCTCCGGCAGCACCGCTTTGACGGTCGCCTTGGTACCCACCGCGATGAACGCGGGGGTGGCGATGTCACCGTGCGGGGTGTGGATGGTGCCGGTGCGGCCCAGCTCACCGTCGAGCCGGGTGCCGATATCGAAGCCGAAGCTGGAGGAACTCACCGCGTCAGTATGCCGCTCCGCGGCAGTGGTGCGGTTAAGTGCCCTCTGAGGCACTTATTCCTGCCACTGCGGCTCCAGCCGCATTCAGGCGGAAGTAGGCACCCCTGGCCGCGAGCAGTTCCTCGTGATTGCCCTGCTCGACGATGCTGCCGTTCTCCATCACCACGATGGTGTCCGCATCGCGGATTGTCGAAAGCCGATGCGCGATAACGAAACTGGTGCGATCGGTGCGCAGCTTCGCGGTGGCCTTCTGCACCAGCAGTTCGGTACGGGTGTCGACCGAGCTGGTGGCCTCGTCGAGGATGAGGATCAGCGGCTTGGCCAGGAAGGCGCGGGCGATGGTGATGAGCTGCTTCTCACCGGCGCTGACGTTGTTGCCTTCCTCGTCGATGATCGTGTCGTAGCCGTCGGGCAACGAGTGCACGAATCGGTCGACGTAGCTCACGCGCGCGGCCTCGAGGATTTCCTCCTCGCTGGCACTGGGGTCGCCGTAGGCGATGTTGTCGCGAATGGTTCCGCCGAACAGCCAGGTGTCCTGCAGCACCATTCCGGTACGGGCGCGCAGTTCTTCGCGGGTCATCTTCATGGTGTCGACGCCGTCGAGGGTGATGCGGCCGGAATCGATCTCGTAGAACCGCATGATGAGATTCACCAGGGTGGTCTTGCCCGCACCGGTCGGTCCGACGATCGCGACCAGATGACCGGGATCGGCAACCAGCGAGAGGTTCTCGATCAGCGGACGGTCGGGAGAGTAGCCGAACGAGACGTTCTCGAATTCGACGCGTCCTCGGCGCTCGGTGGGCCGCACTGCATCGACCGGGTCGGCGTCTTCTTCCTCGGCGTCGAGGACCTCGAAGATTCGCTCGGCCGACGCGACGCCCGACTGCACCAGGTTCACCATCGAACCCACCTGGGTGAGCGGTTGCGTGAACTGACGCGAGTACTGGATGAACGCCTGCACCTCACCGAGCGTGAGCGTGCCCGACGCGACCCGCAGCCCGCCGACGACGGCGATGACCACGTAGTTGATGTTCCCGAGGAACATGATGACGGGCATGATCATGCCGGAGATGAACTGCGCCCGGAAGCTCGACTGGAACAGCTTCTCGTTGCGGTCGCCGAATTCGCGTTCCACGTCTGCCTGACGGCCGAAGGCCTTGACGATCTCGTGGCCCGTGTACGTCTCTTCGATCTGCGCGTTGAGCTTGCCGGTGTGCTTCCATTGCGCGACGAAGTGTGGCTGTGAGCGCTTGGCGATGACGGCGGTGACCGCGAACGACGCCGGAATGGTCAGTACCGCAACGAGAGCGAGCAACGGCGAGATCCAGATCATGACGCCGAGGATCCCCAGCACGGTGAGAATGCCCGTGATCAACTGACTCAGTGTCTGCTGCAGGCTGGTCGAGACGTTGTCGATGTCGTTGGTGACGCGGCTCAGCGTCTCGCCGCGAGCATTGTTGTCGAAGTACTTCAGCGGCAGTCGATGCACCTTCGCTTCGACGCTGCCGCGCAGCAACAGGATTCGACGCTGCAGGGCGATGTTGAGGATGTATCCCTGCGCCCAGGCCAGCACCGCAGAGAGCACGTACAGAACCAGGACCCACATCAGCACGGTTCCGACCGCACCGAAGTCGATTCCGGCTCCGGGAGTCAGGTTCGTCCCGGACACCAGATCTGCGACGGAGTCGTTCCCATCCGCGCGCAGCTGGTCGATGGCCTGGTCTCTGGTCAGACCCGGATCGAGCTCGCGGCCGACGACACCGTTGAAGATGAGGTCCGTCGCGTGTCCGAGGACGCTGGGCGCGGCGACGGTCAGCACGGTGCTGGCGATACCGAACGCCAGCATGATCGACAGGAACACTCGCTCGGGAGCGAGCAGGCCGATCAGTCGTTTGAACGAGCCCTTGAAGTTGCGGGCCTTGGTTCCCGGCTTCACAGTCTTGGAGACGGGGGCGGCGTCTTCCTCTTCCGCCTTCGCCACCTGCGCGGTCACAGTGCACCCACGGCGTGCTGCGAGTCGACGATCTCGGCGTAGGTGGGGCAATCGGCCATCAATTGGTCGTGGGTACCCACACCTACCGGCTTTCCGTCGTCGAGTACGAGTATCTGATCGGCGTCGATGATGGTCGAGACACGTTGAGCGACAACGATCATGCACGCATCTCGCGTCACTGCCTTCAGAGCCGCACGCAGATTGGCGTCGGTGGTGAGGTCCAGCGCGGAGAACGAGTCGTCGAACAGATAGATGCTGGGTTTGCGGACCAACGCGCGGGCGATGGCGAGACGTTGCCGCTGACCCCCGGATACCGTCGTACCGCCCTGCGCGACGGGTGTTTCCAGTCCCTCGGGCATGGCGCGAACGAAGTCGGCTCCCTGCGCGATCTCGAGTGCCTCCCACAATTCCTCGTCGGTGGCATCGGATTTGCCGTAGCGCAGGTTGCTCGCGATCGTGCCCGAGAACAGGTACGGCTTCTGCGGAATCAGGCCGATCTCGGAGCGCAGCAGGTCCAGATCGAGTTCGCGGATATCGACCCCGCCGACGCGTACCTCACCGCCGGTGACGTCGATGAGTCGCGGAATCAGGTTGACGAGGGTGGACTTTCCCGAGCCGGTACCGCCGATGATGGCGGTGACCTTGCCTGCTTCGGCCCGCAGGTTCACCCCACACAGCACCGGATATTCGGCTCCGGGGAACGAGAATTCGGCGTTGACGAGCTCGACCGTTCCCGGCGAGGACGCGAAAGTCTTCGGTTTGTCGGGCAACACGACCGAGGATTCGGTGGCGAGTACCTCGCTGATGCGATCGGCACACACCGACGCACGGGGCACCATCATCGCGATGAAAGACGCCATCATCACCGACATGAGGATCAGCATGATGTAGCTCAGAAGCGCTGTGAGAGAGCCGATCTGCATCGTGCCGTCGTCGATCGCATGACCGCCGAACCAGATGACGGCAACGCTGGTGACGTTGCTGATGAGCATGACCGTCGGGAACATCAGGGCCATGAGCCGTCCGACGCGCAGGGCGGTATCGGTGAGCGCGCTGTTGGCCGCCCCGAAACGGTCGATCTCGAAATCCTCGCGAACGAACGCTCGCACTACGCGAATTCCGGTGATCTGCTCACGCAGAACACGATTGACCGCGTCGATGCGCTTCTGCATCGAGCGGAACGCCGGCACCATCTTGACGATGATCAGGCCCATGGAGATCGCGAGCCCGGGAACCGCGATCATCAGGATCCAGGACAACCCGAGATCCTCGCGCAGCGACATCACGATGCCGCCGACGCACATGATCGGGGCCATCACGACGATGGTGAACCCCATGACGATCACCAACTGCACCTGCTGAACGTCGTTGGTGTTGCGGGTGATCAGCGACGGCGCACCGAACTGGCCGACCTCACGGGCGGAGAACGTGCCGACGCGGTGCAGGATGGCACCGCGCAGGTCGCGTCCGACGCCCATGGCCGCGCGTGCACCGATGAACACCGCCGCCACCGAGCTGATGATCTGCACCGCCGACACCAGCAGCATGACGCCACCGGCCGAGAGGATGTAGCCGGTGTCGCCGGTGGTCACACCCTTGTCGATGATGTCGGCGTTGAGACTGGGGAGGAACAGGGCCGCCAGCGTGGCGACCAATTGCAGCAGAACCAGCGCGACGATCGGCATCTTGTACGGAGCCAGATACGTGCGCAGCAGGGGAATCAGCATGATGGCCGAAGATTACTCGTACACATGGATAACAGTCTCTCCGTTTTTCGAGTGTTGCGGGTAATCTTCGGCCGACCGGCCTGCAGCCGGAACTACCGGGACTTCTCCGGGGCCGTCTTCAGTTTGGCACCTTCGATGTCGACGTTGGGCAGGATCTTGTCCAGCCACTTCGGCAGCCACCAGGCCTTGTCGCCCATCAGGGCCATCACCGACGGAATCAGCACCATCCGCACGACGAACGCGTCGAAGAACACGGCAGCGGCGAGCGCGAATCCGATGGACTTGATGAACGAGTCCGGCTCGGCGATGAACGCGGCGAACACCGAGATCATGATGACTGCAGCCGAGGTGACCACGCGTGCGCCGTACTTGAACCCGTTGACGACGGCGTCCTTGGCGGCAGCTCCGTGAACGAATTCCTCACGCATGCGCGAGACGAGGAACACCTGGTAGTCCATCGCGAGGCCGAACACCACACCGATGAGGAAGATCGGCATGAAGCTGACGATCGGCTGTGGGTTGGAGATCAGGCCGAGGCCGCCCTCTTGGAAGATGAACACCGTGGCACCGAAGGTCGCGAGCACGCTGAGCAGGAAGCCGAGCGTTGCGGTCAGCGGCACCAGGATGGAGCGGAACACGAGCATCAGCAGTACGAAGGCCAAGCCGACGACCACTGCCAGGTACGGAACCAACGCGTCCTGCAGGCGTTCCGAGACGTCGAGCTCGAGTGCCGTCTGACCGGTGACTCCGTAGGAGACGCCGTCGCTGGCCACCACGCCCGGTTCGGCGTCGCGCAGATTCGCCACGAGGTTCTTCGTCTGCTCACTGTTCGGTGAGGACGACGGAGTGACCAGGATCTGTGCGGTGTCCCCGGCCTCGTTGACGGCGATGATCTGCGCGTTGGTGACGTCGGACTGACCGGTGATGGTCTCGACGACCTTGCCGAACGACGCCGTCCGATCGGCCTCGGCGACGCCTGAGGCGTCAGCGATGACCAGCAGTGGGCCGTTGCGTCCGGGTCCGAAGCCCTCGTCGACGACGTCGTAGGCCTGACGTGCAGGCGTCGACGGGTCGGCGGTCGCGGTGGACGGCAGTGCCAGCGACAGACCGGTGGTGGGTCCTGCGATGACACCGAGCAGCACGATGCCGCCGATGAGTCCCAGCGCGGGCCGCTTGACCAGGAATCGGGCCCAGCGAAGTCCGTTGGTGGGCGTGGCGTTCGGGTCTTCCGGGTCGGTGGTGTTGACGCCCTTGATCTTGCCCGCGAAGGCCTTGCCCTTGTAGAGGCCGAGCATGGCAGGCAGGAACGTCAGTGCGATCAGCACCGCGATGAACACCGCGAAACCTGCGGCGAGGCCCATCTGGGACAGGAACGGAATCCCGACGACGCGCAGGGCGACGAGAGCGATGAGCACGGTGGCACCGGCGAACACCACGGCCGAGCCCGCGGTTCCGACGGACCGTCCGACGGCTTCCTCTCGGTCGTCCGTCAACGTCAGTTCGTGGCGATAGCGCGCCAGGATGAACAGCGAGTAGTCGATCGCGACAGCCAGACCGATCATGATCGCGAGCACCGGCGTGAACGACGACAGGCTCGCGAAGCCGGACGCCGTGGTGATCGCCAGGCTCGAGATACCGATTCCGACGATGGCGGTGATGAGCGGCAAGCTGGCGGCCGCGGCGGATCCGAACATGATGAGCAGCACGACGGCGGCGACGGCCAGGCCGACGATTTCCGACGTACCACCGGGCGCAACGTTCTCCTGCGCGACGGTGCCGCCGAGCAGGACGGTCAGGCCGGCGTCACGAGCGGGCTGCGCGGCCTCGTCGAGCTCGGTACGGATCTGGTCGGTGACGTCGGCGAGTTCGACGTTGATCGGCACGGTGACCGTGCCGACGTTGCCGTTGGGGCTCAGCGGTGACGTGGCAGCGGCGTCGGCGGCCACCTGGTCGGCCGGGGTCCCGGCCTCCGTTGCCGCTTCGGTGTACCGCTCGATGATCGACTGGTTGGCCGCGACCGGATTGGCCAGTGCCGGAGCACCTTCCGCAGGCTTGGCCGCGTCGATCTTCTCGATCTCGGCGATGCTGGCATCGATGGCCGAGGTGTACTGCGGAGTGTCCAGCGTCTGCCCGTCGGGTGCCTGGAACACGTACTCGGCGCTGACGGCGGTCAGCGGATCCTCGGCGGAGCCGAACCGCTCGGACTGCAGATCCAGTGCAGCCTGCGCGGGCGTTCCCGGGATGCTGAAGGAGTTCGCGGTGGGACCGGACAGCGTCGCTGCGCCGACTCCGGCGAGCACCAGAATTGCAAGCCACAGTCCGAGGACGATGCCCTTGCGTCGGTACGCGAATCTTCCGATTCGGTAGAGATAGGTGGCCACTGTCAAGCTCCTCGGTTGGGTTCGGACGGTTGCGGCTCGGGAAGTCCAGCGCGCAGTTGGTCGAAGGCGTCCTCGATGAGGGCCCTCGGCGTCGATGCGCCTGCAGAGTCGTTGACCCAGATGTTCAGAGCGGCGGTCACAGCACCACCCACGGCCATCTGGAGCAGGTTGGGGTAGAGGTCGGTGTCGATATCGGTGCCGGTGCGCTCTGCGATGGCTTCGCCGAGTTTGCGGGTCAGCGATTGGTGCATCTCGAGCTTGCGGGCCATCAGGGCGGGGTTGGCTTCGATCAGCCGCGCTGCTGCGAAGGTGTCGTCCAGATCCCGGCCGGGGTCCGCGACGAGGTTGATTGCGATGTGCCGCAACGAGTCCCAGATCGGTTCGGTCGACGGCCTGGCGCGCAGGAGCTCGAACCATTCGAGGGCAGACACTTCGATGTGGTGGAGAACTGCTTCTTCCTTGTTGGAGAAGTAGTTGTGGAACGTGCGGGTGGAGACTCCCGCTTCGTGCGCGATGGCGTCGGCGGTGACCGCGTCGAAGCCGTGCTCCTTGCCCAGACGCACAGCGGCCATGCCGAGGGCGTCGCGGGTGGCGGCCTTCTTCAGATCACGAAGGCCCGTCGGAGAAGTCACGCTTACCAACCTACGGAACTTGCACTGTTCTGCAAGTTTGCAGTGGTGTGCAATTTTGTCGATCCCGCCACAGCCGGCACAGGATGTGACTCAGGTCATCGACGCGCCCACGCGGTCGGCTCGCTGATCAGTTCCCCGACGAAGTCCGGCAGGTCGTTCTCGACGATGTCCGCCAGCGACACCGCCTCGAGCACTGCACGCAGATTGACGCGTACGGCCAGCCACACCCGGGTGAGCGGCTCGGCCGGACCGGAATACTCCGCGTCCTCGGGCCGTTGACCGCGCACCGACGCCAACGGGCCCTCGACGGCCCTCATCACATCGGCAACAGAAATGTCCGACGCCTCCCGCGCGAGCCAGTAGCCGCCGTCGGGTCCCCGTCTACTGCACACGAGATCTGCGCGACGCAGATCCGAGAGCACCGATTCGAGAAACTTGTGCGGTATGCCCTGCGCCAAGGCCAGCGCCTCGGCCTTCGCGGGCCGCTGCCCACCGACCGCCGCGAGTTCGACAAGCGTGCGAACCGCATAGTCCGCCTTGGCCGTGATGTGCACGTTCAATTCCTACCATCGCAGTAGGGAATTAGCGAGTGTTCACCTGACCACCCCGACGTGTCATGAACCGTCCGGTATCGCCACGACCACCTCGTTACGACGCAACGGTGGCAAGGTCCAGGGAGGATCGTAGAACCAGGTCATCGGCTCACCCAGCATCTCGATGCCCTCGGCACGCAACGCATCGGTCAACGCCGCGATCTGCGGTTGGACGTCGCCTCGGCCGCGGCCACCGCTGAAACGCAGTACGGCGACCGTCTCCGCCGGAACCTCCGTCAACGTCACGCGGTCGTCGTCGGACTCGGGCAGCGTGTCCATCGTCCACTCGGACGGCATGAAGAACCGAACAACCCACCCGTCGCTGCCGGGTGTACTCGATACCGGCGCAGTCATGGCGATCTTCTGCGACCCTGCCGGTGATTGACTGACGGGAGCGGTCATCGCGACCCGTTTCTTGCCCCCGTTCCCACCGAAGATGTATCGAGCCAGGCGGCGGAAACCCTCCTGCCGTGCCTCTTCCTCATCGGCGTCGACGATGGTCTGCGCCGCGATGCGTGGTTCGTAACGACGGATCTCCACCGCATCGGTCAGTCGACGGCTCGTGTGCGGCGGTTCCTCGGTACCGACTCGGATACCGACGACACCCAACGCCGACTCGACCACCTGTCCGATCGTGAACGCGATTTTCTGCAACAAGTTCGACTCCGCTCTTTCGGCCGATGCCCCTTCCACGGTACGAGCCGTGGGGAAACCGGCCAGGAAGCGTTACACTCAACCTCTAATTGTCACGCGGGAGGTTCGATGAGCGAGTGGATCGGTTCGGCGTGGAATGCACTGCCCGAACCGCTGCGCGATCCCGTCGCGCTGGCCATTCCCGCGTTCGCACTGCTGTTGGCGATCGAGTGGATTGCGGCCGCGAAGCTCGAAGACGGTGAGCGGGGTAGCTATTCGGCTCGGGATGCGCGCTCGAGCCTGAGCATGGGACTGGTGTCCATCGCGACCACAACGGCCTGGAAGGCGTTGGCGCTGGTCGGCTACACGGCGATCTACGTCTACGTCGCGCCGTGGCATCTTCCGGCCGACGCCTGGTACACGTGGGTGATCCTGATCCTGGGCGTCGACCTGCTGTTCTACGGCTATCACCGCATCGCGCATCGAACCCGACTGATCTGGGCGACGCATCAGGCCCATCATTCGAGCGAATACTTCAACTTCGCGGCGGCGCTGCGACAGAAGTGGAACAACAGCGGCGAGGTCATCATGTGGCTACCGCTCCCCCTGCTCGGCATGCCGCCGTGGATGGTGTTCGTCGGCTTCTCGATCAACCTCGTCTACCAGTTCTGGGTGCACACCGAGCGCATCGACCGACTGCCGCGTCCGTTCGAGTTCGTCTTCAACACGCCCTCGCATCACCGCGTCCATCACGGCCGCGATCCGCAGTATCTGGACAAGAACTACGGCGGCATCCTCATCATCTGGGACCGCCTGTTCGGCACGTACGCCGAGGAGGTCGAGCGACCCAACTACGGACTCACCAAGCCTGTCGACACGTTCAACATCTGGACCCTCCAGACACACGAATACCGCAACATCGCGCGGGACGTTGCGGCATCGCGGTCGTGGAAGGAACGCGTCGGATATCTCGTCGGACCGCCGGGATGGTCGCCTGCGACCGCGAGAGAACGCGCTACTGCTGACTCAGATTGATCAGGAAGTCGACGGTTCCCGAGCCCTCGACAGTGACGAAGCCGAGCGACGGCGGTTCGATGCCGTAATCGGTCCACGTGGTGGGAATTGCGCCCGACGCGATGAGCGTGTCACCGGACTGCAGCACCTCCATCTCCACCGAGACCGGACGCGTCTGATCCTTGAGCGTCAAAGTGCCCTCGGCGGTGACGGTTTCGGTGGTGCCGTCCTTGGGCAGCGAGGACAGATCGATGGGCGAGTCGATGTTGAACGTCGCCGTCGGGTAGGTGGCGGTGTCGAAGATGTTGCCGCGGAACTGGCTGTCACGACGATCACTGTCGGTACTGATCGAGTTGGTCATGACGACCACCTGCCCCTCGGTGAGGGTGTCGTCGGCGATGACGACGTTGCCCGCGACCTCGGTCGTCGACCCGACGACGGTGACATCGGACCCGTTGAGCAGCTCGTCGACGGTGTAGCCCGCGGCGGTCGCGTTCGCAGCGTCACCTGGGGTGACGATCCACCGTCCATCGATGCTCTCGGTGCTGGCGGCTTGCGCGCCCGAGGTGGACACCGATGCTGCCGGGGCGTCGTCTTCTTGCAGCGATGCATAGATCTTGGGGCCGAAGTACAGCCCGAGCGCCACCACGGCGACGACAACTACTCCTACGATCCACCATTTCTTGGTCATGACTGCCGATGGTAGTTGCAGCTTCAAGCCGATGGGGAGTGAGCGACCTGGTAACTCCCTGAGAGTTTTGTCCGTTTACCCCGTGAACACGTGTCGGTACCGCCAGGCACAATGGACCGCATGGATCCGGTGGACGCACTTCGAGAGATCGGTTTCTGGCTCGAACGCTCTCGCGCGGACACCCATCGCGTCAAGGCCTACCGCCGGGCCGCAGATGTCGTCGAATCTCTCACGCCCGCACAACGATCCGAGCACGAGAAGGCAGACAGCTGGTCCTCGCTGACCGGTATCGGAGCCAAGACCTCGCTGATCATTCGCCAGGCTCTGACTCAGGACGTCCCGGACTATCTCCGCGAGCGACGAGACGCGGCAGAACCCATCGGCGACAACGAACTTCGCGCCGCGCTGAAGGGCGATCTGCACACCCATTCCAACTGGTCCGACGGCGGCAGCCCCATCGAGGAGATGATGCGCACCGCCGCGCGGCTCGGCCACGAATACTGCGCTCTCACCGATCATTCCCCGCGCCTCAAGGTCGCCAACGGCCTCACCGCCGAGCGCCTGCGCGCACAGCTCGACGTGATCGCCGAGCTCAACGAGCGGCTCGCACCGTTCCGCATCCTCACCGGAATCGAAGTCGACATTCTCGACGACGGATCCCTCGACCAGGACGAGGGTCTGCTCGCCGAGCTGGACGTGGTGGTGGCGAGCGTGCACTCCAACCTGCGAGCCGACTCCAAGACGATGACCAAGCGCATGGTCACCGCCATCGCCAACCCGCATGTCGACGTCCTCGGCCACTGCACCGGACGGCTCGTCGAAGGTGGCCGCGGCACCCGACCCGAATCGACGTTCGACGCCCCAGTGGTGTTCGAGGGCTGCCGCCAGTTCGGCACCGCGGTGGAGATCAATGCCAGACCCGAGCGCCAGGATCCCCCCGAGCGACTGATCGACATCGCCCTCGAGCGCGACTGCCTGTTCTCCATCGACACCGACGCCCACGCACCAGGCCAGCTCGACTGGCAGGGCTACGGCTGCATCCGCGCCGGAGCGCAGGGTGTGCCTGCCGAGCGCGTGATCAACACCTGGCCCCTCACCGAACTGCTCGAGTGGACGGCGCAGCGCGCGTGAATCGTCGTCATTTCCTCTCCGGTCTGCTGACGGTCGCGTTGGTCGGCTGCAGTTCGGCCGACACCGACTCCTCACCGAGTACCGCCGAGACGTATTCGGCTGCGCTGCAACCGGTATCGGGCCCGGCCGGGGATCCCATCCGACTGAAGTACGGATACGAACCGGACAACATCGGCGACCTGTACCTCCCCGACAACAACGCCACCTCGCTCCCGGTGGTGGTGATGATTCACGGCGGCGGATGGCAGGAAGACCTCGACCTGTCCTACTTCCAGCAGATGTCGACGGCCATCGCCGACGAGGGCATCGCCGTGTGGAACGTCGAGTACCGACGTGGCCCGAACAACTGGGCCAACACCCTCTCCGACGTCGACGACGCCACCGAGGCACTGGCAACCGTCGTACAGGGTGCGGCAGACGGGCGACTCGATCTCGATCGCGTCCACGTCGCCGGACATTCGGCCGGTGGCCAACTCGCCGCATGGGTTGCTGCTCGACACCTGATGCCGGTCGATGCGCCCGGAGCAGAACCGAAGATCAAGCCCCGCAGCGCCACAATCATGGCCGGCGTCTTCGACATGAAGCGGGCAGCCGACATCGGCGGCGACAAGTTCGTGCCTGCCTTCCTCGGCGGCATGCCGAACGAGGTGCCCGGACGCTACAAGATCGCCTCACCCATCGAATACCTCCCCCTCGACGTTCCACTGACCGCGCTGCACGGTGACGCCGATCAAACCGTCTCGGTGAACCAGAGCCGCGTCTACGTCGACGCCGCCACGAAGGCAGGCAGTACCGATCCCGAGCTCGTCGTGCTGCCCGGTGCCGGCCACGGAGCGTTCCTCGACCCGAAGAACCTCGCCTGGTCGACGGCGCTGAGCACCATCACCGGACGTGCGCAGACCCTGCTTTGAGCCGCAGGTGGTACACAGTTGCGATGAACGGAAAAATCGCGACCGGATTGCTCGGGCTGATCGTCGCCGTCTCGGTTGCCGGATGTGGCAACGACCCGTCGACCGAGGAAGCGTCGAGCACCACCGTCGCCGCACCGACGACGACTGCGACTTCCACGACAGTCCCCGCAACCACCACGGTCGACGCGCGCTCGCCCGCGCCCGAGCCGGCTCCCGCTTCCGAGCCGCCGCCTGCTGCCGAGCCTGCTGCTCCGACCGACGCAACCTCAGGCGTCACCGGTGAAGCGCTCTACCAGCAAACCTGCACCCAGTTTCTGCCGTCGATCGATGCGCTGGAGCAAACCGGAATCTCCGATCGCGCCGCATCGGTCGAGGGTCTGCGCACCGAAATGACCACCGCGCCGAGCTGGAACGACGTGCCGCCCGGCGATCAGAACGAAATTCTGCGGGGACTCGACGCCGCCGGTGCGG
>NZ_NOYD01000029.1:115943-232147 GCF_002258315.1 Rhodococcus sp. 06-462-5 | reverse complement strand
GACCCGCAGCCAGGACCAGTCCGGCCACTGCGCCGATTGCGAAGCAGCCGATGGCCGCCTTCTTGACGGCCCCGGCGGACGCGGCCTTGGAGCCGACCACCACCGCGCCTCCACCCGCTGCCGCCGATTCCGCGCCCTACGTGCAGTACCAGCAGCCGCACTACTACCCGCCGGCACCTCCGCCTGCACCCACGGTGCCCCTGCCCCAGATTCCTGGTGTCCAGATGCCCGTCATCCCGCTGCCGGTATTGCCGCGCCTACCGTTCTGACCGGCCGCGTTCTCACCCGTCGGACAGATACGGAAAGATCGTCGCTCATGGCCACCACTGCGCAATGGATCGAAGGCGCGCGACCGCGCACACTCCCGAATGCGATCGCCCCCGTCCTCGTCGGCACCGGTGCGGCCGTGTCGCTGGACGGAGGAGTGTGGTGGAAGGCGCTGTTGGCGTTGATCGTCTCGCTGGCTCTGATCGTGGGCGTCAACTTCGCCAACGACTACTCCGACGGAATCCGCGGCACCGACGACGATCGAGTCGGGCCACTGAGACTGGTCGGCTCCAAGGCCGCGTCCGCCGGGGCCGTCAAGAAGGCGGCCATCGGCTGCTTCGCAATCGGCGCAGTGGCCGGACTGGTCCTGGCTGCGACCAGCGCATGGTGGCTGGTCATCGTCGGACTCGTCTGCATCGCCGGTGCCTGGTACTACACCGGGGGCTCGAAGCCGTACGGCTACAGCGGTTTCGGTGAGATCGCCGTGTTCGTGTTCTTCGGTCTCGTTGCCGTGCTCGGCACCCAGTTCGTGCAGGCCGAGCAGATCGACTGGGCAGGTGTGCTGGCTGCCGTTGCCGTCGGCTCGTTCTCGAGTGCAGTGCTCGTCGCCAACAACCTCCGTGACATCCCCACCGATACCGAGTCGGGAAAGCTCACGCTCGCAGTGCGATTGGGCGACGCCCGCACTCGCTACCTGCATCTCGCGCTGCTGGTGGTGCCGTTCGCGATGACCGTCGCTCTGATCGCGCGCACCCCGTGGGCACTGGTCGGCCTGCTCGCGCTTCCCTTCGCCGCTCGCGCGAATTCCCCGGTGCGCAAGGGAGCTCACGGATTCGAGCTGATTCCGGCACTGCGCGATTCGGGCCTGGCGATGCTCGTCTGGGGCGCGAGCACCGGCGTGGCGTTGGCTTTCGCCTAACGCTTGTCGGGCACCAACGCGCCCAGCAGAAAGTTCACGATCGAGATGATGATCGCGCCCCAGAACGCGGCGGCGAACCCGACGATCTCGAGACCGTAGCCGGTCTGCGACGACAGCCAGCCCGTCAACAACAGCATCAACGCGTTGATCACGAGAGTGAACAACCCGAGCGTCAGAATCAGCAACGGCAGTGACAGCAGCTTCACCAGCGGCTTGATGAACGCATTGACGATCGTCAACACGGCCGCGATACCCAGCAGCACCACGATGTCCCACCCGTCGCCGCGCCCCGAACTGGTGACAGTGATCCCGTCCACGAATTCTTTGGCAACCCAAATGGCAACGGCGTTGATCACGAGCCGAATCAAGAAGTTCATGGCGCCATCGTAGAGTCGCGGACGGCCGAGAGCTACGGCGTACGAACGAGCGAGACAATCGATCGCAACTGCTGGAGCGAACAATGCTGATGCACCAGTTCGGTGAATGACCGATCGGCACCGCGAACCAAACCGAGAAGAACATGCTCGACGCCGATCTCGCGGTCCCGTCGTTCGACGGCTTCCTTCAGCGACAGCTTCAACACTTCCTTCGCCGATGGGCCGAAAGGGAGATGATGCGGTGACGCCTGTGCGCCCTTCAGCGCACCCGGCCCGAGAGTGGAGTCGATCGTCGAGACGATAGCGTCCAGGTCGATTCCGAGGGACTTCAGCGCACGCGCATCCTGGGACTGCACGTCCGCGAGCACTCCGTCGACGGTGAACCCGGCCGCGCCGAGCGCCGTCTTCAGTGGCTCGTCGGCGACGGACAGCGCGCCGAGAAACAGATGGACAGGCTCGACTCGGGGCGAACGCAGCGCCCCGGCCTGACCCTGAGCGCTGATGACGACAGATCTGGCCGACTTGGTGAATCGCTCGAACATGGTGCCTACCTTGCCTTTCCGCCGTGCTTCTTGTGGACTGCCTGCCTGCTGACTCCGAGCGAGTCGGCGATTGCCTGCCAGGCCCAGCCGTTGCGTCGAGCATTCTGGACCTGAACGGCCTCCAGGCGCTCCAACAACCGCCGAAGAGCGGCTACCGCACGCAGCCCCTCCCCCGGATCGGAACTGGCGGCTGCGGCAGCAAGTGCAGTGGCTTCGGTCATGATGTCAATCTAAATTGACAGACCGACACATGTCAACCTTTGTTGACGCAACAGCCAACGGCGCAGTCAGCGATCCAAAGCGATGTCGACAGTCACCCGCCCGCGATCGTCGCGGGTCGCCGTCGCCAGGCCTGTGTGGTGAACGCCGCCGAGGTCGACGTCGACGCGACCGCCGCCATCGTTCGTGAAGTTTCGCCACCAGTTCTTTTTGTCCGGCATAGCCACCCGGACTTTCAGGTGATCACCTTTCCGGCCGATAGCCAGTGGTAGTGAGATCTTCTTGCCGGACTTTCGGCCGGTGTAGGTCAGGATCCCCATCGAACGTCCGAGAACCCTGTCGAGTACGGGCGCTTTCATCACGACCATGAAAACCCTGTTGAACGCTGCTGCCGATTTCTGGAAGGTGTTCACTTCGCCTCCTTCGGAGTCCCCCTGCACGTGATGCAAAGCGTAGCGGCGTTGTTGCTCGATGGCATCGTCACTGCGAGGACACAGCGTCATCCATCGACTCGGCCAATACGTCCAGCGCTTCGAGGACTTGCATCCGTCGCGCACCCAATGCGTCGAACAATCGGCCGTGAGCTGCAAGCTCGCGCGGAAAGACCTCGTCCACAACATCTTTGCCCGCATCGGTCAACGTGATCGAGGCAGACCTCCGATCCTCGGCATTCTGGACGCGCTCGAGGAAGCCGCGACGTTCGAGCTTCCCCAACGCCTTGCTGACTCCGGCGCGAGTCATACCGAGCAGCTCCGCCAGCCGCACCGCCGTCGCGGGCTCGACCGCGTGGCGAAGCGGCACCATCAATTCCATCTCGGCCACGGTGACGTCGGCGGCGTCGTAGATCGGTTCGACGGCCAGCTCGAGCAGCGCGACGATGCGCTTGATCTGGGCCACCACCTGCATCGGCGACGTGTCCAGCTCGGGGTCGAACTCGGCCCACCGGGCGCAGGTCAGTTCACGAAGCGATGCGTCGGTCATCGTCACCACCAATATTGTTAACCAGTTGACAGTTCTGTTATCTTCGGATCCTAGCCCATCGACTTCGAGGAGCCCTCTTGACGTACGACACCGTGGTGGTCGGCGGCGGACCCGCCGGGCTCAGTGCCGCAACACTATTGGCCCGCGCTCGCCGGCGAGTGGTCCTGATCGACGCCGGGCATCCACGCAATGCGCCTGCCGATCATCTTCACGGTTTCCTCTCGCGTGATGGCGCATCGCCGCAGGAATTACACGAGGAGGGAATCCGGGAAGTGCTCCGCTACGGCGGGGAGTTGTTGCAGGGCAACGTAACCCGTGTCGACGGCGGATTCACGGTCCACCTCGAGAGTGGATCGGTCCTGGATTCGAGGTCGGTGCTGGTGGCCACCGGTCTCCGCGACGAGCTGCCCGACATTCCGGGCGCACGCGAGCACTGGAGCTCAGGGGTACTGCATTGCCCGTACTGCCACGGCTACGAGGTGCGAGATCGACCCATTGCCGTGATCGGCGGATCGAATCGACCGTTCACCGTCCATCAGGCCTCGCTGATTCGCCAATGGTCCTCGGACGTCATCTTTTTCACCAACGGGATCGAGCTGACCGAAGACGAACGGATCGCACTCGACGCGCGATCGGTCGGAATCGTGGATGTCCCCGTCTCTCGGCTCCTCACGCAGGACGGCAGCGTCGCCGGCGTCGAACTCACCGACGGCAGCCTCGTTCCCAGAGCTGTCGTCTTCGTCGGCCCGACGTTCGTGCCCAACGACGCTCTCCTCATCCGGATCGGCTGCGCGCGACTGGACAGCGGATGGGTGGCAACCGAACCGACCGGCCGCACCAGCGTGGACGGACTGTGGGCAGCGGGGAATGTCTCGGATTCGCCGGCACAACTGATCAATTCCGCGGCAGCAGGCTCTCGGGCAGCGATCGACATCAATCACTACCTACTCGCTCTCGATATCGCCCTGGCTGTTCGCTCGCGCTGAGTGCCTCGACCAGGGGCGACAGAACTTGTCGGTGGCCGGTTCTACACTTCTCGGCATCGGGTCGAATGCGTGTTCGGCCCTTCGTCGCTGGGGGGTGACATGGGGCTACGCAAGTCGACGTGGATGGCGGACGATCACTCTGCTCTCGCCGACGTTCTCGGTGCGCGCAGAAGGATCAACGCTGCTGCCGCATCGGAACTGTCGCTCATGGACGACTATGTTCGCGGCCGAACGGCATGCGCATCGCCGTGGGACACCGGCGTGACAGAAAAGGATCTCTACAGCTCGGCGATCTGCGAGTTGGCAGCGGCAATGTCGTCCACCTTCGCGTCGGTCAACAACAAGGTGCAGATGTGGCGCCGATTGCAGCCATCGGTGAAGCGTCGATTCGTCGACGGTTCGCTCGATATGGAGCGGGTCAGGACGATTCACGATCACTTGCTCCACGCTCGTCCGACCACGGTGGTCGACATCGAAGCCGAGGTTCTCAAGGCCGCCAGAGAGATGGCTCCGGGCGCTCTGGGGCGCGAAATCGATCGACTGCTCATCGAGGCCGATCCGGATTGGGACCGCGAAGTGCGCAAGCGTGCCGCGCGCACGGAGAAGCGAATCCGGTTGCGGAGACGAGCACGGGGACTGTCCAGTCTCACCACGGTGATGACCGACGGTGAAGCCGACGAACAGATTTCACGGATCGACGCCGTGATCGCGCGACTACACCCGGAGGATCCTCGATCCCCTGATCAACGACGAGGCGAAGCACACAATGCGTTGATGCGCGGCGAGACACTGGTGTGCCAGTGTGCACCGTGCCTGACCGCTCGTGGTGACGTCGCGATTCCCGAATCCGAAGAGCCGCAGCCCACTGGCGCGACCGAGGCGTCGGCCGGCGACACAGCCGACGAGACATCAAGCGCGAGTGCTGAATCCGTGCCCCAACGGCCGGTTCGGCCGGTCAGGCAACCGTCACCGGCCACGCAACCACCCGAGGACACAGCACAACCCAAGGACACGGCACAACCCGACGAGGCATCGCCGCCGGGCGTTGCCTCGCGCTTGCGGCCGGGAGGAGGGACGCTGATCGAGCGTTGGCGGTCAGTCGTCGAGAGCAATCCCCTCGGCGAGCACGCGCTCTACCCCGACGGACATGGAGGCATGACGGTTCCGCCCCCGGGGGCACTGTCCTACAAGCCGAGTAGGGCACTCGCGGCGCGGGTTCGCGCAGACCATCCGTACTGCCTGCATCCTGGATGCGACGTGCCTTCGGACCGATGCGACCTCGACCACATCGTCGAGTTCGATCGGCAGAATCCGGAGCGAGGGGGCTGGACGATCCCGACGAACATCGGCCCCCGCTGTCGACTCCACCACAACCTGAAAACGTGCAAACTGTGGCACACCGAATTACTACCGGAAGGGGTGCTGCACATCGTCGATCCACTCGGACGCCACTACTTCACTGCACCGACCCTGTGAAGATTCGATCGCATAGGGTTGGTTCGGTGAGCACCGCGAATCTGACCCGGACCGAAACTCGCAGGCGATCGCGCCACATCGGTGGGGTGAAGTATCGCGTTCACCTGGATCTTCTGCGCGCGGAGGACACGGACCTCGACACCTTCGAGACCGTGACGAACATCGAATTCGACGCGACCACCGCTGCGACATGGGTGGATTTCATCGGCGAAGCAGTCGTCGAGGTCACCGTCAACGGCATCGACGCGGCGATCGATTACGACGGCGCACGCATTCGACTGGTCGGACTCACCGAGCACAACATCGTTCGGATTCGCGCGCACGGACGGTACAGCCGGTCGGGTGAAGGGTTGCATCGATTCGTCGATCCCGTCGACGACAACGTCTATCTCTACACGCAGTACGAGCCGGCCGATGCGCGCCGAGTGTTCGCGAACTTCGAGCAACCGGACCTCAAAGCCCCCTTCACTCTGACGGTCACGGCTCCACCGACGTGGACCGTGCTGTCGAACCGCGAGGGAGTCACTGCCGACACGGTCACCACCTTCGCGCCGACCCTACCGATATCGACCTACATCACTGCAGTTGCGGCCGGTCCGTATCACCGCGTCCAATCGTCCTGGACGCGAGGCGAACTCACCGTCCCTCTCGGCGCGTATTGTCGAGCCTCGCTCTCCGAATTCTTCGACGCCGAGGATATCTTCGACATCACGAAGCGTGGCCTGGACTTCTTTCACGACAAGTTCGACTACCCGTACCCCTTCGGAAAGTACGACCAGATCTTCGTCCCCGAATACAACCTCGGCGCGATGGAGAATCCAGGGCTCGTCACGTTCACCGAATCGTATGTATTCCGTTCTGCGGCAACCGAAGCCCAATACGAGGCCCGCGCCAACACGATTCTGCACGAGATGGCGCACATGTGGTTCGGTGACCTCGTCACGATGCAGTGGTGGGACGACCTGTGGCTCAAGGAATCCTTCGCGGACTTCATGGGTGCGTACGCGTCGGCCGAGGCGACCCGATTCACCGATGCCTGGGTCAGTTTCGCGAACCGCCGGAAAGCGTGGGCCTACCTACAGGACCAGCTCCCGACCACCCACCCGATCGTCGCCGACATCACCGACCTCGAGGCCGCCAAGCTCAACTTCGACGGCATCACCTACGCGAAGGGGGCGAGCGTCCTCAAACAACTCGGGGCGTTCGTGGGTGCCGACGCCTTCTTCGCCGCTTCCCGCAACTACTTTCGAGCCCACGCTTTCGGCAATACGACGCTGACCGATCTGCTGAGCGAGATGTCCAGCGCGAGCGGGCGCGACCTCGACACCTGGGCCGCAGCATGGCTGCAGACCACCGGCGTCTCCACGCTCAGCTACACCGGCGATGCCGTCGAGCAGACAGATCCGCGGCCGCACCGAATTGCCGTCGGGCTCTACGATCTCGACGAGGCGGGGAATCTGACGAGAACCCACCGCCGAGAACTCGACATCACCGATGCACGAACGCCGGTCGACTTGCCCGATGCCGCACTGGTACTGCTCAACGACGACGACCTGACGTATGCCAAGATCCGATTCGACGAGCGCTCGACTACCACCGTGCGGAACCACCTCGATCGCATCGTCGATCCCCTTGCCCGAGGCCTGGTGTGGTCAGCACTGTGGAACTCCACCCGCGACGCCGAGATGTCTGCACTCGAATACATCGACATCGCAACCAGATTCGCGCCCAACGAGCCCAAGATCGGCCTACTGTCGGCAGTCACGGCCAACGTGGCATACGCCCTGGAGCATTACCTCCCGGAGGACCGCCGAGCCGAACCGACCCGGCAGTGGCTCGAGGCGTCGTGGACGCAACTGCATGCGAGCGAGCCGGGCAGCGATGCCCAGTTGGTGTGGGGTCGAGCCACCGCCGCCGCGGCGCAACTCGACGGTTCCCGCGCAGCCGACCTGCGCGCACTTCTCGACGGCACGGCGACGGTGCCAGGCCTACGTCTCGATCCCGATCAGCGCTGGTCGTTCTGGCTGGCCCTGGCCGCAACCGGGAACGCGACCTCGGCCGAGCTCGACGCCGAGCTGGCCTCCGACGACACCTTGTCGGGACGCACCGCACACACCGCGGCGTCGACGGCGATACCCGTTGCCGAGGTCAAGGCGAGGGCGTGGGCTGCCATCACCGAGCGCGACGATGCGTCCAACGATGTTCTCGACGCCTTCATCACCGGCTTCGGGGCCGGGCACCGACCGGACCTGACTAAGCCCTACGACATTCGGTACTTCGAGGTCATCTCGTCGCTGTGGACCTCGCGCAGTATCGAGATCGCGAGGCGAATCGTCGTCCGCCTGTTCCCGCAGCAGTCGTCGACAGAGGCAGCGGACAGTTGGCTCACCGAGCACGAATGGGCACCGGCTGCCCTGCGGCGCTTGGTGATCGAGCAACGAGACCACCTGGCGAGGAACCTGCGGGTGCAGGCGCGGCTAGGGTGATGATCATGCCCACCAACGACACTCGCCGCTCGCTCGCCACGTCCGCGCTCGCTGCCGGCGGTCTGCTCGGCGGCTTCGCCGTTGCCCGGCAGTCACACAATCGTCAGCTCGGCGGAGCGGTGCTCGCAGCTGTCGGGGTGGCATGCACGATCCGTTGGCAGAAATCCTCGGGTTCGGCCCGTGCCGGTGCCTTGCTCGGGACCTACCTCGTCGCGTTCGGTGCCTCGCACCCGCTCGCCAAGAAGATCGGTGCCTGGCCGGCGGTCACCGCGGTGTCTGCTGCAACGGCAGCGGCATCGATGGCGGTGAGCAAGTAGGTCGCCTCAGAGCACCCCGGTACGAATGAACCGTTCCAGCGCTGCCGTTGCTCCGTCGAGGTCCATGCCCTGGTTCGAGACCCAGGCGTCGTCGAAGTAGGTCTGCGAATATCGATCTCCACCGTCGCACAGCAGTGTCACCACGCTCCCGCTGCGGCCTGCGGCGATCATTTCCGCGATCAATCCGAAGGCACCCCAGATGTTGGTGCCCGTCGAACCGCCCACCCGTTTGCCGAGTGCGTTTGAGGTGAATCGTGCGGCGGCCACGGAGGCGGCGTCGGGCACCGCGATCATCCGATCGATCACCTGGCCGACGAACGAGGGTTCGACGCGCGGTCGACCGATGCCCTCGATGCGGGAGGACAGCCCTGTTTCGTAACCCGCGTCTCCGGACTCGTAGCCGCCGATGAACGCCGAATTCTCGGGGTCGACCACTGCCAGTTGCGTTGCGTGCCTGCGATATCGGATGTAGCGGCCGATGGTGGCGCTGGTTCCACCGGTTCCTGCACCGACGACCACCCAGTCGGGAATGGGGCATTCCTCGAGCCGCAACTGGTCGAAGATGGACTCGGCGATGTTGTTGTTTCCGCGCCAGTCGGTGGCTCGTTCGGCGTGCGTGAACTGGTCCATGTAGTGGCTGTCGGGCTCAGCCGCGAGTCGATGCGCTTCGGTGTACATCTCGCCGGGCTTGTCGACGAAGTGACATCTTCCGCCGTGGGACTCGATGAGTGCGATCTTGGCCGGGCTTGTGCTCCGTGGCATCACGGCGACGAATTTCAATCCGAGCAGTCCGGCGAAATACGCTTCACTGACCGCAGTGGAGCCCGACGAAGCCTCGATCACCGTGGTGCGTTCGGTGACCCAGCCGTTGCAGATTGCGTACAGAAAGAGCGACCGAGCCAGCCGATGCTTCAGGCTGCCGGTGATGTGCGTCGACTCGTCCTTGAGGTACAGCGAGATCCCCCAGGCCGCGGGGAGGGGGTAGCGCAACAGATGTGTGTCCGCGCTGCGCTGGGAATCGGCCTCGATCAACCGGACTGCGTTGTCGACCCACGCCCGAGATCCCGAGTGATCGACCGACCTGGTCATTTCTTGCCGTCTTCACCGCGCAGCTTCGACTGCAGGTCCGCGCGCGCGGCGCGCCTGTCCTCGTCGACAGCTGCAATGGACTCGTTGACGCGGATGCGCATGTTCTTGAACAGGAGCAGCGACAGCGGTAGCGAGATCAGCACCGAGAAAATCGCGGCCACGAGTACCGGGACCTCGACGCCGAAGAGTAAACCGACCCCGACGATGACGGCCGCGATCACGACGACGAGCGCCAGTCGCGCGAAGGTGTAGACACCGAGGTTGACGGCGAGGGACTTCTTCGCCGACCTACCTGGCGCGGCATTTCCGCTGGTGGGATTGTTACTCTCGGCATTCGTCGCGTCGCTCACGGGTCCCAATCTACCGGGCTCGGCAGGCATACCGACCCAACCCCGGCATGACCGATTTGTCCATTACCTCCCCTTTACCAACCTTGTATCAGTCGAGTACCTAGGGGTTCGAGTGCAACCATGGGGACCGAACGCAGCAGACCGATATCTCCGGTTCGACGCATATGCACCGAACCGCATCGTAGGAGGACACGACAGATGAGCGCACCCACATTTCACAAGGCTCAGGACTCACTTCTCACGCCGGGTCAGGTAGCCGCGCTTTTTCACGTCGACCCCAAGACAGTGACGCGCTGGGCCCACGCCGGGCGCCTCGGATCGCTCCGCACTCCGGGCGGGCACCGTCGATTCCGCGAGACCGAGGTCATGCAGTTGCTGACCTCTCTGACGACGGAAGCCGGCACACACCACTGATTCGCAAGCCCCGAAGGGCGATCCACCGGCGGTATCCGTACCCGTACGAACTCATCGAACATTCTCAGGAATCTTCGACGCTCGACGGGTGCGGAGGTGGTTGCATCACGGCTACCCTCGTAGTAGGAGGTGCGTCGTGATTTATCTATTGGCGTTGATCGGCTTGGTGGCAGTGATCGTGCTGTTCTGGAAGGCATTCGGACCCAGCACGCAGGCTCCACCCACCCGCACTGTCGGACCCGATGACGATCCCGATTTTCTGTGGCGAATCAACCGTGAAGCTCGCCGCGGAGGGAAAGACGGGACCGAGGCCGGCACCGAACCCAGCGAGTAGGGTCCGGTAGCTCTCAGTAGCGGTGGGTAGCGGTGGGCGCGTCGGGGAATCCTGCCGCTACCGCCGCTGCGACTTCCAACAGCGCATTCCGCGTGCGTCCACGAAGACGATCGAGTTCGATTTCCGCCCCCTCCTCGAGATGCGGGTCGAACGGGATCGTTCGCACCCGGGCGCATCGTTGCTCGAAGTGCTCGACAACCTTCTGCAGGTCGACCTTTCCGGCCCTCGGCCGAACCCCGTTGACCACCGCAACCGATGTGGCGACCAGCTCGCGATAGCCGTGCGCATCGAGCCAATCCAGCGTTGCCGACGCGCTCCGCACACCATCCACCGATCCCGAGCTGACCACCACCAGTGTGTCGGCTCCCTCGAGGATTCTTTCCATGGCCGAGTGCATCAGACCGGTGCCGCAGTCCGTGATGACGATGCTGTAGAACTTCTCGAGCAGCGACACCGCGCGGTCGTAATCCTCACCGCTGAATGCCTCCGAGGCCGCCGGGTCCGAATCGGATGCCAACACCTCCAGTCGATGCACGTTCTGCGACGTGTAGGCCCTGACATCGCTGTAGCGATCAAGAGACTGTATGTCGCGCAACAGATTACGAACGGTGGCAGCCGTCTCGAGCGGCACCTTCTGCCCCAGCGTTCCACGGTCGGGGTTGGCGTCGATAGCGATCACCCGATCACCTCGAATCTCGGCGAACGTCGAGCCGAGGGTGGCCGTCGTCGTGGTCTTGCCGACACCCCCCTTCAGCGACAGGACCGCGACACGATGGCACCCGACGAGAGGCCGATCCACCTGCGCCGTCAACACCAGGCGTCGCTGCTGGGCCGCACTGTTGCCGACGTCCACACGACCACCCGACATCAGATACAGCGCCCGACGCCACCCGGCCACCGGCGGCGCATTCCCTGACCGGACGAGCAACGAACTGCCGAGATCGAGCGAGGACACCGGCTGCGGTGCCAACTGCTCCCCCGACCGATTCGGGTCCACGGCCGGTACCGCTCCCGGTGCGACCACCAACGCGTCGCCCGGGCCTTGCCGAAGCTGCTGGGGCTGACCCGGATGCGGCTGCTCGGGCCACTGGCCGGGCTGAGGTCCCCATTGGTTCTGGGGGTTCCACTGATTCTGGGGGTTCCATTGCCCCTCCGGCGCGAACTGCCCCTGTGGGCTGCCATGGTTCTGTGGTGCCCAATAGTTCTGCGGCCCAGCTTGATTCTGCGGCCCGCCGACATTCTGCGGAGCCCACTGGTTCTGTTGCACCGGGTTCTGCGGCACCGGGTTCTGCGGCACCGGGTTCTGCGGCACCGGATTCTGCGGCGGGGTCGGTCCCGATACGACGGGCGGGCTCGCTTCGCTCGGCGTGTGTGGAGGAGTCGGTTTCACGGTCGACGCCACGGGAGTCTTCGGCGGTTCCACCGGTTTCGTGGGTGCCGCCGTTGCCGTCTTGTCTACCTCGGCCGGGGTCGCGGCGACCACGGCATCGTTACCTCCACCTTGTACCGGCTCAGATCCGTCCTTCGGTTGGGCCGCGCGCGGCGCAGGAACCGGCGGCGGTGTGGGCGCGGCCTCGGGCTGCGGCGCGGGCGGGTTCGAGATGCTCTCGGGCGGCATGGTGATGGGGGTCGATCGGAAGGGCTCCCGCGGCGGTGCGGATGTGGCCTCCGACGTCGATGCGACGACGACCGGCTCGGATCCAGGGGACGGCGCTACGTGTTCTTCGGGCACATCGTCGTCCAGAGGCCGGACGGGTTGCCAGTTGTCCTCGTGCCGATCGGCCATGACCGATTCCCCCCAGTTCGCGTCCACATCGAAGATCCGAGCTCGGATGTGTCCCCCATCGAGCCGGATCGGACGCTACCAGCTGGCAGTCCCGCGCGGAGCCTGCACAGCTGTCGAAAACTAGTTCAGACCCGCGTAGCTGTGCAGTCCCGAGACCACCATGTTGATGATGAAGAGGTTGAAGAGCATGGCGGTGAATCCGGCGATGTTGATCCAGGCGGCGCGGGTGTTGCGCCATCCGGAGGTGGCGCGGGCGTGCAGGTAGGCGGCGTAGATGATCCAGGTGATGAACGACATCGTCTCTTTGGGGTCCCAGCCCCAGAAGCGTCCCCAGGCGGCTTCGGCCCAGATTGCGCCGAGGATGACGCCGGCTCCGAAGAGCGGGAAGGCGACGATGGTCGTCTTGTAGGCGAGTCGGTCGAGGGCCTGGGCGTCGGGCAGCTTGGAGGCGAATTTGCCCCAGAAACCGACGCTTTCCTCTCCCAGGGGCTGCTTGATGCGCAGCAGGAACAGCAGGGACGCGACACCGGAGACCAGCAGGATGCCGCTGCCGACGCTGACGATGGTGACGTGGATGGGCAGCCAGTAGGAGCGCAGTGCGGGGACGACCGGTGCGGCGTCGGCGTAGAGCTTGGTGGCGGCGAAGAACATCAGCACGATGACCGGTGCGAGGACGAACACGAGCATCGGGCGCATCGTCTTCTTGCGCAGCACGATCACCGAGGTGAGGGCAGCGGCTGCGGTGGCCATGGTGACGAACTCGTACATGTTGCCGAGCGGGAAGCGGTGGGTAGCGAAACCGCGGAGCACCACCGAGGCGACGTGCAGGGCGAGAGCCGGGGCGAGCAACGCGAAGCCCATACCTGCGAGTCGCTCGGACAGCGGGCGCTTCGGCGTTTCGACGACGCGTCCCGGTCGGCTGTCGGCAACGGGGGCACCGGCACCGACGAGTTCCTTGGCCTGGGCGGCCGTCGCCTTGGCGGAGGCGTACTGGGCGATGAGCAGGACGAATGCGAGCACGTAGATGGTGAACGCTGATTCGAAGGACCAGTCGCTGTACTGCGAGAGGGTCTCGTTGATCGGCATCGGTCAGTTCTCCTGTTTCGAGGTATCGCCGAGCAGGCGGGTGCACAGGCGGTCGAACTCTTCGCCCCACCCCGCCTGATCGGTGCGTGCAAGTCCGCCGAGGTCTACTACAGTACGTCGTGCCTGGGCGTCGGCGGTGAGTCGGACCCAGATTCTGCGACGCTTGATCACCAGTGAGACGAGCAGTCCGCCCATCATCGTGAGTGCGAAGACGAGCACCCAGGTCTGAGCCGGGTCGTGCGAGACCTGAAGGTTGACGAATTCCTTCGCTCCGTCGAACGTGACGACCGTTCCGTCGCTGAGCGTCGCGGATTCTCCTGGCATCAGGTTGACGCGGTCCTGTTTCACGAGGCGTCCCTGGGCGATCATTTCCTGATCGAGCGAGAAGATGGACTGCGGCAGTCCGGTGTCGAGTCCGGTGTCGCCCTTGTAGATGTCGATGGCGACGGCGGGGTCGTTCATGGCGGGGAAGCTCGACGACAGCAGGCTGCCGTGGAACGACGCCGTCGGCGCGAACAGTCCCTCGATGGCGATCTGGTTCTTGCGCCGGTCCAAAGCGTCGGGATACAAGCCGCCGGGCGGGTCGACGCGCAGTACTCCGCTGGAGAGGAAGGTCGTGGCGTCCGTCGGCTGCCATTGGATGGTGTCGGTGCGGGTTTCGCCGTTGGGGAACGTCACGGTGAAGGTGGGTGCGTAGCCGTGGCCCTGCAGGTAGACACGGTCTCCGGCGACGCGCAGCGGATGGTTGACCTGCAGTTGGTCGTCGCGCCAGACGTTGTTCGTGAGGTCCTGGCCTGCCTGGTACTCGATGTTGGAGGTGAACATCTCGGCCTGGCCGGTGTCGAGGTAGTCGGCCGTGAAGTCCTTGACGCGCACGCACAGTGGTTCGAGGTCGGTGCCGTCGACGAGGTTGCCTGCGCGGAACGAGTCGTAGTTCGCCGGGGTCGAGGTGCAGAAGCCGGGTCCGTCGTCGGCGATGACGATGCGGTTGCCTTCGTATCCGAGCAGTTTGCCCATGGCGATGGCGGCGAGCAGTCCGACGAGCGAGAGGTGGAAGACGAGGTTGCCGAGTTCGCGGACGTAGCCCTTCTCCGCCGACAGCGTCACTGCTCCGCCGTCCTCGGTTCGCTGGGCGACGCGCCAGCCGCGCAACTGGGTGCGCACCTGTGCGGCGACCTCCTCCGGCGTTCCGTCGACGTCGTAGCGACTGTGGTGCGGCAGACGGGAGAGGTTGCGGGGCGCGCGAACGGGCTTGGTACGCAACTGCTTCGCGTGCTCGATGCAGCGCGGCAGGATGCAGCCGATGAGCGAGACGAACAGCAGCGCGTAGATCGCGGTGAACCAGAAGCTGCCGAAGACGTCGAACAGTTCGAGCCTGTCCATGATCGGGCCGAGGGTCGGGCGGTCGGCGATGTACTCGTCGACCTTGCCCGCGTTGAGGCTGCGCTGCGGCACCAAGGCACCGGGCACTGCGGCGAAGGCCAGCAGGAACAGCAGCACGAGCGCGGTTCGCATGCTGGTCAGGCCGCGCCAGGTGTTGCGGACCAGAGCCACTGCCCTGCCCAGCATCGATTGCTTGTGCGGCGGCGACGCCTCGGTACGTTCTTCGACGTCGGCGGTCATATCGGCAACACCACATCGGAGACGAAGGCGTCGCGCACCCAACCGACGAACTGATCCCAGGCACCGGTGACCAGTGCAATTCCTACTGCTATCAACATGATTCCGCCGAACACCTGTATCTGTCGTGCATGTGTACGTAGCCAGCCGACGCCTCGCAGCGCGCTGACCGAACCGAACGCGAGGATCACGAACGGTAGGCCGAGACCGAGGCAGTACGCCACGATCAGGACGACGCCACGCGCTGCCGTCGTGCCGTCGGTCCCTGCGGCCAGAGAGATGACGCCTGCGAGCGTCGGCCCGAGGCACGGAGTCCATCCGAGTGCGAAGACACCGCCGAGCAGCGGCGCTCCGGCCAGTGAGCCGATCTGCCTCGGCTCGAAGCGCACGTCGCGCTGCAGGGCCGGGATCAGTCCGACGAACACCAGGCCCATGGCGATGGTGACGACGCCGCCGATTCGCATGAGCAGTTCGCGGTTGATCGACAGGACGGAGATCGCTCCGAACACCGATGCGGTGGCGAGAACGAACACGACGGTGAATCCGAGGACGAACAGTCCCGCCGCCCCGGCCACGCGCAACCGGCCGCTGCGCACCTTCGTCTTCACCGCCGCCTCGTCGGCGCTGACGGCCGGGGCATCGGCTCCGACAACTCCGGCGAGGTACGAGAGGTATCCGGGCACCAGGGGCACCACGCACGGCGACGCGAAGGAGACGAGCCCGGCCAGCACGCAGGCTCCGAGGGCCAGGATCAGTGGCCCGGAGGCCGCGGCTTCCTGGAAACTCGCGCCGATCCCGGCCAGGTGAGTCACGTTCACTGCTGCACTGGCTCCTCGGCTGCCACACGCTCGACGACGGGTTGCAGGTCCTCGGCGAGCAGCTCCCGCAAGAACACTGCCGCGACGCGATGCTGTCGGTCGAGCACGACGGTCGTCGGAATGACGGAGGTGGGGACGCCGCCGAGCGCGTTGAGGGTGCGCATGGGCGGGTCGTAGATCGAGGAGTAGCTCACGTTGTTGCTGACGACGAAGTCCTGTGCGGCGGTCTGCGACTCGTCGCGCACGTTGATGCCGAGGAACTCGACGCCGAGGGACTTGGTGGCCTCGTAGACGTCTTCGAGGTCGTCGGCCTCGCCGCGGCACGGACCGCACCACTGACCCCAGACGTTGAGAACGACGACGTCACCGTCGTAGTCGGACAACGAGGTCGTCTTGCCCTCGGTCATCAGATCCGGCCCGGACAGTTCGCCGATGGTGCCGCGCTCGTCGGGCTCGTAGAAGATGTCGGTCTTGCCGCCGGGTGAGACGAACTGGAAAGTGCCGCCCTGCGCCACCGCGTCGGTGCCGGTCGAGCAGCCGGCGACAAGTGCCACCGCGGACACTGCGAGCAGAAACCTACGCACCGGAGATCCTCGGATCGGATGCTCCTGCGGGCTCGGAGTAGACGAGGTCCACGAGCTGATCGCCCTCGTAGACGAGCGAGGTGAGCGAGGCGAGTCCGCACTGACGATTACGCGGGTCGTGCCAGAGCCGGTCGCCCTGCAGGAATCGGCGCAGTGTCCACACCGGGAGCTGGTGGCTGACGCAGACGGCCTCGTGCCCGACGGCTTCGACGCGGGCCGCGTTGACGGCGGCGAGCATGCGGTGCGCGATCTGCAGATACGGCTCGCCCCACGACGGGGTGAAGGGATCGCGAAGCTTCCACCAGTGCCGTGGTCGGCGCAGGGCACCGTCGCCGACGGCCACGCGCAGTCCCTCGAACTCGTTGCCTGCTTCGATGAGGTTCTCGTCCTCGGCGATCGTCAGGCCGTGAGCCGCCGCGATGGGTCCGGCTGTTTCCTGTGCGCGCAGCAGCGGCGATGCCACGACGTGGGTGATGTCGTGGCCGGCGAGCGCGTCGGCCACTGCCTTGGCCTGCGACTGACCGGTCACCGAGAGCTTGAAGCCGGGCAGACGTCCGTACAGGATTCCCTTGGGGTTGTGCACCTCGCCGTGCCGGAGGACGTGCACGATGGTGCGCGTCGTCGAGTGCGGATGTGTTGCGGGGGCCTCGGTCACGTCGGGGTCCTGTTTCTCGCTAGTCGGGTGGAAGATCAGTTCTGTGTAGACGTCACAGTGGTGCGGTGGCGGCCGCTGCGGCCTTGGCGGCGGCCGGGGCCGCGTCGGCGATGATCTCGAAGGCTCGGTCGTCGAGGGCAGCGGAGACGAACCAGGCTTCGAATGCGCTCGGCGGCGGGTACACCCCGCGGGAGAGGAACGCGTGGAAGAACGCCGGGTATCGCCACGTCTGCGCGGCCTTGGCCTGCGCGTAGTCGGTGACGGGTCCATCGGCGAAGAACACACTCACCATAGTGCCCGCGAACTGCACGTGATGGGTGACGCCTTCGGCGGTCAGGGCGTCGCCGAGCAGTGTTCCGAGCCTCTGCGAGTTGGTCTGCAACTTCTCGTAGACGGCTGCGTCGGCCAGTTGCAGGCTCGTCAATCCGGCCGCGACGGCGACGGGGTTACCGCTGAGCGTGCCTGCCTGGTACACCGGTCCGGCGGGCGCGAGGTAGGCCATCACGTCCGCGCGACCGCCGAATGCGGCGGCAGGCAATCCGCCGGACATGACCTTGCCGAAGGTGTAGAGGTCGCCTGCGATTCCGTCGATGCCGTACCAACCGGAGGCGCTGACGCGGAAGCCGGTCATCACCTCGTCCATGATCAGCAGTGCGCCGTGCTCGGTCGCGAGGCGGCGCAGTCCCTCGTTGAAGCCGGTGACCGGCGGGATGGCACCCATGTTGCCTGCGGCTGCCTCGGTGATGATGCATGCGATCTGGCCGGGGTTGGCCTCGAAGGCTGCGGTGACGGCGGCGAGGTCGTTGTAGGGAACGACGATGGTGTCCGACGCCTGTGCGCCGGTGACGCCGGGGGAGGTCGGCAGTCCGAGCGTGGCGAGTCCCGAGCCCGCGTCGGCCAGCAGGGCGTCGACGTGGCCGTGGTAGCAGCCGGAGAACTTGACGATCTTGGTGCGGCCGGTGAAGCCGCGGGCCAGGCGCACCGCGCTCATGGTGGCCTCTGTGCCTGAATTCACAAGGCGAACCTGGTCGACGGGGCCGACGCGACGCACGATTTCCTCGGCCAGTTCGATTTCGCGGAGCGTGGGCGCACCGAACGACAGGCCGGTCGCGGCTGCCTTCTGGACGGCCTCGACGATGGCCGGGTGGGCGTGTCCGTGGATCATCGGACCCCAGGACGAAATGAGGTCGACGTACGACTTTCCGTCGGCATCGGTCATCGTGTATCCGCTGGCCTGCGTGATGAAGCGGGGCGTTCCGCCGACCGACGCGAAGGCGCGTACCGGCGAGTTGACGCCGCCGGGAATGACCTCGCTCGCGCGGGCGAAGAGTTGGGCCGATACGGGGGCGTCGTCGCCGGGAGAAACAGTCACGTCTTCCAGTGTCCCAGGTTCGGCGAAATCACCAACTACAGGGCGTAATAATGCGGTCGACGCCGGCCTCAGTCGTCGGTTTTCTTATCCTCGGGCATGAACACCATCGCGACCAGGATGATGCCCCAGATACCGAGGGGCCACAGAGGCCAGTAGGAGGTCGGTTCGCCGTCGGAGATCCATTGAACGGCCCAGATTCCGTTCATGACCACGGCACCACCGAGCCACCAGCGCCACTCGTCCAGATACTCCCGCCACTCGCTCGTCGTACGAGCGACATCCGTTGCCGTCGAATTCTCGGGGGCCGGCAAGTCGCGCACGACCTCGGCCAGATCACCGCGAGTCGTCGACGCCCACACCGCGTCGAGCCTTTGTTCGTACTCGACCAACGTCAAGCGGCCCTCGCTCATCGCCAGACCGAGAGTGGTCACGACGGCCTCACGTTCGTCGTTGCTCACGCGCAGGTCCGGTCGATTGTTCTTGTCGAGGTTCTTTCCCATGCACTGCCTCCCGGTACCCGTGTCCGTTTTGTCACCTTAACGGTTTAGCGAGCTACACACCGGGTAGTTGGTTTCGATGACGAACACCGAGAGAACAAGCGCCGACAACCCCGGGGACGGCGTCACGAAAGTCGCTCAATTGATGTCCGAAGCCGGGCTCTGCATGTTCACCACCGTCGGCCGGGACGGCCACCTCATCTCGCGCCCGATGGCGCTTCAGGAAGCGGAGTTCGACGGCGACCTGTGGTTCTTCGCCGCCACCGATTCCCGGAAGGTGGGCGACATCGCGGCGAACCCGACGGTCAACGTCTCGTTCCAGTCCGGTGAGGGCTGGGTGTCGCTCTCCGGTACGGCCGCGGTGGTCGAGAACCACACCAAGGCCGAGGAACTGTGGAACACCCGGGCGGCCGCGTGGTTCGAGAAGAACCCCGATTCGCGCGAGGTCGCCTTGATCCACGTGGCCGCCGAGGGGGCCGAGTACTGGTCCACCCCCGGGTCGAAGGTGTCGAACCTGTTGGCCTACGCCAAGGCGAAGATCACCAACGAGCGACCGGACCTCGGCGAGCACGAGGTCGTCGAACTCGAGTTACCGCACAATTCGACCGACTAGCCCTGCTGGTGCCGGGCTCGCCCGACGGCAGCAGGTTCTCGCCGTCAGTTCGTGCGGTGGTGTCCGTTGTCCGTGCGTGGGTCGACCGTGTCGCGGACCTTTTCCCCGGTGCTACGCGGGTCGGTGTTCGTGTGTGCGGCGGCATCGTGAGCAGCGGCGTTTCGTGTCCCGGAGTTGTGCTGACCGGGGTAGGTCTCGGCGACGTCCGCACCGCTGTGGTGCGCCTGCTCGCGATCGTCGAGCCGGCCGTTGTTGTCCGTATGTGCGGCCCTGGCACCCGATCGATGATCGACGTCCGGATCGAGTTCGTTCGCCCGGGCGAATTCGGCATCCAGCTCGTCGCGCGACTTCGCCGCTACTCCCTGGTGCGATTGAGCCTGCTGCGCGAGCTTGTCGGCCTCGGCCGCTTTGACATCCGCTTCTGCCTGGGCCCGGCGCGCCTTGGCCTCGCTTTCCCTGGCCAGCAGTTCACGCTCCTCGACGATTGCGGCATCGTCGGCTGCCTTTTCGCGAATCTCGTTCGCTTCCAACCTCTTACGTTCCTTGCCCTTGCGTGCCACGACGACGGCGAGGGCAACGACCACGAGTACGACTACTACTGCAACGATGATCCATACGGTGGTGCTCATTGGCGGACTCCCATGTTCTCGACTGCCGGACCGGCAGACGATCTATGCCGGGTACCCGAGTAAAGACTCGACAAACTCACCGAAGGCTTCGACCGCCACGGCTTCGAAGGCGCGCGATTCGAACAGGCCCGCTCCTTCCGGGATAGACGCGGTCAGTTCGATCCCCGTCACGAGTGGCAACTCGTCGCGGTTGACCCGCGCGGCCAAGCTCGGTGCGGCGGGCCACGACCCGATCACCAGACCTGCACATTCGACGCCGGCCGCCCGCGCTGCCGCAATTGTCAGTGCGCTGTGGTTGAGCGTTCCCAGCTCGGCACCGGCCACGATCACGATCGGCGCAGACACAGTCTTGGCGACGTCGAGCACGGTGAACCCTCCTGCGCCCAGACGTACCGCGACTCCGCCCGCGCCTTCGACCAACACTAGGTCGTGGGCCGCGTCGAGCGCGCGCACAGCGTCGACCACAGCCTCGAGTTCGAGCATCGGCCTGCCCGATCGGCGGGCCGCGACGTCCGGAGCCAGCGGCTCGGGGTACCGCGCCAACTCCACTCCCTGCACACCCGAAAGCGTTGCACCACATCGATATCGGCTTCGTCCGGGTAGTCACCTCCGACGCCGGTCTGCGCCGGCTTGCACACCGCGACGGACCGTCCGCCTGCCTGCGCTGCCACCGCGAGCGCCGCGGTGATCACGGTCTTGCCGACGCCGGTCGACGTTCCGGTCACGAGCAGAACCGTCACCACACAACCGCCGTACTCAACACCGCCGCGAGAACCGACGCGGCACGGTCGACATCGGAATCGGTGAGATCTGCCCGCGCGGTCAGTCGCAGTCGAGACCCGTCGGCCGGAACCGACGGTGGCCGAAAGCATCCGACGCGGACGCCGAGCTCGAGGCAGTCCCCCGCCGCGCGCACCGCACGCTGCGCGTCGCCCAGGATGACCGGAACCACTGCCGATCTCGTCGGTTCGACGCCCGCTGCGGCGGCCAGTTGCGTTGCACGTACGCCGATCGAATGGACCCGGTCGGGTTCGGCGCGTAGGACGGTCAGCGCGGCCGATGCCGCGCCGACGGAGGCGGGGGCGAGACCGGTGTCGAACACGAACGTGCGCGCACCGTGCAGCACCTGCGTGCGTACCGCTGCCGGCCCGAGCACCACTCCACCCTGCGATCCGAGGGCCTTGGACAGCGTTGCGGTGATCACCAGGTCCGGCGCTCCGGCGAGGCCCGCTTCGTGGACGGCTCCCCTGCCGCCGTCGCCGCGTACGCCCAATCCGTGTGCTTCGTCGACGACGAGCACCGCGTTCCGTCTCCGACACACCGCGTACAGCTCGGCCAGCGGCGCGAGATCGCCGTCGGTGCTGAACACCGAATCGGTCACCACGAGGGCCCGCTGCTCGGGACGCTCCCGCAACAGCTCGTCGACGTGGTCGGTGTCGCAGTGCCGAGCGACGGCCACCCGTGCCCGCGACAGTCGGCAGGCATCGATGAGCGAGGCGTGCGACGCGGCGTCGGAGATCACCAGTGCATCTCGGCCCGCCAGTGCCGTCACGATTCCGAGGTTGGCGGTGTAGCCGGAGGAGAACACCAGTCCGGCCTCGGCTCCGACGAACTCCGCGAGGTCGTCCTCGAGGCGCTCGTGCGCCGTTGTGGTGCCGGTGACCAGCCGCGATCCGGTGGATCCGCCGCCCCATCGGCGCGCAGCAGCACAGGCTCCGTCGATGACGGCCGGATGCATGGACAGGCCGAGGTAGTCGTTCGACGCCAGATCGAGGACTTCGTCCTCGGCGGTGCGGGCTGTCACGATGCGCTCGAGGCCGGCCTCGCGTCGGGCGTGCGCGGTGGCGTCGAGCCAATCCAGAGCGGTCATGGCAGCACCATACTTGAACGCCGTTCAAGTATGGTCGCGCGCCACCGCCACCATGGCATCCGCGATGGCAGCCACCTCCGCATCGGTGCAGATGAACGGCGGCATCGCGTACACCAGACGGCCGAACGGCCGCAGCCACACTCCCGCGTCGACGGCCGCTGCCGTGGCCCGCGCCATGTCCACCGGACTGTGCATCTCGACGACGCCGATGCCGCCGAGAACGCGAATGTCGGCGACTCCCGGTAGCGACCGGGCCGGCGCGAGGCCGTCGGCCAACCCCGATGTCATAGCGGCGACCTCGGCGCGCCAGTCGCGCGAGAGCAACAGCTCAACCGAGGCCACCGCAATCGCGCACGCAAGTGGATTCCCCATGAACGTCGGCCCGTGCATCAGGCCCCCGGCCTCGCCGCCCGAGACCGTCTCGGCCACCTCGGTGGTGCACAGCGTCGCCGCCAAGGTGAGATAGCCGCCGGTCAATGCCTTGCCTACGCACATGATGTCGGGCGAGACACCGGCGTGATCGGCTGCGAACAACTCTCCGGTTCGGCCGAAGCCGGTGGCGATCTCGTCGAAGATCAGCAGCACGCCGTACTCGTCGGCCATGCGGCGTAGTTTAAGCAGATAGCGGGCGTCGTGGAACCGCATCCCACCAGCGCCCTGCACGATCGGCTCGACGATGATCGCCGCCAGCTCGCTCGCGTGCTCGCTCAGTACCCGCTCGAATTCGGTCACGTAGCCGGCGTCGTACTCCACGGGCGGGGCCGGAGCGAACACCTGCTTCGCCAATACATCGGTCCACAGCGTGTGCATCCCGCCGTCCGGGTCGCACACGCTCATCGGAGCGAACGTGTCGCCGTGATAGCCGCCGCGCCAGGTCAACAGCCGTGTGCGGCCGTTCTCGCCGCGCCCACGCCAGTACTGCAACGCCATCTTCACCGCGACTTCAACCGAGACCGATCCGGAATCGGCGAGGAACACCTTGTCGAGCCCTGCGGGCGTGATGTCGACCAGCAACTCGGCCAACCTGGCCGCCGGGGCGTGCGTCAGTCCGCCGAACATGACGTGGCTCATCCGGCCCAGCTGATCGTGCGCGGCGGCGTCGAGCACCGGATGGCGGTAGCCGTGCACCGCCGCCCACCACGAGCTCATGCCGTCGACGAGTTGCCTGCCGTCGGCCAGCGTCAGTCGCACTCCCGACGCACTGTCGACCACCAGCGGCGTCGCACTCGCCGGAAACCGGCTGTAGGGGTGCCAGAGGTGATCGGAGTCGAGTCGACGGACGTCTTCGGAAGTCAGCACGCCAGAGCACACTGCCACAGCACCCGACCGGCCGTCCCGAGACTGGACGGGTGGCGAAATGTCCGAATCCACTAGCATCGCAGCATGACGACGCGCACCGTGACGAGACTCGTTGGGGTGGTCGTGGCCGCAACTCTGACGCTCACCGCCTGCGGGGGCACGTCCGCAGCGCCCGTGCCCACCACCACCGCTCCGGACTTCGTCATCGACACCTCGACTCCCGTCGGCGCACTCAACGAACGCATCCTGCGGTGGATCAACGCCGAGGAGGCGCCCGACTCCGCCGAGGTCGAGGCAATCACCGGCCCCGAGCTGGCCGAGGCCGTCGCTCCGTTGGGTGGGCTCGCCGGACCACTCGAACAGTTGCGCGCCGGCGCGCCGAACGTGGCCACGGGCTTCGAGCCCGGACCGAACTCCGGCGTCCTGCGTTTCACCACCGAAGGCATCCCGGCCACGATCACGACGTCGATCGGTGCGGACGGCAAACTCGACGGCTTCCTGGCCCGGCCGGACACTCCCACGATCTCGTCGTTCGACGATCTCGACGCGGCACTGTCGAAGGTGGCTCCGAACTACTCCTACAGCGCGTCACGGCTCAACGGCGGTGACTGCGAGTCGATCTACTCCACCAATGCCGATTCGGTACTGCCCCTCGGGTCGGTGTTCAAGCTGTACGTCCTCGGCGCGCTCACCGACGAGATCGAGGCAGGCACCGTCCGCTGGGACGAGCAGCTCACCGTTCGCGACGCCACCAAGAGCGCGCCGTCCGGCGAACTGCAGAATCTGCCCGACGGCACCAGGGTGTCGGTCCGCGACGCGGCCGAGAAGATGATCTCGTTGTCCGACAACACCGCAACGGATCTGTTGATGGATCACCTCGGCCGCGACCGAGTCGAGCGTCAGCTCTCGGTCATGGGTCATCACGATCCGTCGGTGATGACCCCGATGATGGACACTCGGCAGTTCTTCGTCATCGGGTTCGGCGATCCGAACATGCGGGCCGAGTGGTCCGAGGCCGACCCCGATTCCCGGGTCGAGTTGCTCGAGCAGGCCGATGCGAGGCCGCTCGAGATCGACTTCGAGAACTTCCTGGACAACCCGGCATCGGCCGACGGGGTCGAATGGTTCGCCAACGCGCAGGACGTCTGTGCTGCGATGGGTTACCTGGCGACGAGTGAGTCGGCCGAGGAGAACCGTCGCATCCTGGCGATCACTCCGGGAGTGCAGCTCGACGCCGCGCTGTGGCCGTATTCGGGGTTCAAGGGCGGCAGCGCTCCCGGGGATCTGGCGGGCGCGTTCCTGGCCACCGACGCCTCCGGTCAGGACTGGATCGTCACCGAGCAGTTCCGCGCCGACGGCGCGATCGATCTGATCCCGTCCAGCTACGCGTTCCTCGTCGCCCAGCAGGCTTTCGCACTGCTGAAGTGAGTGGGATTTGTAACATCGGTGTTACTGCTGCATTACACTCGCGGTCGTGGAGGCACAACACGAACCAGCCCAGTACGCGTGGCCGGAGGGCTTCAAGGAGTTCCTGGTCGGTGAGTTCACCGACTTCAGCCCCCTGGTGAACAGGGCTCTGGAGGACAACTGCGCGTCCCTGTTCCACGACGGTCCGTACGCGAAATCGGGCTTCTGGCGCACCGTCCGCGGGGTGTGGAAAGAATTCGTCTGGCCGGTCTGAGTTTCCGGCCTTCACAGGCGGCCGCAAAAGGTTACCGTCGGGTATGGCAACCACAACGGATCACCTTCGGAACACTCTGGACGGCCGCTGGCGAGATGTGAAGAACGAGGCGCGCAGGCAGCTTGCCCGCGACGAGTTCCGCCCGCACTACACGCCGAACACCGTCATCGCCCGCACCAAGGCGATGGAACAGCTCAAGCTTCTCGCCGCTGCCGGCGCTGCCGACAACGGCTTCAAGAAGGAACACGGCGGCACCGGTGACGTCGGTGCAGCGGTGACGATGATCGAGATGCTCGCGATGAGCGATCTGTCGCTGATGGTCAAGGCCGGTGTCCAGTGGGGACTGTTCGGCGGTGCCATCGAGAATCTCGGCACCGAACGCCACCACGAGGCCTACGTCCCCAAGATCATCAGTCTCGACCTGCTCGGCTGCTTCGCCATGACCGAGACCGGACACGGCAGTGACGTGCAGTCGCTCGAGACCACGGCCACGTACGACCCGAAGACCGACGAGTTCGTCATCAACTCCCCAACGCCGTCCTCGCGCAAGGACTACATCGGCGGTGCCGCCGAAACGGCGACGGTCGCCGCTGTGTTCGCCCAACTCATCACCGCAGGCCCGGGCGAGGAGCCCGAGAGCCACGGTGTGCACTGCTTCTTCGTTCCACTGCGCGACGAGAACGGTGACGACCTGCCCGGTGTCACCACCTCGGACTGCCAGTACAAGGGCGGTCTTCCCGGAGTCGACAACGGCCGCCTCATGTTCGATCACGTCCGCATCCCGCGAGACAACCTGCTCAACAAGTACGCCGACGTGTCCGACGACGGTACGTACTCCTCCCCCATCGAGAACAAGTCTCGACGGTTCTTCACGATGCTCGGCACGTTGATCCGCGGCCGTGTCACGGTCGGCGGCAGTGCCGCGGCGGCTGCCCGTGTCGCCCTCGACATCGCGACGCGATACGCGTTGCAGCGCAGGCAGTTCTCCGCTCCCGATTCCGATCAGGAGGTCCTGATCATGGACTACCTGGTGCATCAGCGTCGACTGTTCCCGCTCATCGCCAAGTCCTACGCCCTGCAGTTCGCGCAGAACGAGCTCGTGTCGAAGATGCACGAGTTGCAGACCGCGGACAACCCCGACGCCGAGGAGCAGCGCGAGCTCGAGTCCAGGGCCGCAGGCCTCAAGGCCGCGAACACCTGGCATGCGACCGCCGCGATCCAGGAAGCCCGTGAAGCGTGCGGCGGCGCAGGCTATCTCGCCGAGAACCGGTTGATCTCGCTCAAGGCCGACACCGACGTGTTCACCACGTTCGAGGGCGACAACCATGTGCTGACGCAGTTGGTGGCCAAGGAGCTGCTCACCGCGTACGCCGACGACGTCAAGTCCATGAGCCCGGTCGAATGGGTCAAGTTCGCCGCCGACATGGTGGGCGACCGCGTCGTCAAACGCACTGCGGCCCAGGCGATCATGCAGACCATCCTCGATCGGCGTCAGGACAACGAGGAGGAGGGCTCGCTGTTCAACCGCGGCACCCAGGTCAAGATGTTCGAAGATCGTGAGGAGTACCTGCTCTCCACCGTCGCGCGCCGGTTGCAGTCCAAGTCCAAGGAGACCAGCCCGTTCGAGGCGTTCAACGCGGTGCAGGATCACGTTCTGCATGCCGCGAGCGCGCACATCGATCGGATCATCTTCGAGGCGTTCATCGCCGGCATCGAATCCTGCGAGGACCCCACCACCAAGGATCTGCTCGACGAGGTCTGCGACCTCTACGCGCTGTCGGTGATCGAGGCGGACAAGGCCTGGTTCATCGAGCACCGCTACCTGTCCACCGAGCGATCCAAGGCCGTCACCCGTGCCATCAACGAGCGGTGCCGCACGCTGCGGCCGCACGCCGAACTGCTCGTCGACGGTTTCGGTGTGCCCGACGCGTTGGTCGGTGCCGCGATGCTCGGTGAGCCCGGGGCCGGAACCGAGGAAGAGCCGGCCGCGAACCCCAGTCACGCGCACTGACGCGTAGCCGGGTTCAGCCGGGAATTATTGCGAAGACCCGGCAGGGACCGCCGGTCGCGCCCGCGTGCTTCGGTGCGCCGACGACGACCGTCGCCCCTGCCGGGGGCACTGCATCCAGGTTCGCCAGTGCCTCGACTCCGTATCGACCTGCCCCGAGAACCGCTGTGTGCGCAGGATATTCGCGGTCGTTCATCCGGTCGAGGCTCAGTGTGTCGACTCCGATTCCGACGATGCCCCGCTCGCGTACCAGCATCTGCGCCGCGTCGCCGCCGAACCCGGGTGCCGCGCGCTCGGCCAGCCTGTTCTGCCAGCCACTGTGCATCACCACCAACGCGCGGTCGGGTATTCGGCCGTGCTCGCGCTCCCATTGCGCGATGTCCTCGGTCGTCACCACGGCCTCTGGATCGGACGCGGCCCGAGCCGAGATGTCCACCACGACCAGCGGGGCGATCAAATCCTCCAGGGGCAGGATGTCGGCCGTCGCACCGCCACGAATGCGGTGCGCCGGAGCATCGATGTGCGTGCCAGTGTGCTCCCAGTACGACAACTTGTTCACCAGGAAGCCGCCCAACTCGTAGGCGGCGACCGGCCGCATCGAGAACGGTTCGCTGCCCGGCCACACCGGAAACGTCGGGCTCAGGGTGTGGGTCAGGTCGATGAGTCGGCCCGCCGGAAGCGCCGACGCCGCAACGGGTTCGGCGCGCACCGCTCCGGCCGTCGCAACGGTCAACGCGGCGGCCCCCAACGAGCCGAACAGCGCCCTACGTCCGATTCTGCGGTGAACCGTGTCGATGACCTCGGGGCCGCACATCAGTCGGCAGCGGGGGTGACGAGCAGAACCTTGTCGTCCGATCCGTTGTCGGTGGTCAGCAGGAATGCGCCGTCGTCGCCGAAGCTGGTGAGCGAGCGCAGTCGACCGTACGTACCCACCAGGGCGTCGGCCTCGTCGACGTACTCCGTACCGTCCTCGGACAGCTTCAGAAACGTCAGCTTCTCGCCCTGCTGACTCGATATCACCGCGGCCCCGTTCCAGGAGCCCCATCCCGCGCCGTTCGCGAAGGTCAGACCGGGCGTGGCGATGGTGGGACTACCCGAGCTCCACACGGCGGCGAGTGCACCGGGCACGCGGGTGGGATCGGTCATCGGTACCGACTCGTCGTAGATGAACGGGAGTCGATCGGGACGGTATCCGTAGTTGCCGCCGGGCACCAGCAGGTTCAGCTCGTCGTCTCGGGTCGTGCCCTGCTCCACCTCGTAGATCTGACCGGTGCCGGGCCGAATCGCCAACCCCTGCACGTTCCGATGTCCCAGAGTGAAGATGCGATCCGGTGAACCAGCCGCGGCGGAACCGTCGGCGTTGATGTGCAGAACCTTGCCGCCCAACGAGTTCCGATCCTGCGGAACCGTCGGCGTCGCGGTGTCTCCGGTGCCGACGTACAGGGTGCCGTCGGGATGAGCCAGAATTCGGCAGCCGCCGTGGCGTCCGCCGTCGGCGACGGGAATGTCGTCGACGAGGGTGCCGGTGCGCGTCAGAGCCGTCCACCCCGGGTCGACGGTCCACGAGAGCACGGCGATGTGGTTGTCGCTGCCACCGCCCGCACTTCCGGTTCCGGCGCTACCGGTGCCGCCACCGCCACTGCCCTGCACGCCCTGGCACGTGTAGATGGTTCTGGACGCTTCGAAGTCCGTCGCGAGGGCAATGCCCATCAGGCCCGTCTCGCCGGACGCGTACAGGTCGTCGAGGTCCGCGGCGAGCTCGCGGGTGGCCCCGCCGACGTCGCGGATCACGAACCGCCCGGCGCGCTCACCGGTCAGCACCGTTCCGTCCGGCGCGACCACCGCATCCCACGGCTTCGCGAGTCCGTCGAGCACCGTGGTGACCGTCAGATCGGGAAGCGGATCGGCCTGCGCCGTCGCGGTGGTCGTACCGGCAAGCGTCAGGAGGACGCTGGCCGCGATCACTCCGGAACTGGACACCAGCTTGTTCATCCACACTCCTGACGACGATCCGCGATCGGCCCGATATGACCGGTATCACATGATCTTAAACACAATCAGGAGGCGGCTCGCCGACTCACGAGGCAATTCGTTACCCGGCAGCAACAGGAGTTGACAGCAGTCCCAGGTCACACGCTGACCGAATTGCCGATCACGCGTGGGAGACGGCAACCTCGGTTCAGCCGACCTCGGGAGTGACGAGCAGTACCTGATCGTCGGATCCGTTGTCGGTGGTGAGCAGGAAGCCGCCGTCGCTTCCGAAGGGGGTGAGCGAACGCAGCCTGCCGTAGGTGCCGTCCAGCGCCTCCGCCTCGGCGACGTACTCGGTTCCGTCCTCCGACAACGCCAGGAAGACGAGCTTCTCGCCCTGCTGACTCGAGATCACCGCGGCACCGCTCCAGGAGCCCCACTGCTCACCGTCGGTGAACGTGACGTCGGGGGTGGCAATGGTCGGATCACCCGAACTCCACACTGCGGGCAGGGCACCGGGAACCCGATCGGGGTCGGTCATGGGGACCGATTCGTCGTAGACCGACGACCGTCGATCGGGGCGATAACCGTAGTTGCCGCCCGGCACCAACAGGTTCAGCTCGTCGTCTCGGCTCGTCCCCTGCTCGACCTCGAAGATCTGGTCGGTTCCGGGGCGGATCGCCAGTCCCTGCACATTGCGATGCCCGAGAGTGAAGATGCGATCCGGCGCGTCGGCCGCGGCGGTACCGTCTGCGTTGACGTGTAATACCTTGCCGCCCAGCGAGTTTCGATCCTGGGGAACAGTGGGGCTCGCAGTGTCCCCGGTGCCGATGTACAGCGTGCCGTCGGGGTGAGCGAGGATGCGGCAGCCACCGTGACGCCCGCCGTCGGCGACCGGAATGTCGTCGACGAGAGTGCCGGTGCGCGTCAGACCCGTCCACTCCGGGTCCACGGTCCAGGACATCACGCCGATGTTGTTTCCCGCGTCGCCGCGCACACCCTGACAGGTGTAGACCGTTCGCGACGCGGCGAAATCGGTGGCCAGTGCGATTCCCATCAGTCCGGTCTCACCGGCGGCGTAGAGATCGCCGAGGTCCGCGTTCAGTTCACGCTGGACTCCCGCGGAGTCGCGGATGACGAACCGGCCGGAGCGTTCCCCCGTCAGCACCGTTCCATCGGGAGCAACCACCACATCCCACGGTTTGTCGAGGCCGTCGAGCACGGTGGTGACCGACAGGTTCGGCAGCGGCCCGGCAGGCGCGTCCGGCGAGGGAGCAGCTTCGGACGAGCTCTGCGACGACGTGGTCGCGGACGACCCGGTCGGCTCTGCGCTACTGCCCTGTTCGGTGGTGTCCGCCGAACAGGCCGCTACCAGCGCGACACTCACGGCGATGACGGCTGCTCCGGTGGCCGATTTCTTCACGAGCGCTCCTGACGGTGTTCGGTGAGTCCCATTTTTCCGGTATCACCGTTTTCGCGACTTCCGAACCACCGACCGAGCGTGTCAGGACACCAGTCGATACCCGGCTTCGGTGACTGCGGCATCCACCGTCGCGGTGTCGAGCGTCGAATCGCTGCTCACCACGACCGCACCGGAATTCACATCGACGTCGACGCCGGTGACTCCCGAGATCTCCGATACTTCTTCTCTCACCGATGCGGCGCAATGCCCGCACGTCATGCCCTCGACCGAATATGTCGTCTGCATCGTCAATCTTCCCCTCTTAAGTCAGGAACGAACCAGGCGGGCGATGGCCTCGGAGGCCTCTTTCACTTTCGCGTCCGCCTCGGGTCCGCCGTGTTTCGCGGCCTCCACGACGCATCCAGCGAGGTGGGCGTCGAGCAGCTTCAACGAGACCGACTGCAGCGCCTTGGTCACCGCGGACACCTGGGTGAGGACGTCGATGCAATAGCGATCGTCTGCGACCATTCTCGATATCCCGGCCACCTGGCCCTCGATACGACGCAATCGCTTCAACAGGTCGTCCTGCTCGGCGCTGTAGCTGCTCATACCGCCAACCATACCCCTACCCGGTAGGGGGTGCACCCCTCGACACGACTCGACGAACGCCGTCGACCATCAGCAGTCCGGCCACGACGGCGGCCAGAGCGGCCAGCGCGATCCAGGACCCCGAGTAGAACGTCCCCGAATACGCCGGGGACACATCGGGAACCGCGGGAAACTCGGTGGTGCGCACGCCTGCGTTCCAGCACGCCACAGCTCCGATCACCGCGAGCAGAGCCAGCGCCAACTCCGCCCACCCGAGGGACTTCCTCACAGGTACTCCCGCTTGGCCGTTTCGAGAGCCGCACGCAACCCGTCGTCGTCCTTCGCCCACGCCTGCACCAGTCCGCCGCCCACCAGACGCAGCCCGATGCCGTGACGTTTGCGCGGGACACCGGACAGCTCTCCGAGTACTCGCGCGGTCTCCCACTTCTTCGGCTCGTATTCGCCGTCGGCGTACTCGGCAGGCGGCAGAATGTCGTCGATCTCGTCGAGGTCGACGGTCTCGGTTCCCTGGCGCAGCCGACGGGTGGTGAGTTCCACGCTGACGTGCATCCGCGCGGCGCGCAGCTGGACGTACGTGAGACCGACGAGAATCAGCGAGAAGAGAGCGAGAGCGAACCAGTGGATCACCGGTCCGGATGCGAGTTCGACCGCGAGAACCACGAGGCAGAACACCGGTCCCCAGGCGAGCATGCGCCATCGCCCACCGGGCTCGTGGAAGAGCACGGGGTCGTCGGTGGGGGTCTCGCTACTCATCTCACTGCTCACGGACGAACCACTCCCGCGCCGACGGCCGGTAGACCAGAACGGCCGCGACCACCAACGCGACCGTGATCACCAGCAGCACGAACGGAAACACCAGCGCGGCGAACGTCAACAGCAGCGCGACGGCTCCGGACAGCGCCACCAGAGCGCGTCGGAACCTGCGGTCTCCGCCACGAACCGGGCCCGACATCAGGCCGACGGCCAGCCCGACCACACCGAAGATCACGCCGAGTCCACGAAAGACCGTCAAGAAGGAATCGATCTGCTCGTCCGTCGCACCGCCGGTGGTGAACGACGCGCGGATCTGGTCGGCGGGGAGCGTCAGGGCGATCATGCACACCACGATCAGCAGCACCGCCGAGGCCAACCACAGCCAGTAGGCGACGGAAACCACACGGGGCCGGGCGATCGGTGCGTCGGTGTCTGCGCTCACGCCAGACATCCTGCCACCGTGGGCGAGCCGTGCGTTCGGCCGGCAGAGATTGCGTACCGACGCGACGCGCTCAGCCTGCAGAAATGCCCAGCGCCATGATTGCGATGGCAGCCGAGACGGCGAGCAACAGCCCGAGCAGGGCCCAGCCGGGGCGACCGCTCTCGGCGGGACAGGGCTCGCGATCGACGGCCGGTGCTGCGGTCGGCTGCGTGATGCTCGCTGCTGCAGGGGTGTGCTCTGCCATGTCGGTTCCGATCACTCGAGACGATATCGAGAGTGATGCTAGTCACACGGCCCGTACCGCAGCCTCGAACACGCCCGGAATTATCGAGTTCTGAAAACTACCGCCGTCCCGAAGCGACGAAGTATTCGTTGGATTCCCGACGGTGCATCAGGTAGATCGCGCCGGCGGCCAGCACTCCCTGGCCGATCCCGAGCACACTCATCACGATGTTCATCGCACCTGCGCTCGACGCGATGGCGAACAGTTCGAGGATCATCGTGAACACGGTGAACGATCCGATGATGGTGAGCAGCATGCGCGCCCACATCTTGCCTGCGCGCATCCGCTTTACCCAGAACAGGAACAGCGCCCCGAAACCGAGTACGACGAACACCGTGACGACGAGCATCACCGTCACCATCGACTGCGTTGACTCCACCGTCATGTCGGCGGCTGCGTCCTGCGCTGCGAGGTCGTCGAGCAGGGACTGCGCGAATTCCTCGCGCGCCCCGAACAGTGTCCACACCGAGAACAGCGCCGAGAGCGCCCCGATCAGCGCCACTCCCCACCACAGGTGGCGTGCGGTCTCTACGTCGACGGGCGCCGGACGCGGGGTCGGCGGGGGCTCCGGTCCTGTCTGCGGAAAGCCGTGCTCCATCTCCCAGCGCTGCCAATCCGGCTGCGGCGGTGGGTTACCCGGCCTGTTGCTGTCGGGGTTGTTGCCGTCCGGGTTGTTGTTCGGAGGAAATTCGTTCACAACCAGCCCGCCACTTCGGTAGCCCAATAGGTCAGTACGACATCGGCACCGGCGCGTCGAATGCCGACGAGCGATTCCAGCACCGCTGCGTCGCGGTCGATCCACCCGTTCTGAGCGGCGGCGGTGATCATGGCATATTCCCCGGAGATCTGATACGCCGCAACCGGAACCGGTGACATCTCGGCGACGTCGCGAAGAATATCGAGGTACGACATCGCCGGCTTGACCATCACCATGTCGGCACCCTCGGCGAGATCGAGTTCCACCTCGTGGGTGGCCTCGCGGCGGTTCGCCGCATCCTGCTGGTACGTCCGGCGATCGCCCTGCAACGAGGACCCCACTGCTTCGCGAAACGGGCCGTAGAAGGCCGAGGCGTACTTCGCCGAATACGCCAGCTGACCGACCTCGACGTGGCCGGCAGCGTCGAGTCCGGCGCGGATGGCCCCGACCTGTCCGTCCATCATCCCGCTCGGTCCGAGCAGGTGCGCACCGGAATCCGCCTGCGCGACGGCCATATCCACGTAGCGCAGCAGGGTGGCGTCGTTGTCGATGGAACCGTTCTCGCCCAGGACTCCGCAGTGCCCGTGCGAGGTGAACTCGTCCAGGCAGGTATCGGCCATGATGACCGTCGAATCTCCGAGGTCGGCCTTCAGCCGCGCCAGACCCCGATTGAGAATTCCGTCCGGGTCGGTTGCACCCGAGCCGGTCTCGTCCTTGTCCTCGGGCCTCGGTACCCCGAACAACATGACGCCGCCGACGCCTGCCGCGACCGCTTCTGCGGCGGCGGCGCTCAGCGAATCCAGCGTGTGTTGGTAGACCCCGGGCATCGAGCTGATCGCCCGAGGCTCGGTGATGCCATCGGCCACGAACATCGGCAGCACCAGATGCCGTGCCTCGAGCGAGGTCTCGGCCACGAGTCGACGCAGTGCCGGGGTACGGCGCAGGCGTCGAGGACGGTCGGTGGGGAACAAGCGAACTCCTTACGGACCGGTGTGCCTCCGCTGGTTCTAGCGGCGGCGGGACTTCTTGCGCGGCGGAGGCAGTGCGCCCTCGGCTCGCAGGCGAGCCGCGTGCTCGGCGAGAGCCTCGACCAGCGGTCCGACCTGCGCCGACTCGGGCTGCACGTCCACGCGCAGACCGAATTCGACGGCCGTCTCGGCGGTCTTGGGGCCGATGCATGCAACGAGCGTGCGCGCGTGCGGCTTTCCGGCGATGCCGACCAGGTTCCGGACGGTGGAGCTCGACGTGAAGCACACTGCGTCGAAGCCGCCGGTCTTGATCATCTCGCGGGTCTCGGCGGGGGGCGGTGCTGCCCGAACGGTGCGGTACGCGGTGACGTCGTCGATCTCCCAGCCCCGCTCGCGCAGGCCCTCGGCGAGCGTTTCGGTGGCGATGTCGGCGCGCGGCAGGAGAACTCGGTTGACCGGGTCGAAGACCTCGTCGTACGGCGGGAAGTCCTCGAGCAGTCCCAGTGAGCTCTGCTCACCCGACGGCACGAGTTCGGGGTTGATGCCGAACGAGCGCACCTTCGCCGCGGTTGCCTCACCGACACAGGCGATCTTGACGCCGGAGAACGCGCGAGCGTCCAGACCGAACTCCTCGAACTTCTCCCACACGGCGCGAACGGCGTTGGTGGAGGTGAAGACGACCCACTGGTAGCGGCCGTCGACCAGGCCCTTGACGGAGCGTTCCATCTGGGCCGGGCTGCGCGGGGGCTCGACGGCGATGGTCGGGACCTCGATGGGGATGGCTCCGTGGGTGACGAGTCGATCGCTCATCTCCCCGGCCTGGTCCTTGGTGCGCGGCACCAGCACGGTCCAGCCGTACAGTGCGCGAGATTCCCACCAGGACATCTTGTTTCGGCCCGAGACGACCTTGCCCACGGTGACGACGAGCGATCCGACGAGCTCGGATCCCGCGTCGTTGAGGGTGGCGAGGGTGGCCTCGACGGTCCGCTGCTGACGGGTGGTGCCGCGGACTGTGATGGCTGCGGGCGTCTGCGGTGCCAGGCCGTGTTCGACGAGGGCACTGGCGGTTTCGGCCAGGTGACCCGATGTCGCGTGCAGTACCAGCGGGCCGGGAGCAGCAGCGAGTGCTGCCCAGTCGACCTCGCCCCGGACGTCGGCCTCGGTGTGGCCCGAGCCGAGTGCCATTCCGGCGTAGCTGGGGACGGCCGACCCCGACGGCAGGCCGGGCAGCACCTCGAACGGCACGTGTGTGCGGGCGACGGCGCTGACCTCGGCGATCACCGAGTCGGTCGTGAGCGGATCACCGGAGACCAGGCGAACCACATCGTGGCCGTTCTTGGCTTCGGCGAGAAGCGTTTTGGCGACCTCGGCCGGTTCGCCGAGTGCCGGACGAACCTCGACACCGTTCTCGCCCGTCTCCGGGTCACGCGGAACGTCGGCACCGACCAGGGCGGTGACGCCCTTGTCGACGTCGGGATCGGTGAATGCGAGCTCGGCCGCTCCGAGCACTTCCCGTGCCCGGACCGTGAGCAGAGCCGGGTCACCCGGCCCGGATCCCACGAACAGGATCCGTCCGTTGGTGTTCTTGCGGACTGGGCTCATCGGTTGTTCTCCAGTGCTGTCTTGTGTGGGTACTGCAGTTCAATCGGGGTTGCGGTGCCCCGTTTCGGAATCAGTCGAGCGGTGGCGATCGACTCTCTTCGCACCACGGGACGGGTCGCCTTGCGTTTGGCGCGTCCGCGGACGGGTGCCGTTATGGCCCTAGACATGAGATCCACCCTGTGCCGGAGAACCGGCCTGTGCCGGTTCGGTGATCGAAACCAGTTCGCGCGCACCGAGATCGAGCAGTTCGCGGGCCAATTCCCGGCCCAGCTCCTCGGCGCGATCGGGTGATCCGACGATCGACGCCCGGATGGTGTCACTGCCGTCGATGGCGGCGACGCAGCCCCGCAAGGACAGTTCGTCGAAGATTCGGCCGTCCTCGTCGATGGATTCGACCACCTCTGCGATCGCACCGACCGGAGCGGTGCAGCCGGCTTCGAGTTCGGCGAGCAGTCCGCGTTCGGCTGCCACCGCGGCGCGTGAGTGTGCGTCGTCGAGGGTGGCGATGGCCGCCGCGAGATCGGTGTCCTCGACGCGGCATTCGACGGCGAGCGCACCCTGGGCCGGTGCCGGGAGCAGCTGAACCGGGTCGAGCGCCTCGGTGACGACGTCGAGTCGGCCGATACGGGACAGTCCGGCGCGGGCGACGATGACGGCGTCGAGCTCACCCGACGCCACCTTCCCGATCCGCGTGTCGAGGTTGCCGCGCAACGGCAGAACGTCCAATCCCTGTCCGAGAGCCCGCAATTGAGCGATACGGCGGGGTGCGGACGTGCCGACCTTCGCGTCGGCAGGCAACTCACCGAGTACCAGTCCGTCGCGGGCGACCAGGGCATCGCGCGGATCCTCGCGAGCGGGGATGGCGGCGATGGTGAACCGTTCGTCGGCCGCTGTCGGCAGATCCTTGTACGAGTGCACGGCGATGTCGACGGTGCCGTCGGCCAGCGCCTCACGCAGCGCCGCGGTGAAGACACCGACGCCGATCGTCTGCACGGGAGCAGCGGACAGGTCGCCTGCGGTCTTGACGATCACCAGTTCCGCTTCGACTCCGGCTGCCGCGAGGGCCACCCGAACCGTGTCGGCCTGGGTGGTCGCGAGAAGGCTTCCGCGAGTACCGATCTTGACGATGCCGGTCATTCGGCACGCTCCTGACCGGTGGTTCCGCCGGGGTAGGAGTCCGAGCGCAGATCGGTGCGGCTGGCGGTGAAATCGTCCACCAGTTCCAGCGAGCCGATCTCCATCGGCGTGGCGACCGCGTCGACCGAGCCGGGGCTCAGCTCGAACAACTCCCGCAACGCAGCGGCGTAGGAGTCCCCACCCGGCGTGCTGGCGAGCTGCTTGACGCGCACGGTGGGCGAATGCAGCAGCTTGTCCACGACGCGACGCACGGTGCGCGCCACCTCGTCGCGCTGCGGCGAGTCGAGCCCGGGCAGCCGCGATTCGAGACGCAGCAGCTCTCCCTCGACCACCTCGGCAGCACGCTGACGCAGCGCCGTGACGGTGGGGGTGACCTCGGCAAGTCGTTGTCCGGCAAGGTAACCCGAGAGTTCACTCGAGACGATCTCGCGAGCCGCCGACGCGTCGTTCGCCGCGGCACCGGCAGCAGGATCGCGCTGCAGGGACTCCATGTCGAAGACGGTGACGCCCGGCAGACCCGACACCGCGGCGTCGACGTCGCGCGGCAGACCGAGGTCGCAGATCACCAACGGTCGATCGGAGCCGCGGCGGGCGAGCGCGAGGTGGGCGTCGGCGATGGAGACCACGGCCCCCACCGCTCCGGTACAGGTGAGGAGGATGTCGGCCTCGGCGACTGCGTCGGCCAGGTCCTCGATGGCGACCGAGGTTGCCGTGATCCCGTTGGAGACGGCGTTCTCGGCCAGGTGGTCGGCTCGCTCGCGGGTGCGGTTGACGACGGTCAGCGCGCCGATGCCTGCGCGGCCGAGGTGGGCGACGGCGAGGCCGCCCATCGCTCCGGCTCCGAGGACGACGGCCTTGCGGCCGGCGAGGGAACCGTCGAACTTCTCGGCGGCGCGGTCGAGGGCGACCGAGACCACCGAGGCTCCGGCGGCGTCGATTCCGGTTTCGCTGTGGACACGCTTGCCCACGCGCAGGGCCTGCTGAGCCAGTTCGTGCATGACACGGCCCGAGGCCTGCTGCCCGTCCGAGGCGGCGTAGGCCGAACGGATCTGGCCGAGGATCTGCTGCTCGCCGATGACCATCGAGTCGAGGCCACTGGCCACGGCGAAGAGGTGCTCGACGGCGGCCTCGCTGTAGCGGACGTAGGCGTGCTTGGTCAGGTCCGCGATCTCGAGCCCGGAGTGTTCACCGAGAACTTCGCCGACGGCGGTCAATGCGCCGTGGAAGGCGTCGACGACGGCGTAGATCTCGACGCGATTGCACGTGGACACCACCATGACCTCGGAAATGCTTCCGCTGGCCATGAGCTTGTCGGTCAGTTTCGGGCGGTCGGTGTCCGTGATGGCGACACGCTCGAGGACTGCGACGGGAGCGCTACGGTGCGAAATCCCGACGAGAAGGACACTCACGGTGCAATCACCGATCCGTTTCTTGTCGAACTGTTGACTGGGCTTGGATTGCCGGCGATACGCGGGCCGTGACTGCGGCCGAGGCGTGCCGTGGACGTGAGCGGTGACGACGAGAGCGGTGACGACGAGAGCGGGGGCGGCGATACCGGTTGCGGCCGCGGCGCGGCGACGATGGCGGGGCCGGCGATGTCGGTCGGTCCGGACACGTTGCGCGAGCTGTTGAAGGAGAGCACCTGCATCTCCACCGCCAGGTCCACGCGCCGCACCTCGACGTGCTCGGGGACGTCGAGAACCATCGGCGAGAAGCTCAGGATGCATTCGACGCCGCCCGCGACGAGCTGCTCGGCGACGCTGTGCACGGCCTCGTCGGGGGTGGCGATGACGCCGATGGTGGCTTCGAGTTCACGGCAGGCGGCGACGAGTTCGTCGACGTGCCGCACGGTGAGGCCGTCGATGTCGGTGCCCACCCGCGCCGGGTCGCTGTCGAACAGTCCGACCATCGTGAAGCCGCGTCGAGCGAATCCGCCGTAGCCGGCCAGCGCCTGCCCGAGGTTGCCGACTCCGGCCAGGACGACACGATGGCCGCGATCGAGTCCGAGTGCGCTGTCGATTTTCGCGCGGAGACGGGCGACGTCGTAGCCGACTCCGCGAACGCCGTTGGGGCCGAGAAAGGAGAGATCCTTGCGCAGTTTGGCCGATCCGACGCCTGCTGCGGTGGCCAGTTCTTCACTGGAGACGATGAGAACGCCCTCGTCTGCGAGGATCGAGAGGACCCGCAGGTACGTCGCCAGACGGGTGACCGTAGCCTGAGGGATGACCCGCTCTACGCCGCTGGGCGACGGGCGCTCTTCGGTCACGTCTGGGGCTCCTCGTCCGAACGGCGTCGATGCCGGTCTTCACGCTGATCCTGCGTTCGTGTCTATTTCACGGACGCTGTTCACACCACGGTAACTGCTTGTGAACGAATGAACAAAGTTGCGCACACCGGCCCTCACCTGCACACGCGAGAGCAATCACACGTTCTTAGGGTGCCCTGCACGGGTGAGATCGGCCCGCAACCGCGGCACGTCTACCTCCCAGTAACTGTGTTCGATGCCGTCGAGAAGCACCACGGGCACCCGATCCCCGTACTCCGCACGCAGGTCAGGCGATTCCGCTGCCGCCTCGTCGACGTCGACGACGGTTATGGCCAGGTCGAATTCGCGGCACACCTCGCTCAACACCTCGAATGCGTGCGTGCAGGAATGGCAGCCTGCGCGGGTGAGAAGAGCCACGCCGGTGGGAGTCGTCTGCATGCCTCCACTGTGACACGGCGGCAGTGGAGACGAAGGTCACACTGCCCGGTCCGATCAGGGGCCGAACCACAGGCGTGCAGTGCTGCCCTTCGCCTGTCGTTCGGGCAACCCCGACTAGGCTTGGGGCGAGCGACTCGACTGGGAGGTGGACGTAAGTGAGTGACGGGGGAACAGACCTGCCGATCGAGAACACGCCCGACATCGACATGGTCGATACCAACGATCCGCGCGAGGACAAGCAGTTCAAGCGCCGCATCCGCAGGATTCGCAATCCGTTCGGTCCGACCGACGCCGAGGTCCGCGCCAACGTGGCCGGCCAGGCCAGTGCCGATGCGGCTCTGGCGTTGCAGATCGAGTCCGAGGGTGCCGTTCCGCGAGACCTGACGGCTGCTGCCTTCTTCGACGTGGACAACACGATGGTGCAGGGCGCGTCGATCATCCACTTCGCTCGCGGGCTGGCCGCCCGCAAATACTTCACCAGCGGCGATCTGGCCCAATTCGCTTGGCAGCAGGTCAAATTCAGGGTCAGCGGCAAGGAGAACAGCGAGGACGTGGCGAGCGGACGAGAGAAGGCGCTCTCGTTCATCACCGGCCGTCCCACCTCGGAGCTGACCCGGCTCGGCGAGGAGATCTACGACGAGATGATCGCCGACAAGATCTGGGCCGGCACCCGGGCGCTCGCTCAGATGCACCTCGACGCCGGTCAGCAGGTTTGGCTGGTCACGGCCACTCCCCTCGAACTGGCCCAGATCATCGCCAAGCGTCTGGGCTTGACCGGGGCCCTCGGAACCGTCGCCGAGAGCAAGGACGGGGTGTTCACCGGCCGGCTCGTCGGCGACATCCTGCACGGTATCGGCAAGGCGCACGCGGTGCGCTCGCTGGCGGTGCGCGAAGGTCTCAACCTCAAGCGCTGCACCGCATATTCGGACAGCCACAACGACGTGCCGATGCTCTCGCTGGTCGGCACCGCCGTGGCGATCAACCCCGATACCGACCTGCGTGAGCTGGCCAAGAACCGGGGTTGGGAGATCCGCGACTACCGCACCGGACGCAAGGCCGCCAAGATCGGTGTGCCCACGGCGTTGGCCTTGGGCGCTGTGGGCGGCGGGCTGGCCGCGGTGATCGGCCGTCGCAAGGCCTGATCCATCCGGACGGCGATCAGAGCGTGAGCTGCATCAGCGTCAGGTCCAGCCACCGACCGAACTTGACGCCCACCTGCGGCATCTGTCCGACGGTGACGAATCCGAGTTTCTCGTGCAGTGCGATCGACGTGGTGTTCTCGGATTCGATGAACCCGACCAGCACGTGAATGTCGCTTGCCTCGGCTCGCTCGATCAACTCGCTCAGCAGGGCGCTGGCCAGCCCACGTCGGTAGAAGTCCCGGTGGATGTACACCGAGTGTTCCACCGAGTGCCGGTAGCCGCTCTTGACCCGCCACTGTCCGTACGACGCGTAGCCGGCCACCCGGCCGTCGACCTCTGCGGTGAGTACCGGATATCCGGCGGCGATCCGGCCCTCGAACCAGGCTGTGCGATCGGCGAGATCGACCTGTTCTTCGTCCCAGATGGCGGTGGTGTTGGCGACCGCATCGTTGTGGATGTCGAGAATTTCGGGCAGGTCGTCGATGATGGTGTCTCGAATGTGCACGGGCACAGGATAACCCGCGGGTTCACCCCAGGAAGACGTTGCGCCTCTTGGCCAGCAGTCGATACAGCGTGTGCTGAATGGTTTCGCGGACATGGTCGGTCAACTCGAACAGCACCATCGGATCCTCGAACGCGGTGGAGTCGTATCCATCGGTGGGGATCGGTTTGCCGAACTCGATGTACCACTTGGACGGCATCGGGATCAGACCCAGCGGGCCGAGGTGCGGGAAGAACGGTGTGACCGGAAAGTACGGCATGCCCATCAGTCGGGCCAGTGGTGCGATGTCGCCGATCTTGGGGTAGATCTCCTCCGAGCCGACGATGGAGCACGGGATGATCGGCACGCCCGTCCGCAGCGCAGCCGAGACGAATCCGCCGCGACCGAATCGCTGCAACTTGTAGCGCTCACTGAACGGTTTGCCGATGCCCTTGAACCCCTCGGGGAACACCGCAGCGACCTCGCCGGTACGCAGCAGACGCTCGGCGTCGGGGTTGCACGCCAGCGTGTGCCCTGCCTTGCGTGCGATCGTGCCGACGCCGGGCATCTCGAATGCCATGTCGGCGGCCAACATTCGCAGAGGGCGGTGCGCCGGGTGGTGATCGCGCACCGCGACCGACGCCATCAGGGCATCGACGGGCACCACGCCCGCATGGTTGGCGACGACGAGCGCGCCGCCGACGGACGGGATGTTCTCGATGCCCTTGACCTCGACACGGAACCACTTGTCGAACAGCGGCCGCAACAACGGAAGCCAGACGGCGTCGGCGAAGTGCGGGTCGTAGCCGAACTCGTCGACGCTGTAGTCACCGGCCAGCCGCCTGCGAACGAACTCGGCGACAGAGGAGATCTGATCGACGATCGTGGACTTGGTGTCGTCGATCATCGACAGCAGCGGAGTCGGGATCGACGGCGTCACGGCCGACGCCTCGGCCGGTGCCGGGTCCAGCAACGGGGTCGGCTCGCGAGGATCGGCGTAGGAGGACGGGTGCCGTTCACGCGAGCCCGCAGCTGCTCGGGCCGAGCGGCCGGACGTGCCGCCGTGCAATGGAATCACTTTGGCCACTTCGCTCACCCGTCCCCTCCCGAAGTACGCACCGGTTCCGAACTACGCAGCGCTGCCAGTGCACGCGCGGTGGACGCGCCTGTTTCGACGGCCGAGACCAGTCGATCCTCGACGCTGTCCACCCATTCGGTTCTGATGACCGGCCGCAGCGCTGCGCCTCGGACGAAGTCGTCGAATGCCTGAACCGTAGTCCACCGCGGCTGGAAATCCAGGACGGACCGCATGCGGGTGGTGTCGAGTCCGCAGCCGAAGTGGAAGTAGTCGAGTTGCTCGGTGGTGAACTCGCGCATCATGCCGCCCATCAGGGCGCGGCCGACGCTCTTGAACAGCGGAAACGGAACCGGAACCTGAACGCGGCCGGCTCGGCGAATTGCTTGGGAGAGCATGATCGTGCCGTCGGCTCCGATGTTGAACGTTCCTGCCGATCCGCCGAGAGTGGCGCGCTCGAGCGCAGCCAGGGCGTCTTCCTCGTGCAGCAACTGCATGCGGGCGTCGCGACCGACGATGCTGGGGATCAGTGGTGAAGTCATGTACCGCGAGATGGTGCCGTTCAGTCGTGGACCGATCAGCGGTGCCATGCGCAGGATCGACACCCCGATGTCCGGTCGTCGACGGCCCAGGCCGCGCAAGTATCCCTCGATGTCGATCGTGTCCCGCGCGTACGCACCGCTCGGGGGGCGTCGGGCACTCATCTCCTCGGTGAATTTCACCGGGTCCTTCGCGCTGCAGCCGTACACCGAGGAGGACGACCGCAGTACCACCCTCTCGACGGTCGGTGACTTCTGGCAGACCGCGAACAGCTGCATCGCGCCGATGACGTTGAGGTCTTTCATCGTCGCGCGGCCACCGGATTTCGGGGGCTTGGCGACGGTCGCTGCGTGCACGACGGTGTCGACGCCTGCATTGCGAATCACTTTGCCGATCAGCGGATTACGGATGTCGGCGCGGACGAATTCCGCGCGACCCATCCGGCGCAGCAGATCCTTGCTCGGAGACACCGCGTCGACGGCGATGACGCGCTCGATGTTGGGATTCTGGGCCAACCTGGTGACGAGGTAACCGCCGAGGAATCGGCTCGCTCCGGTCACGAGGACCACTCGGGGCGCAGTCGATCCACGATCGCTCGGACTCACTGCGCACCCCCAACGTCGGTTCCGCTGCAAAGCCTACTGGATCGGCAGGTGTCCGCGTGGGTGAGAAGCAAAGCCCGTTCTTCGAACGGGAAAAGCCCGCCACCGACGGTGACGGGCTTCCTCGTGAAGCAGATGACGGCAGGCTTATTTGCCGAGTTTCCTGCGCTGCACGCGGGTACGACGAAGCAGCTTGCGGTGCTTCTTCTTCGACATGCGCTTGCGACGCTTCTTGATCACTGAACCCATGCGGGTGTCCTCACGTTCTTCTCTAGCGTTTTCGCGCACGCCGTTTGCGTACGCCTACCTGACAACCAAGCCCTTGGGCTGCGGTCACCGAGCTGGCGCTGGGGCCACGTACTCGCCCACGGCTGCACACCGGCTGGCTGGCACGACGAGCGCCAATCCTACCGGTGTGAACCAGGACTTACGAAACCGGCCCCACGTGCACTACTAGCCTGCGTCGAAGTACGAGGTCTCGAGATAGTCGTGGACCGCCTTGGCGTGCACACGAAAAGATCGACCCACTCGTACAGCGGGCAATTCTCCGCCGTGCACCAGCCGGTACACGGTCATTTTCGAAACCCTCATCAGCGTCGCCACTTCGGCGACCGTGAGGAACTGCGTTCCGGCCAGAGCCGGTTGACCGTCCGGGGACGAACCCTTGGACGGCTTGTTTATAGACGCCATCAATCCACATACCTCCGGCACGTCTCATGCGGCAGGCTTCCCCTCCTGCCGAACAGACACGCACGTGCTGCCCCCGAGCCTATAGGGACAGATGGGGTTACTGCGACGGGAGTGGGGAAAAGATTTTTTATTCTGCTGTGATGCCCATCTCAATGGATCGGGCATTTGCGGCACCGAGTGCATCGAAAAACGCTGCTCGGAGGCCGTTTCTCTCCAATTCACGCACCGCAGCGGCGGTGGTTCCGCCCGGAGAAGTCACGGCATACCGGAGCTCGATCGGGCTCTCGTCGGAGCGATCGAGCATCGCCCCCGACCCCACCATCGTCTGAACCACGAGCGCCGACGCCACGTCGCGGGTCAATCCGAGGCCTACTCCCGCGTCGATCATGGCCTCGGCCACCAGGAAGAAATAGGCCGGACCGGAGCCGGACACGGCCGTCACGGCGTCGAGCTGGTTCTCCTTGACCACGACGACCTTGCCGACGGCCGAGAGGATCGAGCGCACGAGTTCGAGGTGCTCGGCGCGGGCGTACTTGCCCGGTGCCAACACGCTGACGCCCTCCCCCACGAGCATCGGGGTGTTGGGCATGACCCGGACGACAGGGAAACCGGCTGGGAGCTTGGGCTCGAACTTGGTGGTGGGGACGCCTGCGGCCAGCGAGACGATGAGTTGTTCGCGGTCGCCGTCGAGCTCGATCTTGGTGATCTCGGTCAGTGCCGTTTCGACGTCGGCCGGCTTGACCGCCAGCACGATCACGTCGGCACCCTCGGATGCGTCGCCGACGGTGGTGGTCAGCACACCGAATTCCTTCGCGATTTCCTTGGCGCGCGTCTCCGATTTCTCGGCGACCACCAGATCGCGCACTGCGTGGCCGGACTCGAGGAGTCCCGCAATCAACGCCTCACCGATCCGTCCGCCGCCGATCACTGCAATTCTCGTCATGTGGGCAAGCCTGCCATGTCAGTTCGAGCGCGGCACCATCGCCAACTGTCTGCTCTGCACCACGACGGCACCGGTCGAATCCAGCACCACGTGGTCCTCCTCGAACCAGGTGCTGCCGATGACGGTGCTGGTCGCCGCCACGCGCAGCCACCCCGGTGCCGGACGGCGTCGCAGGTAGGTCGTCAACTGCACGGTCGGAGCCCAGCCGAACATTCCGCGGTTCATGGTCACCGGAGCCGAGATGTCTCCGGTCATCAGTGCGAACAGCACGGCGGTGTCGGCGTCGGCCTCGTCGCCCGCGAAGGGACGCACCCACAGTCGAATCTCCGCCTCGCCCTGCTGACCGGTCAGGAACGACGCCGACGACGCGTCGATACGCATCTCGCAGCCCTTGGCGACGTGCACGATGGACGCCATCGGATGATCGCCTGCCACCGCGAGGGTCTCGGCGGGAGGTTCGACGGCCATCGACGCCAGCGACGTCGGTGTCTCGTGGTGGGGTTCGTCGGAATCGGGACGCCCGAGGGTCACCACCGCACGCACGGCGACGCGTCCGGCCTGGGTGAGTTCGACGTCGACGTGCGAGACCTGGCGACCGCGCTTGCGCACCACCGTCGTCAGCGCAACCTCGCCGGGATCGGGCGCGGCCAGGTAGCTGACGCTCACCGCGAGCGGCTGGATCTCGGCCTGATCCGGGTCGGTCGCGACGATGTGCTGACGCGCTGCTGCCGCGCAGACGGCGAGCATCGCGCCGCCGTGCACCTTCGGACCGATGGTCCAGGTGGAGTCGATTGCGCCCGCGAACGACGCGGTGTCGGCGTCGACCTCGAGCGCGGTCAGGGTGGTGGCGGCCTTGAAGGGGCTGGCGGAACTCATTGACGACAACTTACCGGCGGCCTCAGGACAGGTGTGCGCGGGCGAACTGCAGTGCTTGCCCGAGCATCGAGGAACGCTCGGGAACCGTCCGCGCGTTCTGCGTGTTGATCTCGATCACCGCCTGACCCTCGAAGCCTCGGCGCACCAGTTCGGTGCACACCTCCACGCACGGCTGGCTGCCGTGGCCGGGGATCAGATGCTCGTCGACCGATGCGCCCCGGCCGTCGGCCAGATGCAGGTGCGCGATGCCCTTGCCCATCCGGTCGAGCATCTCGAGCGCGTCCGAGCCTGCCGTGGCGGTGTGCGAGAGGTCGAGGGTGTAGTGATCGTGGCCGACGTCCGTCGGGTCGTACGACGGCGAGAACGCCGACAGGGCTGCGCCCGGACCGCCGCGGCGTTCGAGTCGCTGTGCGGATTTTTCCTTGCGCCCGAAGAAGCGGTCGGCACGCATCGGGAACATGTTCTCGACGGCGACCACCACGTGAGAGTTCGATTCGAGTTCGGCGACCTGATCGGCGAAGCCGTCGCTGTACTTGCGCTGCCATCGGAACGGTGGGTGCACCACGACCGTCGCCGAGTCCAGCTTCTCGGCCGCCTCGACCGACCGGGCGAGTTTGGCGACCGGATCCGATCCCCACACTCGCTGCGAGATCAGCAGACAGGGCGCGTGGATGGCCTGCACCGGCATCGAATACTCCCGCGAGAGCGCGGCCACCGCGTCGACGTCCTGGCTGACCGACTCGGCCCACACCATCAGTTCGATGCCGTCGTATCCGAGCTCCGCCGCGTACCGGAACGCCGCCTCGGTGTTCTGCGGGTAGACCGAGGCCGTGGACAGTCCCACCTGAATTCGCTTGGCACCCATCGGTCTACCGGCTCAGCCGGTACTGAGCTGGAAGGCGAGCGGACCGAGCGTGACGAAGACGCCGACGGCGATCGCGATGACGATCGACATCAGATCGTCGGTGCGCCGCAGAATTCTCACCACCGCGACGAGCCCGACGATGACCAGCACCGACAGCACCAACGCGACCCACGGCAACACGTCCCACAGTTGCTCGAAGCCCTTGAACAGCAGCGCGCCGACGGCGATCGACACCACGGCCTGACCGATCAGCACCAGCCACTGCCGGACGGCACCGCCCTTGCCCTTGACGGCCGCGGCCCGGCGATCGGTGCGCGAGGCCGCAGTCGCGCTGTCGGCCTTCGCGTCCGGTGCGTCGTCGGTTGCCGCGTCGTCCTCGATGTCGGACGCGGTCTTCGGCTCGTCGTCGATCCCCGGCTTCACGAGATCGACGACCTCGGTGGCGGCGGACGTCTCGACCCCCGCCGACTCAGCTGCCGACTCGGCCGTCGTGTCCTCGGCGCGCGTAATGCGCGGCGACACCACGGTCTTGGCCAGGTCGTCGACGTCGACGATCGCTGCTCGCGGAGCGACGTCGGTGTTCGGCTCGGCCACCTCCACCTGCCGCGATGCTCGGAAGCCCACCGGCTTGCGGGTCCGCCCCTGCTCGGCCGCGGTGGATCCGTACGGAAGCCGATCCTGCGTCGGTGTCGTAGCCGCAGCCGCAGCCGCAGCCGGGCGCTTGGCGCGTTCGGTGTCGTCGTGCGAGCGGTTGAGCAGATCACCGGCAACCGTGGTGGAGCCGGACAACAGTTCCGGCTCGGGCTGCTGCTTCTCGCGCTTGCCTGCCGGTTGGAACGGGGTGGGGCGAGTGGTCTGCGGCCGGGCCGGTTGCGGCCGGGAAGAGACGGCGACGCGTGCATCGTCCTCGGCCGCATCGCTGCCCTGCGGGGCTGCCGGGGCGACGTCGGGCGTCTCGGGCTCGGACGCGTCGGGAGCCGGGGTCTCGACCACCGGGGCGCTGCGGTTGCCGGGCTCGTCGCGAACGACGGGGATCTCACCGGTGAGCTCGGCAACGGAGATGCCGCCCTTGACGCCACGGCGGCGGCGACCGCCCGCGCTCAGGTTCGTCTTCTGACCGTTGCGGGCCAGTAGCTCGGCAACCGAGATCTGTCCGGTGTCGTCCGGGTTGGTGTCGCTCATTTCGAGCTCCCCACCGGATCGCCGTACGTTTCGGGGTCCAGCTTCCTCAACATCAAACCTTCCTTCAGCGCCCACGGGCATATCTCGAATGACTCCGCTGTCGATGCCCGCATGCTCGCCTCCGCTGTCAGAGCCCCGGCCACCTGTTGTGGCGACCTGTCGGCGCTGACACCTACCGATTCTGCACGGTCGGCTGCCATGATCCGCGGTACGAACGCTACGAGTCGCCTCGAGGAGTCGCCTCGAGCCGCGTCTGCACCGACGTCGAGCACCCCTATTCGCACATGCCCACGGTACTGGGTCTACCGTCGTCGTTTGTGACAGCAGGTCGTGAGCAGCAGTCGTTCGCTGCAGAGGTCGAAATGGATTTCCCTCGAGAATGGGTCGAGTTCCCCGACCCCGACAATGCGGAACACGTCATCGCCGCGGATCTGACGTGGTTGTTGTCCAACTGGACCTGCGTGTTCGGCACTCCGGCGTGCCAGGGAACCGTCGAGGGCAGGCCCGACGACGGGTGCTGCTCGCACGGCGCGTTCCTGTCCGACGAGGACGACAAACGCAAGCTCGACGAGTCGGTGAAGTTGCTCACCCCACAGGACTGGCAGCTCATGGACAAGGGTCTGGGCAAGAAGGGGTACGTCGAATACGACGATCTCGACGACGAGCAGTCGTTGCGTACGCGTCGCTACAAGGGTGCCTGCATCTTCCAGAACCGTCCCGGGTTCGAGGGCGGAATCGGGTGCGCGCTGCATTCGATGGCGCTGCGCAAGGGCATCGAACCGCTCGAGGTCAAGCCCGACGTGTGCTGGCAGCTACCGATCCGGCGCACCCAGGACTGGGTGACGCGGCCGGACGGCTCCGAGATTCTCAAGACCACGATCGGCGAGTACGACCGACGCGGCTGGGGCGAGGGTGGTCTCGATCTGCACTGGTACTGCTCGGGCTCGCCCGACGCGCACGTCGGCTCCAAGCAGGTGTTCGAGTCCTACAAGCCCGAGTTGACCGAACTGCTCGGCAAGGCCGCGTACGACGAACTGGCATCGCTGTGCAAGCGTCGCCGCGGTCTGGGTCTGATCGCGGTGCACCCCGCCACTCGTGAGGCGCAGCGTCGATAGGTGCCTCCGGCAGTGGTGTGGTCAAGTGCCGCAGGGGGCACGCAGGAGTGGAGCCTGCGAAACGACCCGGGAACGGAGTCACACCACTGCGCGCAGCGCACTACCCCTCGAGTTTGTAGCCCAGTCCGCGTACGGTCACGAGGTGTTCCGGCTTGGCCGGATCGGCCTCGATCTTCGAGCGCAGTCGCTTGACGTGCACGTCGAGTGTCTTCGTGTCGCCCACGTAGTCGGCTCCCCACACGCGGTCGATCAACTGTCCGCGGGTCAGCACTCGACCGGAGTTGCGCAGCAGATACTCGAGCAGGTCGAATTCCTTGAGCGGCAACGTGATCTGCTCGGATCCGACCATCACCACGTGGCGTTCGACGTCCATGCGCACCGGTCCGGCTTCGAGCACTCCGGTGTCGACTCCGCCGTCGACCTCGGCGTCGGAGCCGCGCCGCAGGACTGCGCGGATGCGGGCGATGAGTTCGCGTGCCGAGTACGGCTTGGTGACGTAGTCGTCGGCACCGAGTTCGAGTCCGACGACCTTGTCGATCTCACTGTCGCGTGCGGTCACCATGATCACGGGAACGCCTGAGCGCGAACGCAATTGCTTGCACACGTCGGTTCCGCTCATGCCGGGGAGCATGAGGTCGAGCAACACGATGTCGGCTCCTGCGCGATCGAATTCCGCGAGTGCCGACGGTCCGTCTCCGACGACGGTGGCCTCGAAACCTTCCTTGCGGAGCAGGAAGGCCAGTGGATCGGCCAACGACTCTTCGTCTTCCACGATCAGAACGTTGGTCACTGATTCTCTCTTTCTGTAACCGAAGCGTCGTCTTCTTCTTCGAAGTACGCAGGGATCTGGAGGGTGAAGGTGGATCCGGTGCCCAGCTTGCTCCACAGCGAGATGCTGCCGTTGTGGTTGGCTGCGACGTGTTTGGCGATGGCCAGGCCGAGGCCCGTGCCGCCGGTGGCCCGCGACCGAGCTTTGTCGACGCGGAAGAATCTCTCGAAGACGCGTTCCTGGTCGCCCTTGGCGATGCCGATGCCGCGGTCGGTGACGGCGAACGCCACGTTGTTTCCGCGCAGGGCTCGGCTCACCGACACCGGCGCACCGTCCGAGGAGTAGGCGATGGCGTTCTGGATGAGGTTGGCCAGGGCCGTCACCAGCAGCGCCTGATCGCCGAGAACTTCGAGGCCGCTCGGGTGGTCGGTGGTGACGGAGATTCCGGCGTTCTCGGCGGCGAGCTTGGATCGATCCATCGCCTCGTTGACGACGGTGTCGACGTCGACGACCTCGAGGTCGGGTAGCTTCTCGGCACCTTGCAGTCGCGACAGTGCGATCAGTTCGGTCACCATGTTGCCGAGCCGCTTGGATTCGGCGACGACCTTGCCGCCGAAGTGCCTCACGGAGTCCGGGTCGTCGGCCGATTCGAGCAGCGCCTCGGCCAGCAGGCTCATCGCGCCGACGGGGGTCTTGAGTTCGTGGCTGACGTTGGCCACGAAGTCCCGACGCGTCGCCTCCATCCGGACCTGCTCGGAATCGTCGTCGGCGAACAGCACGACGAACCGCTTGTCTTCCTTGCTCAGCAGCCGCGCGACGCAGCGGACGGCGATCTTGTCTCGGCCGGTTCTCGGGTTCTTCGAGCTGAGGTCGACTTCGACGGGGTTGCCGTCGGCGAGGACCTTGAGCGCGGCATCCCAGGCCCGGTCGTCGATCAGACGGTTACGCACCAGTCCGAGCTCCTCGGCTCGCGGATTCGACAGGACGACGTCGTGAAATTGATCGACGACGGCGATGCCGCTTTCCGATGCGAGGACGATCAGGTCCAGTACCTGCGACATCGTCAGCCCGGAGCTGGCTCTGCGACGCTCCGAGTGCCGAGTGTTGAGGTACGGGATCAGAACACCGCCGACGAGGTATCCCACGAAGGCCGTGGCGATTGCCAGTAGTACGGCCGATGCGACACTCACACCGGAATCGTACGTTCGATGGACAGCTCACATACGCAGGGTGCAGGCATTTCCCTGGTCGTCATAGTCCCCGTCGGCAGTGTTCTTCGATCGTTCACCTGCAGTTACGACAAATTGTCGGTTTGGGCGAGGCCGAGTTACTTGCCGCCCTGGTTTGCCACGGCAGCTGCACCTGCGGCCGCTGCTTCGGGGTCGAGGTAGGTGCCGCCCGGGTTGGTGGGCTTCAGCTTCCCGCCCGACTCGGTGAGGTCGTACTTCAGCGGAATGCCGGTGGGGATGTTGAGTTCGGCGATGTCCGCGTCGGAGATCTCGTCGAGGTACTTCACGAGGGCGCGCAGCGAGTTGCCGTGCGCGGCGACGAGGACGTTCTTGCCGGCCTTCAGATCGGCGACGATCGTCTCCTCGAAGTACGGGATCAGGCGCTCGACCACGTCGGCGAGGCATTCGGTCAGCGGAACGCTGTCCAGGTCGGCGTAGCGCGGGTCGGCGTCCTGGCTGTGCTCGCTGCCGATCTCGATGGGCGGCGGCGGGGTGTCGTAGCTACGACGCCACAGCATGAACTGCTCGTTGCCGTACTTGTCCTTGGTCTCGGCCTTGTTCAGTCCCTGCAGCGCGCCGTAGTGCCGTTCGTTCAGACGCCAGTCGCGGACGACGGGAATCCAGTGGCGGTCGGCCGCGTCGAGTGCGAGGTTGGCGGTGCTGATCGCGCGACGCAGCAGCGAGGTGTACAGCAGGTCGGGCAGGATGCCCGCCTCGGCGAGGAGCTGGCCTGCGCGCTTGCCCTCGGCCTCACCCTTCTCGGTCAGTCGCACGTCCACCCAACCGGTGAACTGGTTGGACGCGTTCCATTCGCTCTCGCCGTGACGAAGCAGAATCAAGGTTCCGATACTCATGTGGTCAGTTTCTCATGCTCTGGCTGCGTCGGCCCGCGTACGACGAGCACCCCGACGACGACGGTCATCACGACGGCGGTGAGGGTGATCGGGATGGGGATGATCGGGTCGAACAACACGAGTAGGGCACCGAGTGGAACTGCGATGTTGACGATGCGGTCCGCGTGTGCGCGAACAGCGATCAGCCAGACCCCGAACACGAACACCGCGATCGGGATCGTGACGGTGAACGACGCGGCGACGTCGCCGAGCTTGCTGTGGTCGGTGAGCACGTCGATCTCGACCTCGATGCCGGCCGAGAACGCACCTGCTGCCGCGAAGATGAAGTAGTGGGCGTAGCCGTAGATCACCGAGTTGCCGAATCTGCCGATCGCTCGGTGATGAGGGGGCCAGAAGTAGATCCACCACAGGCTCGCGGTGACGACGAGAGTGAGGACGGAGATCGAGATCAACGGTGCCAGTGCGCTCTCGTCGTGAATCGCCTCGATGATCGCGTTGGCCGACGCGAGCAGTGATTCGCCGAGCAGAATCAGAGTGAACAATCCGTAGCGTTCGGTGATGTGGTGCGGATGCCAGGGTGTTGTGCCCTTTCGCTCGGCGATGATCGGCACCGACATCTCGACGCCCGCGAGTACGACGAACAGGATGATCGCAGCGGTGCCGTCGAGTAGCAGTACCCAGAGAATCCACAGAACCTGCACTCCCGCAATGCCTATCGCGTAGCTCAGCGCGGTCTGTCGATGTTCGGGGCTTCGCGATGCCCGCAGCCACTGAGTCACCATCGCCACGCGCATCACCACGTACCCGATCACCACGATGGTGAAATCCTGGTCCACGAACGCCGATTCGATTCCTGCGGCGAGAACCAACACCCCGGCCATCTGCACGACGGTGAGCACGCGATACAGCCAGTCGTCGGTGTCGAAGGACGTCGCGAACCACGTGAAGTTCATCCACGCCCACCAGATCGCGAAGAACACGAGTGCATAGCCGAGCAAACCGTCGGCGATGTGGTTCTCGGTGAGGTCGTGATGGAGTTGAACCGACGCAATGCTGACGGCCACCACGAAGACCAGGTCGAAGAACAATTCGAGTGGGCTCGCGGAGCGATGCGGCTCGTTCGGATCACGAGGTCGCATCGGCACCAAACGGGCAGCGGAAGGGTTCACGATCGCAGACTAGGTCATCCCATTCGTGAGCGTTGTCTCGATTGTGTTGCGAGGGTTGATATTGCGGACATTTCGGACATTGTTCGACGCTTCGCCGCCGGGACTGTCGACACCTCACCCCTTTTCGCAACTGCGCGCTGGAGTTCAAGTCCTGGCTGGTGTGTGAGGTGTGCAAAAAGGGTGTGAGGTCGCCGGCTCACTCCCCCAAGCCCGCTCCGATCCCGCCGATTCGAGCTGCCACGCTCTGATCGACTCCCTCGGTCTCGACGAAATAGCGACGAAACACCGACCGCATCAGTTCGATGACCTCGATGTGTTGCCTGATCGCGACAGCCGCCGACCGCTCTTCCCCATCGGCAAGTCGCTTGAACTTTCGACCCAGCTGTTGAGCCGAAGGAAGCGTGCCGAATGCTTTGAGATCGACGAGAAACTCCGTCTTCTGCACCATGCCCTCCAGGTGGGCAATGTACGTGACGCATGCAGCGTCACACTGCGCCGCAACATCTTCCGGTATCTCCAGAACTCCTGCTTCGGCCTGATCCGACAAGTGTCGCCAGTACTGCATCGAGTCGAACAGATCCCCAGGGTTTTGTCCCACAGTCATAGCCTTCAGTTCAGCTCGAAATAGGTGGCAGATAAGCGCGCGTGGTGCGCGCAATGTTCTCGATTTCGACACACGGATCTCTGGCTGGCTCGCTCGCCGCGCGAGTGTCGAGGACGAAGTACACCAATCCCTTCTCGACTTCGAAGGCCACGCCACAACTTCTTCCAGCGGGACGATCGGCGCGCAAGAACTCATAGCCGCCGAGTTCGCCGACCTCCGAGAACTGGTTGAAGCGGTCGTTCCGTTGCAGATCACCCAATGAGTGAAATCCCGAGAACACTCCCAGGAAATACCACGACCCCGGATCGGGGTCTGTCCAGATACACGTCTTCCAATCGGTGGACAACGGCGCGTCTCCGAACAGGTTCGTGCTCTTGCTGTCCACATCCAATCCCGCTGCCTCGATGGCGTCGTTCGGGATGGTGCATGGATCCCATGGCTCGTCTGCCACCGGCGTCGCAGCCACCGAACTCGTTGCCGGCTCTTCAACCGGCGCACCCTCCGTCGCCCCGCCACATCCGGCGACCAATGCCATCACGCCGACCACTCCCGCCGCCCACCACCGCGTCACGCTCACACCACTCCCCTTCGTCGAACCCACCCACCCCTTGGACGCAGCGAACGCGGCACCGGTTCCACACAACCTCACACCCCTACTGCCGACCGCGCGCCCGTACTCGCCTCGGATCAGCGCCGCGCGGTCGGGAAAAAGGGTGTGAGGTTCTACTGAATACGTTGGCCCACAACCGAACAACACCCCGCCCCACTGAGTGTGGGACGGGGTGTTGTCGTGGAACGGAGTCCTACTTTTCGGCCTCGGCGGCGCGCAGGTCCTTGCGCAGAATCTTGCCCGCTGCAGACTTGGGGACGATGTCGATGAACTCGACGCGTCGTACCTTCTTGTGCGGCGACACGCGCTCGGCGACGAAGGCGATGATGCCCTCCTCGTCGATGGTGGCACCCTGCTGGCGGACGACGAATGCCTTGGGGATTTCCTCGCCCTCGTCGTCGAGCACACCGATGACGGCGGCGTCGGCGATCTCCTCGTGCGTGAGCAGCAACGCCTCGAGCTCGGCCGGGGGCACCTGGTAGCCCTTGTACTTGATCAGTTCCTTGAGGCGGTCGACGATGTAGACGACACCCTCGGGATCGACGACGGCGATGTCGCCGGTGTGCAGGTAACCGTCGGAGTCGAGGGTTTCTGCGGTGGCGGTGGGGTTGTTGAGGTACCCGACCATCACGTTCGGTCCCTTGACCCACAGCTCGCCGGGCTTGCTCAATCCCTCTGTGGGCAGCTCGATCTCCTCGAGCGTGCCCGGGTCGACGAGCTTGTTCTCGGTGTTCGCCAGCGGCTGGCCCACCGAGCTGAGCGGCATGTCGTCGCGATCGAACGGAATGGCGTGGCTGACGGGGCTGAGCTCGCTCATGCCGTAGCCCTGACGCACCCGCGTGTTCAGGCGCTTCGCGACGGCCTTGCCCAGTTCCTCGTCCAGCGGAGCGGCACCCGAGAAGATGGTGTGCACGCTGGAGAGGTCGTACTGATCGATCATCGGGTGCTTGGCGAGCGCGACGGCCACCGGCGGTGCGATGAACAGGTACGTGAGCTTCTGATCCTGAATGATCCGCAGGAATTCGACGAGGTCGAACTTCGGCATCGTCACCAGGTGCGCGCGCAGCTTGAGCGCGATGTTGAGCAGCACCGTCAGGCCGTAGATGTGGAAGAACGGCAGCAGCGCCAGGATTGCGTCGTCACTGTCGATTCCGACGCGCGGTTCCATCTGCGCCACGTTCGCGACGAGGTTGCGGTGGGTGAGGATGACGCCCTTCGGCACACCCGTCGTGCCGGAGGAGTACGGCAGCACTGCGACGTGTGTGGCCGGGTCGAACGAGACCTCGGGGGCAGGTGCGCCCTGGGTGAGCAGGTCGCGCAGGTTCGGGTGGCCCTCTGCGCCGTCGAGCACGATGACGTGGTCTGCGTCGAGGCCGACCTTTTCCGCGGCGGCCTTGGCCTGCGGGTACAGCGGGGAGACGGTGAAGAGGAACTTCGCGCCCGAGCCGGTGAGCTGCTTGGCGATGTCCTCGGCCGTGTAGAGCGCGTTGATGGTCGTTGCGGTACCGCCTGCGCGCAGGATGCCGTGCAGCACCGACGCGAACGCGGGCACGTTCGGCGAGTGGAGTCCGACGACGTCGCCGACCTCGAGTCCACGTGCGGCCAGTGCGCCTGCGATGGCGTCGATCTGACCGATCAGCGACTTGTAGGTGGTGACCGCACCCGACGTTCCGTCGATCAGTGCAGGCTTGTCGAGGTCGGACTCGGCGATCGATCCGAACAGGAAGTCGTAGACGCTGAGTTCGGGAATCTCGACATCGGGAAAGGGACTGCGGAAGCTCATGGCTCTCCTTCGAAAAACTGCGGCAACAATGACCGAACCCTACAGTGAAAGCGGTCACAACGGACAGCGACCCTACCGCCGAGTCAGGTAGCGGGGGCGCTAACTTCGCGACGCATACGGTTTGCCCGCCGCGGCCGGTCCCCGCACGTGGCCCACCAGGCCCGCGACGGCGAAAATGGTCACCACGTACGGCAGCATCAGCATGAATTCGCTGGGTACCGGCGAGCCGATGATGCCCAGTACGTTCTGCAGGTTCGACGCGAATCCGAACAGCAGTGCGGCCAACGTCGCGCGTACCGGATCCCACCGACCGAAGATCACGGCGGCGAGTGCGATGTAGCCGGCACCGGCCGTCATCTCCTTGCCGAACGCTCCGACCGAACCCAGGGTGAAGTACGCGCCACCGAGTCCGGCGATGGCACCGGCGAGGCAGACGTTCCAGAAGCGGGTGCGGGCCACGTTGATTCCGACGGTGTCGGCAGCTTGCGGATGTTCACCCACGGCACGCAGTCGCAGACCCCACTTGGTGTGGAACAGCCCGAAGAACACGAGTGCGACGGCGATGTACATCAGGTACACGATGAGTGTCTGCCGGAACAGCACCGGGCCGAGAATCGGAATCTGCGAGAGCACCGGAATGTCGATGCGCGCGAAGCGCGGTGGTGAGTTGAGTGTCTCGGTGTTCTTGGTGAGCACCACCGAGTACAGGAAGCTGGTCAGTCCGACGACCAGCACGTTGAGCACCACACCCACGATGACCTGGTTGACGAAGTAGCGGATCGAGAACACGGCCAACAGGGACGCGGTCAACGCGCCGGCAATCAGTGCGGCGAGTAGCGCGACGTACGTGGACCCGGTGATCGACGCGACGACGGCGCTGACGAAAGCACCTGCCAGCAACTGTCCTTCGATGGCGATGTTGATGACGCCGACGCGCTCGGAGATCACGCCGCCCATCGCGCCGAAGATCAGTGGGGTGCTCAGAGCGACTGCGCCGATGAGCAATCCGGGAACGGGGATGGTCTCACCATCCGCTGCCCAGGCCAGGAATCCGAAGACGAACAGCACAGCGAACACTGCGAGCAGCCACAATGGCGTCGAGCGGTACTCCGAGGCGAGGAACGCCGCGTACGCGGTGATGACGGCCAACAACACGACCACGACCAGACCGGTACCGAACGACGGCACGCTTACGGCCGGCAGGGCGAAGAAGTCGTCCTCCGACGCCAAGGCGAATGTGCTTGTCCCCGAGCCCTTCTTGACGACGAACAGCACCAGGGCGAGCAGGGTCACGACCCCGAGGATCGTCGGCACCTTCCAGCTACGACCCAGTACCGCCTCGGCGGGGGCACCGACGGACTCGGTAGAGGTGGTCACAGTGCACCCACCTTCGCGGTCTCGGCTTTCGCGAGTTTCTCTTCACCTGGTTTGGGCAATCGGAACACCGCTCGAACCAGTGGCGGCGCAGCGATGAACAGTACGATCACCGACTGCACGACGAGCACGATGTCGATGGGTACGCCCTCGGCTGCCTGCATGGCGAACCCGCCGGCCTTGAACGCGCCGAACAGGATTCCCGCGAAGAACACTCCCCAGGGTTTCGATCGGCCGAGCAGTGCGACGGTGATGGCGTCGAATCCGATTCCGGCGTCGATGTCCGCACTGAAGCCGGTGGTGACGGTGCCGAGCACCTGCGCCACTCCGGCCAAGCCGACCAGCGCGCCCGACAGGATCATCGCGTACAGGTAGATCCGGTTGACGTTCATACCGGCGACGCGCGAGGCGTGGGGATTCTCGCCGACGGCGCGGAAGCGGAACCCGAGACTCGATCGCTCGAGCAGCCACCACACCGCGATCGTCACAATGATCACCAGCACGAATCCGAGATGCAGGCTGTAGCGGTCGCCGAACAGCTTGGGGAACACCGCAGTCGACGCGATGGGCGCGGTCTTGGGATTGTTCGATCCGGGCGCCTGCAGAGCACCGGGGGTGCGCAACAAGTAGGCAACGAGATAGAACGCGATGTAGTTGAGCATGATGGTGACGATCACTTCGTGAGCGCCGGTGCGCGCCTTGAGGAATCCGGCAATACCGCCCCACACTGCACCGCCCAGGACTCCGGCGACGACGGCCACCAGCAGGTGGATGCCGGCGGGCAGGTTCACTCCGAAGCCCACCCAGCCTGCGCATGCCGATGCGATGAGCATCTGGCCTCGGCCACCGATGTTGAACATGCCGACGCGGAAGGCCAGTGCCACACCGAGTCCCGCGACGATCAGCGGGGTCGCAAACGTCAGCGTCTCCATCAGCGGCCGGATGCCGTTCTCGAATCCGGGACGCCGGAAGTTGTACACCGAGCCCTGGAACAGCGACGAGTACGCACCGGAGACGGAATCCCAGATCGCTTTCAGCATGTCCGAGGGACGGGAGAAGAAGTACCCGGCCGATTCCTGCACGCCGGAGTTGGTGGCGGCGATGAGCACCGCACCGACGATCAGCGCGAGCAGAACCGCGAGAACCGAGATGATCGCGCTGCCGGTGAAGATCTGCCGCAGAACGACATGCGACTTCGAGGGCTGCTCGGCGCTATTCACCACGCTCACCGCCCATCATCAAGCCGAGTGTTTCGCGGGACGTATCCCCGGGGACGATTCCCACGATTGCTCCTCGATACATGACGGCGATGCGGTCGGCCAGTGCGGCAACCTCATCCAGTTCGCTCGACACCACGATGACCGGGATCCCCGAGTCCCGGGTGGCGACGATGCGCTTGTGCACGAATTCGATGGATCCGACGTCGATTCCGCGAGTCGGCTGCGCTGCGACGAACAGTCGCAGATCGCGGCTCAGTTCCCGCGCGAGCACCACCTTCTGCTGGTTGCCACCGGAGAGGCGGCCGACGGCGGTGCCGATTCCCGGTGCGCGGACGTCGAATTCGCCGAGCTTCTCCGACGCGAACGTGTTCAGATAGTCGCGTTGCACCGCGCCGCGTCGCACGAACGGCAAGCTGTTGGAGCGATCGAGCATCAGGTTCTCGGCGATGGAGAATTCGCCCACCAGTCCGTCGACGGTTCGGTCCTCGGGGACGAAGCCGACGCCTGCGTCGAGCACGTCCTGCACCGTCGACCCGACGAGCGAGTTGCCGTCGAGACTGATCTTGCCGGATACGTTGTCCTGCAACCCGAGTAGGGCTTCGACGAATTCGGTCTGACCGTTGCCCTGTACGCCTGCGATGGCGAGGATCTCCCCCGCCGCGACTTCGAGGCTGACGTCGTCGACGGTCTTGTTGCCCTGGGCATCGAACACCGACAGGTTCTCGATCACCAGTGCCGCGTCCCCCGGCGTGGCCGGGTCCTTCGAGACGGTCAGCTGCACATCGCGTCCCACCATCAGTGCGGCGAGCTCGGTGTTGCTGGCGGTCGGCTTCGCTTCGCCGACGACCTTGCCGAGCCGGATGACGGTGATCTTGTCGGCGACTTCGCGTACTTCGCGCAGCTTGTGGGTGATGAAGACGATCGTGGTTCCCGAAGCCGCGAGTTCCCGCATGATCCGCATCAGATCGTCGGTTTCCTGCGGCGTCAGGACGGCCGTCGGCTCGTCGAACACGAGCACCTTGGCCTCACGAGAGAGTGCTTTGACGATCTCGACCCGCTGCTGCACGCCGACGGGGAGGTCGTCGACGAGAGCATCGGGATCGAGGTCGAAGCCGAACCTCGCGGATATCTCCCGCACCAGCTTCCGCGCTGCCACGAGGTCGAGTCGTCCACCGAGAGAGGTGGTTTCGTTACCGAGCACGATGTTCTCGGCGACGGTGAACACCGGAATCAACATGAAGTGCTGATGCACCATGCCGATTCCGGCGGTCATCGCCTCGCCCGGTCCGGCGAAGTTCTGCTCGACGTCGTCGAGCAGGATCTGGCCTTCCTCGGCGCGATACAGGCCACTGAGCACGTTCATCAACGTGGACTTGCCTGCACCGTTCTCGCCGAGGAGACAGTGGATCTCGCCGGATTCGACGCTCAGATCGATGTGGTCGTTGGCGATCAACGAGCCGAATCGTTTGGTGATACCGCGAAGTTCGAGCTTCATATCCCTTTACGACCGCTTGGTGCTACTTGGGTGCCGACGGCGACTCGACGGTGATGGACCCGTCGATGATGCCGGCCTTGATCGTGTCCAGCTCGCCCTGCAGCGCGGGGTCGACCTTCGACTCGAAGTCGTGGAACGGTGCGATACCGACTCCGTCGTTCTCGAGCGTGCCCACGTACGGGGTGTTGTCGAACGCATCGGCACCGGAGTTGGCGACGACCTCGTCCACACTGGTCTTGAGTCCCTTGGTCACAGAGGTGAGCAGCAGGTCACCGACCGAGGGGTCGGATTCGAAGACGTCGGCGTCGGCACCGATGAGGGCGACGGGACGCGAGGAGTCGCGAATGGCCTGTGCCGCACTCTGATAGATGGGACCGCCGACCGGGAAGATGACGTCCGCGTTCTGGTCGATCAGACCCTGGGCGGTGTTCTTCGCGACCTCGTTGGCGGTGAATCCGCCGGTGAACGAGCCGTTCTGCGAGGCCACGTCCCAGCCGATGACACGGACCGCCTCGCCCTTCTGCTCGTTGAAGTAGTTCACGCCGTCGGCGAACCCGTCCATGAAGATGGTGACGGTCGGCAACTGGGAGCCACCGAACGTACCGACAACTCCGGTGGTGCTGTAGCTCGCGGCCGCGTAGCCGGCGAGGAATGCGGACTGCGACGCGTCGTAGGTCAGCGGCTTGACGTTCGGCAGATCGATCGTGGAGTCGTCGATGATCGCGAAGTCGATGTCGGAGTTGGCCTCGGCTGCCACCTTGGTGGCGTCGGCCAGATCGAATCCGACGGTGACGATGAGGTTGCAGCCCTGATCGACGAGGTTGTTGATGTTGGGGCCGTAGTCGGTGGGCGATGCGGACTCGACGGTGCGCGGCTCGACGCCGAGCTCTTCGGAGGCCTCGGTCAGTCCCTCGAACCCGAGCTGGTTGAACGACTTGTCGTCGAATCCGCCACTGTCGGAGACCATGCAGGGCAGGAAGTCACTCGATCCGCCTCCGCCCGATCCTTCGTCTTCGGGGGCAGATCCACAGCCTGCGATCAGGGCGATGGCACCGAGCGACGCGACGCCGCCGAGTGCTGCCTTCCGCGTACTCGTGCGGGTAACGAATGACAAGATGTCCTCCAATTTAGGTGTACTTCGTCTGGGTCGGGACGCTACTCGCGCGGGCGAGGGTGCGCAGGATTTCGGTCAGGCGTCCCTGTCGGGCCCGGCCTCGTCCGGTTCGGCCTTTGCGGTCGAGCGATCGTCGGGCAAGCTGCCGCCTTCACGGAGTATTCGTGCTTCGTCCTCACGCACCATCACTGCCGGCCCCGCTGCCACCACCGAGGGGTTCGGCGGAGTACCGGGCTTGAACACGTTGAAGAATACGTTGAGTACCACCGCGACGATGCTGGCGGCACTGATTCCGGAGTGGAAGATCGTGACGAACCAGTCCGGGAACTCGTCCCAGAAGTCGCTCGCGACAACGGGTATGAGACCGAACGCCAAGGTCACCGCCACGATGACGACGTTGGAGTTGTTGTCGTAGTTCACCTTGCCGAGGGTGCGGATCCCGCTGGCGGCGACGGTTCCGAACAGCGCGATGCCGGCGCCGCCGAGGACCGGAAGCGGGACGACCCCGACGACGGCCGCGAGAATCGGCGAAAGGCCCAGCAGCGCAAGCACGCCACCGCCCATCGCGACGACGAAGCGGCTCTTGATACCGGTCATCGCGACCAGGCCGACGTTCTGCGCGAAGGCCGTGGCCGGGAACGTGTTGAAGATCGGGGCGACGGCGGAGGACACCATGTCGGCGCGCAGGCCGTCGCCGACACGCTTGGAGTCGACGTCGGTTCCGACCACTTCGCCGACGGCGAGGATGTCGGCGGTGGTCTCGACCATGATCACCAGGATCACGATGGTCATCGACACGATCGCGCCGATCGCGAATATCGGTGAGCCGAAGGCGAAGGGTGTCGGGACGGCCACCACGGACGCGTCGGCGACGCCGTCGAAGTCGGTCTTGCCGACGATGAGCGCCGCGACGGTGCCGACGACGAGTCCGAGCAGGATCGACAACCGCGACAGTCCGGGAATCTTGGTCATCACCAGCACGGCGAGGAGGGTGAACATCGCCAACCCGATGTTGCCGGGGTCCAGATAGTTCGGGTTCGGCGCACCGCCCACCATTTCCTGGCCGGTGATCCAGCGCGCGGCCACGGGCATCAGCGACAGTCCGATGACGGTGATGATGCTGCCGGTCACCAGCGGCGGGAAGAAGCGGACGATCTTGGAGAAGAACGGGGCGATCGCCAATCCGATCAGCGCGGCCACCAGAACAGCTCCGAGCACCGTGCGCAGTCCGGTGCGCCCGTCGTCCGCGCTGGCGATGATCGTGAGAACCGTCGAGACCGATGCGAACGAAATACCCTGCACCAGCGGCAGTTGCGAGCCGAAGAACGGGATGCCGATCGTTTGCAACACCGTGGCCACGCCACTGATGAACAGCGCGCAGGAGATCAGCAGGGCCTGATCGGCCCCCGAGAGTCCGGCCGCTCCGCCGACGATGATCGGTACGGCGATGACGCCACCGAACATCGAGAGGATGTGTTGCAGACCGTAACCGAACATCTGCAGCACCGGTGGGCGGGCGTCCTCGGGCCTGGTCATGAGTGTCAGGCTAGGAACCGGACGTTACGGGCAGCGACACCGACCCATTTCGAGCGAGTTACGCTTGCTCGGCCTTACCTGCTTCCACCAGGTGCTCGAACGCTTTCAGATTCGCCAACGATTCGCCGCGCGAGACCCGCCACGCCCATTCCCGTTTGATGGACTCCGCGAAGCCCAGTTCGAGCAGCACGTTGAAATCGCCGTCGGCCGCCTCCAAGGTCTGGCCGAGAATGCGATCGAGTTCGTCACCGTTGACGGCGTGCAACGACATTCGGCCCACGAGGTAGATATCGCCGACCTTGTCGATCGTGTAGTGAACCCCGTACAGGCGACGGTTGCGCCGCAGCAGGTACTTGTAGACGCCCTCGAAGTTCTCGTCGGGTTTGCGGCATACGAACGCCTCGATGCGCACCCCGTGATGCCCGACGGTCAGCATCGTCGTCGTCTTGAGTTTGCGTTCCCCCGGCAGCTCGACGGTGAACACCTCGCCCCGCCGGGTGTAGTCCAGCTCGCGTTCCTTCAGTGCCCGGTCGATCAGTTCGGCAGTCTCGCTCATGCAGTCACAGCTCCTGATCTGCGTAGTTTCGACAATCCTCGGACGCGTCGCGGAGAGAACTCGCTCGGTCCCTCGCCTCGATCGAAGTGGAACTTGGCCTGCCGGTAGCTCTCGATGAGTCCGTCGGCGGTATGCTCCCACGAGAAGTTGCGGGCGTGCCGCGGTGCTGCGGTCGCCATGTCGGCCAAGGCAACTGGGTCCGCCAGCATGGACGAGAGCGCATCCGCCCAGTCCTCGGTGCGGTGCCCCTGCACCAGGCGTCCGGTCTCGCCCGATCGCACCGCTACGCCGAGCCCGCCGACGTCCGCGGCCAGGACCGGAGTTCCGCAGGCCTGGGCTTCGATCGCGACCAGGCCGAACGATTCGTTGTAGCTCGGCACGGCGACGATGTCCGCGGCGCGGTAGACCTGGGCCAGGCGCGGCGACGGCTGCGGCGGCATGAACGTCACTCGGGCAGTTATCCCGAGGTTCTCGGCCAGATCGATCAGGCTGTCGGGTCGATCCAGTCCGCTGCCGGACGGTCCGCCGACGATGAGGACCCGCAGTGGTGTCGTCGGATTGCGCTGCAGCACTTCGGCAGCCGCGGCGATCAGCACGTCGGGGGCCTTGAGCGGTTGGATGCGTCCGACGAACGCGACGATCGACTCGTCGGGATTCAGTCCGAGTTCGGCACGCGCCGCCAGCTTGTCGCCCGGATTGTATTGCGCCAGATCGGCTCCCGGCGCAACCACGTCGATCGAACCCTGCGACGCGCCGTAGATCTCGACGAGAGACTTCGCTTCCTCGGTGGTGTTGGCGATCAGCCGATCCGCCTCGGCCACCACCTGCTGCTCACCGATCTGACGCGCCGCGGGCTCGGGCGAGTCGCCCTGCGCCAGAGACGCGTTCTTGACGGCGGCAAGAGTGTGCGCGGTGTGCACCAGCGGCACTCCCCAGCGATCGCGCGCCAGCCAGCCGACCTGACCCGAGAGCCAGTAGTGCGAGTGCACCAGGTCGTAGTAACCGGGTTCGTGGCGAGCTTCCTCGCGCAGCACCCCGGCGGCGAATGCGCACAGCTGAGTGGGCAGATCGTGCTTGTCCAACCCCTCGAACGGGCCCGCGACGATGTTGCGCACCAGCACTCCAGGAGCTGCCTCGACGACGGGAGCGTCGGTCGACGCCGTCGCGCGGGTGAAGATCTCGACCTCCACGCCCCGTTTGGCCAGCTCTTTCGCGCTCTGCAGCACGTAGACGTTCATACCGCCCGCATCGCCCGTTCCCGGCTGCGCCAGCGGGGAGGTATGCAAGGACAACACAGCGACCCTGTTCAGCTGGCGTCCAGTCACTCCCTCAGTGTGCACGCCTCCACATTACGTCTCGATAACTACCCCTTCTGACGACCGGGCAGACTCGGACCGTCCACGAACTCGGTCACCTCGGTGAAAAAGCGCTGCGGATCGGCGACGAACGGGCCGTGGTCGACGCCATCCCAGTACGACGCGACCGCCGTGGGAATGAGCTCCGCAGCGTGCCGTCCGGCAGAGACGTCGACGACGGTGTCCTGCGTTCCGTGCAGCACGAACGCCGGGATGTCGAGGCTGCGCAGCAGGTCGTCGTGGCCGACCGCTCGATCGAACAGGGCGGCGCGAACCCGCGGCCTCGTGGACAGCGTCAACCCGAACAGCGCCTGCGCTTCCGTTCCCTTACCTTCGGTCGGCCCGGTGAGCGCATGACCGAAACTTCCCAACGCCTTGATGGCGACGCGGGGCTCCTCGGCCATCGCGCCGGGGATCGCCGCGCGCATGGCAGTCCCGACGCGGCCGCCTGCTTCTCCCCTGCCGATGCTGGTGATCGCACCGACGAGCACGATGCCCGCCACCGCGTCCGTGCCGTGTTCGGCGAGGTAGTCACAGATCACCAGTCCGCCGTACGACCAACCCAGCAGCACCGCGTCGGCGGTGATGTTCTCGGCGGCCAGCACCGCGGCCACGTCTCCTGCCCAGTTCTTCGGGTCGTCGTAACCGTCCGACGGGGCGTCGGAATAGCCGTGTCCGCGCAGATCGACGGCGAGAACGCGGTAACGCTCCGCCAGGTCGGCCAGCAGTCCCTCGCCCCAGCAGGCCGAGCTCTGCGCCCACCCGTGCAGCAGGATCAGTGGCCGCGACGCTGGGTCACCGCTGACGCGGTAGACGATGTTGGCTCCGTCGACGCCGGTGGCCTGACGAATCGGTCCTGCTGCAGGGGTGCTCGTATCGGGCTTGCTCATGGAGCTGAACCTACGCCGCGGCCCTGCGCATCGAGGCGAGCGGATCGGAGTACAGGGCGCTCAGAGAGACCACGGTTGCGGCGTGTTCCTGCACCTTGTCACCGAACCCGGTCACCCGAATATCCCTGCGCTCCAACGTCGAATGCGTCGCGAAGGCCTCCCCCACGTGCGGAATTCCGGCCGGGTACGCGGTGAACGCCTGGCCTCCGAGTACGACGCGGTCCGGATTGAACATGTCGCGCAGCAGCGCCACCGTTCGACCCAGGATCTGCGCCCGCTCGACGAGCAGCTCCCGCGCGGCCTCGGAGCCTGCCTGCGCCGCCTGATACACCGCGCCGATACTCGGGTGAGGCTGCGGTGCAACTATTTTGCGATCCACGGCAGCGGCAACCACGGCTCGATCGCTGACGGAGGCCTCGAGGCATCCCCGATTGCCGCAGCCGCACAGCGCAGACGATCCGGTGGGTAAGTGTGCGATGGAGCCAGGGCCGCTCGTGGGGGTGTGCACGCGGCCGTCGATGGTCAGCGCCATGCCTGCGGTCTCGCGTGCGTAGAAGTACAGCGATGTTCCGCTGTTGCTCTGCGCCGCGACACTGTCCGACAGACGCGGCGCAAGAAGCAACTCCGCGGCCGCCATGGCCTCGACGTGTCCGGAGACCGAGATCGGCAGTCCCAGTCCACCGCCGATGATCCCGGCGACACGGCCGTTCTCCCATCCCAGCCGCGGATGGTCGACGGTGCCGCTCGCGGTGTCGACGCGTCCACCGATCGCCACCCCTACCCACAGCGGCGTGCGGCGGTGCCAGCGTCCGGCAAAGGCACCGGCACTGCGGGTGACCGAGGCCAGCGCTGTCTCCGAAGATCCAGCGGGCGTGGGTATTTCGACGGCACCGAGGATGCGTCCCCGCAGATCGCTGACGGTGATGCCGGTGACGACGGCTCCGATGTGGATGCCGATGGTCGAGAACGGCTCGTGGTTGACCTCGAACGGCACCCGCGGTCGTCCGATCGCCCCCGATGCCGTCAGGTCTGCGCGCTCACGGAGCAGTCCGGCGGCGAGCAGCGCCGACACCTGACGGTTGACCGTGGCGATGCTCGATCCGGTTGCGCGAGCGGCACGCTCGCGCGAGATGGGACCCTCGACGCAGGCCACCCGAAGCACCGACGCGGCGGGACTGTCGGCGATCCGCAGATCGGGTGCGACGAGTTGGACGCGAGATCGGGGCCTCGGGAGAGACCGCGGAGAGGTGGGGCCGGCGTGGTGGTGCAGTGTCGATACGGACATCGGTTGTGGTCCTCAGCAGTGGCAGACCTCCGTCGTGGATGGACAACGACGGAAGAGCGAAGTGATGCAGGTCAAGGGGCGGGCACGGTGGTCACGAGAGACCACGACACGCGAATCGACTGTCCGTAGCGCCGAAAGGCTAGAGACAGTTTCCTTGGCCGGGACAACACAGTTCCCGAGGAAGCGGCAAGCGAGAACCGAGGGACGCGGTCACATACGTGACCCGCATCGCGGTGGTCTCACTGGCGGACATACACCCAAAATTAGCACCCTCGCGTCCGAAGTCCAATCGGGCATCGGAAAGCACGGGGCACGTCGGGCATAGAATTTCGCCATGACCTCGTCCGAACAGATTTCCCCCGATGCCCGAATCGCCGTCGTCACCGGAGCGAGCTCCGGCATCGGCGCGGCCACCGCCCGCCAACTCGCCGCCGACGGCTTCCACGTCGTGATCGGTGCCCGCCGACTCGACCGGCTCGAGGAGTTGGCGTCGGAGATCGGTGGCACTGCTCTGGAACTCGATGTGACGGACGAGGATTCGGTCGCTGCCTTCACTGCGGTCATTCCCCGCGTCGATGTGCTGATCAACAATGCCGGTGGCGCGAAGGGCTTGGCCCCGGTGATCGACGCCGACCTCGACGACTGGCGCTGGATGTGGGAGACCAACGTGCTCGGTACATTGCGGGTGACGAAGTCGTTGCTGCCCAAGCTGATCGACTCCGGTGACGGCCTGATCGTCACCATCACGTCCGTGGCGGCATTCGAGGCCTACGACAACGGATCGGGCTACACCTCGGCCAAACACGCTCAGGCGGTGCTGCATCGGACGTTGCGCGGCGAGTTGTTGGGCAAGCCGGTGCGGTTGACCGAGGTCGCGCCGGGTGCCGTGGAAACCGAGTTCTCCCTCGTCCGGTTCGACGGCGACGCCGACAAGGCCGACGCTGTCTACCAGGGCATCACGCCGCTCGTGGCGAGCGATATCGCCGAGGTCATCGGCTTCGTGGCCTCGCGCCCGTCGCACGTCAACCTGGACCAGATCATCATCAAGCCACGTGATCAGGCCGGTCCGGGGCGCTTCTCCCGGAAGTAAGTGCCTTCGGCAGTGGTGCGGTTAAGTGCCCCCTGGGGTACATAACCGCACCACTGCGGCTACACCGCACTCATCGACTCCCAGGTCGGCCAGTCGATGGCCCAGTCGTACAGGTCGCCGTCTGCTGCCGAGAGGTCGATGCGCGTTCCGGTGACCTCGACGGGATCGCCGTACATCGCCGTCTGGAAGTACTGCTGAGCATCGGCGTCGGAGAGGTTGATACATCCGTTGGTGACGTTCGACGCGCCCTGCACGCCGGTGGTCAGCGGATTGGCGTGGATGAATTCGCCGTTGTTGGAGATGCGCACCGCCCAGCGTTCGCGGACGTTCTCGTAGAACGGCGGGTTGGACATCAGGAAGTCCTCGTGCTTCTCGGTGACGACGTGGATACCGCTGCGGGTGACGTTGCGGTCCTCGTTGCCCTCGCCGTAGCTGACGGGAATGTCCATGATCGTCTGGCCGTCGCGGACCACCTGCATGCGGTGGCTGGTGGCGTCGGCGACGACGACCTGACTGCGTCCGATGCTGAAGTTCAGGGTGACGTCGTCGGCACCGTATGCGCCGTCGCCGTAGTTCACGCCGTAGAGCTTGGCGTCCACCGAGACCGTCGTGCCGGGTGCCCAGTAGTTGGTGGGACGCCAGTGGACGCGTGAGCCGTTGTCGTCGGGGAACCATGCCCACGCGCCGGGCGTCGGCGGATTGGTCGTCACCGTCAACGCCTTCTCGACGGCGGCCTTGTCCGCGATCGCGGAGTCGAACTGCAGGATGATCGGCGCAGCGATGCCCACTTCCTGGCCGTCGCCGATGTTGGTGCTCACCGACGTGCGGCTGTCGGGTTCGACGGTGGTGAAGGCCCCGGCGATGTCGACGGTCTTGTTGTCGCTGCCCACGGCCGAGCCGGACCACGTGTACTGCACGCCGTAGCCGAGTGGCTCGGTGACGGCGTACGAGGTCTTGTCGGGCGAGAGCGCGCCCTGGACGACCTTGCCGTCGGGGTTGGTCAATGCGACCTGGGTGAGCGTTCCGTCGGCCACGGAGACCGAGATCGGCGCGACGGGGCTGACGTCGACGGCACCTGCGACCGGGTTCTCGGTCACCTTCGCGACGGGCGCTGCCTCGGTGGTCGGGGCTGCCGTGCCCGAGCCGGCTTCGCCCGATCCGACGGTGCAGCCCGCCACGAGTGCCACCAAGGCGACGAGCACGGCGATCAACCACACCATGCGCGTCCGTTTTGTCTGTTCTACCTGCTCATGCACGTTATCCAACGTACCTGCGTCTGCGAACTACCCCGATTTTTGGGGGCAGTCTCACAGCTTGCGCGTGCGAAGTTCGTGGCCCTTGGAGGTGAGGCAGCGGCCGGAATCGAGGCTCCAATCCCACCCGTGCAGATTGCAGGTGAGCTTGTTTCCCTCGACGATGCCGAACTTCGTCAGGTCCGCTTTCAGGTGTGGGCAGCGGCGCTGGATCTCGTAGCCGCCAATCGTGATCGTGGCGGTGTCGTCGTGTGCCTCGGAGAACCAGCCGTCGGCGTAGGCGATGCGCTCGTCGGTGAGGCACTTGAAGAACGTGTAGAGGAATTCGTTGTAGCCGCCGACGCGTCGGGCACGGAAGCGGGTGGACAGGAAGATCGAGTTGACCCAGTCCGGCTCCTTGTCACGTATGGCGGTGCGTACGAGCTCCGGCGGGATGGTGAAGCTGTAGCGGAACTTCTCGTTCGAGATCGGTTCGCGCACAATCCGTTTCGGAAAGTCGAGCACGACGGTTTCGTCGCCCATCGTGATTCCGACGGGGTAGCCGATGCCGTCGCAGATCAGATCCGTCTGCGCCATGATCGGCTCGAACAGGCCTCGCATCGGCTCGAGCAGCGGCTCGCCCTCGGCCGGAGCCCAGGCCGCCTTCTCCGCGGCGATGACCGATGCCTGACGCTGGGCGTAGGCCTCGATGTAGTCGGCCTTGCCGGTGGTGAAGATGGCCTCGGCCTCGGCCGTCGGGATCGGGTGCTCGTGCGAGATCAACTCGGAACCGTCGAACGTGGCGGCGGTGCCCGGCATCATCAGCAGGCCCTTGTCGTGCCCGTGCAGACGCATCTGCTCGAGAAACACCATCTGATCCGGAAACACGTTGGCCGGGTCACCGTAGACGTCGTTGAGCGAACGCAGCTCGTCGTCGAGGAAACACGGCGGGCCGGCCGACGGGACGACCCACGTCGAGCCGACCTGCTCGATGTACTGGCGCGCCCGATCCATCTGCCGTTGACGCTTCTGGATGCCGAAGTTCTTCTTCGCGCGCGAGACCATGTCGTAGACCATCGGGTACCAGATCGCGCCCGAGTACTGCAGCATGTGCACGTCCACGGGACCGAAGTTCTCGGTCATCACGTCCAGGTCCACCGGCCTCGCGTCGTTCATGTTGAACGCGACGGTCTTGCCGTCCGAGACGACCAGACCCGAGTCGCCGATAGGGCCGTCGGCGGGTGCGCGCAACGCGATGATCATGATGTCGAGATCGCCCTTGGGACCGGAGATCGTGTGCTTGACCGAGTCCGTCGTCTCGTAGAACTTGTGGAAGCCGAGCTTCTCGAGCTCGTGCTTGAGATCGAGCACCGGGTAGTCCGGCAGCAGCACCGTGGCGTCCTTGTTGACGTGCTCGGCCAAGTTCTTCGGGTCGAAGTGGTCCTTGTGCAGGTGCGAGACGTAGAGGTAGTCGCAATCACCGAGGGCGTCCCAGTCCAGGCCCGAGTTGTCGGGGAACGGGAACCACGACGCGTAGAACGACGGGTTGACCCACGGGTCGCACAGGATGCTTCCGGCGTCGGTCCGAATATGGAATCCCGCATGTCCCACGCTTGTGACCTGCACTGATTTACCTCCCTGGAGCCTTCACTTGCAAAGCTCCATCGTATGCGCCGTTTCGACCGGCCCTAACCCAGCGCGCAGTTGACGAGGTCACATTCGGGCGTGAGCGTGACGCCGAACTTCTCCTGCACCCCGTCGCGGACGTGCGCGGCCAGCGCCATGATGTCCGACGCGTTTGCCCCACCCCTGTTGGTGATCGCCAGCACATGCTTGGACGACAGCGCCGCAGTGCCGCGCCCGAATTCGGTGCCGTAGCCGCGCGGGAAGCCAGCGTTCTGGATCAGCCAGGCCGCCGGAATCTTGGTTCCCGCGGGGTCGGGGAAGTTGGGCGCGTGCGCTGCGGCTTCGGGCACCTCGGGCAGTACCGGGTTGAGGAAGAACGATCCGACGCTCCACGTGTCGTGATCGTCTCCGTCGAGCACCATCCCGCGTTCTCCGCGCAGAGCCAGCACAGCCGCACGCACATCCGACACCGGTACGACGTCGCCGATCTGCACGTCGAGACGCTCCGACAACGCCGCGTAGCGCACCGGAAGCGACTCGGTCGTCTTCTTCAGCGCGAACGTCACGTCCAGAATCACGTACCGCGAGGACCGCTTGAACACAGACGATCGATGCGTTCCGAAACCGCACTGCTCCGGCGTCCACACCGCCGTCCGATCGGTCTCGCGGTCGTAGACGGTGAGACTGTGCAGCAGCTCCGACGTCGACGCGCCGTACGCGCCGACGTTCTGGATCGGCGTCGCACCGGTGGTTCCGGGGATGCCCGAGAGCGCTTCCATGCCCGACAGTCCCGCATCGATCGTCGCCTGCACGACGGCATCCCACTCGACACCGGCGTCGACCGTCACGATCTCGCCGTCGATGTCCAGCCGCGAGCCGGTCACCCGAACCACCCGGCCGTCGAACCCGTCGTCGCCGACCACCAGGTTGGATCCGCCGCCGATGACCAGCACATCGGTTCCCGAGCGATCCGCGTCGCGCACCAGGGAGACCAACTCGTCGGCGTTCGTCGCAACGGTGAATTCACGGGCCGGGCCGCCCACCCGGATGGTGGTGAGCTCCGAAATTGCAGTAGGCACGGACTCTCACGCTACCGGTCGCGCACCTGCGTCGGAGCCACCCGGTAACCTGCGCCTATGCCTCGCCCCATTGAGCACAGCTCGACTGTGCCCGCCTCCGCCGACAAGGTCCACGCTGCATTGACGTCCGAGCAGTACTGGAAGGACCGCATCGAGCAGATCGGCGGACCGGGCGCCAGCCTGAAGAGCGTCACCGTCGGCAACGGAACCATCGACGTCGTCATGACCCAGGCCGTCCCCGAGGAGGAGTTGCCGTCCGCGGTGACCGCCTTCAAGAAGGGCGACCTCATCATCGAACGCACCGAGAGCTGGGGACCGTTCGACGGCACCCATGCCGACGGCACCTTCGGAGCCACGGTCGAAGGCGCACCCGCGCGCATCACCGGCACCACCTCGCTCGACGCCACGGGCGAGACGACCACCATCGCACTGGCCGGCACCACCGAGGTCAAGGTCCCCATCTTCGGCGGCAAGATCGAAGCGATGATCAGCGAGCAGGTGCTCTCGCTCATCGACAACGAACAGGACTTCACCGGTAACTGGATTGCGGCCCAAGCAAGCAGCTAACCTGGCGCACTATGGCTCGCCGAATGAACTACTCCGCCCGGTTCACCCACTCGACGCAGCAGGTCTATGCAGCGCTCTCCAGTCGCGATCACTGGGATGCGCGCATCGAGGAGATGCGTAAGTACTCGGAGAACGAGCTGAAGAGCTTCGAGGTGTCCGACGCCGGAATCGACATCGTGATGCACCACGTCATCCCACGCACCGAACTGCCCGACATCGCGCAGACGGTGATGAAGAAAGACATGATCATCACCCGCAACGTGCACTTCGACGCCTTCGAAGAAGTCACCGCGGGCCACTACGACGCGTCGATTCCGGCCGGACCGGGCTCGCTCAAGGGCACCACCTCGCTGTTCCCCACCAACGGCGGTTCGACTCTGCGCACATCCTCCGAGGCCAAGGTCTTCCTGCCGTTCATCGGCGGCAAACTCGAGCAGCTGATGCTGGTCAACCTCATCGACCTGTGGCGCGGTGAAGGCGAAGTCACCGCCGACTGGCTCGAAAAGAACGCCTGAACTGAACAATCAGAGCAAGGGTCGTTCCGCAGGCTCCACTCCTGCCCCCGAAGGCGTCATCACCCGCGGCACCACCGGCATCAATCGGTTGCGGCGTAGCGATCGGTGGTTGATGCACGACCCCGATGTTCGACGCGTTCTGCTGGGCTCGCCGAATCCCCTCGTCGTCGACCTCGGGTACGGGGCGATGCCGAACACGACGCTCGAGCTGGCCGGTCGGTTGCGCACCGTCCGGCCCGATCTCCGCGTCACCGGTCTCGAGATCGACCCCGCTCGCGTCGTCCCGGGAAGTGACGGCGTGGACTTCGCTCGCGGCGGTTTCGAGCTGGCGGGCTTGCGCCCCAACCTGGTACGGGCGTTCAACGTACTGCGCCAGTACCCCGAGGATGCGGTTCCTGCTGCCTGGCAACGCATTCTGTCGGGCCTGGCACCCGGTGGCCTGTTGATGGACGGCACCTGCGACGAGCTCGGTCGACGCTGCGCCTGGGTGTTGCTCGACGCGGAGGGGCCGCGCTCATTGACGCTGGCGTGGGATCCGTTCGACGTCGAGATGCCGTCGGACATCGCGGAGCGGCTTCCGAAGGTGTTGATACATCGCAACACCGAGGGTGAGCGCGTGCACGATCTGCTCCGACGGGCCGACAGAGCGTGGTCGGTCTCGGCCCCGCTGGCACCGTTCGGGCCTCGAATTCGGTGGCGTGCAGCCATGAAAGTGCTTGTCGAACAGGGGCTTCCGATCACGCTCCCCCGCCGGCGGATGCGAGACAACGTGCTCACGGTCCCCTGGTCGACGGTCGCACCGGCAACGTGAATCGGGTGCAGCTGACCGCGCTCAGCGCGGTCGGATGCACCCGATTCCGCGGCTACGTGCAGGCGGACAGTGCCAGTTCGACGCGTTCGGCCACTCGGTCGGTGCTGCTTCCGGCCTCGGAGTACAGCGTCTGCGGGTCGACGCGACCGATCGCGACGGCGTCGCACACCACCTCGTCGAGCGTGATCTGGGAGATGCCGCCTGCGGCGAGGTCGAGCACCGTACGCACCGGGGTGGTGAGGTTGAACGTGCCTGCCGATTCGACGTCCCGGGGCTCGAGTCGCAGGCGATGAACTGCGAGCCTGGTGTCGGTCAGTCGTAGGTCGCCGAATGCGCAGACGTGCACGAACTGCGGGTGCAGGTGCCCGAATCCGTGTAGCTCGGCCGCGCTCTGGTGCGAGATCACGGCCTCGCCGCCGAACCAGGCGCACCACATGGCGAACACTTCGAGTTCACTGTGGGGCCACTGGCCGAGTCGGAACAGGTTGCGCTCGACGCGAGTCCACGTGTTCGTGGCCAGATTGACGCGCACCATCGCAGAATCGAAGCCGAGCTCGCCGGCTTGCTCGGCCGTGAAATAGCCGTCCTGACGAGTGGCCAGCGAGTGCAGTTCGTGCACGCTCGGTCCTGTCGTACTCATGACGCAAGCCTACGTCACAATGTGTTACAGGTCACAAAGTTTCGGCCGAGAACGCTGGTTCGGCGAGTTTCACAGAGCTTGCTCAGAATCATCGGGAAGACTGCCAGGAATGTCATCCACAGCCAGGCGCAGCACCGCACCGCTGATCGCAGTCTCCGTCGTTGTCGTCCTCCTCGTCGCCGTCATCGGTGGCGAGTTGTTCGTCCGTCAGCAGATCAAATCCTGTCTCGCCGGTCAGCTCGAATCCGAGCTCGGCAGCCAGGTCGAGGTCGGTCTGGGCCTCAAGCCGGTCTTGCTCTCACTGGTGGACAAGAAGGTCTCCTCGGTGACCGTCGACAGCGACGACGCGCGCTTCGGCCCAGCCGAGGGCATGGTCGTGCAGGCCGAGGCACGTGACCTGAACCTGACGCAGACCGCCGACTCCGGCGGCACCATCGGCAGTTCCAGTGCCGACATCTCGTGGTCGACCGACGGCATCACCCGCACCCTGCAGAGCCAGGGCATCGGCGCGATCGTCTCGGGCGTCACCTCGGACGCATCGGCGGGCACCCTCGACTTCGCCGTCGGGGCCCTGGCGAATCTGACCGTCAAGCCGCAGGTCGTCGACGGCAGGGTCGATTTCCAGACCGTCGACGCGTCGATCCTGGGTCTCGGTATCCCCACCGATCTGGTCGACTCCGTCGTCGGCGTGCTGACCGACAGCCTGCAGGCCTACCCGCTGGACATGGCACCGACGTCGCTGACGGTCACCGACTCCGGCATCGAGCTCACCCTCGAGGGCGGTCAGTACACGATTCCGGTGACCCAGCAGGATCAGAATCAGCCGACTCCCGAGGGCTGCTCGCTGGTCGCGTAACCCACGTGAGCGGTCGCTCTAGTTCAGACCGTCGAGCACCGCGCGCGTTCCCGAAAGCCCCAATCGTGTTGCGCCCGCGTCGATCATGGCCAGGGCGGCCTCCGTGGTGCGGATGCCGCCGCTGGCCTTGACGCCCAGTCGTCCGCCGACGGTCTCTGCCATCAAGCGCACTGCTTCGACGCTCGCGCCGCCGGCCGGGTGGAAGCCGGTGGACGTCTTGACGAAGTCGGCACCAGCCTTCTCGGCGGCGCGGCAGACCTCGACGATCGCGTCGTCGGACAGTGCTGCCGATTCGATGATGACCTTCAGGACCGCGGTTCCGGCGATCCCCTCGCGGACGGTGACGATGTCGGCCAGTACCGCGTTGTAGTCTCCCGCGATCGCTGCGCCGACGTCGATCACCATGTCGACCTCGTCGGCACCTTGCTGCACCGCGAGCCTGGCCTCGGATCCCTTGATCAACGAATGATGCTTGCCCGACGGGAATCCGGCGACGACGGCAGTGAGCATTCCCTCGGCGTGAATAGGCAGCATCGACGGCGAGACGCACACCGCGAGCACTCCCAGCTCGCGGCCCTCCTCGATGAGAGCGGCCACATCGGCCGTTGTCGCTTCCGGCTTGAGCAGCGTGTGGTCGACCATCTGGGCGAGCGCAGCGCGGGTGAGTGTCATGCGGTCCAGCTTTTCACAGCACGCCCTTTCGCAGCCCTGTCGGTCTACGATTTCCGTTCATGACCGCAGCCTCGCTCGCCGCTACCTTCAATGCCACCAGCAGGGAATTCGACGCGGTGACGCCGCAGGTCTGGGGGCCGGCCGGGCAGTCGCTCGCCTTCGCGCTCGGGTTGGCCACCGGCGACGCGGTCCTCGACGTCTGTTCCGGCACCGGGGCGTCGGCGATTCCTGCGGCGGCGGCCGTCGGCCCGGACGGTCTCGTCCATGCCATCGACCTCGCCGACGAGCTGTTGGAGGTGGGCCGGGTGAAGGCCACCGACCGTGCGCTGCGCAACATCGACTTCGTTCTCGCCGACGCCACCGAGTGGGAGCCGCCGTCGACGGTTCCCGATGCCGGATACGACGCGTTGGCCTGTTCGTACGGCATCTTCTTTCTGCCCCATCCCGAGGGGGATTTCGCGCGTCTGGTGTCGATGGTTCGTCCGGGCGGTCGCGTCGGGGTGACGGTGTGGCGCAAGGGTGCGTTCGAGGCGTTCGCGGGCACGTTCTTCGAGGTGATCGGTGCGCATTCGCCGCCGAACGAGCACGACGGGCCACTCGCGCAGGACGGATACGACAAGCACCCGATCCGGCGGATGGAGACTGCGGATCTTCTGTCCGCGTGGCTCACTGCGGCCGGCACCACCGAGGTCGAGGTCGTGGAGCTGTCCAACCACGTTCCCGCGACGGAGTCGTTCGTGTGGGATCTCGTGCTGGGCAGCGCGATGCGGGGCGCGTTGACACCGTTCGACGATGCGACCCGAGCGCAGATCCGTGCCGAGTTCTCTGCGCTGCTCACCGAGCGCGGAATCGATTCGATCGATCTCGGGACACTGGTGGCAACCGGAGTGCGGACGCCCTGAGACAATCGGCGGTATGAGTTCTTCCGTATCCGAGGATCGCCGTTACGTTCTGTCGCTCGGTTGCCCCGACAAGACGGGCATCGTCGCCCGTATCTCGACCTTCCTCGCCGAGGTCGGTGGATGGATCGTCGAGGCCGCCTATCACGCCGATCCCGACACCGGTTGGTTCTTCACCCGGCAGGCAGTACGCGCGTCGTCGGTGGACATGAGCATCGAGGAGCTACGCACGCGTTTCGCCGCGGTGGCCGCCGAGCTCGGCCCGGAAACCGAATGGACACTTCATGATTCGGGTGAACCCAAGCGCGTGGTCCTGCTCGTCAGCAAGGAAGCGCATTGCTTGCACGACCTCCTCGGGCGCGCTGCGGGCGGCGAACTGCCCGCACAGATCTCCGCGGTGATCGGCAACCACAAGTCGCTCGAGCCGATCGCCGCCGCGCACGGCACCCCGTTCCATCACGTCGAGTTCGCGAAGGATCCGGCCGAGCGCGGGCCCGCCTTCGAGGAGGTGCGGTCGCTGGTCGATTCCTACGACCCGCACGCGGTGGTGCTGGCACGGTTCATGCAGGTTCTCCCCGAGTCGCTGTGCGCGCACTGGGCGGGCCGCGCCATCAACATCCACCACAGCTTCCTGCCGTCGTTCGTCGGTGCGCGCCCGTACCACCAGGCGTTCGCGCGGGGCGTGAAGCTGATCGGCGCAACATGCCACTACGTGACGGCCGAGCTCGACGCGGGTCCGATCATCGAGCAGGACGTCATCCGCGTCGACCATGCCGACGAGGTGGCCGACATGGTGCGTCAGGGCCGCGACATCGAGAAGCTGGTGCTCTCCCGTGGCCTGCGGTGGCACCTGGAGGATCGTGTCCTGGTGCACGGCCGCAAGACCGTGGTGTTCAGCTAGGCGGGACCCGAAGAATCAGAGATTCCGGAGCCGAACCACTTCGGTGTTGAATTCGTCGATTGCCTCGACGGAGCTCATGTGTCCGATTCCGGGGATCACGATCAGTCTGCTCAGGTGGTCGTGGTCGTCGAGTGCGCGGGCGAGTTTGCGGGCGTGCACGGGTGGGGTCAGTCGGTCGGCCGATCCGACGAGCACACTGGTGGGGACGGACATGTTCTCGAGTGCCTCGTGGATGTCGAGGTCGCTGAGTGCGGCGCCCCAGATGCCGCGGGTGCGCGGCGCGCATTCGAGCACGATCTTCTCGCAGAACGCCACCTCGGCCGGTGTCGCTCCGGGTGCCATGGAGATGTACTTGATGGCTTGGCGGGTCACCGGCGACGGACGCAGCGGTAGTGCCGAGCTGAGCACGGCTTTGCCCACGGGGGTCGGGAGGCGTGGGAAGCGTTGCGGCAGTGGGATGACGGTGGTTTCGCGGACGAGCGAGTCGGTCGCCGTACTGGCGAGCAGCACGGCACTGACCAGGCGATCGACCTGTTCGGGATAGTTTCCGGCCCAGGCCATGATGGACATGCCGCCCATGCTGTGTCCCACCAGCACAGCTTTGTTGTCCTCGTCGACGGTGGCGGTGAGGATCGCGGCGAGATCGTCGGCCAACACGTCGGGGCTCAGTGGTCGCGTTCCCACGTCGCTGCGGCCGTGGCCGCGCTGGTCGTACGCGATGACGCGGTAGCGGCCGGCGAGGGCGTTGATCTGCGGGTACCAGTAGTCGGCCGAGCAGGTCCAACCGTGGCTGAAGACGATCGGCGCGGCGTCGGCGTCACCGTAGCTACGGACGTGCAGGTGGGCGCCGTCGTCGGTGACCACCTCGGTGATGTGCGGCTCGAATGTGGGGTACTGCAGCAGCTCGTCGGGCTGGACGTCGGTCGTCTTGGTGAACGAGTGCAGGCGACGCCGCCGAACGACGAACGCGCCGACAGATGCCGCGACGGCTGCACTGCCGACTCCGAACAGCGCGCGTTCGATTACCTTGCGTGAAACCACTGATTCCCCTCCACCTGTATCCCCCGAGCGGGTGCGGTAGAGGCTACGCCCAGGAGCGAACCGGCGTCGACGCGGCTGGCTACCAGCGGGGTCCGCGCTGGATGCTGTCGATCTTGGGCCGTACGTCCACGAGGTACACGCACACGGCGACGACGCCGATGATGCCCAGGAATCCGATCACTCCCGAGACGAGGATGAGGAGCAGACCGACGAACAGAATGGCCAGCCAGGCGTTCTTGGTGAGCTTGTCCACGGCGGGAAAGGCGTCGGCACGCTGACGCAGTGCGTGGAAGATCGCGAATCCTGCACCTACCACTCCGAGGATCTGGAGAAAGGTCAGGATGTAGTAGCTGAAGCTGCCGGCGATGCTCACGGGCGCCAGTGTACGAGAAACGACCCCTGCGCCGCGCGGCGCAGGGGTCGTTTTCTTTACGAGTGCTTTAGCGAGTGGTCTTCTTCGCCGGAGCCTTCTTGGCCGGAGCCGGGGTGGACTTCTTCGCTGCCGGTGCCGGTGCCGTCTTCTTGGCCGGAGCCGGGGTCTTCTTGATCGGCGAGTTCGCGCTGCTGCGGGTCTTGGCCTCGACCTTGCCCGCAACGCCGCTCACCTTGTCGGAAGCCTCGACGGCCTTGTCCTTGGCCTCGTCGCCTGCTTCGTCGATGTTCTCGGCGAGCTCGTCGGCGGCGTCGGAGATCTCCTCGGCACCTTCACGAACCTTGTCCGACGCGAGGCCGGCCAGGGCAGCGGCGCGCTCGCCGACTGCGCGGGTCTGCGAGGCGACTGTTCCGAGGGCCTGCTCGGTGAGGTCGACGACGTCGTTGGCGGCGGAGTTGGCGCGCTCGAGGCTCTCTTCGACGGCCGGGGTGCGGCGGATGCGCTCGACGGTCTCTTCGCCGCGCTCGGCGAGCGAGGTGTAGAGGTCGGAGGCCACCTTGAGGTATGCCTCGGCAACCTTGCGGAGCTCTTCGGGGGTGAAGCGCTCACGGAGTTCGGCGATCTCGTCGGGCAGCTCTGCGGGCAGGTTGGCCAGCCGCTCGCGCAGGCTCTCGACGCCTTCGGTGACATCTTCGGAGATGTCGGCGATGCGGGCGTTGACCTCGCTGGTGCGGCTCTCGGCGCGCGAGCGCACCTGAGCGACGACGTCCGCTACGGCCTGGACGACTGCGTCGCCTGCACCGACGGCTGCGAAGATGGGGGTCTTGACGTTCTCGAAGTTCTTGGAATCAGACATCTGGTGTCTCCTGTTCGTCGGGTTCGGGCTCCTGCGTCGACTCGTTCTCACGACAGAACGAGTCGTAGATCTCGATCAGCACTTGCTTCTGCCGTTCGGTGATGTGCTCATCGCCGAGCAGAGCTTCGCGCACCGGACCGTGGGGACGCGCTTCCAAGATCCCGGCCCGGACGTACAGCACCTCCGAGGAGACGCGCAGACCCTTGGCTATCTGCGCTAGCACTTCTGCGGACGGGTTGCGCAGTCCGCGTTCGATCTGGCTGAGGTAGGGGTTGCTCACTCCGGCTCGGCTCGCGAGTTGCCGCATGGATACCTGCGCGGCTTCCCGTTGCGATCGGATGTAGCTGCCTATGTCCTGCGCTGCGGTCGTCACGACTGCGGCGACAAGATCCCCTGCCTCGGCGACGACCTGCGTCGCCTCGGTCGCCTTGGCGACCAGATCCCCCTCGTCATCGGCCATGTCGGCCTCCTGTTTTCGGTGTCCTACTGGACGGTACCGAAGGGTGCTAACTATTGCAAGCACTCTGCTAGCACTAGTGCCCGAAGATCAGATCCGAGATCGTGTAGATGGCCAGACCGGCGATGGAACCGACGACGGTTCCGTTGATGCGGATGAACTGCAGATCCCGTCCCACCTGCAGTTCGATCTTCTTGCTCGCCTCCTCGGCATCCCAGCGAGCGACGGTGTCGCCGATGATCGTGGTGATCTCGTCGGCGTAGTTCGCGGCGATGTAGCTGGCCCCACCGAGGAGCCAACCGTCGACCTTGCCGCGCAGGTCCGCGTCGTCGCGTAGGCGAACGCCGAGGTTGGCGGTGTTCTCCTTGATCTTGGTGCGCAGCGTGCTCGTCGGATCGTCCACCGACTCGGTGATCAGACGCTTGGCCACCTTCCACGTCGCCGCAGCGAGGCCGGTGATCTCCTCGCGTCCCATGATCTGCGCCTTGAGCTTCTCGGCCTTCTCGATGGTCACCGGGTCGTGCTGCAGATCGTTGGCGTAGTCGACCAGGAACTTGTTCGCGGCCTGACGGACGTCGTGCTCGGGGTTGGAGCGAATCTTCCAGGTGAACTCGACGAGTTCCTTGTAGACCTTCTCGCCCAACAGCGTGTCGACGAACTTCGGCGACCAGTTCGGGGAATCTCGCGCGACGACGCGATCGATCATCTCCTGGCTGCCGAGCGCCCACTGGTGAGCGCGCTCGGCGAGCATGTCGATCAACGGCAGCTGACGGTTCTCACGGAGCAACTCGTCGAGGATGCGGCCGATCGGCGGGCCCCACTGCGGATCGGCGAGTCGGCGCACGATGGTGCTGTCGATGACGGCGGTGATGTCCTCGTCGTTGAGGACGTCGACGACGCCGTGCAGCACGGTCGCCGCCTCGGCCGCGACGCGTTCGGCGTTGTCCGGCTGGGCGAGCCAGGTACCCAATCGCAGGGGAACCTGCGCGGACGCGACCTTCTCGGACACCACCTCGGGTGCGAGGAAATTGCTGCCGACGAACGAACTCAGGCTCGCGCCCAACTGGTCCTTCTTCTTCTTGATCAGCGCCGTGTGCGGAATCGGGATACCCAGTGGGTGCTTGAACAGTGCCGTCACCGCGAACCAGTCCGCGAGCGCGCCGACCATACCCGCCTCCGACGCCGCCCGGACGTAGCCGACCCAGGCACCTGCGCCCGTCGACTCCTGCCATCGGCAGAAGAGGTAGACGATCGATGCGAAAACGAGAAAGCCCGTCGCGACTGTTTTCATCTTGCGGAGGTCGCGACGTTTGGTCTCGTCGTCGAAGTTCATGAGCTGCACAACCGACATTGTGCCCAGAAATACGTCGGATCAACCGGACGCAGCCTGCAATGGTGTCGGACAAGGCGCATAGGGTGGGGTTGTGGCAAGAAATACGACGGAGGCAAAGCTGGGCGAGGCCGAGCCGAGCGAGGACAAGCCCAAGGTCGAGAAGCCGGACGGCCGAAAACGTCGATGGCGTGAGCACAAGATCGCCCGCCGCGAAGAGCTCGTCGACGGCACCTTGGCCGCGATCCGGTTGCGAGGCCGCGAGATCGGGATGGACGAGATCGCGTCGGAGATCGGTATCTCCAAGACGGTGCTCTACCGCTACTTCACCGACAAGAACGACCTGACCAGCGCGACGATGTCGCGGTACGTCGAGACGACTCTCGCACCGCGCATCTACGCGGCGATCTCGCACGAGCTCGACGAGTACGAGCTCACTCGCGTCGTCGTGACCGCGTACGTCGAGACGGTGGCCACCGATCCCGAGGTCTACCTGTACGTCATGGCGAACAACGCCGGCAACAACCGCGATGTCGTCGCCGAGTCCGAGCGAATGATCGCCGAGTTGCTCTCCACCGTGCTCGGTGAGCGTCTACGGCAGCGCGAGATGGACTCGGGCGGCTCTGTGCCGTGGGCCTTTGCGATCGTCGGTGCGGTTCAGTTGGCCACGCACTGGTGGATCTCCAACAAGTCGATGTCTGCGGACGACCTGATCGACTACCTCTGCATGATGATGTGGGGCGGAATCCACGGAGTCGCCATGGCCGACGGCTCCCCCGCGAAGTTCAAGTCGCAGCCGCATCCTCTGGTCGACGACGAGCCGAAGACTCCTTAGCGCTCGTCGTACCCGTCGTCGTCCAGGGGAACTTCTGCTCGTTGATCCAGCACGTCCCGGGCGTCGGCCTCGATGGGCAGGTCATCGGCACTCGGCTCGTCCGGCTCGTCCACGATCGGCAGGTTCTGCAGGGCGCGGTCCTCGGTCGGAGTTTCGATGGGTGATTCGCTCATGTCTCCATTCGTACCATCGCTCGTCAGTTTGAGAATCGACTCGGTCGGACATTCGATGGAGCATGACCACCGAAACATTGACCGGACGCCGCATCGCCATTCTCGCTACCGACGGCGTCGAGCAGGTCGAGCTGGTTCAGCCCCGCGAGGCCGTCGAAAATGCCGGAGCCACAGTCACATTGGTATCGCTCGACCATGGCGACATTCAGGCCATGGAGAGTGACGTCCACGCCGCCGACACCTTCACCGTCGACCGTGTCGTCGCCGACGTCTCTGCGGACGACTTCGACGCACTGATCCTGCCCGGCGGAACCACCAACCCCGATCAACTGCGCGTCGACGCGGACGCAGTCGAGTTCGTCCGCGCATTCGTACAGGCCCGCAAGCCCGTCGGCGTCATCTGCCACGGTGCCTGGACTCTCGTCGAGGCCGACGTTCTGAAGGGCCGGACGTTGACGTCCTACCCGAGCATCCGAACCGACATTCGCAACGCGGGAGGAACCGTCGTCGACGAGGAAGTGGTCGTCGACGGCAACCTGGTCTCGAGCCGCAACCCGGACGACCTACCGGCCTTCTGCGCGAAGATCGTGGAGCATTTCAGCGCTTGATAGGTTAGCGTGCCCTATGCGCATTTCTCGTTCGTTGGCTCTGCCTGCGGCAGCCCTCGCCCTTGCCCTCACCCTCACCGCATGCAGCTCCGACGGTAGTGACTCCGACGGCGGCACCGACTCGGCCGAGTCCGGTGCTGTCGTCGTCACCGACATGTTCGGCGACGTCGAGGTCCCTGCCGATCCGCAGCGAGTGGTCGCGCTCGGCTGGTCGGATGCAGAGACCGCACTGGCACTCGGCGTCCAGCCCGTCGGAGCGAGTGACTGGCTCGGTGTCGGCGGAAACGGCCTGGGCCCGTGGGTGGACGAAACCTACGACACCGACCCCACCATCGTCGGCACCTTCGACGTCGACATGGAATCGATCGCGGCACTGGCACCGGATCTGATCCTGTGGACCCGCAGCACCAACGACAAAGCCGTCTACGACGACCTGTCCGAGATCGCCCCGACTGTCGCGGCGCCGCCGGGAACCGACGTCGCCTACGGCACCACGTGGGACGGCCAGACCGAGATCGTTGCCCAAGCGCTCGGAAAGGTCGACGAGGGCAAGAAGCTCGTCGACGACACCCAGGCACTGGTCGACGACACCATCGCCGCCAACCCCGAATTCGCCGGCAAGACCGTCGCCGTCGGCACGCTCTACAGCGGACAGGTCGGTGCCTACGTCCGCGGCGACACCCGCGTCGACTTCCTCGAGTCGTTGGGCATGGAGAACACCCCGGCCGTCCAGAACCTCGCGCAGCCGGGAGCATTCAGCATCGAACTCTCCGAGGAGAACATCTCCGCACTCGATGCCGACCTCACCGTCATGTTCCCCATCGGCACCGGACCCGAGGTGATCACCGACAACCCGTCGATCCAGGGCCTGCCGTCGGCACGCGACGGACGCCTCGTGGTGCTGGGTGACACCAACCTGTCCAACGCATTCTCGGCCGCCTCCGTGGCCGGCACCCGATACGCGCTGGAAAACGCCGTGCCACTGTTCGCGGCACCGCTGAAGGGCTAGATCACACCCTCCCCGGGGGACTTGTCACACTCTCCCCGGGGGGAAGCCACCCGCGGCGATCGGTCCCCAGGTGTCGATCACGATGCGTATCAACGACTTTCCCTGCTTCACCATCGCCTCGCGGTACTCGTCCCAGTCCGAGTGCTCGCCGGCGATGCTGCGGAAGTACTCCACCAGGGGCTCGACGGCGTCTGGAAGATCGATGATCTCGGCCGTCCCGTCGACCTGGACGTAGTCGCCGTTCCAGTCGTCACTGTGCACCAGCACCGTGACGGCGGAATTGCGGCGGATGTTGTGCACCTTCGCGCGCTCGGGGTACGTGGCGATGACGATGCGGCCTTCCGAGTCCACCCCTGCCGAGACCGGGGAGACCTGCAGACCGTCGTCGCGCTTGCGAGTGATCAGGGTGTGGTGGTGCCGCGGAGAGACGAATTCGAGCAGTTGCTCACGCGACACGGTTTCTGCTTTTGCAATGGTAGGGGCCATGAGTCCCATGGTAGAGAAGTAGTCTTCTCCCCTATGGCCGACAAGTCGAAATTGTGGACGCTGTCTCCCGTCGATGTGCTGCGGGCCAGCGCGTCTCCCCGCGTGGAGGACATCGATTTCACCGCCACTCCAGGTTTCGACGGAGCCAAGGCGCACGGCAACGAGGTCCTCGAACAGCGCGGCGCGGTGCTGGCGGCGCTCCAGGAAAAACTCTATGCGCACGGGCGTGCAGGCGGCACCAAGTCGGTTCTGCTCGTGCTGCAGGGCATGGACACCGCAGGCAAGGGCGGCATGGTCAAACACGTGATCGGGATGGTCGATCCGCAGGGTGTCGACCTCGCGTCATTCGGGGTTCCGACTCAGGAAGAGAAGCAGCACCACTACCTTTGGCGCATCCGCAAAGCACTTCCGCGGGCCGGCCGAATCGGGGTGTTCGATCGGTCCCACTACGAGGACGTTCTCGTCGTCGCGGTCCACGACCTGGTGCCACGGCAGGTGTGGGAGAAGCGATTCGACGAGATCAACGCTTTCGAGAAGGGATTGGTCGACGAGGACACGGTTGTCGTCAAGGTGGCCTTGTTCGTGTCGGCCGACGAACAGAAGAAGCGATTGCAGGAACGTCTCGATCGACCCGAGAAGCACTGGAAGTACAACCCGGGCGACGTCACCGAGCGCGGCTTCCTACCGCAGTACCGGGCGGCGTATCAGCGGGTGTTGGATCGTACGGACTTCGACCATGCACCGTGGTACGTCGTTCCGGCCGATCGCAAGTGGTACAGCCGCTTGGCCGTCACGGAAATCCTGATCGACACGTTGGAGAAGCTCGATCTCGATTGGCCCGCAGCCGATTTCGACGTCGAACACGAGAAGAAGCGGCTGGCCGAGAGCTGAGGAAGGGCCCGCTTCGAAGACGTGAATGGTCCATTGACCCCAGTCTGGGCAGGTCAATGGACCATTCACGCGTCGAACGAGACTGTTACAGCGTGGCTGCGTCGATCACGAAGCGGTAGCGCACGTCGGACTTGACGACGCGGTCGTATGCCTCGTTGATCTTCTCGGCCGGGATGACCTCGATCTCGGCACCGATGTGGTGCTCGGCGCAGAAGTCCAGCATTTCCTGGGTCTCGGCGATGCCACCGACCATCGAACCGGCGAACGAACGACGGTTGGCCAGCAGGTTGAACGCGGGCACCTCGAGGGGCTTCTCGGGAACGCCCAGCTCGACGAGGGTGCCGTTGCGGGCGAGCAGTCCGAGGTACTTGCCCATCGGCAGGTTCGCGGAGACCGTGTTGAGGATCAGGTCGAACTTGCCCTGCAGATCCTTGAGCGCCGTGGTGTCCTTGGTGGCGTAGTACTCGTCGGCACCGTAGGCCTTGCCGTCGGCTTCCTTGGCGTCCGTCTGGCTCAGCACGGTGACGTGGGCTCCGAGTGCGTGCGCGATCTTGACGCCGATGTGGCCGAGGCCGCCCATGCCGATGATGGCGACCTTCTTGCCCGGTCCTGCGCCCCAGTGCTTGAGCGGCGAGTACAGGGTGATGCCTGCGCACAGCAGCGGTGCGGCGACGTCGAGCTCGACGCCTTCCGGGATGCCGAGAACGAACTTCTCCGTCACGACGATCTGGGTGGAGTAGCCGCCGTGGGTGAACTCGCCCTCGTAGGTCTTCGAGTTGTAGGTCTGGACGACGCCCTTGGTGCAGTACTGCTCGTCGCCGTCCTTGCACGCCTCGCACTCGCCACAGGAATCCACGAAGCAGCCGACTCCGACGCGGTCGCCCACCTTGCGGCTGGTGACCTCTGAGCCGACCTCGGCCACGATGCCTGCGATCTCGTGCCCGGGAACGACGGGGTAAGTGGTGCCGCCCCACTCGTTACGGGCGGTGTGGATATCGGAGTGGCAGATGCCGGCGAACTTGACGTCGATGAGGATGTCGTTCGGTCCGACGGCGCGTCGCTCGATCGTCGCCTTCTCGAGCGGGGCGTCCGGAGCGGTGGCCTGGTAAGCGGTAGCTGAAGTCATAACTACATTGCTACCTACGCATCGATGCGAGCGCAAGGCAGCTACCGCTCCGACCAGGCTATTCCTACTCTAAACGAGTCGTTCGCAACAGTAACGTCAGCTGTTCTTGGCGATATTGACGCCCAGCCACCCAACGTACGCCACCAGACCGACAAGTCCGATCTTGCGGGTCTTCGGGTACGCGATCGCCGCACCGACCGCCAGTTCGGTGGCTCCGTTGCGACTGATCCAGGTTCGAGTGTCCTTGGGGAACGGGAGCTTGGTGATTCCCTCGAACGCCTCCGGCACCACGAAGTGGGCGGCACCGGTGGCGGCCAACCCGATCCCGAATGCCTTGGGAACCACACCGTTCGACTTCGTGGACTTGCTCACTGACACGCTCCTGTGATCGAAGTGACTGCGTTCGCAGACCGACAATAGCGCTCCGGTGACCGTCGCGGGGCAACCCGCCCGCGGCGGTGTCTACTTTGCGATCCGGCCGTTCTCGTAGCGATAGAACCCGGCTCCGGCCTTCTTGCCGACGCGCCCCGATTCGACCATGCGCAGCAGCAGCGGGGGTGCCAGGAACAGAGGTTCCTCGAACTCGGAGTGCATGGAATCGGCAATGGCTTTGACGGTGTCGAGACCGATCAGATCGGCGAGTGCGAGCGGCCCCATGGGGTGCGCCAGGCCCAGCACCGTCGCCTTGTCGACATCTTCCTTGGTGGCGAATCCGGACTCGACCATGCGAATCGCAGAGAGCAGATACGGCACGAGCAACGCGTTGACGACGAAGCCAGAGCGGTCTGCTGAGCGCACCACCTGTTTGCCGAGAACATCGCCTGCGAATCGCTCGGCACGGTCGGCCACTACCGGTGAGGTCAGGTCGGTGGTGACGAGCTCGACGAGCGGCAGCACCGGGACCGGGTTGAAGAAGTGCAGACCCACGACTCGGCCGGGTGCCGTCGTCGCGGCTCCCAGGCTGACGATGGGAATGGAGGAGGTGTTCGAGGCGATGACGGCGTCGGGGTCGGTCACCACCGAGTCGAGTTCGGCGAAGATGTCGGCCTTGATCTTCTCGTCTTCGAGCACTGCTTCGACGACGAGTTGGCGATCGCAGAAGTCGGCGAGGTCGGAGGTGAAGCGCAGCCTGCATGCCGCTTGCTCACGCTCGCGTTCGGTGATCTTGCCGCTGCTGACGCCGCGGTCCAGCGATTGCAGGATGCGGCTGCGACCGGCCGTCGCCAGTTCGCGGGTCTGTTCGTGGACCAGCACGTCGACATGGGCGCGGGCGCAGACCTCCGCGATTCCTGCCCCCATCTGCCCCGCTCCGACGATCCCCACCCTCTCGACCGTCAAGGCAAACTCCTAGCGAATAATGTTGCAGCACAACAATTTATAGCGAGATGAGGGTAACTCTTCAGGGGAACGCCCAAGACCTTCGTTGTACAGAACAGGCGGCCCGCAACGAAAGTTGCGGACCGCCTGACTAGTGCGCTGAAGATCCGGGAAGGCGGGCTAGCTCAGTGGAACTGGCCTTCTTCGGTGGAGCCTTTCAGTGCGGCCGTCGAGGTGTTGGGGTCGACGGTGGTGGCGATGCGGTCGAAGTAGCCGGCGCCAACCTCACGCTGGTGCTTGATGGCGGTGAAGCCGCGCTCTTCGGCAGCCTTGAACTCGCGTTCCTGTAGGTCGACGAACGCGGTCATGCCTTCGCGGGCGTAGCCGTGTGCCAGGTCGAACATGCCGTAGTTGAGCGAGTGGAAGCCTGCCAGGGTGATGAACTGGAACTTGAAGCCCATGGCTCCGAGTTCCTTCTGGAACTTGGCGATGGTCGCGTCGTCCAGGTGCGCCTTCCAGTTGAACGAAGGCGAGCAGTTGTAGGCGAGCAGCTGGTCCGGGAACTCGCTGCGAACCGACTCGGAGAACTTCTTGGCGACCTCGAGGTCCGGCACGCCGGTCTCCATCCAGATGAGGTCTGCGTACGGGGCGTAGGCCTTCGCACGAGCGATGCAGGGCTCGATGCCGTTCTTGACGCCGAAGAAGCCCTCAGCGGTGCGGGTTCCGTCGAGGAACTCGCGGTCACGCTCGTCGACGTCGGAGGTGATCAGCGTGGCTGCCTCGGCGTCGGTGCGGGCGATGATGACCGACGGGACGTCGGCGACGTCGGACGCGAGGCGTGCCGAGGTCAGGGTGCGGATGTGCTGCTGGGTCGGGATGAGAACCTTGCCGCCGAGGTGGCCGCACTTCTTCTCCGAAGCGAGCTGGTCCTCCCAGTGGACGCCTGCAGCGCCGGCCACGATCATGGCCTTCTGCAGCTCGTAGGCGTTCAGTGCGCCACCGAAGCCGGCTTCGGCGTCGGCGACGATCGGTGCGACCCAGTTCTTGACGGAGGTGTCGCCCTCGATCTTGGCGATCTCGTCGGCGCGCAGGAGTGCGTTGTTGATGCGGCGGACGACCGACGGCACCGAGTTGGCCGGGTAGAGGCTCTGGTCCGGGTATGTGTGGCCCGAGAGGTTGGCGTCGCCTGCGACCTGCCAACCGGAGAGGTAGATCGCCTGGAGGCCGGCGCGAATCTGCTGCACGGCCTGGTTACCGGTGAGAGCACCGAGCGAGTTGATGTAGTCCTCGTTGTTGACGAGGTCCCACAGGATCTCGCTGCCGCGGCGAGCGAGGGTCGCTTCTTCGACGACGGTGCCCTGGAGGTCGGAGACCTGCTGTGCGGTGAAGTTACGGGTGACGCCCTTCCAGCGGGGGTTGGTGTCCCAATCCTGCTGGATCTCGGCGGTGGTCTTCGGGGTGCCGGTGGTCGACATCTTCAGCTCCAGTCTCTTCTGCTTCTCGGCCTGCCTCGAGACGAATCTTCACATCGTTGCCAGGCCCTTCTGGTGTACTCCAAAACAATGGCACACCCGAAAACATGCGTCTACCAGTTGTTAGTGCCAATCTTGGCTAGCTTTACGGGCACCGTTGCTAATGTTGCAAATTTTCGGTCGACGCAAACCTCTCCGATCGGACGGCGTGGTTACTCGCCAGTAGCGATGAATCCCCAGTTGATGAACGCAATGCACAAAATTCTTTACCGGACGCTTGTACGGTTTGACGGGGGCGTCTGAATCGAGTCAGAAACTTGGTACCATGTGACCGACATCACAGTACTCCAATCCCACGATGTGGGCGTGTACGGGGTGCTCCACTTGCCGCCACGATCGCCGCGATCACGCGTCCGGCGCTCTCGAGTGGAGCGCATCGTGCACTCGTCCACAGGCACGTAGCTATCCGCAGGGCAGTGCGTCACCCCAGGTCGAGCATCTGGGGCCGGACGACGCATCCCCGATGCTGCCACCCATGGCTCCCGAAAACTCCAGCTCCGCTCCCGCCCACACAGGTCATTCCGCAGGCTCCACTCCCGCCCACACAGGTCATTCCGCAGGCTCCACTCCCGCCCACACAGGTCATTCCGCAGGCTCCACTCCCGACACCAGTGGTCATTCCGCAGGCTCCACTCCCGGCCCGGCCACCCTTCAGCAGCTGCTGGCCTCCGGAGTGCACCCCAGCACCGTCTCGCGGCGCTTCACCCGTGTTCTGCCGACGGTCCACATGCGCGGGGAACCGTCGACGATGGATCGGTGTCATGCGACAGAACGCGATCGTGCTCGATGGCTGGCTGATGCTGCGCTATTCGGCGTTCGATGTGCTCGCCGCGCCGGACGTCGTGGCTGCCGAAATCGCATCGGTGATCAGGCGGCGTCGGCGTTCGCGGCGATGAATGCACGAAATGCCCCACTCCCGGAGCCGCGTACGACATCTATCGCACGCGGCCCCGGGAGTGGAGCACCAGTTGCCGAGATCAGATACGGACGCCGGTTCGGTCGTCGCTGTGTGCGATCACCTGAGAGGTGATCGGCGTCCGACGCGAGGAGAGCACCCCGAGGGCACCCATGGCAGCGATCACGAGTCCGCCGACGATGGCGAACAGGTCCGCGGCCAGCAGTCCGGACGGGAACACCATCAGCGCGGGCGAGACTGCGAGCAGCAGGCCGAGGCCGACGTGGGTCCAGTGGCTTTGCCTCGACGAGGATCCGATGGCCCACAGGGCGGTCGAGGCAGCGAGAATGCCGAGCACGAGGATGGCACCGGTGACTTCCTGGTCTCCCTGGACGGGCAGCCAGACAGTGGATGCGACGAGTACGGCTCCGGTGACGAATACGACGACGTCCCTGGCGATTTCGGATGTGCGTTGACGGTTGGACATGACCGCTCCTCGTGGTGCGTGGTGAATAGCTCGTATACCGGTATACGCCTTTACCTCGGCTAATGTTCCCGATCAACCCCGAATTGTGATCCAGCAGCTAGTTGCCAATGCTGTTAAGCCAATTCTTCGCAGGCGTAGCCTGGCGATATGTCCAAAACCTTCGTCGGCGTGCGGCTTCGGCAGCTCCGCAGCGAACGCAGCATGAGTCAGGTGTTGCTGGCGCAGAAGCTGGGAATCTCGGCCAGCTATCTCAATCAGATCGAGCACGACGTGCGTCCACTGACGGTGCCGGTACTGCTGCGGATCTCCGAGGTGTTCGGCGTCGACACATCGTTCTTCTCCTCCGAGGACGACACCAGGCTGGTCGCCGAACTCCGCGAGGTCGCGCTCGATCAGGACATGGGGATCGACGCCGATGCGCACGAGATCGCGCAGATGGTCAGCTCGCACCCGCAGTTGGCACGGGCGATGGTCAACATGCACCGCCGATACCGCAATACGACGGCTCAGCTGTTGGCCGCCACCGAGGAGCGTTTCTCCGACGGCAGTGGCAGTGGTTCCATCAGCAAGCCGCACGAGGAAGTGCGTGACTATTTCTATCAGCGGCAGAATTATCTGCACGAATTGGACACTGCGGCAGAGGCTCTGACGTCGAGGATCCGGTTCCATCGCGCCGACGTCGGCGGCGAGATCGCCAAGCGGCTGCGGACGGTTCACGACGTGCAGATCGTCAATCGGATCGACCTCGGCGAGAACGTGCTGCACCGGTTCGATCCGCAGACGCGGGTACTGGAAATTTCACCGCATCTCTCCGGTGGACAGAAGGTGTTCAAGTACGCCGCCGAACTCGCCTATCTCGAATGCGGGGATCTGCTGAAGAAGATGGCCGACGAGGGCAATTTCACCAGTGAGTCGTCGAAGAAGTTGGCGGTGCTCGGTTTCGCGAACTACTTCGCCGCCGCGACGGTGTTGCCGTATCACCAGTTCCATGACGTGGCCGAGGATTTTCGGTACGACATCGAGCGGCTCTCGGCTTTCTTCTCGGTCAGCTACGAAACCATCTGCCATCGCCTGTCCACCTTGCAGAGGCCCGAGTTGCGGGGTGTGCCGTTCTCGTTCGTGCGCGTCGATCGCGCCGGGAACATGTCGAAGCGTCAGTCCGCCACGGGTTTTCACTTCTCATCCAGCGGTGGCACCTGTCCGCTGTGGAATGTCTACGAGACGTTCGCCTATCCGGGCAAGATCATGACGCAGATCGCCGAGATGCCCGACGGCCGCAGTTACCTGTGGATCGCACGCACGGTGGAGCGACGCGCTGCGCGATACGGTCAGCCCGGCAAGACCTTCGCCATCGGCCTCGGTTGCGAACTGCGCCACGCCGGAAGGCTGGTGTACGCCGACGGTTTGGACGTACAGGGTTCGGCGGCGGCGACGCCGATCGGAGCGGGCTGCCGGGTGTGCGAGCGCTCCAACTGCCCGCAACGCGCATTTCCGCCGCTGGGCAAGGACCTCGACATCGACGAGCATCGAAGTTCGGTGTCCCCGTATCTCGTTCGCTGAGAAGGAAGGAAGACTGGAATGACTCGTATCGGCGTTGTACTCCGACCCGAACTTGCGCCGGAAGATCTCGTCGAGGCGGCACGTGAGGCCGACCGCGCAGGCGTCGACGAGGTGTGGTTGTGGGAGGACTGCTTCTACTCCGGTGGAATATCCACTGCTGCACTGGTTCTCGCGTGCACCGAACGGGTGAACGTCGGCATCGGGGTACTACCCACTCCGATGCGGAACGTGGCAGCCACAGCGATGGAGATCGCCACCGTGGCCCGAGTCCATCCGGGGCGGCTGCGCGTGGGGCTCGGACACGGTGTTCAGTCGTGGATGGGTCAGATCGGGGCGCGAGTGCAGTCGCCTCTGACGTTGCTGAGCGAACAGATGTCAGCGCTCACCGCACTGTTGGCGGGCGAGAGCGTCACCGTGCAGGGGCGGTACGTCTCACTCGACAACGTGCAGCTGAATTGGCCTCCGCTGCAACCGCCGCCGCTGCTCGTCGGTGCGACGGGGCCGAAGACTCTGGCCCTGAGCGGACGCACCGGTGTGGGAACCATCCTCACGAGCGAGACGTCACCGGATCAGGTGCGAACGGCCATCGAGCACATCGATGGTGGGCCGGACCACGAGATCGTCGTCTACATTGCCGCCGCGACCGATTCCGATGCCGCGCTGAGCAACCTGCAACGCTGGATCGATGCCGGTGCCACCACCGTCGTACTCGAACCCCCTGCGGCCGAGACGGATCTGTCCAGCCTGTTCACGCATGCCGCGTCGTTGACGCAGCGGTTCGCCTAGCGCTCTCGCAGAAACCGTCCCGCGTCCGCGAACGCCCGTGCTCGACGCGTCAGTGTGGGTGGAGCAGGCTTCTCACCTCGCCACAGGCGGTCGAGCGTGCTCATACTCAGGATGAGCCGTTCCGGTGAATCCCAGTGCGCGTACTGCTGAAATTCGCCTGATTTCAGCAGATTCAGGGCGGCCTCGGTGGGCCCGAGTCCAGCGTCGAAGCAGCTGCGTCCGGCCTCGGACACCCAGGTCCAGTAGTTGCGGAGTGCCCGGATCTCGTCGGTGCCGCACAGGGGTCCATGCCCGGGAACGTAGACGGCGGCATCGAGTTCGAGGAGGTGGTCGAGGGCATCGATCCAGTTCTGCAGAGGTCCGTGCCAGAGCACCGGAGTGGCGTCGATGAACAGCAGGTCGCCGGCGAACACGACTCCGACGTCCGGCAGATGGGCGATGAGGTCTCCTTCGGTGTGCGCCGGGCCGAGATAGCGGAGGTGGACCGGCCGCCCCGAGACGTCGATGGTCTCGGTGGTCTCGAAGGTGTGGTCGGGCAGTCTCGGCAGACTCGTCGGGAAGGTGGCGTCGCCGCGGACTCGGTTCATGTAGGAGCCCATCGCACCGACCGGTCCCGGCACCCAGCCGATCTTCGCGCCGAGAGATGCGAACGCGTCCACCCCTTTCGGTGGCGTTTCCTCTTTCATGGCGTGCAGTGACGCGGTACTGGTGGTGATGCGAGCGGACGCGGGGACGGTGTCGTTTCCCCACCAGTGATCACCGTCGGAGTGGGTGTTGAGCACTTCGGTGATCGGCGCATCGGCCACCAGTTCGGCGGTGTCGGCGACAACTCGCTGCGCCCAGTTCACATCCCACACGGTGTCGATCAGCATCGACGCCGAACCCGGTGCCACGATCAGTCCGGTGTTGGTCTGGCCCCAACTGCCGGGCGGCCGCATGAATGCCCAGGTGTCGTCGGCGATCTGTCGGTACCCCACCTCTGCGTCTCCCACCGCCACAGGCTAGCCGGTGAAGAGCTCGTTCAGGTGGGAGTCCCACTGTCGTTCCGGGAAGCACCGATTCAACAGCTCGATCATGATGGGCACGGCAGTCGAGGCACCGGGCGACGCGCCGAGCACGGCGGCGATCGTACCGTCCTGCGAGGCAACCACTTCGGTGCCGAACTGCAGTGCACCGTTCTTCACGATCTGGGCGCGTTGACCGGCGTTGGTGATCGACCAGTCCTCCGATTCGGCGTGCGGCAGAAACTCACGCAGCGCAGCGATCTTCTTGCTCCGCGTCGCGGTCAACTCGGAGAGCAACAACCCGATCAACGGGGTGTTGCGGCGGGCCATCGACAGCAGCGAACCGATGTTGTCTCTTCCGAGCGATCGCGGAAGGTCCATCACGGATCCGTGTTTCAGAAACTTCGGGTTCGCCCCGGCGTACGGTCCGAACAGGATGGATCGTCGGCCGTCGACGACGCGAGTATCCAGGTGCGGCACCGACATCGGCGGAGCTCCGATGGGCGGAGTCCCGTACACCTTGGCGTCGTGCCGATCGACCAGCTCGGGCCGATCACAGCGCAGGAACTGTCCGCTGATCGGCAACAGTCCGTAGCCGCGCGCCTCGGCAATTGCGGCTCGGCGCAGCAACTTCAGCGCCCAGCCGCCGGCTCCGACGAACACGAAACGAGCTCGTTCCACCGGCCGACCGCCGCGCACGTCGAGTCGCCAGGATCCATCTCGATCCTGACTCAACCCGCGCACTTCACGGCCCGTCTCGACGCTCGCGCCTGCGTCCGACATGGCGTCGAACAGCTGCCGCGTCGCTGCGCCGAAGTCGACGTCGGTACCCGTCGCATCTCGGGTCGCCGCCCACTGCCCCGTCCTGCCCTCTGCCACGAGCGGTGCCCATTGCCGAAGCACCGCAGGGTCTTCGGTGTACTCCATGGCCTCGAACAGCGGATGCGCACGCAGCGCACGATGCCGTGCGCGAAGAAATTCGACGTTGTCGGCACCTCGTACGAGCGTCATGTGCGGCACGGGGCGCACGAAGTCCACCTGAGGCAGCGTCGACCAGAAGCGACGGGTGATCGCGAACTGCTCGGCGATCCTCACGGCTCGATCGATGTCGACGGACCCGTCGGATCGCAGGGTCGTGTAGTTGGTCTCGCACAGACCCGCGTGCCCTGTTCCAGCGTTGTTCCATCCGTCCGATGCCTCCGCGGCCACGCGAGGCAATCGCTCGAGCACCCGAATCGACCAGCTCGGTTCCAGTCGCTGCAGCAGTGTCCCGAGCGTTGCACTCATGATTCCGCCGCCGACGAGGATGACGTCGTCCACCTTTCGACCCCTTTCTCGTACTAAGTACGAGTTACGCTAGCACCGACTCGTACGCCTGTATAGTTCTGCCGATGCCACGCCTGACCAGGACTGCCGTCGTCGACGCCGCGCTGGACGTCGCATACCGTCGCGGACTGGACTCGCTCACCATCCGCAAGATCGCCACCGAACTGGGCGTATCGCCCATGGCGATCTACTGGCACGTGAAGAACAAGGACGAGCTCCTCGACGCCATGGGTGACCGCGTCTGCGAGGACCTCGAGATCACCGTGGATCCCACCGCTGCATGGTGGGATCAACTGCGCACCGTGCACGAGGACTTCATGCGCGCCCTGCGCGCACACCCGGGAGCCGCGACCATCGTGGTGCCGCGAATGCTGTTCTCTCCCAACAGCAGAGCTGCGATGGAACTGAGCTTGAAGCTCTTACGTGAGGCCGGTTTCTCCCCTCCCGACGCCACCCAGCTCGCCCGCCAGGGTGTCAGGGTCGCCATTTCACTCGTCACGGAGCCACTGTTCACCGGCGTCGAGGTCGAACCGGAGCGTCGGGCACACGTCGAGCAGGAGGTGGCGTCGACGATGGAATCCCTCGATCCCCAGGAGTTCCCGAACATCCTGGCAGCCGCCCCACATCTGGGCGATGCCACGGCTCGGGCGGCGTTCGAGAAGCTCGGTCTCGACACCTTCATCGCGGGCGTCCGTGCCCTCGCCCGAGAGAACGACATTTCGTCCTGAGCCGCCGGCGCGGGTTGGACATCTTGTCGGGTGGCGAAGTCTCGTCCATAGGTGCAGGCTTTGCAGAACCGAAACAGTCGACGCTAGGGGTTCAGTGATGACGGTGCCTGTCCTGCAGAACTACATCGACGGGGCGTTCGTGACGCCCTCGGGCACCGAGATGCTCGATGTGGTGAGTCCGGTGGACGAGTCGATCGTCGCCCACTCCCCCATCTCCGACGCGGCCGACGTCGATGCCGCAATGTCGGCTGCCACCAAAGCTTTCGAGACCTGGGGCAAAACGACTCCGAGTGAGCGGCAGAAGGTACTGCTGATGCTCGCCGACGCCATCGAGGCGCACAGCGACGAGATCGTCGAGGCGCAGAGCCGCAACACCGGTCAGCCCAAGGCCACCATTGCCGCCGAGGAAGTCACCGTCGGTGCCGATCAGATCCGATTCTTCGCAGGCGCGGCGCGGATGCTCGAGGGCAAATCCGCGGGCGAGTACATGGACGGCTTCACCTCCTACGTTCGACGGGAACCGATCGGTGTCGTCGGGCAGGTGACCCCGTGGAATTACCCGTTCATGATGGCGATCTGGAAGATCGGTCCTGCGCTGGCCGCCGGAAACACCATCGTGCTCAAGCCGAGTGACACCACTCCCGAGAGCACGCTGGTGCTCGCGAAGCTCTCGAAGGGCATCGTCCCCGACGGCGTGCTCAACGTCGTTCTCGGTAACGGCGGCACCGGAGCTGCCATCGTGGAGCACAAGACTCCCGGCCTCGTATCGATCACCGGTTCGGTGCGCGCCGGCATCGCTGTCGCCGTGGCCGCCGCCAAGCAACTCAAGCGGGCGCACCTCGAACTCGGCGGCAAGGCACCGGCAATCGTGTTCGACGACGTCGACATCAGCAAGGCCGCCGACGGTATCGCCGAGGCCGCGTTCTTCAACGCCGGTCAAGACTGCACCGCCGTCACCCGCGTCCTGGTACACGAGTCGGTGCACGACACCCTCGTCGATGCCCTTGTCGCCAAGGCGAAGACGCTGAAAGTCGGCCTTCCAGACGACCCCGACACCTTCCTCGGGCCACTGAACAACGTCAACCACTTCGGGCAGGTGAGCGCCAAGGTCGACGGCATCGGCGCGCATGCCACCATCGTCACCGGCGGCAAGCGCATCGGGGACAAGGGTTTCTTCTTCGAGCCGACCATCATCACCGGCGTGCAGCAATCCGATCCGATCGTTCAGGAGGAGACCTTCGGCCCGGTGCTCACGGTGCAGAAGTTCACCGACGAGGCGGAGGCGATCGCGCTTGCCAACGACGTCGACTTCGGTCTCGCATCGAGCGTGTGGACCTCCGATCATGCACGTACACTGCGTATCTCGGCAGCTCTGGACTTCGGAGCCGTCTGGGTCAACTGCCACATCCCACTGGTGGCCGAGATGCCGCACGGAGGATTCAAATACTCCGGCTACGGCAAGGATCTCTCGGCCTACGGGGTAGAGGACTACACCCGCATCAAGCACGTCATGAGCTCGACGGAGACTCTTCGATGACCTTTCACCCCCTCGATCCCCTGTCCAGCGACGAATTCGCCGCCGTGGCCGAGGTTCTCGGCCGCGATCACGGCGTCGGCGATGGCTGGCGCTACGCCTCGATCGAAATGATCGAACCCGCCAAGTCCGAGATCGCCGCGTTCGACGCGGACGGAACCGTGCCTGCGCGTCGGGCAGTCTCGGTGGTGTTGAACCGCAACGAGAACACCACCTTCAAGGCCGTGGTATCGCTCGACGATCGCACCACCGAATCGTGGACGCACATTCCGGACGTGCAGCCCAACTTCACCGTCGACGAGTGGGAGGAGGCCGACGCAGCCCTGCGTGCCCACCCCGATGTGATTGCCGCCCTTGCCGATCGCGGTATCACCGATCTGGATCTGGTGTTCATGGACACCTGGACCTACGGCGAGGCGGTGACGCCCGAGAAGTACAAGGGTCGACGCCTCGGCTGGTCCGACACGTGGGTCAAAGCTGCGGAGGGTGCCAATCCCTACGCCGGACCGGTGGGCGGCTTCCACTGCGTCATCGACGTGAACACGATGGAACTGCTCGAGATCGAGGACACGTATCGCGTCGAGCGGCCGGAGATCATGGGCGAGTACGTGCCTCGCCATATCCCGGAGCGAATCAGGAACGCGAGCACACGTCCACCGTTGAAGCCCCTCGAGATCACTCAGACCGACGGGCCCTCGTTCGAGCTCGACGGCAACAAGTTGACCTGGCAGAACTGGTCGCTGCGCGTGGGGTTCAACTATCGCGAGGGCATGACGCTGCATGCCGTCAACTACAACGACAACGGCAACGTGCGGTCGGTCGCGAACCGAATGTCGTTCGCGGAGATGGTCGTTCCCTATCGCGATCACACCGAGGATCACTATCGGCGCACCGCGTTCGACATCGGCGAGTGGGGCCTGGGCTTCATGACCACCTCGCTCGAGCTGGGCTGCGATTGCCTCGGCGAGATCCGGTACCTCGACGCGGTGCTGCACAACAGCAAGGGTGAGCCGTACACGATCACCAACGCGATCTGCATTCACGAAGAAGACAACGCCGTGCTGTGGAAGCACGTCGATCACGACGCCGGAGCCGAGGTGCGCCGCATGCGTCGACTCACCGTCAGCTTCCATGCCACCGTGGCGAACTACGAGTACCTCGTCTACTGGCGGTTCTATCAGGACGGCAACATCGAGTGCGAGGTCCGTGCGACCGGCATCATGGTCGTCACCCACTTCGACGAGGGTGGCGCGCACCCGTCGGGCACGCTGGTCGACAATCGGACCTACGCGCCCTATCACCAGCACTTCCTGGTCGCCCGGCTCGATCTGGACATCGACGGCACCGAGAACACCGTGTACGCCAGTGAGACGCAACGAGTTCCGATGGGCCCGGACAATCCGTACGGCCTCGCACTCACTCAGGTCAACACTCCCCTGACCACCGAGTCCGAGGGCAAGCAGGATTACGACTGGAACACCCAGAAGGCATGGAAGGTCGTCAACGACAACGTCACCAACGGTCTCGGCACCCGTCCCGCTTACAAGTTGGTTCCGGGCGCGGCGATTCCGTCGATGTTCGATCCGGCGTCGCCGATCTTCCAGCGCGCCCAGGTGATCGGCCACACCGTGTGGGTCACCCCCAACTCGCCCGACGAGCGTTGGCCCAGTGGTGAATTCGTCAACCAGAGCGGTATCGATCACGGCCTGCCGGAGTGGACCCAAAAGGATCGCAGCATCGAGAACACCGATGTCGTCGTCTGGTACACCTTCGGGATCCACCACATCACTCGCCCGGAGGACTGGCCGGTGATGCCCGCGGACACGGTCTCGTTCTGGCTCAAGCCGTTCGGGTTCTTCGATCGCAATCCCTCGCTCGACGTCGTGGCGTCGGAACCGAAATCGTGCCATACCGATCCCGGTAGCACCTGTCATTAGCTCGCCCGAACTCAGGGAAGGTCCGCCCATGCGTCTGATCGTGGGGTACCAGGCAACACCGAGTGGAGCGGACGGAATCGCCCTGGGCGCAACGCTCGCGCGTTCGCTGCAGGCCTCGCTGGACATCTGCCTGGTGCTGCCGCAGGAGCGTCCGGTGCCGTCCAAAGCGCCGGTCGAGGCCGGATACGACGACATCCTGATCGATCGGGCCACCGGCTGGCTCGACGAGGCACTCACCCTCGTACCCGAGGACGTACAGGCACGTGCACACCTGCTGTTCGACGAGTCCTTCGCGCAGGGCCTGCTCGACGTCGTCCGAGAGTTCGATGCGTACATGATCGTCGTCGGGGCGGCCGGTGACGGTCTGCTCGGACGCCATTCGATCGGTACCGTCACCAGTGATCTGCTGCACGTGGCGCATGTGCCGCTCGCGCTGGCTCCGCGGGGGTATCGGCATTCTCCGCCGCAGCGTATTCGGGAGATCACCTGCGCCATCGGAAATCGGCCGGGGGCAGCAGAACTCGTCGAGGCAGCCACCGACCTCTCCGCCACCGCCGAGTTGCCGCTGCGCCTGCTCTCCCTCGTGTCCGCCGAAGAGCAATCGACATGGGGACAGAGCGGTCTCGCCAAGGCCGAGGAAGTACTGCGCACCGTGCAAGCGGAACTGCCCGCGGGATCGGAGGTGCAGCTGAAGGTGGCGGAGGGCTCCGGCATCGAGAAGGCCGCCTCTTCGCTCGACTGGCACGACGGCGACGTGTTGATGGTGGGGTCGTCTCGACTCGCCCAGCCTCACCGCCTGTTCTTGGGATCGGTTGCCGCCAAGATGCTTCGGGTCGTTCCCGTTCCGATGATCGTTGTTCCGAGGGAGGCCGGCGATGAATGAGCACAAGGTAGTCGACGTCGAGTCCAAGGGCCTGTCCGCCGGCCAGCTCGGATTGCTCGCCAGTGTGGTCCTGGGCATCTCGACCATCGCACCCGCGTACGCACTCACCGCGTCGCTCGGGCCCACGGTCACCGAGGTCGGGGTGCACCTGCCCGCGATCTTCATCGTCGGCTTCATCCCGATGTTGTTGGTGGCGTTGGGCTATCGAGAGCTCAACGCGGCCGAACCCGACAGCGGCACGTCCTTTACGTGGGCCTCCAAGGCCTTCGGCCCGTACGTCGGCTGGATGGGTGGCTGGGGTCTGATCGCGGCCACCATCATCGTGCTCTCGAACCTGGCCGGAGTGGCCGTCGATTTCTTCTATCTCTTTCTCGCCCAGGTCACCAGCAACGACTCCTTGGCCGACCTGACCGGCAACAAGCTCGTCAACATCGTCACGTGCCTGGTGTTCATGGCGTTGGCGGCGTGGCTCTGCTATCGCGGCATGCAGGAGACCAAGCGGGTCCAGTACACGATGCTCGGGTTCCAGTTGCTGGTGATGGCGTGGTTCATCATCGCCGCATTCGTCAAGGTGGGGGCAGGCGACGGGGCCCAGGACATCTCGTTCAGCCTGGACTGGTTCGACCCGTTCGGCATCCCGAGCTTCTCCGCATTCACCGCAGGCCTGTCGCTGTCGATCTTCATGTACTGGGGTTGGGACGTCTGCCTGACGGTCAACGAGGAAACCTCGGGCAGCGCAAAGATTCCCGGCCGCGCAGCGCTGGTCACGGTGTTCTTCATCATCGTGCTGTACTTGCTCACCGCGGTGGCCACCCTGCTCTTCGCCGGTACCGGCGACACCGGAAACGGACTGCAGAATCCCGACACCACCGACAATGTGTTCGCAGCCCTCGCCGGGCCGGTGATGGGTCCCTTTGCGATCCTGCTGTCCCTGGCCGTGTTGAGCAGCTCAGCCAGTTCGCTTCAGGCCACGTTCATCTCACCGGCGCGCACTTTGCTCGCGATGGGTCACTACCAGGCCCTACCGAAGCGGTTCGCCTCCATCACACCGAGATTCAGCACTCCGGGCTTCGCGACGCTCGTGGCAGGCGGGGCGTCCGCCGGCTTCTACGCCGTGATGCGGGTGGTGAGCGACAACGTTCTCACCGACACCATTGCCGCTCTGGGACTGATGATCTGCTTCTACTACGGCATCACGGCATTCGCCTGTGTCTGGTACTTCCGCGAGGAGCTGTTCGCCAGCACCCGCAATTTCTTCTTCAAATTCCTCGCCCCGCTACTCGGTGGTGTCGGGATGGCCGTGGTGTTCGTGCAGACCTCGGTCGATGCCTGGGACCCCGAATTCGGCAGCGGCTCATCACTGTTCGGGATCGGCATGGTGTTCCTCATCGGCGTGGGCATCATCGTTCTCGGCATGGTCGTCATGGCGGTGGTGGCATTGCGCAAGCCGGAGTTCTTCAAGGGCAACATTCTCCGCCGCGATACTCCGTCACTGATCGTCGAGGACTGACGATCCCACTGGACTTCGTCGGCGCCCGGGGGGCTCGACGCCGCGCTTCTGGAGGCCCTGCAGGATCAGCTCGCTGACGCGCACCCAGGCGGGGCGGTCGGCCCACTGAGCCTCGAGCAGTGCGTTGGCTCGGGGGTCGTCGAGACCGCGCTCGAACGACCACTCGAGGGCATCACCGTCCCAGGCGGTCACCATCCATTCGACCGTGTCGTCCGCGAGCTCCTGGATCCGTGGGTCCTCGGGTTCGAGCTCGGCTGCCCGAAAGGAGCGCACCATGAGTGCCAGATAGCCCGGGTCCCGGAGCATGACGGCACCGAATTCCTCCAGCCAGGGATCGAGCCTGGGCCGGTAGACGGCATACGTCAGCACCCAGGCATCGCGATAGTGATCGACAACGTCGGAGTCGATCCCCGCTTCGCGCAGGTGCTCGATCAGGCCGACGATCAGATCGGGAAGGACCAGCGCGTCGCCGGCCCGCAGCAGCCGGAGTCTGTCGCGATCCTTCTCCAGACGTTCGATCCTGGTGCTCAGGTCTGCGTCGATCTCGACCAAGGCCAGGTCGAGGGATTCCTGCGAGGCATCGAGTAGCTCGTGGACGCGCGCCAGCGGCACACCGGCCGAGGCAAGAGCAACGACCCGTGAGAGCCGCAGGACGGCCTCCCCGTCGTAGAGGCGGTAACCGGACGTGTCGCGTTGCGGCTCGTCCAACAGCCCCTGCTGGTGGTAGAACCGCACGGTTCGGGTCGTCACTCCCACGTAGGCAGCCAGCTCACCGATGCGCAGCATCGCGACCATTCTTGCCGATCAACCGTCGACCCCGGCAGGTTCCGACACCGGTTCGGTCAGCTCACGCGCACCCGGACTCAGCACGGCGTAGGCGGCGACGGCGGTCCATCCGACTCCCATCACGACGGCCCCGAGAGCGAGATCACCGCCGACGAGCACCACCGACATCAGTCCCAGCCCCATCGGCCCGGCCACCAGCCCGCCCATGTTCAGCCAGCCGAGGACGCGCCCCCGAACGTCTGCGGGGACGCGTTCGGCCACGTAGACATTCCAGATCGGACCGAACAGCCCGGACCCGAGACCCATCACGAGCATCCCGGCCGCGACGATCCAGAAACCCTGCAGCTGCGCGAACAGCCAGATGCCTGCCGTCATCGCTGCCATTCCCGTCACGAAGGTGGCCCGTCGCGATCGGGCGGCCAACAAAGCGAACAGTGCCGCCCCTGCCAGGGCACCGACTGCGAATGCCGACATGGCCAGGCCCAGCTGCCCGGGTTCACCGATCTCGTTGAAGTGGCCGGGCAGCAGCAGGCTGATCATCGGCGGGGTGACCAGGCTGGCGAGGAACGCGAAAATCAGCATCGCCCGCAGTGCGGGCGTCGCACGGATCAGGTCCAGGGCACTCCCTGACCCCGTCGTCGCAGTCGGAAATGCCTGCCCCATGACCGGAACCAACGCGGTCAGCACAGCAGCGGCCGCCGACGAAGCGGCGGTGACGGCAACGACGTCGATCGGATCCAGCACGCTCAACAGCAGGCCCGCCAGAGCCGGTCCCGCCAGGAAGGCCAGTGAGAATCCGGTCTGAAAGAACCCGGCCACCGTGGTGACCGACGATCCCGAGATCGACGCGACGTCGGCGAGCATCGCTTGTCGAGCCGTCATACCCGGTACATCGAAGACTGCGCCTGCGACTCCCAACACTACGAACCACGGCACCGACAACCCCACCGTCGTGCTCACCACGATCAGGCCGAGTACCGCAGTCGCGCTGCCGAGATCGGAGACGACGGCCACGTTGCGTGCCCCGAATCGGTCGATCAGCCGACCACCGGCGAATGTTGCCGGCACCGCGGCGATGCCGGCTGCCGCTGCGATCAGACCTGCCGACGACAGGCTTCCGGTCGTGGCCAGCACCAACCAGGGCAAGACGATCGTGATGGCCGAGTTGCCGAAAAGCGACAACGACGCGCCACCGATGTACAGCGGGACAGCAAGACGGATTCGGCTCATGCTTCGATGATCGGCATTGACGCTGCGTCAAGGTCAAGGTGATCCTGCGGTTGTTGTCGATGACCTAACCGTCGAGCATGTCCGGAGTCGTGGGATCGAATCCTGCCAGCAGCGCTCGGAGTCCGTATTCGAAGGCATCCTCGGATCGCTCGCGCAGATCTCCCGCGGTGTCCAGTGCAGCCCTCAGTTCCGGTTCCACATCGCGGCTGCTGAGCCACGGTGCCTCGGGAGCCGCCAGATCCAACGCCGAACCCAGCACGTAACTGTCGAGCACGGTGATGATGCGGAGCACGTCGGCCGGCACGAAGCCGGCGTCTGTCAGCACCCGCGCCAGCGTGTTGTACATCCCGAACGCAGCACTGCTGTTCACGGCCTGAGCCGTCAGCAGCGGAATCAGCCGCGGGTAGCGTCCGTAGCTGTTTCGGTAGCCGCGCGCGATCCAGGCGAGCGCCTCACGCCACGGCGCACCGACCTCCGGCATCGCCACCTCGGACATCGCCCGTCCCCGCAGCAACTCGATGATCTCGTCACGTCCGGACACGTGGTTGTAGAGCGAGGACGGACTGACCTTCAGCTTCTTGGCGAGCTGAGGCATGGTGAATCCACCGGACTCCTCGACGAGAGTCAGGGCCGCCGTCGTGATGCGATCGAGGTCGAGAAGGGGTGCCGACGGTCGTCCCACAGCATTTCTCCCGTATCTGTTGCGTTCGAGGCAGACATCCACGATACTTAACGAATCACATTCGTTTTAACAGGAGATCAGCATGCTGACACTCACCAATCTCTCTGCCCCCGAGGCCCTGACCCGAACCACCCCGACCGATCGGGCACCGCTCCGCGTCGGGTTGGTACAGCATTGCTGGAACCCCGATGACTCGGCGTTGAAAGCCGAATTGCTCGAGGCCATCTCCGCCGCCGCGAACCTCGGGGCGAAGGTCGTCTTCCTGCCCGAGATCACCCTGCTGCGCTACCCCGCCGACACCCGTGCCGGAGCCAACCCCGGCGGCGAAGCCGAGGATCTGCTGACCGGGCCAACGTTCACTCTCGCCGCCGAGGCCGCAGCCGCGAACGGCATCGTGGTCCACACCTCGCTGTACGAGAAGTCAGAAGCCGCAGACGGATTGGGCTTCAACAGCGCCATCATGGTCTCCCCGACGGGAGAACTGCTGGCGAGAACCAGAAAGCTGCACATCCCCATTTCGGCCGGGTACTACGAGGACACCTACTTCCGGGCCGGCCCCGCCGAGGACCCGTATCCCGTGTACTCCCCGGCGGAACTCGGCGGCGCCAGAGTGGGCCTGCCCACCTGCTGGGACGAGTGGTTCCCCGAGGTCGCGCGCAGTTACGCGCTCGGCGGCGCAGAGATTCTCGCATATCCGACGGCCATCGGGTCCGAGCCCTCGTTTCCGGCCTTCGACACCCAACCGCTGTGGCAACACGTCATCGTCGGCCACGGCATCTCGAACGGCCTGTTCATGGTGGTACCCAACCGCTGCGGCAACGAAGGCGAGATCACCTTCTACGGTTCGTCGTTCATCTCCGATCCCTACGGCCGCATCCTGGTTCAGGCACCCCGCGACGAATCGGCCGTCCTCGTCGCGGATCTCGACCTCGATCAGCGTCGAGAATGGTTGGAGCTCTTCCCCTTCCTACTCACACGAAGACCCGACACGTACGGCCGCCTCACCCAGCCGGTGAACGCCGACGCACCGTACGGTGACGGACACGCCGCGACGCCGGTGATCAAATGAACACCACAGCAACGACATTCACGATGCCGTCCGAGACCGCTCCGCAGGACAAGGTGTGGATGGCGTTTCCCTGCGAGGGCTACTCACTCGGCGACGATCCGAAAGCCAAGCACGAGGCCCGCTCCACGTGGGCTGCCGTCGCGCACGCCGTTGCCGCGTTCGAGCCGGTGACCGTCGTCGTCGATCCGGCCGAACGCGCCGTCGCATCGACATACCTCTCGCGCGACATCGACATCGTCGAAGCGCCCTTGAACGACGCCTGGATGCGCGATATCGGTCCGACATTCGTTCACGCACAGGACGGTTCGGTCGCCGCCGTCGACTGGGTCTTCAACGGCTGGGGTGCACAGGACTGGGCGCAGTGGGACAAGGACAGCCGTATCGGCGAGTTCGTCGCCGATCAGGCTGCAGTACCGCGCATCACGTCGACCGTAGTCAACGAGGGCGGCGGCATCGCGGTCGACGGCGCAGGCACGGTCTTGGTGACCGAGACCGTGCAACTCGATCCGGGCCGCAACCCCGGGCTGTCGAAAGCCGACATCGAAGCGGAACTGGAACGAACCATCGGGGCGCGGCACGTCATCTGGCTGCCGCGCGGACTGACGCGCGATTCCATGCGTTTCGGTACCCGCGGACACGTCGACATCGTCGCGGCCATTCCGGTGCCGGGAACGGTGCTGGTGCATCGGCAACACGATCAGGCTCACCCCGACCACGAGGTCAGTTCACTGATCGTCGACGCTCTGCGTGCCACCCACGACGGATCGGGCGAGGACTGGAACATCGTCGAGGTGCCGGCTCCGCGGACACTGCGTGATGCCGACGGCTTCGTCGACTACAGCTACATCAATCATCTGGTCGTCAACGGCGGCGTGATCGCCTGCAGTTACGACGATCCGTCCGACGCCGAAGCGGCAGCGATCCTGCGCGAGGCGTATCCGGGCCGGGACGTGGTGACCGTGGACGCGAGGCCGCTGTTCGAGCGAGGCGGCGGGATCCACTGCATCACCCAGCACCAGCCTTCGGCGAAGCGTCTCGGCTGACCGCCGGCCTTACGAGCTGCGACGAACCTCGAGCTGCTCACCGACGGTGACGGCGTGCGCTTCGGTCACGCAGTCCAGTCGTCCGTCGAGACGCAGTGAGACGTTGTATTCACCCTGCTTGAGGTTGAACGTGGTGATGGTGATGCTGGTGGCGTTCTCGTCCACGATCACGCGCTGACTCAACGACAGCATCCCGTTGTGAAGAACTTCGCACATCTGCCCCGGCAGGACGTTCTCGACGTGAACGGTGATGGCCTTCGGCCCGCCGAGAGCCTCGATGGTGGGCTGCGGCGTGCTCGACCCGACGAGTCTGAGGTAACTCTTGTCTCTGCGCACGGCCTCGACTTCCCTGTTTGCGTGCTCCACCCTGAGGTGAACGTCCAACGTGGTCTCAATGGTGGTTCGTGGCGCGGTCGAAGACGGATTGGTTTCACACGTCGTCATCGGCCTCGCCCCGAGCCTCTCTTTACATCGGGGGCGAAACCGTCCGCGTTACGAACCCGCCTCCGACCAGCCCACCCACAGCCGCAAACATCCAGGGAATCTCGATGTCATCGGTCAGAACATACCTCTCGTGCCGCGGATCTGCGAGCGGACTGTTCGAACCGATATCTTTACGTATCTTTGCACCCTGTAAAACTCCGCGCAGATGATTCGGGACGCGAGAATCAGTCCGTTTCCTCGAAGCCCTGTAGCTCGGCCTTTTCGGCGGCGCGCTCGGCGTCTTGTTGCTTCCGCTTCTTCTTCTGAACCCCCACCACAGCGGCAGCAGCTCCCACCGGTGCCGCAACAGCCATTGCGACCCACATCGAGGTGCTGCCCTCGAGATACGTGGCAACCAATCGAACCAATGTTCCGCCCGCACCCGCGAGATACAGAACGAGGAACACCGCAAACCTAGGGCGTCGCCACTCCTGAATCGTATGTGCGTCGACCCCCCGGGCCCGGGCGTACCCGATCACGACATAGGCACTTGCGAAGATTGCCAGAAATATCCCCAGCGCCACCCACGCCCCGGTGACACCCGCCGCATAGGGCAGGATTGCCGCCGAGACGAGTCCGATCCACAGCAGCGACTGGAATCCGACTGCCGAGGCTTCGTTCCAGGCGTCGCGTTGAAGTTCGTCGGCGTAGAACTCGTCGTCGAGGTCGCCGACGAATCGGGCTGCTCTGACGAATGCGCTCATGATTCTTCCTCTCCGAACAGTGTCTCCACCGTCGTATCGAGTGCGCGGGCCAATCGCAGCGCCAGGTAGACGCTCGGCGCATAGTCGCCGCCTTCGACGGAGACGATGCTCTGACGGCTCACCCCGCAGATGCTGCCGAGTTCGGCCTGGGTGATCCGTGCCAGTTTGCGATGTGCGCGAACGTTGTTCGTTCCGGACATACGCCAAAGTCAACTCTGCTTGTCATTTTTTGTCAAGCTTGCTTGTCATTTTGGCGCATTTACGTCCGCGTAACGCGGGAAACAGACTCGTCACCGCAGAAAATACCAACGCAATACTCGCCCTTTACTGTTCGCAATCGCGAATACATCTCCGTATACAAAACTTCCGAAAGGGCCGTAGATGCCTGCTGTCTCGAAGCGCATGTCCGTCAAGCGCGTCATGGTCGTTCCCGCAGCGTTGGCTGCATTGAGCCTGGTCGCCACCGCATGCGGAAGCAAGGCGAGCGACACCACCACCTCCGCCGACGGCGGCGGCGGTTCTGCCACCTCGTGTGTCGACACCTCCGGTGACACCATCAAGGTCGGCTCGCTCAACTCTCTGTCCGGCACCATGGCGATCAGCGAAGTGACGGTTCGCGATTCGATCGCACTGGCCGTCGAGCAGATCAACGCAGCGGGCGGAGTCAACGGCAAGCAGATCGAGGTCGTCGCCGAGGACGGCGCCTCGGAGCCGACCGTGTTCGCCGAGAAAGCCGAGAAGCTGATCAGCAGCGACTGTGTCGCAGCAGTATTCGGCGGCTGGACCTCGTCGAGCCGCAAGGCCATGCTGCCCGTGTTCGAGGACAACGACGCTCTCCTCTACTACCCCGTCCAGTACGAGGGACTCGAGGCGTCGGACAACATCTTCTACACCGGTGCCACCACCAACCAGCAGATCATCCCGGCCCTGGACTATCTCAAGGAACAGGGCGTGACGTCGCTGTACCTCGTCGGTAGCGACTACGTCTTCCCGCAGACCGCCAACCGCGAGATCAAGGCCTACGCGGCCGCGAACGGCATCGAGATCAAGGGCGAGGACTACACCCCGCTCGGCTCGACGGACTTCTCCACCATCGTCAACAAGGTTCGCTCTGCCGACGCGGACGCGGTGTTCAACACCCTCAACGGTGATTCGAATGTCGCGTTCTTCCGCGAATACACCAACGCCGGACTCAAAGCTGCTGACATGCCGGTCATTTCGGTCTCCATCGCCGAGGAGGAAGTCGCAGGCATCGGTGCGGCCAACATCGAGGGCCAGCTGACCGCCTGGAACTACTACCAGACCGTCGACACCCCGGAGAACAACAAGTTCGTCGCCGACTACAAGGCGAAGTACGGTGCCGACAAGCCGACCTCGGACCCCATGGAAGCCGCGTACACCTCGGTCTACCTGTGGAAGAACACCGTCGAGAAGGCCGATTCCTTTGCCGTGGCCGATATTCAGGCCGCGGCCGACGGCGTCAGCTTCGCCGCTCCCGAGGGCGAGGTCGTCATCGACGGGGACAACCACCACATCTCCAAGACCGCCCGCATCGGTGAGATCCGTGCCGACGGACTGATCTACACGGTGTGGGAGTCCCCCGAAGCGATCGCACCCGACCCGTTCCTGGAGACCTACGACTGGGCCGCCGACCTCAACTGACCACCACCCATGTGAGTGGAACTTCGTAGCCTGCTACGAAGTTCCACTCACCTGCTCCGAAGGAGCTCCCCTATGGACGTCGTGATCGGACAGTTGTTCACCGGCCTGTCGATCGGATCCATTCTTCTCCTCGCCGCCCTCGGGCTCTCACTGACGTTCGGTCAGATGGGCGTCATCAACATGGCGCACGGCGAGTTCATCATGGCCGGTTCGTACACGGCCTACGTGGTGCAGCAGATCGTCTCCACCGGCGGCGCATCACTGTTCATCTCTCTGATCGTCGGTTTCCTCGTCGGCGGCGCAATGGGAGTGTTGTTGGAGGTCACGCTGATTCAGCGCATGTACCACCGACCACTCGACACCCTGCTCGTCACGTTCGGTGTCGGGCTCATCCTGCAGCAGCTCGCTCGCGACATCTTCGGCGCTCCGGCGGTCAACGTCGTCTCCCCGGGATGGCTCAGCGGCGGCGTCGACATCCTCGGTGCCGTGGTTCCCAAGACCAGAATCTTCATCCTCGTGCTCGCGATCGTCGCCGTCGTCGCCTTGTCGGTGGCACTGAAGAAGACCGCAATGGGTCGACGCATCCGCGCGGTGGTCCAGAACCGCGATCTCGCGGAGACCTCGGGTATCTCGAGCCGTCGGACGGACATCTCGACGTTCTTCCTCGGCTCCGGTCTGGCCGGTGTCGCGGGCGTCGCGCTCACCCTGATCGGTTCCACCAGTTCCACTGTGGGACAGAGCTATCTGATCGACGCCTTCCTGGTGGTCGTTGTCGGCGGACTCGGCCAGATCAAGGGTGCGGTCATCGCGGCCTTCGCTCTCGGGATTCTCAACTCGTTCATCGAGTACAGCACCACGGCCTCGATCGCCAAGGTCATCGTGTTCGTGCTCATCGTGATCTTCCTGCAGGCCCGCCCGCAAGGCTTGTTCGCCGTCAAGACAAGGAGCCTGGTATGAGCGAGTTCATCGCCAAGCGCGGTGCCCTACTGGGATTCGCGCTCGCCGCGATCCTGCTGTTCGCCGTCGCTCCTGCCGTCCTCAGCGACTTCCGGCTGAACCTGCTGGGCAAGTTCATCTGCTACGCCATCGTGGCGGTCGGTATCGGGTTGGCCTGGGGGCGTGGCGGAATGCTCACCCTCGGTCAGGGTGTCTTCTTCGGTATCGGCGCCTACATCATGGCCATGCATCTGAAGATCTCCGACGCCGATCTACGCGGCGACGACGTACCGGACTTCATGTCGATCGCCGGTATCCGTGAATTGCCCTCGTACTGGGTGCCGTTCACCTCGCCGATCACCACCGTCCTGGGCATCCTGTTCGTGCCGGCTCTGGTGGCACTGGTGCTCGGCCTCGGCGTCTTCAAGCGTCGGGTCAAGGGCGCGTACTTCGCGATCCTCAGCCAGGCACTGGCCGCTGCGTTCGCGATCCTGCTGATCGGCCAGCAGACCACCGGTGGATCGAACGGCCTCAACAGGTTCCGCACGTTCTTCGGGTTCAACCTCAACGACCCCGCGAACAAGCAGATGCTGTTCTTCATCGCCGCAGGCGTACTGCTCGTGGTCGTCGCCATCACCCGCCAGCTGATGTACTCGCGCTACGGCGAACTGCTGGTGGCGGTGCGGGATCAGGAGGAGCGCGTTCGGTTCCTCGGATACGACCCCGCCAACGTCAAGATCGTGGCCTACGTGGCCGCGGCGTTCTTCGCGGGTCTCGCAGGCGCACTGTTCGTTCCGATCGTCGGCATCATCTCCCCCAACGACGTCGGCATCGTCCCGTCCATCGCGTTCCTCATCGGTGTCGCGATCGGCGGTCGCACCACCCTGCTCGGCCCGGTCCTCGGCGCGCTCGGCGTCGCCTGGGCTCAGACCACGCTGTCCGAGCAGTTCCCGTCGGGCTGGACGTACGCACAGGGCCTGCTGTTCGTGGTGGTCGTCGGGTTCTTCCCCGCGGGTATCGCGGGACTGTTCGCGCTGCGCAAACGAAAGAAGGAATCCGAACCGGTCCCCGAGCCGAGCGAAGAGCCAGAGAAGGAACTGACGCGATGATTCATGTCGAAGGTCCGCAACCCACGTTCGGCGGCAACGCCGGCATGTCGAGTCAGTATCTCGAAGTACGAGATCTGACAGTCAGTTTCGACGGTTTCAAGGCCAACACCAACGTCGACCTGACGCTGATGCAGGGCGATCTGCGCTTCCTCATCGGACCCAACGGTGCCGGTAAGACCACGCTGATCGACGCCATCACCGGCCTCGTCCCGGCCACCGGCTCGGTCACCAAGTCCGGCGTGGAACTGCTCGGCAAGAAGGTGCATCAGATCGCCCGCCTCGGCATCGGCCGAACCTTCCAGACCGCCAGCATCTTCGAGAATTTGACGGTCCTGCAGAACCTGGATATCGCCGCCGGTTCCGGTCGGTCCGTGCTGACGATGTTGCGTCGTCGAGGATCGGTACTCCCCCAGATCGAGGAGGCTCTCGAGACCATCGGCCTGACGGCCGAGCGCGACAAGCCCGCGGGAATTCTCGCGCACGGTCAGAAGCAGTGGCTCGAGATCGGAATGCTGTTGGTGCAGAACGCCGACGTGCTTCTGCTCGACGAGCCGGTCGCAGGCATGAGTCACGAGGAGCGCGAGGAAACCGGGCAGCTGCTGCAGCGCATCGGCGGTGAGCGGACGGTGGTGGTGGTCGAGCACGACATGGACTTCATGCGTATGTTCGCCACCTCGGTGACGGTGTTGGCCGCCGGTCGGGTCCTGGCCGAGGGCACAGTCGCCGAGGTGCAGGCAGATCCGAAGGTCCAAGAGGTCTATCTCGGTACCGCGGCGGCGGGCGAGGAACTCGACCAGATTGCAGAAGAGGGAGCCGGTCATGCTTGAACTGGTCGATGTGCGTACCGGTTACGGACGCAGCGAAGTGATTCACGGTGCGTCGCTGACGGTTCCGGCCGACGGGGTCGCGGCGGTGATGGGACACAACGGTGCGGGCAAGACCACTCTGCTGCGGGCAGCGGTCGGTTTGCTGAAGGTCAATTCGGGCAAAGTGATGTTCGACGGCGAGGACGTGAGCGCGCTGCGTCCCAGCGCCCGCGTTGCCCGCGGTCTCGCGTATGTGCCGCAAGGTCAGCAGTCGTTCGGCCAGTTGACCACGGCCGAGAATCTGCAGGTCGTCGCCGACGGTCGCAAGCGCGGCAAAGCACTCGTCGACGAGGCACTCGATCTGTTTCCGGCGTTGAAGGAATTGCTCGGTCGCAGAGCGGGATTGCTCTCGGGTGGTCAGCGCCAACAGCTCGCGATCGCACGGGCACTGATCACCGAACCGCGGATGTTGATCCTGGACGAACCGACCGAGGGCATCCAGCCGTCGGTCGTCGCCGAGATCGAACGCACCGTCATCGAACTCACTCGACGCGGAGGACTGGGAGTGTTGTTGGTGGAGCAGCACATCGGCTTCGCTCTCGAGTCGGCGCAGAACTACTACATCCTCGAGGCCGGCCGCATCACGTCCACCGGCGTGGGCGGAACCGAGTCCGAGGCGGACGTCCGCGCAGCCATGGCGATCTGACCGGACACATCGTGCCGCGCAAGGACCTTCGCGAGAAGGTCTATTCGTCACTGCGCCGGGATCTGATCTCCGGTGCCATCAGCTCCACCGAACGGCTCGGCGAGGAGCGTCTCGCCGAGCTGTACGGTGTCTCGCGCACTCCGGTGCGCGAGGCACTGGCGCGGTTGCAGGCCGACGGCCTCGTCACCCGCGACGAAGCCGGGCTGCACGCCTATCGCCCCCGGATCGGCGACCTGCCCGACCTGTACGAGCTGCGCTCCACTCTCGAAGCACGCGGCATCACTCGGTCGATGTCGCACCCGGTCGATCGGTCGTCGTTGTCGAACCTGTTGGACACCTGGATCGGTTTGCGGGCCGACCCTCCCGGGACCACCGACGATCTGGTGTCCCTGGACGAGAACTTCCACGTCACCCTGTTGGCTGCCTCGGGCAACCCGGCTCTGACCGAGGCCCTGTGCACCGTGAACGCCAAGGTGCGTCCTGTTCGGATACTCGGCGGACTCGACGCCGCAGCCGTCGTCTCGGCGATCGATCAACACATCGACATCGTCGAGCGCGTTCTCGCCGGGACCTTGGACTCGGCACTGGAACTGCTACTGGCACACATCGATTCCTCACGCGATTTGGTGGTCGCGCGGGCCGAGCAAGCGGCGGCATTGGCGGGCGCGGTCCGAATGTGACTCGGACTATTTCTCCGAAAGAATCCGATCGATGTCGTCGAGCACGGTCTGTCCGCCCATGGGTCCGACGCCGGTGATCCAGTAGGACTGATCCACCGCATGCGGATTCGGCAGCACGCCCGCGTTGGCGGTGACCGACTCCGGAATCGCAGCGGGGTCCGACGGGTCCGAGGCGGTGACGACGATCAGATCCGCGGCCGCCTGAGCCGCCAGCTCGGGCGAGAGGTCGACCGAGATCTCGTCGGCCCATTCCGGCCTCGGCGGGGTGGTGAAGCCTGCGCACTCGAGGGTGCTCCCGGCGAACGACGTCGGCCCGTAGAGGGTCAGTTCGCCTGCGCGGGGGCGAATCAATTGTGCCGTCTTCCCAGCGGTGTCGTGCTTCTCGGCGATCTCGGCACACCGATCGTCGTAGGCGGTGAGTAGTTCCTCCGCAGCGTCCTCCCTGCCGAGTGTTCGTCCGACGAACCGGACGTTGTCGCGCCACGGATCGGATTGGGAGGCCATGAACACCGTCGGCGCGATGGCGGTGAGTTGGTCGTAGTACTCGGCGTGCCGAGTCTCAGTGCCCAGGATCAGATCCGGTTGCAGGGCCGCGATGTCTTCGATCGTCGGTTCGGCAACAGTGCCGACGGTCGCGATGTTCGCGGCTTCGGTACCGAGGTACGACGGCACACCGCTCGCCTCGCTGAGCACTGCGGTGCCGACGGGTACGAGGCCCAGGGCGACGGTGGTGTCGAGTTCGACCGGTTCGAGGGTGACGATGCGCAGCGGGGTCTCGGGAACGTCGACCGTGCCCCGGACGGTCTCGACCGACCGCGTCGCGCTGCCGTCGGTGTCGGAGGCGGCCTCGGTGGACGAACACGCCGTCGCAGCCACACCGAGGGCGGCGATGGTGAGAGCGAGGGCCGTGATGCGGGCATGGGACTTCGTCAAGGGTCCTCCGAGGGGAAGTTGTGCAGAATCATAAAGAGGGTAGCCTACCCTTCTGTCCCCCGGTGACGCCCGGCCGGGCAGTCGGTACGGTGTGGCTGTGACCACACCACGAATTCCGTCCGGCACCGCCAGAACTCTGGGACCCATCAACTGGGTCATCTGCAAGGTGATCGCCAAGGGTGCGGGGGTGCCCAATCCTCACCTGTTCACCACCCTCGGGCGCACCGGCGGTCTCTACCGAGCATGGTTGTTCTACAGCGGCCATCTGATGCCCGGCGGACGCATCTCGCGCAAGGAGAGCGAGATGGTGATCCTGCGTGTGGCGCACCTGCGCGATTCCGCGTACGAGATGGACCATCACATCCGGCTGGGCAAGCGGGCGGGCATCGACCGGGATCTGCTCGAGCTCATCAAGACCGGACCCGACGCACCGGGACTGTCGACGCGGTATCGGACCATTCTGACCGCGGTCGACGAACTCATCGCCACCAAGATCCTCTCCGACGCGACCTGGAACCAACTCGCCACCCAGTTCGACGCGCAGGGTTGCGAGAGTGGTTGCCAGCCCGTCGTATTGGGTGACCAGCAGGACGAATTCGATGAGCC
>NZ_NOYD01000029.1:0-115843 GCF_002258315.1 Rhodococcus sp. 06-462-5 | reverse complement strand
CGACGCGGTATCGGACCATTCTGACCGCGGTCGACGAACTCATCGCCACCAAGATCCTCTCCGACGCGACCTGGAACCAACTCGCCACCCAGTTCGACGAGCGCAGGCTCATCGAATTCGTCCTGCTGGTCACCCAATACGACGGGCTGGCAACCACTCTCGCAACCCTGCGCGTCGAACGGGATTACGGCGACCGACCACCGCGGCCATGAGCAAGTCAGCCGAGACCGCGCTGCACCGCGCGCTCGCCATGATCGAGCCAGCGACGCTACGCGGGCTGGCGCGCACCGACGGCGGCTACGTCGAACTGCTGCCGGACGTGCCCGCACCGAACCCGTCGCCGGCCAGCATCGCGATGAACAACCGGGTGGTCGCAGCCATCTACGAAAGACTGTGGCGTCCGTTCGGAGTGTCCATGATGGGCATCGCCGGCATGTCGATGGCGGCCGAGCGCGCCAAAGCCGTCGTCGACCTGAGGTTGCACGGCGCCCAGCGCGTGCTCGACGTCGCCTGCGGCCCCGGCAACTTCACCAAGTTTCTCTCCGACGCTCTCACCGACGACGGCCTCGCCGTCGGGTTCGACATATCCGAGGCGATGATCGCCCGTGCCGTGGCGGACAATCGAGGACCGCGTGCGGCGTACGTACGCGGAGACGCTGCCCACCTGCCGTATTCGGACGACGCTTTCGACGCCGTATGCTGCTACGCCGCACTGTATCTCGTTCCGAAGCCCATGACAGTGCTGGACGAACTGATTCGCGTCGTCCGCCCGGGTGGACGCATTGCGATCATGACCAGCTGCGAGCCTCGTCCGGCCCCGCTGGGCACAGTCGTCGGCTTCGGAACCGGCCTGGCGGGCGTCCGGATGTTTCCGAAGAACCTGTTCGTCGACGTGTTCGAGGCATCGGGACTGACCGAGATCCAGCAAGACGTCCGGGGACTGGCCCAGTTCGTCAGTGCCACGAAACAGTAACGGTCAGAGGCGAACCTACGAACCGGTACTGCTGCTCTTCGCCAGTTTCCTACCGGCCGCCGAGCCGAGCCGATTGAGCGGAGCGAGCAGGTCCTGGTACCGCGGACCGACGAGTCGCGGAATCAGATCGAACGCTCGAGCGTCGGGTCCGATCAGCACTCGCGGCTTGTTCCTTTCCACTCCCGCGAGAATCACCTTGGCCGCCCTCGTCGGTGTGGTCAGCGCGATCTGCTGGAAGCGACGCGAGGCCTCGTCGGGTGTGCCGAGCTCGTCCATGCCGCGGGCGTTGGCCACGATGTTGGTCTTGATGCCGCCCGGATGCACGCACGTCACTCCGACGGGATGTCGAGCGATCTTCATTTCCTGACGCAGTGCCTCGGTGAATCCCCGCACGGCGAATTTCGCGGAGTTGTAGGCACTTTGACCTGGGATGCCCATCAGGCCGAAGACACTGGAGACATTGACGAGGTGACCCTCGCCCGACTCGATCAAGGCCGGCAGAAATGCCTTGGTTCCGTTGGCGACTCCCCAGAAGTCGATGTTCATTACCCACTCGAAATCGTCCCAGGTCATGTCGAGTACATCGGCACCCAACGCGACTCCGGCGTTGTTGGCGACGAAATTAACGCGGCCGAATTCGCTGAGCACTGCATCCGCATGCGCGTGGACGGCGGACCGGTCCGATACGTCCAGCTCGTACGTGACCGTACGGGCTCCCACCTTCTCGCACAGAACCACGGTCTCTCCGAGCCCTTCTCCGTCGATATCGGACAGCGCAAGCTGCGCTCCACGCTCGGCCAGATCGAGCGCGAGGGCGCGGCCGATCCCCGAACCGGCACCGGATACGACGGCGACCTTGTTGTCGAAATTCTTCATATACGCACTTCTTCCACGTTCTCGCTGTCGGTTCCGGCTCCGGTCGGGAGCAGAAATTCGTACTGTGCCGGGTCGAACTTCCTTGTGCGAAGCCAGTATTGCCAGGTGAATCCGGGCCACACCGTCCGGTTGGCACCGTGCGAATCGAGGTACCAACTGGTACATCCGCCGGTGCTCCACACGCCCTTGTTCAGCTTCGCCTGGATCTCGGCCGTGAATTCATCCTGCGTCTGTCGACGAACCGTCAGTGCGTCGGCAGCCCCCGCCTCGACGAATTCGATCGCTCGTAGCGCGTACGCGATCTGTTGCTCGATCATGAACACCACGGAATTGTGCCCGAGCCCGGTGTTGGGACCGAGCAGGAAGAACGCATTGGGATATCCCGCGGCCACGATCCCCAAGTGGGTCTCGATTCCGTGTTCTTGCCAGTGCTGCACCAACTTTCGCCCACCGATACCGGCCACGTTCAGACCGTCGAACCCGTCGGTGACGTGGAAGCCGGTGGCGTAGATGATGACGTCCACCTCGCGCTCGGTCCCGTCTGCGGTGACGATCGACCGTTCGCGCACCTCCGCGATCGGGTCGGTGACCACGTCCGCGTCGGGTCGAGTCAACGCCCGGTAGTAGGTATTGGATCCGAGCAGTCGCTTGCACCCGATGCGATAGTTCGGGGTCAATTTCTTGCGGAGCTCGGGATCTTCTACCTCCCGCTCGATGAACCTACGTGCAGCTGCCTCGACCGGACGCAGGAGATTGGAATGTCCGTTGAGGCCTATCGCCAGAGACTCCGCAGACCAGTAGATAGAATTTCTGAACACCTTGCGTGCCACTGCCGATTGACGAAAGAGGCGTCGGAGAGCAGTCGGGATGGCGAAATTCCGCCGCGGGAGCACCCACGCGGGAGATCGTTGATACAGGTGCAGTTCGCCGACCGTCTCGGCGATCTGTGGAACGAACTGCACAGCGCTCGCTCCGGTTCCGATGACTGCGACCTTCTTGTCGGTCAGATCCACCTGGTGATCCCATCGCGCCGAGTGAAAGGCCGCACCCGTGAACGACTCGACGCCTGCGAGCTTCGGAGTGTTGGGAACGTGCAGCGCTCCGATGCCGGAGACGATGAACTGGGCGACGTATTCGTCACCGTTCGTCGTGGTGATGTGCCATCGGTGTTCGCTCTCGTTCCAGTAGCCACCGTCGCACTCGACCCCGAACCGAATGTTGTCGTCCAGGCGGTATTTGACCGAGAGGCGTTGCAGGTAGCTCAGAATTTCCGGCTGGGCAGACCACATCTGCGACCACTCGGGGTTGGGCTCGAACGAGTACGAATACATGTGCGAGGGGACGTCGCACGCGCAGCCCGGGTAGGTGTTGTCTCGCCAGGTGCCACCGACGGACTGCGCCTTCTCCAGAACGAGGAAGTCGTCGCGACCGCGGGTGCGGAGCGAGATCGCCATCCCCAACCCGGAGAAGCCACTGCCGATGACCAGAACCCCGGTGTGATGAACGGTCATCGCCGACCCTCCGAGGGCACGACGCCGGTCATTCTCCACAGCGCCGCAGTGACCGTGCCCTCGAGCAACCCGACCGAATCCAGGAAGGCGACGGTGTTCGATGCGTCCCGGCGCCTGATCGCTGCCCGTCGACGGCGCGAGGTGAGCACGCCCCGAACCGGGGACATACCGATGGATCGATAGACCTGGAACGAGACACCGAGACGAAGAATCACGTTGGCGAGTACAGCGAGGAGCAACCGGTTGAGTGCGCGGGTCAGTCTGTTCGACTTCTCCTGCGCGGCCACCACTTCCGATCGGGCGAAGGCGAAGCGGTCGGCGCTCTCGAGTCGATGGATCTTCACCGCCTGCCGAACATGGGGCTCGATTCCTGGTTCTGTCACCGCGCCCTGCATCGACCGGGCGAAGGTCTCCTCGACCAGGAGGGTCGACGCATGCGATGCAACACCGAGGGGCAGGAAACCCAGAAATTTGACTGCCGTCGTCGTGCCCTTGGGGAGCCTGTACGGCGGAACTTCCGCGGCCCGAACGAGCCGTCCGAAGGTGATGGTGGTCCGCGAACTACCCGCAACCTCTGCCAGAGCATTGCGGGACGCCGGGCTGTTGAGCCCTTCTTCCGCCGCCCGCCTGAGCTGGTTACCGATCAGCATGGCCGACAGATACGACACCGTGCTCCATCTGCTCACTGCCTCGTGCAGAGCCAAGGTACGCCGATCCTGCTCGGCCAACCTGCCCCACAGGCGGGTCCCGTACAACGTCACCGAGTCTCGCGGCAACGCCGACGCCTCACTTTGCCAGGGTGATTCCCAGTCGATGTCGACATGCGGATCGTACTGGACCGCCGACGAGCGTCGGCTCATGCGAGATCGTCCGGCATGGCGCGGGTCATCTTCCACAGGCGACGGGTCACGAAACCGTCGCACATACCGGCGTCGGCGAAGAACCGAATCATGGGCTCGGAGAAGAACTGCATGTTGGTCTTGTAGGTGGGACTCGCCATTGCGGTGACGATTCCGCGAATGGGGTTGATGCCGACGGATCTGTACACGCGCGGATTGATGAGTGCGATGTACGTGAAGTTGGCGATCGTGGCAAGGATGACGCGGTGGACCGCACGATTCACCCGATTGGTCGATTGCATCGCGCGCACCATTTCTTCACGGGCGTAGGTGATGTGACGCGATTCTTCGATCACGTGGATGCGCATCATCTGGCGCAGGTGCGGCTGCATTTCGGGATCGTTCTGCGCTTCTCGCTGCGCCCGATCGAGCACCTCCTCGATGAGCAGAGTCCCGCCGTACGTGGCCGGTCCGAGAGGGAGAAACTGACCGATCCTTGCGAGGACGAGACCCACTTTGGGCAGGAGGTAGGGCTTCAGGCCCGCCTTCTCGATCAACTTTCCGAACATGATGGAGTGGCGCGATTCCTCGCCCACCTCGGCTATCGAGTACATCGAATGATCGGAGAACGTGCCCCTCCCGAACACCCGAAGCAAGTTCGCACTGAGGAAACCCTCGGCATAGATGCCGAACGAGAGAATGCTGACGATCTCGTGTCGACCCAGTTCGCGGCGCTGCTCTTCGGACAGCTTGTCCCACAACTTGGTTCGATAGAGTGACACTCGATGCTCGGGCATCCACCGCATGCCGTCGACCACCGGAGCGTCCCAATCGATGTCGACCTCGCCGTCGTAGAACTTGTCGGCCGTCGACTTCAGCAGCCGCCGGGCAGTCTTCTCGCGAGGGCCGACCGCCCGCGCCCGCGTAGCCGACAGGTCCTCGGTCACCAGCGCAGCGCGCCTCGACGTCCCCACATCAATGTTTCGTTCACCGACAACTGCACGCTTCACAACCGATCCCCCTCGCGATCGACGACTCCCCCGAGACTTCGTCTACCCGAAACTCACGGTAGCCAGTACCGGCGGTAGTAGGTAATGTGACAAAGTGTGGTTCAGGTCACCGGACGTGTCAACCCAGAAGATGGACGGCGCAAGCCACAGTGCAAGAGGATCGATGCGCGCACCGAACGCTGGCGTGAGCACCGACTCGCGGTGCGACGAGAGTTCGTCGCGGCCGCTCTGGTCGCCATCGATACGCACGGACCGAGCGTCAGCATGGGCGATATCGCCAAGGCTGCAGGCACCGCCAAACCCAAGTTGTATCGGCATTTCGCCGACCGGTCCGATCTCTATGCTGCGATAGTCCAGCACGTTCAGGAAATGCTGTTGGCGAGCATCATGACCAAGGCGGATCTGTTCGCGGACTCGGTGGCCGAACTCATCGATCACAGCGCAGCCGGATACGCGGCAGTGGTCGCAGACCATCCCAATCTGTTCCGGTTCCTCGTCCATGGCCACTTTCTGGCCCGCACCGTCGGCCGAAAGTCGCAGACGTCGTCGTCGGATCCGGCCTTGGAGTCGGCCCGTGCTGCAACCGACACCGTGGCGCGCGTTCTGGCCGACGCCGTACAGGGACCAGCAGTGAACAGGGCAACGGTGGAGTTGATCTCGTACTCGGCCTTCGGCGCAGTAGCGACTGCCACGGACTGGTGGCTCGGAAGCTCCGACGACCATGAATCCGCTATGAACATCGACGCATTCACCGAGCATCTGGCGGCCGTGGTGCGAGGGCTCGTGGAGTCCTCGAGTGCACTCCTCGGCACCCGCATCGAGTTCGACCGGCCCATTCATCTCGCGTTCGTTCGCGACCAGGAGGAGTGAACCTGTGAGTGATCTATCCGGTAAGCCCGATTTCCGCGGACCGGCAACTCTGACTTTCGAGGCCCCTCCTGCCGAGTTCGAGGTGCAGGTAGATCTGCGCGGACACTCCCAACCCATCGACGGCATCTTCCGCTGGTACGGCCGCGTCCGGCCACACGAGGCACTGCAGGGTTTCATGGCGGCTGCCGGCAGCCGCCGCGAGGGCAGGCTGAGTACTGACAGCGGTGATGTGCCAGTCCTGGTGAGCGACGTGGACTTCTGGGGCCGATACCGCCTGCAAGGCACCGGGATGCCGCCGTATCCGCTCGTACCCGAGGAAGACTCGGGCAGCGAGTCCGGCGACGTTGTCGCGCCTTCCCCCGAGGACCAGGCCCTCCAGCGCGCCGCAGAGCTGCTCGAACCCGAGTTTCGTACGGCTGCGGTCACCACCGACGGCTATGTGGAGCTGCTGGGCGGTACTCCTGCCCCGTCACCGACGGCTGCGAGTCGAGCCATGAACAACCCTCTGGTGGCCTCGATCTACGAAAAGCTCTGGCGTCCTGCCGGTGTCGCCATGATGGGAGTAGGCGGCATCTCGATGTCCGCCGAACGCGACAAGGCCGTCGACGACCTACGACTGTCCGGGGACATGCGTGTGCTGGATGTGGCATCGGGACCGGGAAACTTCACCAAGTACCTTTCCGACCACCTGAGCGGAGACGGTGTAGCCATCGGGTTCGACATCTCCGAGCAGATGATCAGGCGTGCCGTCCGAGACAACCGCGGCCCCCACGCCGCCTACATGCGCGGTGATGCGCAGTCACTACCGTTTGCCGACAACACATTCGACGCCGTGTGCTGCTTCGCCGCTCTGTACCTGATGCCGAACCCGCTGACCGTGGTCGACGAACTCGTCCGAGTGCTTCGGCCGGGTGGTCGAATCGCGATCATGACCAGTTACGGCCGCAACACCGCGCCGGTGAGGTCGGTCGTGGGAGCAGTGTCGGGGCGTATCGGAGTCCGCATGTTCGACAAGGAGCAGTTCACCTCGATCTTCGAGGCATGCGGGATGACCGAAATCGAGCAGGAGGTGCGCCGACTGGCCCAGTTCGTCAGCGCTACCAACGCCTCCTGACCGTGGGGTCAGGTCTTGGGACCGTAGTCGCTGACGATCCACTGACCGTCCTGCTCGGTGACCGTCACGAGCAGGAGGTTGGGCACTTTGCCGGGATCCGGCTGCTGCACGTTCTGCGTGGTCTGCTGAGCGAACACCGCCACCTTGTACTCGCCTCCGGATTCGGAATCGATTGCGGCAGAAAGCACCTCGCCGTTGGCGACCACCTGGGACTCGTTCATGATCGCGGTGAGTGCCTCACGAACTCCGCTGTACCTATCCTGCAGGGACTGCGATGCCCCCTGGTCGACGCCGTCGAAGAACGCGTCGAGGTTGCGATAGTCGTAGGTCAGCGACCGCGCCGTGTATTCGGTCGCCGTGTTCAACGCCATCTGTCGATCCTGATCGTGTGCACGCTCGTCGGCCAGATCGCCTGCTGCGGAACGCCACAACACTCCGAACACCACCGCGAGCGCGACGCCGGGTACCGCGGCAGCGACCACGGTCCACCGAATACGGCGACGTCGGGCGGGCTCGGCGGACACCGGTGTTTCCTCGGTCCGCGTTTCTTCTACTTCGACCATGAGGGGGTAGCTCCAATCAGTTCGGAATTTCTACGGAAAGTTTCGCCGGCCCGCCGGGAGGAAAGACGGTCTGCAGTACGTCGACGATGGACCCGGCGTCGACCCGCATCGGTTTGATGGGTGCGGTATACGGCTTCAGAAGCGTCGCGATCAACGCGAGATCGGGCGACAGCGGCGTGAGGTACTCGTCGATCTTCGGCCCGATCTTCCCGAGCGGATCGTCCCAGACGTCCGCGCCTACGTACGAGTAGTCGTTGAAGCCCTCGAGCAGGTTGGCCACACCCGAGCCTGTCGCACCGACATACGGTGCCGCGTCGGTCATCACCGGCCCGTATCCGTACGCGTTGCGTCCACCCTGCTGCGCATTGTCGTACAGGCGACGAATCTCTCCGCTCTTGTCCCGCAGCGTCGCTGCCAGGAATCGGAATGCCTCCACCAGACGATCGATATCGGCACCGCGACCTTCGACGGCGGCCGACGCCGTATCGGTCAGTCCCCTCAGGGCATTCGTATCGAGTTGCGAGGCAAGGGAATCGCCCAGGCCGAGGGCCTCGCTGACGGTGACCGACGGAAGCACGTGGTCGCTACCGAGGACATCCCCGTCCGTGAGGTACGGCCCTCCGGCGCTGCGAGGCCGCAGGTCGAGGTACTGCTCCCCCGCTGCGGACAGGTTCGCGACGACGACCTCGGAGTCCGCCGGTATGCGGTGGGAGGCGTCGAGCGCGAGTGTGACGTCCAGGCCGCCCGGCACCACTGCGATGGCCTCGACTCGGCCCACCTGGATTCCCCTCGAGGTGACCTGCGAGGTGTCCATCAGCCCGCCGGAGGATTCCATGTGAACCACGACGTGGTCGGTCGTTCTGGTCGGGTTCAAGTCGAGCACACCCACGACCAGGTAGCCGATGCTCGCAACGGTCATGGCCGTCAGGGCCACGAGTGAGACGAGTGTGCCGCGCTTCATCGGACGATGCCGATGCCGCGCAGGATCCCGATCATCTCGTCGGCCAGTGCTCCGGCCCCCTGATCGGTCGACACCGACCGCACCGCGATGTTGGGTGTGGACTCGAAGTACGGAATCAGGCGCTCTCGCAAGAGGGTGTTCGCTTTCTCCACGTTCATGGGCACCGTGGTGTCGGCATTCGAGATCGTGATCAATGCCGGCGCGATGATGTCGATGGCACCTCTGAGTTCCGGATACGGGCCGGCGAGAACGTCACCGACGTTCTGCGACATGTACCCCAGCATGAAGATCATGTGCACGACGCTGAACAGAACCTCGGACAACCCGTCCGATCGTCTCGGGCCCAGTTCGAGAACGCGTTCGAGGCCGTCGCGCTGCGTCACGACGGTATTCGAGATGCCCTCTGCCGCAGCAAGAATGCGATCGATCTCGCCGGTGTTGTCGCCGATGTCGGTCAGTGCGGTCCGAGCGGCCAGATTGATCTTGTCGACCTCGGCCGGATCGGGCGGAACGGCGGCATTGACGTTGTTCACCGCCTCTTGCAGTTGCACGTAGCGACCGCCGGTCACGAGATTCGACAATCCTCGCAACACGTCCTCGACGTTGTCTGCCGGGACCGTCCGCTCCACCGGAATGACGTCGCCGTCCCGAAGATATGGCCCGCTCGAGCTCGCGTCGGTGTCGGACGGCGGTTGCAGCGAAATGTAGATCTCACCCAGGATCGACGACTGTCGAAGCTCGGCGACGGTATCGGTGGGTAGCTGAACGTCGGCCGACAGATCGACCGTCGCCACTGCGGTGGAACCCACCAACTCGACGGTGTCGAGAACACCCGCGTCGACGCCCTCGACGATGACTTTCGCCTTCTCGGGGAGGTTGAGCACGCTCGCGAATTCGATTCTCAGCGAGTACTTGTCCCCGGACACGTAACTTCCCGGAATCGGGAGGTCTGCTGGGTCGACGCTGCATGCCGACAAGGCGACAACACAGAACAGCCCGATGATCGTGCGCCTCATCGCCATCCTGCCGAACCCAGCACCAGCTGCACGAGACCGACGTCGATCACGTCACCTCGTTGCTGATCGGCCGAACACGTCGGACGGTACTTGTTGAGCAGAGCGCAGACCTCGTTCGGCGAGTTGGTGTCGATCTCGAATTGCGGCGGGTGATAGATCACGCGCCCGCTCCTGGAATCGTTGTCGTACATCGTCATCAAGTTCTGCCCTACGGTCGGCACCTGCTCCAGAATGTCCTTGATATCGCCCACTCGCCCGAGCAGAACATCGACCACAGGGGCCGCCTGGTCGAGAAATCCATAGACCTTGTCGTCGTATTTCGCGACGTTGCGCGCCAGTGGCGGAATGAACTCGGTGGTCAGAGCGACCGTGGTCCCGAACGACTGGGTGAACTCCGACAGCGTGATCATTCCCCGCTTCAGGTTGTCCAGTAGCTTCGCCACCTCGGGCCAGCTCACCACGAAGGTGTCGATGAGACCGTCGAGATTGTCGATCAGCCGCCGCACGGTGGTGTCTCGGTCGGCTGGATCGCCGACCAGCTGCGCCAGCTGCTGGAGGCTCTGGTTGAGCTGCGCACCGGATCCGCGGAGCGAACCGTCGACCGCACGAAGTGTGTCGCCGAGAACTTCCTCGTGCTTGCCGTCGGCATCGGCCGGACCGAGCAGGTCCGCAGTCAGGCCCGACACTGCGTTGAGAGTATCGCTGATTCCCAGCGGAGTTCTGGTGCGTTCCAACGGAATGCACTGCGCGCGATCGAATGGGGACCCGCCGGTGTACGGCTCGGTGAATTCGACGTGCCGATCGGTGACGATGGAACTCGACAGTGTCACTGCACCGACCTCGGCAGGCAGCTGGAGGCTGTCGTCGACATCCATCGTGACCATCACGGAGGCGTCGGTGTTCTCGATGTGCGTCACCGTTCCGACGACAACACCCAGCATCATGACCGAATTTCCCTCGTACAACCCCACCGTATCGGTGAACTCGGCGCACACCGACGAGGTGCCGGCACCGGAATCGATCACCGAGGTCGCCGACGCAACCGAACCGACGAGAGTGACCACCACAGCCGCCGCCACAGCGACCTTCACCGCTCTGCGCCTCATCAGCACGCCCTCCCTGGCAACGGAATGCAGACGCCGGCACCGACGACCGTGTCCTGCGACTGATCGATCACGGGCCCTTGACCACCGCCGATCAGGGCGGCGAGACCGTCCGTACTCTGCTGCATCGTCGTGATCGCCCCGTCGAAATCACCCAGCTGCGCGAAGAGCTTCTGAGTGATCTCCTCGAGCTGGACGATCGACGGCTCCAGCCCCTTCTCGAATGCGACCACGGGCCGATGGAAAAGCTCGAACATTCGTCCCAGCAGGTCGAAAGCATTGACCACTTCCTCGCGCTTGTCGCCGAACCCCTTTGTCAGGGTGCCGAGTTCGCGAACCAGTTCGACGAGCATCACCCGATCGGCTGCCAACGCGCCGACGTACTCGTCCGAGACCACGAGCCCACGTTCGAGCTGTTCGGAGCGGGTGGCGATCACGTCGGTGAGCGAGGACAGATTGTCCACGATGGCACGGGTCGACTGCGGCTGCGTGCTCACTGCCCGGTCCAGTTCCGCCACGGTCTCTCGCAATGTCGGGCCGTCGATATCGCGGACCAACGGAGTTGCCTGCTGGATCGCGTCGGACAGCTCGTAGGGAAGCGCGACCCGCTCCGCCGGAATCGGTGCCGAGTCGAGCTCGCCGTCGCCGTGCGAGGCGAGCATCACGTAGTGACCACCGATCGGCGTCAGCAACTTCACCGTCAGCGTCGATGCGTCGCCCACGAAAACGTCCGATCGAACACTGAATTCGACGTCGACGTGATCACCCGCGAGCTCGACCGAGCGCACGGAGCCGACGGCAATTCCGGCGATCCTGATTTCGTCACCCGGCTTCACTCCTGCGGCCGAGCCGAACTCCGCGGTGTAGGTGCGATCGCCGAACGGGATCGTGTACAGAACGGCCGCGACGAGGAGGAGGACCAGAGAGAAGGCGACACCGACTGCACCCCAGAAGAAATGTGTCTTGTTCTCCGACTGCTCGTCACGAACACCCTTGCGCAGCACGCGTTTCATCGACACACCACCAGATTCTGTCCGCCGAGCACTATCTGCCCGATCCCAGGAATGTCTTGTTGGCCCTGACTGCACGAGTAGGTCTGGGCACCCGGCGCGGGAATGCTCGCGTTGAGGCCGGTCAACAATGCGGGGGCAAGGGCGAGCATCTCGGTCACCTGTTCCGTCTGCGGAAGCAGTCGCCGCAGGGCTCCGTCGACCGGTGCGTAACTGTTGTCGTACGCGCTTTCCAAGCCCTCCATCAAACCGACCAACGGAGCGAGCCCGTAGTTGGCCTGATCCAACGAGGCGAGCACCCCGTCCATCTGTGTACTGAGCTTGGACACCAGACCGTGTAGTTGTTCGAGAAGTTCGGCGACGGAGGAGGACTGGCCGCCGATCGAGTCCGAGATCTGGCCGAGATTGTCGATCAGCAGGCCGATGATCGACTCCCGCTGAACCGCGAACTGGGTGATGCGGTCCACGTCGCGGAGCACCGGACCGAGGCCGGACCCGTCACCCTGCACCATGCGCAGGATGTTCTCGGTGAACTGATTGAGCTGCGCAGTGTCGAGCGTGTCGAAGATCGGCTTGAATCCGTTGAACAGTGTGGAAATATCGAACGACGGAATCGTGTGATCCACCGGGATCGTCTCACCCGATGCCAGAGGAGCACCAGCGGCCGCGTCCTTCTGGATGAGTTCGACGTAACGCTGGCCGAGAAGGTTCTGGTAACGGACAGCTGTCTGAGTGTTCGCGAAGATCGGTCGCCTGTCCTCGATTTCGAATCCGACGCGCGCAATGCCTCCTTCGAGGTCGACCGAGGAGACCTTGCCGATCTGCACCCCGGACATGCGCACGTCGTCACCCACGTACAGGCCGGATACGTCGTCGAACTCCGCGCCGTAAGACGTGAGCGGTCCGCCGACCGGGGTACGGAGTGCAGCCACGATGATCACGGCGCACACCGCGGTCACCGTGAAGAAGACGAGCAATTTGATCGCAGGTCCGGCTACCTTCTTCACCCGTTCGCCTCCTCGTGCGCGGCAACGGCTCCGGCCAGATTGGGCATGGTCCGGACTATCAGGTCGAGCTGCAACTGCGGTTTGCCGTCGACGATGGGGAACGCGTCGGAAACGCCGTCGATCACCTGCGGGACGCGGTTGTAGGTGGGCGCGAACGTGCCGATCGATGCCGTGATCGGCACCAGCAGATCGAGGACGGTCGACAGCAGCTTCGTCAGGTTCGGATTGTTCTTCTTCAACAAGTCGCCCACCGGAACCATCAGTTGGTCGCTCAGACCGTCGTTGGCCGCGATGGTCCTGGCTCTGTCGGCTGGTGCTTCGACGTACACACTCTTGTCCACCACTCCCACCACCAGATCGAGAAGGGGTGGAACCAAGTCGGCAATTCCGTCACCGAGTTCTGCCCCTCGGTGCAGCTTCCAGGCGAGCGGGTCGATCTGGTTGTTCGCCATCATCTGCGCAGTATCGAAGTACGGCTTCAGGTTTCGACTCACCTCGACGGAGGTGTTCGCGATGAGATCGAGAAGGTTCTGCACTTGTTCGGTGTCGAGTACCTCGGTCAGTTCGGCAACTCGCCGGAACACTCCGGTCACCGTTGCGCCTCGCAACTCACTCGACACTGCCAGGGTCGAGTTGGAGGCGAGCGGATTGCCGGTCCCGTCGGAAAGCAATTCGATTGCCGTGGAACCGAATACGTTGGAGGACGAGAACTGGGCCTGCATGGTGTCGGTAAGCTCGCCGGCCTGACTCGGATCGATCTCGAGTTCCAGTCTTTGATGGCCGAAGCCGACGGTCTCGATGTGGTCCACGGTGCCGATCGACAGACCACGGAACTTCACCTCCGACCCGGGGGTCAGCCCGTCCCCGACCGACGCCGCATCGAGCGTCAACTCGAAGGGCGACTCGAAGGCCCCGCGTGCATACGCGGTGAGTCCGCCGGCCACTACAGCCATGGCCACGGCGACCGCCAGCCCGCGCACACGGAGCGCGGCGGGACCCGCCGATCGACCCGTCAGATCGTCGAACACTGCCATCTCTACCCCGAAATCCTTATGCCCGAGTCGAATCCCCACAGGACCAACGTCATGATCATGTCCAGGACCACCACCGCGACGAGGCTGGCTCTGATGGCGCGTCCCGACGCGCGGCCGACACCTTCCGGACCGCCCGAGGCGTAGTACCCCTGATAGCCGTGGATCAGGATGATCGTCACGACGAACACAGCGGCTTTCAGCAGCGAGAAGAGAACGTCGATCGGCTGCAGGAATGCACTGAAGTAATGGTCGTAGGTGCCGGAGGACTGCCCGCCGACCACGCGAACCACCACGGCGCACGACAGGTAGCTCAGAATGAGTGTCAGCAGATAGAGCGGCACGATCGTGACGATTCCCGCGATCACCCGCGTGGTCACCACGAACGGCATCGATTGAATCCCTTGAGCTTCGAGGGCGTCGATTTCCTCGGAGATCCGCATTGCGCCGATCTCGGCCGTCATCCGACATCCTGCCTGCGTCGCGAACCCGATGGCCGCGATCATCGGGGCGAGCTCGCGGGTGCTGGCGTACGCGGAGATGAAGCCCGTCAGCGGCTCCATACCCACCATGCCGAGCGAATTGAACCCTTCGATTCCCACGGATGCACCCACCGCGACACCCAGGACGACGAGAACCGACACCGTTCCGCCACCGACGATCAGTCTTCCACTGCCCCAGGTGATATCACTGAGGATGAGCAGCATCTGCCGCCGATAGGAGCGGACGGTATGCGGTATGGCGGCGAGTACCTTGACGCAGAACGTCAGTTGATGACCCAACATCTCGAGTACATCGAACGGCCTACGCCCGAGGTACCTGACACTGCGGGTGAGGTGAGCGGTGCCGTGCACGGTGTAGCGAGAAGGAGTTGCCATCTCAGCCCAGCTTCTGTGGCATGAACATCGCGACCACCTGCGTGATCACGACGTTGACGGTGAACGCGGACACCACACCGAGCACCACGGAGGCGTTGACCGCGTTCGCGACCCCGCGGGGTCCGTGGGCGGCGGACAACCCGCGCTGGCAGGCGACGACGATGACGATGACGCCGAATATCTCGGTCTTCACCAGGGCTACCACGAGGTCCGCCACCGAGGCGAAGGACGCGAACGAGCTGATGTAGCTTCCGGGCGTCCCACTCTGAAAGCCGACGTTGATCGCATAGCCTGCGGCCAAGCCCATGAAGATGATGAGGATGCACAGGAACGGGGCCACCAGAAGGATGGCCGCCAGCCGCGGCGCGACAAGCCTGCGAACCGGGTCGATTCCCATCGTCGACAACGCGTCGATCTCGTCACGGATGGTGCGTGCCCCCAGATCGGCAGCGACCGCCGCGCCTGCGGCACCGCCCAACAACAGTGCCGCAACGATCGGGGCACCTTGGCGGATCACCCCGAGTCCACCCGCTGCTCCTGCGATGGACGTCGCGCCGATCTGATCGGTGAGACTGCCGACCTGGACGGACACGATGACGCCGAACGGAATGGATACCAGGATTGCGGGGACCACCGTGACGGTGACGACGAACCACGCCTGATCGACGGTGTCACGCCACGGATGACGCAGCGTGGCGATATCGCGCACGAGGTGAACGAAGGCCAGTACGCCCAGCTCCATCGTCTGACCGAACGTCCTGAATCCACCGGAAACCCCGTCGCTGACGCGTGCGAACGTCGATATCGGCGACGACAATTTCCCACCCCCAGCTTGTGTTCGGCGCGACTCCCCTCGCGCAGAAAACGAAAACTACCAGTCGACAAACGACCAAGTGACGTTTTCCTCACTTGGTGGGCTATGACTGATCACAGACTTTCGGTGGGTCGATCGGGGCTCGGAACGGCGATCGAGCGTTCGGACATCACAGTGAGGCGCGGGCCCGATGAGGTTCGAGTTCGGACCGCGTGCCCCGCTTTACTGATACTTTGGATTCTCATCGACGCTGGGAGAACAGATTGACATCCGCCCCGGATCGCACCCGCATCGAATTTCCCGACATCTCCTCTCGCACCTGGGAACACCCGTCCGATCGCGCTGCTCTGGTCACACTGCGCACCCTCAAAGGTTTCGACACCGTTCTGCGCACTCTGTCCGGGTTGTTGCGCGAACGACAACATCGCCTGATGTACCTCGCCACGGCAGTACGCGTCGACGAGCGGCAGTTCAAGGACCTGAACGACCTGCGCAGTGACTGCGTGAGCATTCTCGGTGCCGAGGAGACACCCGAGATGTTCGTGGTTCAGTCGCCGATGGTCAACGCGTTCACCATCGGAATGGACCGCCCGTTCATCGTCCTGACCACCGGCATGCTCGACATCATGACCTACGAGGAACAGCGTTTCGTCGTCGGTCACGAGCTGGGCCATGCGCTGTCCGGTCACGCGGTGTATCGCACCGTGCTCATGCATCTGATGCGCCTCGCCGGCACCGTCGGCTGGGTTCCGGTGGGCGGCTGGGCCCTACGCGCGGTGATCGCAGGATTGATGGAATGGCAGCGCAAATCCGAATTGTCCGGCGACAGAGCAGGTTTGCTGTGCGGGCAGGATGTGCACACCGCGATCCGCGTGCAACTGAAGCTGGCGGGCGGCGCACGCATCAGCGAAATCGACGTCGACGCCTTCCTCGCTCAGGCCGCCGAGTACGAGGCCAGTGGGGATCTGCGCGACGGCGTGCTCAAACTGCTCAACCTCGAACTCCTCTCGCACCCCTTCTCGGTGCTACGCGCCGCAGAGTTGAAGAAATGGGTCGACAACGGCGAGTACGCGGCGGTACTTCGCGGCGACTACCCGCGCAGGTCCACCGACCACGAGGCCAAGGTCTCGGAGGAGTTCCGCAACGCAGCGCGCACGTACAAGAACAACTTCGACACGTCGGAGGATCCGCTGATCAAGACCGTTCGCGACATCGGCAGCGGCTTTACCGGTGCCGTCGACGCCGTCGGTAACGGAATCGGCGACGTGGCGTCGGACATCAAGGGGCGCTTCGATCACTGGCGAAAGTCGTAGCGCCGGAGCAGGACCCACGAACGAGAAAGGGCGGCGACCACCGAAGTGGTCGCCGCCCTTTCTCGTCCGTGAAGAGGATCAGAAGTTGATCATGTGGCCCGCGAGACCGTGGATGGCCTCCTGCAGTGCCTCCGACAGCGTCGGGTGCGTGTGCACGTTGCGCGCCAGTTCGTTGACCGTGAGGTCCCACTTCTGGGCCAGCGTCAGCTCGGGCAGCAACTCGGACACGTCCGGTCCGATGAGGTGTCCACCGAGCAGTTCGCCGTGCTCGGTATCGGCGATGAGCTTGACGAAGCCGGTGGCGTCACCCAGTCCGTGTGCCTTGCCGTTGGCGGCGAACGGGAAGTTCGCGACCTTGATGTCCGAACCGCGGGCCTGAGCCTCTTCGCGAGCCTGGTCCTCGGTGAGACCGAAGCTGGCAACCTGCGGCTGGCAGAACGTCGCACGCGGCATCATGCGGTAGTCGTCGATCGGCAATGTCTCTGCGCCGCCGATGGTTTCGGCAGCCACGACTGCCTGAGCCTCGGCCACGTGGGCGAGCTGCAGCTTGGCGGTGACGTCGCCGATGGCGTAGATGTGCGGCACGTTGGTCTGCATCGTGTTCGTGATGCCGATGGCACCGCGATCGGTGAGCTCGACGCCGGTCTTCTCGAGGCCGAATCCTTCGACTCGGGGCGCGAAGCCCACGGACTGCATCACCTTGTCGACGGTGAAGGTCTCGCTCTCACCGGACTTGTTGTGCTTGATCGCGACGGTGACCTTGGAGCCGTCGTCGTCGATGCTCTGCACGCCTGCGCCGGTGATGACCTTGACGCCGAGCTTCTTGTACTGCTTCTCGATTTCCTTCGAGACGTCCTTGTCCTCGTTGGGGAGCGCGCGATCGAGGAACTCGACGATGGTGACGTCGACACCGTAGTTCTTGAGGACGTAGCCGAACTCCATGCCGATCGCGCCTGCACCGACGATGAGGATCGAACCCGGCAGATCCTTCGTCATGATCTGCTCTTCGTACGTGACGACGTTCTCGCTCAGTTCGGTGCCGGGAAGCAGCTTGGTGGTGCTGCCCGTCGCGATGATCGCGTTGTCGAACGTAATCGTCTCGGTGCCACCCTTGGTCAGCTCGACCTCGATGGTGTTGGCATCGGTGAACGTGCCCTTGCCGTCGTACTCGGGGATCTTGTTCTTCTTCATCAGGAAGTGGATGCCCTTGACGCGGCCGTCGGCAACCTTGCGGCTCCGATCGAACGCGGCACCGAAGTCGAAGGACGCTTCACCCGAGATGCCGAACAGCTTGGCCTCTTTGGTGAAGAGGTGCGCCAGCTCGGCGTTACGGAGAAGGGCCTTCGAGGGGATGCAGCCGACGTTCAGGCACACACCGCCCCAGTACTTCTTCTCGATGATGGCAGTGCTGAGTCCGAGTTGTGCCGCGCGGATAGCAGCGACGTACCCACCGGGACCGGCTCCGAGGACAACGACGTCATAGTGTGAGGTCACGAGTCCCCAGCGTAGTCGTGCCGTCCGACGCTGTCTCGACCTGGTCTTCGTTACCAGCCGGTAGCCATGCCAGCACCGACCACCCCGACGGCCCGAGTGCTGCTAGAACTGTGGAATGGCAATCTCGGACGACCCGTACCTCTGGCTCGAAGACGTCACCGGCGACGCTGCGCTCGCGTGGGTGCGCGAGAAGAACGAGGTGACTGTCGAGGCGCTGAGCGGCACGGCCTTCGATGCCACCGAGGCGAGCATCCGAGAGATTCTCGACACCGACGCCCGCATTCCGTACGCCCGTCGTCGCGGGCAGTTTCTGTACAACTTCTGGCGCGACGCCGAACACGTCCGCGGCCTGTGGCGTCGAACGACGATGGCCGAATACCGAACCGAGAACCCGGCGTGGGACGTGCTGCTCGATCTCGATGCGCTGGCCGCAGGCGAGGACGAGAACTGGGTGTGGGGTGGCGCGCAGGTACTGCGCCCCGATCAACGACTCGCTCTGGTGACACTCTCCCGCGGTGGGGCCGACGCGACGGTGGTCCGCGAGTTCGATCTGGACTCCCGCACCTTCCGCGCCCCGGAGGACGGCGGATTCGCCCTACCCGAGGCCAAGACCGACACCGGGTGGATCGACGCCGACACCGTCTTCGTCGGAACGGATTTCGGGCCCGGTTCGCTGACCGAATCGGGCTACCCCCGAATCGCCAAGCGGTGGCATCGCGGCACCTCGCTCGACGACGCCGAGACCGTGTACGAAGGTGCAGCACAGGACATCTCGATCTCCGCCTGGCACGATCGCACCCCGGGATTCGAGCGCGACTTCGTCCAACGTGCCACCGACTTCTACAACTCCGAGACCTACGTGCTCGAAGGATCTGCGTTGACCCGGATCCTGACGCCGACCGATGCGTCGACCTCGGTGCACGAGAACTGGTTGCTGGTTCGCACGATGACGCCGTGGACGGTCGGCGACGAGACCTATCCGGCCGGCGCATTGCTCGCTGCGGATTTCGACGAGTTCGTTTCCGGCACAATCGCTCTCACCGTTCTGTTCACCCCGGACGCGCACACGTCACTGCACCAGTACGCCTGGACCGAGAATCACCTGCTGTTGGTGACGCTGCAGGACGTGCGGACGCAGTTGCACGTCCTGACCCCCGGCGAGCAGGAGTGGGACGCCGACACGATCGACGGGTTGTCGGACCTGACCTCCACCGAGATCATCGGCACCGACGCCGAGGAGAACGGCGACGAGTTCTTCCTCTCCTCGTCCGGCTATCTCACTCCGGCGACACTGCTGGTGGGCACCGTGGGCGGCGAGCTCGAAGTCCTCAAGCAGGCTCCGGCATTCTTCGACGCCGACGGCCTGACGGTGGAACAGTTCTTCGCACGGTCCGACGACGGTACCGACATCCCGTACTTCGTCGTCCGACGCGCCGATTCCGGCCCCGGACCCACACTGCTCTACGGTTACGGCGGCTTCGAGATCTCGATGACGCCCGGCTACAGCGGCGCAACCGGACGAGCGTGGCTCGAACGTGGTGGCACCTACGTCGTCGCGAACATCCGCGGCGGCGGTGAGTACGGGCCGTCCTGGCACACCCAGGTACTGCGCGCCGGACGCCATCTGGTGCACGAGGACTTCGCCGCTGTCGCACGCGACCTCGTCACCCGAGGCATCACCACCACCGAGCAGTTGGCCGCGCAGGGCGGGAGCAACGGTGGTCTGTTGATGGGCATCATGGTGACGAAGTACCCGGAACTGTTCGGCGCGTTGGTATGTCAGGTCCCACTACTGGACATGAAGCGGTACCACCTGCTGCTCGCGGGCGCGTCCTGGGTGGCCGAGTACGGCAACCCCGACGACCCCGACGAGTGGGAGTTCATCTCGCAGTACTCCCCGTACCAGAACGTCGTCGCCGCGTCCGAACGTCGGTATCCGCCGATCCTGATCGCCACGTCCACCCGCGACGATCGCGTGCATCCCGGACACGCTCGCAAGATGGCGGCCCGATTGGCCGAACTCGGCCACGACGTCAGCTACTACGAGAACATCGAAGGTGGGCACGGCGGGGCGTCGGACAACGCGCAGTTGGCATTCAAGACGGCGTTGACCTACGAATTTCTGTGGCGCCACCTCGCTCGCAGCTGACGGTCAGCCGGCGAGCGCGTCCTCGAACATCGGCCAGGAATCGTGCAGGTCGTCCTGCCAGTAGCCCCACGAGTGGGTGCCGCGCTCACGCATCTCGAAGTGGGCCGGGATGTCGAGCTGCTCGAGGGCCGTCTTCAGCCTGCGGGTGCAGTCTCCGGTCGCCACCTCGATGGCACCGCCCACGACCATCTGGTTGAGCAACACGAAGCCGGGTCCGTTGGGATTGGTGCCGTCGAGGGTGTCCGATGCCCCGGCCAGTCCGCTGCCGTTGGAGATGTACAGCGCTGTGCCACGCAACTTCTCGGCATTGACCACTGCATCGTTGCGCACCCAGTCCTGATGGTCGTCCGGCCCCCACATGTTCGTCACGTTCGCGCCGAGCGCCATGGACACGACCGTCTTGACGTATGCCCGTCCCAACGCGTCGGTGGTCGACGCGCATCCACTGTAGGAACCGACGGCACGGTAGAGCCCCTGATGGTGAGCGGCCAGGTTCAGGACCGAGGTGGCGGCCATCGAGATTCCGGCAATTGCGTTGCGGCCGTTGGTATCGAGCAGATCGTCCACGAGCGGTGGCAGTTCGGCGGTCAGGAAGGTTTCCCACTTGTTGCGCCCGAGCCTCGGATCGTCGTGCTGCCAGTCGGTGTAGTAGGAGTAGGCCCCGCCGACGGGGGTCACCACATTGACGTTCTTGTCGGCGAAGAACGACACGACATCGGTCTGGGTGTACCAGTCCATTCCGTCGAGTCCGCCGCCCGCACCGTTGAGCAGGTACAGCGTGGGGCTCGGAGCCGTCCGATCGGGAGATCGCAGAATCTTCAGTGGGATCGTCCGGTCCATCGCGGCGGAGTGAACGAATGCCGTCATGGCCGTGTCGTCGGCCACCTCGGTGCGCACCACGTACGACTCCGTCGGGCCGGACACCTGGTCGGCCGGGGCCGCCGAGGCGAGCGGGTGCGCCGCTGTGGCGATGCATGCCACGACGCACACGACGACCAGCCTGCGTAGTGCCGTCGATCGGAGAAACTGCTCCCCGACACCTATTCGACGAACCGAATCCCCCAGGCCGTTCATAGTCGTGCTCGCTAACGTCGTCCACACAATTGTTGGTTCAAAAGCTTTCTACACCAAAACCAACCAGGAGTATGCAGAAATGACCAATAGCGAGCGAAACAACTGAAAGTTAATTCGAGTGAACTACTTGTGCATCCACTCCGTCACGAGGTCAGCAACCGCCGTGGGGTTACGGATCCACCCGTTGTGTCCGAGCGGCTCGTCGACGTGCACCGAGGTGACATCGGCACGGGCGAGCTTGCGCACGAGGTTGTCCATCGAGCCACGGGGCGCGAGGTCGTCGCCCTCGATGGTGACTGCGAGCACCGGAAGCGTCAGACGGCCCATCCGTTCCTCGTAGTCCATGTCCGCCCCCGCCGGCTCGATCGATCCGGTCCGCGCGAACCGGGACCAGTCGTCGATCAGAACCCTCGACTGCCGGCCGAAGCCGCCGATGCCGATTCGATCTCCCGGCCAGAACCCGGCGATGCTGCTGGTGATCGCCATCGCCGCGGCACCCACGTAGAGCGGGACGCCGCGGGTCGTGCCGAATCCGCGGTGGTAGGGCGACCCCGACGCCACCAGGATCAATCCGCCGAGCCTTCCCCTGATGCGGGCGGCGTACATCGCACCGAGCTGGCCGCCCATGCTGTGGCCGAGCAGATACGGCGTTGCTTCCGGGAACTGCTCGCGAACCACTTCGAATATCGCCGGGAAGTCGACCGAGACCAGTTCCTGGTAGCCGTAGCGACTGGCCGAACTCGGCTTCGGCACGCTGTCCCCCTGGCCCCGCAGGTCGCCGATCGCGGCATGGAAACCGCGAGCGACGAGAGCCTCGGCGAACAACCGGTAGTAGCCACCGGGAATGCCGAGGCCGGGAAGAACGACGATCACGGGTGCATCGTCGCGGCCTTCGCCGGGAAACAGTGACACCGGCACCGTCGAACCGTCGGGCATCTGAATCGGAACCGTCTGCATGGGGCAACCATATGCCGACCACTCACCTGCCCGTCCCGACGCCCCAGGCGCTCCGACCTGCTACCGAATCATTCTGGCTCGCAGGAATTTCCGACAGTCAGTGCCATTTCGAACCACGAAAGCCGGGCCCGACGATGCGTCGGGCCCGGCTCGGGTCGTGGGTCAGGTGGGCTAACTGGGGATCTCGATGGTGCCCGAGCCGCTACCTTCCGAGCTACCCAGCGCGAGCAGCTGAAGCAAGATCGCGAGCAATTCCATGAATTCTCCTTGACGAGAGTGGGATTCGATGCCGACTCAGCATCGCGAATACCGCGCCGATGTCGCGGGTGGATCGGGCAAGGGCTCCGACCGGATGCTCACGAACGCGAGGCCCGAGGCGCGGAACCGAGGTACGTCAGTCCGAGGAGGAACTGATACCGGAGAACAGCTGGAGGAGGATCGTGAGGATGTCACCGAGTTCAGCGGACATGGAAATTGCTCCTTCATCGAGGGGGTGTGCAGATCTGCTGTGACTTATGTCACGCGATGATCTCTGCAAGAAGATTTCTACCTCAGAAGGTCACGGTCTGTATACGGAAAAGACAGTAAAAGTCGAAAATCTTGATGTGACATCACAAATCGGCCACGGAGCCGAGATGTCGCGGCCGCCCCCCGACGGCGACCGCGACAATGACGGACGACTACGCGGCGCTACCCGAAGTCAGCACGCCGACGATCTGATCGACGATCGCGTCGACGATTCCGTCGTAGACGCCCGATGCGATGTCGGAGATGAACTGTGCTGCTGAACCCATGAGAACTCCTGATGCTCGTGTGCAAGGACAGCCGTAAGCGATACGACCTCCCTCGTTCTTACCGCACGCTAAGGTTTGGCGCAGCACCCGGTACCAACTCGAGATCCCGAAGAGGTGGTGCCGCAACGGTTCAGCGGAAATTTCACCGGTTGACCGGCCAAAACTATTCGCCGATCACGTCTTTCGCGCGGCCCACGAGCAGCGGGTCGGTTTCGCCCACGATTTCGGGATCCTTGTTCGCGTAGTCGAACTTGTTGAGCACGAAACGCATCGCGTTGATGCGGGCTCGCTTCTTGTCGTTGCTCTTGACGATCGTCCACGGCGCGACATCGGTGTCGGTGGCGCGGAAATTCTCTTCCTTCGCCGCGGTGTAGGCATCCCACTTGTCCAGCGAGGCAAGGTCCATGGGCGAGAGCTTCCACTGCCGCACCGGGTCGACCTGCCGGATGGCGAAGCGGGTGCGCTGCTCGTGCTGCGACACCGAGAACCAGAACTTGGTCAAGCTGATGCCCTCGTCCACCAGCATCTGCTCGAACAGTGGTGCCTGCCGGACGAACTGGGCGTGCTGCTCGTCGGTGCAGAAGCCCATGACCCGCTCGACGCCGGCGCGGTTGTACCAGGACCTGTCGAACATCACGATCTCCCCGGCCGCGGGAAGGTGTGCGATGTAGCGCTGGAAGTACCACTCGGTCGACTCACGAGCAGACGGCTTCTCCAGCGCGACGACGCTGGCACCACGAGGGTTGAGGTGTTCCATGAATCGCTTGATCGTGCCGCCCTTACCGGCGGCATCTCGGCCCTCGAAGATGATGACGTGCCGTCGCCCGGTCTCCTTGGTCCACATCTGCAACTTGAGGAGTTCGATCTGCAGCAGACGCTTCTCGAGCTCGTACTCGGCACGCGTCATGCGCTCGTCGTACGGGTAGTTCTCGCGCCAGGTGTCGACGATGTGGCCGTCGGGGACGGTCAGCAGTACCGGATCGTCGTCATCGGAGTCGTCGACGGCGAAGCCCGACGTGTCGGCAAGATTCACGGCTGTCGTGATGTCGAGCAAGTCGCTCAGGTTGGTACGCGCAGCCGTGCCGTTGCGGAGATCGTTGTCGGTCATGGGCCGAAAGTTAGTGCTCATCGGTGACCAATCCATGGCGATTCGGTGAACACCCGATGCATCCGGTTTCACAGCGGGCGTTACCCGGTCCGCAAGGGGGACGGACCGGGTAGCGCCGGTCGTGCACTCGCCGATCACGTGCGACCGTAGCGGGCATCGCAGCCCTGGGTCCAGGGGTCGGCCCGGAAAAGTCGACGATCTTGTTCGAGCGCGGTTTTCGAACCGTTCGTTTGTCGGGGTCGATATGGGTGAAGTCCCCGATGCGCCGAAAGGCATTGCTGATGCAGACTTTTCACCATGACATTCGAGAGCGGTTCCCCCAGAGAGTTCACCCGGTCGAGTTCGCAGAAGATGATGGGAGGTGTATGCGGCGGAGTTGCCGAATATTTCGGCTGGGACGTCAACATCGTCCGACTCGCGACCGTTGCCGGCACAGTCCTGACCGGCGGCACCGTCGTGCTGATCTACCTCGCGGCGTTGATGTTGATGCCGCTCCGGTGAAGCCCGAACGCGACGAAGCCCCGGACCTCGACAACAGGTCCGGGGCCCCGCGACCGACTACTCGGCGACGCTGGAGAGTCCCTCGGCGCTTCCGGTGAAGAGTTCGGAGATCGCGTCGGCGATGCCTGCGGAGATGCCGTCGGCGATGATTCCGCCGATGCCGCCTTCAGCGCCGCCGCCGAGGAGAGTGCCGAGAAGTTCGAGGAACATGAGGGGTTACCTTTCGGAGAACGTCGAGGCCCGGGGTTGAATGTTTGACCAGGCGGCAGAAATATAACGCGCCCGTTCTGTCCGATCCGCCGTTTGACCGAAAAAGTCCTGCTCCCCGTTTGTTGCTCGAAAAAACCTTCCGCGCGGTTGCGCCCGAACTACTCCTGCCCGGTGATCAACCATCCGCACGGTCCGGCGAGCTCGTCGGCCTCGGCGGGTCCCATCGAACCGGGCGCGTAGCTCTTCACCTCGGGCGGGTTGCTCAGCAACGGAGCGGCGACATCCCAGACGTGCGCCAGGCCGTCCGGCCTGGTGAACAACGAGCGGTCTCCGCTGAGCACATCGAGGATCAAGCGCGCGTACGGACTCAGCGGCTCGGCGTCGGGCACCGACTTCAACGGCAGCGCCAGATGCCCGACCGACAGATCGAAATCCGGGCCCGGCTCCTTGACCGTCATGGCGATGTCGATGCTGCCGTCACCCGAAAGGTCGAACGAGAGCACAGTGCCGTCCTCGGGCAGTTCGGTCAGCGGACTGTCGGCCGGTTTACCGAACACCAACGACACGCGCTGCTGGCTCACCCCCAACATCTTTCCGGTCCGGAGCAGAAACGGGACTCCGCGCCACCGGTCGGTGTCGACCCACAGCTTCGCCGCGACGAACGTGTCGACCTTCGAATCATCGGCGACGCCCTCGACGTCGCGGTAACCGTCGTACTGACCGAGTACCACCTCGTCGGTGTCCAGCAGGCGGAACTGTCCGATCACCGTCTCGCGCGCCGATTGCAGATCCTCTGCCTTCAGCGATGCGGGCGGCTCCATCGCGACCTCCGCGGCAACCTGGAACAGGTGGGTGACGAGCATGTCCAGCACGGCACCGGTGGCGTCGTAGAACTCGGCGCGGTCGTCGATGTCGAGCGTCTCGGGGACGTCGATCTGTACCTGCGCGACGTGCTCGGAGTTCCAGATGCCGCTGATCATGCCGTTGGCGAACCGCAGCACATGGAGGTTCTGCGTCGCCTCCTTGCCGAGGAAGTGATCGATGCGATAGACCTGGTTTTCCTCGACAACCTCGTGCACGGCTTTGTCGAGCTCCTCGAAGTTGCTCTGCGAGGTGCCGAAGGGCTTCTCGTAGACCACGCGGGAGCCGTCGGCGAGATCGTGTGCACCCAGGGCCTTCGTGTAGTCGACGAAAGTGCTCGGCGGCAGAGCGATGTAGTGCACCAGCTGGGCGTCGTCACCGATGTCCTTCTTGGCGTCGGCGACGACCTCGGGCAACTTGCCGGGATCGTCGACGGTGAAGCCGTTGCCCGCGAAGCGGATTCGCTCGGAAAATGCCGACCAATCGTCCTCTGCCACGTTCTCGGCGAACTCGTCGAGAACGCTGCGGACGTGATCGCGGAACTCGTCGTCGGAGGAGTCCTTGCGGCCGTTGCCGATCAGGACCCATTTCTCCGGGAGCAGACCTTCGAGGTGGAGTTGGTAGAACGACGGCAGGACCATTCGCTTCGCGAGGTCTCCGGTTGCGCCGAACAGGACGAATACAGTGGGTTGCGAGGACGCCATGACCTCCACTATGCACCGCACAGTTTGGGAGCGCACAGTGTCGACGAGTGAGGGTGCACGATGACCAGATCACGGTTTCACGGTGAGATCTACGGGGTAGGTACAACGTCCGGTGTGCGCATCGTCGTCGGACATTGGACGCGATCGCCGCTCGGAGAATTCACCGACGTCATGATCCAATTCGCCGACGGGCGACGCCTGCTGCTCGCCCCCGACGAGCACGTACGCGAATTCGTCACCGCCACATACACCTTCGACGACACCGAACTGGTCCCGGTGACGTTCGCCGTGGAACCGGACGGTTGGCGATCGGTGACAGCGGGTGATCTATCCGTGAGAATCCGAGTCGCCGGACCGACCGTCCTGGGAAGAGCCTTGAGCCTGGTTCCCGACGCGGTCTCGACGGCACCGTGGTTCTGCGCGATCAGCGACCCCATCGCACGAGTGATACTGCGCGGAGTCCGCACCCGCGGCAGCGCGGGCAACGACCGACGCGAGTACTACGGTGCGCGCCACCAACATCGCGTCACCGATGTCTCGGCATCGTGGCAGGGCGAGGACCTCGGATCGCTCACCCCCGTCACTCCCCCGGTGACGTTCGGCTTCGGCAGCACCCCGGCGGCACCGTCGGTGACCTCGATCACCACGACGATCGACGCCTGATCCACCGACACGTAGTTCGTCGACGCGGTATCCCCAGCCGGAGGGACGAAGGTCCCTCTGGGTAAGGACGTAATAGGCTGCTTTCGCGGCCCCACAGCGGACAGGATTGCGGCGTGACCCTGACCGCACCCGCACGTCCCGTGCCCGCCGCCCATCCCGTTCTGTCTCCCGCCGCCGAGGCCGTCGTCCGCGCCACGGCCGGTGTGGTGGCGGAACACTCCGAAACGATCAGCGCCCGCTTCTACGAAACGATGCTCGGCGAACGGCCCGAGCTGTGGCGTCTGTTCAATCGCGCGAATCAGGAAACCGGAGAGCAGAGTCGGGCATTGGCCGCATCGGTGGTCGGCTACGCCGTACAGCTGATCGACCCGGACGCACCGTCGTTCGAGCCGGTGTTGCGCCGCATCGCCGGCAAGCACATCACGCTCGGCATCACCCCGGAGCAGTACACCCTCGTCGGCCGACACCTGCTCGGTGCCGTGGCCGACATCCTCGGCGCTGCCGTCACTCCCGCCGTCGCCGCCGCGTGGGACGAGGTCTACTGGCTGTTCGCCACGCAGCTCATCGCCACCGAAGCGCGACTGTACGCAGCGGCGGACATCGACCCCCACAATCCGCTGCGCCCGTACCGCGTCGTGCGGCGGACGCAGGAAAGCCCAGGCGCGGTCTCGCTCGTCCTCGAACCCGCGGACGGCGCTCCCCTTCCCACGCTCGAGGCCGGCCAGTACGTCACCGTGTTCGTCGACCTCGCCGACGGCACTCGGCAGCCGCGTCAGTACAGCGTCTCGTCCATCGCCTCCGATACCCGCCTCCAGATCACCGTGGCGCAGGTACGCAACGGTCCACCCGGACAGGTCTCGACACACCTCCAGGAGGCCGTCGGCGTCGGCAACATTCTCGAAGTGAGCAGTCCTGCAGGTGATTTCGGAGTGCCCATCGGCGACGGACCGCTGCTGATCGCCACGGCCGGTGCCGGAATCACCACCGTGCTGCCGCTCGTCGAGCATCTCGCCCGAACTCAGCCCGCCCGAAAACTGATACTGGCCCACGCGGACCGCAGCCGCGCCGACCACGCATTGCGAGAGGCGATCGCCACCGCGACCGAGGCACTCGACCACGTCGTCGATCACGCCTGGTACCAGACCGTCGACGCGGACGATTCGACGTCGTTCACCGGATCGATGGATTTCGATCGGCTCGCCTTCACCGCGGACACCCACGTGCTCAGCTGCGGACCGTTGCCGTTCTTGCGCGCCGTCCGCCTCGCGGCCCTCCAGCGTGGTGTGCCTTCGGAGCGAATCTCCTACGAGGTGTTCGGGCCGGACCTGTGGTCTCCCGTCACGGTGACCGGGTGAACAAGATCTCGCTCGACGCCCTCACGCGCGAGCTGATGGCCAAGGCCACCTCGGCGTCGTCGCGCCGGGCGGCGTCGGCGGTGTACGGGGGCCACGAGCATGCTCTCCGGCAGACCCTCATCGCACTTGCTGCCGGTTCCGAACTGTCCGAGCACACGAACCCTGGTGAGGCCACCGTTCACGTTCTGTCCGGCCGGATCGAGCTGGTCAGCGGCAGCGACGTCTGGAGCGGGATGACCGGCGATCTGTTGGTCGTTCCCGATGCACCGCACTCGCTCCGGGCCACGACCGACGCAGCTGTTCTACTGACGACGGTGGTCACCTCCGCTTAGACCACCGAAGCGCCGGATGCCCGCAGATCCTCGAGGGCAGCGGCAGATGACTCCGGTGCTACTCCCGCGACGAGGTCGGTGAGAACACGGACGTCGAGCTTCTCGGCCACAGCGTCTTTCGCCGAAGCCAGAACGCAGTAGTCGGTCGCAAGTCCGACGACGTCGATGTCGGAGACCTCGTTGGCGGTGAGTATTTCGGCGAGGGTTGTCCCGTCCTCGGTGACACCCTCGAACGCCGAGTACGACGGCTTGCCCTGCCCCTTGTAGACGTGCACGTCCACGGAACCGGTCGCGTAATCGGGGTGATACTCGGCACCGACGGTGCCCGCGACGCAATGCACCGGCCACGTGGTGACGAAATCCGGGGCGGCGTCGGTGGCGAAGTGTCCACCGTTGTCGCCTTCCGCGTCGTGCCAATCGCGCGAGGACACCACGAGGTCGTACTCGTCCCCGTGGCGCGCGAGGTACGCGCTGATCCGGCGCGCGACCTCCGCGCCGCCGGTCACCGCAAGCGCGCCGCCCTCGGTGAAGTCGTTCTGCACATCCACTACCAACAGAGCACGAGTCATGGATCCCAGTATCCTCGACGGGTGCGCGTGTCGTCTCTGGTGACCTACCCCGTCAAGGGATGTGCAGGCTCGACGCTGCATTCGGCTCAGGTGAGCGCTACCGGCCTCGAACACGATCGGGCATTCATGATCGTCGATGCGGACGGTGCTTTCCGCAGTCAACGCACGGACCCCGTTCTCGCGGTCGTCCGATGCTCGGTGACGGACGGGTCGCTGACTCTCGCACACGCGTCGACCGGTTCGGTGACCGTGCCGGTGGATCGGGACTCCGAGGCTCGCGACATCACGATGTTCCGTAGCCCGATGCGCGGAATCGATCAGGGCGACGAGGTGGCCGTCTGGCTCACCGAGGTGATCGGAGAAACGTCGAGGCTCGTCGCCGCACCACGCGACCTCGGCCGCGTCACCGACGGAATCTCTCCCGGTTCAGCACAATTCGCAGACAGCTCGGCGGTGCACATCCTCTCGACGGCCACTCTGGCCGGTCTCAATTCTCGCCTCGACGTACCGCTGCCGATGGATCGCTTTCGCCCCAACATCGTCGTCGACGGCTGGGACACCCCACACCGGGAAGACGAGGTGCGGGACGTGACCATCGGCTCCACCCGCCTCGCGTACAGCAAACTCGCCATCCGCTGCGCCGTCACCACCGTGGAGCAGACCACCGGTGAGCGCACCGGCCCCGAACCGCTGCGCACACTCGGCGACTACCGCCGCGGTCGACAGAAGGGCGTCGCCTTCGGCTCGAAGTTCTCCGTGCTGCAGAACGGCACGGTGACCGTCGGCGACGAACTACGCGTCGAGACCTGGGGCGAGTCGGAGCTCTAGCTCGCGGGTGGTGCGCTCAGTGTCCACTATTTGCCTCCGCAGACGGTTTCCCGCCTATGCGAAGGAATTGTGGACAACCACGTCACTTGCTCCGGTGGCGACCAGCGCCGCCAACTGGATGCGTGCCTGCCCCGCTCGCAGTTCCCGCGAGAACACCGCACCCGCATCGACCAGATCGTGACCACCCCCGCCGCCGCCGTACGTCGGCGAGGTCTCACCGAACGGCACCCGCGTCGTGACGACCACGTGCACCCCGGCAGCCACTGCTTCTTTCACCGCATGCACGACGCGGGCGTTGGTGTTGCCCGAGCCCAGCGCCTGAAGCACGATGCCCGACGCCCCGGCCTGAAGGCACGCATCGATCTGCAGGCCGTCGGCCCCGGGATACAGGGCGACGATATCGACCCGAATCCCGGCAACGGGCTTCCACTGCAACGGTTTCGGTCGCGGCAGCGCGGCAGACCGGAACGCGTCGAGCTCGGAGGTGTGCTTCTTGATCGCACCGCGCGCGGGCAGCAACCGTCCACCGAAGGCAATCACCACACCACGCTGGGACTGCGCCGCAGCTACTGCTGCAGCAATGTTGCCGGGGCCGTCCGGATCGGAATGATCGGCCGTGCGCTGCGCACCGGTGAACACCACTGGGCGATCGTCGTCGTGGAACAGATCGACGTAGAGCGCCGACTCCTCCATGGTGTCCGTCCCGTGCAGCACCACGACTCCGACGCAGCCGTCCTCGGCGAGCGCGTCGACGACCGCCGTGCGAATGGTGTCGAGATCCGCGAAGTCCAGGGCAGAGCTGTCCTTCGACATCACCTCGCGCACCCGAACACCGTCGACATCGATCCCGAGGCCGGCCACCGGACGAGACACCCCGTGTTCGTCGCGACTGCTGGCAATCGTCCCGCCGGTGGTCAGCAATGCGACATGGTCAGTTCTATCGGGTCGTTCCTGCAGGCTCCACTCCTCAGTCACTGCGCGCCGCCACCTCTCGAATTCGCTTGCGGCACAGGAACCATCCACCGATCAGCATGGGCGCGATGAGCAGGATCGAAGCCACCGTCCAGGTACCGACCGGTTTGTCGAAGGCCATCAGCACGAGTACACACGCCAGGAAGCCTAGCGTTGCGTATCCGGTGTACGGGGCACCGAAGAGCTTGAACGCAGGTCGAGTGACCGCACCGGTCTTGGACAGCGACCAGAACTTGAGCTGACACGCCACGATGACGGCCCACGCGCTGATGATGCCGAGAGCGGCCAGGTTGAGCACGATCTCGAAGGCCTGCGCCGGTACGACTGCATTGAGCACGACGCCGAGCAGCGTCACCACCGACGTCAGTGCGATGCCGCCGTACGGCACACCCGATTTGTTCATTTTCGCAGCGAATTTCGGTGCCGAGCCGGCGACCGCCATCGAGTGCAGGATGCGTCCGGTGGAATACAGACCTGCGTTGAGCGAGGACAGTGCCGCCGTCAGGACGACGAGGTTCATGATGGCGTCCGCGCCCTCGACGTCGATGGCTCCGAAGAACGTGACGAACGGACTCTCGCCGGCCTGATAACTGGTGTACGGCAACAACAAGGAGAGCAGCAGCACCGAGCCGACGTAGAATACGACGATTCGGATGATGACGGTATTGATCGCCTTCGGTATCACCTTCTCGGGATTCTGCGTCTCCCCGGCCGCGGTGCCGACCAGCTCGATCGAGGCGTAGGCGAACACCACACCCTGGATCACCACGATGGCAGGCAGCAGACCGTTGGGGATCAGTCCCCCGTTGTCGGTCAGCACACTCAGCCCCGGCTCCTGGCCGTCGATGGGCGTTCCGAAGATGACGAAGTAGGTACCGATCAGCAGGAACGTCACCAGCGCAACGACTTTGATGAGCGCGAACCAGAATTCCAGCTCACCGAACACTTTCACCGACACCAGGTTCAACCCGAGGACGAGCAGCAGGCCCGCGAGTGCGAACACCCACTGGTCGATGTCGCCGAGCGGGGCCCAGTACTTCTTGAAGAAGTTCATGTACAACGCCACGGCCGTCACGTCGACCACCGCCGTCATCGCCCAGTTCATCCAGTACAGCCAACCGGCCGCGAAAGCGACCTTCTCGCCGAAGAATTCGCGCGAGTACGAGACGAACGATCCCGAGGTCGGCCGGTGCATCACCAGTTCGCCCAGTGCGCGCAGGATCAGGAAGGCGAAGAATCCGCACAGCGCGTACACCAGAACCAGGGCAGGCCCGGCATCGCGCAGTCGTCCGCCCGCACCCATGAACAACCCGGTTCCGATCGCACCGCCGATGGCGATCATCTGAATCTGGCGCGGAGCCAGCTCTTTTCGATAACCCGGGTCTGCTTCGGTGAAGGCCTTGCGGGTATCGACACTCCGATTCTCTGTGGTCATCGGATTACCTCGTCGACGTTTCGGGAGCATCTGCATGCTCGACGGGGGCCACGCGCAGATTCGCGAGATGCTCGGGGCTCAGGAGTCGATCCAGCTCGTCTCGGGCCAGCAACCCCTTCTCGAGGACGAGGTCGACGACGTTGCGGCCACTGACCAACGCTTCCTGCGCAATCGCAGTCGATTCCACGTATCCGAGATACGGGCTCAGCGCGGTGATCAGGCCGATGGAGTTCTCGACGCGCTCGCGCAGCAGGTCAACGTTGGCGGTGATGCCGTCGACGCATCGATGCGCGACGGTTCGGCACGCGGCACTCAGATGCGCCATGCCGTCGGACAGGGATTTGACGATGATCGGCTCGAATGCGTTGAGCTGCAATTGCCCTGCCTCGGCCGCCATCGTGATCGTGACGTCGTGGCCGATCACCTCGTAGGCGACCTGGTTGAGCACCTCGGGGATGACGGGATTGACCTTGCCGGGCATGATCGACGAACCGGCCTGCATCGGAGGCAGATTGATCTCGTTGAAGCCCGCCCGCGGGCCGGACGACAGCAGCCGGAGGTCGTTGCAGATCTTCGACAGTTTGACTGCAACACGCTTGAGTACACCGGACAGGTGCACGAACTGACCGACGTCCTGCGTTGCCTCGATCAGGTCGGTCGCAGTCACCAGCGGCAGGCCGGTGATGGTCCGCAGATGCGCGACGGCCGATTCGGTGTAGCCGGCGGGGGCGTTGAGTCCGGTACCGATGGCGGTGGCTCCGAGGTTGATCTCGTGCACCAGCAGCGCTGCTTCTTCGAGTCGCGAGCAGTCCTCGTCGATCATGATGGCGTAGGTACCGAATTCCTGACCGAGCGTCATCGGCACCGCGTCCTGCAGCTGCGTGCGGCCCATCTTGACCACGGTCGCGAACTCGCTCGCTTTGCGGCCGAACGAGTCTCGCAGCACCTTCATCGAGGCGATGAGCTCGTGGACGGCAAAGATGGTCGCGATGTTGACCGACGTCGGGTACACGTCGTTGGTGGACTGCGAGGCGTTCACGTGCTCGTTGGGGTGCAGAAAGCTGTACTCGCCGTGTGCGTGCCCGAGGATTTCCAGCGCGCGGTTGGCGATGACCTCGTTGGCGTTCATGTTGGTCGAGGTGCCCGCGCCGCCCTGGATGACGTCGACGACGAACTCCTCGTGCCACTGGCCGTCGAGAATTTCCTGGCACGCCGTGCGAATCGCTTCCCCGCGGGTGGCGTCGAGAATTCCGAGATCCTGATTGGCCGACGCAGCTGCCCACTTCACCGCCGCGAGTCCGCGAACGAGGTGCGCATTGGTGGAGATCGGACGCCCGGTGATGGGGAAGTTCTCGAGGGCGCGGAGGGTATGGATTCCCCAATACACGCTCGACGGGATTTCACGTTCCCCGAGAAGATCCTTCTCGATGCGGGTATCGGTCACGGTGTTCTCCTATGTGAGGGTGTCCAGCTGTCCGGCTGTCTGACAGGTAGAGTGTGGCGGAGAACACCTCATCGGTCAACCCCACGCTAGGATCACGTTCATGAACCTGTCGGACAGCTGGGCAGTCAGTGCGCCCACGAATGCCCGAATGAGCGCAGCCGAGGCGGTGTTCGCAGACCTCCGCGCGGCCATCGCATCGGGCGAGCTACCCGTCGGGCAGAAGTTGCCGTCCGAGGCCGCGCTCGCCACCCGGCACAGCGTCAGCCGCTCGGTCATTCGCGAAGCGCTGCGTTCCTGCCACGCCCTCGGCCTGACCGAAACGAAAACGGGCCTCGGTACTTTCGTCATCCGCGACCGCGTCGGAAACGACCTGGACATCGGCAACTACGCAGCCCGCGAACTCATGGAGGCCCGCCCTCACGTGGAAATTCCCGCCGCCGGCTGGGCCGCAGAGCGTCGTACCGACGAGGAGTTGACGGTGCTCGCCGGCCTGGCCGACGAAATGCGCTCCGAGGACGACCACGAGGCCTGGGTTCTGCTCGACGCGCAGTTCCACACCGCGATCGCGCGAGCGAGCAAGAATCGCGTGTTCGAGTCGATCATCGTCGACATCCGCGACGCGTTGACGCGGCAGTCGGAAACCCTCAACCTCGTCGCGCACCGGCAGCAGCAGTCGAACCTCGAACACGACGCCATCGTCGACGGCATCCGATCCGGTGAATACGACGCCGCAGCGCGCGCCATGACCGCGCACCTCGATGCGGTCCGGGATGCAGTGGAGTCGCTCGCCGATCAGGCCGATCAGTAGTACTACTAGGCTGCTTGCCGTGACGAAGGTATTGAACTCTCTCCCGGTCGGCGAACGAATCGGCATTGCATTCTCCGGCGGTCTCGACACCTCGGTGGCGGTCGCATGGATGCGCGAGCACGGCGCGATTCCGTATGCCTACACCGCAGACATCGGCCAGTACGACGAGCCGGATCTGTCCGATGTGCCCGAACGCGGCCTGGCCTACGGGGCCGAGCAGGCGCGACTCATCGACTGCCGGGAGCCGCTCGTCGAGGAGGGTTTGGCGGCGCTGACCTGCGGCGCGTTCCACATTCGTTCGTCACTGCAGACGTACTTCAACACCACCCCGCTCGGCCGTGCGGTGACCGGCACGATGCTGGTGCGCGCCATGGCCGAGGACGGCGTCTCGATCTGGGGCGACGGATCGACGTACAAGGGCAACGACATCGAGCGGTTCTACCGCTACGGTCTGCTCGCCAACCCGCAGCTGCGGATCTACAAGCCCTGGCTCGACGAGGCGTTCGTTGCCGAGCTCGGCGGTCGGCACGAGATGTCGCAGTGGCTCACCCAGCGCACCCTCCCCTACCGTGACTCGGCCGAGAAGGCGTACTCCACCGACGCCAACATCTGGGGCGCCACCCACGAGGCGAAGAAGCTCGAATACCTCGACACGTCCCTCGAAATCGTCAGCCCGATCATGGGCGTGAGGTTCTGGGATCCCGAGGTGGAGATCGCGCCCGAGGAGGTCACCGTCGAGTTCGAGCGCGGCCGACCGGTCCGCATCAACGGCAAGAGCTTCGACAGCCCCGTCGACCTGGTCATGGAAGCCAACGCCATCGGTGGACGCCACGGCCTCGGCATGAGCGATCAGATCGAGAACCGCATCATCGAAGCCAAGAGCCGCGGCATCTACGAGGCACCCGGCATGGCACTGCTGCACATCACCTACGAGCGCCTCGTCAACGCCATCCACAACGAGGACACCGTCGCCTCGTACCACAACGAGGGCCGTCGACTCGGCCGCCTGCTGTACGAGGGACGCTGGTTCGATCCGCAGGCGCTGATGCTGCGTGAGGGACTGCAGCGCTGGGTCGGCAACGTCGTGAGCGGCAGCGTGACACTGCGACTGCGCCGCGGACAGGACTTCACGATCGTCGACACCCAGGGCAGCAACTTCAGCTACCACCCCGAAAAGCTGTCGATGGAACGCAGCCAGGGCCAGGCATTCTTCCCCGGCGACCGCATCGGTCAGCTCACGATGCGCAACCTCGACATCGCCGATTCACGCAGCAAGCTCGAGCAGTACGCCGCCCAGAACCAACTCACGGCCTGGGGCGAGCTGATCGGCGAACTGCCCGCAGGCGGAGCCGACGCCATCGCCGCCAGCGGCCCCGACGGTTCCGTGGACTCCTCGGCACTCGACCACGCCGCCATCGAGTCCGGCACCGACTGATCTCTGCGCAACTGGGTCGTTCCGCCGGCTCCACTCCTGCCCAACTGGGTCGTTCCGCCGGCTCCACTCCTGCCTCGCCGAACTCGAAGTTATGGACGGATTTCCGCCGATTTCCGTCCAAAACTTCGAGTTCGGCTACTCTTCGGGCTCCGTCAAACCCTCGTGCTCGTCGCGCTCGGCCCATTCGAGTAACTCGTCGATCGCGAACACCGCATCGTCGATGCCCGCGTGCAGGTCCCCCGACTCGGCGAATCTGGCGGGCACCGTGAACATCGTGAACTCGCGAGGGTCGACGCTTGCAACCTCGTCCCACGAAATCGGCGTCGATACCGTCGCCTGCTGATTTCCGCGCACGGAGTAGGCGCTGGCGATGGTGTGGTCGCGGGCATTCTGGTTGTAGTCGACGAACAGTTTCGACGGGTCGCGGTCCTTGCGCCACCACGTGGTGGTCACGTCGTCCGGTGCGCGACGCTCCACTTCACGCGCGAAAGCCAGTGCAGCCCTTCGTAAATCCTTGAACCCGTGGGCAGGGTCGATGCGCACGTAGATGTGCAGACCGTGTCCACCGGAGGTCTTGGGCCAACCGACGGCCCCGAGATCGCTCAGTACTTCCTGTACGACCCCGGCGACGCGTCGTACCCGGTCGAAGGAACAGTCGGGCATCGGATCGAGGTCGATGCGCCATTCGTCGGGCATCTCGACGTCGGCGCGGCGGCTGTTCCACGGATGGAACTCCACGGTCGACATCTGCACCGCCCAGGCCACGTGCGCCAGTTCGGTCACGCACAGCTCGTCCGCGGTGCGGTTGTAGCGGGGAAACGTCACCTGCACCGTCTCGAGCCACGGCGGCGCACCGTTGGGCACCCGCTTCTGGTGCACCTTGTCGCCTGCAAGGCCCTTGGGGAAGCGATGCATCATGCACGGTCGTTCCCGCAGCGCGCGCACTATCCCGTCGCCGACGCTCAGGTAGTAGTTCACCAAATCCAGCTTGGTGGCACCGCTCTCGGGGAAATACACCCGATCGGGATTGGAGATGCGGACGATGCGGTCACCGACCGGTAACTCGATCGACGGAGAGCTACTGGCCATGAGGTCGAGGGTAAGCGATCAAGAACGAAGCGTGATGCCGTATCGGTCTCGTTTGCGATAGATGGTCGCTCGGCTCATCCCCAGTTCCTCGACCGCGTCGTTCATGGTGATGCCGGGGCGGGAGAGCACGCGGATCATCTCGTCGCGCTCGAACGTCTCGATGCGGGTGAGCCGGTGGGTGGTGCGTGAGAGCACCTCCGGCGGCAGATGGTCGACCCCGATGACGTCGGCGCGGACGGCTGCCTTGTGCATCACCGTGGCCAGCTCGCCGACGTTGCCCGGCCACGGATGTTCGCGCAGCGCTCGCTCGGCAGCGGGGGTGAGCGTGACCTTTCGGCCGCGCACTCGCCCGGCCAGATGGAGGGCGAGCGGGGCGATGTCGTCGGGCCTGTTTCGCAGCGGCGGTACCTCGACCACGGTGCGCAGCAGTCCCGCGAGTGCCGGGGGTACATCGTCGTAGTTCGAGGCCGTGACGGTGACAGGTACCCCATGGCCGGCACGGCGGATCAGTTCGGCGAGGGCATCGGCCGCACGCGCGGGAAGCCTGTCGACATCGCGGATGATCACTGCCGTATCGGGTTTCGGCAGCTCGGGTGTCCAGAGGTCGAGCCAAGCGTCGACATCCCGGGCGGCCGGAGCTCCGGCGCTGAGGATGCGGCCGCGCGGGCGGGCTGCGCGCAGTGCGCGTGCGAGCACGGTGGCTCGGCCCGATCCCGGCTCACCGACCATCAGAACCGAACCATGCTCGGCCAGAGCAGCTTCCGCAGACCCGAGCGCGCTACGCCAGCCAGGCGAAAGGTCGTCGAGGATGCCCGATCCCGGCCCGCTGTGCGCGGTTTCGACCCGGAACACCTCGCCGCGCGGGGCCGGCCGCGGATGCTGGCCCTGCGACCGCGCGAGCATCATCGCCGAGGTGTTGCCCGCCGCCGACTGCGCAAGGGCCAGAAGCAGATCCGACGACGACTCCGACCAAGTGGTGAGGTTGACGCAGCCCTCAACCCGGCCGGTGAGGGGATCGAGGACCGGGGCGGCCGCGCACGTGTATCCGGCGAGCGAGAGCGAATAGTGTTCGTCCGCCCGCACCACCGCGGGGACCTGATCCGCCAGCGCCAGCGCCAGGCCGTTGGTACCGGCCTGGTCCTCCGCGTACGAGAAACCGGGGGCAAGGTGCACGCGATCGAGTGCAGCCAGCAGTTCCCGGTCGGCGCTGACCCGATCCAACACGAGACCATCGGCATCGGTGAGCATCATCGACACCGGTTCGTTCGCCAACGTGTCGCGCAACCCGTTCAACACTTCGCGGCCGCATCGGTAGAACAGGGACTCGTCGTCGAAGGTTCCCGAGAAGACCGGCGCAACCTCGTCGAGCGACACCCCGTACCGCTGGCTTCGATGCCACGACGCGAGGAGTCGATGCGAGACGGCAGCGAGGGGCTCCGAGTGGAGTCGGGCCCGCGAGAGACCCCCGGAATCTGCCATGTGATCCAGGTTACATTCGCATGTCGCCATCTGTGCCGCGGCAGTGTCTCGAATTGAGACGCCGAGGCCGACACGGCGGCTCGCCGCGGACCTACCGTCGTTCCCACAACGACGTGACGCACGTCACGTATCGCAACACTCGGGAGGCACACAGCATGTACACCAAGAACGGCGAGAACTTCTTCATCGTCGACGCCCACGTCGCGCTGTGGGATGCGCGGGAGCAGAACCAACGCAACATCCACGGCAAGCAGTTCATCGACTGCTTCTACGACTACCACCGCAACCTCTCTCCCGAGAGCGAGCTGTGGACGTACGACGAGTACCTCTACCAGGGCGGCGAGCGCCTGATGCACGATCTGTTCGAGATCGGCTACGTCGACCACGCCATCTTCCAGCCCGCTCACCTCGGCGAGTTCTACAACAACGGGTTCGGGCAGACCGAGGAGGCGTCGGCGTTGGCCGCCGCGCACCCCGACAAGCTGACCTACAACCACCACTTCGATCCGCGCAACGGCGAACGTGGCCTCGATCAGCTGCGAGCCGACGCCGAGCGCTTCGGACTCAAGGGCGTCAAGCTCTACACCGCCGAGTGGCACGGCGATTCTCGTGGCTACAAGCTCGACGACGACTGGACGCGGCGCTACCTCGAGGTCTGTCGCGAAGTGGGCATCAAGAACATCCACGTGCACAAGGGTCCGACGATTCGTCCGCTCGATCGTGACGCGTTCGACGTGGCGGACGTCGACCATGTGGCCACCGACTTCACCGATCTGAACTTCGTCGTCGAGCACTGCGGACTGCCCCGGCTCGAGGACTTCTGCTGGATCGCCACGCAGGAACCCAACGTGTATGCGGGACTGGCCGTCGCCATTCCGTTCATGCACACCCGCCCGAAGTACTTCGGACAGATCATGGGCGAGCTGCTGTACTGGCTCGGCGAGGACCGCATCTTCTTCTCCTCCGATTACGCGCTGTGGACGCCCAAGTGGTTGGTCGAAGGATTCGTCGACTTCCAGATCCACGAGTCCCTGGACGAGTACGCACCCATCACGCTCGAGCAGAAGAAGAAGGTGCTCGGACTCAACGCCGCCAAGCTCTACGACATCCCGGTGCCGGCAGAACTCCAGTTGCCCGACGCCGACGAGACCGAGACCGGACCGCGTCAGCCCGAACGCGCCGACCTGGCGGCGGTGTGAGATGACGGTAGTTACAACCCTGTCGAGGCACGACGAGGCTTACGCCGCACTCGGCGGCGTGTTCGACCCCGAACTCGACGAGCCCATCACCGATCTCGGCTTCGTGCGATCTCTCGAGGTAGACGACGGCGCGGTGCACGTTCATCTCCGACTTCCGACGTCGTTCTGCTCGCCGAATTTCGCGTATCTGATGGCGGGCGACTCGAAGGACGTGCTGAACGCTCTGCCGTGGACCGAGCGCGTGCTGGTCGAACTCGACGATCACCACGACTCGGACAAGATCAACGCCGGCCTCGCAGCCGACGCCGGATACCGAGGCACCTTCGGCCACGAGGCCGACGAGGACCTCGAGGAGCTGCGAGCGACGTTCCGCCGCAAGGCGTACGTGGCCGCGATGGAACGGTCGCTCACCGCGTGGCTGAAGGCGAACACCGATGCGACCGAGAGCGATCTCGGCACCCTGGTGCTCGGAGATCTGCCGGACGATCGCAACTCCGACGCTCTGCTCAGGCGTCGTGAAGCACTGGGCCTGCGGGTCGATCCGGCCGCTCCGGCTCTGGTCGATCACTCGGGTCGACCACACACCGGTGATCTGACGATGGTGATGCGGCGTGCCCGCGCCACCCGTGTCTCGATCGACGGCAACGCGCACTTCTGCCGCGGATTGCTGCAGACGCGCTACCCCGGCGCGGAGGAACAGCAAGTCCCTCGCCAGGAAGGCGCGTTCATCCCCCTCGCCACCCTCACCGTCCAGCACAGCACAACACAGGAGCAGTCACGATGAGCACGATGCGCGCCGTCCAGGTGGTCGGGTACCACAAGAATCTGGAGATGACCGAGGTACCGATTCCCGAGGTTCGAGGCCCTCTCGACGTGATCGTGAAGATCGGCGGGGCAGGCGTGTGCCGCACCGATCTGCACATCCTCGAAGGCCAGTGGGCCGAGAAGTCCGGTGTCACACTGCCGTACACGATCGGGCACGAGAACGCCGGATGGGTGCACGCGGTCGGATCGGCCGTCACCAACGTTCGCGAGGGCGACAAGGTGATCCTGCATCCGTTGGTCACGTGCGGACTGTGCCGTGCGTGCCGGTCCGGTGACGACGTACATTGCGAGACAAGCGATTTCCCCGGTATCGATACCAACGGCGGGTATGCGGACTATCTGCGGACGAATGCCAGGACCGTCGTGAAGATCGACGATTCACTCGAACCGTCCGCGGTGGCAGCACTTGCCGACGCCGGTCTGACGGCGTACCACGCGGCAGCCAAAGCGGCCCGACGGCTGACTCCACGCGACAAGTGCGTCGTCATCGGTGCGGGCGGCCTCGGCCACATCGGTATCCAGGTGCTGGAGGCGCTGTCGCCCGCGGAGCTCATCGTCATCGACCGCAACGCCGATGCCGTCAAGCTGGCGCTCACTCTGGGTGCCGATCATGCGGTGGTAGCGGACGGCAGTCAGGTCGACCAGGTCATGGAGCTCACGGGCGGATTCGGTGCCGAGGTGGTACTCGACTTCGTCGGCGAGAACGGTTCCACCGCAGAGGGATTGGCGATGACCAGACGGGCCGGTGACTATCACGTGATCGGCTACGGCGAGAACGTCGACGTGCCGACGATCGACCTGGTGTCGGCGGAGAAGAACATCGTCGGCAACCTCGTCGGGTCCTACAACGACCTGTGCGATCTGATGTCGCTTGCCGCCCGAGGCGCGGTGAATCTGCATACGCAGACCTACTCGTTGGACGACTTCCAGAGCGCCATCGACGACCTCGACAACGGACGGGTTCGCGGCCGCGCGATTCTCGTACCCTGAAATCGGGTAGTAACCACCGACAATCCCAACAATGAGGAGCAACGTTGATCTTCATCACCGCCAAGTTCAAGGTCAAGCCCGAGCATGCCGACAACTGGCCCGAGATTTCGCGCGACTTCACCGAAGCCTGCCAGGCCGAGGAGGGGTGCCTCTGGTACTTCTGGTCACGCACCCTCGACGACCCCACCGAGTACGTCTTGGTGGAGGCCTTCAAGGACCCCGATGCCGGTGCGGCGCACGTGAACTCGGATCACTTCAAGCAGGCGCAGAAGGATCTCCCGCCGTACCTGCAGGAGACGCCGAAGATCATCAGCCAAGAGGTGGACGGCACCGACTGGAACGAACTGGGCGAACTCGCCGTCGACTAGTTCGAAGCGCGATCCCGGACCACCTGGCCCAGCGTCACGATGGCGTCGGCGAACTGTCCCGGCAGTTCCTGAGGCGGGTTGTGGCCGCAGTCGATCTGTCGAACGTCGATCAGGTCGGTGAAGTGCGCCGCGTGGTCCGGGCTGCCGTACAACGAGGCGACGGTGTCCTCGGTCGGATCGATCACGACCGTGGGCACCGTGATCCTCGGTTGTTCGGTGAGCAACTCCTGCGTGGCTGCATAGGCCGGGTCCCCGGCCTCGATGCCGTAGCGGTGCCGGTAGGAATGCACGGACACGTCCACGAAGTCGGGGTTGTCGAACGAGGGTGCGGTAGCCGCGAATTCGGAGTCACCGAACCGCCAGGTGGGCGACCAATCCGTCCACAGAGTCTGTGCGATCTCTGCGCGGTGGGCCGCGAGCCCGGCCCGGCCCCGCTCGGAGTGCAGGTAGTACTGATACCAGTACCGCTTCTCTAGGTGCGGCAGCACCGGTGTGGACACTGCCGCCTCGATGTCCTGGACCAGGTATCCGGACACGCTCACCAGGCCCGATACCAACTCGGGCCACAGCGCGGCGACGACGCACGCCGCTCGCCCACCCCAGTCGTAGCCGGCGACGATGGGTTGGTCCAGTTCCAGAGCAAGGATCAACTCGCGCAGGTCGTGGCCGATCGCCGCCTGCTCACCGGAGCGCATCGTGTCGGCGTCGACGAACCGGGTCGGCCCGAAGCCCCGCAGGTACGGCACCACCACGTCGTAGCCGGATTCGGCGAGCAGCCTCGCGACGTCGTCGTAACCGCGTGGGTCGTAGGGGAACCCGTGCAGCAGCACCACCGAACGACCGGACGGATCACCGAAGCGGTCGAACGCCACATCCAGCACCCCTGCGCGAATCATCATGGCTCCATGCTCGCATTGCGGCAGCAGGCAGTGCAGACAGTCAGCTGCTCAGCACATCCTGCATGCCGGGAGCGAGGACATCGGACAGGTCGGTCCACGGGACGGTGATCGTGATGAGGCCGATGCCGTAGGCCCCCACCTGGTAGTCCCCGAAGTGAATGTTCATTCCCTCCGGAGATGCGGTCCAGTTGCCGAAGTTGGCCACCGTCGGCTCGATGCCCGAGCGCTCGAAGCTCTCGCCTGCCCGGGTGGTCGGCAGAATCTCCGCAGCTCGGTCCGACAGCCGGGCCAGGCCTGCGTCGAGATCGGTGAACGCATCGCCGAGGGAGATCGGCTGCGCGGTGTCGGCGTCGATCGTCACGGTCGCAATCAGTGAATTACCGTGCGCTCCTGGCGGCACGGCGATCCAACCGGTGATCTGCTCGGCACTGATCACGCGCCGACCGACGTAGGTCGTACCCGCCGAGTAGCCGTCGCTGAGAGCGAAGTCGTAACCGTAGTCGCGGTCGATCTGATCCTGCAATGCAGCGCGCATCGACTCGTTGAATTCCGACGTCACGGCGGGATCCCCACCACTGAGCTGCGGAATTGCGACGTCGTAGGTCGCACGCACGGTGGATCCGGTGACCCGAGTGCTCCCGACGACGTACGGCTCGGCGGCATCGGATGACGTGGGCGCAGCGGTGGTCGTCGGGTCGGCTCGCTCGGTCGTGGCCGGCGCAGCGGTGATCGTCGGTGCCGACGCCGGCGTGGCAGTTCCCGAGGTCGAGCAGCTCGCCAGGGCCGCGGTCACGGCCACTGCGGCAGCCATCGAGCGAATGCGAGTCATGACCGACCCTAACCACAAACCTCGACGGCCAGCACCGAGAATCGGGTGCAGCTGACCGCGCTCAGCGCGGCCCATTGCACCCGATTCGAAGCCCCGCAGCACGAAAAAGCCCGGCACCTGAAAAGGTGCCGGGCTTTTTCAGCGAGGGGCTGGACTCAGAAGTCCATGCCGCCCATGCCACCGGTCGGATCGCCAGCGGGCGCTCCGGCCTTCTCGGGCTTGTCGGCGACGACGGCCTCGGTGGTGAGGAACAGAGCCGCGATGGACGCTGCGTTCTGCAGTGCCGAGCGGGTGACCTTGACCGGGTCGTTGATGCCTGCAGCGAGCAGGTCCTCGTACTCGTTGGTCGCGGCGTTGAGGCCGTGACCGGCGGGCAGGTTGGAGACCTTGTCCGCAACGACGCCGGGCTCGAGGCCTGCGTTGAATGCGATCTGCTTGAGCGGAGCGGACAGTGCAACGCGAACGATGTTCACGCCGGTTGCCTCGTCACCGTCGAGCTTGAGGTTGTCGAGTGCAGGCGCTGCCTGGAGCAGTGCCACGCCGCCACCGGCGACGATGCCTTCTTCGACGGCTGCCTTGGCGTTACGCACGGCATCTTCGATGCGGTGCTTGCGCTCCTTGAGCTCGACCTCGGTTGCCGCTCCGGCCTTGATGACTGCAACGCCACCGGCCAGCTTGGCCAGGCGCTCCTGCAGCTTCTCGCGGTCGTAGTCGGAATCGGAGTTCTCGATCTCGGCGCGGATCTGGTTGACGCGACCGGCGATGGCGTCGGAATCTCCCGAGCCCTCGACGATGGTGGTCTCGTCCTTGGTGATGACGACCTTGCGTGCCTGACCGAGCAGCTCGAGTCCGGCGGTCTCCAGGGAGAGGCCGACCTCTTCGCTGATGACCTCGCCGCCCGTGAGGATTGCGATGTCGGCGAGCTGCGCCTTGCGACGGTCACCGAATCCGGGAGCCTTGACGGCGACGGACTTGAAGGTGCCACGGATCTTGTTCACCACGAGGGTGGAGAGAGCTTCGCCCTCGACGTCCTCGGCGATGATGACGAGCGGCTTGCCGGACTGGATGACCTTCTCCAGCAGCGGCAGCAGGTCCTTGACGGTGCTGATCTTGGAGCTGACGAGCAGGATGTACGCGTCTTCGAGGACGGCTTCCTGACGCTCTGCATCGGTGGCGAAGTACGCCGAGATGTAGCCCTTGTCGAAGCGCATGCCCTCGGTGAGCTCGAGCTGCAGGCCGAAGGTGTTGGACTCCTCGACCGTGATGACGCCTTCCTTGCCGACCTTGTCCATGGCCTCGGCGATGAGCTCGCCGATGGACGGGTCGCCTGCGGAGATGCCAGCGGTAGCAGCGATCTGCTCCTTGGTGTCGATCTCCTTGGCGGACGCGAGCAGCGACTCTGTGACGGCTGCAACAGCCTTCTCGATGCCGCGCTTGAGGCCGAGCGGGTTCGCGCCGGCTGCGACGTTGCGCAGGCCTTCACGGACGAGTGCCTGAGCGAGAACGGTAGCGGTGGTGGTGCCGTCGCCTGCGACGTCGTCGGTCTTCTTGGCGACCTCCTTGACGAGCTCGGCACCGATCTTCTCGTAGGGATCTTCGAGCTCGATCTCCTTGGCGATGGAAACACCATCGTTGGTGATCGTGGGAGCTCCCCACTTCTTCTCGAGTACGACGTTGCGACCCTTGGGGCCCAACGTCACCTTTACTGCGTCGGCGAGGGCATTGAGGCCTCGCTCGAGGCCACGGCGTGCCTCTTCGTCGAACGCGATGATCTTGGCCATTGCGAAGTGATCCTCCGGATTGGGGGTGACACATTGCTGGCCGAGCTCGGTGCCCGCGACGGACGACCAGGGGTGTCGTTGATTCCCCGGCCTCACCGTGTCCCGACCTGGCACTCACGTGTCGAGAGTGCCAACTGCATTTCTAGCACTCGACCATGGCGAGTGCAAGGTCGTCCGCCTCGAGCGAACCACCGCCACCCCCATGCCCGACGCCACCGCCCGGCGAAAGCCGCGAGCAGATGCTCACCGTGGCGAGGGTCCTTCACACACTGTTCACATCGGGGGCCATTGTTAACATTCGGCATCTTCCGTACGAACGCCGAGCGCTAATATCGTTCTGGGACAGTAGTTTTCAGGTCATTTCAATTCGGACATACCCCCACAAAAGCGACAGTAAGGATCGAAACATGTCCGATACGGTCGACACCTCGTACGACAATTCGGCGATGGATCACGAGGAGGAGGGCTACCACAAGGGCCTCAAACCTCGTCAGCTGCAGATGATCGCGATCGGCGGCGCAATCGGCACCGGCCTGTTCCTCGGCGCGGGCGGACGCCTCGCCAGTGCCGGGCCAGGCCTGTTCCTCGCCTACGCCCTGTGCGGCATCTTCGTGTTCTTCATCCTGCGCGCCCTCGGCGAGCTGGTCCTGCATCGTCCGTCGTCGGGCAGCTTCGTGTCCTACGCGCGCGAGTTCTTCGGCGAGAAGGCAGCGTTCGTCGCGGGCTGGATGTACTTCCTGAACTGGGCGATGACGGCCATCGTCGACGTCACGGCCATCGCGACGTACATGCACTACTGGGGCAGCTTCGAGGTGATCCCGCAGTGGGTCATCGCATTGATCGCCCTCGTCATCGTCATGTCCATCAATCTCGTCTCGGTCCGCTGGTTCGGTGAGATGGAGTTCTGGGCCGCGATGATCAAGGTGGTCGCGCTGGTGACCTTCTTGATCGTGGGCATCGTGTTCCTCGCCGGCCGCATTCCGGTGGGCACCGAGGTGCCGGGTATCAACCTCATCACCGACAACGGCGGCTTGTTCCCGTCCGGCGCATGGCCGCTGGTGATCGTGATCTCGGGCGTCGTGTTCGCTTATGCCGCAGTGGAACTGGTGGGTACGGCCGCGGGTGAGACGGAGAACCCGGAGAAGATCATGCCGCGCGCGATCAACTCGGTCATCGCGCGTATCGCACTGTTCTACGTCGGCTCGCTGGTGTTGCTGGCCGTGCTGATGCCGTACACCGCGTATCAGGCCGGGACGTCGCCGTTCGTGACGTTCTTCTCGAGTATCGGCCTGGGCGGCGCGGGCACCATCATGAACATCGTGGTGCTCACCGCAGCGCTGTCGAGCCTGAACGCCGGGCTGTACTCGACGGGCCGCATTCTGCGCTCGATGGCGATGAACGGCAGCGCCCCGGAGTTCACCAAGAAGATGACCAAGGGCGGCGTCCCGTTCGGCGGCATCCTGCTCACCTGTTTCATCACGCTGTTCGGTGTCGCCCTGAATGCGATCGCCCCAGGCGAGGCCTTCGAGATCGTGCTGAACATGTCCGCGCTGGGCATCATCGCCAGCTGGGCGACCATCGTGCTGTGCCAGATCCAGTTGTTCCGCTGGTCCAAGAAGGGCATCCTCGAGCGGCCCAAGTTCCGGCTGTTCGGTGCGCCGTACACCAGCTACGCAACCCTGGTGTTCCTGTTCGGCGTGCTGGTGCTGATGGCCTTCGACGCCCCGATCGGCAGCTGGACCATCGCCACCCTGGTGGTCATCATCCCCGCACTGATCGGCGGTTGGTTCCTGGTGCGCACCAAGGTGCTCGCCGTCGCGGAGGAACGCCTCGGCTACACCGGTCAATACCCGGTGGTGGCGAACCGTCCGACCGAACCCGAGGAGTAACCCTCTCGCGTGGCGGGCCTTCCGAACCGGAGGCCCGTCACGCGGCGGCTGCTGCGTTGTTGACCGACTGCACCACCGCGCGCGGATCCTCCACCGTCAGGACGAGGCGCTGGTATTCCTGCTGTTCGAGCTCGATGACGATCGTGTCGGCCGTGCCGGTGACGTTGTAGAACGTCTTGACGCCGTCTCGATGGAAGGTGCCCGCGGTCTTTCCCGGCAGGCCGAGACCGGGTGCGCGAATTCCCTTGGGCTCCTTGCTCGCTCCCGGGTCGTGGGTGGCACCGCGCACGTATGCGAGAGGGATCTCGAGACGGCGGGTGAACGACCACAGCTTGTCCAGTCCCCTCGGTTCGACGATCAGGGTGGCGTCGACGATGGTCACGGAGTTCATGCGTGTTCTCCTTCGATAGCAACGTTCGGGTCGATGAGTGCCCGCCCCAGCAGACGTTCACCGAGCACGTGGGCAATGTTCTCGACGCCACTGTCGAGCAGTGTGGCGGAGCAGATTTCGCGGACGTGGTCGTCGAACGGTGCGAGTTCGAGCAATGCCACCAGCAGTAGATCCACATCCCACTCGGTCCTGGTCAACGCCGCGAGAAACAGGCCTCGCTTGCTACCGAACGCCTGGTAGAGACTGCCGCGATGCAGTCCCGTGACGCGCAGTAGATCGTCCAGGGACGTTCCTTCGTAGCCGCCCGATCGAAACTGCTCGGCGGCCGACGCGACGACGGTGGCCTCGTCGAAGCTTCTGGCTCGTCCCATGCATCGAGCATGGCAGATTGATGACCGATCAGTCAAGAACGATCGGTCAAGAAAATTTCAGCCACCGTGACCGTGTGAACGGTGACCGCCGCGGCGGCGGTTCGGGAACTCCGGCTTTCACCGCTGCCGCCACCGCATCGCTGAGCTCGGCGCAGGTGCGGAAACGATCCGCCGGGTCCTTCGCCAACGCGCGCGCGACCACGGCGTCGAGGCCCCGCGGCAACGAGCGTCGACGACGCGTCACCGACGGCGGCTCGGCCGTGAGGTGTGCGGCGGTGATGGCCAACGGCGTGGCCAGCGGATACGGCGTCCGGCCGGTCGCCAGTTCGACGAGCGTCGCCCCCAGACCGTAGACGTCGGTCTGCGCACTCAGCACTCCCCCGCGCAGCAGTTCCGGTGCCGCGTACGGGATCGACGCCATCACCGTCCCACCCGCAGCCAGCGGAGTCGAATCCCCCAGTAGGCGTGCAATTCCCCAGTCGGACAACAACACCTGCTCGTAGCCGTCGATTCGCTCGGTGGAGATGAGAATGTTCGCCGGCTTGACGTCCCGATGCACGACGCCCTGCGAGTGGGCATAGTCGAGCCCCTTGGCCACCTCGGCGACGATGCGCGCCACCCGGGACACGTCCAGCGCGATCTGGCCGCGGGCGACCAGCCGCGCGGCGCTGTACCCGTCCACGTAGTGCATCGACATCCACAGCTGGTGGTCGAACTCACCGTGCTCGTGCACCGACACGATGTTCGGGTGCACCAGTTGTGCGGCGACGGCCGCTTCCATCCGAAACTTGTTGCGCAACCTCGGCGATCGCGACGCATCCCGGTCCAGGATCTTGAGAGCCTCCAGCCGATCGTGACCGCGCCCGAGAACCAGATACACCTCGCTCATGCCGCCCACTCCGAGGCGACGCTGGACCCGAAAGCCCGCGAACTCCGAACCCGGCTGCAACCGCCCCGTCACGGAAACGCCTGCCGCACAGCAACACTCGCGCCGCAATAGCCGACGGGTGAGACGACAGGAAACGTCCGCAGCATCGGCAGAACTGTAGTCCGTTCCAGGGCTCGAGGCGACTCGACAGTTTCGCCACCAGCGCCGATGTCGTTTATGGTGATAGCCGGTACTTGACCGAAACAAGAGAAAAAGAACGGCAAACCAATAGGTCAGCCGATCACGGTGACTCGAGTTCTAAGGAAGTCAAGTAAGTGAAAGCAATAAAAGAAGCCTGGGGAGGCCTGCTCAAGCCGGTCTTCGTCCCCGCATCGATCATCATTTTCGTCATGATCGCCTTCTCCGTGATCTACGCGAGCACGGCGGCAGATTCGTTCGACAAGCTCAACGAGGCCATCACCGCAGGCATCGGTTGGTGGTACATCCTGGCCGCAACCGGATTCGTGCTGTTCGCCCTGTACTGCGGACTGAGCAAGGTCGGCAACATCCGACTCGGTCGCGACGACGAGAAGCCCGAGTTCGGCGTCCTGTCGTGGTTCGCCATGCTGTTCAGCGCGGGCATGGGCATCGGCCTGGTGTTCTACGGCGTCGCCGAGCCACTCTCGCACTACGTGACACCACCCGAGGCCGGTGGCGTCCCCGGTAGCACCGACCCGGCCGCGCGCCAGGCGATGGAACTCACCCTCTTCCACTGGGGCCTGCACGCCTGGGCCATCTACGTCGTCGTCGGCCTCGGCATGGCGTACATGACCTACCGCAAGGGTCGCCCGCTGACCGTCCGCTGGCTGCTCGAGCCGCTGCTCGGCCGCAAGCGCATCGAAGGTCCGATCGGCCACGCAATCGACACCGTCGCGATCGTGGGCACCCTGTTCGGCGTTGCGACCTCACTCGGGTTCGGTGTCCAGCAGATCTCCGCGGGCCTCGAATACCTCGGCTGGGTCGAAACCACCAACTGGTTCGTGATCCTGCTCATCGCCGCGATCACCGGTATCGCCACCTTCTCGGTGGTCAGTGGAGTCTCCAAGGGACTCAAGTGGCTCTCGAACATCAACATGGTCCTGGCAGCTGCGCTCGCCCTGTTCGTGCTGCTTCTCGGCCCGACACTGTTCCTGATGCAGTCCTGGGTACAGAACCTCGGCGGCTACGTCCAGGCTCTGCCCGAATTGGCCCTGCGCACCTCACCGTTCTCCGACGACGGCTGGGCCGGCGGCTGGACCATCTTCTACTGGGGCTGGTGGATGAGCTGGGCACCGTTCGTCGGCATGTTCATCGCGCGCATCTCCCGCGGCCGCACCATCCGTGAATTCGTGTTCGGTGTGCTGCTCGCTCCGACCATCGTCGGTTCGCTGTGGTTCACCATCTTCGGCGACACCGGCATCCTGCGGCAGCGCAACGAGGGAGATCTGCTCGACGCCGAGGGCGCGGTGAACAACAACACCAGCCTCTTCCAGGTGCTCGACGGCCTCCCGATCGCGGTGATCACCAGCGTCATCGCCATCGCGGTGATCGTGTTCTTCTTCGTCACGTCCTCGGACTCGGGATCGTTGGTCATCGACATCCTCTCGACCGGTGGCGAACTGGAGACCCCCAAGATCACCCGGGTCTACTGGGCCGTGCTGCAGGGCGTGGCTGCGGCCGTGCTGCTGCTCGTCGGTGGAACGAGTTCACTGACGGCGCTGCAGACGATGTCGATAGCCACGGCCGTGCCGTTCTCGATAGTGCTGGCACTGGCATGTGTGTCTATGCTCAAGGCGTTCCGCTACGACGTCGCCACCACACCTCGGTACGTGCGCGTGACCACCACCTCGGACGTCGCAGGCGACGAACCGACGGTGTCCACACCTGCCGCACCTCGAAAGCGAGCGACGGCCGGGATCTCCTCGACGTTCTCCGGACTGTCGCCGTCGCGGGAGGGACTGACATCCTCGCGCGCCGACGGAAGCGTCGTACTCGCGGTGCACGAGGTGCCCAACGAACAGCTCGAGGTTCATCCCGAGACCGGGGCAGTCGAGTACTCCGGAGACAACGCTCCGGTGGACCCACTCGGCGGCGAGGTCTTCGACACCCAGGAGTTCGCCGACTCGGCCGAGGGGCAGAAAGACAGCAACCACACCGACTGACCGTTCGATCCATCTCTGACCCTCGTGACGATGTTGCGGGGGTCAGAGGTTTTTCGAAGCCCAGTCGGTGAGAGCCTCCAACGACGGCAGCAGCGCCTCGCCGGACGACGTCAGGCTGTACCCCACGGAGATGGGTGGCCCGTCGTCGACGGTGCGCGCAATCAGGCCCGCTTTGGCGAGTTCGCCGAGTCGCTCGGACAACACCGAGTCACTGATACCACCGACGGCACGGCGCAGGTCCGAGAATCCCATCGGCCCGTTCATCAGCGTCGCGAGAAGAATTCCGTTCCATCTCTTGCCGAGGAAGCCGAAGGCTTTGGTCAGCGCCCCGTCGCAGGCCCGAGGATCGTGAGGCTGCTCGTTCGTGACCATACGTCCACCCTACCGAGGTGCTACAGTCCGCCTTGCTACTTCTGAATTACTAGTGGCCTCGGAAATGAAAGAAGGGCTCATGTTCATCGCAACCGTCGTCGTCTCGGTTCTGCTCGCCGTCGCGCTCACGTTCTCCGCCGTCGGGAAACTGACGAAGAATCCATCCGTCATCCCGATGCTCGAGCAGGTCGGCGTTCCCGCCGGCAAGATTCCCTGGCTCGCCTACGCGGAACTGCTCGGAGCCGTCGGCCTGCTGGTGGGATTGGCCGTCTGGCCCATCGGCGTCGCTGCTGCCGTCGGCGTCATCCTGTACTTCGTCGGGGCCGTTGCCGCCCACCTGCGCGCCAAGGACAAGGACTTCGCACCCGCCGCCGGACTGGCCGTGTTCGCCGTCGTCGCCCTGGTGCTACGGGTGCTCAGCGCCTGACCAGTCGTAATCCATCTGGCCCGCGGTGGCGAGAGCATGATCCGCTCCCGCCCACCGCGCGACCAGGTGCAGTGCCAGATCGAGACCGGCGCTGATACCGGCCGAGGTCGCCAGATCGCCGTGGTCGATGTACCGAACGCCCTCGTGCACCACCAGCGCAGGCCAGCTCTCCCGCAGCAGTTCCAGATCCTCCCAGTGCGTGGTGACCGGACGCTCGTCGAGCAGTCCCGCCGCCGCCAGCACGAACGCACCCGTGCACACCGACGCCACCAACTCGGCGTCGGAGCGAAGGCCCTTCAACCACTGGAGCACTCGACTGTCGTCCGAGACCGCGTCGACGACGCCACCCGGAACCACGACGACGTCGTATCCCCGCGGATCCTCGATCGTGGTGTCGACGCCGATCCTCATACCGCCCCGGGCGACCACCGCCCTGTCGTCGATCCCGACGAGCGTCACCTCGAAAGGTCGTGCACTCCCGGCACGTTCGGCCACTCGATTCGCCACCGAGAACACCTCGAACGGCCCGCACGCGTCGAGTACCTCGACCTCGTCGAACATCAGAATTGCAACACTTCTACTCATACCCTGACTTTCAGCTGCTCGTAGTCGACACGATGACGGGCACCATCACCGCGGCCATCACCGCAGCGTTCACATCCGAGACGGCCTTGCGCACCGCCGCGCCTGCCCACTCTCCCTCGGCGATCTGCTTCGCCCTCTGTTTCAGCAGCTTCTTGTCCGCATCCACGATCACCTTGTGCGTCAGGTCCACCGCCGAAATCAACGAGATCAACGCAGCCGTGTGGGGCGACGGCGTCGTCCCGTCGACCAGCGCGCTGCGTAAGGAATCTCGCAACACCTTCTCGTGCGAGGTGTCACGAGCAGGCCACGTCGTGGTCGGGAACAGCCCCAACACCTTGTCCTTGTTCTCGGTGACGAAGCCCTGAGCCACCAGCCGCGCAACCAACTCCTTCGACAGATTCTTCTGCGACTTCTCGATCACCTTCTGCGGCTTCATCGGCCGCGACGCCGACGCCACGAGATCGAACACTCGACGCAGCAGGACGTCGGCGGGGGGCGCTCCTGCGACGACCACATGATCCTTCTTGATCTGTTCACCGGGGCCGGTGATGCGCAGTGAACCGTCCATCGCGAGCTCGACCACCAATGCACCGGCCAGTACGCGCGGCAACTTGGTGCTGTCGGCCAGCGGCTTGCCCGACTCGTCGTCGAGCAACAGCAACAGGAGGTCCTCCGCGATCAAGGTCATGACGCGAGATTACCCAGGATGTACGGGTAGTTGTGAGCCACCAGTTGCTCGAGAATCACTATGTCCACATCGGCGAGCTTGTTCACGTACAGGCAACCTGCGCCTCGCTTGTGCTTGCCCAATCGTTCGAGCAAAGAGTCCGATTCCGGGGCGTACGTCGCGCCGTACACCGACAGATTCGCCTTGCGTGGGGAGAACCCGACGACGAAATACTCGCCCCGACGGCCACTGCCCGTCGTGTATCGGTAGGTGCCGAAACCCACCATGGTCGGCCCCCACATCACCGCCGGCTGCCCGGTCACCCGACCCATCATCTCGGCGAGCACGAGCCCGTCCGCGCGGCGAACCGGATGCTGCACGGCGGCCAGGAAATCCTCGGCCGGCACGTCGGTGGGTCGCGTCAGGTTCTCGTTCAATTGATCAGGGCCTGCCAGTTCGACGGCACTCGCTCACGCGGACCTGGAACTGTCTGATCGAGTGGATGATGTTGCGGTGGAGCCAATTCCGGACCGTCGTACATCTGCTCGTCGGCGTAGTTGTAGAACCAGTCCTCGCCGGGCTCGTAGCTGCGCACGAACTGGTGCCGGGTGGACTCGGCATGCTTACTGGCGTGCTGCGACGGCGAGGAGTCGCAACATCCGATGTGACCGCACTGCGCGCACCGACGCAGATGCACCCACCACCCTTGCGTCTGCGTGCACTCGACACACCCCGGACCCGACGGTGGGACCTTCGGGTCGATGCCTTCGATGGTCATGATGCCTCCTCTATGGCCGGGCTGACGGGCAGTCGCACGATGAATCGCGTGTCACCGGGCTCCGACACCACCCGAAGATCACCCTGATGCTTCTTCACCACGATCCGCCACGAGATGTCCAGGCCGAGACCCGTGCCTTCGCCGACCGGCTTCGTGGTGAAGAACGGCTCGAAGATCCGCGACCGAATCTCCTGCGGCACACCGGGTCCGGTATCGCAGATCTCGATCTGAACCTGATCCTCGTCCAACGATGTCCGCACCGTCAACACCCTCTTCTCCTCGGGGGTCGCCGCCATCGCCTGCACTGCATTGTCGATCAGATTGGTCCACACCTGATTGAGTTCGGCTGCGTATGCCGGAATGGGCGGCACCGCGGGGTCGTAGTCCTTGACCACCCGGATGTCGTCACCGATCTTGCGGCCCAACATGATCAGAGTGCTGTCGAGCAATTCCCGCACGTCGACGGTCTGGTACGGCGCGCGGTCCATCTGCGAATACTGTTTCGCGGCACCGACGAGCGTGGAGATGCGGGTGGTCGAATCTGCGATCTCGTTCATCAGCAACTCGGTTTCGACGGTGTAGTTGAGCCACCGGATCGCACCTTCGAGCATCGTCGGATCGTCCACCGTCGCAGCAACCTTGTCGAGCCACGGCACATCCAGACCGGCCGAGACGAACGTCGGAGCCAAGTCCCAACCGTCACCGATGCCCTTGTCCTCGAACCACTCTCCGAGTTCGTCCTCGCGGTCCGACGCCTCCATCGCGGTCAGCTTCGGAGCCTTGGCCACCAGCTCGACGGCTTCGTTCTGCAGTCCGACCAGATGCGCCATGCTGCCGCGATCGAGAGTGCCGCCGGCGATCATCGCCAACTTCTGCCGCATGTGCGCCACCCGATTCCGCAGCGCCGACGTCGCCCGCACCGCGGCCGCGGCCGGATTGTTCAGCTCGTGCGTCAACCCGGCCGACAGAGAACCCAACGCCAACAGGCGTTCTCGCTGTTCCACTATCTGCTTGGTGTTCTGGTTACCGAAGAACAGACCCTCGAGCAGGTGCAGCGCCATCGGGAACCACTCCCGCACGATGGACGCGAAGCATTCGGCGTCGAGTACGAAGAACCGGGAGCGCTCGGTCACCCGCATCGAACCCTGATATGTCTGCGGCACCCGATCACCCAGGTACGCCTGCCACGCCCCCGCGTACACCCCGCGTTGCGAGGTCCGGTTGACCACCAGATCCTCCCCGCCCGAGAGCTTCGAGAGCACCACGGCACCGTCCATCAACACGTAGAAACACGTCGCCGGATCACCCTCCGAGTACACCGGCCCCGGCTCGATCGTCTCGATACGCCCGTCTCGACAGAGCTCCGCCAACTGTGCGTCGGTGAGCTGCTCGAACAGGAACAGCGTCCGCAACTCCTCCGGATCACACGCGAGCCCACTCACGGGTTCGCCAGATATCTGTGCACCAACATCACGGCCATCGCTCCCTCTCCCACTGCCGACGCGACGCGTTTGGCCGAGTCGGATCGAACGTCGCCGGCTGCGAAGACGCCGGGCACACTCGTCTCGAGGTGATGCGGGAGTCGAGCGGACGTCCATCCGGCAGGTCCCCGTCCGTCGGTGACGAGATCCGGCCCGGTGACCACGAATCCATGGTCGTCCCGCACGAGCACCCCGTCGAGCCACTCGGTGCGCGGTGCCGCCCCGATGAACAGGAACAGATACTGCGCGTCGACAGTCGTCGTCTCGTCGGTTGCCCGGTTCCGCAGCGTGATCGACTCGAGGTGACCGTCGCCCGACACGCCCGCGACCTCGGTGCACGGTCGAACACTGATCTTCGGATTCTCTTCGATCTGCTTGATCAGGTAGTACGACATCGACGCTTCGAGGGAGGTGGCCCGAATCAGAATGGTCACCGACTTCGCCCCGCGCGAGAGGTACACCGCCGCCTGACCCGCCGAGTTCGCGCCGCCCACGATGTAGACGTCCTGCTCGGCGCATCGCGCCGCCTCGGTCATCGCCGATCCGTAGAACACGCCGCGTCCGGTGAAGTCGTCGATTCCGGGAGCGTCCAGCCGGCGATAGGCGACGCCGGTGGACAGGATGATCGTCTGGGCACTGATGCTGCGGCCGTCGGCGAACCGTACGGTGCGCGCGGCACCGTTGGTTTCCAGGCCGACGACGTCCTGCGTGGTGACGACCTCGGCACCGAATTTCAACGCCTGCCGGCGTGCCCGCTCGGCCAGCTGAGCGCCCGACACACCGTCGGGAAAGCCCAGGTAGTTCTCGATGCGAGAACTCTGACCCGCCTGGCCGCCGGTTGCGGTCCGTTCGATCAGGGTGGTCCGCAGGCCCTCCGACGCACCGTAGAGCGCGGCTCCCAATCCCGCCGGTCCGCCGCCGATGACGACCAGGTCGTAGAACTCCTCGGACGGCGACACCGTCAACCCGAGCCGATTGCCGAGTTCGGCGTCGGACGGTTCGATCAACGCATCGCCCTCGGTGGTGATCACCACCGGCAAGCGGGTGTCGTCCACACCCGCGGCGGCCAGCAGCCGGGCACCCTCGGACTCGTCGGACATGTACCAGCGATAGGGCAGCTGATTTCGAGCGAGGAACTCGCGGATCTCCGACGAGCGCGCGGACCAACGATGGCCGATGATCTTGGTGTCCTCGACGGCCCGGTGGTCGTACGCACACCAGGCCTCGAGTTGGGCGTCGAGCACGGGGTAGAGCTTTTCCTCGGGGGGATCCCACGGCTTGAGCAGGTAGTAGTCGAGATCGATGACGTTGATCGCGTCGATCGCCGCATCGGTGTCCGCGTACGCGGTCAGAAGAATGCGACGGGCCGTCGGAAAGATATCCATGGCCTGCTCGAGAAATTCCATGCCGCTCATCTGCGGCATGCGGTAGTCGGCCAGCAGAACGGCGACCGGGTTGCCGCGCAACGCGAGTTCCTTCAGGGCGTCGAGCGCCCCGGCACCGGACTCCGCGCGCACGATGCGGTACTGCTCCCCGTAGCGACGACGCAGATCGCGGGCGACCGATCTCGATACTCCGGGATCGTCGTCGACGCTGAGAATGACCGGTTTCATGACCCTCCAGGACTGGTGCTCGTCAACCTCATGAGCATGCCACCGCGTCGCCCCGAATGGGAGGCAAGCAGTCCTGGAAACAGTGGGGTCAGATTCGGCCGCGTCGAATCAGATCGAGTTCCTGCGGGGTGAGCAGTCGCTCGAGCTTCTCGGCGGGCCACGTACGCGGGCTGCCGCTCATCCTGGCGGTCTTCAACAGTGGTAGATCACTGCTGGTACGACGCATTATCGACTGTAATTTCACGGTGGATCACTCCGAACAATTTCTTCGTTGGTCCCGACACTCCGCTTGCTACATCGATCAGTGTCCGCCCGGTGTTAACGCCTCGGTGGGATCTCGTGCGGCGTTTCGCAGCTCGAGACAGTTTCCTCCGTCCTCGCTCGGGGTAAACGGGAGCCCAAATCTACTGATCGGGGAACGATAGTGAACACGTCGGGAAATTCTGTGGCCAGTTCCGTACAGAACAACGGAGCATTCGAGAAAGCGGCGCGAGCCGGCCACTTCGTCAGCGGAGTGCTGCACATTCTGATCGGATACATCGCGGTTCGGTTGGCGTTCGGCCAGGCCGGCAACGCAGACCAATCCGGTGCACTCGCCGAATTGGCCGAGAAGCCCGGCGGAAAGATCGCACTCTGGGTGGCGGTGGTCGCGTTCGTGGCGCTGGCGCTGTGGCGGATCGTCGAAGCGATCGTCGGCAAGAAATCCGACGCCGACGCCGGCAGTGCGATGGATCGTCTCAAAGCGGCAGCGCTAGCCGTCGTCTACATCGCGTTCGCTTTCTCGACCTACGGCTTCGCTACCGGCTCGGGCAAGTCGAGCGGGCAGCAGAACGCCGGCTGGTCGGCCCGGTTGATGGAGTCGGGCGGCGGCAAGCTCGTGCTCATCGCCGTCGCGCTGGTCGTCATCGGCGTCGGCGGATACCACGTCTACAAGGGCGTCTCGAAGAACTTCCTCGACGACCTCGAAGGGCACCAGAGCGGGGCAGTCGTCAAACTCGGCATCGCCGGTTACGCCGCCAAGGGCACTGCCCTCGTCGGGGCCGGACTCCTCGTCGTGGTGGCCGTTCTGCAATCCGATCCATCAAAGGCCACCGGCATCGACGGTGCCGTCAAGACCCTCGGCTCGCAGCCCTACGGTCAGGTTCTGCTCGTCCTCGCCGGGGTGGGCATCGCGCTCTACGGGCTCTATGCCTTCGTTCTGGCTCGCTTCGCTCGCATGTGAGCGGGAGTGGAGCCTGCGGAACGACCCCAGGTGAGCGGTAATTCGTAGTGGGCTACGAACTTCTGCTCACCTGCGTAGCCAACTGTGTCCGTTGACACATAGGATGCGCACGATTGAGTGTGACATTCAGTTGCATCTACTTCACTACCTGGAGGCCCACGTTGAGCAAGACTCTCGAAGCCACGATCGACATCGCCGCGAGCCCCGAGACCGTCTGGTCCGTCGTCTCGGACCTGCAGCGCATGGGTGAGTGGAGCCCACAGTGCAAGAAGATGAAGGTCTTCGGCGGACCGGTCGGCAAGGGCACCAAGACGCTCAACGTCAATCGCAAGGGAATGCTCGTGTGGCCGACCACCTCCAAGGTCGTCACGTTCGAGCCCAACCGTGAACTCGCGTTCCGCGTCGCCGAGAACAAGACGATCTGGTCCTACACCCTCACCCCGACCGCCACCGGAACGACCGTGGTCGAGAAGCGCGAAGCGCCGACGGGCACGTCGGCTGTGTCGTCGTTCCTGGTGCAACGCGTCCTCGGTGGCATCGACGAATTCGACGTGGAGTTGATCGACGGCATGAACAAGACTCTGCGTCGTATCAAGACCGAGAGCGAGAAGTCGAGCTCGAAATAACTTTTCTCAGGAATGTTTCAGGTTCGTTTCCCACGGGCATCCGTCGTCTCGACAAGCAACAGACACGAACGGAAAGTGGGGGCACCCTATGTTGGGACTCGGATTTGTAGGCTGGATCATCATCGGCGGACTGGCCGGCTGGATCGGTAGCAAGATCATGAAGACCGATGCTCAGATGGGCATCATCCTGAACATCGTCGTCGGCATCATCGGCGGCCTCCTGGGCGGCTTCCTGCTCAGCACCTTCCTCGACGTCGAGGGCGGCGGAATCATCTTCAGCTTCATCACCTGCCTCTTGGGCGCGTGCATCCTGCTGTTCCTGGTCAAGCTCGTGACGGGTCGCAGCCGCGTCTGATTTCACTCGCACTTCTCGACTGCCGGGGCACCTCACGTACGCTGTGAGGGCCTCGGCAGTCGCGCGTCTGCACCTTGTTCCAGCACCACGAACTGCCAGCCCATGTCCGACGAAAAGTTAGAGGAGACCGTGGCACGCCGTCCCGCCCCGATTGGTCAACCGCCCCGCACCGGAGTGGCTCACATCGTCGATTTGGTTCGTGAAACGGTTCCACCGCTACACCCCGCAGGGCTGCCGTTCGTCGGAGGTCCGCTCGCCGTCGCAGTTCTCGGCCGCCGTTCCAAGTGGGTTCGCAACGCCGGTCTCGTTGCCGCCGGAGCCTGCGCCACCTTCTTCCGCCACCCGTCGCGAGTGCCGCCGAACCGCCCCGGCGTCGTCGTCGCTCCCGCCGACGGCCTGGTCACGCTCGTCGACACCGCCGTCCCGCCCGCCGAGCTCGATCTGGGCTCGCAGCCGGTTCCGCGCGTGAGCATCTTCCTCTCGGTTCTCGACGTGCACGTGCAGCGCGTTCCCGTCGCCGGTCGAGTGGTGGAGGTCGTGCACCGAAAGGGCCAGTTCAAGTCCGCGGACCTGGCCGAGGCCAGCGAGGTCAACGAGCGCAACAGCATGCACATCAGGACCGACTCCGGCCAAGATGTCGCCGTCGTACAGATCGCAGGCCTCATCGCTCGACGCATCATCAACAACGCGAAGGTCGGAGACACCCTGTCGATCGGCGACACGTACGGCCTGATCCGATTCGGCTCCCGCGTCGACACCTACTTCCCCGCGGGCACCACACTTCTGGTCGAACGCGGCCAACGCGCCGTCGGAGCCGAGACCGTCCTCGCCGAGCTTCCGCAGTAGAAACCGACATGATCACCAGACGCGCGAAGCCGCCTGCTGCCATCCGTCTGCTCCCGTCCGTCGTCACGATTCTCGCGCTGTGCTCGGGCCTGTCCGCGGTCAAGTTCGCCCTCGACGGCCAGCTCGGCACCGCGCTCGCCATGATCGGTGCCGCTGCGATCCTCGACGCACTGGACGGTCGCATCGCCCGATTGCTCGACGCCACCAGCAAGATCGGCGCCGAACTGGACTCGCTGTCCGACGCCATCTCGTTCGGTGTGGCCCCGGCGCTGGTGCTGTACGTGACGCTGCTCGAGGGCAGCAGCGGCGGCTGGATCGTGGCTCTGGTCTACGCCGTGAGCATCGTGCTCCGCCTCGCGCGCTTCAACACCCTGCTCGACGAGGACGACACGCCTGCCTACGCGCGTGAGTACTTCACCGGTGTTCCCGCCCCCGCCGGAGCGCTCATCGCCATGGCACCGATCGCGGGCTTCGAGCAATTCGGCGACGGCTGGTGGGCCTCGTTCTACGTCGTCGCCGGATGGGCGATCCTCACCGCCGGTCTGATTGTCAGCCGCATCCCCACGTTGGCGCTCAAGACGGTCTCGGTGCCGCCGCGGCTGGCCGCGATCCTGCTGGTGCTCGTCGCGCTGCTCGCCGCCGCGCTCATCACCTTCCCGCTGATCCTGCTGATGGGCTTGGTGCTGGCCTACCTGGTGCACATCCCGTTCGCGGTGCGCTCGCAGCGGTGGACGGCCGCGCGCCCGTACACCTGGGACGCCAAGCCGGCCGAGCGCCGCGCAGAGCGCCGGGCCATCCGACGCGCACCGGGCAACAATCGGCGTTCGCAGGCTCGTCTGGGACTGCGTCGACCTCGCAGCTAGTGCCTCGCGGCTAATGTTGGGTGTGTGACCGAATCCCGCTCGACGACGCCTGAGCTCGTTCTCACCGCCCGCCTCAACACCTCGGCGGCCGACGCCCGACGCGGCGTCGTGCGCCTGCATCCGGAAGTTCTCGCGGCTCTCGGCCTGCGGGAGTGGGATGCCGTGTCGCTCATCGGTTCTCGTCGCACTGCCGCCGTCGTCGCAGCGGCTCCCGACGGATCCCCTCAGGGCACCGCATTGCTGGACGACGTCACTCTCTCCAACACCGGACTTCGCGAAAATGCTTCTGTCGCAGTCGGACCCGTCACCGTTTACGGGGCAAGGACCGTCACGGTGACAGGATCCGCGCTCGCCACCGGTTCCATCTCCGACGCCACCCTGCGCCAAGCGTTGCTCGGTAAGGTGCTGACGGTGGGCGATACGGTCTCGCTCCTCCCCCGCGATCTCGGACCCGGCACCTCGACCACGTCTGCGACGCAGGCGCTGTCGAGGACGTTCGGGGTTGCGTGGACCACCGAACTGTTGACGGTCTCGGCTGTCGACCCGTCGGGTGGGCCGGTGAGTGTGCAGCCCAATTCGGCGGTCGGCTGGGGCTCCGGCACCGTCACCGCTGCACAGCCGTCGGCTGCGTCGATTCCGGCCCCGAAGTCCGCGGCACCGCCGGTGAGTGTGGCGGATCTGGTGGGAGTGAGCGCCCAACAGTCGAAACTCACCGAGTGGCTGCGGCTGGCGTTGGACGAGTCGGAGCTGTTGGCGACGCTGGGCGCGTCGCCGCATCTTGGGGTGTTGATCACCGGACCGGGCGGGGTCGGCAAGGCGACGTTGGCGCGCGCGGTCATCGGCGAACGCGCATGCGTCGTGCTGGACGGACCGTCGATCGGTGCGCTGGAGGCCTCGGCTCGGGTGGACCGGGTCACCGCGGCAGTCGACGAACTCGCCGGCTCCGGGGTTCTGCTGATCACCGACGTCGACGCGTTGCTGCCCTCCGTTCCCGAACCGGCGTCCACGTTCGTCCTCGACGTGCTGCGCCGGGCCGTGGACACTCCCGGTCTGGCGTTGATCGCGACGACGGCTCACCCGGAGGCAACCGATCCCCGGTTGCGCGGTCAGGACCTGTGCGACCGTGAGCTCACCCTCACCCTGCCCGACGCGGCAGGCCGCAAGGGTCTGCTCGAGCATCTGCTGCGCAAGGTTCCGCAGGGCGACGTCGATCTGGCCGAGATAACTTCTCGAACACCGGGTTTCGTGGTCGCCGATCTGGCCGCACTGACGCGGGAGGCGGCGCTGCGGGCGGCGGCTCGCGCATCGAACGATTCGGCCGCGGCCTCGTTGACGCAGGACGATCTGGTGGGCGCTCTCCAGGTGATCCGTCCACTGTCGCGCTCGGGTAGCGAAGAACTGGCCATCGGCAGTCTCACGCTCGACGACGTCGGCGACATGGTGGAGACCAAGCAAGCGCTCACCGAGGCGGTACTGTGGCCGCTGCGTCACCCGGATTCGTTCGCGCGCTTGGGAATCGAGCCGCCGCGAGGAGTTCTGCTGTACGGTCCACCCGGCTGCGGCAAGACGTTCCTCGTGCGAGCGCTGGCCAGTTCCGGGCAGCTCAGCGTGCACTCGGTCAAGGGCGCGGAACTGATGGACAAATGGGTCGGATCATCGGAAAAGGCTGTGCGAGAACTGTTTCAGCGTGCCCGCGATTCCGCTCCGTCGCTGATCTTCCTGGACGAGGTGGATGCGCTCGTCCCCCGACGCGGCCAGAGCTCGGATTCCGGCGTCGGCGACCGCGTTGTCGCGGCGCTGCTGACCGAACTCGACGGCGTCGAACCGTTGCGCGACGTCGTCGTACTCGGGGCGACCAATCGGCCCGATCTGATCGATCCCGCCCTGTTGCGCCCCGGTCGACTCGAGCGCCTGGTGTTCGTGCCGCCGCCGGATTCCGATGCCCGCGTGGACATCCTGAAGGCGTCGGGCAAATCCATCCCGCTCGCCGAGGACGTGGATCTGGAGTCGCTGGCGCGCGATCTCGACGGCTACTCCGCGGCCGACTGCGCGGCCTTGCTGCGTGAGGCCGCGTTGACGGCGATGCGCCGGTCGATGGATGCAGCCGACGTCACCGCCGCCGATGTCGCCGCCGCTCGGGCGACGGTGAAGCCGTCACTCGATCCCGAGCAGGTGGCGCATCTGCGGGCCTACGGGAGTGCCTAGCGGCAGTGGTGCGGTTAGGTGCCCTCTGCGGCACTCGACCACACCACTGCCGGAGGCATTTACTTCCAGCGCGCGAGGACTTCCTCTGCCCGCTTGGCGAGTGTCATCTGGAAGATCGGACCGAAGCTGATGCGGCCGACGCCGAGGGATGCGAAGTGCTTCAGGTCGCCTTCGGCGGGGTTGGCGATGGCATTGATGGGCAGTGGGAGTTCCTCGGCGAGGCGCTTGTAATCGGCGTCGTTGTGGAATCCGACGGGGTAGAGCGAGTCGGCTCCGGCCGCGGCGGCCAGCTTCAGGCGTGCGATGGCGCGGTCGACGCGGTCGCTCTCGTCGCCGATCGCCTTGACGAACAGGTCGGTGCGGGCGTTGATGACCACGTGGACGTCGGTGGCGTCGGACGCTGCGCGCAGTGCTCCGACGAAGTCGGCGTGTTCCTGCGCTTCACGGAGGCGCCCGCCCTCGCTGTGCACGGTGTCCTCGATGTTGAGGCCGACGGCTCCGACGGAGATGAGGCCGTCGATCAGTCGCTTGGGATCCTCGCCGTAGCCGGCTTCGATGTCGACCGACAGCGGCACGTCGACGGCTGCGGAGATCTGCGAGATGCGGGTGAGCAGTTCGTCGAAGGTCATGCCTTCGTTGTCGGGCTTGCCGACGGAGTCGGCGACGGGGTGGCTTCCGACGGTCAGCGCGGTGAAGCCTGCGGACACGGCAAGGTTGGCGGACCAGGCATCCCACACGGTCGGCAGTACGACCGGGTTTCCTGGCTGGTGCAGCTCGAGCAGGGTTGTGGCTTTCTGGGACAGGTTCGTCATGGGTACTCCTCAACGGTGGCCGGTGGAGAACGTACGTTCTCCCGTCTCCAACATACCCGCTTCAGTCGATCAAATCGAGTGCTCTCATCCGGTCGAACACCATCAGGGATCCAGGAGCGACGTCGGGCATCGCCGCGTACTCGTCCCGGGTGAAGTACCTGATCTCGGCAATTTCGCTGGTCGGCGTCGGATCGTTCGCCAGATCGGCGAGGAAACAGGTGATCTCGAGCGGGGTGCCCGCCGGGTGCCCCCAGGCCTCGCACTCGAACACGCCGAGCAATCGGGCGTCCGTCACCGCCGCATCGAGCTCTTCCCTGATCTCACGATGGAGTGCTTGCTCGGGTGTCTCGCCGGGGTCGATCTTTCCGCCCGCCATGTAGAACGCAGATTTGCCGACCGATCGCGTCTGAATCATTCGACGATCCCGGACGTACGCCAGCCCGGCGGTCCGAATGAGATTCGGCTCGGTCACCGGCGCGCTCCCCTCTCACGGACTTGCGGCCGTTCTGTACCGCTTGGCACGCGTCCGACCACGCAAAGTAAAGTGGACATCGACAACTCACGGCTGCCGATCGGCGACCGGTTCGTTACTTCCCAAAGCTTCGCATCGAATTTCATACGGACTTCGCACACCCTACTCATCGCCGCCCTACGACCACCGCTCGGTTTCACCGCCGATGCGACCGAGACGACGGAGTGATTTTTGCTCGCCATTCTTCTTGCGCACGCCGCCGCCGCGCTGCTCGCGCCGCTGCTGGTCCGGTTGTGGGGTCGCAATGCCTTCTTCCCCCTCGCACTCGTACCCCTGCTCAGCCTGATCTGGGTGTTCGGCAACTGGGGAACCGATCAGAAGCTGAACATCGAATGGGTCCCCGGCCTGTCGATGAACATCGACATGCGGTTCGACTCCCTCGCCGCCATCATGTCGCTGCTGGTCCTCGGCATCGGCGCACTGATTCTGCTCTACTGCGCACGCTACTTCGAGGACGACGAGCCCCGGCTCGGACTGTTCGCCGCCGAGATGGTCGCGTTCTCCGGTGCGATGTTCGGCCTCATCACCAGCGACAACATGCTGGTGCTCTACATCTTCTGGGAAATCACGACGGTCCTGTCGTTCCTGCTCGTCGGCCACTACGCCGAGCGAGCCTCGAGCAGACGCGCAGCCACTCAGGCACTGCTCGTCACCACCGCCGGCGGGCTGGCGATGCTGGTCGGCATCATCATCCTCGGCCAGGTGTCCGGCACCTACAACCTCTCCGAGCTGGTCGCGAACGCGCCGGGCGGCTGGTTGCCCGGTGTCGCGATCGTGCTGGTTCTCATCGGCGCACTGAGCAAGTCGGCCATCGTGCCACTGCACTTCTGGCTGCCAGGAGCCATGGCCGCACCGACGCCGGTCAGCGGCTACCTCCATGCCGCCGCGATGGTCAAAGCAGGCATCTACCTGGTGGCACGCCTGGCCCCGGGGTTTGCCGATTCCGGCCCGTGGCGCGCCACCGTGATCAGCCTCGGACTGCTGTCGATGATCCTGGCCGGATGGCGAGCTCTGCGCGCATTCGACCTCAAGCTGATTCTCGCGTTCGGAACCGTCAGCCAGCTCGGCTTCCTCATGGTCCTGGTCGGCATCGGCTCGGAAAAGGCCATGCTCGCCGGCCTGACGATGGTGATCGCACACGCGATGTTCAAAGCGGCGCTGTTCATGGTCGTGGGCATCGTCGATCACACCACCGGCACCCGCGACATCCGCAAACTCGCCCACCTGGGCAAGAAGGCTCCCTGGCTCGCCGCGATAGCGGCGCTGGCCGCGGCCAGCATGGCCGGACTCCCGCCGATGCTCGGTTTCGTCGGCAAGGAGACGGCGTTGTCGGCCGTGATCAGCACGCCGACGCTCGATCCAACGGTCGCGGCGGTCGTCGTCGCAGGCCTGGTGATCGGCTCGATCCTCACAGTCACCTACAGCATCCGGTTCGTCTGGGGCGCGTTCGCACGCAAGCAGCTCAAGCGTCCGAGTCCGTCGGTCAGGGCGATGCACGCACCGTCCGCACTGTTCCTGGCTGCACCTGCTTTCCTGGCGGTTCTCGGCGTGATCGCCGGATTCGGATCCTCGATCGTCGACCGCATCGTCAGTCCCTACGCCCGCACCCTCCCGTCGTACGGCCAGGAGCCCTACCACCTGGCCCTCTGGCACGGATTCAACCTTCCGCTCGCGCTCACGGTCATCGTCGTCACCGGCGGTGTCGGGTTGTTCATCGCGCACCGGGTGGTGAATCGGCTCAAGTTCGAGCACCCCCCGCTCGGCAATGCAGACCGCATCTACGACAACGTGCTCAAGTACATGGACGCCCTGTCCATCCGCCTGACCGGCACCACCCAGCGTGGTTCGCTCCCCCTCACCCAGGGCACGATCCTGCTGACTCTGGTGCTGCTGCCGATGATCGTGTTGCTCGTCGGCCAGGACTCCGGCCTGGACTACACCCTGTGGAACACCCCATTGCAGCTGGTCATCGGCGTGATCATGATCGCCGGTGGCCTCGGAGCCACGGTGATGCGCAACCGCCTGGCCAGCGTCATCCTCGTCGGGCTCACCGGCTACGGCTGCGGCGTCATCTTCGCCATTCACGGCGCACCGGACCTGGCCCTGACCCAGTTCCTCGTCGAGACCCTCACCCTCGTGGTGTTCGTCTTGGTGCTGCGCAAGCTGCCTGCCGAGGTAGACGATCGAGGCTCGGCCGGTTCGCGGGCCCCCCGCGCCGTGCTGGCCGTCGCCGTCGGAGCGACCGTCAGTGTGCTGGGCGCATTCGCGATGAACGCCCGAAACACGGCACCGGTGTCGCTGCTCCTGCCGGACGCCGCATACGACCTGGGCGACGGCAAGAACGTCATCAACGTCATCCTCGTGGACATCCGTGCCTGGGACACCCTCGGCGAGATCTGCGTTCTCCTCGTCGCGGCAACGGGCGTGGCCAGCCTGGTCTTCCGTAACCGCCGGTTCGGCAGCGCTCCGCGGGTGTCCGACGCCCCCGCATCGTCCTCGGATGCGAATTTCGCTGCGGAGACGACGTGGTTGCTCGGCGGCGATCTCATCGATCCACGACATCGCTCGTTGATTCTCGAGGTCACGACGCGGTTGATCTTCCCCACGATCATGGTGCTCTCGATCTACTTCTTCTTCTCCGGCCACAACGCCCCCGGCGGCGGTTTCGCCGGTGGGCTCACCGCCGGACTCGCGCTGGTGCTGCGGTACCTGGCGGGTGGGCGCTACGAGCTCGGCGAGGCAGTGCCGATCGACGCCGGAAAGATCCTCGGACTCGGGCTGATCTTCGCGGCCGGTACCGCGGTGGCGTCGATGTTCCTCGGTGCCCCGGCGTTGTCCTCGGCGACGTTGGAGGTGACGTTGCCGATTCTCGGCGACATCAAGTTGGTCACCGCATTGTTCTTCGACCTCGGTGTGTATCTCATCGTGGTCGGGTTGGTACTCGACGTGCTCCGTAGTCTCGGTGCCCGTCTCGACGCGCAGGTGGAAATGCAGAGCCAAGGCCGAGTGAGCGCCCCATGACCGCAGATCTCGGAATGCTGATCATCACCGGTGTTCTCGTCGCATCGGGTGTGTACCTGCTGCTCGAACGCAGTATCACCAAGATGCTGCTCGGACTGCTGTTGTTCGGCAACGGCGTCAATCTGCTGTTGCTCACCGTCGGCGGGCCCGCGGGGGCACCACCTATCGTGGGCCGCGACAACGCCGTCAATCAGGAGATGGCCGACCCGCTCGCCCAGGCAGTGATCCTGACGGCGATCGTCATCACGATGGGTATCGCGGCGTTCGTGCTGGCGCTGGCGTATCGGTCGTTCACTCTGAACACCAAGGACGACGTCGAGAACGACCCCGAGGACACCAAGGTCTCCCGGCGTCGCTCGATGGCCGAGGCCCCCGACCGCGACCGCTCGGACGACCCGGTGACGGGCGAGCCGAGCTTCGGCGGCGACGCGTTCGACTCGAAGGGCAACCCGATTCCGATCGAGCAACTCGTCAATCGCGAGGACCTCGAATGCTACGAGGATCTGCACGACGGTGACTTCGACAACGACGACGACGATCCGCAGGTGCGCGGGCTCGACGGCATCGACACAGCCGAGAAGGACGACAGCAGGCCACAGAAGAAGGGAGACGACCAGTGACGATCTCCCCAGGAGTGATCGACGTTCTGACTCCGCTGCCGGTACTGATTCCGATGCTTGCGGCAGCTCTGACTCTGGTGCTGGGTCGACGTCCCCGCGCTCAGCGTTTCATCACGATCGTCGCGCTGACCGCTGTGGTCGCGATCTCGTCGGTGATGCTCTACCTCGCCGATCGCGACGGCACCAGCGCGCTGCAGGTCGGCGGTTGGGACTCCCCACTCGGCATCTCCCTCGTGGTGGACCGCCTGTCGGCGATGATGCTCGTCGTCTCGTCGATCGTGCTGCTGGCCGTCATGGTCTACTCGATCGGCCAGGGCATCCGCGACGGCAGCGAGAACCAGCCCGTTTCGATCTTCCTGCCGACCTACCTCGCGCTCACCGCAGGTGTCTGCAACGCGTTCCTCGCCGGTGACCTCTTCAATCTGTTCGTCGGCTTCGAGGTGCTGCTCGCGGCGTCGTTCGTGCTGCTGACACTCGGTGCGAGCGCGGACCGCGTCCGTGCGGGCGTGTCGTACGTGATGGTGTCGATGGTGTCCTCGCTGATCTTCCTGATCGGCATCGCGCTGGTGTACGGCGCAACCGGGACGCTGAACCTGGCCCACATCGCGGTACGGATGGACGACATCAACCCCGGAACCAGAACCGCGATCTTCGCGGTCCTGCTGGTCGCGTTCGGCATCAAGGCCGCGGTGTTCCCACTGTCGACGTGGCTGCCCGACTCCTACCCCACCGCCCCGGCACCGGTCACCGCCGTGTTCGCCGGCCTGCTGACGAAAGTCGGTGTGTACGCGATCATCCGCGCCCACACCCTGCTGTTCCCCGACGGCTCGCTCGACAACGTACTGATGGTCTGTGGTCTGCTGACGATGCTCGTCGGCATCCTCGGCTCCATCGCTCAGAGCGACATCAAGCGACTGCTCTCGTTCACCCTCGTCAGCCATATCGGCTACATGATCTTCGGCGTCGCGCTGTCGACGCAATCGGGATTGTCCGGCTCGATCTACTATGTCGCACACCACATTCTGGTGCAGACGACGCTGTTCCTCGTCGTCGGTCTCATCGAGCGTCAGGCCGGTTCGTCGTCTCTCCGACGCCTCGGCGGTCTGGCTGCGGCCAGCCCGGTCCTGGCGATCGTGTTCTTGGTGCCGGCCCTCAATCTCGGTGGCATTCCGCCGTTCTCGGGCTTCATCGGCAAGGTCGCACTGCTGCAGGCCGGTAGCGAGCAGGGCAGCGTGTTGGCCTGGTTGCTCGTCGCGGGCGGAACGGTCACAAGCTTGCTGACGCTGTACGTCGTCGCCCGTGTCTGGACCAAGGCGTTCTGGCGCGCCCGCGCCGATGCTCCCGAGGGCGACCTGGCCGACAACAGCCCGTCCGCTCTTCTCGACGACTCGTCCGATATCCAGTTCGGTGATCGCGAGGACGTGGGCCGGATGCCGGCCTTCATGTTGCTCCCGACGATCGGGCTCGTTGCCGTCGGCCTGGCCATGACGGTGTTCGCCGGGCCCATCATCGACATCAGCGATCGCGCCGCGGCGGACCTTCGCGACCGATCGGTGTACATCGATGCGGTTCGCGGAGCGGAATTCGTCGGAGATCGGGCCGTGGAGCAGGCACGAGGAAACGAGGAAGGCACTCGATGAAGATGAACCGTTCCTTCCTGCTTCGCCTGTGGACTTTGGCATGGTTGACCGCCATCTGGGTTCTGCTGTGGGGCAACGTCTCTGCGGCGAACATCCTCGGCGGCATTGCCGTGGGACTGCTCATCATGGTGCTGCTGCCGTTGCCTCGCGTTCCGGTCGAGGGCCGCATCCACGTGTTCTCACTCGTCAAGCTGGCCGTCGTATTTCTCTACTACGCAATGGAATCGAGCTTCAGCGTGGCCTGGTTGGCAATCCGGCCCAAGGCTCCACCGGTCACCGGGGTGCTGCGCTGCCGTATCGCGATCAAGTCCGATCTGGTGCTCACCCTGTTCGTCGACGCGATGAATCTCGTGCCCGGCACCATGGTGCTCGAGATCGACCGGACCAGACGCCTGCTGTACGTGCACGTGTTGGACATGGGCACCCAGAAGGCCGTCGACGGTTTCTACGCCTACGTACGAAACCTGGAGAAGCTCTTCATCGCCGCGTTCGAGCGAGACTCCGACTGGAAGCCGAGCCCGCTGCACTACCAGGAGTACGAGCAGTACCACGGAGTGCTCGGCGACGATCCGGCCCAGGCCGATTCGGACGCTCCCCGGGACGACAAGAAGACCGACGACAAGAGGAAGGGGGACTGGTCGTGACCGTCGTACTGGCGATTGCCGGAGCCCTCCTGATCGGTGCCGCGATTCTCACCGCGTACCGACTGCTCGACGGACCGAGCACGCTCGACCGCCTCGTCGCAATGGACACGATCCTGGCCGTCTCGATGTGCGGTCTCGGCGTGTGGGCCGTCTACAGCCGCGACACCACCCTCGTGCCGGCCATCGTCGCGCTGTCACTGGTCAGCTTCGTCGGATCGGTCAGCATCGCACGATTCAGAGTGAGGGACGAATGATCGACACAGTGAGGGGCGAACGATGACCGCAGCCCAGTGGATTGCCTCCGTCTTCATCCTGTTCGGAGCCCTGCTCGCCTTCACCGCAGCCGTGGGCATCGTGCGCTTTCCCGATACCCTCTCGCGGATGCACGCGGCCACCAAACCTCAGGTGGTCGGGCTGATCATGGTTCTGATCGGGGCCGTCATCAGCCTGCGCGGCAACGTCGACATCTGGATGCTCGTGCTGGTGGGCATCTTCACCCTGGTCACCGCTCCGGTCATCGCGCACACGGTCGGCCGCGTCGCCTACCGGGAACAGCGCGGCCGCGACGGACTGCTGATCGTCAACGAGATGGAACCGAACGAATCGGATCAGTAGCGCGATCGGATCAGGATCGGAGGTCGGTGACCAGCGATTCGACGACGGCTCGCAGGTCGCCGCCCGATGTCGCGGCCACGGCCCGTTGACGCTGGTACGACGCCCCCCGCCGGGGAATGTCGGCCACCGCGGCCAGCTCGTCGACGCAGTTCAACCGGACGGCCGTCGGCGTCAGCTTCTCGAGCAGGTCGTGCAGATCGTCGGTGACCAGACGTTCGTTGCTGTCGGAGTCGAGAATGATCTCGGCGTCGAGGCCGTATCGGGCGGCCCGCCACTTGTTCTCCTGCACGTGCCACGGTGGTATCGACGGCAGGGTCTCCCCCGCTTCGAGACGTTCGTCGAGGTGCACGATGAGGCAGTGCGTCAACGCGACGAGAGCGGCGAGCTCCCGCTTGGTCGACGCCCCGTCGCACACCCGAACCTCGATCGTGCCCCACTTGGGGGCAGGCCGAATGTCCCAGTGCATGCCGCCGAGCTGCTCGATGACGCCGGTCTTGAGCTGATCACGGACGAAGCCCTCGAATTGCGACCAGTCCTCGAACTGGAACGGCAGACCGGCCGTCGGCAGCTGCTGGAACATCAGCGCCCGATTGCTGGCGTAGCCGGTGTCGTTGCCCGCCCAGATCGGCGAGGACGCCGACAGCGCCAGCAGGTGCGGGTACTGCAGCAGCAGCGAGTTGAGAATGGGAAAGACCTTGTCGGGAGACGACACACCCACGTGCACGTGGACACCCCAGATCAGCATCTGCCGACCCCACCACTGGGTACGAGCGATCAACTCGTCGTAGCTCGGAGAGCTGGTGAGCTGCTGGGTGGACCACTCGGCGAATGGATGAGTGCCCGCCGAGAACAGATCGATTCCCAATGGGTCCGCAGCGCGCCGCACCAATTCCAGCGAGCCGCCGAGGTCCTCCATGGCCTCCCCGACGTTCTCGCACACTCCGGTGACGAGTTCGACGGTGTTGCGCAACAGTTCCTTGGTCACCCGCGGGGTGTCCCCGGCGAGATCGCGGACGCCGTCCATGACCGCCTCGGCGGAGTTGACCAGGTCCCGCGTGTTCTTGTCGACCAGCGCGATCTCCCACTCGACGCCGAGCGTCGGGCGCGGTGAACTCGCGAAGTCGATCCGGGGAGCGTTCAAACTACTGCAGTACCGCGCATGCCGCCCGCGAGCCGGCGTCGCCGGTCATCAGAGTCGTCATGTCCGGCACAGCGGCACCGTCGGGCAGGGTGTATCGCGGCGGGATGTTGGCGAAGTTGTCAGCACCCTCGTGCACGATCACCGAGGTTCCGGCACCCTCTGCACGCAGATCGTCGAGTGTGATCGCGTCGGTGGTGGTGACGAGCATTCCGGTGCCGTCCTCGCCGACCTGAATGGACGTCAGGTCACCGCTGGCCGGGTGCTCGGTGCGTCCGTCGACCTGCAGGTGACCACCCGCGGACAGGAACGCGCCCGGATCTCCGCCGGTCGGTGCCACGGAGTTCGGCTCGCAGGCGGCGACGGCGTGGACGTGGAAGCCGTGGAAGCCGGGGGTCATACCCTCGACCTCGGCGGTGACGGTGAGCTTGTCGCCCTCGGACGCGAACGAGACCTGGCCGACCTCGGCACCGGCAGCGTCGCGCAGGGTGCCCTCGATGGTCTCGCCGGAGCCCGACTCGGCCGGGCTGTCACCGGCGACAGCTTCCGCCGACGGATCGGCCTCGCCGGTCCAGACCGGCGGCACGGTACCGGGGACATCGGACGGAACCTCGCCGTTGCTGCAGGCGGAGAGCCCGAGCGCTGCGATCGCGAGGACCGGGGCCACGTAACGCAATGAGCGGGTGGCAGCAGTGCGTCGCTTGAACATGTCCATCGGAAATCGCTCCTCTTTCAGGCAGTTTCGCCGGGCTCGGAAATGATAACGTGCCGACCGATTCAGCCGAATCGGGCACGGAAGTCGATGCTGTGGAACTGGCCGCTGTGGGACTACTGAGTCACGATGACGACGACGCCTGCCGTGGATTCGAGTGAGGTCGGCTTGGGCTCGGCCGGGACGCCGAGCTGCGTGGCGATCGTCTGTGCGGCCTGTTCCTCGCCTGCTGTGGTGCCGTAGTACACCGCGGTCTGCGCGAACTGCGCTTCGCTGAAGTTGCCGGTCTCGGCGACGGTCCACCCCTCGGCGGTCAACGTGCTCGCTGTACCAGCCGCCAGGCCGGAGACGTTGGAGTTGTTCAGTACCCGCACCTCGACGTCGGCGGGGGTACCCGAGGTGGTGGTGGTCGGCGCGCTGCTGGTCGGCGCATCAGCTGCCGGTACCTGGGCTGCGGGGGCCTGTGCGGTGGGTGCGACCGCAGCCGGTGCACTCGTCGTTTCGGCAGCGGGTTCGGCGGCCGCTTCGTCGGAATCGGAACCGGTCAGCGACAACGCGCCGATCGCCGCGAACAGGATCGCGAGCGAGATCAACACCATGGCCAGGGCACGGAGTGGTGGCCCGGTCTGTTCCGGGTTCGGGCTGCTCACGTAGTCGACCCTAGCCGACCGTCGACGGCGACCCGGCACACGGAACCCTGGGACCTGCTCAGACGTCGAAACCGAGCCGACGTGCCGCACGAGCCTTCTGCCGGCTCGCACGCAACCGGCGCAGGCGCTTGACCAACATCGGGTCCGCGGCGAGTGCCTCGGGACGATCGACCAACGCGTTCAGGATCTGGTAGTAGCGGGTTGCCGACATCGAGAAGAGTTCCTTGATGGCCTCTTCCTTCGCCCCGGCGTACTTCCACCACTGCCGCTCGAAGGACAGGATGTCGTGCTCTCGTCGACTCAGTCCGTCCGCACCGACCTCGTTCGGATCCTGAGAGCCGTCCGAATTTCCCGGTTGCTGAGACTGGTTCGAGTCACGCGCTGCTGCGCCGTCCATCCCACTCCTCGACTTCTCGACTTCCTCGGGTCGGCAGATCACCCACCCGGAGAAATCTGCTTCCCCCAGCACTGCCGGCACCCGTAGGAGCACCGACCGAATTACACAGTTGTACTTCGGGGATCATTCAACCATGCTCGACGGCTCGAGCACGGCTCCCGCGAGGTACCGGCGCGTGGCGTGTTCGGCGAACACCGGCAGCGAACCCGACCACATGCGCCACCTACTATCCTTGTCGACCATGGCAATTCTTCCCATCCGGATCGTCGGCGATCCGGTGCTGCACACCGCAACCGCTCCCGTCACCGAGTCACCCGCCGAGCTGGCCGAGCTGATCGCCGACATGTACGAGACGTTGGCCGCCGCGAACGGCGTCGGACTCGCCGCGAATCAGGTGGGCGTCGGCAAGCGTCTGTTCATCTACGACTGCCCCGATCAAGGCGAGGACGGCAAGGTCTTCCGCCGGCGCGGCGAGGTCGTCAACCCGGTGCTCGAGACGTCGGAGATCCCGGAGACGATGCCCGACCCGGACGACGACGACGAGGGCTGCCTGTCCGTCCCCGGCGAGCAGCACCCCACCGGGCGCGCCGAGTGGGCTCGCGTGACCGGTACGGACGCCGAGGGCGAGCCCGTCGACATCGAAGGTCGCGGCTTCTTCGCTCGGATGCTCCAGCACGAGGTGGGGCATCTCGACGGTTTCCTCTACACCGACGTGCTCATCGGTCGGCACGCACGGGCCGCGAAGAAGGCCATCAAGCGCGCCGGGTGGGGCGTGCCCGGGCTGAGCTGGACGCCCGGCACGGTGGACGACCCGTTCGGCCACGACGACGAGGACGACGACTGACCGTTCCGGTGGGTACGCGGGTGATGCTTCGCTATCGGTTGCCACCCGGCCACACCCACCCGATGACGGACGTGATCGGCGAACTGGTGTCGATCGACGCCGGTGCGGTCGTGGTGCGCGGCAGGGACGGCACACTGGTGCAGGTTGCAGCCGAACGAATCGTGGCGTTGAAACCCTTGGGGCCCAAGCCGATTCGAACCTCGGAAATTCGCTCCCTCGAGGCTGCCGCTGCCGACGGCTGGCCGGGCGTCGAGCGGGAATGGATCGACGGCTGGCAACTGCGTTTCGGTCACGGGTTCACCGGCCGCGCCAATTCGGCCGTACCGATCGAGCCCGGAGCGTCGACGGCACCCGAGACGCTGGCACGCATCACAGCCCGATACGCCGCTCGCGGATTACCGCCGACGCTCGCCCTTCCCGATCGCCTCGGCACTCCCCCGGCGGGTTGGTCGACGTACAACGAAAGTGCCGTCATGGCCGCGGACATCTCGAAACTCGTTCTGCGAGATGGAGATTCGGCCATCGCCGTCACCGCGGAGCCGACAGCCGAGTGGCTGGATCGCCTGTACTACCAGGGCCGCGCGGCTCCCGCGGGCGCAGCGGAGGTGGTCTCGGCGGTTCGGGGCGGAACCCTCGGTTTCGGCATGATCGGCGCGCGCTCGTCGTCGGCAGCCGCCGTCGGCCGCGCGGCCGTCACCACCGCCCCTGGCGGTCGCTGCTGGGTGGGATTGACCTCGCTCTGGGTCTCCCCCGAGCATCGGCGCAACGGGCTCGGCACCTTGATGTGCGGAGAACTGGTCCGCTGGGGTCGCGAGCACGGCGCGACGCACGCTTACCTGCAGGTGGCGGTCGAGAACACCCGAGCCGTTGCCCTGTACCGAGACCTGGGCTTCGAGGACCATCATCGTTATCGCTACGCCCGGCCCGAGAACGCGACGGGTCCGAACCCTGTCGGGGGCGTTCGATAGGGTTCGTTCCCGTGCGCTTGGCTACTTGGAATGTGAACTCCGTCCGCTCTCGTCAGGATCGAATCGTCGATTGGCTGCAGCGATCCGATGTCGATGTCCTGGCGATGCAGGAAACCAAGTGCAAGGACGCACAGTTTCCGTATCAGCGGTTCACCGACATCGGGTACGAGGTGGCCCACGTCGGGCTGAGTCAGTGGAACGGCGTCGCGATCGCGTCTCGCGTCGGCCTGGACGACGTGCAGGTCGGGTTCGAGGATCAGCCCGGGTTCAGCAAGGATCCCGAGATCGACCCCGCTCAGGAGGCCCGCGCCATCGGTGCCACGTGCGACGGGGTTCGGGTCTGGAGCCTGTACGTGCCGAACGGCCGCGAACTCGCCGATCCGCACTACACCTACAAGCTCGAGTGGCTCGCTGCGCTGAAGGCCGACGCACAGGCGTGGGTGGCAGCGGATCCGCAGGCGCAGATCGCACTCGTGGGCGACTGGAACATCGCGCCCACCGACGACGACGTCTGGGATCCTGCACTGTTCGAGGGCAAGACCCACACCTCGCAGGCCGAGCGCGACGCCTTCACTGCGTTCGGCGACGCCGGCTTCACCGAGGTGACGCGGCAGTTCACCCCCGAGCCCAGGACGTACACCTACTGGGACTACACACAATTGCGCTTCCCGAAGAAGCAGGGTCTGCGCATCGACATGGCGTTGACCTCCCCTGCCCTGGCGGCTCGAGTGACCGGTGCGTCGATCGACCGCGAGGAGCGCAAGGGCAAGGGGGCGAGCGATCACGCTCCGGTGATCGTGGAGATCGGCTGAACAGCGTCCGCCGACCTGTTCGCCACGGCCCTGGCGGCAACAATCGCCCCGACGGCGATCAGCACTCCGTGCGCGATCCGCACGGCCGGCGGGGTGTAGAACTGCGGGAGAAAGAGCACGAACCCTGCAGCGAGCACCACGGCGTAGCGGTTGCGTAGAGCGAATGCCACCAGCCCGACGCCGATCAGCACCAGTCCGAGCCCGAACATGACGGACTGCACGAGCGAGTACCGAATCGGGTCGGCCAGATCGATCAGGCCCGGGTTCGCGTTCTGTACGGCATCGACACCCAGCGCATGCAGGGCAAAGGTTTCTGCGCCGTAGTACGGCAGCACCAACCCGACGCCGATCCAGGTGGTCACGACCGCAAGATCGGACCGTCGACCGGCGTAGAGCACGGTCAGTGCGAGCGCGACGAAGCCGAGCATGGCGAACGTGTGGGCGAGCACCCAATTCGAGGATGCGAAGGCGTCGGCTCCCGCGACGCCCACCTCGTCCGAGTAGGGGCGCAGTGCGGGATATGCGGCGAACATGACTCCGACGAACAGATACAGGGCTACAGGCATCGGTGAAAGCCATCCTTTCGAGAGCGGCGCTCTCTTCAGGAAGCAGTATTCACTCGATGCGGCGATAAAACAAGAGCACTGCTCTCTATTCGGCGATCAGATCCAGGAATTCCTCGTGTTGCGCCAGATAGCGCCGGACGTACGTGCAGATGGGGACGATGCGCCACTGCCGATCGCGAGCGGTGTTGAGCGAGGCTCGCACCAGCACGCCCGCCCACCCGCGGTCGCCGTACTCCTCCTTGACGACGGTGTGCATCAGCGCGACGACCGGGCCGACACCGCCGTCGTCGCCCTCACCGAAGCGGTACCCGAGAATGCCGACGAGTTCGTCGTCGACGAAGAGATCGAACCTGTTGTGATCGACGTCGTCGTCGATACGAACGACGGGCCGATCGACAGGAGCGGGCCCGTGAACCCGACGTGGAAGTATGTGACTCATGTCACTCATGAGATCAGTGTTGTCCATGTGACGCGAGGCGAGTGCATCGATCGTCGCCGAGTCGTGCCCTGAATGTGACCGGCCTACCGTGACCGATCGACAACCTTGGAAGAAACGTCAGAGCGCGACGAGCATGTCGTTGTACTCCGGGTTGGCCGCGGCGAAACGCTGCACGTAGGTGCAGACCGGCTTGACCTTCCAGCCGTAGGACCGAGCACTGTCGAGCGCGCGGCGCACCAGAATTCCGGCCAGACCCTGATGACCGAAATCCTCGGTGACGACCGTGTGCATGAAGGACACGACATGGGTACGCGTCGCACGCTTGCCGTTTCCCTCGACCTCGTAGAAGCCGACGATCCCGACGAGATCGCCGTTCAATCGAAGCTCGAACCGGTTCTGGTCTTTGTTGATCGAGACATCAGCGCTAGGAGAACTTGCCAGCATGGGACGCCTCCTTCGCTGTGTGTGGAGTGATGAACGAATGAAACCAATGTGACGTGCACCACTATTAAACATGCGCATGGTGGCTCTGTCACCTTTTCTACCAACAAACCTTCGGATGCGTAGGTTCGTCCGTCCCACCCGACAGGAATGCTGGTACGGATCATAAGCAACCCTGTTCGACGTTGTGATACAACAACATTCAAGGCCGGCCCATGTTTTCGCCACGAACTCGCCGCTCCGATTCGCCTGCCGAGACCGCCGTCTCCCCGCCCGCCGGTACTGTCTTCTCTCGTGAAGTTCCTACCGCTCACGCCCAACGGCGAGACTCCCGTCCGCGCGCTGACCATCGCCGGAACCGACTCCGGCGGCGGTGCCGGAATCCAAGCGGACAGCCGAACGATGGCGCTGCTCGGCGTCCACGCGTGCGTTGCCGTCGCCGCGGTCACGGTCCAGAACACCGTCGGCGTGACGGGCTTCCACGAGATTCCGCCGGACGTCGTCGCAGCGCAGGTTCGCTCCGTCGTTTCGGACATCGGAGTCGGCGCAGCGAAGACCGGAATGTTGGCCTCCACCGCGATCATCGAAGCGGTCACGGCCGTCTGCACCGAGGTGGGCATCGGCCGAGATCAGCCGGTTCCCCTGGTCGTCGATCCGGTGTGCGCGTCGATGCACGGCGACCCGCTGCTGCACGCCGAAGCCCTCGACGCCATCCGCCACACCCTGTTTCCCATCGCCTCGCTCGTGACCCCCAACCTCGACGAGGTTCGGCTGATCACCGGCATCGATGTGGTCGACGACTCCAGCGCACACCGCGCCGCCGAGGCCCTACACGGATTGGGAGCGCAGTGGGCCCTGGTCAAGGGCGGTCACCTGCGGACCTCGACGCACAGCACCGATCTGCTGTTCGACGGCGACACCTTCCTCGAGTTCACCAGCGAGCGCATCGACACCGGCAACGATCACGGCGGCGGCGACACCCTCGCCGCATCGATCGCCTCGGCCCTGGCGCACGGATACTCGATGCCCGACGCGGTGGCGTTCGGCAAGGAGTGGGTCACCCGCTGCCTGGCCGCGTCCTACGATCTGGGCGCAGGCCACGGGCCGGTGTCACCGCTGTGGCGACTGCACGAGTCGGAGGATGCGTAGGTCGTCGGGTGCGCCCTTGATCTTCGGAGCGAAGAAGCTGCGGCGATAGGGCTTGGAGACCACGCGCAAGGCGTCGAGCACCTCCGGCGGGACCGCCTCGAGGGCCGACGCGGAGATCATGATGTTGCCGTTGCCGCCGGTCTGCATCACCCGGGCGGCGACGGTGACGTCGACGCCCAACCAGTCCGATCCCACCTGACGCGGGCTGCCGGTGTGGATGCCGACGCGCATCGTCGGGGTGTAGCCGTCGACGTCGACGCCCTTCAGGGCCTCGCGGGCCGCGAAGACCGCGTCGACGGCTTTGCCCGCATCGGCGAACACCGCCATGATGCCGTCGCCCAGCCTCTTGACGACGTGGCCACCGCGGAATGCGACCTCGGGTTCGACGGCCTTGGAGACCTTGCGCAGCAGCGTCAGGGTCGCGGTGTCGCCGGCCCGAAGCGACCAGGACGAGAACCCGACGAGGTCGGTGAACACGATGGTGACGTCGTGCTCACCGCGACCCCGGCCTGCACGTTCGAGGATCGCCTGCCACAGCTGCAACGCCCCGAGGCCCACTTCGCGGGACGCGCCGGGTTCGTCGTCGAGTCCGTTCGCAGCCAGGAACCTGTCGGCGACGCGGGCGACCGCCAGGGCTCGGCCCGGACCGTCGATCGACAGGGGATCGCCGAACGTGGGGTCACCCGGTAGCGCGCGACGCACGCGCCGAACCGCCCCGACCACCGCGGGCGCTCGGTTGGTGGTGCGGACCCACTCCACGACCGAGGAGACGACTGCGTTCACAGCATCGAGCGTAACCCACGGTTACACATACTTTCCCTCACCCTTCGGCGCGCGCGGCCTCGCGCTCGGCACCCACCGGAACCCCGTTGGGGCCCTCCACCGACTGCGCGTAGACGCCGATGCCGTAGGCCACGGCCGCACCGTTCTTCGCCAGTGCGGCGCGGTCGACGTTCGCCAGGGTGTCCTGGTCGGTGTGGTAGTTCTCGTCGAACGTCTGATCCGCGGTGCCGCCCCACTTCTCGGCCTGCGCTGCGGTCTTGTTCTCGTCCGCTCCGCTGAACACACCACCGGCGGGGATGCCGACCTCGATGAACGGGCCGTAGTCCGAGCGACCGTCGAAATCGGTCCCGTCGACGGCTACGCCCTCCTCGGCCAGTCGATCGACGAAAGTGCGCTCGATGGCGTCGGATCCGGCCGGTCCGGCGGGCTCACCCACCTGGTCGGAGTCGTCTCCGTCGTAGGCGAGGTAGCCGGCGTTGTGCGAGCCGATCATGTCGAAGTTCAAGTACAGAGCGATGTTTCGCTTGTCCTCGTCGGACAGGCCCTCGACGTACTTGGTGGAACCGACGAGTCCGTTCTCCTCGGCACCCCAGAACGCGAAACGCACCGCGTTGGTGACCTCGGGGGCACTGCCCATCTGCAGCGCGGTCTCGAGGACAGCCGCCGTGCCGGTTCCGTTGTCGTTGATGCCGGGCCCGTCCGGAACGCTGTCGAGATGGGCACCGGTCACCACGACGTTCTCGGTCGAACCGGTGGTGGTCTGCGCAATGATGTTGCGACTGGTGGTCGTTTCGGTTTCGGTGACGAGCGTCAGCGTCACCTCGGGTGCGGCGAGAACGGCCGCGCCGTCCTCCTGGCTGACACCGCCGGTCGGAATCCGAGCGGTGTCGGCGTCGCCGAGCGTGCCCGAATCGAGCGGTCCCGGTTCGTTGTTGACGATGATCGCGGCGGCCGCCCCGAGTTCTGCTGCGACGGTTTGCTTCACGCCGAACGGGCACACTCCGCGTGGCACGACCGCGACGGCTCCTGCCAGGTCGAGACCGGTGTAATCGGCTGCCTCGCAGCCGTCTGCGCCGGCGGGAGCGCCGACGACGCGTGCGGTGATCCCCTCGGCAGTGGTGGTGGGCGAGTAACTGAGCGCGAACACCGGAATCTCGGTGCCCGCCAGCGAGAGGGTCTGCGTCTGCGCCTCGAAGGTCTCGAACTCGAATTCCGGGGTGGTGACCTCGAACCCGGCCGATTCGAGTTGCGAGACAACGTAATCGACACTCGCGTCGTAACCGGCGGTGCCGGCCGCGCGGTTTCCGTCGTTCTCGGCGGCGATCGCTTCCAATTGTTCGAGGTGCCCCACCAAGGCCTCCTCGGTGACCGCGGCAGACAGGCCGGGCCCGTCGGGTGTCGCGAAAACTCTGGCCGGTTCCTCGTCCGAGGTGGACGAGCAACCGGCCAGAATCAAGACAGTGACAGCGCTACCTGCAAGTAAGGAAATCCGCATAGCGGACACCCTACCGGCGAGTGGCGTCAGGCGTCCCGACGATTGACGACGAACACCGCTGCCCCGAAGATCACCGCGGTGAACGCGACGAAGTAGATCAGTCCGCCGATCGGGCCCCAATGGAAGTCGATTCCGCCGCTGGAGCCGAGAAAGTGATTGGCATTGAGGAACGGCAGGAACGGCTGAATCTTGTCGCCCACATTCGGAATCACTCCGACGAGGTTCTCGATGAGCAGTGGCCACAGCAGCAGGATGGCGATTGCGCCTGCGGACTGCCGGATGAGAGCGCCGACGCCGATCGCCAGAACGACCTGCAAGAACGCCAGGATGGCGGTGCCGTAGAGGATGCGCCACGTTCCGTCGACGTCGAACCCCAGCAATACGCCCGCCTGCTCGCCGGCGAGAGCTTTCGCCAGGTAGAGCCCGATCACGGCGAGAACGAACGACAGGATGGCACCGTAGACGCCGACCAGCAGAGCCTTCGCGGCCAGCACCGATCCCCTGTTGGTCACCGCCTGGAACGTGGTGCGGATGAGCCCGAACCGGTACTCGCTGGTCACGGTCAACGCGGCCAGGATCATCAGCACCATCGAACCGAACGTGCCGACTCCGAGTCCTACGACGTCGGAAGCCGTTGTGGGCGGAATACCGTCGGGCGCGTCGAGGCTCAGGGCCGACTTCGCAGCCCAACCCAGAATGGCCGCGAACCCGAGACCGAGCACCACGATGATCGCGCTGCACCACCACGGCGACTTGGTCGAGGTGAACTTGATTCTCTCTGCTGCCAGAACGCCCATCAGAGTGCACCGCCCATCGCTTGCTGAGGACCTGCTTGCTGAGTGTTGGGAGTGTCGGCTCCCGCGCCGTGATACTGCACTGTGTCTCCGGTGAGTTTCATGAATGCTTCCTCGAGCGAACCTCGCTGGGAGGCCAACTCGTGCAACGTAATTCCGGCTCGGCCGGCGATGTCGCCGATCGCGTCGGTGGTCGAGTTCAGCACCACGAGCGAGGGCTGAAGTTCGTCGGTCTTGTCCGGCTCACGCACGGTCAGACCGGCCGTGGTCAGCGCCTGGCGCAGACCGTCGAGCTGCGGGCTGCGGACGCGCACCGATGCCTCGGAGGCGTGGTCGATGAATTCCTGCACCGAGGAATCGGAGATCAACTTGCCGCGTCCGATGACGATGAGATGCTCTGCAGTCTGCGCCATCTCCGAGAGCAGGTGGCTCGAGACGAGCACCGTGCGCCCCTCGGCGGCCAAGCGCTGCATGAACTTTCGGATCCAGACGATGCCCTCGGGATCGAGTCCGTTGACCGGCTCGTCGAACAGCAGCACCTTGGGGTCACCGAGCAACGCGCCGGCGAGCCCGAGCCGCTGCGACATACCGAGCGAGAACCCGCCCGCATTCTTCTTGGCCACCTCGGACAGGCCCACCAGACGCAGCACCTCGTCGACGCGCGACTTCGGAATGCCGTTGGAGGCCGCCATCCACTCGAGATGTGCACGCGCCGAACGGTTCGGGTGCACCCATTTGGCGTCGAGCAGTGCGCCGACGGTACGCAGTGGCTGCTTGAGTTGGCTGTAGTTCTTGCCCTCGATGGTCGCCGTTCCCTTGGTGGGGCGGTCGAGGCCGAGGATCATCCGCATGGTCGTCGACTTGCCTGCGCCGTTGGGGCCGAGGAAGCCGGTCACGATGCCGGGTCTGATGGTGAAGGTGAGGTTGTCGACCGCCGTCACCGCGCCGTATTGCTTGGTCAGTCCTGTCACTTCGATCATGGGTACAACTGTCCCCCACCGACAAGGGTCTGCACATCGACCCACAGTCGCCTTCTCCATCATCCTTTCGGATGACACACACCCTGAGACAGTCGGTCAGATGGGCGCGGGGTCACAGGGGCGCCGCCGCAAACGCGCGCGCATTCGTCAGGTGCGCGCGGAATCGCATCGTATTCGCCACTATTCCGCGCGCGTTTCGCAAAAGCGCGCGCGTTTGCCAGATACGCAGCACGCGGCGGTCACATCCGTGGCACGCGGTCGCAGGGGTGGCACGCGGTCGAGCGGGCGGCAGGCGGTCGCAAACGCGCGCGCGTTTGCCAGTTGCGCGCGGAATCGCATCGTATTCGCCACTATTCCGCGCGCGTTTCGCAAAAGCGCGCGCGTTTGCCGGACACGAGGACGTCACAAGAGGTGCCGCAGCGCTCCATGTGCGTGGAAGTTCGACCCCTGCTACGAATTACCACTCACATGGGCGAGCTGGCCTGCGCCCAGAATCGTTTCGGGATGCGGCCGGCATGTCGGGCCTGGTATCCCGCCGCCACCGCGTTCCGCATCGCCGACGCCATCAGCGCCGGATCCTTCGCCCGGGTCACCGCGGTCGCGAGCAGCACCGCGTCGCAGCCGAGTTCCATCGCGAGGGTGGCGTCACTGGCGGTACCGATGCCCGCGTCGAGGATCACCGGAACCGATGCGGCGTCGACGATCATCTCGATGTTGTGGGGGTTGGAGATGCCGAGGCCGGTGCCGATGGGTGAGCCGAGCGGCATGACGGCCACACAGCCGATGTCCTCGAGCCGCTTGGCCAGTACCGGGTCGTCGGTGGTGTACGGGAGCACCTGGAAGCCGTCGTCCACGAGTTGTTCTGCGGCCTTGACCAATTCGATGGCGTCAGGCAGCAGGGTCCGCTCGTCGGCGATCACTTCGAGTTTCACCCAGTCGGTCTCGAGTGCCTCGCGGCCGAGTTGCGCGGTGAGAACTGCTTCGGCCGCGCCGCGGCAGCCTGCGGTGTTCGGCAACGGGGCGATGTTCAACCGGCGCAGCAGATCCAGCACTCCCGTCCCACCGGCGGCGTCGACGCGACGCATCGCGACGGTGGTCAGCTCGGTGCCCGACGCAACGAGGGCCTCCTCGAGTACCGCGAGATTCGCCGCCCCGCCGGTGCCGGTGATGAGCCGGGAGGTGAAGGTGCGGCCTGCGATGGTCAATCCCGTCATGCCCTCAACCGCCTTGCACGGCGGTGAGAACGTCTATGGTCCAACCCTTTTCGACGCTGGTGCTGTCCCAGCGACTCTTGGGCAGTACCGCTCCGTCGACGGCGACGGCGATGCCCTTCTCGGGCATGCCCAGGAATTCGAGCAGCCGACGCATGGTCATGTCCTCGGTGAGCAGGTGGTCCTCACCGTTGACGGTGATACCGATCGCGACCTGTGTCATGGTGTCCTCTCGATCTGCGGAAATCTGTTGGGGTCGGCTGCTTTCGCCTCGGGGAGCGTCTCGCCGGAGATCAGCGTGGCGACGGCGTCGGCGGTGATGGGCGCGAGCAGGATGCCGTTGCGGCCGTGTCCGGTTGCGGCGATCAACCGGGGAGACAGTCTGCCGATCAGCGGTAGCCCGTCCGGGCTCATGGGCCGTAGTCCGGCGGCGGTTTCGTACAGCTCGTACTCGCCGATGCTCGGCATGAGTCGTTCGGCGTCGGCGATGAGGTCTCGCACCCCGGCGACGGTGACCTGGGTGTCCTGGCCGGATTCGTATTGGGTTGCGCCGACGACCAATCCGTCGCCGCGCGGTACCAGGTAGATCGCGCGGCCGTGCACGGTTCCGCGAACGGTGCGCGATGGTGGCGGTGCGGCGCTCGGCCGTCTGCGCAGTCGCAGGATCTCGCCTTTGACCGGCCGGACCGGCAGCGTGGGCCACAACGCGGCCGACTGCGCACCGGCGGCCAGGACCACCTGGTCGGCGTCGGGCACGGTCTCCACCGGGGTGGTCACCAACTCGACCCCCGCGTCCAGGCACCCCTGCTCGAGCGCGGCGATCAGCGCCCGATTGTCCACCGACAGTTCGCTCGGAGCCAGCAGACCCAGTCGAATGTTCTGTGCCAGAGCAGGTTCGAGCTCGCGCAGCTGCGCTCGTCCCAGAATCTCGAGTTCGTGTCCCTGCTCACCCACCCATTCGGCGATGGTTCGCAGGTCGGCTGCGTCGGCGGAGTCGAGGGCAACCGTCACCGACCCGGTTGCGGAGAACACCGAGGGGCCGGGGAGGCGTCGGGCGAAGTCCGGCCAACGCGCCAACGACGCAGCGCCCAGGTGCAGCAGTTCGTGTTCGCCGGGCCAGCCCTCGGACAGCGGGGCCAGCATTCCGCCTGCGACCCAGGATGCGCCTCGACCCAGCGCGGGATCGTGCACGACCACTCGGTGACCGTCCTCGGACAGGCGCAGCGCCGTCGACAACCCGATGACGCCTCCGCCGATTACGACGATATGCACGCGATTCACGTCCTCACTCCCTGCGCCCGCATGATCGGGTTCAGGTATTGACGGTAAGGGCGGCGAACCCACTCTCAGCCCCACGATCCCCGGGACTCCCGCGATTTCTCGGCTACTCCGTCGTCGGTGGCGGCCACCATGAGAATACAGTTCGCTTTGTGCATCCATCTCAGACCGCCCGCAACCAGACTCCCCGTGAGCGTCTTGCGTCCGCTCGCCTGTACCTGTGTACCGATGCCAGGCGCGACAAGGGCGACCTCGCGCAGTTCGCCGAGGCCGCGTTGTCCGGTGGCGTCGACATCATTCAGCTGCGCGACAAGAACTCCGCAGGCGAGCGCGAGTTCGGTCCCCTCGAGGCCAAGGACGAGCTCGCGGCGCTGGCGATTCTGCTCGCCGCGACCAAGCGGCACGGTGCGCTGTTGGCAGTCAACGACCGTGCGGATCTGGCGTTGGCCTCGGGCGCCGACGTTCTCCATCTGGGTCAGGGGGATCTGCCGGTGCACTACGCCCGTCAGATCCTGGGGCCGGACGTGGTGATCGGCCGCTCGACGCAGAACCGCGCTCAGTCCTCGCTCGCCGCGATCGAGGACGGCGTCGACTACTTCGCCGTCGGGCCGGTGTGGCCGACGCCCACCAAGCCCAATCGCAAGGCCGCGGGACTCGAAGCTCTTCGGGCGACCGCGGACGCGCTGCCGGAACGGCCGTGGTTCGCGATCGGCGGCGTCGACGCGACCAACGTGGACGAGGTTCGAGCGGCCGGTGCCGATCGTATCGTGGTGGTCCGAGCGATCACCGAGGCGCGGGACCCGCAGGCCGCCGCCCGTTCGTTGGTGCAGGCGCTGCAGGCCTAGAGCCAACCCAGTACCGCGGACGGCGTCAGGACCTGCACCGATTCCGGCAGCCGGTCGCGTAGTCCGCGGTCGGCGGTGACGAGCGCGGTCAGGTCTCCGTCGATGTCGGCCTGCTCGGCCAAGGTGTCGTCGCCACTGCCGTCGGCGAGAATCGTCCGGGTGCGGGGGTCGTCGACCACGGCGTCGCGGGCCTGGCCTTCGAGTACGGCGTCGATGCGGGTGAGCCAGCCGTACTGACCGCTGGGCAGTTCGACGGTCCGCGGCAGCGTCTCGGCGAGCGAGGTCAGCAGTGCACCGGTGGATCCGGCGCGGTCCTTCCACCATCCATTCGGCCGGGACCCCAGCACGTTGGCGGTGTCGAGCAGCACCCGCAGCGGCACGGTGCGCAGCGAAGGCCAGCTGGACGCGAAGCCCGGGTGCAACGGGAGTTCGTCGACGATCGACTCCGGCACCCAGCGCAGCTCGGTGCTCTCCCCGTTGGGCACGGTGGTCAACGGATGATCGGTATCGGCGACGACGGTGGTGTACGACCAGCCGCTCTCGACACTCGCGGTGACGCGCTCGCTGCGAACACTGAGCTGGTCGGCCGTGATGCCGGCTTCTTCGTGGGCCTCGCGCACCGCGGCGTGCGCGGTGCTCTCGTGGGAATCGCGGGCTCCGCCGGGTAGTGCCCAGGTTCCGCCCTGGTGACTCCACAGGGCACGGTGCTGCAGCAACACCATCGGCTCGCCTGCGTCGGACGGTGCACGCAGCAACAGTCCGGCGGCTCCGTGCTTTCCCCAGTGCCGTGTGCCGTTCTCGCCGATCACCCAGCCGTCACCGTCACCACGCATGCTCACCACCCTAGGTGAATCACCTGCCTGTAGTGGCTGCAGTACGGTCCGCCTGCTTATATGCTCGGGTGCGTGATCGCGGCCGGTATTACCCCCTCCGCTGCCGTCCCCCCGACAACGGCTACGCACGTCGGTGTCGCTGCAGGCAAGCCACCGGTTCGCTACACGATGCGTTCGACGCCTGCACGGTTGGTCGCGATGGGAATCGCGCTGGTGGTGCTCGCGTTGACGGTCGGGAATCTCGCGTCCACGGCCGTGCACGATCGGGTCGACACCCTCGGCACCCTGTTGGTGCGCACCGAGCCCTTCGCGAACTCGGCACAGAATCTGTACGGGGCTCTGTCGGTGGCCGACGCGGCCGCGGCCACCGCGTTCATCGCCGGTGGTCTCGAGCCGGCGGAGGTACGCGAGCGCTACTCGCAGGCGCTCGGCGAGGCGTCGTCCGAGCTGATCGCGGCCTCGGCCGGGGTGACCGAGAACGACGCGGCCACCAGCGCGGTGCTCACGCAGATCGCCGCTGGGTTGCCGGTCTACAGCGGTCTGGTCGAGACTGCGCGAGCCAACAACCGCAGCGGAAATCCGGTCGGCGCGGCGTATCTCGGCGAGGCGTCGACGATGATGCAGTCCAGTTTGCTGCCGCTGGCCGAGAAGTTGTACACCGAACAGGCGTCGCGGGTCTCGGCCGATCAGGAACGGTTCACCAGCCCTCCACTGTTCGCGATCGGCTCGCTGGTGTTCCTGTTGCTGATGACCGGCCTGGCCCAGTGGTACCTGTCGCGAACCACTCGCCGAACGTTGAACGTCGGATTCCTCACTGCCACAGTCGCTGTCGCCGGACTGCTCGGCTGGATGCTGGTGGTGGGACTGATTTCCTCGATCGCCACCGATCGCGCGATCGACCGCGGAGTGTCCCCGCTGAAGTCCTACACGACGGGTTTCATTCTGGCGCAACAGGCCAGAGCGGACGAGACACTCGACCTCGCCCGTCGCGGCGGCGGTCAGGATTACGGAGAATCGTTCGACGCCAACGTCTCTCGGCTGACCGAGATGTTCCAGGGCGATACCGCGGTGATCGATGCACTGAACACGTGGTCGGTCTCGCACTCGAGGATCGATTCCGCACTCGAGGTCGGCGATTTCAACGGCGCGGTCTCCATTGCCACCGGCACCGGCGAGTCCGATTCGGCGGCCGCGTTCACCGCGCTGGACAGCGTTCTGGTCGACGGAATCGAGAATGCGCGAAGCGAACTGCGCTCCAACATCGACCGATCGGTGTGGGTGCTGTCCGGACTGTCGAACGGCGCATACGTGCTCACCGTGTTCGCGTCGGTCGCCTTCGGTGTCGGCCTGTTCCCGAGGCTGCGTGAGTACCTGTGAAACGTCTGCTCGCCGTCGGCATTCTGGTCACCGCGCTCGTGGTCGGCTGCGCCACGCCGGACAACGCTCCGCCGCAAGCGGAGACGACGTTCACCGAACCGCCGCTACCGGACGGCGCGTCCGTCGCCGCCAGGCCCACCGAGAGCCCGGCCGACGACGAGTGCGCACGCCCCACCGCCAGCCTGCGACCGCTGACGGTAGGCACCGATGCTCCACCGCCGCCACAACCGACACTCGACGCGCTGCGCGCCAAAGGCCGGTTGGTCGTCGGGTTGGACACGGGCAGCAACCTTTTCAGCTTCCGCGATCCGATGACCGGCCAGTTGGTCGGGTTCGATGTCGACATCGCACGGGAAGTCTCACGAGACCTGTTCGGCGATCCGAATCGGTTGGACTTTCGCATCCTCACCTCCGCACAGCGGCTCGAAGCTCTGCAGGATTCTTCGGTGGACATGGTGGTCAAGACCATGACCATCACGTGCGCTCGCCGCAAGGACGTGCAGTTCTCCACCGTGTACTTCCAAGCGCAGCACCGTGTTCTGGTGGTGCAGGGATCGGGCATCCGCGGTGTCGAGGACCTGGCGGGCAAGCGAGTATGCGCCGTGGAGGGCACCACCTCGCTGCGACGCCTTCAACGCGTCCAGCCCGCCGCGACCGTGGTGACGGTACCGATGTGGTCGGATTGCCTTGTGGTGCTGCAGCAACGGCAGGTCGACGCCATCAGCACCGACGACGCCATCCTCGCCGGCCTCGCCGCTCAGGATCCCTACCTCGAGATCGTCGGCGACAGCCTGAGCCCGGAGCCGTACGGGGTGGGAATCAACAAGAACAACGAGGATCTGGTGCGCTTCGTCAACGGGACGTTGGCACGCATCCGCTCCGACGGCACCTGGAATCGCATCTACGACCGATGGCTGACGGTGCTCGGCCCCTCTCCCGGTCCGCCCAGCGCGACGTACAGCGATTAGGGGCCCGGACATGGACGACGACGAACAGCAGCCCACGGCCCCGGCGGAGCGAACGCAGGCGGTCTCGCGCGCCGACGACAGCGAACGCACCCGGGCAGTGTCGAGAACGCAAGCAGTCTCGGGAACGGACGGCGTCGAGCGTACTCAGGCCGTATCGCGGTCATCGGTCGGTGATCGGAACCCGACATCCACCGCGTCACAGTCCGCTTCCACTCGCTCCAAGACGGGTCGGTCGAGATCCGGTCGATCGCGCAGCACCGGCATTCGGCGTCGACTCGGTGGCGGTCTGGTGGACGTGCCTCGCGTCGAACCGATCGATCCCGCCACTGCCGTGATGTCGGATCCGACGGTGCCGCAGCACAAACGGTTCTGTTGGAAGTGCAATGCCAAGGTCGGCCGCAGTGAACCGGGTGAGCCCGACGTGGCAATGGGTATCTGCCCGCACTGCGGTGCCACGTTCGACTTCACTCCGTTGCTCGAGCCGGGCGATCGCGTGGTCGGCCAGTACGACGTTCAGGGCTGCATCGCACACGGTGGGCTCGGCTGGATCTACCTCGCCATCGACCGTAACGTCAGCGACCGTTGGGTGGTCCTCAAGGGACTGCTGCATTTCGGGGACGAAGAGGCCCACGCCGTCGCGGTCGCCGAGCGGCAGTTCCTCGCCGAGGTCGCCCATCCCGGCGTGGTGAAGATCTACAACTTCGTCGAGCAACCCCGCAGCGACGGGTCGACCGTCGGCTTCATCGTGATGGAATACGTCGGCGGCCGCTCACTGCGCGACATCCTCACCGCCTGCGGCGACGGTGCCCGTCTGCCCGTCGAGCAGGCGCTGGCCTACGTTCTCGAAGTGCTTCCGGCACTGGGCTATCTGCATTCGATCGGGCTGGTCTACAACGATCTCAAACCGGAGAACATCATGGTCTCCGACGACCAGATCAAACTCATCGACCTCGGCGCGGTCGCGGGCATCGAGGACTACGGCTACCTGTACGGCACGGTGGGCTACCAGGCACCGGAGATCGTGAAAACGGGACCGACGGTGGCGTCGGACATCTTCACCGTCGGCCGCACGCTCGCAGTGTTGACGCTGGACATGCCGTCGAAGAACGGCAAGTACCTCGACGGGCTCCCCTCCGCCGAGGAATCCGAGGTACTACAGCAGTTTCCGTCGCTGTATCGACTGCTGCTGCGCGCGACGCACGAGGACCCCACTCGGCGGTTCCGATCCGCGGACGAATTCGCCGGGCAGGCCACCGGGGTGCTGCGTGAGATTCTGGCCATCAGGACAGGTGTCGAGCGGCCGGGACTATCGACGGTGTTCAGCCCGCCGCGTACGACGTTCGGCACCGAGCAGTCGGTGGGCCGCACCGACACCTACGTGGACGGCACGGTACGCCACGAACGAATGACCGCAGCCGAAGTGGTTGCCGCGCTTCCGGTTCCGCTCGTGGACCCCAACGACCCGAGCGCACCGCTGCTGGCGGCGGCCGTACACGTCGAACCTCGACAGACCCTGGACTCGCTGCAGCACGCCAAACGCAACGGCATCGAACGCGTCACCGCCGGAGCCGAATCGAACCGTTCCGCAGGCTCCTCGAGTCCGGTGGAACTGAGTCTCGAGATCACCCTGGCCGAGGTCAAGGCCCACCTGGATCTCGGGAACGTCGTCGACGCAACCGACATTCTGGCCAAGGTGCAGTCGACCGACCACACCGCGGACCCGTGGCGAGTGCAGTGGTACGCGGGCCTGATCGCGCTGTTGCACCACGAATACGACTCTGCATTCACCAATTTCGACAACGTTCTCGGTGCGATGCCCGGCGAACTGGCACCCAAGCTCGCTCTCGGAGCCACCTCCGAACTACTCGGGCATGTGGCCGCGGGCAACGAAGAAGAAGCCGAGAAGTGGCGGGCCCGCGCCGAGGGCCTGTACCGAGCAGTGTGGCGAACCAATCGTGGCATCGTCAGCTCCGCGTTCGGCCTGGCCAGGCAGTTGCAGCGCCGCGGCGATCAGACCGGTGCCATCGCCGCGCTCGATCAGGTGCCGATCAGCTCGCGACACTACTCCATGGCCCGCATGACCAGCGTGTTGACGTTGCTGATGGATCGCTCGCGAGCCGAGCTGTCCGAGGCCGATTTCCGTTCTGCGGCACGGCGAGTGGCGTTGCTACCCAAGGCCGAGAGCCGGGCGCTGCAGATGCGCACGCTGGTGCTGGCGATGGCCCTGGACTGGATCGTCTCCGGCCACGCTGCGACAGCCGAACGAGAACCCATTCTCAGCGTCCCGTTCACCGAGGACGGGCTGCGGCGCGGCACCGAGAAGGGCCTACGCGCACTGGCCCGCAACGCCACCGATCGCGCCCACCGCTTCTCGCTGGTGGATCTGGCGAACGCGATCAGGCCGCGTTCGCTGTTCTAGCCGCGTACCAGTTCATCGGCGGCGCGAGCGATCGCCAACTCCTCGTCGGTCGGCACCACCAACACCGTGACGGTGGACGAGTCGGTCGAGATCACCCGAGCCTGCTTGCTGCGCAGCGCATTACGCTCGGCGTCGATCTCGATGCCGAAGCCCTCGAGATTCGCCAGGGCGTCCGCACGCACCGCTGCGGCGTTCTCGCCGACACCGGCGGTGAACGTGATGGCGTCGAGCTTGCCCAGCCCGATCATGTACGCGCCGATGTACTTGCGCAGACGATGAATGTAGACGTCGTACGCCAGGCGTGCCGAGGCGTCCCCGTCGTCGATCCGCTTCTGCAGTTGCCTGAAGTCGTTGACCCCGGACAGTCCGATCAGGCCGGAGCGACGGTTGAGCAGGTCGTCGATGTCGTCGACGCTCATGCCTGCACTGCGCCGCAGGTGCATGATCACGCCGGGATCGATATCCCCACTGCGGGTACCCATCACGAGACCTTCGAGTGGGGTCAGTCCCATCGAGGTGTCGACCGCCTTGCCGCCCGCGACTGCCGAAGCGGAGGCACCGTTGCCCAGATGCAGCACGATCTGGTCGATGTCGGCGAGATCGCGTCCGAGGAACTGCGCCACCTGCTCGGACACGTACCGATGCGAGGTGCCGTGAAAGCCGTAGCGCCGGATGTCGTGCTCGGCAGCAACGGTCGCGTCGATGGCGTAGGTCGCGGCCGCGTCGGGCAGGGAATGAAAGAATGCGGTGTCGAACACTGCCACGTGCGGCACGTTCGGCAGTTGCTTCCTGGCGACTTCGATACCCAGCACGTTCGGCGGATTGTGCAGTGGTGCAAGGTTGCTCAGATCGGAGATCTGTTGCACGACGGAGTCGTCGATGATCGTCGGACGGTAGAAGACCGTCCCGCCGTGGACCACGCGATGCCCGACGGCGGTGACCGATTCCAGTTGGACGCCTGCGTCGGCGAGCATCTCGAAGGCCAGGGCCAGACCGGCACCGTGGTCGTCGATGTGCTGGATTCGTTCGACGGTCTCGCCTCGGTGGTCGAGTTCGACGCGGCCGTCGGATTCACCGATGCGCTCCACGAGCCCGCTGGCCACGGACTCCCCCGAGCCGGGGTCGACCAGTTGGAACTTGACCGAGGACGAACCGGAGTTGACGACGAGGATGCTCACTTGCCCTCCTGATCGGCTGCGGCCGCGATGCCCTGTGCCTGAATCGCGGTGATGGCGACGGTATTGACGATGTCCTCGACCAGCGCACCGCGCGAGAGATCGTTGACGGGCTTGCGCAGACCCTGCAGAACGGGTCCGACGGCGACCGCACCGGCACTGCGCTGGACGGCCTTGTAGGTGTTGTTGCCGGTGTTGAGATCCGGGAAGATGAAGACCGTCGCACGGCCTGCGACGTCGGAGTCGGGCAGCTTCGACGCGGCGACGGACGGTTCGATCGCCGCGTCGTACTGGATCGGACCCTCCACGAGCAGTTCCGGATTACGTTCGCGCACAAGCGCGGTGGCCTGCCGAACCTTGTCGACATCGGCTCCGGAACCGGACTCACCGGTGGAGTACGACAACATGGCCACCCGCGGCTCGATGCCGAACTGGGCTGCAGTCTGTGCCGAGGACACGGCGATGTCGGCGAGCTGCTCGGCGGTCGGGTCGGGTACGACGGCGCAGTCGCCATAGGCGAGCACCCGATCGGACAGGCACATCAGGAAGATCGACGACACCGTCGACACGCCTTCGGTGGTCTTGATGATCTCGAACGACGGCTTGATGGTGTGTGCGGTGGTGTGCGCGGCACCGGAGACCATGCCATCGGCAATTCCCTTGTGCACCATCATTGTTCCGAAGTACGAAATGTCGGCCATGATCTCGCGGGCACGGTCGATCGTCATGCCCTTGTGCTTGCGCAGCTCGGTGTACTCGGCGGCGAAGTCCTCGGCGTAGTCGCAGTTCTTGGGGTCGAGAACCGTTGCGCTGTCGAGGTCGACGCCCAGTTCCGATGCACGTCGCCTGATGGGACCTTCCTCGCCGAGGATCGTCAGGTCCGCGACCTGACGCTGCAGCAGACGTCCGGCAGCCCGGAGGATGCGATCGTCACTGCCCTCGGGGAGCACGATGTGCTTGCGGTCGGCGCGGGCCCGGTGAATCAGCTGGTACTCGAACATCTGCGGGGTCGTGATGGTGGGAATGGCGATGTCGAGCCGCCCCAGAAGGGTTTTCGCGTCGACCCGCTGTTCCATCAGGCCGAGTGCGGTGTCCACCTTGCGCTGCGAGCCCACCGCCACGCGGCCGCGCGTCTGCGCTGCAGCAGAGGCGGTATCGAAGGTGCCGAGCTCGGTGGTCAGGATCGGCAACCGGGGGCCGAGCCCTGCCACCAGTCGGGCGATCGCCGGGTGGGGTTCGATGCCGCCGTTCATGATGATGCCGGCGAGGGACGGAAAGCCTTCCGCCTCATGGGCATTGACGAGGGCGAGCAACACGTCGGATCGGTCTGCCGGCGCGATGACGACGACGCCCTCGGTGAGACGTTCGAGGATGTGCTCGGCCGTCATGCCACCGACCATGACTCGCAATGCTTCTCGCTGCAGCAGCGACGAGTCACCGGAGTAGAGCGTGCCGTCCACCGCCTCGAGCAGTTCCGCCATCGTCGGCGCGACGAGGAGCGGAATCTCCGGCAGCGACCAAGCAGGCACGCCGACCGACGCCAATGCGTCGGTGACCGCGTCGAGATCGTCCGGCGCGCAACGGTTCGCCACGATCGCAGCGAGGTGGGCATGGTGCTGACGCAGCTCGCCGTGGCACAGAGTGGCCAACTGCGCGATCTCGTCGGGAGTGCGACCGGACCCACGCAGCGCAAGCAACACGGGGGCACCGAGATTGACGGCGATGCGGGCATTGAAACCGAGCTCACTGGGGCTGCCGACGTCGGTGTAATCGCTGCCCACGATCACCACGGCGTCGCACTGAGCGGCCACCTCGTGGTACCGGTTGACGATCTCGCTGAGCGCCGAATCCGCATCGGCATGCACCTGCTCGTACGTGACGCCGAGCGACTGCTCGTACGTCAGATCTGCGGTGGTGTGCTCGACGAGCAACTCGAGGATGTAATCGGGCTCGTCGGTGGATCGGGCGATAGGACGAAACACCCCGACCCGAGCCGCGGACGCGGCGAGCATCTGCAGCACACCGAGCGCGATGGTCGACTTCCCGGTGTCCCCTTCCGGTGACGCGATGTAGATGCTCGAGGGATACATGTCCGACGCGTCGGTGCCGCTGGGCTCAGCCATGCCCGCCAGCTTAATGGTTGCGGTGTTGACACCGGGCGCGGTCGGGTTGTCCCATGAACCATGGCCGAATCACCGTTCCCGGATGTGCGCTGGGGCAGCGAAACCTCGTTCATCCGGAAGCCCGCCGTGAAGTTCGCGTCGACGAAGCCCGGTTCGTGGGTCATCAGGAACCTTGCAGGCGTCGACCGGTGGTTGCTGACGAAATCCGACGGCCGCTTCACCGTCCTCGGCCCGATCGCGGCCCCGGTGGTGTTGCTGACCACCACCGGCCGCAAATCCGGCAAGCCCAGGACCAGCCCGCTGCTGTACTACCGGGAGGCCGACAAGATCTACGTCGTCGGCTCCAATTTCGGTCAGCAGCACCATCCGGCGTGGACGTCGAACCTGCTCGCCGACCCGAAGGCCGTGGTGGCCATCGGCGGCAAGAAAATTCCGGTGACCGCCACCCGCATCACCGGCGACGAGAAGGCTCGCATCTACCGCCAGTTCGACGCGATGGTCGAGGTGTACGGCGAGTACGAGACCAGGACCGACCGCGACATGCGATTGTTCGCCCTCACGGCCGATCTCTGATCTCGTCGGGAGTCAGCCGAGCTTGCGCAGGCGCGGCGCGAGGTCCTTCTCGAACAGTTCGAGGAATCGCTTCTGATCGTGGCCCGGTGCGTGGAACACCAGGTGGTTCAGGCCCGCATCGGTGTACTGCTTGACCTTCTCCACTGCCTCGTCCGGATCCGATGCCACGATCCACCGCTTGGCGACCTGCTCGATCGGCAACTCGTCGGCAGCCTTCTCCATCTCGATCGGATCGTCGATCGAGTGCTTCTGCTCCGGCGTCAGCGACAGCGGGGCCCAGAAGCGGCAATTCTCCAGCGCCAGTTCCGGATCGGTGTCGTAGCTGATCTTGATCTCGATCATCCTGTCGATCTCACCGGCGTCGCGCTCGGCCTTGCCCGCGCCCTCTTCCACCGCGGGAAGCAGCTTGTCGGTGTAGAGCTCCATGCCCTTGCCCGACGTGCAGATGAATCCGTCGCCTGCGCGTCCTGCGTAGCGCGCCACCACTGGTCCGCCTGCGGCGATGTAGACCGGGATGCCGCCCTCGGGAACGTCGTAGATCGACGCGCCCTTGGTCGTGTAGTACTCGCCCTCGAAGTCGACGCGGTCGCCGAGCCACAGCTCACGCATCAACCGCACCGACTCACGCAGGCGCGCGAATCGTTCCTTGAACTCCGGCCATTCGCCGGTGAACCCGGTGGCGATCTCGTTGAGCGCCTCACCGGTACCCACACCGAGCATGATGCGTCCGGGATACAGGCAGCCCATGGTCGCGAACGCCTGCGCGATGACCGACGGGTTGTAGCGGAACGTCGGCGTCAGCACCGAGGTGCCGAGCTGGATCGTGCTGGTTCGCTCACCGACGGCCGTCATCCAGGCCAGCGAGAACGGCGCATGGCCACCCTCGTGACGCCACGGCTGGAAGTGGTCGCTGACCGTCGCCGAATCCATACCGTGCTGCTCGGCCAGCACACCGAGCTCGACCAACTCCCGCGGTCCGAACTGCTCCGCCGATGCCTTGTACCCCAGCTTGAGACCCTGCGCCACGCCGAACTCCTGTCGTTGGTCGTCCTAGTTCCTCGATTGTGCACCTTCGGCCGTCGGCAGCGCGCTACTGGATCCCAAGAACCGTGACCACCGCCGCCAGCACCGCCACCGCGCCGATACCGACGGCGAAGATCCACAGATCCCGCGACTCGGGCATCGGCGCACCGTTCTCCAGGGCAGCTCGAACGCGCATCCACCGTCGCAGACCGATGATCGGTGCCGCGGCCGCGAGGCCGATGAGAATCAGACCGAGGGTCGTCCGAACCCATCCCGTGCTGAAATCCGGAACCAGGTGAACGATTGCGATACCACCGGCCAGGAGCCCGAGCGAGGTCCGCAGCCAGGCAAGGAAAGTGCGTTCACTGGCGAGCGTGAACCGCTCGTCGGGGCGCGTCACTGCCGTACGGCCATGCGCTCGCGAATCAGATGAGCAACCAGGTCCGGATCGTCGGGGGTGAAAACCGGCGAGATGCGGCGAAGGGTGAGCACCACTGCAGTGTCCTTCTTGGGACGCATCACGTCCAGCGGAAGCCACTGATCGATCCAGGGCGCACCCCACAGCCGCCACCGCCCGTTCCAATTGCCGAGGACGGCGGTGTCGACGGCGCGAATCCTGTCGTAGGGCACGAACTTCTTCGTGGCGAAGGGAAAGTAGTAGTACCTCAGGGTGACGCCTGCCTCGTCGAGACGGACCAGCCCGTCGTCGTAGATCACGTCTCCTTTTATTCGCATAGGTAACGGTATGTCTTCGAGATCGGAGCACGCAACAGCGAATTTCGAGACCTATCTCGGGTTCGGCGCGGGCGTACGGACCAACGTCAGGTGCGAGGTTCGGCGCAACTCGAACCCGATGGACAAGTAGAGCTCGATGGCGCGGACGTTCGCGTCCGACGCATGCAGGAACGGCTCCTCACCGCGGGCGCGAATACCGTGACCGACCGCGCGAACCAGGTCGGTGGCCAACCCCTGCCCGCGGAACGCCGGGTCGGTGCAGACCGCGCTGATCTCCGTCCACCCCGGAGGGTGCATGCGCTCGCCCGCCATCGCGTTCAGCACGCCATCGCGTCGAACACCGAGGTACGTGCCGAGTTCGATGGTGCGGGGCAGGAACGGTCCGGGCTCGGTGCGGCCGACCAGGTCGAGCATCTCCGGGACATCCGCTGCCGTCAGCTCGACCGCCTCGGCGAAGGGCCGCGTCTCGAGATGCGTGCCGACCAGCTGCACCAAGCCGAATGTTTCCACCTGCGACCACCCTTCGGGCAGTGCGCGTTCCGGACCGTTCAGCCCTACGACGGTGCGTGGCCCGAACAGGGCGGCGATGTCGTCCCAGTCCTGGGACTCGAGCACGTCGGGGTGCACCAGGAACGGAGACACCTCGGGATCGGCCCGCACGATCCGCCCACGCCGGACCGCGAACCGCGAGAGCGAGCCCTCGAGGGAATTACGAACGGGGTCGTCGAGAGGATGAGCAGACACGACAGACAGCGTCGCACGAACCGACACACGGCTTTGCGCGCCGTCGGACTCGACACCAATACTTATACCGGTATCGTTGTTCGGCATACGTCGAAAGGCACCACATGATCGAAATCCTTCCCCCCACCAAGATCCCCCTCGCGCGCGAATCCGGAGCCCTGGTCGCCGGAATTCTTCGGACCGTCCGCGAACGCGCCACAGTCGGCACCAATCTGCTCGAGATCGATCAGTGGACCAAGGAGATCATCGAGGGAGCCGGGGCGACGTCCTGCTACGTCGACTACGCGCCGTCCTTCGGCCGCGGTCCGTTCGGTCACTACATCTGCACCTCCGTCAACGATGCTGTGCTGCACGGCCTTCCGCACGACTACGCGCTGGGCGACTGCGACCTGCTGACTCTGGACCTGGCCGTGATCCTCGGCGGCGTCGCAGCGGACTCGGCCATCAGTTTCGTCGTGGGTGAGAACAAGCCCGCCAAGAGCCTCGAGATGATCGACGCCACCGAGCGCGCGCTGGCCGCGGGAATCGAAGCGGCTCGACCGGGCAACAAGATCGGCGATATCTCCCACGCCATCGGCACGGTGCTCAGCGCTGCCGGGTACCCGATCAACATGCAGTTCGGCGGCCACGGCATCGGCTCGACGATGCACCAGGATCCCCACGTCTCCAACTCCGGACGTCCCGGCCGTGGTTACCGTCTACGCCCGGGCTTGATGTTGGCACTGGAGCCGTGGGTCATGGAGGACACCGCCGAACTCGTCACCGATCCCGACGGCTGGACTCTGCGCAGTACGACGGGCTGCCTCACCGCTCACAGCGAGCACACCGTGATCATCACCGACGACGGTGCCGAGATCATGACCCTGCCCAAGCTCTGACCGTCGATCGACTCACCACCGTTTCTCGAAGGTGTTGGAGAACGGGAGCACTTCGTAGGGCGCGAACACCGGGATACGGGTGTAACCGCTTTTCTCGTACAGCCTCACTGCGTCGGGCTGACGGTCTCCGGTTTGCAGGATCAGCCGCGGCAGTCCCTGCTCACGAGCCGCGTTCTCCGAGGCGACCAGCAGTGCCGTCGAGACGCCTGTTCCACGGTGGTCTATGTGGACGAACATTCGTTTGAGCTCGAGGTCGAGCCCGTTCCACCGCAGTGCCGCATGGCCGACCGCCTGCTCGACCCCCTCGGCATCGCGGCGGTAGACGACGAACGTGCGGTGCACCGTGCCCTCGTCGACGGCATTGGCCTGGGTCTTCGCCATCAGGGCAGCGCGATCTGCGTAGCGAGGACCCACCTCGGCGGCCATCTCGGCCCGGAGAGCGTCGGCGTCGGGATGATCCCAGTCGACGGAACGGGTGATGAGGTCGGTGCAAGGGTGGAGTGCGTCGGTCACGCCTGATCGCAACATGCGCGAGATCCTCCGGTCAACCGTTGCAATCACGGTGAGCGCATCCCTGACGAAACCTCACCCCATCGATCATTCTGTGACTGTGAACGAGAACTGTCACTGCCCACGCTGACCATCCGACCCAGTTCTGCAGCGCACGTTCGTCACAGGAGACAACCAGCTATGAGCACCGAAGCCACAGTCGTCCTCCGCATTTCGGACTCGGGCACGTCGTCCTTGCAGGGATTGACCCGCCCACAACTGCACGCACTCGCCGATGCCCTTCGTGGCGCAGCGAAAAGCTATGCCCCGCATGCGAAGATCCTCACCCGATTCGACGTGCGGGTCAACGAACTCAACGCTCCTCTGGTGATCGACCTGCCGGCTCGCGACGTGATCGTCGGCGGCAAGAGTGTGCGCCTCAGCCACACCGAGTTCGAGATCTTCGCGTATCTAGCGCAGCGCCCACGCGTCGTCGTCGGGAGGTCGGAGTTGAGTACCTCGGACGGCGGTCGCAGCGTCGACGTTCACCTGTCTCGTGTGCGAACCAAGCTCGGTCACTTCGGCCGGCTGATCACCACCGTCCGCGGTGCCGGCTACCGGTTCGACCCGGAGCCGGGCATCCGCGTCATCACCGACCCGACCGTACTGCGGAGCGCCTGACCGTTACTGCGACAGTGCGACGGACCTGCGACGACGATTTCGGCGAACGACAACGAAGACCAGCAGAGCCACGAGGACCACGGCGATGATCGCGCCCAATGCCGTCGCGCCGCGGAAGCCCGGTGCGCTGGTGTCGAGAGTGCGTTCGCCGGCATGAGCGGCATTGCTGGTTCCGAGAACGATGGTGAGTGTCAACAGGTTCGGGATGGCGGTGACGACAGCCAGGATGACCGATCCGATCGCCAGTTGCTTTCCTGCCCTGCCTTTGCGAACCGACCATGCGCTCCAGAAGAACACCAGCGGCGCGAAGGTGCAGACGATGCCGAACAGCAGTCCCCACAAGATGCCCTTGGTGAACGTGCGATCGGCCAGTTCCTCGACCCGCAGACTCCACCAGCGCGGCAGGAAAGCCGCGAGGATGAAGTAGGCGATCAGAAGCAGCACGATGCCCGCTCCGACGAGGATGGCGCGTCGTTTCCAGTTGGCCGAACTGGTCGACGATGCGGGCGTGGTCGGATCGGCAGTCATGTCGCAATCGTAGATCGTGCAGAGCGCTACCCCACGCGAGTCGAGACCCGATCGTTAGCTGGACCGCCCGCGAACGAACGACGTTAGACTCCTCGGCCATGGTCGCCGACTCCCTGCGCGAATGGCTCATCGACTCGGATCCGGCGCTGCGTTGGCAGGTCGAGCGCGACATCGTGAACGAATCCCCCGCGATATGGGAGGCAACGCGCGCACGAGTGCCGACCGAAGGATTCGGTGCACGGCTATTGGCGCTGCAGGACGCGGACGGCCAATGGGCGGGTGGTGCGTACTTCCCTGCCGGCTTCGACGGTTCGGCCGAACCGGGGCAACCCTGGACCGCAACCACCTGGTCGCTGAACTCGCTGCGCGAATGGGGTGTCGACCCAGCCGTTCTGCAATCGCGTCGCACCGCAGAGCTGCTCGCGGAGAACAGCCGGTGGGAGTACGAGAACCTGCCGTACTGGGGCGGCGAGGTGGACTGCTGCATCAATGCGTGGACCCTCGCCAACGGGCTGTGGCTCGGTGCCGACGTCGAGGGCATCGTCGAATGGTTTCTCGAGCACCAACTGCAGGACGGCGGATGGAACTGCGAGTGGGTCGACGGTTCGACCCGATCGTCGTTCCACTCGACGCTGAACTCGTTGAAAGGATTGCTGGAGTACGACAGGGCCACCCGCGCCACGATGGAGACGCGGGCCGCACGACGCACCGGTGAAGAATATCTGTTGACGCGAAAGCTGTTGTACACGTTGTCCACCGGCGAGGCGGTCGGACCCTGGGTGAGTCGCTTCGTCCACCCGTTCCGCTGGATGTACAGCGCTCTCAACGCACTCGACTATTTTCGGCACGCGTCTCTGCTCGACGGAACGCAGCCGGATCGCCGTCTGGAGGAGGCAATCGGAGTCGTCCGGGCCGCCCGACAGAGCGACGGAACGTGGTTGCAGGGTCGAACCCTGTCCGGTCGGGTCTGGTTCGAGACCGACGTGCCGGAGGGCGAACGCTCGAAGTACCTGACCTTGATCGGAACCCGAGTGCTGACATGGTGGGATTCATACGACCGCTGACACGAAAACGCCCCACCCCCACTGCACCTCGGCCGGATTCGACGTCGTTCAGCCGCGAACACCGAAGTCGACGGCAGCGTGGGTACAGGCAGGTTGTGATCCCAGACGATCGATGATGGCCGTCAGTCGTCTTCTGAGCCAGGTCATGAACGCGACGCTAGGCTCGCCGCCCGAACAGCGCACCCGTTGCAATCACGCTGATTCGAAGGCCTGGCGCTACCGATCCTGTTCCGTCGACCTCCAAGAAGATCCGGTCTCCCGTTCGAAAGCTGGTCGCACGTCGACCGTGTCGTACACGATCGACAGTGTTGTGATCCGGCCGTCGTCGTCGAGTTCGGCGACATCGACGACGTCGAACGGGGCAGCCACCCCGGAGGGTAGCCGCCAGTCGAAATGGAACCAGAACGTGACGAGCCGCGTTCCTGCCGAGGTGTGCCCCTCTGACACGCCCTTCGACGTCAGCTCCGCGCTGTCGGTATCGATGAACAAAGCGCGATAGAAGTCGGGTGCGGGAGTCGGACCGTACAACGGCGAATGCACAACGGCACCTGGCGCGAACAGACTCACGATCGCATCGAGGTCGGCGCGATGGAGGGCGTCGAGGTAGCTCTTCACCAGGTCGTCCGTGGCCGAGTTCATGCGCCCACGCTAACCGATCGCAGAACGTCCGCGGCGGCCTGCCACAGAGCGGATCGAACAGCTCCCGCGTCAGGGAATCAGGACGAACTTTCCGCGCGGATGCGTCGATTGCAGTTCAGCGTGCGCCACGGCAGCCTCGGCGAGCGGGAAGGTCTTGGCAACCGTCACCTCGAACACACCTGCACCTGCCTGCTCCAACAGCCGCGGGGATGCGAGGCGTCGCCGCTCCATGCTCGCCGGCCCGCCGACGGTGAGGAACCCGTCCGCCGAAGCCCGTCCGAATGCTCCCGTGGTGACCAATCTCGCTCGGTCTGTGAGCAATTCGAGAGATACGTCGACGGCCTCGTCGGTGCCCACCGTGTCGATTGCCGCGTCGATACCGTTCGGGGCGGCTGCTCGTACCCGGTCGATCAGTCCGGTGCCGTACTCGACGGGCACGGCACCGTAGGCACGGAGCGCGTCGTGGTTCTGTTGGCGTGCAGTCCCGATGACGGTGGCACCGCGCTCCTTCGCGAGCTGTGCCACCACTGACCCCACCCCGCCTGCCGCCCCATGCACGAGAACAGTGTCACCGCCCTTGACGCCAACGGATTCCAGTGCGTCGTAAGCAGTTCCAGCTACAGCGAGCACACCGGCAGCAACCATCCAGTCCAAGGCTTTCGGCTTCGGGAACACGAATCGCGCGGGAACCAGAATCCTCTCGGCGTACGTGCCGTTCCGGCCGGACACGATCACCTCGTCGCCGACGGCGACAGGGCCGACCGGGCCCTCGACGGCTCCGCCGACCGCAACGACGATCCCCGACGCCTCGCTGCCCAATGCGATCGGGAGCTTGGATTCGTCGGTGCCGAAAGCACCGCTGTAACTCTTGAAGTCGAAGGGGTTGACGCCGATCGCCTTCACCTCGACCAGAACCTCGCCCTCGGACGGCTCAGGTAGCTCTTGCTCGACGATCTCGACGACTTCCGGACCACCGTAGGACGCTGCAACCGCAACTCGTGTCATGCGCGGTACAACGGTCACCACGACGCAAATGTTCCGCTCAGACTCGGAGCCGCGGCAGTCCCCACTCCTTGCCGAGCAATTCGTACGAGCGCAGCCTGTCCGCATGGTCGTACGTGACCGAGGTGAGTACCAGTTCGTCCGCACCGGTCGCTTCCTGCAGCGCCTCCAGCCTGTCCGACACCGTTGCCGCGGATCCGACGAACTGGGTCTCCACCCGATCGGCGACGAGCCGATACTGCTCGTCGGTCAGTGCGGCGACGCTCGTCGGATCCGGATACTCGACGGCACCTCGACCACTGCGAATACTGTGCACCCACTGTGGAAACGACGCAGCCAGCTCACGGGCTTGCGAATCCGATTCCGCAACCACCGCATCGGCCGAGACAGCCACGTAGGGCTCGGACAAGCGGGTCGACGGAACGAACGCTCGGCGATACTCGTCGATCGCATCGAGGGTCGTTCCCGGGCTGAAGTGGTAGCTGGCCGCGAACGGCAGACCGCGGGCACCGGCCTCACGGGCCGTGGGCCCGGCACTGCTGCCGAACAGCCACAGCGACACGTCGGCCCCGACACCCGGGCGTGCCGTCAACGGCACCCCGTCGCGCTCGTAGGTACCGACGAGCAACGCAGCGAGGTCGTCGAGTTGCTCGACGAATTCCGGAGCCTGAGCGTGCGGTTGCTGAAGCGCAGCCAACGATGCGGCCAGCAGCGGGGTCTTCCGCGGTGCCGCCTCGGCGGGGGCAACCGGGAACAGTCCGCCGGGCCCCGAAGACACGGCGGGCTCGGGAGCGGACGGTGGTGCACCGGCCAGGGCTGCTGCTCGCCGCTGCCCGGACCTACCGACACCCAGATCGATACGTCCCGGATACAACGCATCCACCGTCCCGAAGGACTCCACAACGGCAGCAGCCGTCGTGAACCCCAGCTGCACAGCCGCGGATCCGACGCGAATCCTGTTGGTGGCAGCGGCGATCAGACCGATCAACACGGCAGGTGACGAACTCGCGACTGCCACGAAGTGGTGCTCGGCCACCCAGTAGCGCTCGTAACCCCACTCCTCGGTCTGGCGAGCCAGATCGACGGTGTTTCGCAGTGCCTGCGAGACTGTCGACCCCTCGCTGATCGGGGACAGATCGAGAACCGACAACGGAACGCGCGTCATCTCGGGTTCTTCTCCCCGGCTTCGACGGCGACGGTCAGCCTGTTCTCGGCCGGTGCCACGGGGCACGTCGCGTAGTCGGTGAATGCACACGGAAGGTTGGAAGCGCGGTTGAAATCGAGAACGACGGTGCCGTCCACCGGAGCGGGCACTGCCAGGATCCGCGCAGCCGGGTAGGTGGTCACCCCGCTCGTGGCATCGGTGAACAGGACCTTCAGACCATTGCCGTTGCCGTTGCCGCCGAACGCAATCAGCTGCGCGGCGGTACCGGCCAATTCGAAGTCGAGAGTGCCAACCGCCGAGTGATGATGTTCGAGTCCTTCCACCACCGCTCCGGTCGTGACGGTCACCGGCGAGTCGTACGAGGTGAACGTCCCGGTGGCAACGAACTTCTCGCTCGGTTCGTAGGCCGGGATGCCGCTGTAGGACTGCAGGGTCGGAGCTTTCGGGTCGTGAACCCGCAGTGCGACCGAACCCGTGCGACGGATCACCTCGATACGCCGATCGCCGTCCTCGACCAGAATCCCCGGCGCACCCTCCACCGGATTCAGCGTCGTCACGCCGTCGAGCCCTTCGACAGTCACCGAGTCGGCGTCGGCCTTCCACCGGCCGGGGAGATCCGCGACAGTCTCGAATTCATCGGTGAGCCAATACAACCCGGTCAACGACACCCAACCGAGCGAATCACCGTAGGACGCCTCGCGGTCTGCATGCCACTGCTTCCAGTCCTGCTCGAATTCACTCATGATGCTCGCACTCCTTCTCGCTGTTCGTACGGATGGCGCAGACCGAGGTGGTCGCGCAAGGTGGTTCCCCTGTATTCGGTGCGAAAGCTGCCGCGGTCCTGAAGTTCCGGTATCACCTTGTCGACGAATTCATCGAGGCCGGCCGGGGTGATATGCGGGACGAGAATGAACCCGTCGCTGGCGTTGTTCTGCACATAGCTGTCGATTTCCGCGGCCACCTGCGCGGGGGTTCCGACGAACTGCTGCCGCGTCGTCATCGCGATGATCAGTTCACGAATGCTCAGGTTCTCGGCCTGGGCGCGCTCGCGGTACTGCTGCGCAATGGTTCTGGGGTCGCCGTGTCGCGCACGGCCCCGGGTGATGGACACATCGCCGCTGGGTTCGATGTCGGGCAGTGGCCCGTCCGGGTCGTACGCGGACATGTCCTGTCCCCACACCTGCTCGAGGAATGCGATGGCCGTCCTGCCGCTGACCTGCTGATGCCGGATGTGGTCCGCCTTCTCGGCGGCGTCCTGCGCAGAATCGCCGAGCACGAACGTCGCGGCGGGCAGCACCTTCAGGTCGTCGTGCTCGCGGCCGTACTTGGCGAGCCGACCCTTGACGTCGGAGTAGAACTTCTGTCCGTCCTCGAGCGTGCCGTGGATGGTGAAGATGGCGTCGGCTTTGGCCGCACCGAACTCGCGGCCCTCGTCGGAATCGCCTGCCTGCAACAGAACCGGATGTCCCTGCGGACTGCGCGGCAGCGTGAAGCGACCCTGGACATCGAATTGCGGACCGGAATGCGAGACTGCGCGGATCTCGGATTCGCGACCGAAAATGCCACGCTCGCGATCGACGACGAACGCGTCGGACTGCCAGGAGTCCCAGAGCTTTCGCGCGACGTCGATGATCTCGTTGGCCCGCACGTAACGGTCGGCACGATCGAGGTAGCCACCCCGCCGAAAATTCTCGCCGGTGAACGCGTCCGAGGACGTCACCATGTTCCATGCCGCCCTACCGTCGGACAGATGATCCAGCGACGAGAATTGTTTGGCGAGCTCGAACGGTTCGTTGAACGTGGTGTTGATCGTCCCAGCCAGTCCGAGTTTGGTCGTCACCGACGCAAGCGCATTGAGGACGGTGAGCGTGTCCGGTCGCCCGACCACATCGAGATCGTGAATCTTGTTGCGGTGCTCTCGCAGTCGCAGTCCTTCGGCGAGGAAGAAGAAATCGAACAGACCGCGTTCGGCCGATTCGGCGAGGTGCACGAACGAGTCGAACTCGATCTGGCTCTTCGATTCCGGATCGGCCCAGACGGTGGTGTTGTTGACGCCGGGGAAATGAGCACCCAGATGTATCTGCTTCTTCGTCACAGGCTCTTCCCTTCGAGTGCGTAGCGATTGACCGGACGCGACAGGCCGAGACGATCACGCAGAGTCGATCCACTGCGGGTGTCCGTGGCCGGTAGTGCCTCTACTCCTGACGGCAACGCGAGCGGTACCAGGGTGACTCCGTCCAGGCCGGCTGCTTCGATCGAACCGAGCAGGAGATGAAGGCCTGCCAGGTCGCCGATATGCGACACACTCTCGGCGGCTCTGACGTGCCCCGCCCAGTTGTCGAGCTGAGCGAGTTCTTCAGCGGCAGAATCGGATACCAAGGCCTCCACGTCCAGCAGGACGAACACGTCGGCCGGGTCACGGCCTTCCGCGACGACGGCGCGTCGAATACGGGCGGCGGTCGTTGCCGCATCCTCGACCGTGTCGGCGACGATGCGGACGATGTCGGCACGCGCGGCGGCCACCGATACGGATTCCTCGGAGTCGCCGCGAATCACGACGAGTGGCTGCCCCTGCGGAGATCTCGGAGTGATCGACGGACCCTTGACCGAGAAGTTCTCACCCTCGAAGTCGATGTAGTGCAGCTTGTCTCGGTCGATGAACCGTCCCGATTCGACATCGCGGATCTCCGCGTCGTCCTCCCAGCTGTCCCAGAGCCTGGTGACGACTTCGATTGCCTCGTCCGCTTCGCGCCACAGGCTGCCGTTGTCCTGCTCCGCTTTCCGGCCGAACAGCGCTGCCTGCTCGGCTCCCGGACTCACCTCGACCTGCCAACCGGCCCGGCCGTGGGACGCGAAATCGAGGCTCGCGATCTGCTTCGAGATATGGAACGGCTCGGTGTGCGTGACGGTGATCGTGGGTACCAGCCCGATGTTGTCGGTGCGGGCGGCGGCCCGAGCCGCGATTGCTGCGGCCTCGAGCGTCCGACTGGCGAACGAATCGCCCAGGAACGCAAGATCGATACCCGCTCGGTCTGCAGTCCGGAGCTGGTCGATCCAGAACCCGGCTGTGAACACCTCTTCGACGCGAGAATCGGGACGACGCCAGGCCTGAGGATGTGCGCCGGTGCCTCTCAGCTCGATCGCGGTCAGAAACAGCTTGTCAGACACTGGTGCTCGCTTTCTCGTGCGTGCTTCCGGGAATGGCCCCGAGTAGCTCGCGGGTGTAGTCCTGCTGCGGATTGTCGAACAGTGTTGCGGTGTCGCCGTATTCCACGATGACGCCGGATTGCATGACGGCCACGGTGTCACTGATCTGACGAACGACGGCCAGATCGTGCGAGATCAAGAGGTAGCTCAGACCCAGCTCGGACTGCAGGTCGCCCAGCAGCGTCAGAATCTGCGCCTGCACCGATACGTCGAGGGCCGAGACCGGCTCGTCGAGCACCACCAGTTCCGGTGCGAGAGCCAACGCTCGGGCAATGGCAACGCGCTGGCGCTGCCCGCCGGAGAGCTCGGCCGGCCGGCGGGCCAGGTAGTCGCTGGTGAGTGCTACCTGATCGAGAAGCGTCCTGGCGCGCTCGGAACGCTCACTCGAGGAACCGATCTTGAACGCATCCAACGGTTCTCGCACGATCTCGCCGACGCGCAGCTTCGGGTTCAGTGAGGCGTACGGGTTCTGATAGACGATCTGAACACGCCGCCGCAGTTCACGCCTGGCCTTGCCACGCAGACCGGTGATGTCCCTGCCGTCGAAAGTGACCGAACCCGACGACGCGGTCTCGAGACCGATCGCGATGCGCGCCAACGTGGACTTGCCCGACCCGGACTCGCCGACGAGGGAGACCGTCCGCCCACGTTCGACGGTCAACGTGGCTTTTCTGACCGCATCGAGGTGAACGCCGCGGCCTATGGTGAACCGCTTCGAGACGTCGGCGACCGTCAGGATCGGCTCGGCCGCCGTGGTGTGCGCGGGTCGCACGGTCGTATTCAGCGACGGTGCCGCGGCCAACAGCTGACGTGTGTACGCGTGCGTCGGGTTCGCCAGTACCTCTGCGGTGGGACCGGATTCGACGATCCGTCCTGCGCTCATGACGATCAGGCGATCGGCTCTGTCCGCAGCCACGCCCAAGTCGTGGGTGATCAACAAGACAGCGGCACCGGTCTCGGCGATTCGGGTGTCGAGATGGTCGAGGATTCGACGCTGCACAGTGACGTCGAGGGCACTGGTCGGCTCGTCGGCGATCACCAGATCCGGGCGGCACGCGAGAGCGATTCCGATCAGTACGCGCTGACGCTGCCCACCGGACAGGTCCTGCGGATACTGCCGCGCCCGCACTTCGGGGTTGTCCAGACCGGCTTCGGTGAGGATGCGAATCGCCTCGATCGTCGCGGAGCGTCGATCGGCCAGACCGTGCACCCGCAGCACCTCGGCAACCTGGTCGCCGACGCGAACCACCGGGTTCAGCGAGGTGGTCGGATCCTGAGGGACGAGCCCGATGTGGCGGCCGCGCAACCGGTTCAGCGTCTTGTCCGACGCCGTATCGAGCCGTTGCCCGTCGAACGTCACCGATCCGCCCACGATGCGTCCGGAACCCGAGAGCAGACCGATGAGGGCGTGCGCAGTCGTCGACTTTCCGGAGCCCGATTCACCGACCACGGCCACCACTTCACCGCGGTCGACTGTGAACCCGACGCCGGAGACGGCGGTCGTCTCACCGTAGTTCACGTGCAGATTCTCTACTTCGAGAATGGGGCTCATTGTGATCGCCTTTCGAGTGCATGCCCGAGGCGGTGCGCGGACACGACGACGGCCACGATCACCAATCCCGGCAATGTTGTCATCCACCAGGCGGTGGCCAGGAAGTTGCGGCCCTCGGAGATCAGCGATCCCCACTCCGGGGTGGGCGGAGCAGCGCCGAAACCGAGGAAGCTCAGCGCCGATACCGCGAGAACTGCCATACCGAATTCGACTGCAGCGAGGGCAATCACGGGGCCGTACGAGTTTCTGAGGATGTGCCTGCGGAACACATCGAACCACCTCACACCCGAGGCGTAGGCCGCTTCGACGTACAGGGATCTGCGCACCCGCAGTACTTCCGAGCGCATCACTCTGGCGAAGTTGGCAATCAGCGTGACACCGACGGCGATAGCGACGTTCACAGTGCCGAAGCCCAGAGCGGTCACCAGTGCCAACGAGAGCAGCAGCGTCGGAATCGACAGCAACACATCGACGATTCGCATCAGCACCGCGTCGACCATTCCGCCGACGGCACCCGAAACCAGACCGATGATCGAGCCGACCACCAGGGCGATACCGACAGCCAACAGCGTTGCCGTCAGAGACAGTCCGGAACCATGGACCACTCGGGTGAAGACGTCACGGCCGATGTTGTCGGTGCCGAACCAGTGCGACGCGCTGGGTGCCTGGAGTTTATCGGCCGGTGTACCGACCAGCGGGTCGCCGCTGGCGAAGACGGACGGGAACAACGCGAACCCGAGAGCCAGCAACAGCACGACCACGGAGCCAGCGAGCCAGATGTGCTTCAACACGTCTCGCGGACCCCGGTGCCGCGTGGGTGCCGGTGCGTCTTCGCCTGCCGCGGGAATTGCCGAATGAACGGCAGGTTCACGAATCAATATGTCAGACATGAGCTTTCTCCGGTTCTGCACTGGCCCGCGCGGGCCGGTATTCGCGCACGATGCGCGGATCGATCAGCGGATAGAGCAGGTCGACTGCGAGATTGACCAGGACGAAGACCAGCGAGGTCAGAACGACGATGCCCTGCACCACCGGAATGTCCTGGGCCAGGACCGATGTCTGGGTCAACCGTCCGACTCCGGCGCGGGAGAACACCGTCTCGACCACCACCGATCCGGCCAGCAGGGTGCCCACCAGCACCCCGGCAATCGTGAAGGCAGGGATCGAAGACAGTCGCAGAACGTGTCGAGTCTGCACCCGGAGGCGTGAGACCCCCTTGGCGCGGGCCACATCCACAAACGGTTGCTTCCACGTGGTGGCCATGCTGGTAGCCAGGACCTGAGCGACGACAGCACCGGTCGGCAATGCCAGTGTCACCGCAGGCAGCACCAACGACGCTGCGCCTGCGTCGCCGAATGCGGGGAACCAGCGCAGTCGGAACGAGAACAGTTGCAGCAGCAGCAGTCCTACCCAGAACGTCGGCACCGCCACCCCGAGCGGTGGGAGTGCGAGCAACAGGTTCTTCAGCCATGCGATCTGGGTGTACGTGGCGGCGTAGGCCACCGCGGATCCGAACACGACCGCCAGCACCAGGGCAGTGGCCGCCAAACCGAGTGTGCTGGGCACCGCGTCGAGAATGGCCGTCGTCACCGACTGGCCGGTGGCAATGGACAATCCGAAGTCGCCCTGCACGGCCCCGACCAGTGAATGCCAATACTGCACCAGCACCGGCTGATCCAGGCCGTAGCGAGCCTGCAGTTCGGCGATGGCCGCAGCGTCCGCCGGGGTGCCCGATCCGGCCGAGTCCACGGCAAGACTGACCGGGTCCGACGGAAGGAGGAAGAGCACGATGAACGAGATGGTGAACGCAGCCCACAGCACTGCCAGTGCCTGCAGTACTCGCTGTCCGATGTAGCGGGTCACGGCGCTACTACCCGCTCAGCCAGGTGTCGAAGAACTGCAGGCGAGCGGAGGCCTCGAACTTCAGATCCTGTACTTTCGACGCCGCGCCGACGGCCTGCGAGAGCTCGATCGTGGGAATCCACAAACCGTTGTCGAGCACCTGCTGCTGCGCGGTTGCGAGGATCTCGTTGCGCTCGGCCACGTCGGTGGTCGAGAGCTGCTCGGACAACGATGCATCCAGATCCGGAATCGGGCCGCGCGCGTTCAGGTTCCGCCCGTCCACGGCAAACGAGGTACGCAGAATATCCCCGTCGGCGCGAGTGCTGTTGTAGTACGTGGAGTCGTAGTCCTTGGTGCCCTGCCGCGCCGTCGCCTCCGAATTGGAGACCAGCTCGAGCTGTAGGTCGGCACCAACCGCGCGCAATTGCTGCTGGGTCAGCTCCAGAATCGCCTGGTTGCCGGCGAACACGGCCGAGTACATGACCTTGAAACTCAGCTTCTGCCCGTCTTTTTCGCGGATCCCGTCGGCTCCGGGAGCCCAACCCGCTGCGTCGAGGAGCGACTTCGACTTCTCGGGATCGTAGGTGACGTCGGCGAGTTCGACGTACCCCGGGGTGGCACTGGCCAACGTGCTTGTCGCCGTTCGGAAGTCAGGTCCGAGAACTGTGTCGACGAGTTCCTGACGGTTGATCGCCGGCACCAGGGCCGTTCGGACGGCGGGGTCCTGCAGCGCTCCGCGAGTGACGTTGGGCTGAATGCCGAACGGAACGCCGGGGTTGGACGTCGCCAGGATCCGGCCACCGGTCGCCTCGATCTGCGGCGCGTCCTGCGGTAACGCGTCACTGACCGCGTCGAGCTGGTCGGAGGACAAACTGCCGGTACGTACACCCGACTCGGGCACGATGGTGAATTCGATGCGGTCCAGGTACGCCTCGCCCTCGTGACCGAATACCGCAGAGCCCCAGTTGTATCCGGTTCGCTTGGCCAAGGTGACGGAGCGGTCCTGTTGGTAGTCCGCGTAGGTGAACGGTCCCGATCCGATGTTGGTACCCAAGCACCGCGACTCGGCCGACTGGGCCGAGGTCGCGACGGATTGAATTCCGAGCTGAGGCGTCGAACTCGCCTGCAGGAACTGCGCATTCGGTGCCGCGAAGTCGATGCGGACCGTGAGCGGATCGACGACCGTGGCACCTTGATATCCGGTCAGGTAACTGGCGGCCAGCGGCGCCTTGGCGGCACCGAGAGTGCCGGTGATGGCGTCGAAATTGTCCTTGACGGCAGCGGCATCGAGCGGGGTGCCGTCACTGAACGTCACACCGTCTTTCAGCTGGAAGGTGAACGACCTTGCGTCCGGACTCACTTCCCAGCTCTCGGCCAGCCATGGCTCGATCTCGCCGGTCTCCGGATTCTGATCGGTGAGTGAGTCGACCACCTGGCGGGTGACGTAGATCGTCTGATTGGTACCGGACTGTGCCGGGTCGGAGCAGGTGGGAGCGCCGGACAGACCGTAGCGCAGCGTCCCTCCGGACTGCGGTGGTCCGGCGTCGGCAGCCGAGGTGGAGGCGCTCCCTGCGCACCCGGCGAGCAGTGTGGCGGTGGCGGCGATTACTCCGGCCACCAAAAGAACAGGGCGAGTGGACACGTGGGTGTCTCCGGTATCTGGTCGATCGCACGAGAACTCCCGCGTCCGAGCCATGTGTGCCCAGGAAGGAGTTCGTGCAGATGATGAGGTGTGGTGTCGAAAAGTACGGTGCCGAAATGTCAGCTACGACAGGTCGAACCGTTCAGACGGCACAGATCGACATGAATCCGACGGCATCCGTCGACGAAACCTGAGGCGACTCGGGTGTTCACGTACATTCCTCCATCGGTCCCGGCGGTAGCACCCTCACCCGACGAGTCGGGGGGTTGCTGCGACGTCATAGAGCCAGGTCTCTCGGTCGCTCTGGATGGTCCTACGTTCTCGATACTACGAGAGGGCCGGCGCAGTTGCCAACCGGGGTAGGAATTCCCCAGCACGTGAGACCGTAGAAGCATGAACGACGAGACGGAGATCCCGTTGCCCGGAGGGAACAGGACCGTCGTGCATCGGGTCGGCGAGACGGTGCGTCGAACAACGGGTGACCACTCGGCCGCGGTGCACGTTCTACTGAACCATCTGGAGCGCAGAGGTTTCCAATACGCTCCGCGATTCTTGGGAGTAGACGACAAGGGTCGAGAAATACTCACGTACCGGCATGGAATTGTCGGCAACTATCCGATTCCTGCCGACATTCGCACCATCGAAGCGCTGGAAAGCGCTACCCGAATCTTGCGTCGGCTGCACGACCTCACCGTCGGTCTGCGATTGCCCGACGGTCACGCCATACACCTGCCCGACGGCATCGAACCCGAGGTGATCTGCCACTGGGACGCAGCCCCGTACAACATCGTCTTCGAGGGTTCCACTGCCGTCGCCTTGATAGATTTCGACGAAGCCGGACCGGGCCGACGCATCGACGACCTGGCCTATTTCGCCTATCGATTCGCACCTCTCTGCAGTGACGACAACTTCTTCGACGGAGGGTGGACGCCGGATACCGATCGATGCGACAGGGAATACTTCCGACGAGTCAGGTGCCGACGACCCATTGCTTCCACGACCGGCTGAGCCACCGGCTCCCAGCGAACAGCAAGAGCCGTACCGACTCAGACGGCCATCGGCAAGGCGGAAGTTTCGCTGCCGCGGCGGTCCGAATCCGTGGGCTGCTGAGCAAGTTTCGACTCGTGCACATCCAAGCGGTGCACCCAATAGCCGAGCGCGTCTTCGGTGGCGGCAAACCGATCGAGTGCTTCGATGCACAACCAGGTCGCGACGGAAAGATCCTCGTCCTCGCTGTCGAGACCGACCAGTGCCACTTCGTCTCCCACGGCAAGCAGAGCACGGTCTACTTCCGAACCACTGCACTCCAGCCACTCCAAGGCGCGACGGAGCAACCTCCAATCCGACTGGGGAACAGGCTCGGAAGCCGATTGTCTGCACAATTCAGCTGTGGCGGCGAGCGCATCCACAACCGGTTTGGACACTGCTCCATCCAATTCGACGAGCAATCCTCGCTCCGAATCGATCAGGTCTGCCATGCAGTGCCAGCGGACGGGTATTGCTGTGTCCTCGGGCCACAACTCCGTCATTCCGAATTGAAGTCGGGCGATCAGTTCCCTCGGTGAACTGCACGAAGCGGCGAAGCGAAAAGCGTCGTTCATGTCGATCATCCCCACTGGGTCAACACTCAGCCAACGGACACCGGCTCGGAATCGAGCTCCGGAGGTGCTGCAATGCAGTCGCGTCTGTCGCCGAACAAGCAACGCTGCTGTGGTCGTTACGTCTGCCTTGCCCGCTATTGAACGCCGTGACCAGCGACAGCGCGACTCGGCGTTACGCAAAACCGACAATGTCACAATTTCGAGGCTCGGTTATCCACGCCATAACACGACACTCGGAACCGTGACCGTCAATGCATCGTGCGACCCCTGAGTCCTGGGAACTTCTGTTCGAAAGTTTGTCGGTGGGTCGCGGTAGATTCTGTTCATGCTTTCGGGGGACGGCGGATCAGGGGTGGACGGCATCGAGACGGTGCCGCCCGCCCCTGAGGTGTCCGA
>NZ_NOYD01000013.1 GCF_002258315.1 Rhodococcus sp. 06-462-5 | reverse complement strand
GGTCGGAATCGCGTCGACGCGTGAGCTGGGCATCGATCCCGAGATCGTCAACGTCAACGGCGGAGCGATCTCGATCGGGCACCCCCTCGGCATGTCGGGCGCTCGCATCGCATTGCATCTGGCTCTCGAGCTGCAGCGACGCGGCGGCGGAGTGGGCGCGGCCGCACTGTGCGGCGGCGGTGGACAGGGCGACGCACTCATCGTTCGAGTGCCGAAGCAGTAGGACTCGTAGTGGCTCTGGAGAAGAACTGAGACCAGAGCCACTACGTTCCGTCGTAGCAAACCGGGCACAATAGCGGGCATGACCAACTTCTTCGACCTGAGCAGTACAGCCAAACGCTTCCGTTTCATCGCTGTGCTCGAAGCGTTCACCTGGCTGGGCCTGTTGATCGGAATGGCGTTCAAGTACATCCCCGCCGACGGCAACGAAATCGGCGTGAAGATCTTCGGGCCCATCCACGGCGGCGTGTTCGTGGTGTATCTGGCCGTTGCCGTATTGACGGCGGTCAAGCTCAAGTGGGACATCAAGGCCACCCTCTTGGCGCTCGTCGCGGCGTTCCCCCCGTTCGGCACCGTCATCTTCGAGATCTGGGCCGCGCGCACCGGCCGTCTGGCCGAGCTGAGCACCGGCCGGCCGGCAGCCGATGCCAAGGTTCTGTCCTGACCGACCGGTGCCGCCCGCCAGTGGATGACCCATCGCGTTAGTGACAAACTGTAGGGCGTGACTCGACCCGGTTCCCGTCCTCCCGCCCGCCCGTCAGCCGTCGTTCCCGCATCCATTGCCGGTGCCGTCGACCTGTCCGTTCTCAAGGACCGTCCGGCACCTGCACCCGCGGCCGAATCCGCGGGCGACGCGGGGGGACTGGCACCGATCGTGGACGTGACCGCGGCTACGTTCGAGGCCGAGGTGCTGCAGCGGTCCACGCAGGTACCGGTGATCGTCGACCTGGGTTCGGCGCGATCGCCGCAGTCCCAGGCATTGACGCGTCAGCTCGGGCAGCTGGCCGTGGAGGCGGCGGGTACGTGGGTTCTCGCCCGAGTCGACGTCGATTCCAATCCGCAGATCGCGCAGGCGTTCGGTGTGAAAGCCATTCCGACGGTGGTTGCAGTCGCAGCCGGGCAGCCGTTGGCCGACTTCGAGGGAACGCAGTCGGAAGAGCAGCTGCGTCAGTGGCTACAGGCCGTCGAGCAGGCGACTGCGGGAAAGCTCACCGGGCCTCCCGGGGCGGCCGCTGCAGAACCGGAACCCGAGATCGAGGACCCCAGAATCGTCGCAGCCGAAGAGGCCATCGACGAGGGCGATTTCGACAAGGCGGAAGCTGCCTACCAGGCGATCATCGACGCCGAACCGAAGAACACCGAGGCCGTTGCTGCGCTGCGTCAGGTCAAGTTCCTCGCCCGTGTGCAGAACCTGGCACCGGACGCGATTGCCATCGCCGACGCCGATCCCGCAAACGTGCAGGCCCGAATCGAGGCCGCGGACGCCGAGATGGCCGGTCAGCAACCGGAGCAGGCCTTCGCTCGTCTGATCGACGGAATCAAGATCAGTGCCGGCGACGACCGAACCGCGTTGCGCACTCGTCTGCTCGAGCTGTTCGAGTTGTTCGACGCAGCCGATCCGCTGGTGGTTTCCGCGCGGCGCAAGCTCGCGTCCGCCTTGTACTGACAGCGCCGATCAGCTGTAGCGCGCGTCGCACCGTTCCTTGCCGCCGAGAACTCCCGAACGGAACGCATCGACTCGGGAGAAGCCGGACGGCAGCGTCGTACCGTTGACGTCGCTGGCGGCGAGGCCGTCGCTGAGCAGACCGGACACGGCTTCGTCGAGATCGCCGGGGGAGAGCCAGACTTCGAGGTCCGTCGTTCCGCTCTCGACACTCATCGCCGACGTGATGACCCCCGACAGACACGCCGAGCGCAGGGCGGCCTGCGGATCGTCGAGCGATTGGCCTGCTTCCTTCTGCACCGCGAGCGTATATCGCGAGGCGAACAGCACGTAGGCGCTGTAGTCGCCGGAAACGTTGAGCGGCAAGATGTCTCCGCGTCGGGGTGTCTCGGGCTGTCCGACCTCGGCCAGGTCCTCGACGTCGACACCGATGGTGTTGGTCGACGGACAGTACGACACCGGCGCGGTGGCCTCGGCGTCCGAACACCCGAGATCGGACCCGGAATAATCCACGGCCGGCGGATCGGCCACGGGCAGCACAGATTCGAAGGATCGAGTGAAGGCTCCGAGGGTGTCCTCGGTGACCGGTAGCTCACCGGAGTCGTCGGGGTCGCTGAACTTCTGCGGCAACGATGCTCGACGCGAATCGATCTCGGCCTCGTCGATACCGGTGCAGACTGCCGCGCCCTCGGTGAAGCCGAGCTGCACCGCGGTGACGCGCTCGAAGGCAGAGCCGTGTACCGATTCCGGATCGTTGGGGTCGACGTCGCGCACGGCGACAGTCGCGGCGAGGACGCCGTTGAGACCGTCCGAGGTGTTGATGGTGAAGTGCGGCGCATCGTCTTCGGCGACGTGGCGGATGAACGCACCGGCGAAGCAGTCGGCCTGCTGCTCGGCAACGATGGTCGGGGTGTCGTCGCCGACGAGACCCGATTGATGCTGGATGGCGTGACCGTATTCGTGGGCGATCACCATCACCACCGACATCGGACCGAACGCGTCGACGAGAGCCGGGAGCAGAATGGTTCGATCCCACCCGATGGAGTCGTCACGAGTGCAGTAGGCGGCGTTGGGAATACCGCCGGTGCGGTCTCCGCAGAATCTGATCCCCGATCCTTCGTCCTCGGACGCGTCCCACGAGACGACCTTCGAGACCGGGGTGAACGAGCCCTTGAACAAGTTGGGGTACTGCTCGGCCCAGAATCGTTGGATGTCGTCGATCGCGTTCGTGGCGAGGATGTCCGAGTCGGTGCCTTCGGCGTTCTCCACGGTGATCGTCGAATCGGGGACATCGGGACGGGGCCCGCTCGGACCGCTCGTGACCGGAAGTCCGGCAACGGTGAACGGGTTCTCGTAGATCGATACGGCACTTCCGCTGACTGTCTGTGCGCACGAGGTCAGCAGGAGCAGCCCTGCAGTGGCGGCCGCGGCCAGTAGTCGGGGTGTGCGGCCGCCACTCATCTATCGCTCCAGTTTTATCCAGATCGCCCCGTTGGCGGGAAGGGCGACCTGGCCTGACGCCGGTCGTCCGTGCCACGAGTGCGATGTTGCCGTCACTTCACCCAGGTTGCCCACGCCGGAGCCCCCGTACTCCGTTGCATCGGTGTTGAGGACCTCGATCCATCGGCCGGGTTCCGGTAGTCCCACACGATAGCTGCCGTGCTCGTTTCCGGAGAAGTTGAAAATACACGCGATGACCGAACCGTCGGATCCGTACCGCAGAAAGCTCAGCACGTTGTTCTCGGTGTCGTTGGCGTCGATCCACGAGTATCCACTCGGCGACGTGTCGAGCGTCCACAGTGCCGGATGGGACTTGTACGTCGAGTTCAGATCGGACACAAGGGTTTTGACGCCGTTGTGCAGAGGTTCCTCGTCGATCTGGTACCAGTCCAGGCCGCGTTCCTCGGACCACTCACGGGTCTGTCCGAACTCCTGTCCCATGAACAGCAGTTGCTTGCCGGGGTGCGCCCACATGTAGGCGAGCATTCCGCGCAGGCCTGCGGCCTTGGCGTAGTCGTCGCCGGGCATCCGAGTCCACAGCGTGCCCTTGCCGTGTACCACCTCGTCGTGGCTGATGGGGAGCAGGTAGTTCTCACTCCACGCATAGACCAGGGAGAAGGTGATCTCGTGGTGGTGGTAACTGCGATGGATGGGATCACGCCCGAGGAAGCCCAGGGTGTCGTGCATCCAGCCCATGTTCCACTTCATGTTGAACCCGAGTCCGCCGACGTTCGTCGGGCGGGTGACGCCGGGCCATGCCGTCGACTCCTCGGCCACGGTGACGACGCCGCGGTGCTTCTTGTGCACCGTCGCGTTCATCTCCTGCAGGAACGTGACGGCCTCGAGGTTCTCGCGGCCACCGTAGATGTTCGGCGACCAGCCGCCCTCGGGACGGGAGTAGTCCAGGTACAGCATCGACGCCACGGCATCGACGCGCAGTCCGTCGATGTGGAACTCGTCGATCCAGTACAGCGCGTTCGCGACCAGGAAGTTGCGAACCTCGCGTCGCCCGAAGTCGAAAACCAAAGTGCCCCAGTCGAGTTGCTCGCCACGCTGCGGGTCGCCGTGCTCGTAGAGCGGGCCGCCGTCGAATCGAGCCAGGGCCCATTCGTCCTTGGGGAAGTGCGCGGGAACCCAGTCGACGATGACGCCGATTCCGGCGCTGTGGAGGTGGTCGACGAAGTAGCGGAAATCGTCGGGGCTGCCGAAACGCGAGGTCGGTGCGTAGTACGAGGTCACCTGGTAACCCCAGGACCCGCCGAACGGGTGCTCGGCGACCGGGAGCAGCTCCACGTGGGTGAAGCCGGTCTCGGTGATGTATTCGGCCAACTGTTCGGCGAGCTCGCGGTACCCCAGGCCCGGCCGCCAGGACGCCAAGTGGATCTCGTAGACGCTCATCGGTGCCTGCGTCGGCTCGATGCCGGCCCTGGTGTCGAGCCAGGACTCGTCGTTCCAGGTGTACGAGGACTCGGTGACGACCGACGCCGTCGACGGTGGGATCTCGGTGGCGAAGGCCATCGGGTCGGCCTTGTCCTTGACCGAGCCGTCGGCACCGTGAACGCGGAACTTGTACAGCGCGCCCGGTGCGATGTCGGGAGCGAAGATCTCCCACACTCCCGTCGAGCCCAGTACGCGCATCGGCCAGCTTCGGCCGGTCCAGCCGTCGAAATCGCCGACCAGAGTGACACCCTGGGCTGCGGGGGCCCAGACCGCGAACGACGTGCCGGTGACGGGACCGTCCGGAGTCGCGTACGACTGCTGGTGCGCGCCGAGAATGTCCCACAGACGTTCGTGCCTGCCCTCGCCGAACAGGTGCAGATCGAGTTCGCCGAGAGTGGGCAGGAACCGGTACCCGTCGGCGGATTCGGAGACGTGTCCACCGGGCCACGTCACCACGAGGCGGTAGTCGATCAGGTCCTCGAACGGGACCAGAGCCGAGAAGAGTCCGTGCGCGACGTGGGTCAGCTCGTGGTCGACGCCCCCGACGCGGGCGACGACCTTCTCGGCGTCGGGCTTGAGGGCGCGGATCGCCGTTCCGCCCGGCACCGGGTGGGCACCGAGGACGGAATGCGGGTTGTAGTGCCGCCCTGCAGCGATGAGTTCGAGATCGTTGTCGGACGGGGCTGCAATGGTGTCTTCGGGCGTCGTCGGATTCTCGGTCACGTTGAATCCCTTCACTTTCGGTTGCCGCGGTAGGCCAGTTCGATTCGTGCCGGGTACGGGATGTGGGGGAGCGTGAAGATGTGCGCCACCGATGTCCACGGCTCGAGCCGGACGAAATTGGTGTGGCCCCAGTCGTAGTGGACGCCGCTCACTTCGTCCTTGATCGTGAGGGTGTCCTGCCAGTCGTGGCCCAGAGCCGGCATGTCCAGGTGGATGGTGCCTTCCTCGGCCCCGAACGGGTTGAGGTTGATCACCACCAGAACGGAGTCGCCGGTCTGCGGGTCGAACTTCGAGTACCCGATCAGCGCTTCGTTGTCGATGGTGTGAAAGTGGATGTTGCGCAGCTGTTGCAGCGCCGGATGCGCACGCCTGATTGCGTTCAGCGTGGTGATCCAGGGCTCGAGCGACTCGCCGCGGGCCAGCGCACCCTCGAAGTCGCGCGGGCGCAACTGGTACTTCTCCGAGTCCAGGTACTCCTCGCTGCCCTCTCGCACGGCCTGATGCTCGAACAGTTCGTAGCCCGAGTAGACGCCCCAGGTGGGGGCCATCGTCGCTGCGAGAGCTGCTCGGAGAGCGAACATTCCGGGCCCGCCGTGCTGCAGGCTCTCGTGCAGGATGTCCGGGGTGTTGACGAACAGGTTGGGACGCGCGTCGTCGGCGCGTCGAGCATGCTCCTCGGCGAACTCGGTCAGCTCCCACTTGGCGGTACGCCAGGTGAAGTAGGTGTACGACTGCGTGAAGCCGCGCTGCGCCAAGCCGTACATGCGCACCGGTCGGGTGAACGCCTCGGCGAGGAACAGCACGTCCGGGTCGGTCTTCTTGACCTCGGCGATGAGCCATTCCCAGAAGTCCGGCGGCTTGGTGTGTGGATTGTCGACTCGGAAGACCTTGACTCCCAGCGAGATCCAGTACCGGACCACGCGGAGCACCTCTTCGTAGATGCCGCGCCGGTCGTTGTCGAAATTGACCGGGTAGATGTCCTGATACTTCTTCGGCGGGTTCTCGGCGTAGGCAATGGTGCCGTCCGGCAACACGGTGAACCACTCGGAATGTGTTGCCGCCCAAGGGTGATCGGGAGCGGCCTGGAGGGCGAGATCGAGTGCCACCTCCAGGTTGTGCTCCTGTGCGGCGGCGACGAACGCGCGGAAGTCGTCCTCGGTGCCCAGTTCGGGATGGATGGCGTCGTGGCCGCCGTCCGCAGAGCCGATGGCCCACGGCGACCCGACGTCCTCGGGGCCCGGGGTCAACGTGTTGTTCGGGCCCTTGCGGTTGATGGTGCCGATGGGGTGGATCGGCGGAAGGTAGACGATGTCGAATCCCATCCGCTCGATGCGGGGCAACTGCTCGATCGACGTCGCGAACGTGCCGTGCCGCGGAGATCCGTCCTCGTTCCACCCACCGGTCGATCGGGGGAAGAACTCGTACCACGCACCGTTGAGTGCGAGATTGCGGTCGACCCACACGTTGACCGCGCGAGATCGAGTCACCAGCTCACGCAGCGGGTGAGCGAACAGCAAGTCTGCGACCGTCGACGCGAACGCCGAGGACACCCGGGCCGGCAGTGGGCGGTCGGTGTCGCGCAGCGCGGCGGCGACATCGGCCAGCATCTGCCTGCTCTCGGCAGGAACGCCGGTGGCAGCCCGCAGGAACAATCGCGCCCCGATCTCGAGATCGTTGGCGAGTTCGTGAGCACTCTGGCCCACTCCGAGCTTCGCTTCGACGGCGTGACGCCAGGTGCTGATCGGATCGCTCCACGCCTCGATGCGGCAGATCCAGTAACCCGGCCGAGAGGGGACGAACACCGCGTCGAACGTGTCGGGTTCGCGGCCCGGTGTCATCGGGATGCGTTCGAGTTTGCCTCCCGGTCCGCGCACCGACAGCGTCGCGGCCACCGCGTCGTGACCCTCGCGCCAGACGTCGGCGGAGACTGGAAACGTCTCGCCCACCACCGCTTTCGCGGGGTACTTCCCGGTCGTCGTATCTGGAAGGACATTGTCGATACCAAGTCGACCTGTCACTTCACACTCCATTCTTCGCTAGAGGTATGGCTGCGCGGGCGCAACCTCTGATCGAACCGATATTGGTGTGCTTCTACTCGTCAACCGTAGTGCAGCGATGGAGATGGCGCGTGCGCCGACGCATACTGCCCACGACGGGTGACGCATCTCGGATTTCGTGCAAGCCGCCCATCGACACAGGTGTGCGTGGGTAGGGTTCGACCCTGTGAAAGCTTTGCGTCGATTCACCGTCCGAGCCCACCTTCCCGCCCGCCTGAATGCCCTCGCCGAGCTCTCGACAAACCTCAGGTGGTCGTGGCACTCGTCGACGCAGGATCTGTTCGAGCACATCGATCCACTGTTGTGGACCGAACTCGAGCGCGATCCGTTGGCCGTACTGGGAGCCGTCGCGCCTGCGCGTCTCGAGGAACTCGCGGCCGACGAGCACTTCCTGGCCGAACTGGACGCCGCCGAGGCGGATCTGCACGACTACCTCGCCCGGCCGCTCTGGTACCAGAACGAGCTGGCCGAGGGACGTGCTCTGCCGTCGGGCATCGGTTATTTCTCGATGGAGTTCGGTGTCACCGAGGTGCTGCCGAACTACTCCGGCGGGCTGGGAATCTTGGCCGGCGACCATCTCAAGGCGGCCTCTGACCTGGGACTTCCGTTGATCGGTGTCGGGTTGCTCTACCGCTCGGGCTACTTTCGCCAGTCGCTGACTGCCGACGGCTGGCAGGCCGAACGCTATCCGTCCCTCGACCCGCACGGTCTGCCGCTGCGGTTGCTCACCGACGACGGCGACTCTCCGGTGCTGATCCATGTGTCGATGCCCGGATCTCGGGTGCTGCGGGCGCGGGTGTGGATCGCCCAGGTGGGACGCGTCCCGCTGCTGCTGCTCGATTCCGACATCGCCGACAACGACCCGGAGCTGCGCGGGGTCACCGACCGGTTGTACGGCGGCGATCAGGATCACCGCATCAAGCAGGAGATACTGGCCGGTATCGGCGGAGTTCGAGCGATCCGGGCCTACACCCGCGCATACGGGCTGCCCGATCCCGAGGTGTTCCACATGAACGAGGGCCACGCAGGCTTCCTCGGCGTCGAACGCATCCGCGAACTCGTCACCTCGGGAACCCTGGACTTCGACGCGGCACTGGCGGCGGTGCGAGCGGGCACCGTCTTCACCACCCACACCCCGGTCCCGGCCGGAATCGACCGGTTTCCGGCCGATCTGGTGCGGCACTACTTCGCAAGTGCGGACGGCGGAGCGGACTCGGCGCTGCTGCCGGGGTTGCCGATGGATCGGATCCTCGCACTCGGCGGCGAGAGCGACGCCTCGGTGTTCAACATGGCGCATATGGGACTGCGCCTGGGGCAACGCGCCAACGGGGTGTCCAAGCTGCACGGCATCGTCAGCCGCGAGATGTTCAACGACCTGTGGCAGGGCTTCGACACATCCGAGGTGCCGATCGGATCGGTCACCAACGGCGTTCATGCTCCGACGTGGTCTGCCCGGGAATGGGCGGAGTCGGGGCCGATGTCCTCGGACCAGGTGTGGTCCACGCGCAACGCCCTGCGAGCGCAATTGGTGGACGAGGTGCGGCGTCGGGTGCGGCGCTCGGCGCTCGAACGCGGCTCGACCGAGGCCGAGATCAGTTGGACAGCAAATGTTTTCGATCCCAACGTACTCACCGTCGGATTTGCTCGACGGGTACCGACGTACAAGCGCCTGACCCTGATGCTCCGCGAGCCCGAGCGACTGCGCGCCATGTTGCTGGACCCGGTTCGCCCGGTCCAGTTGGTGGTCGCCGGCAAGTCGCACCCCGCCGACGACGGCGGAAAGGCGCTCATTCAGCAGATCGTCAGGTTCGCCGATCAGGCCGACGTACGGCACCGCATCGTGTTCCTGCCCGACTACGACATGTCCATGGCGCGATTCCTGTACTGGGGATGTGATGTCTGGCTGAACAATCCGCTGCGACCGCTCGAAGCGTGTGGAACATCCGGCATGAAATCCGCGCTCAACGGCGGCCTCAACCTGTCGATCCGCGACGGCTGGTGGGACGAGATGTACGACGGAGAGAACGGCTGGGCCATCCCCACTGCGGACGGCGTCACCGACGACAACCGCCGCGACGATCTCGAAGCCGCCGCGCTCTACGAACTGCTCGAGCAGGCGGTACTACCGAAGTTCTACGACCGCGGGGACGACGGCGTGCCCAGTCGCTGGATCGAAATGGTGCGCCACACTCTCGAACAGTTGGGTCCGAAAGTGTTGGCGTCGAGAATGGTGCAGGACTACACGCTGGGCTACTACGCACCCGCTGCCGAATCCGCCCGCGCGGCCTCGGCCGATGGTCACCGCGGTGCCACGGACGTCGCGTCGTACCGCCGCCGCGTCGAACAGGCTTGGGGCGCAGTGAAAGTCACCCGCGTCGACAGTGACGGTCTGCCGGACACTCCGGTGATCGGGGCGGAGCTCTCGCTGCGCGCCAACGTCGATCTCGGTGGTCTGGACGCCTCGGACGTCGTGGTGCAGGCGGTCGTGGGACGCGTCGACGCGGAGGAGAACCTCACCGACATTCGCACGACGGCCATGACCCACGTGGGAACCGACGGCGGCGAGCACGTGTACGCAGGCGAGACGCGGCTACCGCACAGTGGCACGGTGGGATACACGGTGCGAGTGCTACCTCATCACCACGGTCTGGCCTCGGATGCCGAGCTCGGGTTGGTGGCGACGCCGTAGGGAGCGGCTATTTTCCGGCCAGGCGGGTGAGGGCCTTGCGGACCACCTCCGGATCCGAGGTCTCCCAGAACGGCGGTAGCGAGGCACGTAGGTAGCCGCCGTACCGGGCAGTGGCGAGCCGTGAATCGAGAACGGCGACAACCCCTTTGTCGTCGACGCTACGGAGCAGTCGGCCGACGCCCTGCGCCAGCAGCAGGGCCGCGTGGTTGGCGGCGACCGCGAGAAAGCCGTTGCCGCCCCGCGATTCGACGGCCTGCTGCCTGGCCACCAGCAGCGGATCGTCGGGCCGCGGAAACGGAATGCGGTCCAGGATCACCAAACTCAGCGATGGGCCGGGGACGTCGACGCCCTGCCACAGCGACAGCGTCCCGAACAGGGAGGTGGCCTCGTCGTCGGCGAACTTCTGCACCAGTGCGCCGGTGGAGTCGTCGCCCTGGCACAGGATCGGTGTGTCGAGGCGCTCGCGCATCTCCTCGGCGGCGGCCTTGGCGGCGCGCATCGACGAGAAGAGTCCGAGCGTGCGACCACCGGCGGCGCTGACCAGCGATTCGATCTCGTCGAGAGAGGACTTCGAGAGGCCGTCGCGTCCAGGTGGCGAGAGATGCTTGGCGATGTACATGATGCCGGCTCGGGCATGGTCGAACGGCGAGCCGACGTCGAGCGAATTCCACCGGATCGACCCGGTGTCGGACGGCGGTTCCACACCCGACGCCATCGCGGTGTCACTGCGCGACGGTTTCTCTGCAGGCAGGCCCCAGTTGACGGCCAACCCGTCGAACGATCCGCCGACGGTCAAGGTCGCCGAGGTGAGTACCACGGTGGATTCGGCGAACAGGCGAGCTCTGAGCAGTCCGCCCACCGACAGCGGTGCGATGCGGACTGTGCGTTTGACGTTGCCGCGGAAGTCGTCGACGGCATGCCAGACGACGTCTTTGCGTTTGGCCGGATCGGGTTCGTCGAATGCCGTGAGGACACGAACCGCGCTGTCGTGCACCTCGTCGACCGCGACGAGGGCGGCGCTGCGAGCCGCGGCGGCCTCGGGGTCACTGGCGGCCATGCCCTGCTTGTTGGGACCGATAGCGGTGCGGACCGCCCAGGCGGCGTCGCGAATGGAGGCGAGCGCGGGGCCGACGCCGTCGGGTAGGGACTGCCAGCGACTCGGGGGTAGCTCGTCCAGGATCGCGGCCCAGTTCTCGGCGGCTCCCTCGAGCTGATCGACCGTCTCTTCTTCGATGAGCTTGGCGCTCCGGCGCGCCGCGGCCGTGACCGTCGCGGCTGACAGCTCTTCGGTGGCAACACCGGTCACTCGGTCGACCAGTTCGTGGGCCTCGTCGACGACCACGACGTCGTGCTCGGGGAGGATCTGGATTCCGGTGATCGCGTCGATCGCGAGCAGCGCGTGGTTGGTCACCACGACGTCGACCTGGGCGGCCTCGGTGCGGGCGCGTTCGGCGAAGCAGTCATCGCCGACGGGGCAGCGGGACTTGCCCAGGCATTCGCGGGCGGTGACGCTGACCTGACGCCAGGCCTGATCGCTGACCCCGGGCACGACGTCGTCGCGGTCGCCGGTCTCGGTCTCGGACGACCACTTGGTCAGCCGAACCACCTCGCGTCCCATCCGTGAGACGGCGAACGGGTCGAACAGTTCCGCATCCGGTGCCTCCTGGGCAGCGCCGGTGTGGATCTTGTTCATGCACAGATAGTTGTTGCGGCCCTTGAGGATTGCGAACTTCGGCCGACGGCCGACGGCCTCGGTCAAGGCGTCGGACAGGCGCGGGAGATCGCGGTCGACCAACTGCCGCTGCAGCGCGATGGTGGCCGTGGAGACGATGACGGTCTTGCCCGATTCCACGGCGTGCCGAATGCTGGGAACGAGGTATGCCAGGGATTTGCCGGTTCCGGTGCCTGCCTGCACCGCGAGATGTTCCCCGGTATCGATCGAGTGTGCCACCGCCGATGCCATCGTCAGCTGATTGCTGCGTTCCTTGCCGCCGAGCGAGTGCACCGCGACCTGCAGGAGAGCGGGAACGGTTGGCAACTCGGTCTTCGACGGCACCGAAGCAGACTACTGCCGATCGCCCACTCGCTTCGGTACCGACACCGCTGTCACCTCTCGACGAAGCGGGTGGGTATGGCCGGTTCGCCCTGAGACAGTTTCAGACCCTCCCACGGGAGGCTGACGAGGCGTCGGGCCAGCAGGTCACGGCCGTCGGCGAGCGTCGGGAGGTCGGCGACTCGTTCTCCGCTGCGGACCAACGGCGTGGTCAACGTCTCCACCGTCAGATCGCCCTCGACGGTCGGGGGAGCGTCGAACGGGTGCACGATCTCCTCGACTGCCGTGCCGGTGCGACGCGCGGTGCGCAAGGCCGCCTTGGTGCCGCCGCGCGACTCCTTGTGGCTGCTGCGCTTGGCGACGGGAATGCCGTCGACGGTCACCAGTTTGTAGACCATGCCCGCCGTCGGTGCACCGGAACCGGTGACCAGTGAGGTGCCGACGCCGTAGGAGTCGACCGGCTCGGCGCGCAGTGCGGCGATGGCGTATTCGTCGAGGTCACCCGAGACGACTATCCGGGTCTTCGGCGCACCCAGTGCATCCAACTGGTCGCGCACCTGCCTCGCGAGCACGCCGAGGTCGCCCGAGTCGATGCGCACACCGCCGAGTTCGGGCCCGGCGACCTCGATGGCGTTGGCGACGCCCTGGGTGATGTCGTAGGTGTCGACGAGCAGGGTGGTGCCCACGCCGAGCGCGCGCACCTGAGCCGCGAATGCGGACCGTTCGTCCGGGCCGTCGGCGGTGGTGTGCAGCAACGTGAAGGCGTGCGCCGACGTACCCGCACCGGGAACGCCGTGGCGTCGGACGGCTTCGAGGTTGGAGGTCGCAGTGAACCCCGCGAGGTACGCCGCGCGGGAGGCGGCGACAGCGGCTTCCTCGTGCGTGCGCCGCGATCCCATCTCGATGATCGGCCGGGACTTCGCGGACGCCACCATCCGTGCTGCCGCGGACGCGATCGCACTGTCGTGATTGAGGATGGAGAGCACGAGCGTTTCGAGGACCACGCACTCGGCGAAGGTGCCGCGGACCGTCAGAACGGGGGAGCCGGGGAAGTACAGCTCGCCCTCGCGGTAGCCGTCGATGTCGCCGGTGAAGCGGTAGCCGCGCAGCCACTCGACGGTGGCGTCGTCGAGGAATTCGGAAACGATGCGCAGCTCGTCCGGCCCGAACCGGAAGCGCGCGATCGCGTCGAGAATGCGTCCGGTGCCCGCGAGGACGCCGTATCGCCGACCGCCGGGCAGCCTGCGCGCGAACACCTCGAAACTGCAGATTCGATCGGCGTAGCCGCTGGCCAGAGCCGCCGACAGCATCGTGTACTCGTACTGATCGGTCAGCAGTGCAGTGCTCACGCCGTCGCTGGAACTCGCGTGATCGGTGGTCGCGTCGTTGCTCACCTCGCCCACACTACGAGCGAAGGGGCGAGCGTGGGACGCTGGCCCGATACGCCGTACCCTGTTGGGCATGCCTTGGTTGACGGTGGATGGATCTCTGCCAGTGGACGGCTTCTCGGCAGGGGACGTCGTCGCCGCGTCACCGCAGGCGGTCCCGGCGCAGACCGAGGCCGTTGCGGCCGACGAATCTCACGACACCCCCTGGGTCACCATCGTGTGGGACGACCCGGTCAACCTGATGCACTACGTCACCTACGTCTTCCAGAAGCTCTTCGGCTACAGCAAGGCCAAGGCGACCGAGCTGATGATGCAGGTGCACTCCGAGGGCAAGGCCGTGGTGTCGAGCGGAGAGCGCGACGCGATGGAGAACGACGTTCGACGGCTGCACGCGGCGGGTCTGTGGGCCACCATGCAGCAGGACAAGTAGTAGTTCACCCCTTCCCAGACAGGACATCAGCAACAGTGCGCACGTGGACGAGACGGAATTCGCTGTCCGGGGTCAAGATCAAATCCGAGATCGATGCTCGTGAGGCCGCCGTACTCCGCTCGCTGGTCGGCTCGGTTCTCGGATTGCTGCGCGACCGTTCCGCCGCTGCCCCCACCGACGAACTCGCGGCGCTGACCGGTCTGCGTACCGGGCACAACAGCCCGCCCGAGGATGCCGCACTGGCGCGGCTGCTGCCGGACTTCCACCGCGCCGACCCCGGCCGCGACGAGGAAGACCCCGCAGATCTCAACGGTGCACTGCGCGGACTTCACGAGCCCGAGATCATCGACGAGAAGATGGCCGCCGGATCGATGATCCTGTCCACCCTTCCCGAGTCCGGTGGCAAGATCGTGCTCACCCAGGAGCAGGCGGATGCATGGTTGACTGGCCTCAACGACGTGAGGTTGGCGCTCGGCACCACGCTGGGGATCAGCGCGGATACACCCGATGTCCTCGACGAAGGCGATCCCCGCGCTCCGCATCTCGACGTGTACCACTGGCTGACCTGGATGCAGGATTCACTCGTACAGGTCCTCATTCCCTAGGACGCACGCGTGACCGCTGCATTCCAGACTCCCGGACCGCGGGATTCCCTGACCGACGTGGCAGGTCTGCTCGTCGGTCACCATCACGAACGCGACGACGACGCCACCATGGGTTCCGGCTCGGCGACCGGCTGCACGGTGGTGCGTGCCCTCGGCGGTGCGACGGCGGCCGTCGATGTTCGCGGCGGCGGGCCGGGGACTCGCGAGACCGACCTGCTCGATCCCAGCCATTCCGTCCAGCACGTCAACGCGATCCTGTTGACCGCGGGCAGTGCGTACGGGCTCGCCGCAGCCGACGGCGTCATGCGATGGCTCGAAGAACACGGCCAGGGCATCCCGATGGGGAGCCCCGACCACGTCGTCCCGATCGTGCCTGCTGCGGTGATCTTCGATCTTCCGGTCGGCGACTGGGCGGCGCGTCCGACGGCGGAATTCGGTTACCTCGCTGCTGCCTCGGCAGCAACCGAATTCGCGACCGGATCGGTCGGAGCAGGTGTCGGTGCCCGAGCCGGAGTGCTCAAGGGCGGCGTCGGCACCGCCAGCACGGTGATCGCGGGCGGCCCTGCCGACGGGGTCACCGTCGCAGCGTTGATGGTCGCCAATCCGGTGGGCGCGGTGTTCGATCCGCGTACCGGCCTGCTGTGGGGAGTCGGCACGCTGGGGCCCGCAGCATTCGGCATGCGCAAGCCCGACGTGAACCAGCTGTGGGCCGCTCTCGCCCTCGAACCCAAGGGCACAGCGCTGAACACCACGATTGGGGTCGTCGCCACCGACGCAGCGATGTCGGCGGCGTCGTGCAAGCGGATTGCCGTCGCCGGCCACGACGGTCTGGCGCGGGCCGTTCGACCGGCACACTCGCCGCTCGACGGCGACACGATCTTCGCCGTGTCCACCGGCACCAGACCCGTCACCGCAGAGTCCTCGGTGCCCGCCGCGTTCTCGGCCGAACTCCCGGTACTGGCCGCCGTCACCGAGGCTGCGGCGATCGTCGTCGAGCGGGCCATCGTCGCGGCCCTGCTCGACGCCACCTCGGTGGCCGGCATCCCCACGTACCGGCAGATCTTCCCGTCCGCGTTCGGCGGATCGGGAGCCTGAGCGCAGCTCGCGCGATACCTCTGCCCGGTACCGTGGAGGGACCGAATTCGGAGGCGATCATGAGCGAGATCAGTAACCGTCCCGCCGAGCGTGAGCGGCCGGTCTGGATGCAGGCCGCCATGCTGGTGGGAGCATTCACCGTGCTGCTGTGGGTCATCGAGTTCATCGATGTGGCCAGCGGGTCGAGGCTCGAACGCAACGGGATTCAGGCCCGCTCGGTCGAGGGGCTGTGGGGCATTCTGTTCGCGCCCGTGCTGCACGACGACTGGCAGCATCTGATCGCGAACACCGTGCCGATCGTCGTGCTCGGGTTTCTGGTGTTGCTCTCCGGCCTGGCGCGTGGTCTGGCTGCCACTGGGATCATCTGGATGGTCGGCGGGTTCGGTACCTGGCTCACCGCCGGTTCGTACACGAACACGATCGGTGCGTCGATTCTGATCTTCGGCTTCATCGCCTACCTGTTGGTGCGCGGTTTCTTCACCCGCAAACTCGGTCAACTCGCGATCGGCGTGGTGGTGTTCGTGCTGTACGGCAGCGCACTGTGGGGAGTGCTGCCGAGCGAACCGAACGTCTCGTGGCAGGGGCATCTGTTCGGCGCGGTGGGCGGAGTGGTTGCCGCTCGCCTGTTGTCCGCCGACGCGCGAGCCGAGCGGGCACGGGCGAGATTGCTCGATCGCCCCACTCTGTAGCGCCGAGGTAACTGCAGACACACCTGTGCTCGGTGGTGAATTTCGCCGACTCGCGCTGTGAATACTGCCCGAACGTTTCGAGTGATGCGCTCGGCGTGGCAGCATGGCTTTCATGCGAATTACCGTCCTGGGATGTTCGGGCAGTGTGTCCGGACCCGATTCACCCGCGTCGGGCTACTTGTTGGAAGAAGTGGAGACCGCGCCGGTCGTCCTCGACTTCGGTCCCGGCATCCTCGGGGCGTTGCAGCGCTACGCCGATCCGGGCGATGTGAGCGTTCTGCTCTCGCATCTGCATGCCGACCACTGCCTCGACGTTCCGGGGCTGCTGGTGTGGCGTCGCTACCATCCCACTCCACCGGAGGGACGAGCGATCGTCTACGGCCCCAAGGACACGGCGTTCCGGCTCGGCGTCGCCTCGGCCGAGTGCGGTGGGCAGATCGACGACATGTCCGACACCATCGACCTGCGTCGTTGGCTGGACGGACGCACCGTCGAGTTCGGAAAGTTGTCGATTCTGGCTCGGCAGGTGTTCCATCCGCCGGAGTCGTACGGCATGCGCATCACCACGGCGGAAGGCCGCACGTTCGCCTACAGCGGAGACACGGGAATGTGCCAGGCGGTACGAGATCTGGCGCACGGAGCCGACATGTTCCTGTGCGAGGCGTCGTGGACCGACAGTCCCGAGCGGCCCGAGGGCGTGCACCTGTCCGGAACCGAGGCCGGCCGAATCGCGCGAGAGGCAGGGGTAGGGGAGCTGTTGCTGACCCATATCCCACCGTGGACCTCACGGGAGGATGTCATCGCCGAGGCGAAGGCAGAGTTCAGCGGACCGGTGCACGCGGTTCTGCCAGGGGACGTCTTCACCGTCTGACGACGCGCTAGGCTTCGAGTCGTGTCCAGACGAGAAGACGGCAGGGCGGACGACGAGCTCCGCACCATCAAGATCACCCGCGGATTCACCAGCCACCCGGCAGGGTCGGTGCTGGTCGAGTTCGGCAACACCAGGGTGATGTGTACGGCCAGCGTCGAGGAGGGCGTTCCGCGCTGGCGAAAGGGATCCGGTCTCGGTTGGCTCACCGCCGAGTACGCGATGCTCCCCGCTGCCACCCACACCCGCAACGGCCGCGAGTCCGTCAAGGGCAAGGTCGGTGGACGCACCCAGGAAATCTCTCGATTGGTCGGACGCTCACTGCGAGCATGCATCGACCTCGCTGCGATCGGCGAGAACACCATCGCCCTCGACTGCGATGTACTCCAGGCCGACGGTGGCACCCGCACTGCGGCCGTGACCGGCGCGTTCGTCGCTCTCAACGACGCGGTCACCTACCTGCGAGCGGCCGGGCGACTGGCCGATCCGCAGCCTATCTCGTGCATGATCGCCGCAGTCAGCGTCGGCGTCGTCGACGGCCGTGTGCGCCTCGATTTGCCCTACGAAGAAGATTCGCGCGCCGAGGTCGACATGAACGTCGTCGCCACCGACACCGGCACGTTGGTGGAAATCCAGGGAACCGGGGAGGGCGCGACGTTCCCGCGAACCACTCTCGACAAGTTGCTCGACTCCGCATTCGTCGGCATCGAGAAGTTGTTCGAGGTGCAGAAGGAAGCCCTGGCGTTGCCGTACCCCGGCGAACTGCCCGAGCCTGCAGCCGCGGAATCGAAGAAGAAGTTCGGTGCCTGACTCGAAGCTTCTGGTCGCGAGCCGGAACGCGAAGAAGTTGCGCGAACTCCGGCGGGTGCTCGACGCCGCCGGAGTGGCCGGAATCGAACTGGTGGGCCTGGACGAGGTGCCGCCGTTCCCGGAGGCTCCCGAGACCGGAGCGACCTTCGAGGAGAATGCGCTCGCCAAGGCGCGTGACGGCGCGGCCGCCACCGGATTGCCTTGTGTGGCCGACGATTCGGGAATCGAAATCGATGCCTTGAACGCGATGCCCGGAGTGCTCTCGGCGCGCTGGTCCGGTACGCACGGGCAGGACGGGGCCAATACCGCACTGGTTCTGGCGCAGCTGAGTGACACTCCCGACGAGCGTCGCGGAGCTGCATTCGTCTCTGCGTGCGCCCTGGTGATTCCCGGCGGCACCGAAACCGTGGTCCGCGGCGAATGGCGCGGTGCAGTGGGCCGAGAGCCGCAGGGGGAGAACGGCTTCGGCTACGACCCCATCTTCGTGCCCGAGGGCGACGGCCGCAGCGCCGCGCAGCTGAGCCCGGAGGAGAAAGACGCCGCCTCGCATCGCGGTCGCGCGCTGCGCATGCTCGTTCCGAGCCTCGGCGAGCTGGCGGGGCGGTAGCCCGTGGCGATGCGAACCGTTCTGACGCGAACGTCGGTTGTGTTCGCCGCCGCCGCACTGTGCCTGGCCGGCACCCCGGCCGCAGCGGCACCGGCTGCAGGCTCCTTCGCCGAGGCCCTCGCCTACTCGATCGCGCACCCGGGAGTGACTCCTCCGGGCTCGAACGACTTCTCGTGTGTTCCCAGTGCGCAGCATCCCGAGCCGGTGGTGCTGGTGCACGGATTCCTCGAGAACTCCTACGCCAACTGGGCGTCGCTGTCGCCGAAGCTGGCAGACGCCGGATACTGCGTGTTCGCGATCGACTACGGCAACACCGGGCCGGTGCAGGCGTTCGGTGCCCTCGAACCCATTCCCGAGAGTGCCGCGGAACTGTCGACGTTCGTCGATTCCGTGCTAGAGGCGACGGGTGCGCAGAAGGTGTCGATCGTCGGTCACTCGAAGGGCGGCACCGTGCCGCGCTACTACGCCCGCTTCCTCGGTGGGGATCGCACGGTGGCGCGGATCGTGGCGTTGTCGCCGCCGAACTACCCGACGGCGGGCCCGCCCGTGCAGGCCGACGTACTCGAGCGACTGAACGAGGGCAGCGACACCGTCTCGGGCATCGACTACACCACGATCGTCACTCGATACGACCAGGTCGTCGTTCCGTACACGGCCTCGCTGCTGACCGGGGCGGGAAACACGAACGTCGTGTTGCAGGACGTGTGCCCGGCCAACACCGTCGAGCACACGGGAATCTCGTACGACCCGCTGGCCCAGCGGCTGGTGCAGAACGCGCTGGATCCGGGGAACGCGCAGCCGATCGGCTGCTGACGTCAGACGGCGAAGTCGGCTTTGACCTGCTTGGTGCGCTTGTGCTCGATGTAGAACGACAGGAACGGGATAGTTCCGGCGAGCAGTGTGCCGATAGTGCGGGCGGCAGGCCACCGCACCTTGATGGCGAGATCCACCGTGAGCACGAGGTACACGAGGTAGACCCAACCATGCACGACAGCAATCCAATTGGGCACGTTCTCGACCTTGAAAATGTACTTCGCGACCATCTCGGCCACGAGAACGAGCAGCCAGATGCCCGTGGCATACGCCAGAACCCGGTAGCGCAGCAGCGCGGATGCGATCTTCTGGGTCTTGTTCGCAGACGCCTGCGTCTTCTCCGGTGCCGAACTCACGTGGTGCTCCTGTCGGTCCCGCGGGATTCGTTCAGCTCCGCGAGGTAGCTGTTGTATTCGAGTAGCTGCCTGGCCTCGGGATCGTCGAGGTCCGTGGCGTCGGCCGCCGGGGCATGCCGCTGGGGGAGCAGGTCGAGGGGCACCTCGGTGGGTCCGTCGGGCCGCGCCGCAGCCGCCTCCTCGGGGTCCTCGTCTTCGAGGCGGACGAACTTACGGTAGGCGTAGACGACGAAAACTGCGAACAGGGGCCACTGGAACGCGTACCCGAGGTTCTGGCCGTTGCCGCCGACTGCCTCGAAGCGTTCCCACTGCCACCAGCCGAGACCCAAGCACACCGCCGCGGACACGATGACCAGCGCGATCAGCGCTGGCCGACGGTTCGGGCGGGATGAAGTCACCCCTCGACGGTACCGGAGGTACTACTACTGGAGGTAGTCGCGTGCTGCGGCCCGGCGGTGATTCTCACCATGGACGGCTCGGATGCGGCTCACGCCCGACGGCGGTTGGCCCGTGCCCGGGCGAGTTGCTCGGCACCGGGCCCGGTGACGTCCACGAGAGCGCTGCTGCGTCCGGTCAGAACCAGTGCCAGGGTGCCGGCCGATCCTTCGATGACGGGGCCCTCGCCGCGGCTCCAGTCCAGATCGGTTGCGCGCCACTGCAGTCGGAGCTCAGGGCCTTTGAACGGTGCCGCGCCGGTCGCGGGCACCAGAAAGTCGAGCATCGTGATCATGCGGTGATCGGGAACGTGGTGCTCGATTCCCAGCGGCCTGCACACGTCCAGTCCGTGCACGATGACGTCGGACAAGGGTGCCAGCGGACCGTGGCCCGGTGGGGTGAACTTCTTTTCTGCGTGCGCGGTGAGCAAGGCGGGCAACTCGTTGCCGTGCTCGCGACGCACGCGCGTGGTCATCAGTTGATTGGCGCGGTCGAAGTTGCCTCGGGTGCGCACCATGACGAGTCCGAACTGCCAGAGCGGGACGATCAGGGGGACCACCAGATGGGCGGCGACGTCGCGGACAGTCCAGGCCTCGCACAGTGATGGGGTGTCCCATTGTTCGGGAGTGAGATTCTCGAGAGTTCTTGCGAGAGAACGCCTCTCGTCGGAAATCTCAGCGAAGATCGCGTCGTTGTCGGGGTTGCTGGACATTCGAGCCGCCTTCACACGTCGGAACCTGCAGAAGTCTCGAGACAAGCCGGGCCGATAAATCCATGGTGCGCGAGGGGGGACTTGAACCCCCACGTCCTGAGACACTGGAACCTAAATCCAGCGCGTCTGCCAATTCCGCCACTCGCGCGTGCCGATGAAGTCTACAACCTGGATGGTTGTTCTCAGTGGCGCGGTCGGCTCGCTGCGGTGTACACCGTACGGTGTCGCTACACTCGGCGAGTGGCAGCGAAAAAGGACGTCCCCTTCGACCCGGCCCGAACACTCGAGCTCCTGTGGCGAGTCGGTGCCAAGCCGAGTCGCACCGGACTGAGCGTGGATGCGATCGTCGACGCCGCCATCGAGCTGGCCGACGCGAACGGTCTCGAGTCTGTGTCGATGCGGAACGTGGCCGAGCATCTCGGTGTCGGCGCGATGTCGCTCTACACGCATGTGCCGGGCCGGGATGACCTCGCCGACCTGATGATCGATCGAGCGCTTGCCGGTCTCTACTCGCACGTCGACGAGCCGTCCTCCGTCGCCGGCGGATGGCGTCCCGCGATGCACTTCGTCGCCGAGCGCAATTGGGTTCTGTACCAACGGCATTCGTGGCTGCTCGAAGCGGAGGGTGCACGCCCCGTGCTCGGCCCGCACACCAACGACAAGTACGAGGCCGAGTTGCGTCCCCTTGTCGGCATCGGCCTGGGCGACGTCGAGATCGACTCCGTTCTCACGCTGGTTCTCACGCACGTTTCCGGTACCGCGCGAGCCCTCGCAGGCGTGACGCGTGTCAAGGAGCAGTCGGGCATGTCCGACGCCCAGTGGTGGGCGGCCACCGCGCCGGTCCTCGAACGGGTGATGGACCGCGCACGTTTTCCGGTGTCGTCTCGGGTCGGGACGGCCGCGGCGACGTCGTACGACGCCGCCAGCGACCCCGTGCACGCCTACCGGTTCGGGCTGGAGTGCATCCTCGACGGTGTGGAGGCGCTGATCTCTCGCGGTCAGCCTGCCGATCGCAGTTCCGCTTCGGAGTGACGCTGCTTCGCCCGGCGTGATTTGTGTTGGTAGCGCCAGACCGCGTGCTCGAGCGACGCGAGATCTGCTCCGAGTGCATTCGCCGCAGCTTCCAGGATCACAGGGGAGCGGTCCTCGGCGATCTCGGCGGCGAGGTCGTGGTGGAGCGGTTCGAGTGCGTCGGCGACGAACGAGCGCAGGTGTTCGGCCGCTCTGTCGGTACGCACGCCGAGGTGCATGAGCATGCACTCCCACGTGGTCTCGCCGAGGCCGGGAATTGCGCAGAACGCCTCGAATTGTTGCTCGGTGTGTTGCTCGAAGTCGCTCGATCGGCTCAGCCCCACCGACACCAGCGTCTGTGCCGCCACGGCGGCCGCTGCACCCTTGGTTCGGCTGTTTCCCGGAACCAGTTGACGGTTGGACAGAATTTCCACCGGTAGATCCGGAGTAGTGGTCAGTTCGGCGAGGGTTGTCAAGTCGTCGAGTCGGTTATCGCCGCGATGCGATCTCCATCGCTGGATCACCGCGCGGACCCCGCTGGTCGGGCCGCCGTAGGGAGCGCGTGCCGAGAAGATCGCATCCAACAACGCCACCTCGCTCTCGCCGCGCCATCCCGGCGTCCAGTGCGGCGAACGCGATTGCGGCACAAGCGATTCGATGTGTAGAAGTGTCGCGTCGAGTTCGTCCTCGGTGCAGATGTCCGTTACCGATGAATACATGAATTCCCCCCGGAGTTCGTCGACCGCTCGCGTCGATGAGCGGCTCGTTCGCACAAGGTAGAGGACTGCACCGACAAGGTCGGGAGCCGCTCATCTGTGTTCGAGATCACATCACGAAAAGATAACGAAAAATGCGAGGCTTTCCTCATGTTCTGACATCCCGCTCGATGCTCTCGCCAGCGTGGATACGGGTTACCGGCGAGTCGGGTAAACAAAAAGTAAAGCCGCTTCGAGTGACGTACTCGCTGGTAGCACTCGGACGTCCGAGCAAACCTGAGGATTTCCTCATGATTTTGTGTCAACCTTGAACAGCGCGGAGGAGACCTGTCGACGAGGACCGGCTCACCGCTTCGACCCTGTAGCCCACGACGCGCCAGGGCAGTCATCACAGCGAACGCCCCGACCCCCGAGGCGTCCACGAGAGGAATTTTCAGCCTTGACGATCAACGAGAGCACACCATCACACGGACGAGGCTCGCGAAGCACCGGCAACGCAGACAAATCCCCTAGAAGCAATGGCGGCTCTCGGACTCTGGCAGATCGTTTCGCCGCGGGCGAGCCGTATGCACTGGCCTTCGGTGGCCAGGGTGCACCGTGGCTCAGCTCCCTCGAAGAACTGGCTCGCGACTCCGCGCTCGAACCCGAACTGACCGATCTCGTCAACGAGGCTGCAGTCACTCTCGCACCCGTTGCCGACGAGCTGCTGGTCGTACGCTCGGTCGGCTTCGACCCGATCGGCTGGATGCTCGAACAAGACCTTGCCGACGACGACTCCGCAGGCTCGTACGGACCGTCCGAGGCTGCACTGACCTCCGCTGCCGTCTCGCTTCCCGGAGTGTTCCTCACCCAGGTCGCAGCACTGCGCGCGCTGAAGCTGCAGGGACTCGATCCCGCCCAGACCCCGCCGGTCAAGGTCGTCGGACACTCGCAGGGGCTCATCGCCGCCGAATCCGTCGCAGCCGACGGCGCACAGGACGCGAGCTTCCTCGCGATCGCCCAGCTCGTCGGTGCTGCTGCAGGTCTCGTCGGCCGTCGCCGCGGCATCATCGGAGCCGGAGACCGCGCGCCGATGGTCTCGGTTGCCAACGTCGAACCCGCACGACTGCAGTCGATCATCGCCGACCTCGCGATCGACGGAGCACCGGAGCGATCCGCCGCCCTCGCCATCCGCAACGGCCGTCGTCGCGTCGTACTCTCGGGACCGCCGGCCCAGCTGGCCCGCGTGCAGGAGAAGTGCGAGCAGATCGCTGCCGAGGAAGAGCGCGACCGTGACGCCAAGAAGCGCGGCGGTGCCGTGTTCGCCCCGGTCTTCGAGCAGCTTCCCGTCGAGATCGGCTTCCATCACCCCGCCCTGGCCGACGCTGTCGAACTCGTCAGCGCCTGGGCACAGCGTTGTGGACTCGATGTCGAGCTCGCACGCGACCTCGCACAGAAGATCCTCGTGGACTCCGTCGATTGGGTCGACGCCATCGACGGTGTCGTCGACGCCGGTGCCGACTGGATTCTCGATCTCGGTCCGGGCGACCTGCTCACTCGCATGACCACCCCGGCGCTGCGTGGACAAGGCGTCGGCATCATCGCCGCATCCTCGCGCGGCGGCCACCGCAATCTGCTCACCCCGGGAGCTGCTCCCGAGGTCCAGCCCGCATGGTCCGCCTATGCCCCCACGCCGGTCACGTTGCCCGACGGCCGCGTCGTGGTCGAGACCTCCTTCACCAAGATGACCGGACGTTCGCCGATTCTGCTCGCCGGCATGACGCCGACGACCGTCGACGCGAAGATCGTCGCGGCCGCAGCCAACGCAGGCCACTGGGCCGAGCTCGCCGGTGGCGGCCAGGTCACCGAAGACATCTTCACCGACCGCGTCGCCGAGCTCTCCACGTTGCTCGAGCCCGGCCGCGCCATCCAGTTCAACTCGCTCTTCCTCGACCCGTACCTGTGGAAGCTTCAGCTCGGCGGACGCCGCATCGTGCAGCGCGCTCGCGCAGCAGGCGCGGCCATCGACGGCGTCGTCGTCACCGCAGGCATCCCGGAACTCGAAGAGGCAGTGGCCCTCATCGAAGAGCTGTCCGAGGCCGGCATCAGCTACGTCTCGTTCAAGCCCGGCACCGTCGCGCAGATTCGCGCCGTCATCCGCATCGCCAACGAGGTCCCGTCCTACCAGGTCAACGTTCACATCGAGGGCGGCCGCGCAGGCGGACACCACTCGTGGGAGGACCTCGACGATCTGCTGCTGACCACCTACGCGGAGCTGCGGTCACGGCCCAACCTCGTCGTCTGCGTCGGCGGCGGCATCGGCACCCCCGAGCGGGCAGCGGAGTACCTCACCGGAACCTGGTCGGCCGTGCACGGTTACCCGAAGATGCCGCTCGACGGCATCCTCGTCGGCACCGCAGCGATGGCAACCCTCGAGGCCACGACGGCTCCCGAGGTCAAACAGCTTCTGGTCGACACACCGGGAACCCCCGACTGGGTCGGTGCCGGTACCGCGAACGGCGGAATGGCCTCGGGCCGAAGCCAGCTCGGTGCCGACATCCACGAAATCGACAACGCGGCATCGCGGTGCGGCCGACTGCTCGACGAGGTCGCCGGCAACGCCGACGCCGTGGCCGAGCGTCGCGACGAGATCATCGCCGCACTCGACGGCACTGCCAAGCCGTTCTTCGGCGACGTCGCCGACATGACATACCAGCAGTGGCTCGCTCGCTACCTGGACCTGGCCATCGGAACCGACTCGCGCAGCGACTTCGATTGCGGCGGAGAGTTCACCGACGCCGTGTCCGAGGCCCGCGAATCGGTGTGGCTCGACATCACCTGGCGCACCCGCTTCCTGGAGATGCTGCAGCGCGCCGAGGCCCGGCTGCACCCCGTCGATCGCGGACCCATCCCCACCCTGTTCGCCGACGCCGAGGTCCTCGAACGCCCGCGCGCAGCACTGAAGTCGCTGCTCGCACAGTTCCCCGACGCCGCAGACGTGGTTCTGCACCCGGCCGACATCACCTTCTTCACCTCGCTGTGCCGCATGCCCGGCAAGCCGGTCAACTTCGTCCCCGTCGTCGACGGTGACGTGCGCCGCTGGTGGCGCAGTGACTCGCTGTGGCAGGCACACGACGCCCGCTACTCGGCCGATCAGGTCTGCATCATCCCCGGCACCGTCGCCGTCGCAGGCATCACTCGCGTCGACGAGCCCGTGGGCGATCTGCTCGATCGCTTCGAGAAGGCCACCGCGGATCAGCTGCTCGCCGAGGGCGTCGAGCCCACGGCCATCGCGAGCCGTCGCCACGCCGAGATCGCACCCGGACTGCTGGGCATCGTGCTGGCTGCTCCCGACGTCACCTGGGCCTCGCGGATGACGCAGAACCCCGTTGCACGCCTGGGTGATCCGGCCGACTGGACCGTGGAATCCGAGACGGTCGCGGCGCACCCGCAGACCGGCTCCTCGCTGACCGTGCTCGATTCCGAGCACGTGGAGCTGCTGGTTCCGCTCGCTCCGGGCAAGGAAGTTCGCATCCGCCTGACGGTTCCGGCCTCCACGATCGACGGCGGCGCGCCCGTCGTCACCGCTCAGGACGCTCAGCAGGCCATGTCGGCTCTGCTCGGAGTTGCTGCAGGCCAAGAGCTTCCGACCGTCAAGGGCGGCGTTGCCCGGCTGAACATCGCGTGGATCCCCGATCTGATCGCCGACCACGCAGGCGTCACCGGTTCCGGACTCCCGGACACGCTCACCGTCAGCGGCAAGGCCGTTCCCGACGTTCTCGTCGGTGCCTGCTGGCCCGCCGTGTTCGCCGTCCTCGGCGCGACCCGTAACGCCGAGGGCATCGACGTCATCGAAGGCATGCTCGATCTGGTGCACCTCGATCACAGTGTGAACCTGGTCGGCGAATTGCCCACCGACACTTCGATTCTGGTGGTCAAGGCTGCGGCAGGAGAGGTGCTCGACACCGACCTCGGCCGTGTCGTCGAGGTCACCGTCGAGATCGGTGCCATGCTCGGTGAGGGGCTCGACGCTCCCGCCGTCGCAACTCTGGTGGAACGCTTCGCCATTCGTGGACGCACCGGCAGGGGCGAGCTCGTCGACCCGGCTCGTGCAGGCGGCTCGGTGAGCGCCGACGCACAGGACACCCCGCGTCGTCGCCGTCGTCAGGCCACCATCGTCGCCCCGCGCAACATGGCCGCGTTCGCTCAGGTCTCGGGCGACCACAACCCGATTCACACCTCGGACGCGGCGGCTCTGCTCGCCGGTCTCGGCAGCCCCATCGTGCACGGCATGTGGCTCTCGGCCGCTGCCCAGCAGACGGTCACCGCAGTCGATCACGCGGACACCAAGACTCCGCCGCGTCGCCTCACCGCCTGGACCGCACGCTTCCTCGGCATGGTTCGACCCGGAGCCGAAATCGACGTTCGCGTCGACCGCACCGGATTCGACCAGGGTGCCGAACTGATCGAGGTCTCCTGCCGTGTCGCAGGCGAACTGGTCATGGTCGCCACCGCTCGCACCGCGCCGCCGAAGACCGTCTACGCCTTCCCGGGCCAGGGCATCCAGCGTGCGGGCATGGGCCTGGACGCACGGTCTCGCTCGAAGGCCGCACGTGAGGTGTGGGAGCGTGCCGACAAGCACACCCGCAGCGCGCTCGGCTTCTCCATTCTCGCTGTGGTGCGCGACAACCCGACGTCGCTCAAGGCGCGGGGCGTCACGCACAAGCACCCCGACGGTGTGCTGCACCTGACCCAGTTCACCCAGGTCGCAATGGCCGTTCTCGGCGTGGCACAGGTTGCCGAACTGCGTGAATCCGGTGCGTTCGTGGAGAACTCGATTCTCGCCGGCCACTCCGTCGGTGAGTACAACGCCCTCGCAGCCGTTGCCGGTGTGCTCCCGCTCGAAGCCGTCCTCGAGGTCGTCTTCCAGCGTGGATCGGCGATGCACGCGCTCGTTCCGCGTGACGCCAGCGGCCGCAGTGACTACCGCATGGCAGCGATCCGCCCGTCGCAGATCGGCCTGGCCGACGAGGACGTACAGGGTTTCGTCGCCGGTGTCGCGGCAGAATCCGGTGAATTCCTCGAGATCGTCAACCTCAACCTGCGCGGCTCGCAGTACGCCATCGCAGGCACGGTTGCCGGCCTCGGCGAGCTGGAGAAGAAGATCGCGATCCGCCGTGCCGAGTTCGGTGGCAAGGCCGCCTACATCATGGTTCCCGGCATCGACGTGCCGTTCCACTCCACGGTGCTGCGCGGCGGAGTCGACGACTTCCGCAATCGCCTTCAGACTCTGCTCCCCGAGCAGATCGATCCGGCGATCCTGGTGGGGCGCTACATCCCGAACCTGGTGCCCAAGCCGTTCTCGCTCGAGCGCGACTTCGTCCAGGAGATCGCCGATCTGGTTCCGTCCGAGCCGCTGAACGCCGTTCTCGCGGAATTCGATTCGTGGGCCGCACGGCCGAGCGGTCTGTGCCGCGTGATCCTGACCGAGCTGCTCGCTTGGCAGTTCGCCAGCCCGGTGCGCTGGATCGAGACCCAGGACCTGCTGTTCGCAGACGAGTCCGACGGCGGCATGGGCGTCGAGCGCTTCGTCGAGATCGGCCTCGGTGCAACTCCGACCGTGGCGAACCTCGCGTCGCAGACCCTCAAGCTGCCGGGCCGCTTCGGCCACCCGGTCGAGGTTCTCAACCTCGAGCGCGAGGCTGCGATCATCTACGGCACCGACACCGACCCGGCTCCGGCCGACGAGGAAGAGTCGGCACCGGTGGAGGCCCCTGCTCCGGCAGTAGCTGCTGCTCCGGCTGCAGCACCCGCACCGGCGGCGGCACCGTCCGGCGGACCTCGTCCGGACGACATCGCATTCGTCGCGGCCGATGCGACCAAGATCCTCATCGGCCTGTGGACCAAGCTGCAGCTCGATCAGATCGGGCCTGCCGACACCATCGAGGCACTGTGCGACGGTGTGTCCTCGCGCCGTAACCAGTTGCTCGTCGACCTCGGTTCCGAGCTCTCGCTCGGTGCCATCGACGGCGCAGCCGATGCCGACATGGGCGCGCTCTCGGGCACGGTGAACAAGCTGGCCCGTACGTACAAGCCGTTCGGTCCGGTGCTCAGCGACTCCATCAACGATCACCTCCGCAAGGTCTTCGGCCCCTCGGGTCGACGCCCGGCCTCGATCGCCGATCGCGTCAAGAAGACCTGGGAACTGGGCGACGGCTGGGCGCACCACGTCACCGCCGAGGTCGCTCTCGGTACCCGTGACGGTGCCTCGGTTCGTGGCGGCGCACTCGGCGGCCTGGCCGACGGCTCTCTCGCCGACGGCAATGCAGTCGACAACGTCATCGACGCGGCTGTGGCCGCGGTGGCCGCACGCCGCGGCGTCGCAGTCTCGATGCCGCAGGCAGGCGGCGGAGCCGGTGGAACCGTCGACGCTGCTGCTCTCGGTGAGTTCACCGAGCACATCACCGGCCGCGACGGCGTCCTTGCCTCCGCTGCCCGGCTGGTGCTCGAGCAGCTCGGACTGGCGGATGCCCCCAACGCGCTGCTGGCCGACGATCCCGACGCCGCTCTGGTCGAGCTGGTCTCCGCCGAACTCGGATCCGACTGGCCTCGCCTGGTCGCTCCCGCGTTCGACGCCAAGCGCGCCGTCCTGATCGACGACCGGTGGGCCACTGCCCGTGAGGACCTGGCTCGGTTGTGGCTCGGTACCGCAGGCGAAATCTCGGTCGAGTCCTTCGCCGGCGCGGGCAATGCCGTTGCGTCGCAGGCACAGTGGTGGAAGGCCAAGGCCGACTACGAGAACAAGACAGTGCTCGCCGAAACCTTCGGACGCATCGCGGATATAGCGGTCGCATCCGAGGACAAGGGCCAATGGTCCGACGAGGTCGCAGTGGTCACCGGCGGCAGCAAGGGCTCCATCGCAGCTGCGGTGACGGCCAAGCTGCTGGCCGGGGGAGCGACGGTCTTCGTCACCACCTCCAGGCTCGACGACGAGCGACTCGGCTTCTACCGCTCGCTCTACCGCGACAACGCACGCAGCGGAGCGTCGCTCTGGGTGGTTCCGGCGAACATCGCGTCGTACACCGACGTCGATGCGCTCATCGAGTGGATCGGCAGCGACTTCATCGACACTGCCGGTGGCGCAAAGACTCTGGTCAAGGCCGGTGCCACGCCGACGATGCTGTTCCCGTTCGCCGCACCTCGGGTCGTCGGCGAGATGTCCGACGCCGGAGCTCGCGCCGAGATGGAGATGCGCGTGCTGCTCTGGTCGGTCGAGCGTCTGATCGGCGGACTGTCCAAGGTCGGCTACGACAACGACATCGACACGCACCTGCACGTGGTGCTGCCGGGATCGCCGAACCGCGGAATGTTCGGTGGCGACGGTGCCTACGGCGAGTCCAAGGCTGCACTCGATGCGGTTGTCGCCAAGTGGGGTTCGGAGAAGAACTGGGCCGAGCGGGTGTCCATCGCCCACGCTCACATCGGTTGGGTCCGCGGAACCGGCCTGATGGGCGGCAACGACCCCATCGTCGAGGCGGTCGAAGCCGAGGGTGTGCGCACCTGGTCGACCGACGAGATGGCAACCGAGTTGCTGCAGCTGTGCACGCCTGACGCTCGTCGTCAGGCCGCTCAGGAGCCGATCGTGGCCGATCTCACCGGCGGATTGGCCAGCACCAAGCTCAACCTCGTCGAACTCGCTCGGGACGCGGCTGCGGCCGCTGCCGAGAAGACCGAAGAGGCAGTGGATGATTCGGTGATCGCGGCACTGCCCGCTCCGCCGCGGCTGTCGACGACGACCACCGCTCCGGCGTGGCCGACACTCGATGTAGACCCGAAGGATCTGGTCGTCATCGTCGGTGCAGGCGAGCTCGGACCGTACGGTTCGGCACGCACCCGCTTCGAGATGGAGGTCGACGAGCAGCTCTCGGCCGCAGGCGTACTCGAACTCGCGTGGAACACCGGCCTGATCGCCTGGGAGAACGATCCCAAGCCGGGTTGGTACGACATCGAGTCCGGTGACCTGGTGCCCGAGGAGGACATCGCCGACAAGTACCACGACATCGTGGTCGAGAAGTGCGGTATCCGCACCTACGGCGACGACGGCGCGATGGTCGGCAACACCGCTCCGCTGATGACCTCGATCTTCCTCGACAACGACCTGACGTTCGTGGTCGGAACCGAGATCGATGCACGGTCGTTCGCAGCAGCGGATCCCGAGCACACACTGATCACGCCGGTCCCGGATTCGAGCGACTGGCAGGTCACCCGCAAGGCGGGCACCGAAATTCGCGTCCCGCGCAAGATGAAGCTCACCCGCACCGTCGGTGGGCAGATTCCGACCGGATTCGATCCGACCAAGTGGGGCATCTCGCCCGACATGGCCAGCTCGGTCGACCGTGTCGCACTGTGGAACATCGTCACCACGGTCGACGCGTTCATCTCCTCGGGCTTCAACCCGTCGGAACTGATGCGCTGGGTGCACCCCACGCTGGTGGCCAACACACAGGGCACCGGCATGGGCGGCATGGAGTCCATGCGCTCGCTGTACATCGACACCCTGCTCGGTGATGCTCGTGCGAACGACATCCTGCAGGAGGCTCTGCCGAACGTCGTTGCCGCGCATGTGGTCCAGTCCTACATCGGTAGCTACGGCGCGATGGTTCACCCCGTCGCCGCCTGCGCCACCGCGGCCGTCTCCGTCGAGGAAGGCGTCGACAAGATCAAGCTGGGCAAGGCGCAGCTCGTGGTCGCCGGCGGCTTCGACGACCTGAGCAACGAAGGCATCATCGGCTTCGGTGACATGTCGGCCACCGCGGACTCGGCAGCGATGACCGCCAAGGGCATCAGCGATCGGCGGTTCTCGCGGGCGAACGACCGCAGGCGCGGTGGATTCGTCGAATCCCACGGCGGCGGAACGATTCTGCTCGCTCGCGGAGACCTGGCACTCGAGATGGGCCTGCCGGTCCTCGGAGTGGTGGCCTACGCACAGTCGTACGGCGACGGAGTGCACACCTCCATCCCGGCTCCGGGACTCGGCGCGCTCAGTGCCGGTCGCGGCGGCAAGGATTCGGCGCTCGCGCTCTCGCTCAACGCGCTCGGCGTCAGTGCAGACGACGTGGCCGTGATCTCCAAGCACGACACCTCCACTGCAGCCAACGACCCGAACGAGGCGGAACTGCACACCCGCCTCGCCAAGGCCATCGGTCGTTCGGACGGCGCTCCGCTCTTCGTCGTCTCGCAGAAGAGCCTCACCGGACACTCGAAGGGTGGAGCGGCTGCCTGGCAGTTGATCGGTCTGTGCCAGGTACTGGCCAACGGCGTCATCCCGCCGAACCGCAGCCTCGACTGCGTCGACGACAAGATGACCCCGTTCGAGCATCTGGTGTGGGCACGGGAGCCGCTGCGCTTCGGTGACTCGGTGCCGCTCAAGGCAGGTCTGCTCACCTCACTCGGATTCGGCCACGTGTCCGGACTCATCGCGCTGGTGCACCCGCAGGCGTTCGTCGAGGCCGTTCCGGCGGACCGGCGTGCCGAGTACATCGCGAAGGCGAACGAGCGCCGTATCGCCGGTCAGCGCAGGCTGATCTCCGCGATGGTGGGAGGAGACTCCCTCTACGAGCGGCCCGACGATCGACGGCTCGGACATGACGGGACGCCGGCCAAGGCGTCACGCGAACTGGAGGCAAACGTGTTGCTCAACGAGTCCGCTCGCCTCGGCGAGGACGACGTCTACTCCTCCGGTCTGCCGGGTGCCATCTGATGGCGATTCTGGGAGTGGGTTTCGACCTGGTGACGGTGTCCGACTTCGCCGAGCAGATGGAGAAGGTCGGCACGACGATGATCCGCGACAGCTTCACCGCGGGCGAGCGCCGTCATGCCGCGACGAAGAGTTCCGACCCGACCCGCCACTACGCAGCACGGTGGGCGGCCAAGGAAGCAGTGCTGAAGGCATGGGCCACATCGCGATTCGCTCGGCCGCCGCAGATCGGTGACAACCCGTATCCGCTGATCGAGGTCGTCAACGATGCGTGGGGCCGTCCGTCCATCAAATTGCACGGGATGGCGCAGGAGTTCCTGCCGACGGTCAAGATCCATCTGTCGCTGACGCACGACGGCGACATCGCCGCCGCGGTGGCGATTCTGGAGGAGTGACTCCACGCTGAACGACGAAAGGCCCGTCCGATCCAGGTGATCGGGCGGGCCTTTCGTCGGTGCGGGCTCGGGTTGTTCAGGCTTGCTCGTTGTCACTCGCCGAGCCGCCGGAACGTCTGCTCTCCTTCTCGGCGACGAGCAGATACGCCATCATGATGCGTTTGAGCTCGGCGACGGCGTCCTCGTGGCTCTGGCCGTCCTGCACGGAGAAGTTGAGCATCGAGTAGACGATGTGTACCAACACCTGCGCCATGAGGTTGCGGCGATGCCGAGGCGTGCGCGGAGTGAGCGGCCCGAGCATGCGCGAGACCTGCTCGGCGAACTCCCGCTCGTGGATCACCCCGGTTGCGCGCGTCGACGGTGTCGACTGCATGGCGAGCCACACTTCACGGCGCGATGGATCGGTCATCCACATGCCTGCCATGTGGTCGACGAAGTTGTTGAGGAACCGCACCCAGTCCAGGGACGGGACTTCGCCGTCGAACTCGGCGAGTTCCTGCTGCACCCCCACGAGGTCCTGGCGGTTGAGCTCGCAGACGATGACGTACTTGTTGGCGAAGAACTGATACAGCGTGCCGATGGGGAGTTCTGCGCGCGACGCGACTTCCTCGCAGGTGAACGACTCGAAACCGACGTCACTGAGCAACTCGCGTGAGGCCTGCAGCAACGCGTCGAACTTGCGCTGGCTACGTTCCTGGGTGGGTCGCCGGCGCGGCATGAGCTCCTGAGTCTGTGCCGTCGACTCGAGCGCGGCGTCGAGACGGCGCGAGGACTGGGCACGAGCAGAGGATTCCACCCGGTCAGGCTATCCGGCGCGGGGGCTCGTTATCCACAACGGTCCGGTAGGTCACGCCGGCAGACTGCGCTTTCGGCTCGGATTCGCGGGTTCCAGCCGAGGGCTTCGAATCAATCCTGGGGTCGACGACAAAGGCTGGATCCTCATACTGTGACAAACTCCAAGACCGATCTGGTCCAATTTAACCGTCAACAGGTATGGTTTAGGGAACTGAATCAAATTCCGTGCAGGGTGATCGTCATTCGAAACAACTGGATGACGTTCATGGTCGGGAGCCTTCACCCTGAGCACAGGGAGACTGCCATGACAACTATTGGTATAGCGATCGAATCTGGCTCTATGCAGACAGTGCTGTTGGAGCCGACCTCAGGCGAGGTACTCGCCGATCGGACGACCCCGCTCGATCCCGACGCCGCCTCGGTTCTGACCACAGCGATCGAGACGATGCGCACCGAGGCGGCGACGCTCGACGCACACGTGGACGCAGTGGGTGTGGTGTATCGAACCCAGGACGAGCGCGCCGAGTTCGCCGCTGCCCTGGGCGACGAACCCGCAGTGCTGTCGTCGGCATCCGAGTCGTTCCTCGGCTGGTTGGCAACATCGAAGGAATTCGCCGACGCGAAGACCGTCCTTCTGTACTACATGGGCGCCGCGGGCGTCTCCATCTCGCTCGCCGACGCAACCGACGCCTCGATCACCCTGGCCAAGACTGCGGCGTTGGACTCGATGTCGCCCGAGCGCATCGGCAGCACCATCCCACTGGCATGGGAAGTGGTGGATCAGTCCGGCAAGAAGCCCGAGTTCGTGGCCTTGTTCGGTGATTCGTCGAGCAATCGAGACCTGGTCGACATCCTGTCGCTCGGACTCGGCGTTCCTGTCGTACGCGTGGGCGATGCGGACCAGGTCGCAGCGCGAGGAGCAGCGCTGCTGGCGCATCAGGAGAAGACGGCCGCAGTAGCCGCTGCGCCGGTGGCGACCGAGGACTCGGATCCGGTCGAGGCTGCCGACACCGAGGTCGTGGAAGCGGACGAGGTCGACGCCGAGATTGCCGGCTTCGAGCCCGAGGAGACCGTCGAGGTAGCGAAGGCCGCGGATTCCGACACGGTGGTAGCGCCGCTTCCGGTGCCTGCCGTGCTGTCGGTTGTCGAGGCGAAATCGGCCCGGTCGGGAGGCTCCGGACGCAAGCTCGTGTTCGCCGCAGTGCTGCTGGCCGGGGTGCTCTCTGCAGGTGTCGCGGTCGCTGCGACGTTGCCGGACGAATCCGAGACGACTGCCGAACAGAGCGTCGATCGACGCGACGCCGGTACCGATCTGGTGGGGGCGACTCGGCAGGCGGACCCGACGACGTCCGACCCGGTTGCGGCCGTGGTTCCGCCGGCACAGGAGATTGCACCCCCGCCCGAGACGATTCCCCCGACAGTGGACCCATGGACGGTTGTCGAGCCTGCACCGACCACGCAGCCTCGGGTGACACAGGACCCGCCACGCCAGGCTGTGGCGGCCCCGCAGCCGGCACCGGCACCGACCACGGTGGCCCCTCCGCAGTTCACCGTTCCTGTTCCCATTCCGGAGCCGGGCAAGTCGCCCGAACAGCTCGAGCAGGAAGCGTGGGATCGGCACTGGCAGCAAACGGGTGAGTGGATTCATCAGGAGTTCTCCGGCGGCTGACGGTGAATCGTTCTCGAGACGAGTGATGACAGACTGGCTAGGGCCCGTCTGTCATTTTCTCGTTTGGAGGATTCATGCCCGCCGATCCGCGCCCCGTCGACGTTCGATCTGCAATCGCATCGCAGATGCCCCGAGCGAAATCGGAGTTGGCAGAGCTGATCCGGTTCACCTCGGTGCACGATCCCCGGCAGTTTCCGGTCGAGCAGTGCACCGGTGCGGCGCAGTGGGTGCAACGGGCCTTTGTCGACGCGGGCATTCCCGACGTCCAACTGATCGAGACGGTCGACGGGTCACTGGCCGTGGTCGGTTCGCGGCCGGCTCGCGCGGGAGCGCCGACCGTTCTGCTGTACTCGCACTACGACGTTCAACCTCCAGGTGACGGAAAGCTCTGGGACAGTGAACCTTTCGATCTGACCGAACGGGACGGCCGTTGGTACGGGCGGGGTTCGGCGGACTGCAAGGGCAACGTCATAATGCATCTGCTGGCGCTACGGGCACTGGGGGAGTCGCTCGACGTCGGCGTGCGGATCGTCTGCGAGGGTTCGGAAGAGATGGGCACCGGCGGATTGGAAGCGCTCGTGGAGCAGCGACCGGAATTGTTTGCCGCAGACATGGTGGTCATTGCCGACACCGGTAACGCGAAGGTCGGCTTGCCGACGGTCACCACCACACTCCGCGGTATCGCCAACGTGGTGGTGCATGTGGAAACCCTTGCCGGAGAGGTGCACTCGGGCATGTACGGCGGGCCCGCGCCGGATGCCCTCGCAGCGTTGGTGCACGTGCTCTCCACGTTGCGCAACGAGCAGGGCGACACCGTGGTCGACGGCCTGGACGGAACGCAGACCTGGGACGGGGTTCAGTACGACCCGGAGCAGTTCCGTTCCGATGCCGGGGTGCTCGACGGCGTCGGGCTGGCGGGCTCGGGCTCTGTGGCCGATGCTGTGTGGGCGCGGCCGGCTCTGACGATTCTGGGGATCGACTGCCCACCGGTCGTGGGGTCGGCTGCTGCGATCTCGCCTCGTGCGTCGGCACGGCTCAATCTGCGGGTGCCGCCGGGAATGGATCCGCAGCGGGCTCAAGATGCGTTGGTCGCTCATCTGGAGGCGCGTACGCCATGGAATGCGCGCGTTACCGTCGAGCGAGAAGCGATCGGGTCGCCGTTTCGGGCCAGGACCGACGGGCCGGGCTACGCGGCTCTGTCCGAGGCGTTGGAGGAGGCATTTGGGCACCCGATGGGGACCGCCGGTCAGGGCGGATCGATTCCGCTGTGCAATGCGTTGGCTCAGGTGCTGCCGGACGCCGAGATCGTGCTGATGGGCGTCGAGGAACCTCGGTGCCGGATCCACGCTCCCAACGAGAGCGTGGACCCGACCGAAATCGAGAAGATGGCCGTCGCCGAGGCGTTGTTCCTGCAGCGACTGGCCGGGTCAGACGGCTAGATCGCGGCGGAGCTTGGCGACGTGTCCGGTGGCGCGGACGTTGTACTGCGCCACCTCGATCTTGCCTGCCTCGTCGACGAGGAACGTGGAGCGGATGACGCCCTCGTAGACCTTGCCGTAGTTCTTCTTCTCCCCGAATGCGCCCCACGCCTGCAACGTCGTCTTCTCCTCATCGGAGAGCAGGGGGAACGTCAGCTCTTCCTTGTCGCGGAACTTGGCGAGCTTGGCGGGCTTGTCGGGGGAGATGCCGATGACTTCCAGACCTTCGCCGTTGAGTTCGGCGAGACTGTCGCGGAAGTCGCAGGCCTGCTTGGTGCAGCCCGGGGTGCTCGCGGCGGGGTAGAAGTACACGATCACCTTCTTGCCTGCGTAGTCGGCGAGAGAGACGTCGTTGCCGTCGGCATCGGGCAGGGTGAACGCCGGAGCGGTGTCGCCCGGCTCGAGCTTGCTGTATTCGGTCACCGCACGAGAGTATCGAAATGTCGTCGTGCTCTAGGCTCGACTGCGACCGAGACTATTTGCAACAAGTTGGAGGACACGTGGCCAAGGACACCGACCGGATCGAGCGCGAGATCGAGGCCGCTCGCAATCAGCTCGCCAGCACCCTGGACGAGCTGAGCGTCCGTGCCAGCCCCAAGAACATCGTCGCCAACACCAAGCAGTCCGTGGTGGCCAAGCTCAACGAGCCGGCAGTGAAGTTCACCCTCCTCGGAGTGGGCGCAGTGGTGGCAGTTCTCATGGTTCGCCGGATCTTCAACTGACGTATGCACGTGCTCCGACCAGCCGATTTCACATCTGGCGGCATCTGCTGTTAATGTTTCTCCCGCACCGCAGAGAACACGCGGTGCGGATCGGCGCCATTAGCTCAGTTGGTTAGAGCAGCTGACTCTTAATCAGCGGGTCCGGGGTTCGAATCCCTGATGGCGCACAACGAGTGCCCCTGAACAGCGTATTCGCTGGTCGGGGGCACTTTTTGTTGTCCGGGTACGTGTAGGCGATCGCAAGCTTCGCGAAAATCGACAACTCCCTGACCTGCGGGTTTCAAGCGGCGGAGGGCGTTTCGGAGACTTGACTCCCAATCGCTTTTACTGGGAGTCAAGTCTCGGTAGCCACGCCGGTGACCTGCGAGTTGTGTCCGGAGCCGCACCGCCGGGTAGCTGATGGACGCCTATGGACGCTCCGGTCATCACTTACTCATCTTTTTCAGCCCTGACAATCCCAAGCGGCCAGTTTCCGTCGGTATCCGCTGCAATCGCGGCAATCGCGTGAGCCGATCCAAATCATGGTCGCGTTGCAGATGCCTCGGGGCGCAATCTAGCTCGGTCTGGTATCGCGGAATGACCGACCGGAAGGTCAATCACTCGGTGACCCGCTTGATGTTCTGGACGCGTTGTTGGCCGCCGCGGGTGAGTATCCCGGTGTCTGGGTGTGGGCGCGACTCGGCAATGAACCTCGTGCATGTAAAGCAATGCGAACCGCAACGCATCAAAGGCTGGTTCTATCTACCCGAGGCGAGCGATGACCATGTATCAGGCATATTGACGGCAGCCGGACGTCGGCGCGACGCTTGAGCCGATCGGAGGGTCCTCGCTTCGACCGCAGTACAAGTTGATAGCGGAACGTATGAAAGAACTTTCGAGAACGAAACTGCCTACCTCGGTCGGAGTGGAAAATGGTGCCGGTTGCCCCCGCGTTGTTCAACGCGGACACGGCCAGTGACGCTTTCATCCGGGAGTCGATCGAGTAGCCGACGATCCTGTTCGACCACACGTCCTTGATCGCGCAGAGACGAAGTTTGCCCTCGTCAGTGCGGTGTTCGGTGATGTCCGTCAACCACAGCTCGTCCGCGGCCTGTGCGGTGAACTGCCGGTGCACGAGATCATCGTGGACCCGGCGGTCCCGCTTTTTGGTTCAGGCCGCGCTTCCCTGGAGAAACAGGAGTAGATGCGTTGTTTGACCACAACCGCGCGTCCCAGCGCTGTATTCGGTGGTGGGGCGCGGGGCGGCGACAAGCCTTTAACGCTTAGCCTGGGGCGGTCCCCGCCCTATATTATCCGAAGTGATGCCAAGCTGAGAAGTTGGACTCGCGCAGGGCGCATCCAGCCGTCGAAGGCACAGTAGCTTTAGGCACCGACGGAATAGCGCAAGCTCTGCTGCCGGGACTGCTGGCCCGACGAGGTGGCAACGACTGTGCGTACCTCTCAAGTAGGTTGTTGGGATGATTGCATCAAGAATGGATTGAAATGAAAAAAGGGCTGAGGCGCTCAGTTGTCGAGCGCGAAAAAGATCCTGTGCCAACAGTCTTGACGATCTGCGGATCGGTGATTAGCTGCGCGGCGTTTGTCGGCGGTGTCGCACTAGCCACCGAGAGTTTCTTGGTGAGCATCCTTGCGAGCCTCACGATCGCGGGACCAGCGTTAATAATCTCCAATATCTTGGTTCGAAATTTTCAGGATCAACGGACAGACAGTCGACTCGTGCCCATGATCGTCATTGCAGCTCATCTTCTGGCGGAAGCGGTCGAGACCGCTTCCGACGCAGCGCGGTTGATAGGGGACGCAAAAACGTTTAGCAAACCGTCTTTAGGCGAGATCCGAGGGGTGCCGGGCTTGCTCGGGCTGGTCCTGGTCGTCGCGTCGCTGAACGACGCCGAACGTCAACTACGCGCCGCGATCGAGGTGCCGAGAGTAGATAAACCCTCATCGCTGAAATTGGACGATCGAAAGTTGGTATTTCCAGCCTTTTCGGTAATCTCAAAACTAATTGAGCAGGCGGACCGCGGGTTTGCTATGCCGTGGGCGGTAGTCAGCTCATCGATAGCCCAAAACTGGGCCGATCAATGCGGAGTTGATTTCGTGTACGGCATGCACCTCGGCGACAATTGTCTAGTCGAACGGAGGGTAGGGGTTCCGGTTATTGTGCAATGGTCAGAGTTCGCGATCGCCAGCGAGACGACAGGTGTTGGGTCGATCAGCTATCTACGGTGTGTCGAAGATTGCCTACGACACGCGAAGGCGGTGGCGGCTGCGATCTTGAAAGACGGCCCTAGCCGTTTGACGGTCCAGGCAAGCAAGGCTCTCTCGGGTGATCAAGCTGCGTTACTTCAGGATATTCTAAAGAATGATTGAGTATTGTCTACGTCGAACGTAACCATCTTCTTCTGCATAATCGAGTTTGAAAATCGACGCAACATTTTCTCGCAGTCTATGCCGTTGATGGTAGAATTAGGATGTGAAAACTGACGATTCGGAACCGGCATTAGAAGATCCTGGCCCGTCGTTCAAAGTCTGGTCATGGTTTATTCCGCTTGAGGATCCACTGGACATACCTGCAGGGTCCGTTTCGATGTTCAGTGAGGCGCGGAGCTCCATGGACTCAGGGCGACGGGTGTATTCGCACCCTCAGTTCGCTGCCAATAAATTCGTCATTTCCTTGAAGGTCTGGCACCAAGTATCGGATTCCTTCGCAGAAAAACTACGGAGTAGGGCCGCATTTGACGCTTGCAATTTGGCGTTTCCGAGATACTTTCAAGAAAGCAAAGAGGGTGGCGACTTAGATCCACCTTTTGATTTTCACTTGGTCACTACTGTCATAGAAGCAAGCTGTTCTATCTACGAGATCGAAGTAACTGATGACGATGTTTCGCATCTATTATCTCAGGCAATTGACCGGATTCGGGATTTGCAAAGGGCGAACTCCTACGTGTCTGGTCAGCCCAAACGACTGATTTCCTTCGAGACGCTACCGATTAACATTCCGCTTGCAACTGGAACGGTGTCGATGGATGGATTTGTCGCAAATGGAGGTGTTAGCATTTACAGCATTTTCGACAATATCTCTCAAATCCCAACGCGCATAGACCTAGACCAAATGCAGATGAGCACTATGCATTCATTCTTGCAGAGAAGAGATGGCTTCATGGCTGGGTACCTAGCTTCTGCCAATGAGGCTTCGGTTGCCGCCAAATTCCGGGGCGACAATCGTGCTGCCGTGTTGTCAACGGCCACCGGTTGTGAAATATTTCTTGATGATCTTTTAAAACACATTCTTTGGGAAGTCGGTAGAAGGCCAGAAGAATGTGTACAAATGTCCGTGGAAAATAATACAGTCACCACAGTCCAGTATCGAACGCGCCGATACATGGGCGAGCTAGTCGGGGGTAATTGGAATCCAGATAGTCAACCCGCGTTAAGGCGGTGGATTCTAAAGGTAGCGCACATTCGGAATCGAACGATCCACGTTGGACATCAACCCAGCAGGATTGAAGTGCAAGAGGCAAAAAAATCTGCTGCAGATTTGGAACAGTATGCATTTGATGCGATACGAAAAAAGGTGCATCGACTTCCTCGGACATGTTTACTGCTGATTGGGGAGAATGCAATGTGCGAGGAAAGGCTTCTCACTAGGGCTGTGAGGAATATCTTGAAATCGGAAGATCCTGCAGATTGGGTAGCGAAATTCATTCGCTGGAGGCTGTGTCTTGAGCGTGCGATCGAACGTCAATTCGATTCGATCACCGGCGATGTTTCGAAAGCATTTGTGGTTGCAGTGATTGTTAGCAAGAGTGCGTTCGATATTGTGCTGCACGACCGGGAGTCCGGTCTAGCTGCGAGGGCTCAGCCGGTAGAGGATTTGCCTTCTGGGCTACGCCAAAGAATTGTAGATGTGATGCAAGTGGTATCGGAGGAGATGTTGCCGGTTTCCATTGCATTCCAAGAACCCATCAGTGCCACTCCGTTGGAAGAATGGGTTCCAGAACACCGTCGGCTTCCGCTGTGCGAGGTTATGGTCGACGGTACCGACTTCTACTAAGAAAACCATCTTTCGTGCCGCTCGCGGTTCGGCCGTCGAACCCAAAACCGGGTCTGGACCTCGTTATCGGCCTTGAGGTGGACTGGATCCGACCGCCTGTCTGACGATGCCCACCGCCTTTGTGCCGATCTGCACGCTGTACTCGTCGGCATACCCTACCTCCGCTTCTTCGGGGGGGGGATTGCGAGACGGGCCGCACCAAGGCGCGAAGAGGTTACTCCGGAGGTAAGTCGATCGCACCTTGCAGGCGCAGTGTACGGCAGTCTGGCACTGCATTTGTCAGATTTGTGCCGAGGAAGCTTACGCCTGTGAGAATGGCATCTCTAAGAATCGCGCCACTCAAATCTGCAGATGCGAAGGTAGCCTCGGTAAGATCTGAACCTGTAAAATTCACTCCTGAAATACGTGAATTTTTCAAATCCAGGCCAGCAAGTGCTGCTCCTGACAGATCGACTTTTAACTCAGGCGGCGCGCCCTGAAATGCACCCGCTAGATGGTCCTGAATTTGCTTTATCATGGTTGCAAAGGATCCAGTCTTGGGAGGGTTTGCCATTGAACTAAGTGCTTCGAGTGCGGCGCGGCGTACATCGCGTTCGACGCCGGAGGCACGCCGGGATCCTTTGTCGGAACTAGAAACACTATTAGTATCGGTTTGGGGTGACGTGCGTAAGTATGAACATAGCAAGTCGGCGCAGCTCTGTACGTGGACATATTGCCTTCTTAGTCTCCAATCTGTGGCAATTCCCGTGATGGCGTAAACTGCTCCAAGGCGTATGGGGAGTTTGGAATCTGCGAGTTGTCCCACTGCTTTTGAGAATCGATCGTGTAAGGCCGAAATTTCGAGGGCTCGTTGTTTAGCGTTTTCCAGTTCGACGTGCTTCGACTGCTTCTCTCGTTCATGTTGCAGATCTTCGCGGGCCTGCTGCAGCGTATCGGTATGCTTTATCCTGTCGAGCTCAAGTGCCGACTCGACTGCATGTTGTTTTCGGTAGTTGACCAATAGTAGCGCCACTGCACCCAGAGCTCCCAGGCCGAAGGCGGAGGACCTAGCAACATCTAGTAGTTCTCCGCTGGATATCGATGAAATTGAATCACCAGGCGGGGTTAGAAGTTCAATCTGAACGTAGACTAAGGCTGTAAGTAGCAAGATTGCGGAAATTACACCGAGTATCACCAGCGCCAATAATGGGGTTGCGCTTTGGGTATCTCTCTTGCCGTGCGAATGACGGTTCTTGAGATAATATTTAGTTGTAAGAAAACCGGCGACAGCAGCGGCTGCGACCAGTAGTACTCCGAAGAATTGCCAACCTTCCCACCAAAGATTTGTTCCGTCTGGTGTGAAAACTTCGGCGCTGATCCACCAAATTGCAGCAACGGTCGCTGCGAATAGGGCAGCGATGAAATTTGCAAAGAAGTTAGTCTGAGCCCCTTTCTTTATTTCGGTGGCTGATCCGTCTCCGTTAATAGTTGTATCATTTTTAGACGTCAATGTAACTCCAGATAGAGAGAATTATAAAATTAATTTACTACTGGTCTCGTATGTTTATATCAAATCTATTCCAATCAATCTGTAGGGTGTTCTATCGAACTATAGCTGCTCTCGTCAACGATTTCCAAGATCCAAATCGTGCCAGGGTCCGTACATGACGCTCTGAGGCCCATCTCGGTGAACAATTGGTTTGATGCGCCGCTGGCGAGCTGTTCGGGCAAACGAACTACAGCGACTGGTGTAACGGCGAATCCTCTACGGGGCATTAGAAACTTCCGATCAGAAGCGAATCGACACGTGGTAAAAAGGTCGATCGGGGCAGCTGGGTTGGCTGTTCAACGATGGATCGATGAGTGGGTTCCGTGTGCCTGGTCATACTGAAGCCTTAGCATTACCTTTAGCAGCGTGTACTACGCAAGGCGTTGCCCTACAGGGAGCGAATACGGAGTATCAACACTGAAACTACCCGCTGTCGCGTTGTCGGTGGCTCGGTTGAGTAGACGCCGTGAACTCTGGTGTTGGCGCTGGAGGGTTTGGTGGGCTGACAAGCCGAGGATGTGGGCTCGTTCGCGTGTGGTTCAGCCGAAGCAGGGGGCTGTCGCGCGTGTTGAGGAGGTGTCCGGAAGACTCCCTTTCCTGCACCGTCGTGAGTCTGGTCGAGACGGGATGCTGCTGGTGAGATCGCAGTGTGTCGGCAAAGGTGACGAGCTGCACGTCCGGGTGGCACTACGTGCATTGGTGCAAAACTCAGCGGTACGTGGTTCCATACCTGCTGAAATTGGTGTGCAACGTATTCCGAGCTGTTCTCGATGTGCCGGATAAAAACTGATCCACTCCGAAGACTCTCACGGTGCCCGACAGTTGGTACGCATTGGCAACCGTGTTGGAGACTTCCGCCCATGCGAGAAGGACCATGCCGACAGGTATTAGGTCTGCCCACAGCGACGCCCGCTTTCTGAACCGTTTCGCGTCTGCATCGCCGAGCAGGTTGCGGCGAACCCCGTTTGCGCCGACTGGCACATGCCGATCGTCTCTCATCCCGATGCGGGCATCTAGGATTGCGCTGTGACGCGCAAGGGTTCAACTCATCTGTGACGGATCGTCAGAGAGACGTCCGTGACGCGTCAGGTTTCGACCCTCGGCCCGGTGTCGGCAAGGAGAATCGTTCGGCGATAAATTGGGCGAAGCTTTTTCGACCGACTCGGTCCTCGTCGACTAAGGATTTGGAGCTGTCAGTGTGAGCGCTCGAAACGGTCATGACGGGAAATGGAACCACACAGCCTGGTATTTACATCTGACCGACGTCCCTCATCGAGGCCGTCCGCACATTCGAAGGCGTCGTCGTGCAGCCACCGAGCCGCATGCCGGCGCGTTCTTCCGAGCCGGCGTATAAAACCCGCCCCCGATCCCTGCGCCGAACAGTCTGTTCGATGGTTCGGTGTCGTAGATCAGTGGGCACTTGGTAGGTGGCAGACCTGAGTGCAGATTAGTCTGCGACGGTCGAGGGTCGACTACTTCGGAAAGGTCGGCTCCAGACGTCACGTTGAATCCCGATTTTCGCGCCACATATAGGCCGATTCCGACAAAAGTGTCTACGTGAAGTGAGACATGACAGCAGGGACGTCATTTCGACGGGCGCTCACGTGTTTGTGGAGTGGGCGTGGCCATACTGTCGGTGATGCGTGGCACCATCGTGGACATCGACCCGGCCGAAACAATCAGGAGTAACCGACATGGCCAAGAAAGTCTTCCTAAGCTTCCATTACGACGGCGACGTGATGCGCTGCCAGCGGATCCGGAACATTGGCGCTATTGAGGAGGATCGCGAGGAGGTCAGCGCTCAGAAGTGGGAGACCATCAAGGCAGACGGTGATCAGGCGATTAAGAACTGGATCGCGAAGGAGATGGCGGGTAAAGACGCTGTCGTCGTGCTCGTCGGCGGCGAGACAGCTTCGCGCAAGTGGGTCAAGCACGAGATTGAAAAGGCGTGGAAGGACAAGGTGCCGCTGGTCGGCATCCGTGTCCACGGCATGCTCGATCTAAACGGCGACAAGGGCTCGTACGGCGAAGATCCTTTCAGTAAAGTCTTCGACACCGACGGCAAGCCGCTGAGCACGTACATCATGCTGCACAACCCCTGCGGACCAGACAGTAAGGCCGTCTATGCGAGCATTCGGGACAATTTCGAGTCGTGGGTCGGCGACGCCGTGAAGCGTTCCTGGTGAGCTCAACCAGGCAGTCCGGCTGCGCCTTCTGCGACATTGTCGCGGGTGATGACTTGGCGGCTCGCATTGTGGCCAGGGGCCACGGTGTCACCGTCTTCCTACCGGACCATCCGGCAACGCGAGGGCACGTGCTGTTAGTCCCTGATGAACACGTTGCCGACGTCTGGGGGCTGTCCCAGGGTGCGGCACGCACATTGGCCTCGGAGGTTCTTCGCGTGGCCGGCGCTGCGCGCGATGCGTTGCAGCCAGACGGGCTCAACGTGATTCAGTCGAATGGCGCTGCGGCCACCCAGTCCATCGACCATGTCCATGTGCATGTCGTGCCTCGCTGGACAGCTGACGACATGGGCGAGATCTGGCCATCTCCGGACCCGTCCTGGTCTCCAGCGCAACTCGATGCAATGCAGGGTGATCTTAGGGTCGCTGTTGAAGCTTCGAAGCCCAACGGCTACGACATGACGAACGAACAGGATCGGGAGGACCGACGCAAGCACCTTGATCTCATTTCGGGTGCCATCGGCCGGATGGCGGGATCTTCATCTGCGGCCAAGGGCTGGTCGATCACGCTAGCTGGCGCGGCGTTCGGTGTCGCTTTGGTTCGTCACAGTTGGCCGCTCATCGCCCTCGGCATCGTAATACTCGCTGCTTTTGCTGCCCTTGATGTCAGGTATCTCGGCAACGAGCGTCGCGCGCGCAGTGTCTACGACCAGGTTGCCGACGACAACTCTGTGGTTCCGCTGTCGCTCAAGGGGTTGGCCAATACGTCTGGATCCTCTTCGACTTGGCAGCCGAGCTGGTACACAACCTGGTCAATCCTCTACTTCTATGGTCCACTCGCCCTGGTCGGCGGCGCTCTCCTGGTTCTTGCGTTGCTCGCAGGTCCAGCCGAGGAGTCGGGCACCTCAAGTCCATGCGGAGAAACCTCCAGCCAGCAGCGGTAACCGGGGGGCATCCTGTCAAACCTCTTATTCGGGTCAGGTAGGCGTTGGTGCGAGGGGTATGTGTTGCACTAAGAGCTGGGCCGACGGGCTGGGATACGTGCCCGGGTTCGGTGGCGAGTTCGATTTTCAGTCCACCTTTCCCTCGGCTGACATGGTCCGCGCACAAGGCCGCGATCTTGACCATCGGCTAGTCACTTCGCGAGGAGTGTCGACAGCGATCCGGCATACCTTCTTGGCCGTGATATTTCGTGAACGTCGGTCATCGGCATTGGTGGCTACGGATCCCAGTCCCACTGCACGGGCAAGTTCCCCTCGCTCCGGCGTGTCCGCATCGTATCCTTGTCCCGATGCTGGGTTCCAAGCATTCGAGGGAGCTCATCACTTTGCACGGTGGTGGAGTCGAGTGTCCATGGCGGCCCGTTTCGACGATGGGGGACTATGCGGGACGTCGATGGACTGGGAGCAGGTCGGCGGAGGTCATCTTTTACTCATCACTTTGGGGCGCACCCGGGTGGATTCACGCGGACACTGATGGTCATTCGATTCGCCGAACACCCAGCTCAACGGGCCGGTGATGGACGCGAGTGCATCCACGTGAATTGTTATCTTTCGTACAGCGGGTCCGGGGTTCGAATCCCTGATGGCGCACAACGAATGCCCTTGCCAGTGGAAACACCGGCAAGGGCATTTTTTGCAGTGGTACTCCGACCACGACGTCGGTGTTGCACATCCACGGACACAGACTGCGGATCCTCGTTCCGGGCCGCATACTTGCTCGCGAGATGAAACTCCCACGGGTCACCTTCGCTTCGTTCGCCCTTGCCGGGGCGCTCGTCACGTCGGCCGCACCCGTCTCGGCGGCTCCCGTCGCTGCCGACTTCTACGGTGCTCCCGTCGCGGACCTGGAGGCATACGCCCCCGGGTCCATCGTGCGCCGAGAACCCGTGCCGCAACTCGACGTTCTGGGATCGCACACCGAGCGCATCCTGTACCGATCGGCCGATCCTCGTGATCGTGCGGTGGCGGTGTCGGGGCTGCTGGTCACACCGATCCGTGCGTGGCCAGGCCTCGGACCGCGGCCCGTGATCGCTTACGCGCCAGGCAGTTACGGGGTGGCCGACCGCTGCTCGGGTTCGTCCCAGCAAGGACTGGCAACCACGATGCCGGCATTGCTGCCACTACTGGCCCAGGGGTACCAGGTGGTCACGACGGACTATCAAGGGCTGGGAACCCCTGGCGAATACGAGTTTCTGGGGCGGACCGCCAGTGCCCGTGCCGTGCTGGACGCGGCACGGGCGGCGGCACGGGAGACCGACGCGCCCGTCGTGCTCTACGGATACTCGGCGGGCGGCGTCGCGTCGGCCGCTGCCGCAGAGCTCGCGTCCACCTACGCGCCCGACCTGTCCGTGGTCGGGGCCTTCGTCGGTGCCGCGCCGGCCGATCCGGTGGTCCGCGTCGACGGCCAGGACGGCTCCGCATGGGCCGCGACGATGCTGTACACGATCGACGGTCTGATCGGCGCGCACCCCGAGCGGGCCGACCGGATCCGCGCGCTCTTCAACGATCGCGGACGGGCGGCTCTCGATGCGGCACAGGACTTCTGCACGACCGACGCACTCGCGTACGGATCACTGCGGTCCGAGGACCTGACTGCCGATGGCTCGTCCCTGAGCACACTCATGACCGGGCCCGTGCTGGGTCCTCTTGCGGAGGAGAACACCATCGGGTTCACCGCGCCCATCGCACCCGTGATGATCGTGCACGGCGTCCACGACACCTCCGTCGAGATCGAGCAGAGCCGGCTCCTCGAGCAGCGTTGGCGTGCTGCAGGTGCCGTGGACATCACCGTCCGCGAGTTCGATTTCGGAACCGAGCTCGTTCCCGAGATCGACCACACGGCCACGAATGTCGCTGCCTACCCCGAGGTGGTCGGGTGGATGGATCGACTTGTCGCACGGGCGTGACTCCATGCGCAGCAGCTGAGTAGTGACATAGATCACCCGCGACCGATGTGCGTTTGCTCCTCCTCGATTCGACTCACAATGCGCAGCCAACAGGTACATCGTCGTACCGAAAGCCCTGCTGCATCAGAGAAAGGATCAGGCCGATATGAACAGCACTGAGAATGGGGTCACCGCATGAGTAGCCGCAGGAGCATTTCCAGCCGACTCTTCGAGGGTCTGGGCCGCATCACGTGGGGTTACGGAAAGCGGAAACTCGACGAACGGCGCGCACGCAAGCGCGGACAGCGATAAGCCGAACGGTGGGTGTCCGATTTCGGCACCCTCGATCGGTACCGTGCAAGGATGGACGGATTCGAGGTAGGCGACGGAGTCACACCGGTGAGCGGGCCCATGACAGGTATGTATGGAACCGTGGTCTGGTTCTACGAGGAGAAGCAGCAGTTGCTGGTTCGTTTCGGTGCGTCTCAGCAGATGTACTACGCGGCGGACGAGCTGAAACGATGGGGAGAGTAGTCGCTCGCTCGGCCCCCCCATCGGAATAATTGAATCTTCACCGATGCTGATGGAATCGACCAACCCGAATCGAAAGGTCCCACCATGCACCTGGGCGTAGACAGCTTCGTCTCTTCCGTGACCGATCCGACCGACGGCCGGGTGATCGCTCCCGAGGAGCGAATGGGTCACCTGCTGGAAGAGATCGCCCTCGCGGATCAGGTCGGGCTCTACTCGTTCGGAATCGGCGAGCATCACCGCAGCGAGTACTACGACTCGGCTCCGTCGATCATTCTCGCCGCGGCAGCCGCGCGTACCGAGAACATCCGACTCGGCAGCGCAGTCAAGGTGCTCAGCGCAGACGATCCGGTACGGGTGTTCCAGGAGTTCGCCACCCTCGATCTGATCTCCAAGGGACGCATCGATCTGGTCGTGGGACGCGGGTCCTTCACCGAGTCGTTCCCGCTGTTCGGCCTCGACCTGGCCGATTACGACTCGCTCTTCGCCGAGAAGCTCGACCTCCTGCTGCAGATCCGGGACAACGTCGAGGTCACCTGGTCCGGTCGGCACCGCCCGGCACTGAACCGTCAGGGCATCTACCCACGTCCGCTGCAGGATCCGTTGCCGATCTGGGTCGGCGTCGGTGGAACACCCGAATCCTTCGCTCGCGCAGGGCTTCTGGGGCTCCCTCTGATGATTGCCATCATCGGCGGAGAACCACGACAGTTCGCCCCGCTCGTCGATCTGTACCGTCGCGCGGGAGCGCAGGCGGGCCATCCGCCGGAGCAGCTGAAGGTGGGCCTGCACGTGTTCGGCTTCGTCGCCGAGACCACGACGGCCGCTGCAGACACCATCTACCCCGGCTGGAACGAGATGTTCACCAAGATCTCTCGGGAGCGTGGATTCGCCCGGCCCAGCCGGCAGCAGTTCGACGCCACCTCCGGTCCCAACGGTGCGTTCTTCATGGGAGATCCGAAGACGGTGGCCGACAAGATCCTGCGAGTGAGTGAACAACTGGGCGGTGTGGACCGGCTGTCGTTGCAGATGACCAACCCGCGGCTGGCGCACAGCGACCTGCTGCGCGGCATCGAGCTACTCGGCACCGAAGTGGCACCCCTGGTTGCTCGGGCATAGCCGTTCCGACCCGAAATACCCGTCACACCGGTGGCCAAATGCCCTAGTGGCGCGTCGATGCGGTCAGCGATCGTAGGAGACGACGTAGAAACCGTCTTCGGCCAACGGAGGAACGATGGACCACACGATCGCGGCAACCACATTCGACGGACCGCTCGCGGTCGTGGTCGACGGCTCGCCTACGGACAAGGGGGTGGCCGAATGGGCAGCGCATTTTGCTGGGGCGGCATCGACACCGGTGCACCTCGTCCACGGCGCACCGAAAGACGAGTGGAGTGCGGCTGTCGCCGCCGAGCTGAACCCCACCGACTTTCCGACGCGGCTGCGGCAGGAGAGTGAAGGCGTACTCGCCCGCGCCGTCGACGTAGTGCACGGAGTCGATCCCCAGGTGACGGTGGAATCGGAGGTATCCGAGCTGTCGGCAGCACGTATGGCGAAGGCACTCTCCGCGGATGCGGCGATGCTCGTCGTGGGCGCGTGCGAGTCGGGTCCTGTGCGCGACATCGTCTTCGGGTACTCGACGACGGCAATCGTCAACGCCGCGACCTGCCCGGTGCTGGTCTGGCACGAGCGTGGCGACCACGGATCCGAGCCGGGGCCGGTAGCGGTGGGGGTCGATGGATCCGAGCCGTCGAAGCGCGCACTGTCGGCGGCATTCGAGCTGGCGAGCATCCTGGGTGCAGAGCTGCTCGCCGTCCACGTCGGCGCTGTGCACGAAACCGACCAACTCGACTACGGCACCTCGGTCGACTGGCAGCACCTTCGTGAAGCGGAGCGAAAGTGGTTACAGGCCAACGTCGATACCTATGGGGACAAATATCCGTCGGTGCCGGTTCGGGCAGTGTCCGTCGGTGCTTCGGCGGCACACGAGCTTCGGTCGATCTCCGCCACGTCCCAGGTGTTGGTAGTGGGCAGCCGCGGCCGAAATCGTTTCACCGCAGCGATATTGGGATCGGTGAGCCAGAACTTGGTGCATCATGCCGAATGCCCGGTCCTGGTGGTGCACTGACAGCGACGCCTAGTTCGAGACCCATTCCATTTCGTCGACGCCTGCGACAGGTGTCAGCAGGGAACGGATCTCAGCGGCGTACATGGTGCGTTTGATCTCGCCCAGCACCTCACCGCGGGTGCCGGCCAACTCGGCTGCGCGGGCGATGGCGTCCTGGCGCAAATGCTCCTGCGTCGAGACCGCGTCGACCAGGCCGAGCGCCATCGCGTGGTCACCGCCGTACCGGCGGCCGGTCGTCAGAGCCTCGTGAAACGCATGTGGAGCCAACCTCGCTCGCACCATGTCGACGGTTCCCGGGCTGTACGTTGCGCCGATGTTCACACCGGGGAAGCAGAGAAATCCGCGATCGGATCGCATGATTCGGTAATCGTGCGCCATCACGAAGAACGCGGCACCACCGTACGTGTGTCCCTGCATAGCAGCGACGGTCTGCATCGGAAATGTCAGGAAGCGGACCAACATCTCCTGCACCGTCCCGATGAATCGGTTTATCTGGTCGAGGTTCTCGGCGCCCCACGACAGATCGACTCCCGTGGAGAAGAACTTCCCTGTGGCCGTCGTGACCAGCGCAGCAGGGCCGGATCCGGCCTCGACCTCGTCCAGAAGTGCGTTGATCTCGGCAACCCAGTTCGGGCTGATGCGGTTCTCGGTATCGTCCGTACCCCGACTACCGAGGTTGAGCACGAATACGTCATCGAACCGTTCCAGATATGGCATATCCCGAACGTACCCATTTTCTGTTGTTCTAGCTCACAACGCGGGGAAGCGCCCGTGTTTGCCCGAGGGCACAGCGGGTAGCTGTACGAGCACTATCGACGGAACGGAGGGCCGGCATGCCGACCAACGACGATCAACCACAGCTCAAAGACCAGGATCTGTACGAGAAACTGCGCGAGGACGGCAATTCCAAGGAGAAAGCCGCCCGCATCTCGAATGCCGCAGCGAAGAAGGGTCGAGACCAAGTCGGCAAGAAGGGCGGAGAATCCGGATCCTACGAGGACTGGACGGTCGATGAATTGACCGACCGGGCCAGGGAACTCGGCCTCGAAGGCTATTCGAAACTGAACAAGGAAGAGCTGATCGACGCGCTACGTAGTCACTGATTCACTGCGGGCGAAGCGATGCGTAGTACTCCTGCTGCGACGGGTAGTAGTCGTCGAAACTCGGCAGCGGGGTGCCCTCCCTGGATGCGATGAGCATGTCCAGGTAGTACTCCCAGCCTGGGCCGATGTCTCCCAGACCGTCGGTGCGCTCGCAACTGTGCACGAGAACGACGACAGTCGAGCCGTCTTTCTCGTCGAGGCGAACCTCGATCGGCCACTGCATGTCGTCGATCGTTCGCACGGCCAGCCGGCTCGGTGGCTCGCACGCTTCTATGGCCATATCCGATGCCGGCTGGCCCTCCTCGAACCGCATCACGACACGAACGGTGTTCTCCAAGATGCGTTCCCACGGCCCGAACCACAGTGCCGTTCGCGGCGATTCGGTGAGGCTGGCCCAGACGTCCTCGCGCGAAGCGGCAATCGTCCTGGTCAGTTCGAGAGCGAAGCCGGTGTCGGTGCTGCGCAGTGTGCCCGTGGGTGTCGGTTTCATCGAGTGATTATGCGACTCCGGTGTCGCTACCGTCGAGCACCAGCATCATTGCGGTCGCACGGGCGCGGTGCTCGACCGAATCGACCGGGTACCCCACCGCTTCGGAGACCTTCGCGAGTCGGTGCGCAACGCTGCTGTGGTGCAGATGCGTTCGGTCTGCGGTCGCCCGAAGACTTCCGGATCCCAGGTACGCGCGCAGCGTGCCCAGCAACTGCCGGCCGTGAGGCGTGGCGCTCAGTTCGTTCGCGCGCACCAGGTCGGGAACGTCGCTGATTGCCAACGTACTTCCCCTGTCCAGCAGGTTCAGTGCGCCGAGACGATCGGCGATCACGACAGGTAAGTGCTCACTTGCCTGCGCCAAGGCGAACCGAGCATTTCCGAGGTGTCGGTGGAGCTCGTCGGCGCGCAGGGCAAGGGACACACCCAGATGGCAGCGGCCGACCGACGGTCCGGGCGGTTCGTCCGTCAGCAGGTACAGGACGTGGTCGTCGACCGTGATCGGCACCGACCGACCGGCCGTCGGCCAGGCAGGCCCCGGCGGCGAGTCCGCGGCTGCCATGGCAACTCTCACTCGCGCGGCAGGTTCGATGTGCAGGGCGGTCAGCGAGCTGAGCAGAGCGATGTCGTCGACAGGAAACAACACTGCTCGGGTGTGTTCGGCAGCGGACGGAATGTGCCGCGGTACCAGAATGACGGATGCGGTCAGAGCCATTCGATCGACGAGCATGTCGTCGAGAGCGAGCGCGGGGCCTGCGCGCTCGATCCACACCGAGCCGATCACGACGTCGTCGACGACGACGTCCTTGATTGCCGTCCGCTCACCCGCAGCCTGAGTCAGCCAGCGGCCTTTCGGATCGCAGCGCGCATGCCGGCGGTGTCCGCCGGACGTGCCGACGACGTCTATTCCGACGACGCAGTCGGCCAGAGCAGCGCTGGCGCGCAGCATCGCCGTGGTGTCGGCACCGTGCCTGATCAGTGCGTCGAAATAGTCGATCACGCGCACCAGGCCCGCGGAGTCGGCGTCGAGCTCCGCGAGCCGGTACATCAGTCCTTGCATGAAGCGACGCTACGAGGCGGGTACGCGAAGGCGCAAGCCCCTACGCAGGGCGTCCAACGCCTCCGCGTGTCCGCGCTTGCTCACCTCTGCCGTCGCCAGTAGCGCGGATCCGTGGAAAGTGCCGGGGAACGAATGCAATTCGACGCTCACACCCGCCTGCAGCAACCGCACCGCGTAGTCGATTCCCTCGTCACGAAGCGGATCGAGCTCCATGGTCGAGACGTACGTCGGTGGTAGACCGGCGAGATCGGTGGCGCGGGCGGGAGCGGCGTAGATCGAGACGTTCGGGTCGTCCGGACCGCCGTACGAGTCGCCGAGGTAGTACTGCCACGACAGAATCGCGTTGGGCCGGTGCCACATCGGTGTGTCCACGAACTCGGTCATCGACACGGTGGTGAGGCGGTCGTCGAGTTCGGGAATCTCGAGCAATTGGAACGCCACCGGCACGACGCCTTCGTCGCGCGCCCGTAGAACCGTTCCTGCCGCCAGGCCTCCACCGGCGCTCTGGCCGCCCACCGCGATTCTGTCCGGGTCGATTCCCAATTCGTCCGCGTGCGAATGGATGTACGCCAGCGCCGCGTAGCAATCGTCGAGCGGCCCGGGAAACGGCGTCTCGGGGGCGAGCCGGTACTCGACGTTGGCCACTGCGAAACCGAGTTCACGGACGACATCCACGCAGTAGGGATCGCTGGAGGCGGCTGTCCCGATGGCGAATCCGCCTCCGTGGATCCACACCAGCACGGGCAACGGTCCGTCGGAGTGCTCCGGTGCGAAGAAGCGCACGGTGACGTCCGGCGCGCTTTGCGTCCCCGGAACGGTGATCTCGCGCAGTGAGACTCCGTCCATCGAGAGGTCGGCGAGCATGGCGTCGACAAGTGCGGTGAACGTCGATCGTGCGGCGGGGAGGTCACCGAAGTCGACACTCGGAAGCATCGTGACGGCAGCGGCGAGTTCGGGGTCGAGTGTGGGGAAATTGGTCATGAACCCATAGTCGGCACAATTGTGTCCTGTGTCACTTGTCGTATGGAGGAAGTGCAGGCGGTGCCGTCCGACGGGTGTCGGACGGCGCCGTCGATCAACTCCGGTCGTAGAGCCTCTCGACCAAGCCGAGGGTCCACAGTGCGGTCAGCGGACCCCCGTCGTTGGTGAACTTGTCCGTCCGGACGATGCGGTCGCTGCGCACCGCCGGCAATCCGGTCCAGAGCGGGTTGGCGTTCATCGCCTGCAGGTCCTCTTCGGACGTGATGGCGGCAATCATTGCCACTGCGTCGGATGCGGCGGTGACGTTCTCCGGTCCGTACTCGATCTCCGGAGTGGCTGCGCTCCATGCGGAGCCGAAGCGGGCTCCCACATCCTCTAGCGCGATGGACGTCACCCGGTCACGTCCTATCGAGATCCCACCTTCCTCCGATGTACTGATCGGCAGGACGGTGGTGTCGGCGATGGCATCGGCGTACTGCGTCGTGAGTTCGTCTACGCGAGTGGTGTATTCGTCGACAACTGCTCTGGCTCGGTCCTGCAGATTCAGTGCCGCGCCGATCGTTGTCACGTCCTGCTGCCAGCTGACTCCGGTTCCGGTGGAGCCCACCGGCAACACCGGCGCGATCGCACTCAACTGGTCGTAGATCTCTTCGATCACCTCGTCGCGGCCGATGATCAGGTCGGGATCGACGCGTGCGACGGCTTCGAGGTCGACGGTGTTTCGCGGATACAGCTCGGGCACTCCGTCTGCGAGCAGCATCCTGGTGGGCTCGGTCAGCGGGCCGGGAATTTCCGGCGGAGCCTCGGTTTCCACCGGCATCCCGACAATGGGCAGGTCGAACGCCAGGGCGATGTCCAGGTCGCGTCGTCCGTCGATCACGACGACCGACTCGATTCGATCCGGTACCTCGACGGTGCCGAACTGCGTGGTGACCGAATGGGTCGCCGAGTCCGACGTCGCCGGTTCGGTGTCGACACCGCAGGACGAGAGCAGGGATGCAACAAGGACGGCGCCGAGGACGACGTGCAAGCGGGGGAGTGTCTTCACAACTTAAGTAAACCAAACCTAAGTCAATGGTGAAGAGTCGGTCAATCGTCGTACTCGACTCGCACCGACACCGGGTCGGTCTGCAACGCACGGAAGCCTGCGCCGATGAGGCGTCCGAGCACGGGATTGACGGAGAAGGATCGCGCACGGCGGGCGACGTCGTCGTCGGGTACGAACGTTGCTGTGCCGGTGCGCCATCGGCTGCCCACTCGGATTCGGATTCCGGGCTCGTCGGTGATGTTGGCTCCCCAGCCGGATCGTGTTCCGTGCTGGGAGATCAGCCAGGCTCCGGTGTCGTCGAACACTGCCGACACCGGTACCTGCCTGCGCAGACCGGACTTACGGCCGACGGTCTCGATATCGGTGACCAGGGAGGTTCGGACGCCGATCGACTTGAGTCCGTTGACGACCGGATTCGCGATGTGCTTGCCGATCCAGCGCTCGCGGCGAAACTTCGTCACGGCGGCAGATGTGTCCACCCGAGCCGATCCTCGGCGGTTGCGGAACGCGTCCCAGCCGTTGCGCTGCATCATCGTGGCCGCAGTCTTCCACGCCGGACGGCTCGAATTCGGTTGCCGCCCAGCGCCGATGAGTTGCAACTGGTCGGTGTGCCACTGCAGATCGAGAGCGCCGTTGATCTGCTTGAACGCACTGGATTTCGACGGCACGCGCAGAGCCACACGCGGCGATTCGACCCGATCCAGAGTGCCGTCGACCAGAGAGTTCGCCACGGCCGGGGCGAGGGCGGTCGGACGGCCGAGGCCCACCATGTCGCACTCACCCGATTGCACTGCCGCGTTCATCACCGAGCGGGTGCGGAAGCCGCCGGTGACCGCCAGTGGCACGGTTCCGGCCGCGTCGCGTACCGTCCGTGCGTACTCCAGGAAGTACGCCTCGCGATCGCGGGTGCTTGCGGTGCCCATCATCGCGGGTGATTCGTAACTGCCACCGCTGATTTCGATCAGATCGATCGATTCCCGAACCAGATGCTCGACGGTGATGCGTGATTCCTCCTCGCTGAACCCGCCGCGTTGGAAATCCGCCGAATTCAGTTTTATTCCTACTGCGAAACTCGGAGACACCGCTGACCTGATGGCACGGACGACTTCGAGTACGAATCGCATCCGTCCGTCGAGGTCGCCGCCCCAGGCGTCGTCGCGCCGATTGGACAGCGGCGACAGGAACTGCGACACCAGGTAGCCGTGCGCCCCGTGGATCTGGACGCCGTCGAAACCGGCCGTCTCGGCCACGGCCGCTGCGGTGGCGAATCGGCCGATGATGTCGTGAATCTCGTTCTCGCTCAACGCTCGAGGTGCTGGAATTCCAGGGATGTTGGGTGCGATGGCGGACGGTGCAACGGGCTTGGTGCGGGTGACGAGCGGATTGGCTTGTCGACCGGGGTGATTGAGCTGCATCCAGATGGGGGCACCGCCGTCGGACGTCGCTTTCGCCCAACGAGCCAGCGCATCGCGGTCGCGGTCGTCCTCGATGACGACATTGCCCGGTTCGCCCAGATGGGACCGGTCGACCATCACGTTCCCTGTCACCACCAGTCCGTAGCCGCCAGCGCCCCACTGGCGGTACAGCGTCTCGAGGCGGGAGTCCGGGCCGTGCTCGGCGGTGGACAGTCCTTCGCTGAGAGCTGCCTTCATCACACGATTCGGCAAGATCTGCCCGCAGGCGAGGGTGAGCGGGCTGCTCAGGTCGATCACGTCGGTGTCAGGGGACATGGCGTTGCTCCGGTTCCTGGACTGCGGCTCCAGCTATGATGGTCAACATAGCTACAGAGGGACTGTAGATGTAACGAGTCGTCACGTCAATCATTGTGGCGTCCACGGGAGGGGTTCGGATGGCGAATCGAAGCAGTGCGCGCGACGACATGTTGCGCAGCGCCGCGCACCTGTTCCGTCGACGCGGAGTGGAAGCCACGTCGCTGGCCGACGTCATCGATCACGCGGGCGCACCGCGCGGTTCGATCTATCACCATTTCCCCCGCGGCAAAACTCAGTTGGTGGAGGAGGCGACCCGTACTGCGGGTGCCGCGATGAGTGCCATGATTTCGGCCGGCCTGGCCTCGGCCGGTCCGTCTGCGACCGTGCGGGCCATTCTTGAGGGATTCCGCAGCGAACTGCTGGCCACGGATTTCGTGGCGGGTTGTCCTGTCGCGCCTGCCGCGCTCGAGGTGCTGCATGCACCGCAGGCGGTGGCCGCGGCAGGTGAGTCCTTCTCGTCCTGGGAGGACGTGATAGCGGCGTCGCTGTGGCAGCGCGGATTGACTCGCGAGCGGTCGTACGCGTTGGCGACTTTCGCGATTGCCGCCATCGAAGGTGCGCTGATCATGGCCAAGGCGCAGCGCTCCACTACGGCTCTGGATCGGACCGAGGGGGAGTTGTCGACCCTGCTCGAGGCGGTACTGGAGGCCTCGGCCGGCCGCTGACGCCGAACGGGATGGGGCGGCAGATGTTGCTATAACTAGCAGTTACAGCTAACTTCCCTTCAGGAACTATGCCGATCGTCATAGTCGAAGGGATTCTCATGTCGCTACCCACCACCACCCGTCACACAGAACCCGTCCCGCATTTCCGTCGGCGATATCTCGCGCTGATCGTGATCTGCGCAGCCGAGCTGCTCGTCGTGTTGGACAACACCGTCGTCAACGTCGCGTTGCCCTCGATGGGACTGCAGTTGCGTGCCGACATGAGCGGATTGCAGTGGGTGGTCGATGCCTACACGTTGACGTTCGCGGGACTGCTGTTGGCCTTCGGTCACCTCGGCGATCGCTACGGCCGTAAGAAGGTCATGATTTTCGGACTGGCGGGTATCGCGGTGATGTCGGTCGGCGGCGCTGTCGCCGCCGATCTGGGACAGGTGATCGCGGCCCGAGCGGCGATGGGAGTGTGTGCGGCCGCAGTGTTTCCGGCGACCCTCGCCCTGATCATCAACATCTTCACCGACGCCAAGGAACGAGCGCTGGCCATCGCGGCCTGGACCGCCATGGCCGGGTTCGCCATCGCGATCGGCCCGACGGCCGGTGGATTCCTCCTCGAGCATTTCTCGTGGCACTCGGTGTTCTGGATCAATGTTCCAGTGGCACTGCTCGTTCTGGTGGCCGCGCTGGCCTGCATACCGGAGTCGAAAGCAGAGCACGTCGGCAGGTACGACCCCCTGGGTATCGCGCTGTCCTTGGTCGGCATCACCGTATTGGTCTGGGCGATCATCGAAGCGCCACACAACGGTTGGATGTCCGTACAGAGCATCGGAGCGTACGCGGCAGGATCGGCGGCCATCGTCGCTTTCGTCTGGTGGGAGCTGCGAACACCGTCTCCGGTACTGGACCTGAACCTGTTTCGAAACCGACGATTCTCACTGCCCGCCTTGGCCATTGCCGTGGCGTACTTCAGTATGTTCGGATTCCTGTTCATGATCACCCAGTACTTCCAGGGTGTGATGGAGTTGACCCCACTGCAATTCGGCGTTCACTCGCTGCCCTTCGCACTGTCCATCGCAGTAGGTGCGCCGCTGGCGACGATCGTCGCGCAACGCATCGGAACCACGGCCGTGATCGTTTTCGGTTTGGTGGTGATGAGCATCGGCATGTACATCGCAGGTCAGGTGAAGGTCGAAACACCCTATCTGGGGCCGGTTCTGGTCTCGATGATTCTGATGGGCCTCGGCCTGGCGATCGTGCAGGGCCCTGCCACCGAGTCGATCATGTCCTCGGTGACGCTCGACGAAGCAGGTGCGGGCTCCGCGGTGAACGACACCACCCGGGAGGTCGGCGGAACGCTCGGAGTTGCCGTTCTCGGATCGATCGTCGCATCGATCTACACCGCACAGGTGAGTCCGAAGATCGACGCGATTCCCGACGCGATCATGGAGCCGTACCAAAAAGCGTTCGCGCGTGAAACCGTCGTCAGCGTCATCGAGATCGTGAAAGCGCCCACCAACCCGATCTTTGCGACGCAGAAAGCCGACCTGATCCACGCGATGAAGGCGGCCTCGTTGGAGGGCTTCCAGCTCGCTTCGTTTGTCACCGTCGCGGCTGCCATGACGTGCGCGATCGCTGTTGCGCTGTTCCTGCCGTGGCGACGCCCCGAGGGGAGCGGTGTGCTTCTGGCGTGGCGTGAATCCAAGGACGCCGACGAAGTCAGTTGAAGGGCGTTCCGCCGGTGACGGCGATGGTCTCGCCGGTGATGTAGCTCGACTCGTTCGATGCCAGGAAGACATATGCCGGTGCCAGCTCTGCGGGTTGACCCGGCCGCCCCAACGGGACGGTCTCGCCGAACTTCTCGTACTTCTCCGCCGGCATCGTGGCCGGGATCAGTGGTGTCCAGATCGGGCCAGGCGCAACGGCATTGACGCGAATGCCGCGCTCTGCGAGATCGCCGGCGAGGCCTTTGGTGAAGGCCACGATGCCGGCCTTGGTCGTGGCGTAATCCATCAATTCCGGAGAAGGATTAGACGCCTGAATCGAGGTGGTGTTGATGATCGTCGATCCTGCGTCCATGATTTCGGCTGCGCGTTTCGAGATCCAGAACAAGGCGTACAGGTTGGTCTTGAGCACCCGATCGAACTGCTCGGTGGTGATATCGGCGATCCCGCCCATCTGGGCCATCTGGAAAGCGGCATTGTTGACGACGATGTCGAGCCCGCCGAGGACCTCGGAGGCGGTGTCGACCAGTTGCACGCACTGGGACTCGTCGGTGAGATCGCAGGCAATGGCTCTACCGGCGCGCCCCGCTCCTTCGATGAGGTCGACAGTGGTCTGCGCGTCCGGACCTTCGGATTCGAGGTGTGCGATGACGACGTCGGCACCTTCGCGTGCGAATGCAAGTGCAACAGCACGGCCGATACCCGAGTCGCCGCCGGTGATCAGTGCTTTGCGGCCGTGCAGTCGATCCGATCCACGGTAGGAATTCTCGCCGTGATCGGGAGTGGAGACCATGTCGCGGGTCAGTCCCGGGTGCTCGAGGCGCCCCTGCTCGGCCCGGTCGGGCAACGGAAATGCGGTGGTCGGGTCGGATTTGCTGAACTGGTCGGACATTGTCGATCCTTGCCTCGGTGTGCGTGAAATGCTCCACGCGGCAAGTCGAACGAGCCGCTTCGGTTCAGTGGAGACGACTCACGGCGGACGTGCCGTCCGGAGTCGCTGTCCTACTGGGGTTTGCCGAATCGGACGGACCGCAAACCTTCACCGATCATGCAGCGCGTGGATCCGCCCCAACCGCCACGCCCAACGCGTCGAGAACGACGCGCGCCGGCCGCGTCGGAGCGAAGACCTCGAGCCGGCCTGCACAGCGCGAGGCTGCGTCGAGGATCGCGCATGCCGACCCCGAATACATGAACGTGACCGCCGACAAGTCCAGCAGCACAACAGTTTCACCGCGCAAGGCCGCGTCGAGCGCCTGTGCCAGATCGGTACGAGCCCGCAGGTCGAGATCGCCCGTCGCGCGGACGACGGTCAGGCGGGGCGAGTAGAGCTCGGTGCCGATGGAGTAGTGAGCATTGCCGCGCTCGACGGGTGCGAGGCGAGAATCGGAGTGGTCGGTGACAGTCACGGTGCGAACCTCTCAGTTCGGATGGCCTAGCGACCGACACGCGCTGGGTGAAACCCGAGGGCTACAGGTTCCGATGCATGCCGTGCGGTAATCCTGACAGCGCAACGTCACCGTATCGAAGACTCACCATCACGGAGCGATAGCGAGTCGGTAACGATGAGGTAACGGCAGATGTGACGCGGCTGAGTGTCCCTCAGGGCAGCGTGTGGCCTGCACTACGGAACAGTCGGTACCACTCCTGCCTGGTCAGACGGATATCCGACCCGCTGGCGGCCTCGACCACCCGATCGGGATTCGTGGTGCCGAGCACCACCTGGATGTTCGCCGGGTGCCTGGTGATCCAGGCCGTTGCCACCGCCGACGGGGTCGAGCCGTGCATCTCGGCGATCACGTCCAGCGCGTCGTTGAGTTCGGGATAGTTCTGCCGGTCGCCCACGAACACACCGGAGGACGTCCCGCTCTGGAACGGTGACCACGCCTGCAGGGTGATGTTGCGCGTTCTCGCGTAGTCCAGCAAACCGTTGTCGCGGTCGACCGACTGATCCTCGGTGCCCATGTTGGCGGTCAGGCCTGCCGCGATCAAAGGCGAGTGCACAATGCTCAGCTGCACTTGATCGAACAGAATAGGTTGTTTCACAGCGGTTTTCAGCAACTCGATCTGGCCGGGTGTGTGATTGGAGACGCCGAAGCCCAGGACCTTGCCCGACGCGTGCAGGTGATCGAACGCTGCTGCGACCTCCTCCGGCTCGACGAGGGTGTCCGGTCGGTGCAGCAGAAGTGTGTCCAGGTGATCGACACCGAGGGCCGCGAGTGACGCCTCGACCGTGGTGACGATGTGTTCTTCGGAGAAGTCGAACCAGCCGTCGCGGATACCGACCTTGCTCTGAATGCTGATGCGCTCACGCTGCGACGGGGTCAGAGTCACCGCATCGCCGAATCGCTTCTCGCACGTGTGCGGGGCTCCGCCGTAGATATCCGCATGGTCGAACACAGTGACGCCCACGTCGAGGGCTGTGTCCACCAGTCTCCTGATCCGATCGTCGTCCAGATCGGTGATGCGCATGAACCCCAGCACGATGCTCGAGACGTCTGTCCCGGTGTGGGGGAGGGGGAATGTGTGCATGGCGGTTACTCGAACTCGAGTCGCATGGACTGGCTCGTCATCTGCAAGATCAGCACGAAGCCGGTGAGAGTCACCACGATCGGTGCCCACAGGACGACAGCGACGAACGTGTCAACACCTCTGTCCACCACGATGTACACCGCGACGATGGAGGTACCCAGCACGCACAGTGCTATGTGTGCGGCCAGCCTCCACTTGTCGAAGAGGAAACCGGCCAGCATGCCCAGAGGTATCAGAAACGTGCACTTGCCGAGTGTTACCTCGGGCTCGAAGTCCGCGGTGATGGTGGCCCCGAAAATTGCGATGTCGGCGATGACGACGAACGCGAAGGCCTGCCGGAGCGTCGGCCATGGACCGAACCACCAGAATGCGCCCATGATGTACGCGGCGATCATGCACGTCCACTGCACAATCGACGGGATCGCGGTGGTGGCGCCGTAACCGAATGCCATCTCGAGGGTCACCACGACGGCCATGGCCAGACTGGCAGCCGAGACAACGCGTTTGACCCCCGTGGTCAGCGCGAGGGAGGCCATCACTCCGACACCCCAGTGATAGTGCTCGTTCGGCCGGTACGAAGCGCGTGTCACGTGTGTCCCCTTCCGTCGACCGCTTCAGGATTCAATCACACGCGACCGTGACGAGGATCATGTTTCTGCACTTCACCAGCTGATGCGTCCAGCGATCGAAGCGGCGTTCAGCCGATCAGCCGGTGTAACAGTTCGGGAAGCGTTTCGCCGATGTCGTGGCGACTGGCCACGCGGTAGCGCGCACTGTCACCGAGTCGGCGCCGTCGATCCGCGTCACCGATGACGGTCGAGATCGCCTCGGCCAGCGCTGCGGAGTCACCTGGTTCGACCAGTATCCCCGCACCGTCGGAGAGGAATTCGTGGGTACCGCCGTGATCCGTTCCGATCACCGGCAGCCCGTGCGACATTGCTTCGAGTACCGACAGCGGGCCGGCCTCCGGAGACGTACTGGCCGAAATCACGACGTCCCACCTGCGCAGTGCGGACTCTGCGTCGGTGTGCCCGAGAAACTCCACCCTGCCGGCGAGGTCCGATCCGGCGGCACGGTCGTGGAGCTCCGACACATAGTCTCGATCGCCCGGAAAGCTTCCGCCGGCCAGCTCGACTCGGATGTCGGGAAGAGTGGCGACGGCATCGAGGAGAACTCGGTGCCCCTTCCAGGGTGTCAGCAGGGCCAACATACCGACGACCGGCGGGGTGTGGAGTTCGCCGCCGAAACGGGGCACCGGCCACGGCACTCCGTTGTGTGACACCACCACCGGAAGGCCGGCCGCGCGGAGCGGAACGGCCGTTGCTTCCGACACCGACACCGCGACACGAACGGCGGGGCGGGAGAATCGAACCACCACCCGCTGCTTGAGGGAGTTCATGGTGTCGTGAACGAGCCACGACGCACCGCGGGTGGGCCGGCACAACCGTGCGACGGGAAGCGCGAACAGCGAGTTGACGACGGTCGCGGTTCCGGGCGCACGCGCGACGGAGCGCACCGCGCGCGCAGCTCCGATCCACCTGCCGAGCAGGCGTACCGCGGCGATGCCGCGTGCGGCGCCGTGCTCACCCCCGAGTCCGAGCTCGTCGATCCGAAGGTGCTGGGTTCCGCTCGGCAGGCTCTGCGCCAGCGGACCGGCGGGGCAGGCGACCACAGTTCTGTGGCCGCGGCGCTCGGCCTCGTCGATCAAATTCAGCAGCACCTTCTCGGCACCGGAAACCTGTCCGGTGTGGGCGAGAAAAAGCACGGTCGACTCGTCGGTCATGTGGAGGCCCGTCTGTGTGGCAAGGGTGGTTCGAGAGATCGAGCTCGTGACTCCTCAGGCATGGTGCAGCAGAGCGACGGGGTCTTCGCACATCCTCTGCAGCGCTGAATCCATGACCGCGACGTCGATCATCTTGCTGCAGAACGATGCCGTGTAGGTTCGCCCACCGGCGATCTCGGCGATGAGCATCGTGCAGCCGTCCGGGCCGTCGGGTTCGAGTGATGCGGCCATCTGCGGCGGCCTGCCGTCGTCGGCCCATTCGAGGTGGTCGAAGACCCGCAATCGCCCGAGATCGCTGACGGCCAGCCGCAATTTCTCGGGAACCTCGACGACCGAAGTGTGCTGCGGGCGAACCGAAGACCGAATGCGCGACGCAGCATCGCGCAGTAGCGACATTCCCAATACCGCTATCGGCCATCCCGATTCGATCACCTCACGCATTGCCCCAGCGATAGCGACCGGTGTCGTACCAGCAGGGAGGTGAAGTGGAATGCCGACGGCGAAGTTGCCGTGCGAATTCTGTTGCGCCGGATCGAGGTAGCGTCGACTGTTGAACAAGACCATGATGTGCTCGGCGACGTCGACGCCCTCTGCGCGCAGAGCCGCACTCCACAGCGCGATCGAGATCGACGCGGCTGTCGCACCCGGCATGTACTCGGCCGTCCATTGCTTGAGTTCGTCCACCCGATCTCGGCTCATGTACCCGGCGCGGCTGACTTTCGCAGTTTCCCAGTTCTCGATTCGGCGGCGGGGAGCAGACCCGCCGTCGGCCTCGGCTCGGTGGCGACCGCGTAGCTTCCGGAAATCCGACACGGTCTTGGGGTTCCGAGAATAGTGACGCCACAAAGCCTTCCACGTCGAACTCGCGGGCAATCCTGCCGTGAGCCCGGGCACGAGCATCCCGTCGGCATCGTCGCAGAACGCCGCCAGCATCATCACGCCGATCTGGCCGTCTCCGATTCCATGTGAGTAGTCGATCGCGAGATGGTCGTCGAACACGATCACCTCGAGAGGGCTGCGCGTGCCGTCTCGGGATCGAATCTCGGTGAGCATCCGACCGAGGTCGTCGGTGGGGCCGGTACCGGTGGTGACGTTGTCACCTGCGATGTCGGTGCGGTAGCGCCATTGCCGAGTGTCCGACCGCGGTTCCACGGCGAGGTGTGCCTCGGCGTCGGCCTGTGCGGCGGCCGTGAGCGTTCGTCTCGTGCGTCCGACATCGAGACCACGAACCGGACCGACCGCGGTGACTATTCGGGTGTCGGCGAAGACGCGATCCAGCGCGGTCGAGCGGTAGCTGCGCTCAGCGGACGGCATCGACGACCTCCTGCATTCGACTGCGGAAGTTGGCGCGTGAAAAGCCCTCCGCCCACGTACGGATGGCGGCGCGGTCGTAGTCTGCGGGGTCGAATGAGCGCATGGCCTCGGCGAATCCGGCGATCACCGCATCGTCGGAGCCTGGGGGTACATGCACCCCGGTCTTTCCGGGTACCACCGAGTCCATGGCACCGCCGTCGCCCAAGGCGATGACTGGTGTTCCGGTTGCCATGGACTCGACGGGGACGATGCCGAAGTCCTCCACTCCCGGCATCAGCAGGGCACGCGTCGTTCGGTGCAGTTCGAGGAGCTTCTCGTGTGAAACTCGTCCCAAGAAGGTCGTTTTGGGTCCGGCCAGTTCCCGGCAGGCGTTCATCGCACGACCGTCTCCGGCCACAACGAGGGGAACGTCGGCCTCGGCGGCAGCGCGTACCGCGATGTCCGGACGCTTGTAGGGGACCAGGCGTCCGGCGAGCAGGAAGAAGTTCTCTCGCTCGACGGACGGATCCGGTGTGAAACCTTCGGTGTCGACGGGAGGATGAACCACCACTGCATCGTCACGGTCCCACCAGTCCTCGATGCGACGTGCAACCGCAGTCGAATTGGCAACCACGGTGGTCAGTTTCGGTGCGGCAGCGATCTCGCATCGACGGGCAACGGCCGACAGTGCCGTCAGTATCACCGCTCCGGCTCGACCGCCGCCCTCGCCCGCGCGCAGTTCGGGGTCCCATGCCCATCGTGCGGGGCTGTGAACATAGGCGATCACCGGGGAATCGGTCGCGAACACGGCCTGGGTAGCGAAGGCATGGTGGCTCACGACGACTGCATCGAAACCGCTGAGCGGCATGCGGCGAAAGGCCAGCGGCATCATCGGAAGGACAGGCGCGTACGACCGTTGACCCAATGCGTTGTACACCCGATTGAGGCCGGTCGTGTGCGGCTCACGGATGATTCCTGGCGGTACTCCGGCCGGCCGAGAGATCGGCGCGAACACCTCGGCAGCGGGCCAGTGCAGCGCGAGCTGTTCGATGACGTGCTCGGATCCGGCTATCTCGGTGAATCGTTCGTGTACGACGGCAATTCTGTCAGCTGGCATGTCTCTGGCCTTCCGGCGCGATCGTCTGTGCGGTCTGTTCCACCTGTCGCGTCGATTTGCCGCTTTGCAGAACCAGATGCACGGGAATGTCGAAGTCGTCGAGCCGTCGCAGCGCGGCGGTTGCTGCCTTCTTGTCCCGTCCACGTCTCGACACCAGCACCACGACGGTCTCGACGTCGCTCACCTCCGTGTGTTGCCACCACTGCTCCGACACGCCGAATTCTGCGGTGGCTCGGCGGTGTTCGGTTGTCCGGTCCTGATCGGGGACCGACTCGGATACGGCACCCTCGCCGACCAGTAGGACGATCACGCTCTCGCTCTTGGGAGCAGCGTGTCGAGCACCCCTGGAGGCGGGGCGATCGCCGCGTTCGAGCGCAGAAATCCGCGCAGCAACGGCCGGCGGCATCGTGTCACCCGCTGTCGAGTCGAAGTGAGCTCCGTATTTGCGGGAGACCCGACGTGCCCAGGAGCGAGAAGGCCTGCGTCCGAAGCGTCCTCGGAGCAACACGATCAGCTCGGCCGCGACGATGAGGGCGGCGAGCGCTGCGACGAGTGCCTCCGAGACCGGTTTCGGCGATACCGGAGTGGTGCTCTGCTCGGGGTTCGACAGCACGACGAGTCGATCTCCGCCCGCGGTGGCCTGAACCTCGCTCAGGCGGGCGCGCAGATCGGCCAGCTCGGAGACGGCCGCGGGCCGGCTCGGATCGTCGGGTGCCAAGGCGTCGATTCGAGCCTGTTGCGCGTCGACTGCAGACTGTGCATCGCCCGTACGATCGCCGGAGTCGCGAATTGCATTGGCAGTGCTGGTGCTTGCCATGGTCGACACCATCGCCTCGGCCAGATCCCCGGCGAGTTCGGGAGATCGGGTTGTCACCGTCACGGTGAGCAGTGCAGGCGAGGTGCCGGGGGAGAGCTCCACGCTCGAGGCGAGTTCTGCTGCGTCCATACCGGCGTCGACCTGTGAGAGTACTTCGTCGAGCACGCCGCGATCGGTTGCCAATTCGATGAACGGTGCGCGCATCTGCTCGATGAACGCATCACCGGGGACAAGAGTTTGGGCGGGTTCGATCTCGGCGACGATCGACGCAGCGTACTGCTTGTCGGTGAGTTCGCTCCTGAGGTAGAACACGCCCGCCCCCACCAGCACAGCGACGATCACGGCCGGCAACAGTGCCCGGCCGAGCTCACGCATGTGCCCCGCGAGGTCGATGGGTGGGGGCACGTCTCCCCGGTGTACGGCATCGTGGACGGACATCAACCGCGTACCCTTCCGTCGTTGATGCGAGCGGATGTACCGCTTCGGCGATTCGTGGAGCCGACGGGCTCGATGATAGCCGGGCTCCGATGGTGTCCGCGTAGCCGTGCCGCACGTGAATGAAATTGAACTTCAACAACATTGGAATAACAAGCACATTGCTGTGTTAACGTCGCGAAACCGAACTTCGACTCCGGTCGGCACCGCCCGAATCGGGCGATGTGTCCGTTGTGTCTGTGGTTTTCACTCGGTGCGCGCACGGTGTCGTCCTTTCTCTGCCGGTCCCGGCAGTGGTGACTCGACGAGTCCGATGGCAACGAGCGCGCAGAGCAGGGTCGCGACCAGCAACGCTGCCGCAGCGGAGACGAGCAGCCACAGGCCGGGGTAGTACTGCACCAGGAACCAGCCGCCGACCGTCGTAGCTGCCGTGATCACGAAGACGATCGAAATCGACTGCATCGGAAACAGTTTGGAAATCGGAATACTCCGCGCGATCACGATCCACAGCAGAACGAGTGTGGTTCCGATCGTCACCACCGTGGAGATTGCAGCTCCGTCGTACGACATTCGCGGGATCAGAACGAGGTTCGATCCGACGTTCAGGGCAAGACCGACCAACGCCACCACGGGGTAGTGGCGTTGCATTCCGGCCGATGCGAGCAGAAATATGCCCAGCATCACCAACGACATCAGCGCAGCGCCGATCACGAGCAGACGGGCCGCGTGAGCTCCGTCGACGAATCTCTCGCCGTACAGCAATCCGATCAGCGGCTCGGCGGATGGTACGAACGCCGCGACAGCCATCGCGCCGAACAGTGCGAACAGCAGTGCAGCCGAACGTGTGCGCGCTCGAAACGCTGCGGTGTCGTGGGGCCACGACGCGACGAGCAAGGTGCTGATCGGTGCCACCGCCGCCAACACGAAGGTGTCGATCATGTCCGAGAATTTGTAGCCGATGGAATACAGTCCCACGGCCTCGAACGTGTCGAGCAGGCTGAGCATCAACATGTCGATCTTGAGCATGGCGATGGTGAGAGCGAAGCCGATCGCGAGGGGCACGGCCTCTTTCAGGTAGGGCCCCCAGCGACGGATTTCGATGTGCCGCGACGGTCGCAGGCCCATGGAACGGTTGCCGATGCCGAAGCCCTTGGTCACCAACTTGAACACTTCGTTGGCCACGGCCGGGAGAACGAAGATCAGCAGGGTGGGGGCCAGCACGGCCGCCAACACGGTCAAGGCCAATTGGATTGCCTGGCCCGCGCTTTCGGCGACGGCCACGAGGACCAGGCGGTGACGGCTCTGGAAGAGGACGCTCAAGGCGTGGCCCGGCGTGGCGAACACGACCACCAGTCCGCCCACGACCGTCGCGAGAACCACTTCGCTCGGATACTGCAGCAGGAGAACGTATGCGACGGCCAGCACGTACCCCACCAACCCGAGGACGGTACGCAGAGCCAGGAACGACGATGCCGTTCTCCCGATTTCCTCGGGATCGTCGTCCATCAACTTCGCCAGCACGACGCGTCCGACTCCCAGATCGGTGACGACGGACATCAAGCCGAGCAGCGCGAAGACGAAGCTGAACTGGCCCCAGTCGTCCGGTCCGAGGGACCGCGCGACCACGACGCTGCCTGCCCATCCCAGCGCTGCGATGATCACTCGGCTGATCAGGACCGCAATAGTGGCCTTGGCCGCGGCCTTCGGATCCGCGGCGACTGCGCGGTAGTCGGGGGGCTGCTCGGTGCCGTCGAGCGCGAGGTCCTCGGCCATCAGACCACGCCTGCGGCTCGATATGCATCGGCGGTGAGCTCGGCCGTTCGACGCCAGCTGATCTCGCGGATTGCCACGGCTGCCGCGTCGACGAGGGCTGCGCGGGCATCCCCGTCGAAAACGATGGGTTTCATCGCCTGTACCCAGTCGTCCACGTTCTCCGATCGGACGAGAACGGCACCGTCGCCGACGACATCGGGGAGGGCACCGACGGCACTGGCGACGACCGCGCCGCCCGAGGCCATCGCCTCGACGGGTGGGAGCCCGTAGCCCTCGTATCGAGAGGCGTACGCAGTGATCGTCGCAGCAGCGTAGAGGCCGGGCAGATCCTCGACATCGACGTACCCGAGCCCCTGGGAATTGCGGGGGGCTTGGGGGCCGGTGGACCCGGCCCCGGCCAACAGGCACGGTAGTCCGAGACTCTCCGCTGCGTCCGCCACCAGCTGAACGTTCTTGCGAGGCTCCACCGTTCCGACCTGCATGACGAAGCGCTCCGGCAAGTCGTACTTGCGTCGAACGGCGTCCACCCGGCCCTCGGTGGGGACGCAGGCCCATGCGGCGGGTGCCAGGCCGACCACCGTGGCGTCGCGCCCGCTGACCGCCTTGATTCGATCGGCGGTGAACTGAGAGACCGCGATGAGCAGATCTGCGCGGCGCAGTGCGCGCCGTACCAGTCTCTGCTCACCCAGTGCGCGAAATCGACTGGAAGCCGACGGCATGTCGATGACCGAGAGGTCGTGCACCGTCGCAACGGTGAAGGCCTTGGTGAGGAACGGCAGGTCGACGTCGAGGCCGTGCACCACATCGCAACGACCGACAGGGAGGGCACCGAGCACAGCGCGAGCCGCACCGCTGGTGACCGGCCTCTCCATCGCCGCGACCGAGGGTGGAAGATCGCCGACGGCGTCGCGCTGCACGCACGCGGCGAGATCGGTACCCGGTAGGCAATGCGGGAGCTCGTTCAGGAGTTCGCGAATGTAGGTCTGTACGCCGCTTCCGCCCGGTCGGAGGGCGAGCGCCCCGAAAACGATTCGTATTGCGCTGCTGCGCATCCCACCACTCCTAACAAGAGCCAGAAATAGACATCGATCGGAAAGATCTCGAAATACGTGGAGACGAGACTGGCGAACATCGCGGCGACGATCGAGGCACCGACTCCGAGGGCGAGCGCACCGTCGCTACCCGGTAGTGCCCGGGACAGGCGGGTGCACCACAGCAACGACGTCACCAACAGCGCCACGACGGCCCAGAGGCCGATCGGCCCCAATTCGAGCAGCGCCTTGACGTAGTAGTTGTCGGGCTGGTAATTGGTCGAGAGCCCCGATTGCGTGAACGCGACGCCCTCGGCGGTGGAAATGCGGTCTGCTGCAGACCCACTCGATCCCAGCCCCGTCCCGACTGGATGAACCAGAATGCTGGCGATGATGTTCGCCCAGCCGTCGCCGCGTTGACCCAGGCTGCTCGACGAGAAGAAGACCGACGTGATTCCGGGAACGAAGGGAATCGTGACCAGGACTGCCAGCGCCGCCAGCGCGAGCGGCGCGGCGAGGTAGCGGAAACGCACAGCGATCAAGTAGATGGCCCCGACGGCGAGCCCGAGAATCGCTCCTCGCACGATCGAGCTGGACATGGCGACCACCATCATCGGACTTGCCCACAGAAACAACATGTTTCGTCGACGGCGCGGATCGGCCAACGCAACCGCACCACCGACCAGCAACGCCAACATCACGTACAGACCGAAGGGGAACGGCAGGTTGAACGTGCTGAACGTGCGCAGCAGTCCCCCCGATGTTCGGACCTGCGTGCCGTATTCGTAACCCAGCGACACCAGCGCCGCGGGTCCGGCCAGAAGCTGCGCAATGCCGACCGCCGACGTGAACACGCCCATTCCCATGAGAACCGACACGAGATGGTCCCGGTCCGCGGCGTCGAACGGCGCGAGCCACATGACGACCACCAGCAGGATGTAGAAGAAGGTGACCTTGATGCCGAACACGCCGACGATTCCGAAGGTGGTGAGCGCAGAGACGCTGCCGAACACGACGAAGACGGCAGCGGCCGGCCACCACGGCATGAACACTCGAGGCGTCGAGCCGCGGACGTGCCGTGGTCGGCGTAGCCACGCACACAGGACCGTGAAGACGACGAGCCCTTCCTTCCAGCCCGATACGATCCCGGGGAGGGGAACGAGAACCAGAAGTCCGTGCAGTGGAACAAGTCCGGCCAGCAGAAGAACCCCGCGCTGTGGCCGACGGTAGATCGCCGAGGCCACCGCGCAGCCCAGCGCGAACACCAGCGCTGCGCCGACACCGAGCGCAACGTACGTGATCACGCGGTGCCCCGAACGCGGTCGTGTTCGGCGTAGACCACGATCAGTCCTCGGCGCGCTTCAGAACGGCGAGAACCGTGAGAAACAGGATCTTGACATCGAGCCACACCGACCAGTTCTCGATGTAGTAGTTGTCCCACTCGGCGCGGTCGGCGATGGACGTCTGACCGCGAAGGCCGTGCACCTGAGCCCATCCCGTGACACCTGCCTTCACTCGATGCCGCTCCCCGTACCGACGGATCTGCATCTCGAACAGGTCGACGTACTCGGGGCGCTCCGGCCGCGGACCGACCAAACTCATGTCGCCGCGAAGGACGTTGAGCAGCTGCGGAAGTTCGTCCATCGAGGTCTGTCGCATGATCTTTCCCACGCGCGTTCGTCGATCGACACCTTCGACACCGCCGGGCGCGTCACCGGCCTTCCGCTCGAACTCGGCGTCGGAGGCACGGGGAGGCCGCATGGAACGGAACTTCAGGCAATCGAACGGCAATCCGTCGCGACCGATTCGCTCCTGCTTGAAGAAGATCGGTCCAGGGGAACTCAGGCGCACGAGCAGCATCAGCGTCAGGAAGACGGGGGAGAGCAGCAGTAGGCCGAAGGCGGTCAGAACCCGATCGAGAACTCCTTTGAGCGCGAACTGCCACCCCTTGGGGTTCACGTGCGGTAGCACCATCAACGGCAGACCGCCGATGTGCTCGACGCGGGCGTTGACACCTACTGCGTCGTACAGTCTCGGCACCACCCACACTCGCATGCCGAGTCGATGCGCTGTCCTTATGGCACCGAGGAGCTCCCGGTCCTCCGTCGGTGCGAACGCGACGATCAGTTCTTCTGCTGCCGTTCTGCGAGCGATCGTCTCGAAGTTGCTCGGGACTCCGAGGTGAGGCAGATCGGCCGGTTCGCCTGCCGAGGACAGGTCGGCGACCGGTGCCTCGCCCACGTAACCGACCGGAAGCAGACCGTACTCGGGAAACTGACGTGTCCGTGAAACGAGTTGGTGGGCAATCGGATCGTTGCCCAACACGATGGTCGGTGCGGCGGAGCCGTACTTGGTTCGAATCAACCGTTGAACGACGACACGGATCAAGCGAGCAACGGCGATTGTCGCGGCACTCGCCACCCAGATGCGCAATACGACGGCACTCGGCCGATAGTCGGTGTCGGCCACGAACATCGAGACCATCAACGCCAGAGATGCGAACGCGACGGCCGTTTCGGCCGGCCCGATCTCGTCGAGGAAGTTGCGCCGCAGTCCGCGGCGATACATCGACTTGGCGGCGAGGATGCCCACGAGGAGCGGCAGGAAAAGCCATGGCAGCCAGCCGGTCTCGGTGAGACTCCCCGAATACCACAGCAGTGCTGCAACCACGGCCACGACAGCAGCAAGTACGTCGACGGCCACGGTGATCGCCGAGTGCCATGGATCGACTCGGAGTCGATCCACGAGTGTGCGAGTGTCGACGACTGTGTCCGCCTCGGCAGCCCGAGAGATGGTGCGCATTGAATCCAGGGTTTTGGGCACATCTACTTCCGGTGGCTAGTTCGGATCGGTGGTCCCGAATATCCCTTTAAATGTATACCGGGACGAAAGAGGCAACCCGGGCGACTTGTCAAAAAAACTCCAAGTCGGTTGTGGGCCGAAAAATGCTAATACCCGATGGGTATTTCGCCGATTATTCGAAAATTCGCTCGCGAATGATCCACGCCAAATCCTGCAGTATCTGAACGTGGCCGGTAGTCCATTGACGGGGCTGCTGATCCCATACGCAGAGGGTTCCGACGGAATGGCCCTCGTCGTCGGTGAGCGGGACTCCGAGGTAGGACACGAGCATGTTGCCCTGCACCGACGGGTGATCCTTGAGCATGTCGTTGAGCCGTGCGTCCTCGACGACGAGTGGTTGCCCGAGGTCGATCGCGTAGCGGCAGATCGATCCGTCGAGAGGAACCTCCTGCGCGCCACCGAGTTCCGCAGGCAGCCCGAGGGCGCTCTTGAAGTACTGACGTTTGTCGTCGAGCAGCGAGAACGCAGCCGACGGAACGCTGAGGGCATCGGCCACCATGGCGACGACCCGGTCGTACCCGACGTCGGAGTTGGTGTCCATCAAGCCCGTTCGGGTGACTGCGGCAAGCCTGTCCGGGTCGTCGATCGGGGTGCCGAACACCCGGGTGGCCTCGATCGGGTCGACACCGTTGTCCACGCCCTCCTGTAGTACTCGAAGCAGCGCACCGACCTCGGAATCGGGATCCTCGGACAGCTCCCGCACGATTTGATCGACCACAGCGCGTCGAATGTATGCCTCGGGGGACTGACCCGACTTCTCCGCTTGTGTGGCCAGCAACTCGTTCAGGCGGTCGTCGAAGCCGGGAAATCCTGTCGTCATTGTCCAGATGGTAGTACAGGCCGTGTCGTCTCACCGACGCCCGAGTCACTGCATTCCATAATTCGGTTTTCGGCGTGGTTCTGCGGCCCAGGACCGAGACAAACCCAGCTACGAAGGAATATCGCCGGTATTCGATTTCGCATTCACGGAAGTTGCTAACATCTGCCGATGAAACCGAGTTCACCGCGACGAGCGGCAACGGCACTTGTGGTCGTGTTGTTGTCCCTGGCTGCCGGGTCGATGCCTGCGGCCGCATCCGTACTGCGGGAGCAACAGGTACCGGGGGACAATCCGCCGTGTGCGCGGCAGTCGGATGCCGTTCGGATCGGAGTCTCACCGGGCGCTTCCATAGGCGCGGTGTCTCCGACGGATCTGGATCGAGAACTGACGCTTGCCCGCGACGCGGGGTCCTTCGCGGTTCGTCTCGACATCGATTGGTCTGCCATCGAGTCGACGCGGGGCAGGTTCGACTGGAGCCGAACGGATCGGGTGATCGATGCCGTTGTCGCCCACGGGATGTGCGTGCACGGCATCGTCGCGTACACGCCGAGATGGGCACGGGTAGCCGGTGCCGTCAACGATTCGCACTCCCGTCCTGCGAATCCTGCGACCTTCGCTGCGTTCGCCAAGACCGTGGTTCAGCGGTACCAGAGCCGAATCAAGATTTGGGAAGTGTGGAACGAGCCGAACATCGTGACGTTCTTCAAGCCCGTTCCCGATGTGGCGGCCTATTCGGCACTGCTTCGGGCGACCTACACGGCCATCAAGCAAGTGCAACCCGATTCCACCGTGCTCGCTGGCGGGATGGCACCCGCCGAGGACAAGGACGGCAACATCGCGGGTACGACGTTCCTGTCGAAGATGTACGCGCAAGGATCCAACAAGTACTTCGACGCCTTCAATGTTCACCCGTACACGTGGCCGTATCTACCCAACGACCCGGACACGGCATCGTGGAACACCGCCATGAAGATGTGGACCATGCGAGACACCATGATCGCAGGCGGCGACAGCGGCAAACAGATCTGGATCACCGAGTTCGGAGCGCCCACCGGGACCGCACCCAACAGTGTCAGCGAGCAGGTGCAATCGGACAGCATCGGGGTCGTCCTCGATGCCGTACTCGGCAACGACTGGCTCGGACCGGCCTACGTGTACAGCCTGCGCGACGCCGGTACCGACACCGCAGACACCGAGCAGAACTTCGGCTTGGTGCAGCGCGACTGGACGCCCAAGATCGCGTACGGACGCGTCGACGCCTACGCCGCCGAGCACTCCGGACGCTGATCGACCGACTCTCGACCATCGCTTCGACCCGGTGAGCTATTGTCTGCGCATGAATTCGCAGCCGGGGGGCTCGATCCCAGATCGCATCGATGTCACGTTCGATTCTCACGGTGACGCCTGCGCGGCGTGGCTCTATCTTCCGAGGGGTACCGGCCCGGCTCCGGTGATCGTCATGGGGCACGGCCTCGGCGGAACTCGGGAGATGCGGCTCGACGCCTATGCGGAGCGCTTCCGCGCCGCGGGATACGCCTGCCTGGTGTTCGACTATCGCTACTTCGGGGCCAGCGGCGGCGAGCCACGACAGCTGCTCGACATCGACGCGCAATTGCAGGACTGGGCCTCGGCGATCGCTCATGCCCGCTCACGTGCAGATGTGGACAACTCCCGAATCGTGTTGTGGGGCTCGTCGTTCGGTGGTGGTCACGTCATCGTCGCCGCCGCCCGAGACCAGCAGGTCGCGGCAGTGATCTCGCAGTGCCCGTTCACCGACGGAATTGCCTCGGGACTCGCGTCGAACACCTGGACGTCGATGAAGCTGTCCGGCCGGGCACTGGGTGATCTGGCAGGTTCGGTGATCGGTCGACCGCCGCTGATGGTGAACACGGCCGGACGACCCGGGACGACCGCGCTGATGACCTCACCCGACAGCTACGACGGTTACCTGGCACTCGCGCCGGACGCCGACGAGACCTTTCACAACCGAGTCGCAGCGAGAGTTGCGCTGCGTATCGTGCGGCACCGGCCCGGGCGTCGGGCAAAGGACGTTCGGTGCCCCATCCTCTTCGTCGTCTGCGAGACGGACTCGGTTGCGCCGGCGAAGGCCACTCTGCGTTACGCACGGACGGCACCGCACGGTGAGATCAGGACCTACGACGCAGGCCATTTCGAGATCTACCTGGGTGAGGCGTTCGAGAGGGTGGTGACTGATCAGATCGAGTTCCTCACCCGCACGGTTCCACCGACTCAGTAGACGTCGCGTACGTATCGCTTCTCTGCGGCAAGGGCTTTGACGTAGGCCTCGGCACTGCTGGGAGCGAGTTTGCCGTGTTGCGCCACCACGCCCTTCAGTGCGGCGTCGACGTCCTTGGCCATTCTGGACGCATCGCCGCACACGTAGAAGTGGGCACCGCGGTGAATCCAGTTCCACAGCTCGGCCCCGTGCTCGCGCATCCGATCCTGGACGTAGACCTTGTCCTTCTGATCGCGCGAGAAAGCGACGTCCAGGCGGTTCAGCGAACCGTCGCTCAGCATCGCCGTCAGTTCGTCGCGATAGTAGAAGTCCGTGTCGGCGTGCTGTTCACCGAAGAACAGCCAGTTGTGGCCCGTGTGCCCGAGTGCGCGACGCTCGTGCAGGAAGGCGCGGAACGGTGCCACTCCGGTACCCGGACCCACCATGATCATCGGGGTGGTGGGATCGTCCGGCGGCTTGAAGTGCGAGGTCTTCTGCACGAAGATCCCCACATCGTGGTTCGAAGCATGGTCGGCCAGGTAGGTCGAGCACACACCACGCCGCGGAACTCCGTGCACGTTGTACCGCACCGCCGAGACGGTCACCTGTACCTCGTTGGGGTTCTCCTTCGGACTCGACGAGATCGAGTACAGCCGTGGTTGCAACGGTTTCAGAACTCCCAGCCAGTCGTCCACCGAGGCGCGAACGGGGTGTGCAGCAAGCACGTCGATCGACTGACGACCCCACATCCAGTCGGACAGTGCGTGCTTGTTGTCGGGATGCAGCATCGCCTCCAGATCGTCGTCCGCAGTCCGTCGATGGACGAACTTCAGCAGATCCGGTGTCGCACGTGCGATTTCGAGGTGGCGGCTCAGTGCCGTGCGCAGCGACATCGAGCCGTATCCAGCGAGGTCGACGGCTGCATCGCTGTCCAGTCCGGTGGCCGTGAGCCATTCGTCGACGTAGGCATCGCTGTTGCGCGGCCACACTCCGAGCGCATCGCCTACCTCGTACTCGAGGGTGCCGTCGGGCAGATGGAATCCGAACTGGCGGACATCCTTGACCGATCCGCGTGCGGTCAGTACCCGATTGCGTACGAGAGTCGTCACCAGCGGTGACTTCTTGCTGTACCGCTCCGGCTCCGCGCCGGTCTGCGGAACGGTACGCGCAGACTCCACCCGTGCACCCTCGGTGGTGGTGGTGTCGTCATCGCGCCGAAGCAGATCGACCACCGCATCGAGCCACGCCGCCGCCTCGCTCTCGTAGTCGGGCTCGCAGTCGACGCGCTCGAGCAGTCGCCGGCCACCCAACTCGGAGAGACGCTCGTCGATCCTGCGTCCGTGGCCGCAGAAGTCCGCGTAGCTCGAGTCTCCGAAAGCGAGTACGGCATAACGAATTCCCGGAAGCTTCGCCGCGGACTCGGCGACGAGGCTGTCCCAGAACGTCGCGCCGTTGTCGGGTGCCTCGCCGTCACCGGTGGTACTGCTGACGATGAGCACATCGGCCTCGGCGGGCAGACGATCGACGGTGAACGTATCCATCGAGTGCTCGGCGATCGTCAGACCGGCTCCTCGCAGGTGGGCCAGGCAGGACTGGGCGTACTCCTCGGCGGTGCCGGTCTGGGAGGCCCAGAGCAGCAGCACCGAGCGACCGCCCGGATCAGCGGTATCGGCCGATACGCCGGAGATGGCACCGTCGGTGTCGGGTCCACGCGAGAACAGTCCTGCGAGAACGCCGTCGAGCCATGCGTGGGTCTCGGGGGACAGGGGAGTCTGCGACGGCAGGGTGGGCGTTCCGGCGGCGCTGCGGCCCGCCTCACTGCCCAGACCTTCGAGAAGTCCTGCAATGTAACGCTGCTCGATTGTGGTCAGTGGTTCCGAAGGGCGCGCAGGGCGGCCGACGATCGTGGCGAGTGCATCGACCGGATCGAGGGAATGCTCGTCGTCCACGGGTGAGGGTGATCGGTCTGCAGCAACTCTGGTGAGCGTGACAGCGCACGCCTTGAACTCGGGTTGTTGAGAATACGGATCGATGGCGTCGTTGGTGACGGCATTGATGGCGAGATACTCACCGAACTCGTCGTTCCAATGGAAGGGTGCGAAGCAGCTGCCCGGGAGCACTCGATCGGTGACGACGGCAGGGAGGACGGCTCGGCCTCGGCGGGACGCGACCTCGACGCTGTCGCCGTCGATCACACCGAGCCGATCGGCGTCGAGTGGATGCACCTCGACGAACGGGCCGGAATCGAGTTTGTTCAGTTTGGCGACCTTGCCGGTCTTGGTCATGGTGTGCCACTGGTGTGGCAGGCGTCCGGTGTTGAGCAGAAACGGGAAGTCGTCGTCGGGCATCTCCGCGGGCGCCATGCTGGGCCGGGCGAAGAACTGAGCCCGACCGCTCGGGGTGGGGAAGGACAATGCGGGGATCGCACCGTCCTCGGACACCCGTTGTCGTTGACTGACCCCGTCGTTGAGGTAGCGGATCGGGTGCCGGGTGGTCGACGCGTCGGGCGGACACGGCCACTGGATGGGACTCTCGCGCAGGCGTTCGTAGGTGACTCCGCGAATGTCGTAGCCGGTGTTCGGATTCCAGAACTGCTTGATCTCCTCGAACACCTCCTCGGCGCTCGCATAGGTGAAGGCATCGGCGAACCCCAGCGCGCACGCCATGTCGGCGATGATCTTCCAGTCCGGCAGCGCACCGCCAGGTGCTTCGAGCGCCGGTTGGAACAGCGTGAGGTTGCGTTCGGAATTGACCATCACTCCGTGTGCTTCCGTCCACAACGCGGCGGGCAGCATCACATCGGCGTACTCGTTGGTTTCGGTATCGGCGAACGCATCCTGAGTGATGACCAACTCGGCGCGCTCGAGACCGTCGATCACCGTCGTTCTGTTGGCCACCGAGGCAACCGGATTGGTGCAGATGATCCAGCAGGCCTTGATCTCACCGGCAGCGAGCTTGGAGAACATCTCGATGGTTCCGCCGCCGACGTCGGTGCGCAGCGTTCCACGCGGAACGCCCCATCGATCCTCGACGAATTCGCGGTCGGCGTCGTTGACCACCGCTCGCTGTCCCGGCAGCCCTGGGCCCATGTATCCCATTTCTCGTCCGCCCATGGCGTTCGGTTGACCGGTCAGTGAGAACGGGCCGCTGCCGGTCCTGCAGATGGCACCGGTCGCCAGATGGAGGTTGCACAGCGCATTGGTGTTCCAGGTTCCGTGCGTCGACTGGTTCAGCCCCATCGTCCAGCAGCTCATCCAGTTCTCTGCGCCGCCGATCATCGCGGCGGCGGCCCGCAGGTCTTGCTCGTCGAGACCGGTTGCGGTGCAGACCTTCTCCGGGGTGTAGTCACCGAGGAACTCCGGCATCGCGTCCCACCCGTCGGTGAACTCTGCGATGAACTCGGGGTCGATGTCGCCGTTCTCCACGATGAGCGCGAGCAGACCGTTGAGCAGCGCCAGGTCCGAACCCGGCTCGAGTTGCAGATGCAAGTGGGCCTTGTCCGCGGTGGCGGTGCGACGGGGGTCGACGACGATCAGCTTCGCGCCTGCCTTGACGCGGTCCATCATCCGCAGGAAGAGAATGGGGTGACAGTCGGCCATGTTGGAGCCGATCACGAAGAACACGTCGGCGTGGTCGAAGTCCTCGTACGATCCAGGCGGGCCGTCGGCACCGAGCGATTGTTTGTATCCGGTTCCCGCACTCGCCATGCACAGTCGAGAATTGGATTCGATCTGGTTGGTGCCGATGAACCCCTTGGCCAATTTGTTCGACAGGTACTGGGCCTCGATCGACATCTGTCCCGACACGTACAGCGCGAGCGCATCGGGGCCGTGTTCGTCGATGATCGCTCGCAGCCGTCGGGCGGTGTCGTTGATCGCCGCCGCGGTGTCCATACTCTCCGGGCGCTCGCCGCGGCGGTGCCGAATCCGGGCCTTCTCGAGCCGTCCGGGACCGGCGAGCATGTCCGCGGTGGTGGTCCCCTTGGTGCACAGCCGGCCGAAGTTGGCCGGGTGAGACTTGTCGCCGACCGATTTGGTGACGACGGGCCTGGTCGGAGCGGCATCGGAGGACGTGGACGGGCCGCCGATCTCGAGCACCATGCCGCATCCCACGCCGCAGTACGCGCAGAGTGTCTTCACCGTGGTGACCATGTATTCCACAGTGCCCGGCCCAGGGTGCGCCGTCATTACACGTCAGTTAGCCGGATATGACGTTGTCCTCACCGTGTCCGGCCCGGGGCGGTGATGCGCGGGCACAGGAGCTCGCAGGAACCGTGACGGGAGGTAACACGAACTTCCTGGTATGCGATTGGTACTCGAACGTTACTCATCGAACGGGCTGTCGAGTGGAGTGTCCGATTTTCCGCTGGCACAATCGTCCGGGTCGGGCTCGAAGTGGGAAGTGGTGTGGTTCATGAGGGTGTATCGCGGATTCGTACTCGCCGCGGTGGGAGTGGTTGCTTCGGTGGCAGTCCTGTCGGGATGTAGTTCTGCATCGGACATCTCCGAACCGTCGGTGCCGATCGATTCCAATCCGATGACCGAGCTGATGAAGCCGAAGCTGACCTCGAGCGTCCTCGACGGTGCCGTCGGCTTCTCGCCTGCGGACCCGGTGACCGTCTCGGTCGCCGACGGCAAATTGTCCTCGGTGACGATGCTCAACCCGGAGGGCGAGCCGGTCTCGGGTGCGATTTCGCCCGACGGATTGTCGTGGACCAACACCGAACCGCTCGGCTACGACCGTCAGTACCGCATCCAGGCCGACGCGTACGGACTCGGGGGAGCGTCGAGTACCGTATCGAGCTTCACCACCAGCCAACCCGGCAACTTCACCAAGCCCTACGTTCTGCCGAACCCGGGCGCAGTCGTCGGAATCGGTCAGCCGGTCGCGGTTCAGTTCGACGAACCGATCACCGACAAGGTTGCCGCGCAGAACGCCATCACCGTCACCACGACGCCCGCCGTCGAGGGCGCGTTCTACTGGGTCAACAACTCCGAGGTTCGCTGGCGTCCGCAGAACTACTGGGCACCGGGTACGAAGGTGGACGTGGCGGTGAACGTGTACGGGCGCGATCTCGGTGACGACATCTTCGGCCAGGAGAACGCCACGACGTCGTTCACGATCGGTGACGCCGTCATCGCCACCGCCGACGACAACACCAAGCAGGTGACGTTCAACGTCAACGGCCAGGATGTGATCACCATGCCGACGTCGATGGGCAAGGACAGCACCCCCACCGACAACGGCGTCTACATCATCGGCGACCGCTTCGAGCATCTCGTGATGGATTCCTCGACCTACGGTGTGCCGGTGAATTCGTCGAGCGGATACCGCACTCCGGTCGACTGGGCGACGCGAATGTCCTACAGCGGCATCTTCTTCCACTCCGCACCGTGGTCGGTGGGACAGCAGGGTTATTCCAATGCCTCGCACGGGTGCCTGAACCTGAGTCCCACCAACGCGAAATGGGTCTACGACAACACCAAGCGCGGCGACATCGTCGTCGTGAAGAACACCGTCGGTGGAACGCTGTCGGGTACCGACGGCCTCGGTGACTGGAACGTCCCCTGGGACGAGTGGAAAGCCGGGAACGCCACCACGGTCTGACCTGACGCGGTCCGGCCGATCAGCTTCGGTCGCGAGTCTGGTACAGCGAGGGGTCGATGCCCAGGGTCTTCAGGTATGCCACCGGTTCGATACTCGAACCGTTGTTGCGTACCTCGAAGTGCAGGTGCGGTCCGGTCGAATTTCCGGTGTTGCCGACTGCGCCCAGTACGTCGCCCGGCGCCACCTCGTCGCCGACCGCGACGTCGATGCTGGACTGATGGCCGTAATAGGTTTCGGTGTTGCCACTCTTGACCCGGACGAGCTTGCCGTAGCCGTCGCCTGCGTCTCCGGCCTGAACGACGGTTCCGCCGGTCACCGCGTAGATGGGGGTTCCGCTGTCCGCAGCGAAGTCGACGCCCTGGTGGTACTGCGATCCGTTGCCGGTGGGGTTGTTGCGTCCGCCGTAGCCCGAACTGATGCGGTACTTGCCTGCCTCGATGGGGAGCACCGCCCCGCCGAGTCCCACGGTCGGGGGCGCGATCGGTAGTTCGATCTCGGGCAGGTCCGCGGTGGACGGTGCATCGGCTACGTCGGGTGCCGTGAGCACGTCGCTGTCGAGGACGATTGCGGCGACCTGGTTGATGAGTACGCCGGTGGCGTCCAGAACGGCAGCGAGAATGGCGGCCCGTTGCTGCGCATCGGGCTGCGGTATCGGGATCTGGGGGAGGTCGATCGTGGGTTGAGCGGTGGCCACCGCCGGGCTGAGCACGCCGGTTGTGCCGATGCACAGTGCTGCCGACAAGATCGAACCCGCTATGACTCTGTGCATTCTGCGACCCACGAAAAGCCTCCTCGTCTGCGTCCTCCGCGCACCGTCGGATGGGTGCGCGCAGGACGTAAGAACATGTTCGGTGACGCTTCGGGGCACGCTGAACTCACGTAGCAAAAAACACATGAATCACATTGGTACTTTTCTTCCCCAAAAGTGCCATTGGTAACCGTACGTCACATTAACCCCACAGGAAACCTGAAAGTTGAATTACAACAACGTAATTCGAGGTCAGGGTGGGTGCTGGGGTGACGAGGTGGCCCTCAGGGGCGGCGAATGAGCGCACGAAAAAGGCCGGTCTCACGAGGAGACCGGCCTTGTTCGTATGGGGTGAGTGACGGGACTCGAACCCGCGACACCCAGGATCACAACCTGGTGCTCTACCAGCTGAACTACACCCACCATGTCCACATCAGCAGAACCCTTTCGGGCTCTCCATCAGCAGCGTCGACAATACTAGCGGGTTGAATCCCGGGTTGCTAATCCGCCCCTGCTTGCGTGTCGAGATCCTGAACGACTGCCGCGATATCGCTGGTCGAGGGCCCAGGCTGCGCTACGAATGCCGTACGGCGGTAGTACTGCAGCTCCTTGATCGACTCCTTGATGTCCGCAAGGGCCCGGTGGGCAAGGCCCTTGGCAGGCTGTCCGTAGTAGATCCGTGGGTACCACCGGCGGGAGAGTTCCTTGATCGAGCTCACGTCGATCATGCGGTAGTGGAGGTAAGTATCGAGCGCGGTCATGTCGCGGGAGATGAATCCGCGATCGGTCGCGATCGAGTTTCCCGCGAGCGGAACGGTCCCGGCCACCGGGACGTGCTCCTTTATGTACGCCAGTACACGCTGCTCGGCTTCCTCCAGTGTCACCGTCGACGCGCGCACCTCGTCGGTCAGGCCCGATTTGGCGTGCATGTCGGTGACGACGGCAGGCATGTTCGCCAACGCGTCGTCGTCGGCGTGGATGACGATGTCGACACCCTCCCCGAGGATGTTGAGCTCACTGTCGGTCACGAGCGCCGCAATTTCGATCAGCTTGTCCTTGCTCAGGTCCAAGCCGGTCATTTCACAATCGATCCACACGAGTTTGTCCTGCACTCGCACCACACTAGTGCGAGCTGCGATGCCACTAGGGTTTGCGGTGGCGATCGAGCCAGATCAGCATCAGCACACGTTCATGGAGGACGCGGACATGACAGTCGACCCGACGCAGCCGGAACCCACGCTCAGCCCGGCAGAGAAGGCGAAGGCTGCCAAAGCCGCCGCCGTCGAAGCGGCACGGGTGGCGGCCGAAGCTCTGGCTGCAGCGGACGCCGCCGAGGCCGAGGCGCTCGCAGCGGAAGCAGGTACTGCTTCGGGCTCGACCGGTAAGGCTGCCGAGATCGCCGCCGGATACGCGTCGGAGGGTGCCGCATTGGAATTGGGAACCGTGGTGCTGGACGGCGTCACCGATCCGTCTGCGCGCATCCGAATTCCGTTGGCCACGTTGAACAGACACGGTCTCGTGGCCGGGGCCACCGGAACCGGAAAGACGAAGACCCTGCAGGGCATCGCCGAACAGCTTTGCGCCGCAGGCGTTCCCGTGGTCATGGCCGACGTCAAAGGCGACCTGTCGGGCCTGTCGAGGCCCGGTGAGGACAACGAGAAGATTCGCAGCCGCGCCGCCGATACCGGGATCCCGGACTGGGCCCCGGCCGGCCATCCGGTGGAGTTTCTCTCCCTCGGCACCGAAGGAATCGGAGTGCCGGTCCGCGCCACCATCACTGCGTTCGGGCCGATTCTGCTGAGCAAAGTGTTGGGGCTGAACAACACTCAGGAATCCACCCTCGGCTTGATCTTCCACTGGGCCGACTCCCAGGGTCTCGCGCTGCTCGACCTCAAGGACCTGCGATCGGTGATCATGCACCTGACCAGTGACGAGGGCAAGGCCGACCTCAAAGGCATCGGCGGAGTCTCCTCGGCGACCGCAGGCGTCATTCTGCGCGCACTGGTCAATCTCGAAGCAGACGGCGGCGACACCTTCTTCGGCGAGCCCGAGCTCGAGACCGAGGACCTCCTTCGCGTCGGGCCGGACGGCCGAGGCGTCATCACGCTGTTCGAGCTCGGAGCGCAGGCATCACGGCCGGTGATGTTCTCCACCTTTCTGATGTGGGTGCTGGCGGACCTGTTTCAGACGCTGCCCGAGGTGGGCGATGTCGACAAACCCAAGCTGGTCTTCATCTTCGACGAGGCGCACCTGCTGTTCGCCGATGCGTCCAAGGCATTTCTGCAGCAGGTGGAGCAGACCGTCAAGCTCATTCGCTCGAAGGGCGTCGGCGTCTTCTTCTGCACGCAGTTGCCCACCGACGTCCCCAACGATGTTCTCTCTCAGTTGGGCGCGAGAATTCAGCATGCCCTTCGCGCGTTCACGCCCGATGACCAGAAGGCGTTGAACAAGACGGTGCGCACGTATCCCAAGACCGACGCGTACGACCTCGAGAAGGCACTGACGTCGTTGGGTACCGGCGAGGCCATCGTGACGGTGCTCTCGGAGAAGGGTGCCCCGACGCCCGTGGCCTGGACCAAGATTCGCCCGCCGCGCTCGTTGATGGACACCATCGGCAACGACGCCATCGCGGCGGCCGCGTCGTCGAGCACACTGTCCGCGAAGTACCGCGAGACGATCGATCGCGAATCGGCTTACGAGCGGATGAACGCGCGTGTGGCGAACGTGCCCGCTCCCGCCGAGAAGTTCGACATCCCGCCGCTGCCTGCCGATCTGCCCGACCTACCTCCGAGCGAGCCGGAGGGCCCGTCGGCTGCGGAGCGCATCATGGGCAACCCGGCGGTCAAGAGCTTCCTGCGATCGGCCGCCTCGGCTGCCGGGCGGGAAATATCGCGCAGTATCTTCGGAACCGGACGACGACGCCGGCGCTAGCCGCCGAGCTTCTTGTAGAAGCTGCCGATGATCGGTGCGGAGATGCTGCGCGGGCTGTACTGCCCGGCGACCGACATACCTTTGCTCAGCAGGCCCGGTACGACGCGCATCTTGTTCTTCTCCAGGCCGTCGAGGGACAGCTTCGCGGTGTAGGCGCTGTCGATCCACAGAAAGTCGGGAACCATCTTGTCGACGATCGAGGCCTCGGCGGGATCGGGTGTCTCGGTGCGGACCGGGCCGGGAGCGAGCAGGGTGACGTTGACACCGGTGCCCGCGAGCTCACCGCGAAGCGATTCGGAGAACGTGTTGACGAAGGCCTTGGTCGCGGCGTACGTCGCGTTGTTGGGGATGGCCATGTTGCCTGCCGCCGAACCGGTGATGAGAATGCCGCCTGATCCTCGGCCGATCATGCCTGGCATGACCGCCAGTGTGAGGTCGTGTACCGCAACGGCATTGAGCTCGACCTGGTCTCGCTCGTACGCCGGATCGAGACCGGCCACCGGCCCGAACGTCGCAATACCTGCGTTGTTGCACAGGATGGAGATCTCGCGCTCGGAGAGCTCGGTGACCAGCTCCTGTCGCTGCTCACGATTCGACAGATCCGACTGACGAACCTCGACGGCAACGCCGTGCTCGGCCGTCAGCTTCGCAGCCAACGCCTCGAGCAGTTCGCCGCGTCGGGCCACCACGATCAGCGAATATCCGCGGGCGGCGAGTTCGGTGGCCAGGGCTTCACCGATTCCGGAGGAGGCTCCGGTGACGACGGCGCGGGCATCTGGGCTGGGCTTGGGCAGGCTCACGGTGAGACAGGCTAGCGGACAGATCAGATCGTGGCCGCGAGCCGGGTGCCCTGCTCGATGGCCCTCTTGGCGTCGAGCTCCGCTGCGACGTCTGCACCGCCGATGACGTGCGTGGTGGTGCCCGCGGCCTTCAGTTCGTCGACCAGGTCGCGTACCGACTCCTGGCCCGCGCAGATCACGATGGTGTCGACCTCGAGGACGCGCGCACGTTCGTGCTTGTCACCGAACGAGATGTGCAGCCCCATGTCGTCGATCTTCTCGTAGTTGACGCCCGAAAGCTGATGCACACCTTTGGCTTTCAGTGCAGCGCGATGGACCCAGCCGGTCGTCTTCGCCAGTCCTGCACCGATGCGTCCGGCCTTGCGCTGGAGCAGATACACCTCCCGCGGAGACGGTGCGGGCACCGGAGTCGTCAACGCCCCCGGTGCGGCCTCGGGCTCGGTGACGCCCCACTCCTGCTTCCATTCCTTCAGATCCAACGTGGGCGAGGCGTCGGTGGTGAGAAACTCGGAGATGTCGATACCGATACCGCCGGCCCCGATGACCGCGACCCGATCGCCGACGGGCCTGCCGTCGCGCACCAGTTCTGCGTACGACAGCACCGACGGATGCTCGATGCCAGGGATACTCGGAATCCGGGGAGTGACGCCGGTGGCGAGCACCACCTCGTCGAACTCGCCCGCAATCAGCTCTGCGGCGGTGGCCCTGGTGTCGAGGTGCACCGCGACGTCGGCGGAGCGCAGGGCGCTGGAGAAGTACCGGATCGTTTCGGCGAACTCCTCCTTGCCGGGAATGAGCCGAGCGATTCCGAACTGCCCGCCGATCTCGCCCCTGGCCTCGAACAGGCTGACGGCGTGTCCGCGCTGCGCGAGATTGAGTGCGGCGGCCAGTCCTGCGGGTCCGGCTCCGACGACGGCGACCTTCTTGGTCTTCTTCGTCGGCAGCAGCTGCAGGTCGATCTCACGGCCGGCTCGCGGGTTGACCAGGCAGGAGACCTTCTTGTGCACGAAGGCGTGGTCCAGGCAGGCCTGATTGCAGGCGATGCAGGTGTTGATCCGGTCCGCGGAGTCGGTAGCGGCTTTCTCGACCCAGAACGGATCGGCCAGCATCGGCCTGGCCATCGCAATCAATTGGGCGTCGCCGCGCGCCAGGATGTTCTCGGCGATCTCGGGCATGTTGATGCGATTGGACGCGGCGACGGGGATGGCCACGTGCTTCTCGAGCTTGCCGGTGATGTCCGCGAATGCAGCTCGTGGAACCGAGGTGACGATGGTCGGCACTCGCGACTCGTGCCAGCCGATGTCGGTGTTGATGATGTTCGCACCCGCAGCCTCGACGTCCTGCGCCAGCGCGACGATGTCGTTCCAGCTCTGGCCCTGCTCCACCAGATCGGCCATCGACAGCCGGAAGACGATGAGGAAGTCGGGGCCGACGGCTGCCCTCGTCTGCCGGACGATCTCCACGGCCATTCGCCGACGGTTCTCCGCCGAACCGCCCCACTCGTCACGCCGCTTGTTGGTGCGCTCGGAGAGGAACTGGTTGATGAAGTAGCCTTCACCGCCCATGATCTCGACTCCGTCGTATCCCGCACTCCGGGCCAGCCGGGCGCAGCGTACGAAGTTGCGGATCTGCCAGCGGACGCCCCTCGAGGTGAGTCGCCTGGGCCGAAAAGGATTGATGGGGGCCTTGATCGAGGACGCCGACACGCTGAACGGCTGGTACGAGTAGCGCCCGGCATGCAGGATCTGCAGTGCGATCTTGCCACCCTCGGAATGGACGGCAGCAGTGATTCGGCGATGCCGGCGGGCTTCGATGCGATTGGTCAGCTTGGCTCCGAACGGCAACAGCCAGCCGGTGCGATTGGGGGCATAGCCCCCGGTGATGATGAGTGCGACTCCGCCGCGGGCGCGCTCGGCGAAATAGGCCGCCAGGCGGCCGGTGTCGCGGGCGCGATCTTCGAGGCCGGTGTGAATCGATCCCATGATCACGCGGTTCTTCAGCGTGGTCGCGCCGACGTTCAACGGCGACAACAGAATCGGATACGGGCCAGTGGTCTGCTCGGTCTTCACAGCTTCTCCAATACCTCGGTGCACCACTCGGTGAATCCTTCTTCGACGCGAATTCCGCCGCGCAGCACCAGGTATTGATGCAACGCGGTGCCGGTGAGGGCAGCGGGGGCCGGAAAATCCTGCTTCTCGATCAGTCGATAGACGTCGAGGCGGGTGGCATGTACATCGCGATGGCGGGCGACTTCGACCTTGAGAGCATCGATGTCACCGTTGGCCGCACCGCGGATCTTGACGGCGAGCTCCTCGCGTAGTTGCGAGGGGTCGGTCGGCGCGGCGATCCAGCGATCGAGCTCCGCTCGGCCCGCAGCGCTGACGGAGTAGACCTTCTTGTCCGGCCGGCCGTCCTGCGCTACTGCCTCACCGGTGATCCACCCGGCCCCGTCCATCCGCGTGAGTGTGCGGTAGATCTGCTGGTGCGTTGCGCTCCAGAAGAATCCGATGGACTTGTCGAAGCGGCGGGCAAGCTCGTATCCCGAACCACTGAGCTCGGTGAGGGAAACCAGAATCGCGTGTTCCAAAGCCACACCCGAGAGTATGTATGCAACGCGGTGCCTATGCAACTAGGTGCACCTCGATCGGAGTCCGTCGCGGACTAGTGTTGGCAACCATGGGAACCCAGCCGGAGGCCGCTGTCGTCGGAGTCGCCACTACGCGCAAGCAGGTCATGGCCTGGGGGTTCTGGGACTGGGGCTCGGCCGCGTTCAACGCCGTTGTTCTCACGTTCGTGTTCTCGGTGTATCTCACCGATGCCGTCGGTGACGACCTGCCCGGTTCGATCTCGGCCACCACCTGGTTCAGCTGGACGATTGCCGTGTCCAGCGTTGTCATCGCACTCCTCGCGCCGGTCTGCGGGCAGTATTTCGACGCGCGTGGCAAACGCAGGTGGCTGCTCGGGGTGTTGACCACGCTGACGGTCGTCGCCATGGCCGGGTTGTTCTTCGTCCGAGACGACTACCACTATCTGTGGCTGGGCCTGCTGCTGCTCGGTCTGGGTTCCATCATGTTCGAGCTGGCCAGCATTCCGTACAACTCGATGCTGCGGCAGGTCTCCACTCCGGCGAACATCGGCCGAGTATCCGGGTTCGGTTGGTCCATGGGCTATTTCGGCGGAATCGTACTGTTGCTGCTGTGCTACGTCGGCTTCATCGTCGGCGATGGCGACACCCGCGGGGTCCTCGGTCTGAGCACCGACGGCGGACTGAACATCCGGCTCGTCGCTCTGCTCGCTGCCGTGTGGTTCGCCGTCTCGGCCCTCCCGGTGATGTTCGCCGTTCCCGAAGTGCCGCGAGCCGTCGCCGATCCGAAGGCCGCCGAAGCCGGCTTCGCAGCCTCGTACCGAGTTCTGTTCCGCGATGTTCGTGAGCTGTGGAGCGCAGACCGCCGCGCCGTCCACTACTTGATCGCCAGTGCATTGTTCCGTGACGGACTGGCGGGCGTCTTCACCTTCGGAGCCGTACTCGCCGTGAGCGTCTACGGCATCGGTGCGGGCGACGTTCTGCTGTTCGGCGTCGCTGCCAATGTCATCGCCGGTCTCGGAGCCATCGTCGCCGGACGGTTCGACGACCGAATCGGTCCGAAGAAGGTCATCGTCTTCTCCCTCACCTGCATGATCGCCGCCGGGACCATTCTGTTGTTCGTCTCGGGGCCGACGATGTTCTGGATTTTCGGGCTGATCCTGTGCCTGTTCGTCGGACCGGCGCAGTCGTCCGCGCGCACGTTCCTGGCACGGCTGGCTCCGCCGGGACGAGAAGGTCAGTTCTTCGGACTGTTCGCAACGACGGGACGCGCCGCGTCGTTCCTCGCGCCATCGCTGTTCGGTCTGTTCGTGTGGATGTTCGACGCCGACCGCGCGGGTATCGCCGGGCTGATACTCGTCCTCGCTGCCGGGCTGCTCGCCCTGCTGAAGGTGCGGGCTCCCGAGCGGGTCTAGACCGATTCGATACGGGCCAAGATCTCGGCCGTCAGTTTTCCGGGCGCTTCCTCCGGGATCCAGTGCGAGATGCCGTCCAGTTCGACGAATCGGTAAGGTGCATCGACGAATTCGCCGCAGCGCTCCGCTCCCGCTCGACCGATGGCGGTGTCGCCGTTGCTCCAGAGGTAGGTGGTGGGCACTGTCACCGGAGGGAGGTTCGCGAATTCCCTGGTCATCGCGGCGTACCAGCTCGATGCGGCCGTCAGCGCACCGGGGACGGTGAGATGGCGGACGTATTCGTCGTCGAGGCTGTCCGCGCCGAACATCGCTCTGAGCCGTTGTGCGCCGTTCTCGACCAGAACTCGCTCGGCCTTCTCCGGTTCTCGGAGCAGGCCGAAGTACTTCGATCGCTCCTGCTGATCCGGATCCTCACGGATGGCCCAGTTGAACGCCGCCGAATGCGGGACCGACGCCGCCGTGAGCGTGCGCACGCGGTCCGGATGCTCGGCCGCCACGTGCCAGGCGACCACCGCACCCCAGTCGTGTCCGACCAGATGCGCCGATGGCAACTCGAGTGCGTCGAGCAGGCCGAGTATGTCACCGGTGAGACGTTCGATGCGGTAGTGCTCGACGCCGATCGGGCGGGCACCGGGGGAGTAGCCGCGCTGGTTCGGGGCGATCACGCGACAACCCGCGTCGACGAGTCCAGGTGTCACGGCGGTCCACGACGCGTTGGTCTGCGGAAAGCCGTGCAGCGCAACCACCGGCACACCGTCCGACGGGCCCGCCATCGCAACGTCGAACACGTACTCGCCGACACTTATCTCGGTCATGAACATCCCTTCGCGGCCGTCTCGTTCTCGAACGGTCAGGCCCGTCGTGGTTCCCATCGGCTCATCCCGAGCATGATCATGCGAATCTGCTTCTCGGTCCGCTGGATCAGATCCTTCTCGTTCGCACTACCCGGTCTGTCGATTTCCAACAGACCGACCACCGCAGTGAGCATCGTCGAGACGAGCAGATCGGCGGTCATCTCCAGATCGGCGACGTCCCACTGTTCCAGGCCCGGCATACGGGAGAGGTCGATGGTCAACTCGCTGACGAACAGTCGCAGCTCGGTGGCGAAGGCGCGGCGCACTTCGGTGACGCCGCCGTACCGCTCGCGACTGAGAAATCGGAACTGATCCTCGTGGGTGCGGACCTGGCGAACCAGGATACCGAAGGACTCGGTGGCCGTTTTGGCGCTCGGGTTGCGCCGGGCGTCGCGCAGCATCTGTCGCAGCATGCGCATGCTGTCCTCGACGAGAGCGACGCCGAGGTCCTCCATGGACGCGAAATGTCGGTAGAACGCGGTGGGGACGATGCCGGCGGATCGGGCGACCTCACGCAGGCTGACGCTGGCGAAAGAACGCTCGCGCAGCAGGTCGAGGGTGCCCTCGATCAATGCCTGACGCGTGCGCTCCTTGCGCTCGGCACGGGTCCCCGGTTCTGTCACGACGTCCAGTTTATGGGCGCGCATTCTGTGATCTCCCTTCCGGTTCCTCCCCGGCACCCGCGGAAGTGCCGATTCGCTCTGTAACGGCCGTCACATAAACGTTGACAGGTACCGGTGTCGCTCTGCCACACTCATGTTAGTGCACAATCGTTCACTGAATGGGTCGTAGGTTTCGATCCGGTTAGGGAGGATGGAATGACGCTTCAAGAACGTTCGTCGCGGACCTCGGGTTCGCGCAAGTTCTCGCTTCTTTCCCTGTTCGAGGCCATGGCCACACCTCACGCGCTCGACCGGTACCTCGAACTGGTCGATCCCATGACGACCGTTCGAGACCTGCGCGGTGAGGTAACCGAGATACATCGGTCCACCGAAGAGTCGTTGACTCTCACCATCCGTCCCACGCGTCAGTGGAAGGGATTCAAGGCCGGTCAATTCGTTCAGGTCGGCGTCGTGATCGACGGGGTTCGCCACACCCGCTGCTACTCGCCTGCCTGCTCCCAGTACCGCGCGGACGGCCGGATCGAACTGACGATCAAGGCGCATCCCGAGGGCCTGGTCTCGCAATACCTGCACAAGAACGCGTACGTCGGCCTGGTGGTCAGCCTGTCGCAGGCAGACGGCACGTTCGAGCTTCCCGAACCACGCCCGGCAAAGACGTTGCTGATCAGCGGTGGCAGCGGCATCACGCCGGTGCTGTCGATGCTCAGGTCGCTGCTGGACGAGGGGTATAGCAGCGACCTGACCTTCCTGCACTACGCGTTCACCGAGAACGACGTCGCGTACAAGAAGGATCTGGAGAAGATCGCTGCAGAGCACGAGAACGTGAACATCGTCTTCGCGTACACCGAGCAGAAGACGGGCGGCGACCTGTACGGGTTCTTCGGGCAGGAACATCTCGACGCAGTGGCCCCGTGGTTCGCCGAGGCCGACACCTTCCTCTGCGGACCTCCCGGACTGATGAAGGGCGTGACCTCGTTCTTCGACGACGCAGGTCTGGGCGAGCGGTTGCATCTCGAGGAGTTCACGCCCTCGTTCGCCACCGTCAGCGACGACGTCACCGGAACCACGACGTTCTCCGCCAGCGATGTGTCCTCGGAGAACGACGGCGAGACGCTGCTCGACCAGGCCGAGGCGGCGGGCCTCTCACCGGCCAACGGCTGCCGAATGGGAATCTGCTTCACCTGCACCTCGGTGAAGAAGTCCGGCTGCACGAAGAACATCAAGACCGGTGAGACCGACACCGAATCGGACAAGAAGATCCAGCTGTGCGTGTCCGTTGCCGTCGGCGACGTCGACATCGACATCTAGATCCACCTCGAACACAGACGACCCAAGACCCATCTCGACCCGATCGAATTGGAGATCATCAGATGCTCGGAACGATTCTCTCGATCCTGCCCACCACCGTCCTGCCTTTTCGCCGCAACGAGACGTTGCTGGACGAGCCGACCGTGCTGACCTACGAACAGGTCCAGGAACTCGGCCGCGAGCTCGACGACCTGCGCGCCCGCACCGTCGCCAAGCTCGGCGACGAGGACCGCGAGTACATCTACAAGATCATCAAGGCCCAGCGCGGCCTCGAGATCACCGGACGCGCGTTGATGTACCTGCCCTTCCTGCCGCCTGCATGGCTGGCCGGAGTCGGTGCCCTCGGCGTGGCGAAGATTCTGGACAACATGGAGATCGGCCACAACGTCATGCACGGCCAGTACGACTGGATGCGTGAGCCCGGCCTGAACTCCGAGGTGTTCGAGTGGGACACCGTCTGCCCGGCGGATCAGTGGAAGCATTCGCACAACTACATGCACCACACCTTCACCAACATCGTCGGCATGGACCGCGACATCGGTTACGGCGTGCTGCGCATGGACCAGGAGCAGAAGTGGAACCCGTACTACCTCGGTAACCCGGTCTACGCGTTCCTGCTGATGACGTTCTTCGAGTGGGGCGTGATGCTGCACGACCTCGAAACCGAGAACATCGTCGCGGGCAAGCGCAAGTGGCACGACGTGAAGCCGCTGCTGCAGGGCATGTGGCGCAAGGCGGGCAAGCAGGCGCTCAAGGACTACGTGATCTTCCCAGCGCTGACCGGGCCGTTCTTCGTCTCGACCGTGGTCGGGAACGTGGCCGCGAACCTCATCCGCAACGTGTGGACCTACTCGATCATCTTCTGTGGACACTTCCCGACCGGTGTCCAGACGTTCAGCCAGGAAGAGACTGCAGAGGAGACCCGCGGCGAGTGGTACGTGCGGCAGATGCTGGGATCGGCCAACATCGAGGGCACCCCGCTGTTCCACATCATGTCGGGCAACCTCTCGCACCAGATCGAGCACCACCTGTTCCCCGATCTGCCTGCACATCGTTACCCGCAGATCGCGCCAGAGGTCAAGGCCCTGTGCGAAAAGTACGACCTGCCGTACAACACCGGCGGCTTCTTCCACCAGATCGGCACCGTGTGGGGCAAGATCTTCAAGCTCGCGCTGCCCAACTCGCTCACGGGATCGGCGGCTCCGGCCGGTGTTATCGTCGAGCGTAAGAAGACCAGCGCAGCGTGACGACTTCGAAGGGGGCGGTCCTGTTGGTAGGAAAGTTCGAGCGCAACAAGGACACCGTGCAGGAATTCACCGAATCGGCCGCGGAACACGTCGGCCGGATCGTGGTGATCATCGCCGGAGCCGTCCGCGACGTCACTCGCGAGATCGGTGACCTGATCACCGACGGAATCGAAATGCGTGAGGCGGCGAAGAAGGCGGAGCGTGACGCACCGCTGGGCACCGTGATCAACGGCGAGTTCGAGACCCGCGAACGGTAGAGCAGTACGCGACAGAGGAAAGCGCCGCCCGAGCATTGCTCGGGCGGCGCTTTCGTGTACCCAGGGTCAGCGTGCGCGCAGCCGCCACAACGACGTGGTTTCGCGCGAGCGGGCCTCGTGCAGCACGTCGGAGCTGTCGGTGACGCGTGAATGCGTCGGGGTGGTGTCGGTGCGGCCGACGACGATCAGGCCCGCAGCGTCGATGGCGGTGAGAAGGTCTGCACGAGTGACCAATTCGAGCAGTTCGGCGAGGTCGGAAACCACCAGCCACGCCTCACCGTGAGGTGTCAGATGCCCGCGGAGTCTGCTGAGGAAGGATTTGAGCATCCGGGAGCCGGGGTCGTACACCGCATGTTCGATGCCCGATGTCGGCTTCGTAGGAATCCAGGGCGGATTGCACACGATCAGTCCCGCGCGCCCGGACGGGAAGATATCGGCCTGCACCACCTCGACCCGATCGGTGTACCCGAGAGCATCGATGTTGGCTCGTGCGCACGCGACCGACCGCGGATCCTTGTCGGTCGCGACCACCGAGGTCACCCCGCGCCGGGCGAGTACCGCAGCCAGCACGCCCGAGCCGGTACCGATGTCGAACGCTCGGTCCGTGTCCGGCAGCGGGGCGTCGGCGACGAGCTGAACGTACTCACCGCGGACGGGAGAGAAGACTCCGTAGTGCGGGTGGATCGAGGCGTCGAGCGCCGGAACGAAGACGCCCTTGCGGCGCCACTCGTGTGCGCCGACCATGCCGAGGAGTTCGCGCAACGAGAGCACGCACGGCGCAGCGTCAGGGCCGAGAGCCTCCGTCACGGCCGCCCGCACGTCCGGTGCCCGGCCGAGATCGAGACGGACATCCGAATCGAGTTCCACCAGAAGCATTCCCAGCACTCGCGCGCGTCGCGCTTGGTACTGGCGGTGCAGATGGAACCGCTCCGCCCCCGACGCGTCCGGCAGGTGTTTGGCGGCCGGTATCCGTCGGGTCATCGCCGACAACAGCTGTCGAGCGTTGTTGTAATCGCCGCGCCACAGCAAGGCCTCACCGATCGTGGCCATCTTGTACGCCACGTCCGCGGTGGTCGAATCGTTCACGATCCGCACCACTCGGGGTGGGGGAGCGCCGTTCTCGGACTGCCAGCGAGACGTCCGCTCGCTGCCGTCCTCGGTCCAGCCGATGCTCGATGCGGCGTCCTCGTTCATGCTGCGGTGTGCGGGTACTCCGCACTGCGGTGTTGGAACGCAAGGATATTGGGGTTCACGATGACGCCGTTCCTTATCTCGATCGATCGCTCGATCGTGGCATCACTGCTCCAGGCAGAGGGGCCGTCGAGGACGGTTCGCAGATACGGCAGCAGTGATTCGCTGATCTCCCAGGTGGCCGAGTTCCACAGATAGGACGGGCTGTGGTCGACGGCGTAGTACTTGACGTTGTCGCCGACGGTGAACATGGGATCGGTGAACGAGGTGGGCCTGGCCCACTCGAAGCCCATTCCCTCGTCGCAGGAGACGTCGACCACGAGTGTGCCGGGCGCGAGAGTGGGCAGATCGTCGTTGGTCAGGAACGTCAACGGTGCATTGGTGTCCTGCAGAACACAATTGACGATCACGTCGTGGTCGGCGAGGAACTGGGAGAGCGGCACCCGACCCTCGGGCGTGAGAGCTCGACTCCGTCTGGGATCGGCGTCGTCGAGATCGAAATTCACGATGTTGGCCGAATGAATGGGCGAACCGACGGCCGTGACACCGCGTTGTGTCAGGACGTCGACGTCGTGGATGCCGTGCGCGTTCAGAGCGGTGACCGCACCGCGGGCCGTGGCCCCGAAACCGATGACCGCGGCACGCAACCGTCGGCCGTAATCGCCCGTGGAACCGATCAGTTGCAGTGCGTGCAGCACCGAGCAGTAGCCGGCCAGTTCGTTGTTCTTGTGGAACACATGGAGATTGAACCAGCCGTCCTGCGTCCAGTGGTTCATGGCCTCGAACGCGATCAGTGTCAGCTTGCGTTCGACGGCGATCTGGGTAAGGGCTCGATCCTGGACGCAGTGCGGCCACCCCCACAGGGTCTGCCCGGGTCGCAGCGCGGCGAGATCCTCGGCCTGCGGCTTCGGCAGCAGGATCACATCGCATCGAGCGATGAGTTCGGCACGGGTGCCGATGCCCGCCACCTGGGCGGCCAAGTGCTCGTCGGACATTCCGAACGGTTCGCCGTAACCGGATTCGATGAACATTCGGGCTCGGATGTCGGCATCGATGCGATCGAGATGAAGTGGATGAATCGGAAGTCGCCGCTCATTCGGCTTGCGTGAACGTGAGAGGACTCCGAGAGTGAGCTGATGCACGTGTGACCCTTCGTTACCTCGAAGTCAACCACAGCGGGCTGAGGCGTCACGCGTTCGTGCTGGTCAGAGGGTGCCCCCGGCAGGATTCGAACCTGCGACCAAGGGATTAGAAGGCCCTTGCTCTATCCCCTGAGCTACGGAGGCTGGCGCGTGCGGGGTGGACCCGCTCGAGCACGGTTGACGAGTGTACCTTTCCGCCCGTGCCGTCGAAGCAGGCACGGGTTGAGCTGGCATCCTGAGGGGAGCCGGTGTTCTCGGAATCCTTCCGACCTGTGCCGAAGGAGGTTCGATGCACGACATCTTGGACGACGTACTGCACATCTGGCAGTCCGGCGACGTGGCAGCGGTCGCGACGGTGGTTCGCACCTTCGATTCGGCACCGCGTCCGGTCGGGGCGTCGATGGTTGTCGGTCCGGACGGTGCCGTTGCCGGCTCGGTCTCGGGCGGCTGTGTCGAGGGTGCGGTCTACGACCTCGCACAGGACGTGATGGATTCCGGCGCGCCGGTTCTCGAGCGATACGGGATATCCGACGACGATGCCTTTGCCGTCGGGCTCACCTGCGGCGGAACGCTCGACGTGTTCGTGCAGCAGATCTCTCGACACACGTTTCCCGAATTCGAGGCTCTCGTCGCGGACGTGCGTGGCAACGTGCCCGTGGCGATGGCGACCGTCGTCGCCCACACCGATCCGGAACGGCTCGGCCGCAGGATCGTCGTCGGAGAATCGGGTACCCGTGGCTCGCTCGGCAGCGCTCGCGCCGACGCGGCCGTGACCGACGATGCGAAAGGGCTTCTCGCGGCCGGTCGTTCGGCCGTCCTGACCTACGGGCCGGACGGCCAGCGACGGGGGGAGGGGATGGAGGTGTTCGTCTCGAGCCACGCTCCGCCGCCTCGGATGCTGGTGTTCGGGGCCATCGATTTCGCCGCCGCGGTCGCGCAGCAGGGTGCATTTCTCGGTTACCGCGTCACCGTCTGTGATGCGCGTGCCGTCTTCGCGACACCGCAGCGGTTCCCCGCCGCCGAGCAGGTCGTGGTCGCGTGGCCGCATGACTATCTGGCCGAGCAGTTCGCGGCGGGAGAGGTGGATGAACGCACCGTCGTCTGTGTGCTGACCCACGACCCCAAATTCGACGTGCCGCTGCTCGAGGTGGCGTTGCGCATTCCCTCCCTGGCGTTCGTCGGTGCGATGGGATCGCGCCGTACCCACGACGACCGCACGGCTCGGTTGCGTGCGGCGGGTCTGACGGAGACCGAACTCACTCGTCTGGCGAGTCCGATCGGGCTCGACCTCGGGGCGCGGACGCCTCAGGAGACCGCGGTATCGATCGCAGCGGAGATCATCGCCCACCGTTGGGGCGGTACCGGTGAACCGCTGCGCGCCCGACACGGTCGCATCCATCACGACGAGACCGAAGCTGTGAGTACGGGTAAGTACGACGCTGTGTAGGACTCGCGTTTCGACTACCGCCGATCAACTCTTACTCTGGTGGTATGGCAACACCGGATCTCGAGAAGACCGAACCCTCGACCGCTGAACTGCAGGCGGACGATGTCCGGGCGGATGTGGATCCGCGTTCGGCCACGACGACGGTGTTCGTCACCGCGGGCGTCATCGCCGGTGTGGTTGCCGCGCTCATCGTGATGCTCTCCGCGTCCGACGCCTTGGTGTTGCTCGGAATCCCGGACCCGGGCCCGGCCACCACCTATGGTCTGCCTGCCCTGCGGGCGATCGGCGAGATCGCTGCCGTCATCGCCATCGGATCGTTCCTGCTGGCCGCGTTCCTCGTGCCGCCGCAGAAGAACGGCGTGCTCGACGTCGACGGGTACCGCGCCGTGCGCACCGGTTCGGTCGCCTCGATCGTCTGGGCCGTCTGCGCGCTGCTCCTGGTGCCGCTGACACTCTCCGACACGTCCGGGCAGCCGTTCACCGAAGCCATCAAGCCGGCGAACCTCTGGATCGCGCTCGACCAGGTGGAGATCGCCAGCGCCTGGCGTTGGACGGCCATCATGGCCGTTGTGCTCGCTATCGCGTCGCGCACGGTGTTGCGGTGGGCCTGGACGCCCGCGCTGCTCGGGTTCTCCCTGGCCACGCTGCTGCCCATCGCATTGAGCGGCCATTCCTCGGCTGGTGGATCGCACGACATCGCCACCAACAGCTTGATCCTGCACCTCGGGGCCGCGTCGCTCTGGGCGGGCGGACTGTTCGCCCTGCTGGCCCACGTCCGCAGGCGTGGCGCGCACTCGGACGTCGCGGCTCGCCGCTTCTCGACCATCGCCGGCATCTGCTTCGTCGTCATGGGTATCAGCGGAATCATCAACGCTCTGGTCCGAGTCTCGATCGCAGACCTGTTCACCACCACCTACGGCTTGTTGATCGTGGGCAAGATCCTCGCGCTGATGGTGCTGGGCGGCTTCGGCTGGATGCAGCGGCGCCGCGCACTGCCTGCACTGATCGACGACCCCACCGCCCGCGGGCCGCTGCTCCGATTCGCCGGGGCCGAGGTGCTCGTCCTTGCGGCGACCATCGGCCTGGCCGTCGGGCTCGGACGAACCCCGCCTCCCGCCGAGATCGACCCCAACCTCACGCCCACCGAGGCGGCCCTCGGGTACAACCTGAGCGGCCCGCCGACGTTCGCGCGAATGGCTCTGGACTGGCGCTTCGATCTGATCTTCGGAACCGCTGCGATCGTCATGGCCGTGGTGTATCTGATCGGCGTTCGCCGTCTGCGGCTGCGCGGCGACGCGTGGCCGGTGGGCCGCACCGTCGCTTGGGTCCTGGGCTGCCTGACGCTGCTGATCAGCACGTCCTCGGGAATCGGTCGCTACTCCACGGCCGTGTTCAGCGTGCACATGACCGGGCACATGATGCTCTCGATGCTGGCACCCGTCCTCCTCGCGCTCGGTGGTGCGCTGACGCTGGCATTGCGGGTGCTGCCCGCGGCAGGCAAGGACGGCGTCCCCGGAATGCGCGAATGGCTGTTGCTCGGACTGCACAGCCGGATCTCGCAGTTTCTGACCCATCCGCTCGTCGCCTCACTGATCTTCGTCGGCGGCTTCTACGTGCTGTATCTCGGCGGAATCTTCGGAGCGGTCCTGGACAGTCACGGCGCACACCTGCTGATGAACCTGCACTTCGTGCTCAGCGGCTACCTGTTCTACTGGACGGTCATCGGCGTCGATCCGTCTCCGCGCAAGATCGCTCCGGTCACCAAACTCGCCGTCGTCTTCGGTTCGCTGCCCTTCCACGCTTTCTTCGGGGTGGCACTGATGAGCATGAACACCGTGATGGGTGCCTGGTTCTACCGGACGCTGGGGCTGGACTGGAACTCCGACCTGCTCGGGGATCAGAAGCTCGGCGGCGGTATCGCCTGGGCCACCGGCGAGGTTCCGCTGGTGCTCGTCATGCTGGCGCTGCTGATCCAGTGGTCCCGCAGCGACGATCGGGACGCCAGGCGTGGTGACCGGGCCGCCGAGCGCGATCACGATGCCGATCTGGCTGCGCACAATGCGATGTTCGCCGAGCTCGCTCGACGCGATCGGACCGGCGAGCAGTAGTCGGCCTCCGGGTCAGTCGGTCTCGGCGATCTTGCTCAACAGTCGATTCAGCTCGACGCGTTCCGCCGGCTCGAGGCCGTCGAACATTTCCGAGGACACCTGACGGCGCGCGTCGTCGATTCTGTCCAGCAGTGCACGGCCCGTATCGGTCAGCTCCACCAGGACCGCTCGCCGATCGCTCGGATCCTGTTGCCGCGTCACCAGGTGCGCCGCCTCGAGAGAGTCGACGATGTCGGTGGCCGATCGTGCCACGATTCGCAGGTGCTCGGCGAGATCGCGTAGTCGTACGGACTCGGGCTCGCGGGCCAACACGTGCAGGGCTCGGCTCTGCGAAGGATTGAGGCCGAACGGTTCCAATGCAGTCATGTGGCTGCGCCGGATCTGCCGCGCGACGGCCATGAACTGCTCGCTCAGGTTGGGCGAGTGTCCGGTTTCCATGCAAGGGATCATAGCGACGGTTGCTCGTTACCTCATAGTGAGGTAGCCTCTGCATATTGCTTCAGCTACCCCGCGCTTCTACTTCTCCGGAGGTCTACTTGGAAAGCCGACCCGAACGTTCTCTCCTCGCGTCCGACCCAGCACCCGTGCGCCGAGTCCTGGCTCTGTTCACGCCCTACCGACGCAAGATCGCAGTCGTCAGCGCGATCATCGTCGTCAGCGCGATCATCGCGCTCGCGTCCCCCTTACTCCTTCGCGAACTCCTCGATCACGCGATACCCGACCGCGACGTCACACTCGTCAGCCTCATCGCACTCGGCATGATCGCAGTTGCAGTCGCCACCAACACTCTCGGCGTCGTACAGACCTGGATGTCCAACGGCGTCGGTCAACGACTCATGCACGATCTACGCGTCCAGGTCTATTCGCACCTGCAACGCCAGTCTCTCGGATTCTTCGCGCGCACCCGCACCGGCGAGGTCCAATCACGCATCGCCAACGACATCGGCGGCATGCAATCGGTGGTCACCAACACCGCAACGTCCATCGCGCAGAACGCGACGACCGTTGCCGCGACGGTGGTTGCACTCTTCCTGCTCGACTGGAAGCTCGCCACGTTCTCGTTGATCATCCTGCCGGTCTTCGTCCGCGTCGCTCGCCGCATCGGCGACGAACGGCGCAAGATCTCCACGAAACGACAGAAGTTGCTCAGCGACCTGTCGGTGCAGATCGAGGAATCACTCTCGGTCAGCGGCATTCTGCTGGGCAAGACCACCGGTTCCGCCCAGGCACTGACCGACAAGTTCGCCGACCGATCCCACGAGGTCGCGGGCGTCGAACTCGCGGCCATGATGGCAGGCAAATGGCGCATGGCCACGATCCAGATCAGCTTCGCCGTCATGCCGGCCCTGGTGTACTGGTTCGCCGGCATCACCATCGGGCAGGGGAGCGCACTGACGATCGGAACCCTCGTCGCGTTCACCGCTCTGCAGACCCAATTGTTCCGGCCGACCATGCAATTGCTCAACACCGGCGTCGAGGTGCAGGCCTCGCTCGCCCTGTTCGGTCGGGTATTCGAGTACCTCGATCTGCCGATCGACGTGGCCGAGCCCACCCATCCAGTGAAGCTGCCCCGGGAGACCGTCCGCGGAGACGTCGCGTTCCGCGCCGTCGACTTCACCTATACCGCAGCAACGGTCCCGACGCTGTGCGGCATCGACCTCGAGGTCCCGGCCGGCAGCACTCTCGCTCTCGTCGGCGCCACCGGCTCCGGAAAGACGACTCTGGGCTATCTCGTTGCGCGGCTGCACGATCCGACGGCCGGATCGGTGACCATCGACGGCATCGACCTGCGAGAGCTTGCGTCGGAGACCATCGCCGACCTGGTCGGCGTCGTCTCCCAGGAGACGTACCTGTTCCACGCCACCATTCGAGAGAACCTGCGATTCGCCAAACCCGACGCCACCGACGAGGAGATTGTCGCGGCCGCCCGAACGGCGCAGATCCACGACTTCATCGACGGTCTCGACGACGGCTACGACACCATGGTCGGCGAACGCGGGTACCGCTTCTCGGGCGGTGAGAAGCAGCGCATCGCCATTGCCCGAACGGTGCTGCGCAACCCGCCGATCCTGGTGCTCGACGAAGCGACCAGCGCCCTCGACAATCGCACCGAACGAGCAGTGCAAACCGCGCTCGACGGCCTGATGGAAGGGCGAACGACCATCCTCATCGCGCATCGACTTTCCACGGTGCGCTCCGCGGACCGCATCGCGGTACTCGACCACGGCGTCGTTCGCGAGGTCGGAACCCACGAGTCCCTGCTGGAGAACGACGGCATGTACGCCCAATTGGTCCGTGCCGCAGACGATGTGGTGGACAGTGTGGCTGCATGAGAGTGACCGGATGACCCCACTGCGCACCATCGCCGGCCGCGTCGCGTGCGAGACCGACGTCAAGAAGTCCAGGTTCGTCGCCGTCGTCGATCGCGCCGCCACCGAAGCGGAGGCGCGGGTCGTGATCGCCGCAGCTCGCAAGGCCGATCCTGCTGCCGGACATCACTGTTCGGCGTTCATTGTCGATTCCTCGGCCGGTGACACACTGGCCGACCCCGATCAGCGCATCGAGCGGTCCAACGACGACGGCGAACCGAGTGGGACGGCAGGCACACCGATGCTCGACGTGCTGCGCGGCCATCACCTGACCAACGTCGTCGCGGTCGTCAGCAGATACTTCGGTGGAACCAAGCTGGGCACCGGCGGACTGGCCCGTGCCTACGGCGGCGCGGTGACCGAAGCGCTCTCCGGAGCGACGTTCCTGACCCGGGAGCGACGCGAGATCATGACGCTCGAACTCGATCACGCCGAGGTCGGTCGCGTGGAATCGGAATTGCGCGGGCACGGAGTTCTGGTGGTCGGCACCTCCTACGGCGCGTCCGCGGTACTGACCGTCGCAGTGCCGGACGCCGATTCGACTGCGGCGCTTGTCGCTTCGCTCACCGCGGGACGCGTGATCCCTGTCCTCGACGGCCACATGTACGCCGAAATTCCCGACTAGCACACCTCCCCGACATCCTCGGGTCGCACGGGCCTCGATTCGCGCCGTTCATCCACAGGCCGGGCGGTTGTCCACATTTCGCGAACTCGTTCACCACAGGCGTTCTCCGCGTAGCAGTGTCGATCTCGATCGCAATCACGCGACATCGATCGAGGGGAAGACATCATGTACGAAGCACAGTGCGCAGTTCTCGGAACGGTCATCACCAATCCCGTCAAGCGCTCCACACCCACCGGCGACGAGGTCCTCAGCTTCCGGATGGCCAGCAACGCCCGACGTCAGGACCGCAACACCGGCGAATGGACCGACGGCGGAACCCTCTACCTGACGGTCACGTGCTGGCGCCGCCTGGTGCGCGGTGTCGGCGCATCGCTGATGAAGGGCGACCCGATCATCGCCTACGGACAGCTACGCACCAACGAGTACACCAACCGTGACGGAGTCGAACGCGCCGATCTCGAGATGCGGGCCAGCGCCGTCGGACCGGATCTCGCGCGCTGCAACGTCTCGATCCATCGGACGAAAGCGGTGGCCACCGATGCTGCGACGGACAGCGATCCAGGAGCGTCCGAACCTGTGGACGGCGATCAGGATCGCGATCACGACCGTATCGACGACGACGTGCGCGAGTCCGTTCCGGCCTGACGGGTACCCGGCATCCGCCGTCCGCGCTGCATCGGAACCTGCGATCGAGTGTGGACGGCGGCTGTGCGCTCGGGCGGTGGTGCCGGAGACCCGCTCGCACCGATAAGCTGGGCATCATGGCTGAATTCATTTACACCATGAAGAAGGTGCGCAAGGCGCACGGCGACAAAGTCATCCTCGACGACGTGACGATGAGCTTCTATCCGGGAGCGAAGATCGGCGTCGTCGGCCCCAACGGCGCCGGTAAGTCCAGCATCCTCAAGATCATGGCGGGAATCGATCAGCCCGGAAACGGTGAGGCGTTCCTCGCTCCCGGTGCCTCGGTCGGCATCCTCATGCAGGAACCGGTCCTCGACGACACCAAGACCGTTCGCGAGAACGTCGAGGACGGTCTCGGCGAGACGATGGTCCAGCTCAAGCGTTACAACGAGATCGCCGAGCTGATGGCCACCGACTACTCCGACGAGCTGATGGAAGAGATGGGCGAGCTGCAGGAAAAGCTCGACCACGCCGATGCCTGGGAGATCGACTCCCAGCTCGAACAGGCCATGGACGCGCTGCGCTGCCCGCCGCCCGAGTCGCCCGTCACCAATCTCTCCGGTGGTGAGAAGCGCCGCGTGGCGCTGTGCAAGCTGCTGCTGAGCAAGCCGGACCTGCTGCTGCTCGACGAACCGACCAACCACCTCGACGCCGAGAGTGTGCTGTGGCTCGAGCAGCACCTGGCCGCATACGCAGGCGCTATTCTCGCCGTCACTCACGACCGGTACTTCCTCGACCACGTCGCGCAGTGGATCGCCGAGGTCGACCGCGGACACCTGTACCCGTACGAGGGCAACTACTCCACCTACCTGGAGAAGAAGGCCGAGCGCCTCGAGGTCTCGGGCAAGAAGGACCAGAAGCTGCAGAAGCGCCTCAAGGACGAACTCGCTTGGGTTCGTTCCGGTGCCAAGGCTCGTCAGGCGAAGAGCAAGTCTCGTCTGGCTCGCTACGACGAGATGGTGGCCGAGGCCGAGAAGACCAGGAAGCTCGACTTCGACGAGATCCAGATCCCCAACCCGCCGCGCCTCGGCGACGTCGTGGTGGAGGTCAAGAGCCTCGACAAGGGCTTCGACGGCCGCGTGCTCATCAAGGATCTCTCGTTCACGTTGCCCCGCAACGGAATCGTCGGCGTCATCGGCCCCAACGGCGTCGGTAAGACGACACTGTTCAAGACCATCGTCGGCCTCGAGGAGCCGGACGGCGGCGAGGTCAAGATCGGTCAGACCGTCAAGCTCAGCTATGTCGACCAGAACCGTTCGGGCATCGACTCGAAGAAGACGGTGTGGGAGACGGTGTCCGACGGGCTCGACTTCATCACCGTCGGCAGCTCCGAGTTCCCGTCCCGCGCGTACATCAGCTCGTTCGGGTTCAAGGGCCACGATCAGCAGAAGCCTGCCGGAGTTCTGTCCGGCGGTGAGCGCAACCGTCTGAACCTGGCGATGACCCTCAAGCAGGGCGGCAACCTGATCCTGCTCGACGAACCGACCAACGACCTCGACGTCGAAACACTCGGATCGCTCGAGAACGCGCTGGAGGAATTCCCCGGTTGCGCGGTGGTCATCTCGCACGACCGGTGGTTCCTGGACCGCACCTGCACGCACATCCTGGCGTGGGAAGGTGGCTTCGGCGACAACGAGGCTGCCTGGTACTGGTACGAGGGCAACTTCGAGGGCTACGAGGCCAACAAGGTCGAACGCCTCGGACCCGACGCGGCTCGTCCGCATCGCGTCACGCACCGGAAGCTGACCAGAGACTGACATGGCAGGAAAGACCTTCACCTGCACGCTCCAGGTGCGGTGGGGAGATTCCGACCGTCTCGGTCACGTCAACAACACCCGCTTCGTCGAATACCTCCAGGAAGGCCGCGTTCAGTTTCTGAACGCGGTCTTGGGAGGCTCGAAGCAACGGGGTGCGGCCGTGGTGCGCAAGCTGACCACCGATTTTCTGCATCCGATTCTCGACGACTCGGGTCCCCTGACGATCGAACTGTGGATCACCCGTATCGGGACCACCTCGTACGGCGTCCGGCACGTGGTTACCGACCGCGACGGAAAAGTCTGCGCGGACGCCGAGGCGGCGATGGTCGCATTCGATCTCGCTACCTCGTCGTCGCGTCCGTTGGACGAGCACGAGCGGGGTCTGCTCACCGAGTACCTTCACGTCGACCAGAGCGTCGAGTAGATCGCCACGCGCTGGGTCCGCGAGGTCACTGCGGTAACGGGGTGTTCGACACTAAGGTCGAGTAGTCATCGACGGCCGGCGATCGGCGGGCGTCGGGAAAATCCTCACGAGGGAGTACTCGAACACCATGCCACGCTCGCTGGACCTGCCCGACAACGATTGGGCCGACGGGCTCGACGACCGACTCCTGGCCGAGCTGGCGACCCTGCGTGCCGAGTACTTCGAGCATGTGGACACGACGGCTGTCGGAGCGTCCGCGCACACTCCCGACACCACGTCCTTTCATCGGCACGTCCGGTTGGCCGCGCAGCGGCGTCCCGAGACCGCGAATGTCGCGGTACATCGACCCAGCGAGTCGAGTTCTGCCGCCCACCAGGCCGCGGGCAGCTACCTGCAGATCGTCACCGACGACATGCCGCTTCTCGTCGAGTCGGTCATCTCTCTGCTCTCCCGACTCGGCATCGAATACACCGACGTGGTTCATCCCATCCTCTCGGTGGCCCGCGACGCCGACGGCGAGCTGACGGGTCTGACCGCCGACGGTCGACGCGAATCCTGGATTCACGTTCAGCTGCATCCCGCCACGTCCGAGGATGCGCTCGCCCGTGTCGAGTCGGAGGCGAGCCGGGTGTTGGCCGACGTGCGTCAGGTGGTCGGCGACACCGATCGAATGCGTCGGGTGCAGGCCGAGGTCGCCGATCTCCTCGACGGTGCCGCCCAGCGGGCCGGTGACGCGGAATCCGACATCGCCGTCGAACATCGTGACGCAGCCGCGTTGCTGCGCTGGCTCGGCGACGGCCACTACACGCTCCTCGGCTACCGCCGGTACCGGATCGACGGCGTCGACGGCGCACGCACGGCCACCGGCGACGACACGAGCAGCCTCGGTGTCCTGCGCGACGCGGCGCACGACGTGGACGGCTCGGAACCGCTCGGTCAGCGCGATCTGGTCGCCCTGACGCAGGGAGCGAGTCCGGCCACGGTGCACCGCGCGGTCTACCCCTACTTCGTGAGTGTGCTCGACGCCGAGAACTCGGCCGAGCACCGCTTCGTCGGCGTCTTCACCGTGACGGCGCTGCACGAGAACGTGCTCGACATTCCGGTGATCGAGCGTCGCGTGCGATCGGTGATCGCCCGAGCCGGCCATGATCTCGGGTCGTTCTCGGGTCAGGCGATGCTCGAAGTGCTGCAGTCGATGCCGCGCTCGGAACTCTTCGCCACCTCGGCAGCGTGGCTGTTCGAAACGGCGAGTGCTGTTCTGGCACTGGGCCGTCGGCGCAAGGTCAAGCTGTTCGTCCGGCCCGACGCCAGCGGCTCCTTCGTCTCCGCCCTGGTGTATTTGCCGCGAGATCGCTACACCACCCGTGTGCGCCTCGCCATCCAGGATCGGCTGCTCCGCGAACTCGGCGGAACCTCTCTCGACTACACCGCGCGCGTGACGGAATCGGACCTGGCGCTGTTGCACGTGACCGTCCGTCGCGCACCGGGAACGGCGTCGACGGAGCTCGCTGCCGAGGACATCGCCCGAATCGAGGCGGCACTGACCGAGACCACCAGAACCTGGGAGGACTCGCTCGGCGACGCCGTCTCGCTCGACCGTACCGTCGACCCGCTGCGGATTCAGCGGTACACCGAGGCGTTCCCCGAGGCCTACAAGCAGGATTTCAGTCCGGCTCGGGCCGTCACCGACATCGCTCGCCTCGAAGGGCTCGGTGACGAGTCGATCGACATGCAGCTCTACCGCAACGAGCAGTCCGCCGTGGGCAGTTGGCGGTTCTCGTTGTACATCGGCGGCGCGGGCGTCTCACTGTCGCAGGTGCTGCCCATTCTGCAGAGCCTCGGCGTGGAGGTCGACGACGAACGACCGTATCCCGTGGTTCGTCCAGATGGAATGTCTTGCTGGATATACGATTTCGGTCTCTCTGCCTCACGCGAGATGCTGCGCTCGGCGATCGACGGTGACATCGATGCGGAATTGTCCGAGGCAGGCACCGCCGATCGCGAGAGCCGAGTGCAACACCGGTTCACCGACGCGTTCGCGGCGGTGTGGAGCGGCGCTGCCGAGGCAGACCGGTTCAACGAGCTGGTCATGCGCGCAGGCCTGCACTGGCGGCAGGCCGTGGTGTTGCGGGCCTACGCGAAGTACTTGCGCCAGGCCGGTTTTCCCTACAGCCAGTTCAATATCGAAGGCGTGTTGCTGACGCATCCGCGCACAGCGCGGCTGTTGGTCGGGTTGTTCGAGGCGCAGTTCGATCCCCAGGCGAGCTCGGAGGAGAACGCGCAGTCCATCGGCACCCAGCTGGGAGAGCTGATCGACGAGGTCGTCAGTCTCGACGCCGACCGAATCCTGCGCAGCATGTTCGAGCTGATCCGCGCGACCCTGCGAACCAACTACTTCGTGGTGGGAGCCGACGGCGAACATCGCGAGTACCTCTCGCTCAAGTTCGATCCGCAGTCGATCGCCGAATTGCCCAAGCCGAAGCCGAAATTCGAGATCTTCGTGTACTCGCCCCGCGTCGAGGGTGTGCACCTGCGGTTCGGGGCCGTGGCCCGCGGCGGACTGCGCTGGTCGGATCGTCGTGAGGACTTCCGGACAGAAATCCTCGGACTCGCCAAAGCTCAGATGGTCAAGAACGCCGTCATCGTGCCGGTCGGAGCCAAGGGCGGATTCGTCGTCAAGCGGCCGCCCGTCGTGACCGGTGACGCCGATCGAGATCGTCAGGCCCACGCAGAGGAGGGCAAGGCCTGCTACCGGCTGTTCATCGCCGGGTTGCTCGACATCACCGACAATCTCGACCGCGCTACCGGAACGGTGACGGTTCCCACCGGCGTCGTTCGCCGCGACGGAGACGACACCTATCTCGTGGTTGCCGCGGACAAGGGCACCGCGACATTCTCCGACATGGCCAACGACGTGGCTGCGAAGTACGGCTTCTGGCTCGGCGACGCCTTCGCCTCCGGTGGTTCGGCCGGCTACGACCACAAAGCCATGGGCATCACTGCCAAGGGTGCGTGGGAGAGCGTCAAACGCCACTTCCGCGAGCTCGGAATCGACACGCAGAGCCAGGATTTCACCGTCGTCGGTGTCGGCGACATGAGCGGGGACGTGTTCGGCAACGGCATGTTGCTCAGCCGGCACATTCGCCTGCTCGCTGCGTTCGATCACCGGCACATCTTTCTCGATCCCGACCCCGAGCGGGAGTCCGCGTTCGCCGAGCGGGAGCGGTTGTTCGCACTGCCGCGGTCGTCCTGGGCGGACTACGACACCTCGCTCATCAGCGCGGGCGGTGGCGTGTGGGAGCGGACCCGCAAGTCCGTCCCGATCAGTGCGGCCGCGCGCGCCGCACTCGGGCTGGGGGATTCCGTGGACGCGCTGTCTCCGCCGGAGCTGGTGAACGCAATCCTTCGGGCTCCGGCCGATCTGCTGTGGAACGGCGGAATCGGGACGTACATCAAGGCATCCACCGAGACCAATGCCGAGGTCGGCGACAAGGCCAACGACATGGTGCGAGTCGACGGAATCGACGTCCGTGCCGCAGTGGTGGGGGAGGGCGGCAACCTCGGTGCCACCGCACTCGGCCGCATCGAATACGCCGCTGCCGGAGGCAAGATCAACACCGATGCCGTGGACAACTCCGCGGGTGTCGACTGCTCCGATCACGAGGTCAACATCAAGATCCTGTTGGAAACGGCCATCACCAACGGCAACCTCGCGCGCGAGGATCGAGACGAGCTGCTCGCGTCCATGACCGACGAGGTGGGCAGGTTGGTGTTGTGGGACAACATCATGCAGAACGAGCTGCTCGGCACCTCGAGGTTCGACGCACCGAGCCTGGTCACCGTGCACAGTCGGGTGATCGAGGATCTGGAAGTGCGGCGAGGGCTCGACCGTGAGCTCGAGGCGCTACCGACCGAGGCGGACCTACGGCGACGCAAGCAGGACGGCCGAGGATTGACCTCGCCGGAACTCGCGACGCTGATGGCTCACGTGAAGTTGGCGTTGGAAGCGGAGTTGCTCGACAGCGAGCTGCCCGACAGCGACGTCTTCGCCCCACGGTTGCCCAAGTACTTCCCCGAGCCGTTGCGGGAGCCCTACGCCGATGCGATCAAGGCGCATCCGCTCCGGCGGCAACTGGTGGCCACGACGCTGGCCAACGAGGCCATCGACTGCGGCGGAATCACGTTCCCCTACAGATTGACCGAGGATTCGGGTGCGGCAGGCACCGATGCCATTCGCGCATTCGCTGCCGCCACCGAGATCTTCGGACTCGACGAGGTGTGGAACTCGATCAGGGCCGCGGACGTGCCGACTGCGGTCTCGGCCGAACTGTTGCTCGAGTCGCGCCGCATGCTCGACCGCGTCTCGCGCTGGCTGCTCGCCAACCGTCCGCAGCCGCTGGCCGTCGGAGCCGAGATCAGCCGGTACGCCGGTCAGGTGCGGGCACTGCAGCCGTCGGTGTCGACGTGGATCTCCGGGCATCAGGCCAGCGACCTCGATTCGCGATCGGCGGCGGCGATCGAACGCGGCGCGCCGGCCGAGCTGGCTCGTCGGATCTACGGATTGCTCGATGTGTACTGCCTGCTCGACATCATCGACATCGCCGATATCGTCGACCGGGACGGAGCCGAGGTCGCCGAGCTCTACTTCGCTCTGGACGCGCACATCGGCATCGACTGGTTGCTCACCGCGGTGTCCAAGCTGGCCCGCGGAGACCGCTGGCATTCGTTGGCGCGCTTGGCTCTTCGCGACGATCTGTATTCCTCGTTGCGCGGAATCACTCAGGCCGTACTGGCGGGCGGTGAGCCGGAGGAGTCGGTTGCGGAGAAGATCGCGGAATGGGAGTCGACCAACTCGTCCCGGCTCGCGAGGTCTCGCGCGGCGTTGACCGAGATCGCCGAGTCGGGAACCCTCGACCTGGCCACCCTGTCGGTCGCCGCCCGACAGGTGCGCAACATGGTCCCGTGACCACCCGCACCACATCGCAACCGACTACACCGCCGACACTCGACCGAGAAGAGGGAACGACCACGTGAGTGTGCCCGACGCCCATCTGTCCGACAAACGACCTGCCACCCAACGAGTGGGCTTTCATGCCACCGTCGATGTCCGGTGGTCGGATATGGACGTGTACCAACACATCAACCATGCCCGGATGGTCACTCTCCTCGAAGAGGCACGCATTCCCTGGCTGTTGGTGGACGGGAGGCCGACGGCGAACCTGCGCCACGGAGCAGTGATCGCGGATCTGCACGTGAAGTATCGGGGCCAGCTCCGGCACGAGGACGGCCCCCTCGATGTCTTCATGTGGATCGATGCGGTGCGGGCGGTGGACTTCGTCGTCGGATACGAGGTGCGGGCCAGGGGTGCCTCTCTGGACACCCCTGCCGCCGTAGTGGCTTCGACGCAGATCGCGGCGTTCGATATCGACGCGCAGCGGTTGCGTCGGCTCACCCCGACCGAGCGTGAGTTTCTCGTGAGCTGGCAGCGTGTATGAGCGCGTACTGACCGTGCCCGATGCGGTCGAGCGGGAGAACCTCGCGACGTTCTGCACCAGGGCGCTGCGTCTGGACGAAGCTGCGGTGATCCGTATGCGGACCCGAGCGGGCGGCGGTGTGTCGTGCTGGGCGGCAACGGGTTTCGATGCACTGGCGGCGCGGGTGATCACCGGAACCGTGGTGCCCGACGATACCAGTGCCGGTGCCGACGTGTTGGTCGCGGCGACGGCGCAGGCGGCCGACGGTGTGATCGACCCGGGGTTCTCGATGGATTCCGCGTGGCGTGGTGCCCTGCCTCCGGACGGCGGATTCGCCCACCTCGACGATGTGCCCGCCAGGGTGCTCGTGGGGCTCGCGCAACGCGGAGTCGCACTGGCCAAGGAGCACGGCAGCAGCCACGGCCCGCCGAGTTCGCTGCTCGAACAGGAAGTTCTGCACGTCGCCGGTGCCGCCGACGACGTCTCGATCTCCATGCGGACGGTATTCGCGCTCACCGCAATGGGTTTCGTTCCGCACAGCGGCAGTGATCCGTTGACCGTCGACATCGATCCGGATCGGATCGCACCCGACGAGGTCGTTCGTGTTCGGGTTTCGAAGGTGTGGCTACGCCTCGACGCCCGCTACGGATCGGTCTTCGCTCGTCGCGCGGGACAGCAGTTGTCGCTCACCGTCGAGCGTTAGACGAGCCACGCAGCAGCGTTCGCCGGCAGTCTTCCGTCCACCAGCGGAGCACTGGCCAGCAGCAACTCTCCGGGAGGCAGCGGGATCGACTCCTCCGACGCGTTCAAGGCACAGATCAGACCGCCGCTTCGACGGAACGCCAGGCAGCCGGGAGGCGATCCGTACCAATCGATTCCGCTGCCGGTGAATTCAGGACGCAGCGCCCTCAACTCGAAGGCGGTCCGGTAGAGGCTCAGCATCGAATCGACGTCTTCGAGTTGTGCCTCTGCGGTGTACCCGTCCCACTCCGGCGGCATCGGCAACCAGGTTCGATCGGTGGACGAGAACCCGAACGGCGGTGTGTGCCCCTCCCACGGCATCGGCACCCGGCAGCCGTCGCGGCCGCGCTCGGCGTGCCCGGATCGCTCCCACACCGGATCCTGCAACGCACTGTCGGGCAGTTGCACGTTGGGTAGCCCGAGTTCAGCACCGTTGTACACGAAAATCGTTCCGGGAAGCGCCAATTCGACGAGGATCATGGCGCGGGAGCGAGCCCGACCCAGGTCGCCACCGCCGTACCGGGTGACCTCGCGCTCGACGTCGTGGTTCGACAGCGTCCACGTCGGAGTTCCGTCGACCAGTTCGACGGCGGCGAGAGAATTGGAGATGGCATCGCGGATGGTCGAAGCATCGAAATCGACACTGGCCAGCCGGAAGTTGAAGCCCAGGTGCAACTCGTCGGGCCTGATGTACTCGGAGAAGCGCACGTTGTCCTGCACCCAGATCTCGCCCACGGTCACCGCGTCGGGGAACTCGTTCATGACGGCTCTGATGCGTCGATGCAGCTCGTGGACCCGAGGATTGTTGAACCGAGGATCGTCGTCGTCGTTCTTCATCAACGCGTTCAGTTCGAGACTCATGTCGGCCAGGTCGACCGGCTTGGCCATACCGTGCGCCACGTCGAGTCGGAAGCCGTCGACTCCGCGGGAGAGCCAGAATCTCAGTGTGCGCGCGAAGTCGTCGAACACCTCGGGATTGTCCCAGTTCAGATCCGGCTGCTCGGGCGCGAAGATGTGCAGGTACCACTGGCCGGGGGAACCGTCGGGCTCGGTGATGCGTGTCCAGGCCGGGCCACCGAAGATGCTCGGCCAATTGTTCGGTGGCTGCGAACCGTCGTCACCACGTCCGTCTCGAAAGATGTAGCGGGCTCGCTCGGCGCTGCCACGCGCAGCCGTCAGGGCCGATCTGAACCACGGGTGCTCGTTGCTGGTGTGATTGGGCACCAGATCCATCGTGACCTTGATGTCGCGCGCATGAGCTTCGTCGACCAACGCGTCGAAGATCTCCAGGTTGCCGAACAACGGGTCGATGTCGCGGGGATCGGACACGTCGTACCCGTGATCGGCCATGGGCGACCGCGTGATGGGTCCGATCCAGACGGCGTCGATACCCAGCAATTCGAGGTAGCCGAGCTTGTCCCGAATTCCGTCGAGGTCGCCGATGCCGTCACCGTTGGAGTCCGCGAACGACCGGGGATAGATCTGGTAGAAGACGGCGTCCTGCCACCACAGCAGCTCGGAGCTTTCGATCGGATCGGTCACAAGGGGCAATAGTGCCAAACGATCGGCCGCGGAACGATTCAGGGGCGTTGGGGCACGACCGGAGGCGGAATTTCGAGTCAACGAACAGTAAAGCTTTGTGCTCATTCACATGACCGACTCCTGCCGGTTCGTTGGGAAAGTGTTGTATGTTTCTGCTCTGGAAACCAGTAGCGGCGGAAGCCGCGCCCGACTGTGAGGACGCGACGGAAACCATGATCACTTCGACCATCGAAGCCGTACGACTCGGCGACATCGCGCTCGACGACAGCCCCATCGAGCCCACCTGGATCATCGAAGGAAACCCTCAGGCGCGCCTCGCCGAGTGGTCGAAGAGCATCGACGGCACGACCACCACCAACGTGTGGGATTGCACGGCGGGACGTTTCCGCTGGTACTTCGCCGTCGACGAGATCGTGCACATCATGGACGGTTCGGTGACCGTGTCGAGTGACGACCACGCACCGCGCACCTTGCTCCCCGGTGATGCTGCATTGTTCCGTGCGGGCACCTGGTCGGAGTGGCACGTGGAGAACTACGTACGCAAGCACGCCATCCTGCGCCAGCACCTGCCGGCACCCGTGAGCTTCGCCCTCAAGGTGGCCGGCTCCGTTCGCGCCCGCGTGGGCAAGCTCAAGGCCGCCGCCGGTAGCAAGAGCCCGCAGCACGTCGGATCGCTGTAGCCCGCTGCGCTCGCGGCCGTCAGATCGCGGAGTTCATCATCGAATTGGCGGCCATCTCCATGTAGTCGATCAACTGGGCTCGATGCGCGGAGTCCATGACCTTCGGGTCGATCGACGCGATCGCGATGTGCATGCAGCGAAGCCACGCGTCCCGCTCCATCGGTCCGATCCGAAACGGGTTGTGGCGCATCCGCAATCGAGGATGACCGCGCTCGTCGGAGTACGTCCGCGGACCGCCCCAGTACTGCTCGAGAAACATCCGCATCCGCCGTTCGGCCGGTGCCAGATCCTCCTCCGGGTACAACGGTCGCACTATCTCGTCCTTGGCGACTTCCTCGTAGAACTTCGCCGTGAGTGACCGGAACGTCTCGGCACCGCCTACCGCGTCGTAGAACGTCTGCTGCGGTTCGGTCATCACACTCTCTCTGTTCGTTCCTGGTCGGCGTCGGTCACCACCATCATGGTCTGTTCAGTTGCCGCGCTCGGCCACGACCCCACCCGGGCGACCCAGTGCGTACGGTGCCTTGATGTCGGCATCGTCGAATGCCTGGAGAATCTCCTGGTGGAGTCGGCGCTGCACGGCCCACTGGCGTCCGGGGCGGGTCTTGATCGTGATGCGGATGGTGACCGTGTCGGCGCTGACCGCATTGACCCCGAGCATCTCGGGCGGCTCGAGGATGTCGTCGGCGAAGTCTTTCGACTCCACCACTTTCAGTGTGGTGCGTTCGGCGACCGCGCGGGCCTCGTCGATGTTGGCCGTGTGGGACACGGGCAGATCGAGAACGGCGACCGCGAAGCCCTGACTCATGTTGCCCACGCGCAGCACCTCGCCGTTGCGGCAGTACCACACCGTGCCGTTGACATCCCTGATCGTCGTGACGCGTAGCCCAACGCTCTCGACCGTGCCGGTCGCTTCACCGAGGTCGACGACGTCGCCCACGCCGTACTGATCCTCGAGGAGCATGAAGATGCCCGACAGAAAGTCGCGAACCAGGTTCTGGGCACCGAAGCCTAGGGCCACACCGACGATCCCGGCCGAGGCGATGAACGGAGCGACATTGACCCCCACGACATCGAGCACCGAGAGCACGAACCAGGTGAGAATCATGACCGAGACCGCCGACTTGAGCACCGAGCCGATCGTGTTGGCCCGTTGTTTGCGCCGCTCGTTGAGAATCGCGCCCTTGACCGTGCTCGACGACCGGTCGCGGAGCGGACGCAACAGCATCGGAGACTTCCCGACGTTGTTGCGGGTGAATCGATCGATCAGTTTGTGCAGGACGAGGCGCAGCACGATGGCGAGGACCAGATAGCCCAGAGCCTGCAGCGGACGATCGACCAACCAGTCGCGTCCGGTCTCCGTCAGCTCGAAAGCTCGGGTGTCGAGATCTCGCAACAGCGACGGTTCGGGAAGTGGCGATGCGGACAGAAAGGTTGATACGGACACCCGAAAAGTCTACGGAGACGCAGAAATCTTGCCAGTCACGCAGCGCATGGAGCCGTCGACCGTCGATCGTGAACGCGAGGACGCGAAATGTTCACCGATCGGCAACAGAAAATGCCGAGAAAAAGGCTGTGCGTGGACGGTGCATTCGTGTTCCACTGTGACACGTGTTCCACGCAAGCCATGCGCGGGCGCCGACTGTTTCTGGAGCAACGCATGAAGAACTCGCAACACCGCCATCGACAACTCCCGCCCACTGAGGGCCGCACCACGCACGACCAGCGTGAGACGGCCTCGGGGGCTTCTCCGCTGCGTGTGGTGCCGACGGCCCACAATGCCACGGGCGACGACGCCGTACCGGCGTGGGTCAAGCGCCGTGTGCTGCTCCTCAATGCCACATTCGAACCACTGACCGCGCTTCCGATGCGCCGGGCGGTGGTTCTTCTCGTTTGTGGGAAGGCCGACGTGGTGCACGACGATCCGGAGGGCCCGTTCATCCGGTCTGCGGACTTCTCGGTCCAGGTGCCGTCGGTGATCAGATTGCGGACGTTCGTCCGTGTTCCGTACCGAGCGCGGGTGCCGATGACGCGCGCCGCACTGATGCACCGCGATCGGTTCCGGTGCGCGTACTGCGGAAGCAAGGCCGAAACCGTCGACCACGTGGTCCCGCGTAGCCGTGGAGGTGGCCACTCGTGGGAGAACTGTGTCGCCTGCTGCGCCTCGTGCAACCATCGCAAGGCGGACAAACTGCTCAGTGAGATCGGCTGGACGTTGCGCGCCCAGTTGGTGCCGCCGAAGGGTCCGCACTGGCGACTGTTGGCGACGACGAAGGAGCTGGACCCGAGTTGGCTCGCGTATCTCGGTGAGGGTGCTGCCTGACGCGGTCGCGTCTGCACATTTCGGTCACAACACCGGCCCCGACGTGGTCCGACGCGCAATTGTCGACTAACGTCACACCCTGTGAGCATTTTTGAGACCACGCTGATATTCGGGGTGATTCCGGTTGCGGTGATCGGACTCCTCGGCGCGTTGTCCTACTTGACCGACAAGCAGCCCGGTATGGACGTTCCGCCCTACCGACTGACGGACGAGTGGACGCGCGAGCCATTGCTGTGGAGTGCTACGGACGAGGTGACTCCCTTCGGAGGCCACGGTTCGCACGACGCCGACACAGCCGACTCGATCGGAGGTTCTGCAAGTGGCAAGTGGTGAACTCGTCCGCAGTGACATCAGAGAAGAAGACCTGCCCTTCGGTGCAGCACTCACCTCGAGCGGCCGCGTCTCGGCGGCCCACGAGTTCGGGACGACCAACCCCGAGCACCTGCCGTTCGCCACGCAGGACCTGGTTGCCCTCGACGATGCACTCACCCAGGCGATTCGGCAGACCAAGATCCGGTTCAACGTCTACATCGGTGATCTCGGCGTCGATCCGGCCGCGGGTGCGGATTCGGTGTTCCCCGGCACACCCGATGCCGTCCGCTCGGTGCTGATCGCCGTCGACCCCAATCGGCATGCTCTCGAGATCCGCACCGGCAAGCGAGTGTCCAACCGAGCGACCGACCGGGTTGCGCAGTTGGGTGTCACCGCCGCGCTCGGCCCGTTCCGCGACGGCAACCTCATCGACGGTCTGGTCACGTCCGTCCGGGTGATGGCCGCGTCCATCCTGAGCCCCTAGCTCACCACCTCCGACCGCGCTCCGACGACGAGATCAGCTCGCGTCGAACTCCCGCGCAGCAAGAGCCCGAACGATGCCGGCCCGGCCCTCGATCACCAGGCGTCGGAGTGCAGGTGGCAGATCGCCGTCGAGGAACTCGTCCGCCGCAGCGAGGGACTCCTCGGAGATCGACCAGGACGGGTACAGCCCCACCACGACGGTCTGCGCGACCTCGCTCGAACGACGCGCCCAGACACCCTCGATGGCGTCGAAATAGCGGGCGACGTACGGCTCGAGCAGCTCACCCTGACCTGGGCCTGCGAAGCCGCCGATGATCGAGCGTGCCGTGATGTTGGGAACTGCGTCGTCGTCGACCACCGTCGTCCAGGCCTGCTCCTTGACCTCCGCGCTGGGCCGAGCGGCTCGTGCAGCCGCTGCCGACCGGGCTCCAGCGGCGGTGTTGTCCCTGGCCGCCTCGGCGTCGATCACCGGTGAGTCCAGGCCGTCGGCGTCGATCGCACCGGCACCGGCCAGCGCCGTGACGATGCGCCAGCGCAGATCGGTATCCACGCCGAGACCGGCCAGAGACTGCCCCTCGACATCACCGTCGAGCAAAGCCCTGAGCACGTCGATGTGACGGTCGCCGAGTTCGGTGCCGGTGAGAGCGTTGACGAAGGCCAGCTGGTGATCCGAGCCCGCTTCGGCGCTGCGCGCCAGCTCGAGCAGTGCATCGGCGAACTCCGGGGTACCGTGCTCGGCCGCCCACGCCGGATCGGCGTAGCTGGAGATGGCGGTCTGGGCCTGCAACAGAAGACGTTGCACCACACCCACTTCCGTCTCGCCGCCGATTCCGCGCTGGACGAGGGCCACGAAGTCTCGCGCCTTCATCTCGGCGGATCGGGTCATCTCCCAGGCCGCCGACCACGCGAGGGTGCGGGGGAGCGGCTCGGCGATGTCACCGATTCGAGAGAGAAGGACATCGAGCGAATCCGGGTCGAGTCGCACCGCGCAGTACGTCAGGTCGTCGTCGTTGACCAGGACGAGCTTGCCGCGCGAGACGCCCACCAGCGCATCGACATTCGTCGACTCGGCAGCGTCGAGGTCGAGTTCGACGCGGTCGGTGCGCACCAGCTTGCCGTCGACGTCGTCGTAGATGCCGACCGCGATGCGGTGCACGCGATGCTCGCCTGCACCCGGGGCAGCACCGGTCTGCAGCACCGAGAAGCGGGTGAACTTGCAGTCGGCGTCGACGTCGAAATCCGGGCTCAACGTGTTCAGGCCGGTGGTGCGCAGCCACTGAGCGCCCCAATCGGAAAGATCGCGTCCCGACGACTTCTCCAGCGCGGCAAGCAGATCCGAGAACGTGGCGTTGGCGAAAGCATGATCGACGAAGTACGCCCGCAACCCGGCAAGGAAGTCCTCCTTACCGACGTACGCCACCAACTGCTTGAGCACACTCGCGCCCTTGGCGTAGGTGATGCCGTCGAAGTTGACCTCCACGGCCGCGAGATCGGGAATGTCGGCGGCGATGGGGTGCGTCGACGGCAACTGGTCCTGTCGGTACGCCCAGGCCTTCTCGACGTTGGCGAACGTGGTCCACGCGTTGGTGTACTCGGTTGCCTCGGACTGGCACAGCACCGAGGCGAACGTCGCGAACGACTCGTTGAGCCACAGGTCGTCCCACCACGTCATGGTCACCAGATCGCCGAACCACATGTGTGCCATCTCGTGCAGCACGGTCTCGGCGCGACGCTCGTAGGAGTATCGCGTCACCTTGGACCGGAAGACGTAGTCCTCCAGGAACGTGACGGCACCCGCGTTCTCCATGGCACCGGCATTGAACTCGGGAACGAAGAGCTGGTCGTACTTGCCGAAGGCGTAGGGAGTGCCGAAGTTCTCGTGGTAGAAACCGAAGCCCTGCTTGGTCTCGGTGAACAGGCGCTCCGCGTCCATGTGCTCGGCAAGTGATGCGCGGCAATAGATTCCGAGGGGAATGGTGCCGTGATCGTCGGTGTACGAGTCGGTCCACTCCGCGTACGGTCCGGCGATCAGCGCGACGAGGTAGGTGCTCATCAACGGTGTCGTGTCGAATACGTGCTCGCCCGCTGCAGGCTCGGCGGCGTGCGCGGCATTGGAGATGATCGTCCAGCTCTCCGGCGCGGTGACCTTCAGATCGAAGGTGGCCTTGAGATCGGGCTGATCGAAGCAGGCGAACATGCGCTTGGCATCGGCGGTCTCGAACTGCGAGTACAGGTAGACCGTGCCGTCCGACGGGTCGACGAAACGGTGCAGTCCCTCTCCGGTGTGCGAGTAGACGCAGTCCGCATCGATGACGAGTTCGTTGTGCTCGGCCAGATTCTCGAGCGCGAGGCCCGTCGATTCGTCGTAGTTCGCGGTATCGAGATCGGTGCCGTTGAGCGTCGCGGAGCGGATCGTGCTCGCGATGACGTCCACGAAAGTCGACGCCCCGGCGGTGGCCGCGAACGTGATGGTGGTGAGCGAGCGGAACGTCTTCTCGCCCGGGTTGCCCTCGCCGTCGGTGAGATCGAGAACGATCGCGTACTTCGTTTCCCCGATGATCGCCGAACGCTCGGAGGCTTGGTCACGCGTCAGGTTGGGAGCAACCACTTCAGTCGACACCTCTTCGTGTAGTTATGGATGGTGCCTTCCATCCCATCACGTCACGCGTATCCCGCGCTGGCCGACGGGCAGTGCGGAATGTCTGCGCGGTGGGCGGTTGTTACGCAATGAAGAGACGTTGACCTCGACTTCCAAGGAGTAGGACAGTGGCCGGTTCAGGACAGAAAGACACTGCGGATTTTTGGTTCGACCCACTGTGCCCGTGGTGTTGGATCACCTCGCGGTGGATTCTCGAGGTGCAGCAGGTGCGAGACATCGACGTGAACTTCCACGTCATGAGCCTGGCCGTGCTCAACGAGGGCCGCGATCTGCCCGAGGAGTACGCCGCGATGATGAAGAAGGCCTGGGGGCCGGTCCGCGTGGCGATCGCCGCAGCCAAGCTGAAGGGCGACGAGATTCTCGACCCGCTGTACGCGGCCATGGGAACGCGAATTCACAACGAGGGCAACAAGGATTTCGACGTCGTGATCGCGGAGTCGTTGGCAGAACTCGACCTGCCCGGCGATCTTGCGAAGGCCGCCGAGAGCACCGACTACGACGAGGACCTGCGGACCAGTCATCACGCAGGCATGGACAAGGTCGGACCCGACGTCGGCACCCCCACCATCCACGTCAACGGCGTTGCCTTCTTCGGTCCTGTGCTCTCCCGGATCCCGCGCGGCGAAGAGGCAGGCAAACTCTGGGACGCATCGGTGATCTTCGCGTCGTACCCGCACTTCTTCGAGCTCAAGCGCAGTCGCAACGAGGACCCGCAGTTCGACTGATCGCGCTGCCCCTCGTGCGCGGAAATTCGTAGCAGGGTACGAGTTTCCGCGCACGAGGAGCGCTAGGCGACGATCCGATCCGAGCCGTCCTCGGTACCGAACGTCAGATGCTCGCCGACGTGGAATCGCCTCGCCGACCACGCCGCTGCAGCCGCGTCGAGAAAATCGTCGACGGCGGGTCCCGGCGGCAGATCCGCGAGATCGAGGTGTCCTTTCCAGCGCATCAGGGTGGCCAACCGCTGCCCGACGCCTCGGCCGGTCTTCTTCGACGCGAACGTCGTCGTCGGTGACATGGCCCGGAACGAGCACTCGGGATGTACCTCGACGTACCTGTCCGGGTCGAAGTCCGCAGCCTGCCATGCCTTCACCGACGGCAGGATGTGCCACGTCTGCTTGCTGATCGCCTTGCCGGTGATTTGCCGAGAAACGGCACACGCTTCGGGATACGACTCGGCGGCGAGCACGTCGACGACCGGCGTGTGAAAGATCGAACTCCTCGCCGTACCGAGAAACGTCTTCGCCTCCAGTTCGCTGACGCGATAGCCGCGTCTGGGCAACGACAGCGGCATGTCGACGCCTACCCGGGCGCAGTCCCGTGTCACCTCGAGCACGTCGGCCACCGACGCGCACTCGGTCCACGTCACCGTGGTCCCGGCGACGATCGCGACCACCCACGCGCCTTTCGCGCCGTCCACACCGGCGAATTTCTCGGCTTCGGAGTTCACCTGTCAGACTCTAGGCATGCGCGTATACCTGGGTGCCGACCACGCCGGCCTCGAGTTCAAGAATCAGATCATCGAACACCTGACGGCAACCGGGCACGAGCCCGTCGACTGCGGTGCGTTCGACTACGACCCCGTCGACGACTACCCGGCATTCTGCATCGACGCAGCACGCCGCGTCGTCGCCGACCCGGGTAGCCGCGGCCTGGTGCTCGGCGGTTCCGGAAACGGCGAGCAGATCGCAGCCAACAAGGTGCCGGGCGCTCGCTGCGCGCTGGCGTGGAGCGTCGAGACCGCGAAGCTGGCCCGCGAGCACAACGACGCCCAGCTCATCGGCATCGGTGGCCGCATGCACACCCTCCCCGAGGCCCTCGCCATCGTCGACGCCTTCCTCGGTACTCCGTTCTCGGGCGAGGAGCGCCACCAGCGCCGCATCGACATCCTGTCCGAGTACGAGCGCAGCGGCGAGGCACCCGTCGTGCCGGGAAAGCCCGAGTAGGTGCCCGAGGGGCACACCCTGCACCGACTCGCTCGGTTGCATCAACGTCGGTTCGGCGGGGCACCGGTCGAGGCGAGCAGCCCGCAGGGGCGCTTCACCTCCGGTGCCGCGCTGATCGACGGTCTCGTACTCGAGAAGGCCGAGGCCTGGGGCAAGCATTTGCTGCACCGGTACGAGTCCGATCTGATCGTGCACATCCACCTCGGCCTGTACGGGAAGTTCACCGAACAGGCTGTGCCGCTGGATGATCCGGTGGGCGCCGTGCGGCTGCGCATGGTGGGGGAGAAGTACGGAACCGACCTGCGCGGCCCCACGGCCTGCGAGATCTACACCGAGGAGCAGGTCGACGCCCTGGTGGCGCGTCTGGGACCGGATCCGCTGCGTAAGGACGCCGATCCGGACGGGGCTTGGGCACGAATCTCCAAGTCGCGCACGGCAATCGGTACGTTGCTGATGGATCAGAAGGTGCTCGCGGGCGTCGGAAACGTCTACCGCGCCGAGATCCTGTTCCGGCACGAGATCAACCCCATGCGACCGGGCAAGGACCTCGACCGGTCCGAGTGGGACGCGATCTGGTTCGACCTCGTCGAACTGATGAAGATCGGTGTCCGACGCGGTCGCATCATCACCATCCGACCCGAGGACGACCACGGCGACACCTACGGTGCCCGCCGACCACGCTCGTACGTCTACCGCAGACAGGGATATCCCTGCCGGGTGTGCGGAGCCGAGGTCCTGCACTCGGTGATGCAGGCTCGAAACCTGTTCTGGTGCCCGGTCTGTCAGGCGACCTAGAACCCGCCGAAGTCGCCTCCACCACCGAAGTCGCCTCCGCCGTCGAACATCCCCCCGCCGCCGTCGTCCATGGCACCGTATTCCGTGTCGCCGCCGGAGTCCCCGCCGTTGTAGTCGTCACCGCTGCCCCCGTCGGAACCGTCGGCCCCCATGTCTTCGCCTGCCGCAGTCTCTTCCGGAACCCCGGCCATGCCGGAGAACATGGCGGAGAACAGGAACATCGAACCCATTCCCCATGCACCTGCCACCAGGGCCGGCCGCCACCACGGCTCGGAGTACCAGCCCGCGGGTACCGGACGACCCGCGACTCGGCCACCGGGGTAGTAGTTCGGGGTGCGATCGGACGGATCCGGTGATGCCGCGATCTCACGGCCCTCGAAATCGACCTTGCGATCCTCGGTGACTCGACCCGCCTGCTGCTGGCCGTCGATGCCCTGGACCTCCGGGCCCGGGTCCATGCCCATCGCCAGGCGCGCGGCACGGATGTAGTAGAGCCCCTCGAGCGCTGTCTGCTTGGCCAGTCGGGCCTGTTCGGGGGTAGTGGCCTGGTCGATCTGCGACCCGGCGGCGATGTTGCGTTCGGATGCGTCGGCCAGGGCCTGCTTGGACGGTGTGTCGGTGCCGATCAGGTTGTAGACCTGACCGCCGAGGCGTTCGATCGACTGCCGGGCATCGGCCTTGGCGTCGGCCAGCGCGGTTTCGGCCGCCGCGGCAGAGTTCTTCTTGCTGCGCAGCACCAACAGGGCCACTGCGGCGATGACGAGGATGATCAGGACGATTTCCACTGCGGACCTTCCGCCGACGGTGCATGCCCGGTTCGTACGGACAATTCGGACACCGTCCAGGGTACGCGGACACGAAAAAGCCCCGCACCGAGAGTGCGGGGCTTTTCGATGGAGCCGATGACGAGAATCGAACTCGCGTAGCCTGTTTGGAAGACAGGGGCTCTACCATTGAGCTACATCGGCGTGCAAACAACAGTCGTGGGATCGCCAGTTCCGTCGCCTGCGTTTCAAGACTGTACCCAAAGCCGCTGCCGGATTCCAAACCGGCATGCCGCGCCGGGTTCGTCCGAACGACATCGGTGGGGCGCCGATGAGGGGCTACTATCGGTTGCTGTTCAATGGTGTGGGTACGACGGGGTGTGGCGCAGCTTGGTAGCGCATCCGCTTTGGGAGCGGAGGGTCGCAGGTTCAATTCCTGTCACCCCGACAAATGAGGGCCGCAGGCACGGTTCGCCGTGTTTCGCGGCGAGCGAGGTAAGACCGCAAGCCAGCACCGTAAGCGCCACCAGCAAGCAAGAATTACCAGAAGGAGCATGTCCCGTGAAGAGCACCGTCGAGCAGCTGAGCCCGACGCGAGTCCGTATCAACGTTGAGGTGCCCTTCGAGGAGCTCAAGCCTGATTTCGACCGCGCGTACAAGGCTTTGGCTCAGCAGATCCGCCTCCCCGGCTTCCGTCCCGGCAAGGCTCCGGCCAAGTTGCTCGAGGCTCGCGTCGGCCGTGGTGCGGTTCTCGAGCAGGTCGTCAACGACGCTCTTCCCGCTCGCTACTCCGAGGCCGTGACCAACGAGAAGGTCAAGGTCATCGGCCAGCCCGAGATCGAGATCACCAAGATCGAGGACGGCACCGAGCTCACGTTCACCGCCGAGGTCGACGTCCGCCCCGAGATCGACCTGCCCGACTACTCGACCATCAGCGTCGTCGTCGATCCGCTCGAGATCAAGGACGAGGCCGTCGACGAGCAGCTGCAGTCGCTGCGCCAGCGTTTCGGCACCCTGACCGGTGTCGATCGTCCCGTTCAGTCGGGCGACTTCGTCTCGATCGACCTCTCGGCCACCGTCGACGGCGAGAACGTCGAAGAGGCAACCGCGAGCGGACTGTCCCACGAGGTCGGCTCCGGCCAGCTCATCGAGGGACTCGACGACGCGATCATCGGCGTCTCCGCGGACGAGTCGAAGGAGTTCACCTCCACGCTCGTCGCCGGTGAGTACGCAGGCAAGGAAGCCGTCGTCACGGTCAAGGTCGTCTCCGTCAAGGAGCGCGAGCTGCCCGAGGCCGACGACGAGTTCGCGCAGCTGGCCAGCGAGTTCGACACGTTCGACGAGTTGCTCGCCGACCTGAAGACCCGCGTCGAGCGCGTCGCGAAGGTCGAGCAGGCCGGTCAGATTCGCGACAAGGTGCTCGAGACGCTGCTCGAGACCCTCGAGATTCCGGCTCCCGAGGCCGTCGTCAAGGCCGAGGTCGACTCCCAGGTGCACGAGGCCATCCACGGCCTCGACCACAACGAGGAAGCACTCGCCGAGCTGCTCGAGTCGCAGGGTTCGAGCCGCGAGGAATTCGACAAGGACGTCAAGGAAGGTGCCGAGAAGTCGGTGCGTACCCAGCTCCTTCTCGATGCGATCGCCGAAGCAGAGAACACTCAGGTCGGGCAGGAAGAGCTCACCGAACGGATCATCTTCCAGGCGCAGCGCTACGGCATGCCGCCCGAGCAGTTCATTCAGCAGGTGCAGCAGGCCAACCAGCTCGGTGCCGTGTTCGCCGATGTCAAGCGCGGTAAGGCGCTGGCTTCGGTCGTCGAGCGCGTCACCGTGACCGACACCACCGGCGCGAGCGTCGACACCGCAGAGCTGTTCGGCAGCCCCGCCGATGCTCCCGACGAGGTCGAAGCAGCAGATTCTTCCGAGGGCGAACAAGAGAAGTAACGCTCACAGCGAACGACGGCGGTTCCGGGACTCCGGAGCCGCCGTCTTTCGTTAGTGTCTGTGTCAGGAACCAACGATTTGTTATGGAAAAGGCAGGTACCGTGACTGTTCAGAATCCGGCGGCTTCGCACCAGCAGAGTCCCGTCATGACTTCGGCTGCAGCAGGGCTGAATCTCAGCGACTCCGTGTACGAGCGTCTGCTTCAAAACCGCATCATTTTCCTCGGTACCCAGGTCGACGACGACATCGCCAACAAGTTGTGCGCTCAGATCCTGCTGCTCTCGGCCGAGGACCCCACTCGCGACATCGCGCTGTACATCAACTCGCCCGGTGGCTCGGTCACCGCGGGTATGGCCATTTTCGACACGATGGAATTCGCCGAGTGCGACATCGCAACCTACGGAATGGGTCTGGCTGCCTCGATGGGTCAGTTCCTGCTCTCGGCCGGTGCCAAGGGCAAGCGCTACGCCCTGCCGCACGCGCGCATCATGATGCATCAGCCCTCGGCCGGCATCGGCGGCAGTGCCTCCGACATCGCCATCATGGCCGAGCAGTTCGCGCACACCAAGCGTGAGATGGCGGAGCTCATCGCCCAGCACACCGGGCAGACCGTCGAGCAGATCACCGAAGACTCCGATCGCGACCGCTGGTTCACGGCGCAGGCGGCCAAGGAATACGGGTTCGTGGACCACGTCGTCAGCCGTGCGCGGCAGGCCGGCGGAATCGGCGAGTAATTCGGCCGCTCCCGGCGACCCTCGATCACTTACATCTTGGAGAAACGATGACAAACCTGTTCGACCCCAATCAGCTGCCGTCCTCCCGATACATCCTGCCCTCCTTCGTCGAGCACTCCAGCTACGGCGTGAAGGAATCGAACCCGTACAACAAGCTGTTCGAGGAGCGCATCATCTTCCTCGGCGTCCAGGTCGACGACGCGTCCGCCAACGACGTCATGGCGCAGCTGCTGGTGCTCGAGGGCCTCGACCCCGATCGAGACATCACGATGTACATCAACTCGCCCGGTGGCTCGTTCACCTCGCTGATGGCGATCTACGACACGATGCAGTACGTCCGCGCCGATGTTGCGACCGTCTGCCTCGGCCAGGCCGCGTCGGCCGCGGCCGTCCTGCTCGCCGCCGGTACTCCCGGTAAGCGTGCGGCGCTGCCCAACGCGCGCGTGCTGATTCATCAGCCCTCGAGCGGTGGCATCCAGGGCCAGGTGTCCGACCTGGAGATCCAGGCCGCCGAGATCGAGCGCATGCGTCGACTCATGGAGACCACCCTCGGCCGCCACACCGGTAAGGATCCCGACGTCATCCGTAAGGACACCGATCGCGACAAGATCCTCACCGCGGAACAGGCCAAGGACTACGGGATCATCGACACCGTGTTCGAGTACCGCAAGCTCTCTGCTCAGAAGTAGGAGAGCGAGTACCACCGGTCGGACCGAAAGGTCCGGCAGAAGATTCCGACGCCGGGCGTGAGTGTGAAACTCCGCCCGGCGGTCGCGATCGACGACCCGAATGCTCCATTCGGTGAAATCGGGTGGCGAATCACCGGAAACAACCCGCCCATGTTCGGCGAACACGGGTACCGTCGCATCCAAGAACTCGGTCGACCGAAGTCGGCATGACGACAGACCGAGAAGTAGCCCACGAAGGTTTCGGCCACACCCGGTCGGCGTGGGTCGTACGCGGACAAGGAAGTAGGAACCTCCGAATGGCACGCATCGGTGACGGTGGCGATCTGCTGAAGTGCTCCTTCTGCGGCAAGAGCCAGAAGCAGGTCAAGAAGCTCATCGCTGGACCAGGGGTGTACATCTGCGACGAGTGCATCGACCTGTGCAACGAGATCATCGAAGAGGAATTGGCCGAATCGAGCGAAGTCAAGCTCGACGACCTGCCCAAGCCCTCCGAGATCAAGGACTTTCTCGAGAACTACGTGATCGGCCAGGACGCTGCCAAGCGCACGTTGGCCGTTGCGGTCTACAACCACTACAAGCGCATCCAGGCCGGTGACAAGGCGCGCGACGTGCGAGGCGAATCCGTCGAACTGGCGAAGTCGAACATCCTGATGCTCGGACCGACGGGGTGCGGAAAGACGTATCTCGCGCAGACGCTGGCCAAGATGCTCAACGTGCCCTTCGCCATCGCCGACGCCACCGCCCTCACCGAGGCCGGCTACGTGGGCGAGGATGTCGAGAACATCCTGCTCAAACTGATCCAGGCAGCGGACTACGACGTCAAGCGCGCCGAGACCGGCATCATCTACATCGACGAGGTCGACAAGATCGCTCGCAAGAGCGAGAACCCGTCGATCACGCGTGATGTGTCCGGTGAAGGCGTGCAGCAGGCGCTGCTCAAGATTCTGGAAGGAACTCAGGCCAGCGTGCCGCCGCAGGGTGGTCGCAAGCATCCGCATCAGGAGTTCATCCAGATCGACACCACGAACGTGCTCTTCATCGTTGCCGGTGCATTCGCCGGACTCGAGAAGATCGTCTCCGATCGGGTCGGCAAGCGCGGGCTCGGATTCGGGGCCGAGGTTCGCTCCAAGGCCGAGATCGACACGCAGGATCACTTCGCCGAGGTGATGCCGGAGGATCTGATCAAGTTCGGTCTGATTCCCGAGTTCATCGGTCGACTGCCGATGATCGCGTCGGTGACGAACCTGGACAAGGAATCGCTCGTGACGATTTTGTCCGAGCCGAAGAACGCGCTGGTCAAGCAGTACCGCCGGTTGTTCGACATGGACGGCGTCGAGCTCGAGTTCACCACCGAGGCCCTCGAAGCAATCGCCGACCAGGCCATTCTCCGTGGAACCGGTGCTCGTGGACTGCGCGCCATCATGGAGGAAGTTCTGCTTCCGGTGATGTACGACATCCCGAGCCGCGACGACGTGGAGAAGGTCGTCGTGACTGCCGAGACCGTCAACGACAACGTGCTGCCGACCATCGTGCCGCGCAAGCCCGAGCGTCCGGAGCGCCGCGACAAGTCCGCCTGACACGCGCCGGCCGAGCTGCTGAACAACGACGAATCCCCGACCTCATCGCGAGGTCGGGGATTCGTCGTTCGCGCTGTGTTCAGCCGATGATCACGGCGTGCGCGCCGGGGACGTCGGTCACGGCGGGGAATCGGAGCCGAACCAGGGGGTCGTGGCCGGGTACGACGGTGCCGGTGCCGGCGGCGAGCTCTCGGATGCGGTCGAAGGCCCCGTACATGTCCGGCAACGCGTGCAGGATCGCGAACGGGCTGTCGTCCTCGAAGTTCTCGTAGAAATGACTGGCGTCGGAGGCCAACACCACGGGGCCGCGTTCGGTGTTCGCTCTGACCACCTGCATGCCTGCGGTGTGTCCGCCGACGGCGTGCACGGACAGCCCCGGGAACAGCTCGTGATCGCCGTCGACGAGGTCGAGTCGATCCCCGCGATCGGCGGTTTCGATGTGTTCGGTGTCGGCTCGCGAGTGCAACCATTGTTCTCGGGTGATGCGGGCGGCCCACGGTCCGGTCCAGTACTCGAGTTCTGTGCGCTGCACCACGTATCGCGCGATCGGGAGCTCCGCGACGACCCCGGTGTGGTCGTAGTGCAGGTGGGTCAGGATGCAGGTGTCGATGTCGTCCGGTGTGAGGCCGAGTTCGCCGAGCAGGTCGATGGGTGACCCGTGATAGTCGAGCCCGTCGATAGATTCTGCTGTGGCAGCGGAAATTCCGGCGTCGATCAGCACCGTGCGGGTTTTCGAGAGGGCGAGCCACACGTAGTAGGCCACCGTCTGGCTTTCGGTACTGCGTTCGTCGCGCTGATGAAAGAGTTTGCTGCGCAATGCCGTTCGACTGGCATACTGCAGGGCGAGCACCGTCCAGGTGCCCGCCGCTGCAGGTCGAAGTGCGTCGATCACGATCTCGGTCAGACCGACGCGACGCGCGCGCTGTCGGTGGTTCGGGTCGGAACGCCGAGCTCGTCGGTGGGGGTACGGAAGGTCTCCTTCGAGGTCGCGACTATCACGACGTTGATGGTGCAGAAGACCGCGGTGACGATCGCGACGGGTAGCCATGCACCGATCTCGGCTCCGGCGATCGCGCCTGCGATGGTCGGCGCGAACCCTGCGATGGCGAAGCCGATCTGGGTTCCCAGTGCGGTTCCGGTCAGACGGACCCGGGCCGGGAACATCTCACCGTAGAACGAGGGCCAGACGCCGCCGGTGGCGCTGTGCACGAAACCGAACATCACGATGCCGAAGACGAAGATGAGAACGTAGTTGCCGCTCGAGATGGACCACAGGTAGCCGAACATCAGGATCGCGCAGCCGATGGAGCCGAAGAGGAACACCGGCTTGCGGCCGATGCGATCCGACAGTGCACCGAAGAAGGGCAGTGCGAACAGTGCGACGACGTTGGCGAGAACGCCGACCCACAGCATGGGGGTGCGTTCGAGGCCGACGGTGTTCACGGCGTAGGACAGCGCGTAGACGGTGAAGATGGTGCTGACGGAGGCGATGACTGCGGCCAACATGACGCGGACCACGGCCGACCGATGCTCGCTGAGCAGTTCTGCCACCGGCAGGCGCTGTGGCTCGGTCGAGGCCTTCTCTTCCTCGAAGACCGGGGTCTCGTCGAGCGAACGGCGGATGACGAAGGCGGCGACGACGACAAAAGCGCTGAGGAAGAACGGGATTCGCCAGCCCCAGCTGAGCAGTGCCTCCTCGGGGAGCATGGCGACGGGCAGGAACACGGCGGTGGCGAGAATCTGTCCGCCCTGAGTGCCGCTGAGGGTGAAGCTGGTGAAGAACGCGCGCCTGTTGTCCGGGGCGTGTTCGAGCGTCATCGAGTTCGCTCCGGCCTGCTCACCGCCGGCGGAGAATCCCTGGCACAGCCGAAGCAGCACCAGGATGATCGGAGCGGCGATGCCGATGGATTCGTACGACGGCAGGACGCCGACGCCCAGGGTGGCGATTCCCATCAGCAGGACGGTGGCGACCATGACCTTCTTGCGTCCGTACCGATCACCGATGTGGCCGAGGACCAGTGCGCCGAGCGGCCGTGCGAGGTAGCCGACGCCGAAGGTGGCCAGGGCCAGCAGGGTGCCGGTCGCCGGGTTGGAGCCCGGGAAGAACACGCGGCCGAAGACGAGCGCGGCGGCGGTGCCGTAGATGAAGAAGTCGTAGTACTCGAGGGCGCTTCCGACCCATGCGGCGGTCGCCGCTTTGCGCGGGTTCGCCCCGGGGCGAAGCGGCGTCGGGTGGGTGCCGGGGGTGTGCGAATCCATCGTTCTCGTGTCTCTCTTCGTGAGGCGGGGGAGCGTAGGCGCTGGTCGACGACGCGTTCTCGGCGATCGGACCGCTAATGTACTAAATGGTTAACACCGGGTGCCTCTGAATACTGAACGTGATCCATGCCACGTGTCAACCCCTGACGTGACGAGACCTACCGAGAAATCGCGAATTTCAGCGAGAAGGCGAGGTCAGGAACGCAATGATCATGTCGCCGAGCATCGAGCGCAGCCGGTCTCGATGCTGGGGATCGGTGAGGTCGCGGCCGAAGAGGGCCTCGAAGGTGTACCGATTCGACAGGCGGAACACGCAGAAGCTGCTGATCGTCATGTGCACGTCGAGGGCGTCGACGTCCGTGCGGAACACGCCGTCCGCCTGGCCTCGCGCCAGGATGCTCGACAGCAGTTCCGCGGCGGGATTGCCGAGGTTGCTCAATGCCTCGGACGTGGAGATGTGTTCGCCGCGAAGGATGTTCTCGGTGGAAACCAGGCGGATGAAGTCGGGATTCTCCTCGTGGTGGTCGAACGTCAGTGATGCGATGGCGCGAATGGCTTCGACCGGTCCGAGGCCCTCGACGTCCACGTCACGTTCACGCTCGCGAATGCGCAGGTACGACCGCTCGAGTACGGCCTTGTACAGGCCTTCCTTGTCGGTGAAGTAGTAGTACAACATCCGCTTGGTCGTGTGCGTGCGCTCGGCGATCTCGTCGATGCGCGCCCCTGCGAAGCCCTTGTCCGCGAACTCCTCGGTGGCCACCTCGAGGATGTTGTGCCGGGTCAGGTCGCTGTTGCGTCGACGCTTGACGGTGGGTCCGCTGCTGTCGTCGGACGTGTCGGTTGCGCGCGGAGCCATGGAACAACTCTATCGGCGCCGATTGTGGCGAAAGGGTTGGGCGCGAGGCGGACGCGTAGTACCGTCGAGCTAACTCACCAAATCGTACATTAAGGCTCGAGGAGATCGACATGCCGGAATCCCTGCTCTGCGGACTGATCGGGACGGGTATCGGCAAGTCGCTCACGCCCGCGATGCACGAACGAGAGGGCTCCGAGCACGGGCTGACCTACCAATACCGGATCATCGACCTGGACAGCCGTGGACTGACCGTAGAGGACCTTCCCCGTCTCGTTTGCACCGCAGCAGACCTCGGATTTCGGGGACTCAACATCACGCACCCGTGCAAACAACGCGTCATCTCCTGCCTCGATGCGCTCTCCGAGGACGCCGCCCGACTCGGAGCCGTCAACACCGTGGTGTTCGCCGACGGCCGAGCCGTCGGCCACAACACCGACTGGTCCGGATTCGATCGCAACTTCGGCCGCGGCCTACCCGGTGCCGACATCGGTGACGTGGTGCAACTCGGTGCCGGGGGAGCAGGGGCAGCGGTTGCTTACGCGATGGCCCGCCGCGGCGCAGTCAGGCTCACGCTCGTGGACGCCGATCCGGTTCGGGCACAACAACTCCGAGATTCCTTGTCGGTTATGTTTCCCGATGTCGAGATCCTTTCGGCAGGCCTCGACTCGCTCGCCACCGTTCTCGCGTCCGCAACCGGCCTGGTCCATGCCACCCCGATCGGAATGGTCGAACATCCCGGATCTGCTGTGCCCGAGTCACTCCTGCACCCGAAGATGTGGGTCGCCGAGGTCGTGTATCGACCGGCCGAGACCGAGTTGCTCGCTGCCGCATCCCGGGCTGGCTGCCGAACGCTCAGCGGAACCGGGATGGCGGTGTTCCAGGCCGCCGACGCCTTCGAGATATTCACCGGACGCACCGCCGACGCCGATCGAATGATCGCGCACATGAGCGCGCTGATCGCACTGGAGGATCGCGCGACCGCAGGTGCTCTCGCATGACGTACATTGCCACGTCGGTGGCCACCGTATCGCTCAGTGGTTCGCTGGACGAGAAGATGCGCGCCATCGCAGACGCCGGGTTCGACGGTTTCGAGGTGTTCGAGCCGGACTTGATCAGCTCACCGGACCTTCCCGAGGACATCGCGAAGAAAGCAGCAGACCTCGGCTTGACCCTCGATCTCTATCAGCCCTTTCGCGACGCAGACTCGGCCGACCCGGAACAGTTCGCCCGCAATCTCGTTCGCGCCGAACACAAATTCGACGTGATGGAACAGCTGGGGTGCGATCTGCTGTTGGTCTGCTCTTCGCCGCTGGCCGGTGCCGTGCGTGACGACGCCCTGCTGGTCGAACAGATGGCAACCCTCGCCGAACGTGCCCATCGGCGCGGAATGCGCCTGGCGTACGAAGCGTTGGCGTGGGGTGCCCACGTCAGCACCTACCGCCATGCCTGGGACATCGTCCGGCAGGTCGATCATCCCGCGCTGGGAACGTGCTTGGACAGCTTCCACATCCTTTCTCGCGGTGACGATTCCGCCGGCATTCGCGAGATCCCCGGCGAGAAGATCTTCTTCCTGCAGTTGGCCGACGCCCCGCACCTGGTGATGGACGTACTGCAGTGGAGCAGGCACCACCGGTGCTTCCCCGGGCAGGGCAGCTTCGATCTGGCGCGCTTCGGAGCCGATGTCGCTGCCTCCGGGTATTCCGGCCCGTGGTCGCTCGAAATCTTCAACGACGTCTTCCGGCACTCCGACACCGGCCGCACGGCATCCGACGCGCATCGGTCGCTTCTGTACCTCCAGGAGCAGGTGCGCGGTGTCGAAACACCGTCCGCCGGCAACGATCTGTTCGCGCCGCCACCGCCGGGTCCGATCGAGAACGTCGTCTCGCTGCGGATCGCGGCAGGGCCCGCGAAGGCTGCGCAGCTGGGCACGACACTGCGACACCTGGGCTTCGATCTGACCGCAGCACACAGCGAACACGGCCTCAGCCTGTTCACCCAGGGTCCGCTGGCCGTCGCCGTCGACACCACGGTGGACACGCTGTGGACCGCGCCGGGCGTCCCGGCTCACCTACCGGCACTGGCGCAGATCGGGATTCGCAGCGAGCGCCCGGATCTGTGGCTGACTCGGGCACGCGCACTGGGAGTCACCGCGTCCACCGTCTCCATGCCCGGTGTGGCAGACGCGACCGACGCAGTGGTGCGCCTGGCCGTGACCGGTGCGACGTCGCTGGACCTACGCACCCGCGACAGTGCGGGTGCCTGGCAATCGGCATTCGATCTGGTGCCGAGGGTGGTGGAAGAGAACCGGGCGTGCGTCTCGCACGTGGATCACATAGCACTCGCCGTGCCTGCCGAGAGCTGGGACGGCGTGATGCTGCTGCTGCGCTCGGTGTTCGGCATGGTGCCACACGAGGGCCAGGACGTCGTCGACGCGATCGGCCTGGTTCGGAGCCGAGCCCTCACCCTCGCCACCGCCAGCGGCACGATTCGACTCTCGCTCAACATGGTTCCCGGCCGCCCGTCCGACTCGGACCCGCTTCCCGCGGCCCGGCGCGGAGGCGTCGGACATGTGGCGTTCGGGTGCGAGGACATCTACGCCGCAGCGAGAGCAACGACCGAACGCGGGCTCACCCCGCTGCGGATCTCGCCCAACTACTACCGCGATCTCGACGCGCGATTCGGGCTCGGCTCCGAGACCCTGGACGCGATGCAGCGTCTGGGGATCCTGTACGACGCGGACGCGACCGGCGGTGAGTTCTTCCACTTCTTCACCGAAACCGTGGGCGACGACCTGTTCTTCGAGGTGGTCCAGCGCGTGGGTGGCTACGAGGGCTACGGGGAGACCAACTCGGCTGTGCGACTGGCGGCGCAACTGCAGTACTGACCGGTGATCAGCCGATTCGCTCGAACACCGCAGCGAGTCCCTGGCCGCCGCCGATGCACATCGTCTCCAGTCCGTAGCGGACCTCTCGGCGGTCCATTTCGCGCAACAGCGTTGCCAGAATGCGGGCTCCGGTGGCGCCGACGGGATGGCCGAGCGAGATGCCGGAACCGTGTGGGTTCAGCCGCGGATCGTCGGGGTCGATGCCCCAGGACCGCGTCACGGCGAGAGCCTGTGCGGCGAACGCTTCGTTGAGTTCGATGATGCCCATGTCGTCGAGACTCAGTCCCAGCCGTCCGAGCGCCTTCTCGCTCGCGGGAACCGGCCCGATCCCCATCGTGCGTGGGGCAACACCTGCCACGCCCCAGCCGGCCAACCGCGCCAGAGGCCGAAGGCCGAGCGCGGCAGCTTTTTCCGGGGTGGTGACGATCGCGATCGCGGCACCGTCGTTCTGTCCACTGGCGTTTCCTGCGGTGACGGTCGACTCGGGGTCGAGCGACGCACGGATCGCCTTCAGCTTCGCCAGTGATTCCACGGTGGTGTCGGCCCGCGGATGCTCGTCGGTGGTGACGAGCATCGGCTCCGATTTGCGTTGGGGGACCCAGACTCCCACGATCTCCTCGGCGAAGACACCGCTGTTCTGCGCGGCAACTGCACGTCGGTGGGACTGGACTGCGAGTGCGTCCTGATCGGCGCGGCTGATGGAAAATTCCGCGCGCAGGTTCTCTGCGGTTTCGATCATGCCGCCGGGCACCGGAAAGTTCATGCCGCCCGCGGTCACTCGCGCCCGGGCGAGGCGGTCGGACAGAGCCACGGCCTCGGCCTTGACGCCCCAGCGCATGCCGGTGGCGTAGAACTCGGTCTGACTCATGCTCTCCACGCCGCCGGCCAGCACCAGATCGTTGCCGCCGGACTGGACCTGCATGCACGCCTGCAGTACTGCCTGCAGACCGGAGCCGCAGCGCCGGTCGACCTGCATTCCGGGGACGTCGATACCCAGATCGGCATCGAGCGCGGCAATGCGTCCGATGGCCGGTGCATCGCCGTTGGGGGACGCCTGACCGAGGATCACATCGTCTATGTCGGCACCGGAAATGCCTGTGCGGGCTACGAGTTCGGCGATCACCGTGCCGGCAAGAGCCTGGGCGGAGATATCTCGGAACTGGCCGCCGAAGCGACCGACCGGGGTTCGAAGTGGTTCACAGATCACGGCGTCAGGCATGGGTGGTTCCTCGCTTGTCGTTGGGTCCGGTGCTCACCCGGAGCAGGTCGATCTCGATGGCGCGGGTGGCGTCGAGCAGAGCCGGGAGCAGTTCTGCGCGCACCGCATCGGCGGAATGCCGCGCGGCCTGGGTCGAGACGTTCGCCGCGGCGACAACTGCTCCGTGTCCGTCGTGGATGGGAGCTGCGATGGATCGCAACCCCTCTTCGAGTTCCTGGTCCACCAGGCAGAAGCCGTCGGATCGGACCCGGTCGAGTTCGCGTCCGAGCACGTCGGGGGTGGTGATCGTCTTACCGGTGAGAGGTGTCAAGCGCACCCGATCCAGGTAGGCCGCGAGTTCGTCGGCAGGCAGTCCGGCCAGCAGCACGCGACCCATCGATGTTGCGAACGCGGGAAACCGGGTGCCTATGTTGATGCCGACGGTCATGATGCGGCTGACCGGAACACGGGCGACGTACACCACGTCGTCACCGTCGAGAATCGAGACCGAGGACGACTCGCGCACCCGTTCGGCCAGCGCCTCGAGGTGCGGCCCCGAGACTTCCGGGAGCGACAGGCTCGACAGGTAGCTGTAGCCCAGCTCGAGCACTCGTGGGGTGAGCCAGAACATCGAGCCGTCGGTACGGACGTAGCCGAGTTCGACGAGGGTGAGCAGGAACCGCCGGGCCGTGGCTCGGGTGAGGTCGGTCGCTCGCGCGACATCGGAGAGTGTTCGACGCGGATGCTCGGCGTCGAAGGCCCGGATCACCGCAAGACCACGGCCCAGCGACTGGACGTAGTCCGAGGACGGCGGCGGTGATTCCGCGGAGTTCACGAAGTACCCGATTCGGTCTCGGCCGAGGTCTCGGCGATGGCTGCGTTCGCGAGACCGAATGCACTGTTGCTGTTCGGAACTCCCGCGTACACCGCGGTGTGCAGGAACACCTCCGCCAGGGTGTCCGGCGCAGTGCCTGCTCGAAGGGCGGCCCGGATGTGCATGTCGAGTTCGTGCTGATTGCCCACGGCCGTCAGGATCGCCAGCGTCAGCAACCGGCGGGTGTGGTGATCGAGTCCTGGGCGATTCCAGATGTCACCCCACGCGGTGCGGGTGATGAAATCCTGGAACGGTGCGGTGAAGTCGGTTCGTGCGGCGATGCTGCGGTCGACATGCGCATCGCCGAGGACGCTGCGCCGCACCTCCATTCCGGCATCGTGGGCCGCTGCGCGTCCGGCGGCATATGCATCCGATCCGAGGTGTGCGGCAATGGCCGCGGTGACTTGCCCGGCTTGCTCGACGTTGGCCAGATGTGCGGCCGGGTCGAGAACCCGGAACGTCGATCCGATGACGCCGTCCGCGATGATCTTCAGGTCGTCGGGGGTGGTCGAGGGATCCTGCCGGCCGGCGATCACCAGGGTCGGAGCGGTGATTCGGTTCAGATCCGCACGAGAATCCCAGTCCGAGAGCGCCTCACAGCATGCGGCGTAGCCCTCGTCCGAGGTGTCGGCGATCATCCGGCGATGCCGGTCGACGAGATCGGCGTCGCGAGCGGCCAGTTCGGGGGTGAACCAGCGCTCGAGTACGGCGTCGGCCAGCGACGCCGTTCCCGCCGCTCGGACCGCTGCGGCCCGGTCGAGCCATTGCGTCGGCTCACCGAACTTTGCCGAGGTGCACAGCAATGTCAGAGTCCGCACTCGCTCCGGGCGATGGATGGCGATCCACTGCGAGACCGCGCCGCCGAGAGACAGGCCGACGAGGTGCGCACGTCGAAGATCGAGGGAATCGAGCAGTGCAAGAACATCTTCGGCGAGTTCGGCCACCGAATATGGACCGGGTGGGACCGCAGACCCTCCGTGCCCGCGCAGGTCGACGGCGACAACGTGAACGGAGGCGGAGAGCGTTCCGATCTGCGGGTTCCACATCGATCGATCGGAGCCGAGCGAACCGATCAGCACGACGGTCTCCGCGTCGGAGCTCGGCCCGTCGGTGCGTTCGTGAGCAAGTGCGACGGTCATCGTGAATCCTTCGATTCTGTGGTGTGTTCGGTGTCGAGGGCGTGCTGGGCGAGGATCGCGTCGACCAGCTCGGGTGCGTGGCCGAGATATGCGGCCGGGTCGAGCAGCTCACGCACCGTCGACGGTGGCAGGAATGCCGTGATGGCAGGGTCGTTGTCGAGCGGCGCTCCCGCCGCGCATCGCGCAGTGACAATCTCGCGGGCCTGCTCGGTGTGCGCTGCCAAGGCCGCGGTGACTCGTTCGGCGAGCAGAGCTCCGCCCGTCGCGTCGAGGTTGCGGGCCATTTCTTCGGGATGAACGTGCAACCCGCTCAGGCTCTGCGAGAGTCGATGGGCGGCACCACCGGTGAGGCGCAACAGATCGGTGATCGTCTCCCATTCGGCATGCCACCCTCCCGCGGCTCGCTGATGTTCGTGGTCCATGTTCGACAGCACCGTGGACACGGCACCGGGGACCCGCCGGGCCGCAGCGCGAGCCGTGACGGCAGCAACGGGATTGCGCTTGTGCGGCATCGCCGATGATCCACCCGGTGCGTCCTCCGAGACCTCACCCAGCTCGGTGGCGGACATCGACACGATGTCCTGGGCGATCTTGCCGATCGTTCCTGCCGCGATGCCCAAGGAGCACGCGATGTCGGCTATCGCGGTCCGGTCGGTGTGCCAGGGCGCGTCCTGTCGAGCCAATCCCAGTTCGACGGCGAGCGCCGCGGCGATGGCCGGTCCGTGCGGATACACGGCGGCGAGAGTGCCTGCAGCCCCGCCGTACTGGACAGCGCATGCACCTCGAACGACCGCGACCCTGATCCGCGCGCGGCGCAGCCCCGAGAACCAGTTCGCAGCCACCAGGCCGAAGGTGGTGGGCAACGCCTGCTGGCCGAGAGTGCGGGCCGCCATCGGGGTGGTCCGGTGGGTCTGGGCGAGACCACGCACTGCCGCACTCGCAGCGTCGAGCGAGCCCTCGATCGCTCCGAGCGCATCGCGGCAGACAAGCATCAGCGCGGTGTCCATGATGTCCTGGCTGGTGGCCCCGGGATGCACTGCCGTGGCGGGAACGTCGGCCCCGGCCACCTCGCTGCGAAGGAGCTTCACCAACGGGATCACCGGATTGCCCCCGGCCGTCGCGTCCACTCCGAGCCTCGCGATATCCAGGTGCGCCCCGAGTTCGGTCGCAGCAGTGGTGACGACCTCGGCGTGACCGGCGTCCACGAGACCGACCGTGGCGGCGGCCCGGGAGAGCGCGGCCTCGACGGCGAACATCGCTGTCACCCAGGCTCGGTCGCCCACGAGCGGCGCAACGGCATCGCTACCGAACGTCGGATCGAACAGTGCCCCTCGCTCGGATTCCATCGTCCCCTTTCGCCGATCGTGTGTCACAGCGCGAAGAACGGAGTCTCGTCGCCGTCCGGATCGGTGTTCTGCAGCACGATGTCGAGGTGGTACCCACCGTGCACCGGTGCTGCGACGAGTCTGGCACGCTTGCGCTCCGGCATGGCGGACAACACCGGATCGACCGCGTTGGCGTCGGTTTCGTCGGGAAAGTAGACCCGCGTCACGGCTCGATCGAGCATTCCACGAGCAAAGATTCCGACGTCGATGTGCGGTGCCTCCACGGCACCGTTCTCGGCGGGAAGCGGCCCGGGCTTGATCGTCGTGATCGACATCGTTCCGGTCTCGTCGGCGAACGCTCGCCCGAAGCCGCGAAAGCCCTCGGTGCGTGCCGGGACAGCGCCGCGCGGATCGTCGGGGTGATCGAACCGGCCGTCGGCATCGGCCTGCCAGGTCTCGATCATGGCGTCGGACATGGGGTTTCGGGCTCCGTCGATCAGCGTGAACGACACGGTGATCTCGCCGTCGGTGCCCTGCGGAACCACGCTCTCACCGTCGGGCCACAGCAGTCCGATATGAACGTAGGGGCCCACCGTCTGGGACGGTGTCTGTCCGAACGGTGCAGTGGTGAAGTCGGCACCGGTGACCACCGGGTAGCGCGGAGCGAACTCTGATTCAGTCATCGTGATCGTCTTCCTCGAAGGGGGTGGCGTCCCGGCCGCGCAGCACGATGTCGAATCGAAATCCGAGGGCCCAGTTGTCCTGCGTCGCTTCGTAATCGAACCTGCTGATCATTCGGGCACGCGAGTCCTCGGGCGTGGCGTTGAAGATCGGATCCTGGAAGAACATGGGGTCGTCCGGGAAGTACATCTGGGTCACGAGTCGCTGAGTGAACGCCTGGCCGAACAACGAGAAGTGAATGTGCGCGGGTCGCCATGCGTTGTGGTGGTTGCCCCACGGATACGCGCCCGGCTTGATCGTGGTGAATCGATATCTGCCCTCGGCGTCGGTGAGTACGCGACCGGTGCCGTTGAAGTGCGGATCGAGCGGTGCAGGCCACCGATCGGCTGTGTGACGGTATCGACCGCCTGCATTGGCCTGCCACACCTCGACGAGGGTGTTCGGAATCGCCTTGCCGTCGCTGTCGAGCACGCGGCCGTGCACGATGATCCGCTGCCCCTGTGCCTCGCCGTCGTTCGCCAGGGTGAGGTCCGCGTCGGCGGCGGTGACGCGTCCTTCGCCCAGCACCGGTCCGGTGATCTCGGTGAGTCGCTGGGGGAGCAGGGTCAGCGGCTGCGCCGGATGCCGAAGGGTGGTGGTCCGGTACTCGGGGAAGTCGAGCGGGGCATGGACCCCCGATTGATCCCGATACTCGGGCGGGAGATGAAGCATCGAAGGTTCCTCACGATTGTGGTGATCTGCGCAACAGCCAGAATAGCGAGGTGTTCGCATTGTGGCAACCTGTTCATATTCCGCACAAGATGCGGTAGCGTGCGTCTCATGTTGGACAAAGTCGTGGCCAGCGCCACCGAAGCCGTAGCGGACATTCCCGACGGATCGTCGATCGCCGTCGGCGGATTCGGATTGGTCGGAGTGCCGGAGATCCTCATCGACGCCGTGCTCGCGCAGGGTGCGACCGATCTGGAAACCATCAGCAACAACTGCGGAACGGATGGCTTCGGCTTGGGCGTGCTACTGGCGCAGCACCGCATTCGCCGGACCATCAGCTCGTACGTCGGCTCGAACAAGGAGTTCGCGCGGCAGTATCTCTCCGGCGAACTCGAAGTCGAATTGACCCCGCAGGGCACCCTCGCCGAGCGGCTGCGTGCCGGCGGTGCCGGTATTCCGGCATTCTTCACCCCTGCAGGGGTCGGTACTCAGGTCGCAGACGGCGGATTGCCGCTGCGCTACGACGGCAGCGGCGGTATCGCACTGGCCAGTCCGCCCAAGGAGACCCGTGAATTCGACGGTGTCACCTACGTGATGGAACGCGGAATCGTCGCCGACTACGCGCTCGTGCACGCCTGGAAAGGCGACCGCCACGGCAACCTGGTGTTCCACGCCAGTGCGCGAAACTTCAACCCGCCTGCCGCCGCGTCGGGGCGCATCACCATCGCCCAGGTCGAGCACCTCGTCGAGCCGGGCGAGATCGGACCGGACGAGGTGCACACCCCGGGAATCCACGTGCAGCGAGTGGTCCACGTCGGACCGGTCGAGGTCGGCATCGAGCAGAGGACGGTACGAGCATGAGCGAGAAGATGACCCGCGAACAGATGGCGGCTCGGGTGGCGCAGGAACTCCTCGACGGTCAGTACGTCAATCTCGGCATCGGCATGCCGACTCTCGTGCCCAACTACATCCCCACCGACGTCTCGGTGATCCTGCATTCGGAGAACGGAGTCCTCGGCGTCGGACCGTACCCCACCGAGGACGAACTCGACGCCGAGATCATCAACGCCGGCAAGGAGACCATCACGGTCCTTCCCGGTGCGTCCTACTTCGATTCCGCGCAATCGTTCGGAATGATCCGCGGCGGCCAGGTCGACGTCGCCGTACTGGGGGCGATGCAGGTCAGCGCCACCGGTGATCTGGCGAACTGGATGATTCCCGGGCACATGGTCAAGGGGATGGGGGGCGCGATGGATCTTGTGCACGGAGCGCGACGCGTCATCGTGATGATGGAGCACGTCTCCCGCAAGGGTGAGCCGAAGATCCTCGAACGCTGCTCTCTGCCGCTCACCGGTAAGGGCTGCGTGCACCGAATCATCTCGGACATGGCCGTTCTCGATGTCACCGAGCATGGACTACGCCTCGTCGAGACCGCGCCCGGTGTGTCCGTCGACGAGGTCAGAAATGCGACCGCGGCCGAACTACTGGTCGACGCCGCCCTCTGAGACGAGAACGCGGTCGGCGTGGGAGTAGATGTTCATCGACCGACCGCGGAGGAAACCGACGACCGTCAAGCCGGATTCGGTCGCGAGGTCGACCGCCAGCGAGGACGGGGCGGACACCGCTGCGAGAATCGGTATTCCGGACATCACCGCCTTCTGGGCCAACTCGAACGAGGCGCGGCCGCTGACCATCAGCACCGTGCCCTGCAGGGGAATCCGATCGTTGGTCACCGCCCAGCCGATCACCTTGTCGACGGCGTTGTGGCGTCCGACATCCTCACGCAGGACGAGCATCTCGCCGTCTGCGGTGAAGAGGGCGGCGGCGTGCAGACCGCCGGTCGCATCGAAGACCTTCTGCGCTGCCCGCAACGTGTCGGGTAGCCCGGAGAGAGTATCGGACGTCACGACGACCGAATCGTCCATCGGGGAATGCTTGGTGCGCAATCGAATTGCGTCCAACGATCCCTTGCCGCACACCCCGCACGAGGACGTCGTGTAGAAGTTTCGTTCGACGCCGGTCTCCGGTGGAGCGACACCCTCGGCCAGGGTGACGTCGAGGACGTTGTAGGTGTTCGCGCCCTCGTCGTCGACCCCGTCGCAGTAACGAGCCGCTGCGATGTCGGCACCCGAGGCGATCACACCTTCGGTCAGTAGGAAGCCGTGAGCGAGCTCGACGTCGTGGCCGGGAGTTCGCATGGTGACGGCCAGCGCTGCGCCGTCGACTCGCAACTCCATCGGCTCCTCCACCACGAGGGTGTCCGGGCGTTCGACGCGGTGCCCACTTCTGAGTCGGACGACGGGCCTGCGGGTAGTGATGCGGCCCATCAGTATCGGTTGGATTCGCGGTGACTTCGGTGACTCATCCTTCGATTGTGGACCCCGGCGTACTCGCGCCGTCGACGCGGTCGGCCATTGCGCTCACCAACGAGACCATGCGCGGGTGATCGACGAGGTCGTCGACGAGCACTCGCTTGCCGTTCGCGTCTGCCAACGGAATCTTCCAGTTCTCGTACTGGGTTTCGTCGGTACCGGGTTGGTTCTGGATGCGATGTTCCCCGACGGCGTCGACGAGAGCGACACCGATCAGCAGGGACGGACTGCGCTGGACGAGGCGATGGAGCGCTTCCACCGTGTCGTGGTTGTCGGCGTCTGCGTCGAGCAACCCCCGTTCGCGCGCCATGTCGAGAACTGCCTCGCGTTTGCGCGCGTCGACCTCCTTCTCGGACTCGATATCGCGTTCGAGCAGGCCGAGACGTGATCTCAGGTCGATGTGTTCGCCGTCGAGGTATCCGGCCGTGGGCGGCAGATCGTGCGTGGTCACCGACGTCAGGCACAGGTTGCGGTAGTTCTCCGGCGGTATCGGCCCCGATTCGTCGGCCTCGAACCACAGGATCGAGGTGCCGAAGATGCCGCGCTCGGTGAGGTATTCCTGCACCATCGGCTCGAAGACGCCGAGATCCTCACCGACCACCACCGCGCCTGCGCGTTCGGCCTCGAGGGCCAGGATGCCGATCAGCGCCTCGTGGTCGTACTCGACATACGTTCCGCCGCCTGCGTTCTCGGCCTCCTGCGGAATCCACCACAGGCGGAACAGGCCGAGGATGTGGTCGACGCGGATGCCGCCGGCATGACGCAGGATCGTGCGCAGCATGTCGCGGTACGGGACGTATGCCATTTCGCGCAGTCGGTCGGGATCCCACGGGGGTTGATTCCAGTTCTGGCCCTGCTGGTTGAAGTTGTCCGGTGGTGCGCCCACCGTGACTCCCGACGCGAGCACGTCACCGAGCGCCCAGGCATCGGCTCCGCCGCGCGCCACGCCAACGGCGAGGTCGTGCATGATGCCGATGTCCATCCCTGCATCGAGCGCCGAGCGTTGCGCGGCGGCCAACTGCTCGTCGCAGATCCACTGCAGCCACATGTGGAAGTCGATGCGCTCGGCGAGCTTGGTGCGTTGCTCGAGCACGAAGTCGGTACGCGGGTGCGCTGCTCTGTCGGTCCACGCCGAATTCTCGGGTCCGAACTTCTCCGCCAATGCGCTCCACACCGCGAAATCGCGCAGTCCCGAACCCTCGCGTTCGACGAACGCACGGAATGCGGACTCGCGGGCCGGGCTCCGTTGCACCTTGTGAACACGTTCCAGGGCACGCAGTTTCGCCGTGAAGGTCGAGTCTCGATTCAGCTTTCCGGTTCGCTTGTTGGCCTTGTCGAATCGCTTCGCTGCTTTCTGGACCTTGCCGAACTGTTCCGGCGAGAGCAGCGCGGTCTCGCGAATGTTCTCCACTCGGATGTAGAGCGAGTTGAAGAACCGGCGAGTGGTCGGCAGATAGGGCGACGCCTCGACCGGTGTTGTGGGTCGGTCGGCGTGCAGCGGATTGACGAGGAGGTAGTCGAACCCGTGCTCGCGTCCGGCGATGTCGGCCATGTCCTCCAGATCGCCGAGATCACCGATTCCCCACGACCGCTTCGATCGCACCGAATACAACTGGGTGAGCAAACCGGTGCGCTGCCGGTCTGCCAGTTCTGCATTGGGTGACAACGACTTCGGAGTGACCACCACGACCGTGTCCGAGGTGCGGACCGTGTTGTCCTCGCTGATCGTCGTCGCGGTGAGGCTGTGCCAACCGAGCGGCGCACTACCGGGAACGACGAACGTGGCGCGACCGATGAGGCGGCCGTCGACCACACGGGGATCGACCCAGACGTCGGCCTGGACCACCTCGATGGTCTCGCCGTCCTCGGAGACCATCGAGACCTCGACCGGATTGCCGTGTGGCACATGCACCCAGACCACGGCATCGGTGCCCTGGGTGGCCACCACCACCGGCGGAAGCAGGCGTCGCCACGGTGCGTTCTCGATGTCGGCCAGAGCTCGGTCGACGTCCTCGGTCGATTCGGTTGCGTAACCGCGCGCGGCGAGCACCTGACGCAGGGTGTCGTCGCTCACTTCGCGAACGGTGTCGTCCCAGCCTCGATACGAGGTCGATGTGCCGAGACGTCGGGCGAGAGAGCGAAGTGCCTGCGAGTAGTCCACATCGATGATCGTGCCAGTTCGCCGCGCCCCCGTCACCCGGGCAGGGCGGTTTCGAGTCGACCGGGGTGGGGTAGGCGAGCCGGGATGAGGTGGACACGACGGTCGGTCTCGCGCGACCGGACGATCGAGGCCCTCGTGGTGTCCGCGAAGATGGCGGGTGCCGCAGCGGCGGCATGGATTCTGGCCACCGAACTGCTGTCGATGTCGCAGCCCTTCCTCGCTCCGTACGCAGCGGTGTTCCTGATCGACGTGACGATCAGCCGAAGCCTGCGATCGGCGGCCGAGCAGATCGCCACGGTGACCGCCGGGGTGCTCGTCGCGGCACTCGTGGTTCGCGTCGTCGGCGAGCCGAGTGTGGCTCTGGCCGTCAGCGTGTTCGTCGGGGCTCTCGTGGGCCGTTGGTCGAAATTCGGTACGAGCGGAATCTGGATACCGGTGACCGCACTGCTGATGGTCACCTACGGATCGGCATCCGATCCGGTCGCCCTGGTGGACAGGATCATCGAACTCGCGGTCGGTGCCGCAGTGGGTGTGGCGGTGAATGCACTCGCAGCACCGCCGCTGTACTGGCGGGAATCGCAACATGCGGTGGAATCGGTGTCGTCGGCTGCGGGGTCCCTGCTGCGCGACGTCGCCCGAGGTCTCGACCTCGAGCCGGACCGATCCGCCGTCGACGAACGGTATTCGCAGTGGCGTACGCGGAGCGACGCCGTTCGAGTCGAGGTGCGCCGTGCTCAGGCCGCGTTGATGTGGACCGAGGAGAGCACCCGCGGAAATCTTCGTCGGTCGGCGGCACCCACCCGAGTGAACCACCGGTGGTGGAAGGCCACGGTCGGCGCCATCGACGCCAGTTGGACCGAATGCGGCGAATTGGTCGACGCAGCCGCCGTCGGACTGGATCCCGTTCCGCCGTTCCACGCGCTCGAGGACGACGTCCGGGTCGCCGGTGCCGAGTTCGTCCGTGCCCTGGCGGATGTCGTCGAGTGCCGGTGCGATGCGCGCCGTACCCAAGCGGACGTGGTCGATCGTGTCGCCGCCGCGGAGGAGACGTTGGCCGTGCTCGTGCACACGGTGGTGGCGTCCGGGCAGGAATCGGCCGGAGCGACGATGAGCGCGGGCAGGCTCGTGGGACCGGCAACGGCAGCGCTGCGAGCGCTCGCCTGACGGCTGTGTTTCTCCCGACTGCCAGGATTGAAACGTCGGGCGCTGGGTAGTCTGGCTCGGCGAACGGTAAAACGACTGCTCGGCGACGATGGGAAGTGCGGATGGCTGGGGTCAGCAAGATCGAAGAACTGGAGCGAGGTTCCGGTGCACCGGTCGAGCTGAGGGTACGTGCAGAGGCCGACCAGCTTCCGGTGGTTCGTGCCGTCGCCGAAACCCTCGCAGTGCTCAGCGACTTCACGCTCGACGACATCGCCGATGTGAAGCTGGTCGTGGACGAAGTGTGTTCGCAGCTGATCAAGGGCTCGGTCACCGATGCAGAGCTCTCGTGCACGTTCGCAGTGAGCGACTCCGGAATCCGGATCGTCGTCACGTCCACGCTCGCACCCACTTCCGTGCCCAAGAAGGACAGCTTCGGCTGGCACGTGCTGCAGACGCTGACCGACGCCATCGAACTGCGCGCCGACGACGCGGTCGAGGGCGAAGCGGGTCGCGCGGTCGCGATCGACGTGGTCAAGCGGAGGAGCAAGGTCTAGTGCCTGTGCCGCACGAACGAAGCACACGGCGAGAGTCCGACGATTACAGCGACGTTGTCGCCCTGATCCAGCAGATGCAGGCGCTCGACGAGAATTCACCGCAGCGCCGAGTGCTGCGCGATCGCATCATCACCCGCTGCCTTCCTCTCGCAGAACACATCGCGCGCCGCTTCGGCGGTCGCGGCGAAGCACACGAAGATCTCCTCCAGGTCTCACGCCTCGGTTTGGTGAACGCAGTCGACAGATTCGACATCGAACGTGGATCGGATTTCGTGTCGTTCGCCGTGCCCACGATCATGGGCGAGGCTCGACGCTACTTCCGCGACGCCGGATGGTCGGTACGGGTGCCGCGGCGCATGAAGGAACTGAACTCGATGATCTCCCAGGCGGTGGGATCGTTGTCGCAGAAGCTCGGTCGAGCTCCGACTGCCAGCGAGATCGCCGCCGAACTCGGGATCGACGTCAAGGAAGCCTCGCAGGCATTGCTTGCGCGCAGCGCGTATCAGACCGTCTCGGTCGACTCGGTGGTCAGCGAGGATCGGTTGCCGCTGATGGACACTCTCGGTGCCGACGATCCCGAACTCGAGAAGATGGAGAGCTATCTCGCGGTGCGCCCCGCACTCGAGAAGTTGCCCGAGCGTGAGCGTCGCATCGTCGTGCTCAGATTTTTCGGGTCGATGACCCAGACACAGATCGCGGAGAAGGTGGGGATTTCGCAGATGCACGTCTCGCGAATCCTGGCTCGTACTCTCGCTCAACTGCGCGAGGACCTCGGCGAGGACTAGCGTGCCGCCCTGGGGCCGGTGCCGTTAGGCTCGCTGGATGAGCATGTACGACGACGTCGACGAGTACATCGGAGCCCGTCGGGTCACGGGCCTGGCGGCATCGCACGATTTCTCGCGGGCGGTGATCGTGATTGCCGCACTGGACGATTCGCGGACCGAGTATCGAACGTCGTTGTGGGAGATCGATGTCGACGGCGGTTCGCCGGCCCGACGCCTCACGCACGGCGAGTGGGGCGAGAGCGCTCCGGTGTTCACCCCGGCGGGCGATCTGTTGTTCTCTCGCCGATCGAGCAAGGACGATCCGGCGCGGCTGTGGATTCTTCCCGCCTCGGGCGGTGAGGCGCGAGTGCTCGAGACTCGGTCCGCCGGTCTGAGCGAAATCCGAAGCGCCCGTTCCGGACACGGGCTCGTGGGCTTGTCGCCGGTGTTCGGATCGTCGAGCACCGATGAGGACGACGATGCCCTGCGCACCGAGCGCAAGGCGAACAAGGTGGATGCAATTCTCCACACCGGAGTTCCGGTGCGTTTCTGGGATCACGATCTCGGTCCTGCCACCCCGCATCTGTTCGCCGGATCGACCGACGGCACGACGGGATTGCGTGATCTGACCTCGGATGCGGCCGGAGCTCTGCACGAGGCGGCGTTCGACATCAGTGCCGACGGTGCGTTCGTCGTGTCCACCTGGGCCGTTCCCGGCGCTCTGGCGACCGTGCGGACGGTGCTGGTGCGCATCGACACCGCGACGGGGGAGCGCACCACGATCGTCGACGACATCGATGCCGATCTGGGCGCGCCGGCGATCTCGCCCGACGGCGCATCCGTGGTGTTCGTGCGTGAATCGCTCTCCACTCCCGAGGATGCGCCCCGAATGACGCTGCAGCGCTATGACTTCGGGACTTCTTCCGTCGTCGATGTTGCGCCCGGCTGGGATAGATGGCCGATCGATCCGGTGTGGCTGCCGGACGGGTCGGGGGTGCTGGTGACCGGGGACGACGACGGCCGGTCTCCGATCTTCGTCGTCCGCGAGGGCGCGGAGCCGCGTCGGCTGACGAAAACGAACGACGCGTACACCCATGTTCACGTGTCCTCGGACGGAACCAGGGTGCTGGCGCTCGCCGCGTCCTATCTGGCCGCCCCGCATCCGGTGTCGATCGACCTGTCCGACGGCACCGTTGTGGACCTCGACACCTCCATCGACCGCAGTCCGTTGCCGGGAACTCTCACCGAGATCGACACCGTCGTCGACGACGGTGCCCGGGTGCGCGGCTGGCTGGCACTGCCCGAGGGTGCCTCGGACGCGGCACCCGCACCGCTGCTGCTGTGGGTGCACGGTGGTCCACTCGGCTCGTGGAACACCTGGTCGTGGCGGTGGAATCCATGGCTGATGGTCGCCCGTGGGTACGCGGTGCTGCTGCCCGATCCGGCTCTGTCCACCGGGTACGGCCAGGAGTTCGTGCAGCGCGGCTGGGGAGCGTGGGGCAAGGCCCCGTTCACCGACCTGATGGCGTTGACCGATGTCGCGGCCGCGCTACCCCACATCGACGACACCCGCACCGGGGCGATGGGCGGATCCTTCGGTGGCTACATGGCCAACTGGATCGCCGGGCACACCGACCGGTTCGACGCGATCGTCACCCATGCGAGCCTGTGGGCGCTCGATCAATTCGGGCCCACCACCGATGCCCCGTACTACTGGGCTCGTGAGATGTCTCCGGAGATGGCGGTGGAGAACTCCCCGCACCTGTTCGTCGCGGACATCGCCACGCCGATGCTGGTCGTCCACGGCGACAAGGACTATCGAGTGCCTATCGGCGAGGGCCTACGGCTGTGGTACGAACTGCTCAGTGAATCCGGCCTGCCCGCCGATGACGAGGGCAACACCGACCATCGTTTTCTCTACTTCCCGGCCGAGAACCACTGGATTCTCAGTCCCCAACACGCCAAGGTCTGGTACGAGGTGGTGCTGGCATTCCTGGCGCAGCACGTGCTGGGCGAGAGGGTGTCGATGCCTCGAATCCTCGGCCACTAGAATCGACCGGTGACCAGTTCAGCGCCAGAGCACTCAGAGAACCCCGCCGATTCGATCGACCTGCCCAAGAGCTGGGATCCCAGTGCGGTCGAGGCGGAGCTGTACCGGTCCTGGGTCGACGCCGGGTACTTCGAAGCCGACGCCACCAGCGGCAAGCCGCCCTACTCCATAGTGCTGCCCCCGCCCAACGTCACGGGCAGCCTGCACATGGGCCACGCTCTCGACCACACGTTGATGGACGCGCTGAGCCGTCGCAAGCGGATGCTCGGGTACGAGGTGCTGTGGTTGCCGGGCATGGACCACGCGGGTATCGCCACGCAGACCGTCGTGGAGAAGCAGCTCGCCGCCGACGGAAAGACCAAGGAAGAGTTCGGCCGCGAGCTGTTCATCGACAAGGTCTGGGACTGGAAGCGTGAATCGGGCGGAACCATCGGTGGGCAGATGCGACGCATCGGCGACGGTGTGGACTGGAGTCGAGAGCGATTCACCATGGACGACGGCCTGTCCGAGGCCGTGCAGACCATGTTCAAGCGGATGTTCGACGACGGTTTGATCTACCGCGCCGAGCGACTGGTCAACTGGTCTCCGGTGCTGCAGACCGCCATCTCCGACATCGAGGTCAAGTTCGAGGACGTCGAGGGCGAACTCGTCTCGCTGCGATACGGCTCGCTCGACGATTCCGAGCCACATGTCATCGTCGCGACCACCCGAGTCGAAACGATGCTCGGCGACACCGCAGTTGCGGTCCACCCCGACGACGAGCGATACAAGGCGCTGGTCGGCACCACCCTCGAGCACCCGTTCACCGGACGCCAGATCCCGATCATCGCCGACGACTACGTCGATCCCGAGTTCGGCACCGGTGCCGTGAAGATCACCCCGGCTCACGACCCCAACGACTTCGAGATGGGTGTGCGGCACTCGTTGCCGATGCCTTCGATCATGGACAAGGCAGGCCGGATCGCCGATACCGGAACGCAATTCGACGGCATGGACCGTTTCGAGGCGCGGGTGAAGGTTCGTGAAGCACTGGCCGAGCAGGGCCGCGTCGTCGCCGAGAAGCGCCCCTACCTGCACAGCGTCGGCCACTCCGAGCGCAGTGGTGAGCCGATCGAGCCGCGCCTGTCGCTGCAGTGGTGGGTCAAGGTCGACACCCTGGCGAAGGCGGCCGGTGACGCAGTGCGCAACGGCGACACCGTCATTCACCCCAAGAGCCAGGAACCGCGCTGGTTCGCCTGGGTCGACAACATGCACGACTGGTGCATCTCGCGTCAGCTGTGGTGGGGTCATCGGATTCCGATCTGGTACGGACCCGACGGCGAGACCGTCTGCCTCGGACCGGGGGAGACGCCGCCCGAGGGCTGGGAGCAGGATCCCGACGTTCTCGACACCTGGTTCTCGTCCGGGTTGTGGCCCTTCTCGACGATGGGGTGGCCCGACGCCACGGCCGATCTCGAGAAGTTCTATCCCACGGGTGTTCTCGTCACCGGATACGACATCCTGTTCTTCTGGGTCGCCCGCATGATGATGTTCGGCACCTACGTGGGAGCCGACGACGCGATCACCGCAGGCAAGCAAGGGCCGCAGGTTCCGTTCCGAGATGTGTTCCTGCACGGCCTGATTCGCGATCAGTACGGCAAGAAGATGTCCAAGTCGCGGGGCAACGGAATCGATCCGCTCGACTGGGTCGACCGGTTCGGTGCCGACGCGCTGCGCTTCACACTCGCTCGCGGCGCGAACCCCGGTGCCGACATGTCGGTCGGCGAGGACCACGCGCAGTCCTCGCGCAACTTCGCGAACAAGCTGTTCAACGCCACCAAGTTCGCTCTGATGAACGGCGCGGCACCGGCCGATCTACCCCAGCGTGCCGAGCTGACCGACGCCGACCGATGGATCCTCGACCGACTCGAACAGGTTCGGGCAGAGGTGGATTCGGCGTTCGATCGCTACGAGTTCAGCAAGGCCTGCGAGGCGCTCTATCACTTCGCCTGGGACGAGGTCTGCGACTGGTACCTCGAGATCGCCAAGGTGCAGTTCGCCGACGACGCCATTGCCGCCACCACGCGCGGGGTTCTCGGCAACGTTCTCGACGCTCTGCTTCGCCTGCTGCATCCGGTGATTCCGTTCGTCACCGAAACGCTGTGGAAGGTGCTCACCGGCGGCGAGTCGCTGGTGATCGCGGCGTGGCCCACTGCCGCCACCGAGTCGTTGGATTCTGTTGCGGCACAACGCATCGAGGACATGCAGCGGCTCATCACCGAAATTCGCCGGTTCCGCAGCGACCAGGGACTCAAGCCGTCCCAGAAGGTGGCGGCCCGCATCGTCGGAGTCTCCGAATCCGATCTGGACGGGCAGATTTCGGCGGTCACCGCGCTGGCTCGACTGACCGAGCCCGCCGAGGACTTCGCCGCCACGGCCTCGGTCGAGGTGCGCCTGAGCAAGGCAACCGTGGTCGTCGAACTCGACACCTCGGGCACCGTCGACCTCGTCGCCGAGCGAGCCCGACTGGTGAAGGATCTCGCCGCTGCGGAGAAGGAACTGGCGCAGACCACCGGCAAGCTCGGCAACGAAGCGTTTCTCGCGAAGGCACCGGATGCGGTGGTGGACAAGATCAGAACACGCCAGACGATCGCGGGCGAAGAGATCGCACGCATCTCGGCGCGGCTCGAATCGATGGGAACCTAAGTGACCGAACCCGACGGCGCCCTGCCGCTACCTCCGCCGAGCCCTGTCGATCTGGCCGAGCTCGCTCTCGTGGAGGCCGAGCTCGACAAGCGTTGGCCCGAAACGAAGATCGAGCCGTCGACGGCCCGGATCTCGGCGCTGATGGATCTGCTCGGGTCGCCGCAGAAGGCGTATCCGTCGATTCACGTCGCCGGTACCAACGGCAAGACCTCGGTGACTCGCATGATCGATGCGCTGCTCACCGCATTCCACCGGCGCACGGGCCGCACCACCAGCCCGCACCTGCAGATGGCCACCGAGCGGATCAGCATCGACGGGCGGCCCATCTCACCGCGGTTGTATGTCGACACCTACAACGAGATCGCTCCGTTCGTCGACATGATCGACGCACAGTCCGAGGCGGCGGGCGGACCCCGAATGAGCAAGTTCGAGGTGGTCACGGCCATGGCGTTCGCTGCGTTCGCCGAGGCCCCGGTCGAGGTCGCCGTCATCGAGGTCGGACTCGGTGGGCGTTGGGACGCCACCAACGTCGTCGACGGCGAGGTCGCCGTCATCACTCCGATCGGCCTCGATCACGTCGAGTTCCTCGGCGACGATCTCGCCGGGATCGCGGGAGAGAAGGCGGGAATCATCAAGAAGGCCCCGGAGTCCCTCGTGCCGCGCGATACCGTCGCGATTCTGGCGAAGCAGCAACCCGAGGTCTCCGAGGTCCTGCTGCGGGCGGCGGTGCAGGCGGACGCTGCGGTGGCGCGGGCCGGATCGGAATTCACCGTGCTCGGCAGGCAGATCGCCGTGGGCGGCCAGCAACTGGAACTGCAGGGGCTCGGCGGGGTGTACACCGACGTCTTCCTTCCACTGCACGGCGAGCATCAGGCGCACAACGCCTCCCTCGCACTCGCTGCGGTGGAGGCATTCTTCGGTGCCGGTCCGGATCGCCAACTCGATCAGGACACCGTGCGCGCTGCGTTCGCCACGATCGTCAATCCGGGTCGACTCGAGCGGGTACGCAACGCCCCGACCGTGTTCCTCGATGCCGCGCACAACCCGCACGGGGCAGCAGCGCTCGCCGCCGCCCTCACCGACGAATTCGACTTCCGCAAGCTCGTCGGCGTCGTCAGCGTCATGGCGGACAAGGATGTCGGAGCGATTCTCGAGGCATTGGAACCGGTGTTCGACGACATCGTCGTCACCCACAACGGGTCGGCGCGGGCGATGGACGTGGACGCGTTGGCCGACATCGCAGTGGCCAAGTTCGGCGACGAACGGGTCGTGGTTGCGTCGACACTGCCCGATGCCCTGGAAACGGCGATCGGCTTGGCCGAGGAAGTCGCCGAGCCGGGCGAGGCCGTGTCCGGTGCCGGAGTCGTGGTGACCGGATCCGTGGTGACCGTCGGTGCAGCTCGCACTCTGTTCGGAAAGGACCCCGCGTGAGCGAGACAGAGTTCAGACCACCCACGAACGATCCGTGGAAGGGCTTCCGCGGTGTCGCGGCCGGCACTCTTGTGCTCGAAGCCATCGTGACGCTGCTCGCGCTGCCGGTGGTGGCCACCCTCGGCGGTGGTGCGACCTGGTTCTCGACGACGTACATCGTGGCGTTGGCCGTCGTGATGATCCTGGCTGCAGGAAAGCAGGGGGAGCCATGGGCGATGAAGCTCAACCTCGTTCTCCAGGTGTTCGTTGTGGCCGGGGCCGTGTTCCATCTCTCCATCGGAGCCGTCGGCCTGATCTTCATCGCGGTCTGGCTGTATCTGCTGTATCTGCGCCGCGACATCACCGAGCGGATCCGACGAGGAATGCTGCCGGGGCAGCGTGACTGACAGGGCAAACCCGTCGGTTTCGGCGATGCGGCGCGCGCTGCATCGCCGTGTTCCATTACTGTCGTCTTTCGTGACCGACCGCACCCTTGTACTGATCAAGCCCGACGGAGTTGCCCGGCGTTACGTAGGAGAGATCCTCGGCCGCGTGGAGAAGAAGGGTCTGAGCATCGTCGCACTCGAGCTCAAGACCGTTTCCCGCGAATTGGCCTCGGCTCACTACGCGGAGCACGAGAGCAAGCCGTTCTTCCCCGAACTCCTCGAGTTCATCACGTCCGGACCGGTGGTGGCCGCAGTTCTCGAAGGCCCCCGCGCCATCGCTGCCTTCCGTCAGATCGCAGGCGGCACCGACCCCGTGGCCAAGGCGGTTCCCGGCACCATCCGCGGTGACCTCGCCCTCGACGGTCAGCAGAACCTGGTTCACGGATCGGATTCCGTGGAATCGGCCGAGCGCGAGATCGCACTCTGGTTCCCCGGCCTCGCCTGACCGTTCCGTCTTCGACAGAAAAGCAGCATTCGCGTAGCCACGTCGCAACCGCCGGGACCCGATCGGTGCGGCGTGGCGAGTACGCATCACAGCGTGTGGGATACTCGACAACAGATCGACTCCACTGCGCCAGTACGTACAGGTTTCACGCTCCACCCGAAGCCAAGGCTTCACGGAAGTTCGCTAGACCGGTGTGATGGATTCGATCGGATGACTTGTCGTCTATCCGCTGCCCGTCATCGCAGATGCTCGAACGAGAGACAGGCTCGTTCGCGTTCTTGCTTGATGATCAGGCGCTCGGATCGCCGGTACACCACCATCCAGCCAGGCACTGCACACGCTGTCGTCGACCACCGAGAACTACGAAGTGGTCATCGGCTCGGGTGCGGAGCGAGACCGAACAGCTGACGTCCAACCCGACGTGAGTACACAAGGATTGCCCTCGCGTGGCCGCGTCACACCCGAAGTCGGATGGACGCGCCCGGGGGCCCGAGGAGACTACGTGGCCGATCAAAGCCCGCCCGAAGATGTACAGAACGAAAACGCAGGACGTACGGAGGCCCCCGGCCCGGTGTCGCCTGTGGAAACCGACGCGGTGTCGTCGGCGCAACCCGACACCATCGAGCTGCCGACCAGGCTGCGCGTGCACGCACTGGCCAAGATCCTGGGCGTCACCAGCAAGCAGCTGCTCGTCACCCTCGGTGAGCTCGGCATCGAAGCACGCAGTGCTCAGTCGAGCCTGAGCCGTGACGTCGCCGAGTCCGTTCGCGATTCGGTCAACGCCCCCGCAGCGCCGACAACCGATTCCTCGACTGCCGAGCCGACTCCGGTGCCCGATGTCGATATGCCTGCCGCCGATGTGCCTGCCGCCGATGCGCCCACAGACGAGGTTCCGTGGTCCGAGCCGCAGCTGTTCACCAGTGCGCCGGCTCCTGAGTCGAAGGCCGCCGCGCCCGCGGCAACGACCGACCAGCCCACAGCGACGACGTTCGCCACCCCTCTGTTTCTGCAGCCCGCCGCCGTCGATGCCCCAGCGACGGAATCGACGGAGTCACCGGCCGAGCCCCCGGCTCGTCGTCGCCGCAGCCGCAAGGCCGCGCCCAAGGACGAGGCTCCGAACACCGACAGCACCGCTGACACCGACAGCACCGCTGACACCGACAGCAGCGAGTCCGCGGTGACGCCGGAGACCGGCACACCCGAGATCTCTGCCGTCTCGACCGAGGGGTCCTCGTCGTCCGAGGCCGACGAGTCGGCCGCCGCCGAGAGCTCGACCGACGGTGACGGCGACGACGATCAGTCTCAGCCTCGACGCCGTCGGCGCGGCCGTCGTGGTCGCGGACGTGGTCGCGGCGAGCAGTCCTCGGACGAGTCGACCGACGAGAACTCGGACGACGATTCCGACGGCGACACCGAGACCGCCGATTCGACCGACGCGGAGTCGACCGACGACGCCGACTCGGACGAGTCCTCGGCAAGTGACGGGCAGCAGTCGAACTCGGGACGGCGCTCACGTCGGTCACGTACTCGCAGCCGTTCCTCCGACCGACAGAACTCCGATTCGACCGACTCCTCCGACGACACGCGTACCGCGGACTCCTCGGCCGAGGACAGCGACGACGAGTCCGATTCGGGTGCCCAGGACAACTACGACGACTCCGACAACGGCGGTTCGGACGGAGACGGCTCCAGCCGTCGTCGCCGCCGCCGTCGCAGGCGCAAGACCGGAGCCGAGGCCGCTGCCGAAGGCGCGTCGTCCGAGGACGATCCGCCCAACACGGTCGTGCACGAGCGTGAGCCGCGCAACAAGAGTCGGGCACCCCGGGACGAGGTTCAGGGAATCACGGGTTCGACGCGGCTCGAGGCCAAGCGTCAGCGCCGCCGCGACGGGCGCGATGCCGGCCGTCGTCGTCCGCCGATCCTCACCGAGTCCGAGTTCCTGGCGCGCCGTGAATCCGTCGACCGCGTCATGGTCGTGCGGGAGAAGGCGACACCGGATCACCCGCTGACCACACAGGTTGCCGTGCTCGAAGACGGCGTGCTCGTCGAGCACTTCGTCACCAGCAGTGCCACCGCGTCGATGGTCGGCAACGTCTACCTGGGCCGCGTTCAGAACGTGCTGCCCAGCATGGAAGCAGCCTTCATCGACATCGGCCGTGGCCGCAACGGTGTGCTGTACGCAGGCGAGGTCAACTGGGACGCTGCCGGTCTCGGCGGAAGCGCGCGCAAGATCGAGCAGGCCCTCAAGCCGGGCGATCAGGTTCTCGTGCAGGTCAGCAAGGACCCGGTGGGACACAAGGGTGCTCGCCTGACGACACAGCTCTCGCTCGCCGGTCGCTTCCTCGTCTACGTGCCCGGTGGAAGCTCCACCGGCATCAGCCGCAAGCTGCCCGATACCGAGCGCAAGCGGCTCAAGGAGATCCTCCGCGACATCGTGCCTCCCGAGGCAGGCGTCATCATCCGCACCGCAGCGGAGGGCGTCAGCGAAGAAGAACTCGCACGGGACGTGACTCGCCTGCAGGCGCAGTGGGCCAGCATCGAAGAACGCTCGGCCAACGCCGAAACCGGCAAGGGCGTGCAACCGCAGACGCTGTACGAAGAGCCCGACATGCTGGTCAAGGTCATCCGAGACCTGTTCAACGAGGACTTCTCCAAGCTCGTCATCGAGGGCGACAAGGCATGGACGACGACGTCCAACTACGTCGAGACCGTGGCCCCGGACATGATGGAGCGGCTGCACCGATACGAGGCCGACGGCAGTTCGGTCGACGTCTTCGCCGCGCACCGCATCGACGAGCAGCTGGCCAAGGCCCTCGATCGCAAGGTCTGGCTGCCTTCCGGCGGCACCCTGGTGATCGATCGCACCGAGGCGATGACTGTCGTCGACGTCAACACCGGCAAGTTCACCGGCTCCGGCGGCAACCTCGAGGAGACGGTCACCCGCAACAACATCGAGGCCGCCGAGGAAGTCGTTCGCCAGATGCGTCTGCGCGACATCGGCGGCATGATCGTCGTCGACTTCATCGACATGGTGCTCGAGTCCAATCGCGATCTCGTGCTGCGGCGCCTGACCGAGTCCCTCGGACGCGACCGGACTCGCCATCAGGTCTCCGAGGTGACCTCGCTCGGACTGGTGCAGATGACCCGCAAGAAGCTCGGTACCGGGCTCGTCGAGGCGTTCTCCACCACGTGCGAGCACTGCCAGGGCCGCGGCATCGTCGTGCACCCGTTCCCCATCGACGCCAAGCCGGACAACGACGGCGGTCGGTCCAACTCGTCGCGGTCCGAAGCCGGCAACTCGGGAACGAGCAGCAGGCGTCGACGCGGCAAGGACAACAAGGCCGACGGCAACGATCGGTCGGACGGCAACGACCGGGCTTCCTCGAACGCGCAGGCAGACGGTCACGAGCACCCCGTGGTCGATCCGTCGATCAAGCGGGCGCATCCGGTGGCACTGGCCATGGCGGCGCATCACGACGACGTGGTGGCCGACGTCAGCCCCGCCGATGTCGAGACACCGGCACCGGCCGAAGCTCCCAGCGGCGACGCCGTGGTGACCGTGGTCTCCGCCGACGACGTGGACGCTGCGGCCGCTGCGGTCGCCGACGCGGAGACCGACGTCACGGCAGCGGACTCGCCCGCCGAGACTCCGGCCGACGAGCCGTCCGCTCCGGCGGCACCGAAGGCTCGACGCGGACGGCGGGTGGCCCGCAAGGCAGCAGCGCCGACCGGCACAGCGCCCGACGCGGGCATGGTCATCGTCGTACCCGCCACGGACGACGCGGAGGACGCCACGTCTTCCGACCAGGCCGGGACGACACCCGACGAGCCGTCGGCACCGCTCACAGCTGCGGCCGAACAGCCCGTGGAGCCGGTGGAGGTCCCTGCGGCACGTCCTCGCAGACGGCGCGCAGCAGCGCGGCCTGCAGGTCCTCCGGTGGACATCGATGCCTAGCAGAACAGGGCAGTTTGACCCTGGCCGTCTCCCTGCCGTAACCTTGATAAGTCGCTCCCGGTGACACCGTTCTGCTGTGCCGTTGTGGCCCTGTAGGAAACAACGGTTCTCGAGCGGGCCGAGATGATCATCATCCCGACCGGCCGATAGGGAGCAAGCAAACACGTTTTACCAGACCAGTCGTGTTGCCATGCGCAACGCGAGCAAGTTCGAAGAAGCAAGGGGTAGCCCTCCGATGGCAACGTACGCGATCGTCAAGACCGGCGGAAAGCAGTACAAGGTCGCTGTTGGTGACCTCGTCAAGGTCGAGAAGATCGAGGGAGCGCCCGGCACTGCTGTCTCGCTTGCTCCGGTCCTCGTCGTAGACGGATCCGACCTGACCACAGATGCAGACAAGCTGGCGAAGATCTCGGTCGCCGGTGAGATCGTCGAGCACACCAAGGGCCCGAAGATCCGCATCCACAAGTTCAAGAACAAGACCGGATACCACAAGCGTCAGGGACACAGGCAGAAGCTCACTGTCCTCAAGGTCACCGGCATCAAGTAACCAGGTCTCACCGGACCCGCGTTCTCCCAAGCTGATTCACCCCGAGGAGGGTATGCAACATGGCACATAAGAAGGGTGCATCAAGCTCCCGTAACGGTCGCGACTCGAACGCTCAGCGCCTCGGCGTCAAGCGTTTCGGCGGCCAGACCGTAGGCGCAGGCGAGATCCTGGTTCGTCAGCGCGGCACGCACTTCCACCCCGGCGTCAACGTCGGCCGTGGCGGCGACGACACCCTGTTCGCACTCGCCCCGGGCGCAGTCGAATTCGGTGCCAAGCGCGGTCGCAAGACCGTGAACATCGTTCCGGTCGCTGTAGAGGCCTAGTCCTTCTGCAGCGCTCGCGCCCACGATGGCCGACGCGACCGGGCAACTACCCGAGTCGACCATCCACGGCGTACGTTCACAGCTCCCGATAGGGGCGGACCAGGGTCATGAGACCGGTCCGCCCCTATCGCTTTTTTCTCCCGCTTTTTCTTTCACGAAAGGATCGAAGACAGCTATGTCACGATTCATCGACCGCGTGGTGCTGCACGTCAGCGCCGGCAAAGGTGGCAACGGCTGCTCTTCGGTTCACCGCGAGAAGTTCAAGCCCCTCGGTGGCCCCGACGGTGGTAACGGAGGACAGGGCGGCGGAGTCGTTTTCGTCGTCGACAGCAACGTCCACACTCTGCTCGACTTCCACTTCTCGAGCCATGCCAAGGCAGGCAACGGAACTCAGGGCATGGGTGGCAACCGCGAGGGTGCCAACGGCGAGGACTTGATTCTCAAGGTCCCCGACGGCACCGTCGTGCTCGACAAGAAGGGCAACGTGCTCGCCGACATGATCGGCGAGGGAACACGTTTCGACGCCGCTCCGGGCGGCCGCGGTGGTCTCGGCAACGCAGCTCTCGCTTCGAAGGCTCGTCGGGCACCCGGATTCGCACTGCTCGGCGAAGAGGGCATCGAACGCGAGCTCGTTCTCGAACTCAAGTCCGTCGCCGATGTGGGCCTCGTCGGTTTTCCGTCGGCCGGTAAGTCGTCGCTGGTCTCGGTGCTGTCCGCAGCGAAGCCGAAGATCGCCGATTACCCCTTCACCACACTGGTGCCCAACCTCGGTGTGGTCTCCAGCGGCGACACCACCTTCACCGTCGCCGACGTTCCCGGGTTGATCCCCGGAGCGAGTCAGGGCCGAGGTCTCGGTCTCGACTTCCTGCGTCACCTCGAACGCTGTGCCGTTCTCGCACACGTCGTCGACTGCGCCACACTGGATCCCGGCCGCGATCCGATCTCCGATGTCGACGCCCTCGAAGCCGAATTGGCCGCGTACAAGCCGGCTCTGTCCGGAGATGCCAGCCTCGGCGATCTGGCCGATCGGCCCCGCATCGTGGTGTTGAACAAGGCCGACATTCCGGAGGGTGCCGAGCTCGCCGAGATGGTCACTGCCGAGTTCGAGTCCCGTGGTTGGCCCGTGTACACCATCTCCGCGGTCACTCGTGCCGGTCTCAAGCCGCTGACGTTCGCGTTGGCGAAGCTCGTCGAGGAGTACCGCACCGCGCATCCGGCTCCCGAGCCGCGGCGTCAGGTGCTCCGCCCGGTCGCTCGCAACGACGACAGCTTCAAGGTCGTCAAGGATCCGGATATCCCGGACGGCTTCATCGTTCGCGGTACCCGACCGGAGCGGTGGGTGCGCCAGACGCAGTTCACCAACGACGAGGCCGTCGGCTACCTCGCCGACCGTCTCGCGCGGCTCGGCGTCGAGGACGCCCTCATCAAGGCCGGCGCTCAGCCCGGTGCTTCGGTGACCATCGGCGACGTGTCGTTCGACTGGGAGCCGCAGACCCCGGCCGGTGTCGAGATCACGATGACGGGCCGTGGCACCGATGCCCGTCTCGATCAGGTCGAGCGCATCGGCGCATCCGAACGCAAGCATGCCCGCCAGGTACGTCGCGGGCTCGATACCGAACAGGAGTAGCCGTGGTGGCGGTGCGTGAATCCGATTCGCTCGCAGAGGCTCTCACCGATACCCGTCGCACGATCGCCGATGCCAAGCGCATCGTGGTCAAGATCGGTTCCTCGGCTCTCACGAGCCTCGATACCGGTCTCGATCTGGGCCGACTCGATCTGCTCGCCGACGCCATCGAATCTCGGATGCGCAGCGGGACGGACGTGGTGGTCGTGTCCTCCGGCGCGATCGGCGCAGGGATGGCACCGCTGGGCCTGACCAAGCGTCCGCGAGATTTGGCGACCAAACAGGCTGCTGCGAGCGTCGGTCAGCTCGCTCTGGTCAATGCGTGGAGCTCGTCGTTCCACCGGTACGGGCGCACGGTGGGGCAGGTTCTGCTCACTGCCGAGGACATCGCGCGGCGAACCAACCATCGCAATGCTCAGCGCACCCTGGATCGACTGCGCTCACTCGGTGCTGTGGCCATCGTCAACGAGAACGACACGGTCGCCACCGCGGAGATCAGGTTCGGCGACAACGATCGCCTGGCTGCTCTGGTCGCCCACCTCGTCGGAGCGGACGCATTGTTCCTGCTCTCGGACGTGGACGGGTTGTACGACGGTGATCCCCGCAAGGGCAAGGCCACACTGATCCCGGAGGTGACCAGCCCCGAGGATCTCGACGGCGTCGTCGCCGGTTCGGGCGGAGCGCTGGGCACCGGCGGAATGGCGTCCAAGCTGTCCGCTGCGCGTCTCGCGGCCGATGCCGGTGTTCCGGTGCTGCTGGCTGCGGCATCCGATGCCGCACACGCACTGACGACGTCCGAGGTGGGCACCGCCTTCGCTGCTCGGCCGACGCGGCTGTCGGCTCGCAAGTTCTGGGTCCGTCACGCCGCCGATGCTGCAGGAGAATTGCACCTCGACGCGGGGGCCGTGCGTGCGGTGGTGGAGCGGCGACGGTCGTTGTTGTCCGCTGGTATCACGTCGGTGACGGGATCTTTCCACGGCGGCGACGTGGTCTCGTTGGTCGACCAGGGCGGCGTCCTGGTGGCACGCGGGGTCGTCGCGTACGACTCGGGGGAGCTGGTCGGGATGCTCGGGCGGTCGACAGGGGAGTTGGCTGCGGAGCTACAGCGCCCGGTGGTTCATGCCGACGATCTGGTTCCCGCCTGATCGACGTCGTCGGCCAGCGCGGTCGCTACCTCCGAGCAACCGGCATGCACTGTGAGAGAAGCGAATTCGTCGCCGCGGGTGGTACCGCGGTTGACGATGACGATGGGCTTGGAAGTCTTGGACGCGTGCCTGACGAACCGCAGGCCCGACATCACGGTCAGCGAGGATCCGAGCACCAACAGCGCGTCGCTTCGGTCGACCAGATCGTATGCCTCGGCGACGCGCGGTTTGGGGACGCTCTCACCGAAGTAGACGATGTCGGGTTTGAGTATGCCGGAACATGATTCGCAGTCGACCATTCTGAAGTGTGCGGTCGAGGAGATGATCGCATCGGCATCGGGGGCGATCTCGACTCCGTCCGCGGGTGCAACCGATTCGAGAAAGCCGGGATTGGCACGATCGAGTCGCCGGGCCAGCTCGAAACGCGAGATCAATCGCTCGCAGTTCAGGCAGCGAACTCGGGCATAGACGCCGTGCAGGTCGATGACGTTGCGGCTGCCAGCCTTGGTGTGCAGCATGTCGACGTTCTGGGTGATGATGCCGGTGACGACGCCTGCCCGTTCGAGTCGGGCGAGTGCTCGGTGGCCGTCGTTGGGCACCGCGGCGTCCATGTGTCGCCACCCGACGTGGTTGCGGGCCCAGTAGTGCCGACGAAATTCGGCGTCACCGATGAACTGTTGGAACGTCATCGGGTTGCGCGGCGGTGACTGAGGACCGCGGTAATCGGGAATACCGGAATCGGTGGACATGCCTGCGCCGCTGACGACGGTGACCGTCCTGCCGTCGAGCAGAGACGTCAGCTGCTCGTACAGTGCCGCGGACACAGGGGATGTCTTCACTTCGTCCAGGATAGCGATCCGTCGCCGGATGAGCACCGTACCGACGCCGACGGCCCGCACCGACGCGGAGGCATCGGTGCGGGCCGTGAGGAACGTGCGGGTGTTACGCGGGCACCTCGACGAGGGGGTACACGCCGTTCTCGTCGTGTGTCTCGTTGCCGACGACCGGGGGATTGAACACGCACAGCATGCGCATCTGGGTGCGCGGCTCGACGGTGTGGCGCTCGTGCCCGTTGAGCAGGTACATCGACCCCGCTGCGAGCTCGTAGGTTTCTCCGGTCTCGCGGTCGGTGAGCGTTCCCTCGCCCTCGATGAGCCAGACGGCCTCGACGTGGTTGGCGTAATGGAAGTTGTTCACCGTGCCGGCCTGAATCGTGGTCTCGTGGAACGAGAATCCGACCTTGTCGCCGCCGAGGATGATCCTCTTGCTGCGCCAGTTGCCGTCTTCGCTCTCGATGTCGCGATCGGTTCCGGTGATCTCCTGGGTGGTGCGAACGATCATGCGATGTCCTCCTTCGATGTCGGTTCTTGCGGGACTGACGGTCAGGAAAGCACCTTGGCGACGGCGCTCTCGATGACGTCCAGACCGCGGTCCAGCTCGTCCATCGTCGTGGTCAACGGTGGGAGCAGCTTGACGACCTCGTCCTTCGGTCCTGCCGTCTCGACGAGCAGATGCTCGTCGTAGCACAGCTGCGACACCTTGCCGGCCAACTCGGCGTCGTCGAACACCAGAGCCTGGACCATGCCGCGGCCGCGAGTGGAGATGCCGTCGAACTTTGCGCAGAGCTTGATGAAGCGATCCTGGATGTGCTCGCCCTTGGCGAGGATCTCCTTCTCGAAGGTGTCATCGGCCCAGTAGTGGTCGATGGCTGCCTTCGCCGTGACGAACGACGGATTGAAGCCGCGGAAAGTGCCGTTGTGCTCGCCCGGCGACCACACGTCCAGTTCGGGCTTGAACAGGGTCAGTGCCAACGGCATGCCGTAGCCGCCGATGGACTTGGACAGCGTGACGATGTCCGGGGTGATGCCGGCTTCCTCGAACGAGAAGAACTGACCGGTGCGACCGCAGCCCATCTGGACGTCGTCGACGATCAGCAGGATCTCGCGTCGCGAGCACAGTTCTGCCAACGCGCGCAGCCACTCGGGGCGCGCGACGTTGATGCCGCCCTCACCCTGGATGGTTTCCACGATCACTGCGGCCGGGCGGTTGAACCCGCTGCCCGAGTCGTCGAGCACGCGCTCGAACCACTGGAAGTCCTCGGTGACGCCGCCGAAGTAGTTGTCGTACGGCATCGGAGTGGTGTGCACCAACGGAATTCCGGCGCCAGCTCGCTTCATCGAGTTGCCGGTGACCGACAGCGCGCCGAGTGTCATGCCGTGGAATGCGTTGGTGAAGTTGATGATCGCCTCGCGGCCGGTGACCTTGCGGGCCAACTTCAGTGCCGCCTCGACGGTGTTGGTGCCCGTCGGTCCGGGGAACTGAACCTTGTAGTCCAGGCCGCGGGGATCGAGGATGTTCTTCTTGAACGACTCGAGGAACTCGCGCTTGGCAACGGTGGACATGTCGAGTCCGTGCGTGATGCCGTCGCTGGTGATGTAGTCCACCAACGCGCTCTTGATCATGTCGTTGTTGTGGCCGTAGTTGAGTGCGCCTGCGCCACCGAAGAAGTCGAGGTAGTCGTTGCCGTCCTCGTCGGTGATCACCGAGTTCTTCGCGGTGGAGAACACGGCGGGCCACTGGCGGCTGTAGCTCCGCACGCCGGACTCGACGGTCTCGAAAACATCGGGCTTCTCTGTTGTGACGGTGTTCTTTTCGGTCATGTTCTGCTTGTTCCTCTCGTAATTCCGCGATGCGTCGGGGCCTACGGTGTAGAGCTCCTCGGCTTCGTGGCTATCAGGGAAATCGTTGGGCGCGAACAAATCCGACCTGACGATGTCGGTGCCTCGCTTACGTGCGAGGCTCGTGAAGGTTGCGATGGACGCTTCGTTGTCCGGGCTGATCGTTGTTTCGAGATGCGTGATGCCCTGTGGCTCGAGGCGGTCGAGCAGCTCCATCAGCATGCGACCGGCAAGTCCCTTGCCACGCTGGTCCGCATCCACGGCGACCTGCCACACGAACAGTGTGCGGGGGGCGTCCTGGCGGATGTATCCGGTGACGAAACCGACTGCGCGGCCGTCGATGTCGGATACGACGGTGGTGGCCGCGAAATCACGGCACCACAACACGTACGAGTAGCTGGAATTGAGATCCAGAACTCGCGAATCTCTTGCGATCTCCCAGAGCCGGACTCCGTCGGAGATCTGTGGCTTACGAAACTTCACTGCGTCCGGCGCAGTGACTGGGGTACTTCTCAGCAATGCGGGCTTCATGGGAAATACAAACGTAACAAGGTCGCCGAGGCTTATCGAGTGAGTCCGCAGATCGACCCCCGAAACGGACATGCTTCCCCAGGTTAACCGCCGATTGTGATGGTGGTCACACATTCCTGACCCAGCTGGCTGTACCCAGCACCGCAGAATTCAAACCATGCAATTTCGATCGGTCGTTATTTCGGTGTCGCAAGGGCGAACGGCAACACCGCCGAAGCGCCCGCTGCCACCAAAGCCGACGCCGCACAGGTGAACGTCCACCCCGTGTCGGTGACGAGATCGATCAACAGAATCGGCCCTGTCACGGACGATACGTCCGGAACGTCCCACGAGTCCACCAGCCCGGCGACCCGAAACGCCGAATTGGCAGCCGACACGGGTGGATGACCGGCCCTGACCTGCATCACCCCGAGATCCTGCAATTTTCCGACCGATGCCAATCGCGCGGCGATCGACCGCACCAGGAGCGGGTGGGTAGGGGAGTCGAGAGCCAGAACGGCGGTGGGCCGCTGCTTCCAATCCCAGTTGGCGAGCACGGTGATGCACGCCTTCTCCAGTGCATCGGTGGCCGGAGCGTCTGGCGCATCGAGCAGGGCACGTAGTCGGCTGCCCCAGCCCAGATCGGTGAGCCGGCCCAGTACGCGCCCGGGTTCGTGTGGGTCGGCGATCTTGCCCGAGAGCGAGACACCGAGCTTCTTCATACCGCTTGGCCACTGCTTTCTCGGCTGCAGGTCGATGCCCGGCCGATCCAGACGTGCCCTCGCCGAGTCGACCGAGGCCGCATCCACCGATGCCGACAGGTGCTCACCCGTGCAGTTGTCGCACCGCCCGCATCGGTCGGACTCGCTACCGGGTGCGCCCAGGTCCGGGTCGTCGAGCTGTCTCCGCAGGAACTCCATCCGGCAGCCGTCGGTGTTCTGGTAGTCGATCATGGCTTGCTGTTCGCGGTCCCTGGCCTGTTCGAGACGCTCGTAGCGGGACGCGTCGTACGTCCATTGCTCCCCGGTCGCCATCCAGCCGCCACGAACGCGTCTGACCGCGCCGTCGACATCGAGGACCTTGAGGACCATCTCGAGCCTGCTGCGGTTCAGCTCGACCAACGGCTCCAGTGCCTGCGTCGACTGAGCCTTCTCGGTGTTCAAAGCCTCTATGACCTGCCGCACCAGATGTTCGCGGGGGAAGGCGACCGAGGCGAAGTAGCTCCAGATCTGCCGATCTTCGTGGCCGGGAAGCAGCACCACATCGGCTCGTTCCGTGGCGCGACCGGCACGCCCGACCTGCTGGTAGTACGAGATCGGAGACGACGGTGCCCCCATGTGCACGACGAAACCGAGGTCGGGCTTGTCGAAGCCCATACCGAGCGCGGACGTGGCGACCAGGGCCTTGACTCGGTTCGCCAGCAGGTCACCTTCGAGCGACTCGCGTTCGGTCGGGTCCGTCTGACCGGTGTACGACGCCACGACATGCCCCTGATCGGTCAGCAGCGCCGCCAGGTCCTTGGCCGCCGACACCGTCAGGGTGTAGATGATTCCCGAACCGGGCAGCGTCTTCAGGTGATCGCCGAGCCACGCCGCCCGTTCGGTCGCGTTGTCGATCTTCACCACGGCCATGCGCAGAGAGTCGCGCGCGAGCCCGCCGCGCAGGACGAGTGTGTCTCCGCCGCCTACACCCAACTGCGCCGCGACGTCGTCCACCACGCGGTCGTTCGCCGTGGCCGTGGTCGCGAGCACAGGGATACCGTCGCGCAACTCGGCGATCAGAGTTCTGATTCGTCGGTAGTCGGGTCGAAAATCGTGGCCCCAATCGGAGACGCAGTGAGCTTCGTCGACCACGACGAGGCCCGCGTCCCCGGCCAGGGACGGCAGTACCTGATCGCGGAAATCGGGATTGTTCAATCGCTCCGGACTGACCAGCAGCACGTCGAGTTCACCGGAGTTGACCTGCTGATGAATGTCGTCCCATTCGGTCATGTTGCCGGAGTTGATGGTGGCGGCGCGGACGCCCGCCCGCTCCGCGGAGGCAACCTGGTTGCGCATCAGCGCCAACAAAGGAGAGACGATGACCGTCGGACCCAGGCCCTGCGCGCGCAGCAGCTTCGCTGCGATGAAGTAGACCGCCGACTTGCCCCAACCGGTCCGTTGCACCACCAGCGCCCGCCGCCGATGTACGACGAGGGCCTCGATGGCCGTCCACTGGTCTTCGCGCAGCACCGCATCGGGGCCGGCGAGCTCGCGCAACAATTCCTCGGCGCTCTCGCGCAAGTTCCCGGTCGTGGGCTCCGTGGTCGTTGTCATAGGCTCCATCGTGCAGTAGGCATCCGACATCAAGCGCGGGCCGGTCGGAAACGGTCGGACCGTTCAGCCCGAAAGGATCAGCGGTGGTCGACCCCGATTCCGATTCGATGCCGGCCGACCAGGGACCCGTGCACCGTCACCTGTGGGCACTGGCAGTGGTGTTCGTCGGCGGAACGGCGGGCACAGCAGTGCGCTACGTGCTCGAGGAGCAGCTCCCGCATTCGGCATCGCAGTGGCCGACAGCAACCTTCGGGATCAACATCGCCGGTGCATTCGTGCTCGGCCTTCTGCTCGAGTCGCTGGTTCGCGGTGGACCCGATGCGGGAGTTCGACGCAGGCTGAGGTTGCTGGGAGGTACCGGGTTCTGCGGCGCGTTCACCACGTACAGCACCTTCGCCCTCGAGACGGTGGAAGGGTTCCGGAGTGGCTTCACCGGGCTGGCCGTCGCTTACGCAGTGGTCAGCGTGATTCTCGGCATACTTGCCGCCTGGGCCGGAATCGCACTGGCAGGCAGAGTGGTTCGATGATCGCGCTGTGGATTGCGGCGGCAGGCGGGCTGGGGGCAGTCGTTCGCTTCGTCGTCGATGCGGAAGTGAAGTCACGTCTCGCGGCGCGGACGAGCTTTCCCTGGGCGACAGTAGGCATCAATGTGTCCGGGTCGTTCCTGCTGGGGGTGCTGGCCGGATGGGTGATGTTCCGAGCCGGCTCGACCGACATCCAAGCCGTCATCGGCACCGGGTTCTGCGGCGGGTACACCACGTTCAGCACTGCGAGTGTCGAGACCGTGCGGTTGCTACAGCAAGGGCGTCGCCGGGATGCCGCCGTCAACGCGATCGTCTCGCTGCTGGCGTCCGTACTGGCATGCGGCGGTGGTCTGGCTCTCGCGTCGATGTGAGGTCGGAAACCATGATGGTTCGTTCCGCGGGCTCCACTCACGCCTGACTGACGCGCACCATGTTTCCGGCGGGATCACGGAATGCCGCGTCGCGCACACCCCACGGCTGACTTGTCGGTTCCTGCAGAATCTCGACGGTGCCTGCCGTGCGAATTCTCTCGAAGGCCGCGTCGAGGTCGGTGGCACGAAACAGCAGGCCCGGCAGCTCACCCTTGGCGAGCAGGCCCGCGATCTGATCGCCGAGTTCCTGCGAGCGGCCCGCGTGGGGCTGCGACAACACGATCTCGATCTCGGGTTGATCGTTGGGGGACAGCGTGATCCAGCGGTAGCCGTCGCCCTCGACTTCGCTCTTGACCTCGAGTCCCAGAGCGTCGCGGTAGAACGTCAGAGAGGCATCGGGGTCGTCGGTGTAGACGTGTACATGGCTCAGTGAAAGTGTCATGGGGAAAGGCTAGGACGCACCGGCCGTCGATGCTTCTTCGATTCTGCTCGGTTCGGTGACGGCAACGGCACCCCGCATCGGCCGACCCAGAATCATGGCCGTGCACGTGGGCACCGCCTGGCTGTCACGGTGGTCGCGGGCGCGGTACGCGCTCGGTGTCTCGCCGACGATCTCGGTGAACCGCGAACTGAACGATCCGAGACTGGTACAGCCCACTGCGAAGCATGCCTCGGTGACGGTCACATCGCCGCGCCGCAGCAGGGCCTTGGCGCGTTCGATCCGGCGAGTCATCAGATGTGCGTAGGGCGTCTCGCCGTAGGCCTCGCGGAAGCGGCGGCTGAAATGGGCGGTGGACATCAGTGCCGTGCGGGCCAGAGTGGGGACGTCGAGTGGCTCGGCGAATTCGCGATCCATTCGGTCGCGCGCGCGGCGCAGACGTCGGAGTTCGTCGAGGTCGGGGGTGTTCATCCAGTGGCCGCATCTCGCATTGCGTCGATGTCCTCGCGAGTACCCGAGGACGTGCTCGCACCCGGCCTCGTCGCGGCGAAAGATCCTGCAACGCAGGCCCATTCGACTGCCTTGCGCGGGCCGTCGAACCAGGACGCAGCCAGTGCTCCGGCGAATGCGTCGCCGGCCCCGGTGGTGTCGACGGCGTCGACGCGCGGAGCAGGGACCTCGAACGATTCCGAGCCGCGGTACCGAGCGCCTCGGGCACCGAGTGTGGTGATCACGTGCGTCACCTCGTTCAGCCGGTTTCCGAGTCGGCTTTCCTCGGCTTCGTTGACCACGAGCACGTCGGTGGCCGCCACCAGCGCGTCGGGCAGATCCTGAACCGGTGACGGGTTCAGCATCGTCACCACACCGCGAGAGCGTGCGTACTCGAATGCGGTCACCACGGTGGCGAGGGGAATCTCCAACTGACACAGGAGAATGTCGGCGTCGGAGATGACGGTCAGGTCGTCGTCGGTGAGGTCGCGAACGCGTTCGTTGGCCCCGGGAACCACGACGATGTTGTTCTCGGCGTGATCGTCGACGGTGATGGCGGCGATGCCGCTCGAACCTGCTGTGGTGCGCAGCGCGCGGTCGTCGACTCCCGCGCTCGACAGGGTCCGGCGCAGTGTCTCCCCGAACTCGTCGTCTCCGACCGCTCCGATGAACGACACAGGAACGCCGGCTTTGGCGGCGGCGATGGCCTGATTGGAGCCCTTGCCGCCCGGCGAGGTGGTGAACGATGTGCCCAGCACGGTTTCGCCGGGTTCGGGCAGGGACGGTGCCCGGGTGATCAGATCCATGTTGATGCTGCCGAGCACGGCGATGCGAGGGTTCGAAGCGGGCACCGACGAACTGTATCGCTCGGGCGGATGCACCCGTCCCTGAACTGCCAATTGCAGATTGTTGACAATCCTAATTCGGTGGGTGACGATGGCAGCCATGACAGCGTCGATTCGCACCCACCTCAGCCCGGCACTCAAGCAGGCGACCCCGATCGTCGTCGATCACGGAAAGGGCAGCTGGATCATCGGCACGGACGGGCGCAAGTACCTCGACTTCACCACCGGTATCGGCGTCACCAGCACCGGGCACTGCCATCCCCGCGTGGTCGAGGCCGCCCGCGAGCAGGTGGGCAAGATCATCCACGCTCAGTACACGACAGTCATGCATCAGCCGCTGCTGGCGCTGACCGACAAGCTCGGCGAGGTGCTACCGCCCGGTCTCGACAGCGTCTTCTACGCCAACTCCGGCTCCGAGGCCGTCGAGGCATCGATTCGGTTGGCGCGCATGGCGACCGGACGGCCCAACATCATCGCGTTCCACGGAGGGTTCCACGGACGCACGGTGGCGGCCGCGTCGTTGACCACCGCGGGCACCAAGTTTCGGTCCGGATTCTCACCGATCATGGGCGGTGTGCACATCGCGCCGTTCCCGTACGCGTTCCGATACGGCTGGGACATGGACACCGCCGTCGCCTTCGCGTTGAAGGAACTCGACTACCTGCTGATGACGATGTCGAGCCCCGCCGACACCGCTGCGTTCATCATCGAGCCGGTACTCGGTGACGGTGGTTATCTGCCCACGCCTCCGGAGTTCCTCGAGGGACTCCGCGAACGCGCGGACACCCACGGGATCGTCCTCATCGTCGACGAGGTGCAAGCGGGCGTGGGACGCACCGGAAAGTTCTGGGGCCACCAGCATTCGACGATCACGCCCGACATCGTCATCACCGCAAAAGGTCTGGCCAGTGGATTTCCCATCTCGGCGATCGCGGCATCGACCGAGTTGATGGGCAAGGCATGGCCCGGTTCGCAGGGCGGCACGTACGGCGGCAATGCCGTCGCCGCTGCGGCGGGTGTTGCGACGCTCGACGTCGTGCGTGAGGAAGGTCTGGTCGCCAACGCTGCCGCGCAGGGCCGAGTTCTGCTCGACGGCCTGCTCGCACTGAAGTCCGAGCACTCTGCCATCGGTGATGCACGTGGACTCGGCTTGATGCAGGCACTCGAATTCGTCGACAGTGCAGGCAATCCCGATGCTGGGGCCGCCCTGCGCGTGCAACAGGGTGCGATCGACGAGGGGTTGTTGCTGCTCACCTGTGGCGCGCTCGGCAACGTGGTTCGGATCATCCCGGCGCTGATCGTGAGCGACGACGAGATGCGGCAGGGCCTCGACGCGTTGTCGCGCACGCTGAAGAACGTGCTGTGACGGCTGCTTCCGTTCGATCCCCGGTTTCCGCACTCGTGCAGGAAGTGCGCGAACTGGGTATTGAGATCGACGACTCGGATCGGCGGCTCGCCGAGTATTCCTACGACGCCTCGAACTACCGAATTCCGCCTGCCGCTGTGGTCTTTCCGCGCAGCGCCGACGACGTGTCCACCGTGGTGTCGCTGTGCGCCGCTGCCGGAATCGCAGTCATCGGCCGCGGCGGCGGAACGTCCATGGCGGGCAACGCGATCGGCCGCGGAATCGTGCTCGATTTCTCTCGCCACATGAATCGCGTGATCTCGGTGGACACCGACTCGCGAACGGCGGTGGTGGAACCGGGAATCGTGATCTCGGAGTTGCAGCGAGAGCTGGTGGCACGCACTGCTGGAGCATTCACGTTCGCACCCGACCCGTCCAGCAAGACACGCGCGACGGTCGGCGGGGCGGTCGGCAACGACGCGTGCGGTAACCACTCGGTTCGCTACGGTCGAACAGCGGACCACACGGTGGCCATGGACGTGGTGACTGCCGGCGGGCACCTACTCCGGGTGACCCGTAGCGGTGTGGCGGCAGTGCATTCGGAGGATGCGGCGGCAACCGATGAGGCCCAACGTATCTCGCGCGAGCTGCAGTCGCTGGCGGCCGACAACCTCGCGCTCTTCAGAGTCGAGCTGGGTCGCATACCGAGACAGGTTTCCGGATTTCACCTGTCGCATCTGCTGCCCGAGAACGGATTCGACGTCGCTCGTGCACTCGTCGGAAGCGAGGGCACGTGCGCGGTGATCGTCTCGGTCACCGTCGCCGTCGTGCCCGTACCGCAGGCCGCACTGTTGCTCTGCCTCGGCTACGACGACGTGGTGGCTGCTGCAGCGGACGTGATGGCCATTCTCGAGTTCTCGCCTGCCGCGGTGGAGGGTATCGACGACAACATCGCCCAGACCATGGAGTACCGGCGCGGACCGGACTCCGTCCGCGGTCTGCCTGCGGGAAACGCCTGGCTCTACGTCGACCTCGACGGAGCCGATACCGCCGAGGTGGAGAACAAGGCCGCCCGTCTGGTCGAGGCTCTCGGTCTACTCGGCCGCGTCAAGGAGGGCCGCATCGTCACCGACCCGGCCGATCGAACAGCGCTGTGGCGAGTACGTGAGGACGGCGCCGGTCTGGCGACCCGCCTGGCCAGCGGAGCCGAGTCCTGGGGTGGCTGGGAGGACGCCGCCGTCGCACCCGAGAACCTGTCCGCCTATCTCGCCGACCTCAACGTGCTTCTGGCCGAACACGATCTGACCGGCGTGATGTACGGACACTTCGGTGCCGGCTGCATGCACGTGCGCATCACATTCGATCAGCGCACCGACGCCGGACGACGGGTGATGTACGACTTCCTGCGCGCTGCTGCTCGGGTGGTCGTCAAGCACGGCGGCAGCCTGTCCGGCGAGCACGGCGACGGCAGGGCTCGGTCGGAACTGCTGCCGGTGATGTACTCGCCCCGCATGCTCGACGCGTTCGCGCGATTCAAGCGCATCTGGGACCCCAGCGGCATTCTCAACCCGGGATCGATAACCGATCCGGAGCCGATGATGGACAACCTGATGCTGCAGGGCATCCCGCAGCGAGAGTGGAAGACGACGTTCGATCTGCACCAGATCGGGACGCGGGCAGATCTGGATCCGTTCGTGCACGCAACCCAGTCGTGTGTCGGCGTCGGTAAGTGTCGCACCGCGTCGGGAGGCGTCATGTGCCCCAGTTTCCGCGCCACGGGCGACGAGAAGGATTCGACGCGGGGTCGGGCACGAGTGCTGCAGGAGATGGTGCGCAGTTCGCCGACCGTTGCCGACGGGTGGGCCTCGAAGGACGTGGCCGAATCGCTCGATCTGTGTCTGTCCTGCAAGGCCTGTTCGTCGGATTGTCCGGTCGGAGTGGACATGGCGACGTACAAGTCCGAGTTTCTCGATCATCACTACGCGGGGCGACTGCGGCCGCTCTCGCACTATTCGTTGGGTTGGTTGCCCCGCTGGCTGAAGGTGACGCAGCGAACGGCACCGCTGCTCAACCGTCTGCTCACCCCGCGCATCGCGGCACTGGCGGCTCGGCTCGGTGGGCTGACCACCGAGCGGCCGTTGCCTCGCTTCGCATCGGCGAAAGAACTGGCGCGAGAGGTCCGTATCGGCGGCGGCCGCGACGCGGACGTCGTGTTGGTCGTCGACACGTTCACCCAGGGCTTTCGCCCCGAGGTCGCGGGTGCGGCGCAGCGCGTGCTCGAGGACTCGGGTCGCAGCACCGAATGCCGGACCGACGTGTGCTGTGGTCTGACCTGGATTTCGACGGGTCAGCTGAAGGCCGCCCGCACGCACCTCACGAAAGCCGTTGCAGCACTGGACGACGGCACCGACCGACCCATCGTCGTCACCGAACCGAGCTGCGCGGCGGCATTCCGCAAGGACATGCCGGAGCTGGTTCCCACCGCGGCCGCGAGACGGGTCGCGGCGCGAGTGCAGAGTTTCGCGGGAGCGGTGATCGATCAGGCCGCCGCCGGGTGGGTGCCTGCGGCCGAGGTTCCCGCTTCGGTGACCGTACAGACCCATTGCCACGAATACGCGGTGTTCGGCAACGCCACCCAGCGCACGGCGTTGGCCGCCATCGGTATCGACGCAGTACGGGAGGCCACCGGATGTTGCGGTGTGGCAGGCAATTTCGGCTTCGAGTCTCGGCACTACGAGCTGAGCATGGCGGTGGCCGAGCAGGCCCTCGCGCCGGCACTGCGTGACGCCGAGCCGGACACCCCGATTCTGACCGACGGATTCTCCTGCCACATGCAGGTGCGTCAACTCACCGGTGATCTGACGAGTGACGCGTCCGTACACCTGGCGCAGATACTCGATCCACGTTCTACGAAAGGACCGCGGCCATGACCGCCAGTTCGACCAGCCTCACTCGGCCCACCATCACGGCTCCGACCGAACTGTTCATCGCAGGCGCGTGGACGGCCGCAGCGTCCGATGCTCGGTTCGATGTCGTCGATCCCGCGAGCGGCGAGGTCATCGCCAAAGTCGCCGACGGCAGCATCGACGATGCCGAGAACGCCATGGCCGCAGCGGTCGACGCCGCCGCCGACTGGGCCGCGACGCCGCCGCGCGCACGCAGCGAAATCCTCCGCAGAGCGTACGAATTGATCATGGCGCGCTCGGAGGAGCTCGCTGCGATCATCACCGCGGAAATGGGAAAACCACTGGCCGATGCGCGGGGTGAGGTGGCGTACGGAGCCGAGTTCTTTCGCTGGTTCTCCGAGGAGGCGGTGCGCATCTCGGGCGATCACACCCTCACCGGAGACGGTAAGAACCGCATCGTGGTCACCCGCGCACCGGTGGGACCGTGCATTCTCGTCACTCCGTGGAACTTCCCGTTGGCCATGGGAACTCGCAAGATCGGCCCGGCGCTGGCGGCAGGATGCACCGTGGTGTTCAAGCCGGCGGAGCAAACTCCGCTGACAGCGCTGGCTCTGGCCGGAATCCTGCACGACGCGGGCGTTCCGGCGGGAGTGGTCAACGTCGTGACCACCACCGACGCGTCGGGAGTCGTGGGCTCGTGGATGAGCAGCGGTGCGGCCCGCAAGATCAGCTTCACCGGATCGACTGCGGTGGGCAAGATTCTGCTCGAACAAGCTGCGTCGACGGTGATGCGTACCTCGATGGAGCTCGGCGGCAACGCACCCTTCATCGTCATGGACGACGCAGATCTCGCACGTGCCGTGGACGGTGCCATGGTCGCCAAGATGCGCAACATGGGTGAGGCATGCACCGCCGCCAACCGATTCTTCGTACATCGCAGTGTCACAGCGCAGTTCGCGGACAAGCTCGCCGAGCGCATGGGTGCATTGTCGGTGGGGGCCGGTAGTGCGCCCGGAACCGAGGTGGGTCCGCTGATCGACGGCGCGGGCCGCACCAAGGTGCAGACACTCGTCGACGACGCCCTCGGGCGCGGCGCACGTGCGATCGTCGGGGGAGCGGCTCCGGACGGACCCGGCTACTTCTACCCACCGACCGTTCTCACGGACGTCGATGCGGCGTCGGATCTGATGTCACAGGAAATCTTCGGACCGGTGGCAGCAATCGTCCCGTTCGACACCGAGGACGAGGTGATCGCACTCGCGAACGACACCGAGTGGGGACTCGTCGGATACGTCTTCACCCAGGACATCGACCGGGCTCTGCGGATGGGGGAACGCCTCGAGGTGGGCATGGTCGGCCTCAACACGGGTCTGGTGTCCAATCCGGCTGCGCCGTTCGGTGGCGTCAAACAGTCCGGACTCGGCCGCGAGGGCGGAAAGGTCGGCATAGACGAGTTTCTGGAGTACAAATACTTCGCCATTCCCCGAGGCTGAGAGAGGTTTTCGATCATGCCCAGTTCGAGACGACTGACGCCCATCGACGCACGCAACACGTCGATGGTCATTGCCGACCAGATTCGCGACCGCATCATCGACGGGTCGTACGCCCCCGGGGAACAGATCAACGAGGCCAACGTCGCCGCAGAACTGGAGATCTCGCGGGGACCGGTGCGAGAGGCGCTGCAGCGCCTCAATCAGGAGGGGCTGCTCGTCAGCTACCGGAATCGAGGCGTGTTCGTCGTCGAACTGAGCAGTGAGGATGTCACCGAGATCTACGAATCCCGCGCGGCGATCGAGGTCGGTGCCGCGTGGACCCTGGTGCACGGGGATCGCGCACGATTGGTCACTGCTGCCGACGAGCTCTCGGCCATCGTGATGCAGATGCAGCCGTTCATCGATCGGGCGGACTGGCGAGGTCTCGCCGAACGAGATCTGGCGTTTCACACCGCCCTGGTCGCGGCGACGCGTAACAGCCGGATGTCGCGGATGTACGCCACGCTCGCCGCGGAGGCGCGAATCTGCATGGCCAACCTCGAAACTGCGTACTACCGACCCGAGGCGTTGGTGGAGGAACACCAGCTGATCGTCGACTTGTTGCTCGGTTCGGACTGGGACGCACTGGAAAAGGGCGTACACGAGCACATGGACACGGCTATCCACGACCTGACCCGCGCCATGGTCGAGGAGCAGGCCGAACACTCGGCGCTGGCCACTCCCGGATAGTCGCCGGACGCGCAACACAGCATTTACATCCGAAGTCTTGCGAACCTCTCACACCAGCGCTTAGCCTGATTGTCAACAATCTACTAAATCGACTTCTTTGAAGGGGGTGCCCGTGAACGACTCACCCGACGCCGCCTACGTCACCGCACTCGGACCCAACGAAACCGCAGGACGGGCCGCTCCCGGCCTGGCTCGGTACCCCGATGTTCCGAACAGCACGCCGATCACCTTCACGGACGAGGAATACGCCGCCCGGCTCGCTGCCGTCCGAGAGCGGATGGCAGCGCAGAACCTCACGGCGCTCATCGTCACCGATCCCGCGAACCTCTACTACCTGCTCGGCTACAACGCGCTCTCGTTCTACACTCCGCAGATGCTGTACGTCCCGCTCGAGGGCGACATGTATTTCTTCGCCCGCGAAATGGACGCCAACGGCGCGTTTCGCACGTCGTGGCTGCCGCAGGATCGGACGTTCGGCTACCCGGAAACGTTCGTGCAGCGCAAGGACACTCACCCATTCGTCTGGGTCGCCGCGAAACTGCGCGAACTGGGGCTGGTGAACAACTTCGAGCACGGCCAGGTGGGTCTGGAGATGGACTCGTACTACTTCAGTCCCAAGGCATTCGAGGCACTGGTGAAGTCGCTGCCCGAATACCGATTCACCGACTCCTACGAGCTCATCAACTGGGTGCGAGTGGTCAAGTCGCCCGCGGAGATTGCCCTGATGCGCGGTGCTGCACAGGTGTGTGAATCGGCGATGTCGGCTGCCTACCAGGCAATCTCGGTGGGTGAGCGGCAATGCGACGCGGCCGCGGCCATCATGAACGCACAGGTGCGGGGCACTGCGGACTTCGGCGGCGATCATCCAGCCATCGTGCCGATGCTGCCCACCGGGGCCGGAGCCGACACCCCTCATCTGACCTGGTCGCATCAACCCTTCGTCCGCGGCGAGACCACCGTCGTCGAACTGGCCGGAGTGTTTCGGCGCTACCACATCCCGATGGCTCGGACGATCGTGCTCGGAAAACCAAGCAAGCGTATGGATTACCTCGCCAAGTCCACCGGAGAAGCACTGAACGACGTGCTCGCGACCGTGCGGGCAGGCGTCACCGCCACCGACCTCGCACAGGTATGGAACGCGAGCCTGGCCAAGCACGGACTGCACAAGCCGTCGCGCATCGGCTACTCGATCGGCATCGCCTACGCACCCGACTGGGGGGAGCGCACCGTGAGTCTGCGGACCGACGACGACACGGTACTCGCCGAGAACATGACGTTCCACATCATCGGCGGAATGTGGATGGACGACTACGGATACGAGGTATCCGAGGCCGTTCGGGTCACCGAGAACGGACTCGAAACCTTCACCGCATACCCCCGAGAACTACTGACGAAGGAGTGAGCATGACCGCATCTACTCGAGGTCGTTCCGCAGGCTTCACTCCCGCCATTCCCTGGGCGCTACGGACCGACAAGCTGGTGGGATCGGTGATCGACTCGTCGACATCACTTCTCGCTGCACAGAAGCACGACATCGTTCGATTCGCCATGGGATCGCCTGCAGCCGAGACGGTTCCGGCCGCTGCGTTCACCGAGATCGCCGGCAGCGTCCTCACCGCGGACGCGTTCGATTACGGTGCCACCGAGGGTGATCCGGGCCTGCTCGACGCGTTGCTCTCCTACCTCGACTCGGTGGGCGAACCCACGTCCGAGGACCGGGTGGTGATCACCTCAGGCGGAATGCAGGGTCTCGACATCGCCTGCAAGTTGTTCGTCGATCCGGGCGACCTGGTGATCGTCGAAAGTCCCACGTACACCAACGGAACCGCCACCGTGCTCAGCTACGGGGGGGACATCCTCGAGGCCCCGATGGACAGTGACGGTCTCATCGTCGAGGCCTTGCCCGAGCTCGTCGAGCGCGCGGGTCGCCTGCCCAAGATGATCTACGTGATCCCCAACTTCCAGAACCCGTCCGGCGTGACCATGTCGCTCGAACGCCGAAAGCTGTTGATCGAACTGGCACATCGCTGGGGTTCGGTGATTCTCGACGACGATCCCTATGGCCTGCTCCGCTTCTCGGGTGATCCGATTCCCAGTTTCGGCACGCTCAGTCCGAACGACCCGTTGATCTTCTCGGTACGGACCTTCTCCAAGATGATCGCTCCCGGCCTGCGAGTGGGGTGGGTGGACGCCGCCCCCGAGGCTCGGCAGCTGATCGTCAACGCCAAACAGGCCATGGACACGTGCACCAACCTGCCCGGCCAGCGGATGGTGGCCGAGTACATCCGGCGCGGCCTGCTCGACGAGCATCTCCGATCGTTGGCCTCGGTGTACCTCCCCCGCAAGATTGCGATGCAGAACAGTATCGCCCAGCACTTCGGCGACTCGATGTCGACCACGGATCCCGAGGGGGGTTTCTTTCTCTGGGCGACGTTGCGCGGCAACGATGTCGACTTCTCTACGCAGGACCTGTTCGAGACGGCACTGGCCGAGGGCGTGGCCTACATACCGGGGCCGGCGTTGTCGGTGGGCGGAAAGTTCCACGATTCGTTGCGGTTGTGCTTCGCCTCGTCGACACCCGAACGCATCGAGGAGGGAATCAGAAGGCTTGCCGTCGCAGTGGAGAAGTCCAAGCACCTGCTCGCCTCCGACCCCACCCGATGACCGTCTCGAATACCGAACGCGCTCTGCTCGATTCGATCGACGAGCACGAGATCGTCTCGCTGACGGCAGCATTGATCGACGCCGGCGGCGAGAACCCCGGCGACACGGAGGAGAAGACTGCGAAAGTGCTCGCCGAGCACTGTCGCGCAGTGGGATTCGACGTTCGTACCGTCGAGGTGGCTCCGGGTCGGCCCAACGTCATCGTGTCCATCGGATCCGACGAGCGGCCAGGGGTGTTGTTCGTGGGCCACTCCGATGTGGTCCCCGCTGGTACGGGCTGGACCACCGATCCCTTTTCCGCCGTGGTTCAGGACGGTCGCATCGTCGGCCGCGGGTCCTGCGACATGAAAGGCGGCCTGGCCGCGGTGGTGGCGGCCATGGCCGCTGTCCTGCGTTCCGGTCTCGCGGACGAGCACCCCATGACGTTGGCGTGCCTGGTCGACGAGGAGGACACCGGACTCGGTATCCGAGCTTTCGTCGCCGAACCGCAGCACCGCACGTACAGCTGTTGCGTGGTGGCGGAGCCTACGGATCTGGTCACCATCTACGGCTGCAGAGGAGCGGCGAACCTGGAGATCGAGGTTCGGGGCCGTTCCGCGCATGCGGGGCAGCCGCGCAACGGAGCCAACGCCATCTCTGCTGCAGCACGCATCATCGGGATCATCGAGGGCTCCCAGGCCGAACTGGACGCGAACCCCGACCCCGAACTGGGGCCGGCCACCTGGAATGTGGGGACGATAGCGGGAGGTACGGGCACCTCGATGGTCGCCGACCGGTGTGTCGTCACCGTCGACCGCCGTCTGTTACCGGGCGAGAGCGCCGCCGGAGTCGTAGGAGATCTGCGATCCCGCATCGAATCTGCGGAACTCACCGGGTCCGGTATCGATGTCGAGATCGGTATCGCAATGGAGATGCCGGGCTTTCTGACCAGCGTGAACAACGGATTGGTCACTACCGCAGTGCAATCGGTTATCGACAACGGATTTGGCCGTTCCACTGACATCTGGACCGCATCGTGCGATGGTGGTTTTGTGGCACAGCAGATGGGAATACCCACCGTCGTGCTCGGTCCGGGGGAGATCGAAAAGCAAGCACATCGGCCGGACGAGTCCGTTGCCGTGCGGCAATTGACCGACAGCGCAAGGGCGTACGCGTTGATCGCCACCAGAATTGCTGCACTACCAGGACTTTAGCGCTGCACGAGGGGGTTGGCCGAAACGTTTGTTCGGCATCGCCGTAATGTCGAACGCTGCGAAGTACCACACCGACGCTCCACTTTGTCCACAAAAGCGAGAGGTATTTCGACCGTGACCGAAAAATCAGGGTCGGCAGCATCGCCGACCGGATATCCCCCCAGTACCGATATCCTGAGCCCGGACGAGACCAAGATTCTCCACCGCGCCATCGGTGGATCGGCACTCGGCAACGCAGTCGAGTGGTTCGACTACGCGGTGTACGGCTATCTCGCCGTCTACATCGCCGCCAATTTCTTCCCGTCCGAGGACGGGGGAGCGAGCCTGCTCTCCACCTTCGCCGTGCTGGCCGCGTCGTTCATCATTCGTCCCATCGGTGGCATCGTGCTCGGCCCACTCGGCGATCGCATCGGTCGTCAGAAGGTCCTCGTACTGACCGTCTCGATGATGACGTTGGCCACGGCGGCGATCGGTGTGCTGCCGACATTCGACACCATCGGCATCGCCGCACCGTTGCTGCTGCTCGTCTGCCGTTTGGTGCAGGGCTTCTCCACCGGTGGTGAGTACGGTGGTGCAGCTGTGTTCATGGCCGAGTACGCGCCCGACAAGCGGCGCGGATTCTTCGGATCGTTCCTCGAATTCGGCACCCTCGCAGGCACGGTGGGCGGTGCCACCCTGTGCACCCTGCTCAACGTCGGGCTCGGCGACGAGACCATGGAGGCCTGGGGCTGGAGAATCCCGTTCCTGGTGACGCTCCCGTTGGGCATCGTTGCGCTGTGGTTGCGGACCCGGCTCGAGGATTCACCGGTGTTCGCCGAAGCGAAAGAAGACGGCGGCACGGTCGAAGAGGGTGCAGGCGGTGCCGTCACCTCGCTCAAGGCCACCATGACGTACTGGCAGCGGATTCTGATTCTGATGGGGTTCGTGCTGCTACTCAATATCGCGTACTACACGGTGCTGACGTTCTTGCCCTCGTACCTGAGCGACACGTTGGGGCACAGCACGACTCAGTCCAACTTCACCCTCGTGGCGATCATGATCATCATGATGTTGATCATCAACCCGATCGGCGCTCTGTCCGACCGGGTGGGCCGAAAGCCGTTGCTGCTGGCCGCCTGCGTCGGGTACTTCGTGCTCAGCGTTCCGCTGTTCCTGCTGATCATCAACACCGGACTGATCGGCCAGAGCATTGGCCTCCTCGGCCTCGGAGTATTGCTGGTCATCATGTGCTCCTGCGTGTCGTCGACACTGCCCGCACTGTTCCCCACCCAGGTGCGCTACGGAGCGTTCGCCATCGGATACAACGTCTCGACGGCGCTCTTCGGTGGTACAGCACCGCTGATTCTGACGTTCCTGATCGACCGAACGGGTTCCAACCTGATTCCGGGTTGGTACATGATGATCGCTGCTGCGATCGCGTTCGTGCCGATCCTGTTGATGCCCGAGACGGCAGGGCGATCACTGCGCGGAACCCAGTGCCCCGGTGACAACGACGACGAGGTCGCTGCGTCCGGCGTCGAGCTCGTCGGCTACAAGAAGTAGAAGTGGCACCGGTTCTCGTCGTTCTGCACGCCGGCGATCTTCCCGACGGACTCGAGTCCGTCGCGGAGGCCGCCGACGTCAGATACGCCACGGCCGACACCCTGGCGGATGCGGTCGACGGTGCCGACGCGTTGCTGCTGTGGGATTTCTTCTCGCCTGCAGTCGAATCCGCGTGGCCGCGCTGCGGTTCGCTGAAGTGGATCCATATCGCCGCTGCCGGCGTGGACTCGTTGATGTTCGACGAGTTGGTGGAATCCGATGTGGTCGTGACCAATTCGCGTGGCGTCTTCGATCGACCGATCGCGGAGTTCGTGCTGGCTCAGATCCTCGCGTTCGCCAAGGACTCCGAACGTTCACGTGCATTGCAGCATTCGAAGATCTGGCAACACCGTGAGACCGAACGTATCGACGGTGCCCACGCGATGATCGTGGGCACCGGAGCGATCGGTCGTGCCATCGCGACTCTGCTGAGTGCTGTGGGAATGTCGGTCTCCGGCGTGGGTCGAACAGCGCGAGACGGCGACGGAGACTTCGGCACCGTGTACGCCAGTGATGATCTGGTGGACGAAGTAGGGCGGGCCGACTACCTGGTTCTGGTTGCCCCGCTGACCGAACAGACGAGGGGTCTGGTCGACGATTCCGTGTTGGCCGCGATGAAGTCCGGCGCGCGGGTGATCAACGTGGGCCGCGGTGAGTTGCTCGATACCGAGGCACTGCTGATGCATCTCGGCAGCGGACACATCACGGGTGCCGCGCTGGACGTGTTCGAGACCGAGCCGCTCTCGGCCGACCATCCGTTGTGGACGGCCGAGAACGTGATTCTCACTCCGCACATGAGCGGCGACGCATCGGGGTGGAAGCAGCGACTCGCAGAGGTGTTCGCCGACAACGCAGGTCGATACTTCCGGGCCGAACCCCTGCTCAATGTCGTGGACAAGAAGCTCGGCTTTGTGGTGTGAGACCTCAGTAGGCCCGCTCGTACTGCGGTGCCACGGCCGGAGTCATCTCCACACCGAGTTCGCGGGCAGCGCGCCGTGGCCAGTACGGATCACGCAGTAGCTCGCGCGCCAGCAGCACTGCCGTCGCCTCGCCCAGCGAGACGATGTCCTCCGCCTGCTTGGGTTCGGTGATCATGCCGACCGCGGCAGCGGGCATCGTGGTCTCGTTCTGAATTCGCCGTGCGAACGGAACCTGGTAGCCGGGACCGACCGGAATCTTGGCGTGCACGTTTCCTCCGGTGGAGGTATCGACCAGATCCACCCCGTGTTCGGTGAGGATCTGCGACAACGCGACAGTCTGATCAGAGGTCCAGCTCGGGGCCTCCACGTCGGCCGCACCCTCGTTGTTCTCGGGCTCGTCGAGCCAGTCCGTCGCCGACAGACGGACGAACACAGGAAGCTCGGCGGGCCACACCTCACGGACCGCGTCGACCACCTCGAGCAGTAGCCGGATACGGCCCGCGAAGTCTCCGCCGTAGGCGTCGGTGCGGGTGTTGCTCGCAGGCGACAGGAACTGGTGCAACAGGTATCCGTGCGCACCGTGGATTTCGGCTACCTGGAATCCGGCCTTCAGTGCGCGCTGTGCCGCAGAGCGAAAGTCGTCGACGATTTTCGCGATGTCGGCAGCTGTTGCCTCGCGGGGCGTCGCGTAGTCACCGAAGGCGAGCGCGCTCGGACCGACGGTCTCCCAGCTACGGGGATCGTTGGCGGGCAGCGACTTGCCGCCGAGCCAGGGAGCAGCTGTGGAACCCTTGCGGCCCGCGTGTGCCAGCTGGATGCCAGGAACGCTTCCGAAGGACGAGATCTCGGCGACGATCTTCGCCAATGCATCTGCCTGGGTGTCGTTCCAGATCCCCAGGTCCGACGGGCTGATGCGACCCTCCGGGCTGACTGCGGTGGCCTCGGTGATGATCAGGCCTGCCCCGCCGACCGCGCGGCTCACCAGGTGGGTGCGATGCCAGTCGCCCGCGACGCCGACGTCGTCGCCCACCTCGTCGGCCGAGTACTGGCACATCGGTGCCATCCATACCCGGTTGGGAAAGGTGACGTCACGCAGGGTCAGTGGCTCGAACAAGGCACTCACAGGTGGTTCCTCCGGTCTTCGGGCAGCGCCGACGGTGAGTCGACGATCTTCACGCTGTGCTGCAACGACGCGGCGATGCAGCTTCATTCCCGGCCCCTATTAGTGTGTAGTTCATGACAGCTTCCGTCTCGGCCGAACCGGTGACCACGACTGCCGACGAGCGAGAGAACGTGCACGCCGCAGCGCGCCGGGCGCGCGGCGCATCACGCGCGCTCGCACTGCTGACGACTGCGGAGAAGGATGCGGTGCTGCATGCCGCGGCCGACGCGGTCGTTGCTGCGGCAAACTCGGTACTCGCCGCGAATGCAGTGGACATCGAGAACGCGCGAGCGGCCGGTACCGACGACGGGCTGCTGGACCGTCTGCGACTGACGGCGTCGCGCATCGACGGCATCGCGGCAGGGCTGCGGCAGGTGGCCGGGTTGCCCGATCCGATCGGTGAGGTGATCCGCGGTTCGACGCTGCCCAACGGGCTCGAGATTCGGCAACTGCGAGTTCCGCTCGGCGTGGTGGGCATGGTCTACGAGGCTCGGCCCAACGTCACCGTCGACGCGTTCGGTCTCGCGTTCAAGTCCGGCAACGCGGTGCTGCTCCGCGGTTCGTCGTCGGCGGCACAGTCCAACGCGGCATTGGTGGAGGCACTGCAGGGAGCGTTGCGCGGCCACGGTCTGCCCGAGGCTGCGGTGCAACTTCTGGGAAGTGCCGACCGTGCCACGGTCACCCACCTCATTCAGGCGCGTGGTCTGGTGGACGTGGTGATTCCGCGCGGTGGAGCCGGGCTGATCGCTGCGGTCGTGCGCGACGCCACGGTTCCGACCATCGAGACCGGCGTCGGAAACTGCCACGTGTACATCCACGCCTCTGCCGATCCGGACACGGCCGAGAAGATCGTGCTCAACGCCAAGACCCGTCGAGTCAGCGTCTGCAACGCCGCCGAGACCGTGTTGGTGGACGCTGCGATCGCCGAGACCATGGTGCCGCGGTTGCTGCAGGCGTTTCAGATGCACAGCGTCACGGTGCACGGGGACCTGCCCGGGCTCGTGCCTGCGCACGACGAGGACTGGTCGCAGGAGTACCTCTCCCTCGACATCGCGCTGAAGGTCGTCGGCGGTATCGACGAGGCGATCGAACACATCGACCGATACGGCACCGGCCACACCGAGGCTATCGTCGCCGCCGACATCGGTGCCGCGCGCGAGTTCACCCAGCGGGTCGACGCGTCCGCGGTGATGGTGAACGCGTCCACGGCGTTCACCGATGGCGAGCAGTTCGGCTTCGGAGCCGAGATCGGCATCTCGACGCAGAAGCTGCACGCACGTGGACCCATGGGATTGCCCGAATTGACCTCGACCAAGTGGACCGTGTGGGGCGACGGACACGTTCGAGACTGACACCCCTCGCAGTACCGGCCAGACCCGATCATCAGGAGCTGTGACATGGACCGTGCCCTACCGACGACACCCCCGCTGTTCGCCAGCGTGGACGACGTCCAGAGGCGACTGGCCGAGACGGGCTATCTGGCCGACAAGGCCACCGCCACCTCGGTGTTTCTCGCCGATCGCCTCGGCAAGCCGCTGCTGATCGAAGGTCCGGCCGGAGTCGGCAAGACCGAACTGGCCCGTGCCGTCGCGCAGACGACCGGGGCCGAACTGGTGCGGCTGCAGTGCTACGAGGGTGTCGACGAGGCCCGCGCGCTGTACGAGTGGAACCACGCCAAGCAGATCCTGCGCATCCAGTCCGGTACCGCTGCCGATTGGGACTCGACCAAGCTGGATGTCTTCTCCGAGGAGTTCCTGCTGGCGCGGCCGCTTCTGCAGGCGATTCGCCGTACCGATCCCACGGTTCTGCTCATCGACGAGACCGACAAGGCCGACGTCGAGATCGAAGGACTGCTGCTCGAGGTACTCAGCGACTTCGCGATCACCATTCCCGAGCTCGGCACGATCGTGGCCGAGCGGACGCCGTTCGTGGTGCTCACCTCCAACGCCACTCGTGAACTGTCCGAGGCCCTGAAGCGTCGCTGCTTGTTCCTGCATCTCGATTTTCCCGATGCCGACCTCGAGCGTCGGATTCTCGCCAGCAGGGTTCCCGAACTGCCCGAGGCCATCGCCGAGCAGATGATCAAGACCGTGCGGGTACTGCGCGCGATGCAGCTCAAGAAGTTGCCCTCGGTGGCCGAGACCATCGACTGGGGACGCACTCTGTTGGCGCTCGGTATGGACACCCTCGACGACGATGCGGTTCGCTCCACTCTCGGTGTGGTGCTCAAGCATCAGTCGGACCAGGTCCGCGCGGCAGCCGAACTGCGGCTCAACTGACATGCAGGCCCCACACGGAATTCCCGGTCACCTCGTCGGTTTCGTCGACGCGTTGCGTCGGCGTGGAATTTCGGTCGGGCCGTCGGAGACGGTCGATGCCGGACGCGTCCTGTCGGTTCTCGACCTGCTCGATCGGGAGGCCGTGCGCGAGGGACTGGCCTGTGCACTGCTGCGTCGCCCGACGCATCGCGGAGTGTTCGACGCCCTGTTCGACCTGTGGTTTCCGGTGGCATCGGGCACCAGGGACTCGGGGCAGATCGATACCGCGTTGCCTCGAACCGATGCCGGCGACGTCGACATCGATGCCCTCCGCGAGCTGCTGGTGGATCTGCTCTCGGACGATTCGGCCGAGGCCGCGGAGTTGACCCAGATGCTGGCGGCGCAGATGGTCGAGGAACTCGGACAGTACAAGTCCTCCAATGGGCCCTCGTTCTCGGCGTATCAAGCCCTGCGCGACGTTGCGCCGGAAACTTTGCTCCGCAAGATCCTCGACGGTCTGCTCGGGCGCAGCGAAAACGCACCCGATCGGCCCACCGACGACTACGAGTCCGAGGTGGCCAAACGCACTGCAGCGCAACGTATCGCAGACCTACGCAAGATGGTCGAGAGTGAGACGAGGCGTCGGTCGGCAGAAAAGCTCGGCCGTGAGCGGGTAGCGAGCTACGGGGTGCCCAAGCTCGCGGAGGAAGTCGATTTCCTGCGGGCCTCGGACACCGAGATGGCGGCGCTGCGACGCAACGTCACCCCTCTTGCCCGGTTGTTGGCGTCGCGACTTGCTGTGCGGCGCAGTCGAAGCAGGCACGGCTCCATCGATCTGCGTCGCACGTTGCGCAAGTCGATGTCCACCGGCGGCATCCCGATCGATCTGGTCGAGCGCAAGCCCCGGCGAGCACGCCCCGAACTGGTTGTGCTGTGCGATGTCTCGGGATCGGTGGCAGGATTCAGCAATTTCACTCTGCTGTTGGTGCATGCATTGCGAGAGCAGTTCTCGCGCGTGCGCATCTTTGCGTTCATCGACTCCACCGACGAGGTGACGCAATTCTTCGATTCCGGTTCCGATCTCGGAGCCGCGATGAGCCGCATCATCCGCGAATCCGATCTCGTGACGTACGACGGACACTCGGACTACGGCCAGGCACTGACGACGTTCGACGAGAAGTACGCGCACGCGGTCACCAGTCGCAGTTCGGTGCTGATTCTCGGTGACGCTCGTACCAACTACCGCGAGCCGAAGCTACCGGCGTTGGCGCACATCGTGTCGGTGGCCAAGCATGCGTACTGGCTCAATCCCGAACCGAAATCGCAGTGGGGTTCCGGCGATTCGGCGGCCAAGGTGTACTCCGACGTGATCGCGATGCACGAGTGTCGATCGGCCCAGCAGCTCGCCACCGTTGTCTCGCGTCTGCTGCCGGTGTGAGGCGTGTGACGCCCAGCGGCACGCCGGACGTAGAATCGACGGTTGTGCAGCGCGAATCCGATCCCGGCGAGAACACCGGTGGACAGTCCGTCCGCCGTTTGGGCGTGATGGGCGGCACCTTCGACCCGATTCATCACGGGCACCTCGTCGCAGCCAGCGAAGTGGCGAACAAATTCGCTCTCGACGAGGTCATCTTCGTCCCCACCGGGAACCCGTGGCAGAAGGAAGGCAAGTCGGTCAGCCCGGCAGAGGATCGCTACCTGATGACCGTCATCGCGACGGCGTCCAATCCGCGATTCTCGGTCAGCCGGGTTGACGTCGATCGGGAGAAGTCGACCTACACCGTCGACACCCTGCGCGATCTGCGATCGCAGCATCCCAATGCCGAGCTGTTCTTCATCACCGGCGCGGACGCGCTCGAGTCGATCCTCACGTGGCAGAACTGGGAGGAGCTGTTCGAGCTCGCCAAGTTCGTCGGTGTCTCGCGTCCCGGGTTCGAGCTCGGCGTCGAACATCTCGCCAACCACCTTCGATCGTTGCCCGCGGACACTCTCACATTGATGGAAATCCCTGCACTCGCGATATCGTCGACGGACTGTCGACTTCGAGCCGGTGAGAATCGGCCGGTCTGGTACCTCGTACCGGACGGCGTCGTGCAATACATCTCGAAGAGGAATCTCTACAGACCACGAGGCGCCCAGCGTCTCGACGGATCCGTCACCATGTCGGAACCAGCGCCCCAGAAGAAGCAACCGGCAGGGTCGGTCACCAGCGCAATGACCGAGAACCCGAGCCATACGAGTGGGAGTACACCGAAGTGACTGCAACAGCCGAAGCCGCCGAGATGGCGCGGATCGCCGCGCTCGCAGCCGACGACAAACTGGCCGGCGACGTGGTGATTCTCGACGTCTCCGATCAGCTCTACATCACCGATTGCTTCGTCATCGCCTCCGCACCCAACGAGCGTCAGGTCAACGCGATCGTCGAGAACATCGAGGATCAGCTGCGTGAGGCCGGACACAAGCCGGTTCGCCGCGAGGGCACCAGAGAAGGCCGTTGGGCGCTGCTGGACTACTCCGACATCGTGGTGCACGTCCAGCACAACGAAGAGCGCAACTTCTACGCACTCGAGCGGTTGTGGAAGGACTGCCCGACCATCGAGGTTCCCGGTCTCGGCCGGCATCCGGCTCCGGAATCGGAGCAATGATCAGACGGCTCATCCTGCTTCGGCACGGTCAGACGGAATACAACGCCACCGACCGCATGCAGGGTCAGCTCGACACCGATCTCTCCGAGCTCGGCCGCAGCCAGGCGAAGACGGCCGCCGCCGAGCTGGCGATACGTGAGCCGATCAAGATCGTCTCCTCGGATCTGCGGCGCGCGCTGGACACCGCGAACGCGCTCGGAGACGCAGCCGGTGTGGCGGTGTCGGTGGACGAGCGTCTGCGCGAGACCCATCTCGGTCAGTGGCAGGGACTCACCCACACCGAGGTCGACGACATCGCCCCCGGTGCACGACCGGCCTGGCGCGCCGACGCCACCATCGCTCCACCCGGTGGCGAGAGCCGCATCGACGTCGCCCGACGCAGCGTGCCGCTGGTTCGTGAACTCGCGGCAGGTGTTCCCGAATGGGGTGCCGACGGCAGCGAGCGACCGCTCGTCCTCGTCGCACACGGCGGTCTGATCGCGGCGCTGACCGCCGCGCTGCTCGATCTGCCGACCGATCGCTGGCCGGTGCTCGGAGGCCTTGCGAACACCAGCTGGGTTCAGCTCGGTGCGCACGGACCGGGCGAGAACCCGTCCTGGCGACTGGACGTGTGGAACGCCTCGGCGAAGGTGGCCGGTGACGTCCTCTGAGCCGGCGGCGCGGCCCGCGCTGCTCGTGCTCGCGGACTCGTTGAGCTACTACGGACCCGAGGGTGGACTGCCCGTCGACGACCCGCGCCTGTGGCCCAATCTCGTTGCAGCGGAACTGGGTTGGACGGTGGAGTTGGTTGCGCGCATCGGCTGGACGAGTCGGGACGCGTGGTGGGCTCTGACCCAGGATCCGCGAGTGTGGGCAGCGATTCCCCGTGCCGGTGCCGTCGTGTTCGGAATCGGCGGCATGGATTCACTTCCGTCACCGTTGCCGACTGCGCTCCGGGAGCAGATCAGATACGTCCGACCGCCAGCCCTTCGGCGCGTGGTCCGCGCGGGATATCAAGCGGTGCAACCTGTTCTGTCGCATCTCGGGTGGCCCGTGGCGCTGCCGCCGCGGCTCAGCGTCGAGTATCTGGAACAGGCCCGCGCGGCACTGGCGTACGTACGTCCCGAACTTCCCGTCATCGGTACCTATCCGTCGGTGCACCGCTGCGATGCCTACGGCAAGGTGCACTCGGGTCGTGAACCGGCCGTACGCGCGCTGCGTGCGTGGAGTGCGGACAGGAACGTCCCCATGGTCGACCTCGCCGACGCCGTACGACCGAACATCGAGTCCGAGAACGCGAACCCCGACGGCATCCACTGGGGATGGGACGCCCACATCGCGGTTGCCGAGGCGATGCTCGAGGTGCTGCGACCCGTCGCCGCCCGATCGGTGACCGAATCGCCGTGACCGTAGCCGTCGTCACCGACTCCTCGTCCTGCCTGCCGGCCGCACTCGCCGCCGAGCGAGGCATCGCTCTGGTACCACTGCACGTGCTGGTCGACGGAATCGACCACCGCGAGGGCATCGACGACATTCCCGAGCAGTCCACCTCGGGCAAGCCGGTGACCACCGCGGGGGCCTCACCGGGTGAGCTGACCGAGGTCTATGCCGCGGCGCTCGAACGCAGTCGAGGTGCCGGTGTGGTGGCACTGCACATCTCGCGGGGACTGTCGAGCACATGGGAAGCCGCGCGACAGGCCGCGGATCACGTGGGGTCGGCCATCCGAGTCGTCGATTCCGCCTCGGCCGGAATGGGGTTGGGATTCGCGGTGCTGGCTGCGGCCGCCACGGCAGCGGGGGGAGCGGAACTGGACGAGGTGTATCACGCCGCCGTCGCTGCGTCGACGACCTCGAGATGCTTCATCGTCGTCGATCGACTCGACCACCTGCGACGTGGCGGCCGAATCGGTGCCGCCGCTGCCCTGCTCGGCACCGCGCTGGCCATGAAGCCGGTACTGCACATCAGCGACGGCAAGCTCGTGTTGCGGGAGAAGGCTCGGACCTCGTCCAAGGCGCTGAACAAGCTGTTCGATGCCGCCGTCGCTGCCGCGGCCGAGATCGGTGACGAATCGGGGGTTGCGCTCGCAGTGCACCACATGCAGTGCCCGGAGCGAGCCGAGGACGTAGCCGCGATGCTGACATCCCGAATTCCGCACTCGACCAGCATCGATGTGTACCCCTTCGGTGCCGTCCTCGGTGCCCACGTCGGCCCCGGCGCGGTCGGTGTCGTCGTGGCTCCTGGACGCCGATAGGCGGGTGGGCCCCCGGTTCATCCACAGCCTCAGGGTTTCTGCACAGGGCAATTCGTGGCCTGCGGCTTTCGACGATCGAGCCCGATAGCGCCCACTAGCGTCCTCCCGTATGGGCGGCAACGACGATCGGGCGCACACGGTGGCGCGATTGAACTCCGTGCGCAGACAACACGATTCCGCCCGCGATCGCGTCGTGCCCGAGGACCCGCGACCCGACACCGGGTCCATCGAACCGGATTGGCTGCTGCCGCAGGCACAACGAGCAGACACCCCGTGGTCGGCCCTGCTGCCGTCACGGTGGCGATCTGCCCGCGTGAACCCAGGGAAACAGGGGGCGCTGGCCATGGCGGCGGCCGGGGTTTTCGTGGTGCTGGTCGCGGGATTCGCCGTGGTTCGAGACGCACCGACGCCCGCACCGGCACCACCGCTCGCTGTGGTCGCGACCGACACGGTGGATACCGATGGCACGGTGGATGCCGGTGACGCGGTCGATCCTGTGCCGAGCGGCGAGGCCGAACTCGTGGTGAGTGTCGTCGGGCTCGTGACGCGGCCCGGATTGGTTCGGCTGCAACCGGGTTCGCGAGTCGCCGACGCGCTGGCCGCGGCAGGCGGCGCAGTCGACGGTGCCGACCTGCTGGCGCTCAACATGGCCGCGCGAGTCGCCGACGGTGATCAGATCGTCGTCGGAGTCGTGCCGCCCGAGGCAGCTCCACCGGTCAGCAGTACGACATCCGAGATCGGCGCATCGACAGACGGTAGCGGCGTACCGGCCGGGGTCGGAGGTTCCACGCCCGGCGGGACTGTGGACCTCAACGCCGCGACCGTCGCAGAACTGGACGCATTACCCGGGGTCGGGCCGGTCACCGCGACCTCGATCGTGAGTTGGCGAGAGACCAACGGCCGCTTCGCAACCGTGGATCAGTTGGCCGAGGTGGACGGGATCGGGCCCGGCAGACTGGCAAAGATCCGCGACCTGGTGCACGTCGGATGACCACCGGTGCCGCGTCCACCGACGCGCCGCAGACCGAGGATCGCCTGCCGTTCGATGTGCGCCTGGTTCCGGCCGCCGCGGTGTGTTGGTCGATCACCGCGGTCGGCATTCTCGGAGGCCCCGGTGCTGCCCTGGCCGCTACCGCGTCGGCGGTTTCGATGGTGCTGCTCGTCGCAGTGGCACTGCACGGGTTGTCGATCCGGCGCGCCTGGCCGGGTCCGAGTTGGTCGGGTGCGGCCGCGGTGATCGTGCTGGCGCTGTGTTTCGGTGGAGCCATCTGGCTCCAGATGCGCTCGCTGGCCGATCATCCCGTGGCTGCGGCGGCCGAGAACCGAGCCTGGATCACCGCGTCGGTGCAGCTGGAGGAAGACCCACGACGGCTGACGGCTCCCGGACCCGCGACGGTGATGGTGAAGGCAGAGATGACGAGAGTCGACGTGGGCGGCGAGGCATTGCACGTCGGTGGACGGGTGTCGATCATCGCACCGGAGTCGAGTTGGTCGGCATTGCTGCCGGGCCAGGTGGTCACCGTGCGGGGCAGGCTCGGTGAGCCGATTCGGCCGGACATGACCGCGGCCGTGATCCGTACGTCGGGTCCGCCCGTCACCGTGAACGAGCCAGGGACGATCTCTGCGGCAGCCGGCACCTTCCGGTCGAACTTGGCTGCGGTGGCGCAGAATTCGATGCCACCGGATCGTGCGGGTCTGCTACCCGGTCTGGTGGTCGGCGATGTGTCGCGGCTGGACGAGACGGTATCGGACAATTTTCGGGCTGCCGGCCTCACGCACTTGACGGCCGTGTCCGGAGCGAACTTCTCGATTCTGATCGGTGCTGTTCTGTTGGTGTTGCGAGGTATCGGAATCGGGCCCCGTGCAACGGTGGCGGTGGCGTTCGTCGTACTCGTGGCGTTCGTGATCGTGGCCCGGCCGTCGCCGAGTGTGCTGCGCGCGGCAGTGATGGGGTCGATCGGCTTGGTGGCGTTGGTCACCGGCCGACGGAGGCAGGCGGTACCGGCGCTGTGCGGCGCGGTGTTGGGGCTGCTCGGGTGGTGGCCGAGGCTGGCGGTGGACGTCGGATTCGTGCTGTCGGTGTTCGCCACCGCCGGGCTGGTACTCGTCGCTCCGATCTGGGTCGACTGGCTTCGGGCTCGCGGCTGGCCCAGGGCGGCAGCGGAAGTGGTGGCGGTCGCCGCGGCTGCGCACGCGGTGACGGCACCGGTGGTCGCGGCCATGGCGGGAACGGTCAGCGTGGTGGGAGTGGCAGCGAACGTGTTGGTGGCACCGGTCGTCGCTCCGATCACCGTGGTGGGCTTTCTGACGGCAGTGACCGCCACCGTCAGCACCTCGCTCGCGGAGCTGATCGCGCAGTTGGTGTCGGCGCCGCTGTGGTGGCTGATCGCGGTGGCAGAGAAGGCTGCGTCGGTGCCGGTTGCGGGCGTCGTGGTCCCCGACGGCGTCGTGGGCGCAGCACTGGCAGCGTTCTCGACGGCCGCGCTGCTGACGGCGTTGCGTTTCACCGTGTTTCGGTGGCTGGCCGCGGCGGTGGCGATGGCTGCACTCGCGATGTGGACGGCGCACGTTCTGTGGTGACCGCTCGGACCCCGAGCGGATGCTCGCAGTGTCGGTCGCACATGGCACGATCATGGTCGTGACTTCGAGTGTGGCTCCACTGCATCTGGTCCTCGGCGACGAGGAACTTCTGATGGATCGCGCGGTAGCCGCGATCGTGGCCCAGGTGCGTGCGAATGCTGCGATTCCGGGAGAGGACCTGCCGGTCACACGGTTGCGCACCGGTGATGCCAGTGCCCCGGAACTCGCCGAACTGCTGAGCCCGTCGCTGTTCGCCGAGGACCGTGTTCTCGTGCTCGAGGCCGCGGCCGAGGCAGGCAAGGACGCTGCTGCGCTGGTACTCGACGCCGCCACCGATCCGCCCGAGGGCGCTGTGGTCGTGGTCATGCACTCCGGCGGCGGCCGGGCCAAGGCGATGGTCGGCGCGCTGCAGAAATGCGGCGCACAGGTGCACGAGTGCGCCAAGCTCACCAAGCCTGCCGAACGCATCGACTTCGTGCGCGGAGAGTTCCGTACCGCCGACGTCCGGGTGAGCGGCGACGTGATCGAAGCGGTTGTCGAGTCCGTGGGCAACGAACTGCGCGAATTGGCATCGGCCTGTTCGCAGTTGGTCTCCGATACCGGGGGCAAGGTCGACCTCGCCGCGGTGCGTCGGTACTACTCCGGCAAGGCCGAGGTCTCCGGATTCGACGTCGCGGACAAAGCGGTGATCGGAGACCGAGCCGGCGCGCTCGAGGCTCTGCGCTGGGCGATGCACCGGGGCGTGGCGCACGTGTTGCTCGCCGATGCGTTGGCCGATGCCGTCCGGACCATTGCGCTGGTGGGTTCGGCCGGCCGCGGCGACCCGTTCCGCATGGCAGGGGAGTTGGGTATGCCGCCGTGGAAGATCAAGAAGGCGCAGGGCCAGGCGCGTGGGTGGAACGGCCGATCCATCGCCCAGGCGCTGCGCGTGGTGGCGCAACTGAACGCCGACGTCAAAGGTCAAGCAGCGGACGCGGACTACGCGGTGGAGAAGGTGGTGGCCGAGGTCGCCTCACTGGGCAGATAGCGTCGACAGCTCGCAGAGCGCACCGAAACACCCAACGCACGACAAGCCGAGCGCACGAAAAAGCCCGCCGCATCCTGGTCGGATGCAGCGGGCTCGATCGAGCTCAGTGTTGTATCAGAGCTTGTTGACTGCGAGAGCCAGTGCCGACTTCTTGTTGGCTGCCTGGTTCTTGTGGATGACGCCCTTGCTGGCGGCCTTGTCGAGCTTGCGGCCTGCATCGAGAAGAATCTCGGAAGCCTTGTCCTTGTCGCCCGCAGCCTGTGCCTCGCGGAACGAGCGGATGACGGTACGAAGGGAGGACTTCACCGACTGGTTGCGCAGGCGTGCACGCTCGTTGGTGAGAATCCGCTTCTTCTGGGACTTGATATTGGCCACGCGTAAAATCCTTGTCGTCTTCGTCGGTATTCCGGTCAGGGCGATCCATGCTGGAATGCCCGAAGTCTGCTGCTGAGCGTTGGAGCCCTGCGCCGAAGATCGAGAATACCAGTACGGTCGGCCAGAACCCAATCCGGACCGGGGTGACGATGCGTTTCAAGAAATTAACGCTTCTACCGCGCCTAACTCCTGTCTCTGTAGCAACATGGCCAGAATGAGTCCGCGATCGGCAACGCATGCCACCACCAAGGCCAAAGCGACCAAAACCAAGTCAGCGGATCGTGACGAACCCGAAGCCGACGGAGTGTTCGGCGGGTATTCCGACGTCGGAAAGTACAGTCTCGCGTTCGACGAGATGTTCGACGCCGACGGGCGCACCCGAACTCCGTACAAAGGCATCCACACCGCACTCGCCCCGGCGAACGCGGTGGACCTGGACGCGAGATCCGACGCGTTGGGACGAGCCTTCATCGACCAGGGCATCACGTTCTCGCTGTCCGGCCAGGAACGTCCCTTCCCGCTCGATCAGGTGCCCCGCGTCATCGCCGCAGGGGAGTGGTCCCGTCTCGAGCGCGGCATCAAGCAGCGCGTCAAAGCGCTCGAGATGTTTCTCGCCGACATCTACGGCGACCAGGAGATCCTGCGCGACGGAGTGGTACCCAAGCGGCTGGTGACCTCCTGCGAGCACTTCCACCGGGAGGCGGTCGGCATAACGCCGCCCAACGGTGTGCGTATCCACGTCGCGGGCATCGACCTCATTCGTGACGCGCAGGGCACGTTCCGCGTCCTCGAGGACAATCTGCGGTCACCGTCGGGCGTGTCCTACGTCATGGAGAACCGTCGCACCATGGCCCGGGTGTTCCCCGACCTGTTCGCCAGCCACCGCGTCCGCGCCGTCGGCGATTACGCCTCGCATCTGCTGCGGGCACTGCGCGCATCGGCTGCCCTCAACGAGGCCGACCCGACCGTGGTGGTTCTCACTCCGGGCGTCGCCAACTCGGCGTACTTCGAGCACTCGTTGCTCGCCCGGCTCATGGGCGTCGAGCTCGTCGAAGGACGCGACCTGTTCTGCCGAGACAACATCGTCTACATGCGCACCACCGAGGGCGAGCGTCAGGTCGACGTCATCTATCGACGTATCGACGACGACTACCTCGACCCCATGCAGTTCCGTCCCGACTCCGTGCTCGGAGTGGCAGGACTGGTCAATGCCGCTCGCGCAGGCAACGTCGTGATCTCGAGTGCCGTCGGAAACGGCGTCGGCGACGACAAGCTCGTCTACACCTACGTACCGACGATCATCGATTACTACATGGGTGAGAAACCTCTGTTGGCCAACGTCGACACGTTCCGGTGCTGGCTCGACGACGAGTGCGAGGAAGTCCTCGACCGCATCGACGAACTGGTCATCAAGCCGGTGGAAGGCTCGGGCGGCTACGGCATCGTCTTCGGGCCCGACGCCTCGCCGAAGGAACTCGCGACCATCAGCAAGAAGGTCCGCGCAGATCCGCGCGGTTGGATCGCCCAGCCCGTCGTGCAGCTCTCGACGGTGCCGACCAAGATCGGCGATCGATTGGTACCCCGCCACGTCGACCTGCGGCCGTTCGCCGTCAACGACGGCGACGACGTCTGGGTGCTGCCCGGCGGCCTGACCCGAGTCGCGTTGCCGGAGGGATCTCTGGTGGTCAACTCGAGCCAGGGCGGCGGCAGCAAGGACACCTGGGTGCTCGCCACCCGAACCTCTCAGGAGGAGCAGGAGCTTGCCGGCGAGGAGATCGTCAGCGTGCCCCCGGAGTCGCCGATGGCCGAACAGGGCCCGGAGCTGACGATGGACCAGCAGATGAATCAGCAACAGCAGCAACAACAGCAGCAGGCAACGAACTCGGACTCGAACGGCGGTGGACAGTAAATGCTCGCGCGCAACGCAGAGTCGCTCTACTGGATCGGACGGTACGTCGAGAGAGCGGACGACACGGCCCGCATTCTCGACGTCACCGTCCACCAGCTTCTCGAGGACGCCACGGTCGATCCCGACCACACTTCGCGAGTGTTGTTGCGAGTGCTCGGGTTCAAGCACGAGCCGGACGTCTCGCTCGACGTGTGGTCGCTCACCGAGGTCGTCGCCTTCAGCCGCGACGGATTGGGTTCGATCGTGGACTCGCTGTCGAGCGCGCGTGAGAACGCCCGTGGTGCACGAGAAGTCACGTCCAGCGAGATGTGGGAGTGCCTCAACACCACGTACAACGGGCTCAACGAGCGCATCAGGGCGTCCAAGCGCACCGGCCCGGCCGAGTTCTTCAGCTACATCGAGGAGCGCGCAGCGATGTTCGCCGGTCTCGCGGACTCCACCCTCAGTCACGACGACGGCTATCGCTTCCTCCTGCTCGGTCGCTCGGTCGAGCGCATCGACATGATCGTTCGGTTGTTGCTCTCGCGAGCCGGTGACCGGCCGTCGTCGCCGGCTTGGGTCACCGTGCTGCGCTCCGCCGGTGCTCACGACACCTACTTGCGCACGTACCGCGGCGCGCTCGACGCCCAGCGAGTTCTCGAATTCATGTTGCTGGACAGGCTCTTTCCGCGATCGGTGTTCTACGCACTCAACGAGGCGGAACGTTCGCTCGATCAGCTCGACCATCAACCCAACAGTCGAGTCGGTGCGCGCGCCGAAGCGCAGCGCCTCCTCGGCCGCGCTCGCAGCGAACTCGAATTCCTCCGTCCCGGTGAGATTCTCGACGATCTGCAGGAGCGCCTGCTCTCGCTGCAGGAAACGTGCCGTGAACTCGGTGACGCAATTTCCAAGCAGTATTTCCACGCTGCTCCGTGGGTTGCGTGGACGGACGCCGGCTCGGGAACATTCGAAGATCAATTGGAAGGTGAACTGTGAGCTGGCGTATGCGTGTCGTGCACACCACGGGCTATCAGTACGACGCACCGGTGACGTCGTCGTACAACGAGGCTCGGTTGACGCCGCGAAGTGACAACCGGCAGAACGTGATTCTGAACCGAGTCGAGACCAACCCGGTGACGCGTTCCTACCGCTACACCGACTACTGGGGCACCGCGGTGACCGCGTTCGACCTGCACGCACCGCACACCGAGCTCGAGGTCACCGGATCGTCGGTGGTCGAGACCGACCCCTTCGTCTACCCGGACGAGAACGCCTCATGGGAGGAACTCGCGAGCGACCAGGTGATCGACCGCTTCAACGAGGTCCTCGACAACACCGAGTACGTGCCGAAGAACAGGCAACTGGCGTCGGTGGCGAAGAAGCTGTCCAAGGGGCTACCGCCGCAGGAATCGGTCGTGGAGATCTCCAACTGGGTCAACCAGGAGATGTCCTACGTGCCGGGAACCACCGGCGTGCACACCTCGGCCGTCGAAGCGTGGTCGGAGAAGAAGGGCGTCTGCCAGGACTACGCCCACCTGACGTTGCTGATGCTGCGCAGCGTCGGCATCCCGAGCCGGTACGTCTCGGGGTACCTGCACCCGAAGAAGCAGGCTGCGATCGGTGCGACGGTGGAGGGCCAGAGCCACGCGTGGATCGAGGCCTGGACCGGTGCGTGGTGGGGCTACGACCCGACCAACGCCATCGCCGTCAACGAGCAGCACGTCTCGGTCGGACTCGGCCGCGACTACGCCGACGTGCCACCGCTCAAGGGCATCTTCTCGGGCGGCGGTTCGACGGCTCTCGACGTGGTCGTGGAAATCACCCGGTTGGCGTGATCCCGGTGCGTTGTGCGTTCCTCCGCGGGGCGCACAACGCACACATCAGTTCCAGCCGAAGTCACGTCGCAATCTGTTTGCGACGGAATCGAATTGGGGCTTGCTCAGAATCGCACCCTCGCGTCGAATACCGTCCTCGGGCACGTCGAGCACTCGATCCAGACGAATCCAGCTCGGTCGGCCCTCGGCGTCCCAGGACCCGGACCCGATCGACTGCCAATCACGGTCTCCGTCGCGGCTGCTCTGGCTCGACAACATCAGGCCGAGCAGATCGTTGCCCTCGCGTCCGATGACCAACACCGGGCGGTCCTTGCCCTGGCTCGCGTCTTCCTCGTAGGTGACCCAGGTCCAGACGATCTCACCGGGGTCGGCCTTGCCGTCCAGGTCGGGGGAGTACTCGATGGTGCGGGCGCGTTGCGCCGTTGGCCTGGTCTGCGATGCCACCGGACGCCCCGGACGAGGTGCAGGCGCGGACGTGCGCGTGGCCGTTCCGCTGATCGCGTCCTTGCCCTTCTGCAGGGCACCGGACTTCTGCAGTTGACGCAGCAGCCGAGGGCCCTCGCGCATCGCGATCTTGCTCAGTTCCCTGCCGAATCTGCTCCAGTTGCCAGCCATGCGGCGAGTGTAGCGATGCAGACTCTGCTGCTCATCGCCCGAACCGCGGGGACGTGAACACCCGAGTCGGACAGCCGGGGACGGCGCACCGTTCTCGGCGTGGGACGATAGGGAAACCCGTTCGCTCATTTCGAACACGCCAGCCGAAGGATACGAGTGCCCAGCTTCGCCGACACGACGTTCACCGATCCGTCCAGGATCAGGAACTTCTGCATCATCGCCCACATCGACCACGGCAAGTCGACGCTGGCCGACCGGATGTTGCAGCTGACGGGCGTCGTCGACGACCGGTCGATGCGCGCGCAGTACCTGGACCGGATGGACATCGAGCGCGAGCGCGGCATCACCATCAAGGCGCAGAACGTCCGGCTGCCCTGGGTCGTCGACGGCGAAGAATTCGTCCTGCACCTCATCGACACGCCCGGCCACGTCGACTTCACCTACGAGGTGTCGCGCGCGCTCGAGGCCTGTGAGGGAGCGGTGCTGCTCGTCGACGCGGCGCAGGGCATCGAGGCGCAGACGCTCGCGAACCTGTACCTCGCTCTCGACAAAGAGCTCACCATCATTCCGGTCCTCAACAAGATCGACCTGCCCGCGGCCGACCCGGACCGCTATGCCGCCGAGATCGCCCACATCATCGGGTGCGAGGCGGACGACGTGCTGCGCGTGTCGGGCAAGACGGGCGTCGGTGTCGAGGAGTTGCTCAACGAGGTCGTCAAGCTGGTTCCGGCCCCGGTCGGCAACCCGGACGGGCCTGCCCGCGCGATGATCTTCGACTCGGTCTACGACACCTACCGCGGCGTCGTCACCTACGTCCGCGTCGTCGACGGTGCACTCAATCCGCGCGAGAAGGTCACGATGATGTCAACCGGCTCGACACACGAGTTGCTCGAGGTCGGCATCGTCTCACCCGATCCGAAGGCGACCAAGGGCCTCGGCGTCGGCGAAGTGGGCTACCTCATCACCGGCGTGAAGGACGTCCGCCAGTCCAAGGTCGGCGATACCGTCACGACCTTCCGCAAGGGTGCGACCGAGCCGCTGACCGGCTACCGCGAACCCCGTCCGATGGTGTACTCGGGCCTCTACCCGCTCGACGGCTCGGACTACCCCGACCTGCGTGACGCTCTCGAGAAGCTGCAACTCAACGACGCGGCCCTGACCTACGAGCCGGAAACTTCGGTTGCTCTCGGCTTCGGCTTCCGCTGCGGCTTCCTCGGTCTGCTGCACATGGAGATCACCCGCGAACGGCTCGAGCGAGAGTTCAACCTGGACCTGATCTCGACTTCGCCGAACGTGGTCTACCGCGTCGAGATGGAAGACGGTGCCGAGCACATCGTCACCAACCCGTCGTACTGGCCCGAGGGCAAGGCGCGGGAAGTGTTCGAGCCGATGGTCAAGTGCACCATCATCTCGCCCAGCGAGTTCATCGGTTCCATCATGGAACTGTGCCAGGGACGACGTGGAGAACTCGGCGGCATGGACTACCTGTCCGAGACCCGAGTCGAGCTGCGCTACACCATCCCGATGGCCGAGATCATCTTCGACTTCTTCGACATCCTGAAGTCCCGAACGCGTGGATACGCCAGCCTCGACTACGAGGAGATCGGCGAACAGAGCGGTGCGCTGGTCAAGGTCGACATCCTGTTGCAGGGGGAGGCCGTCGACGCGTTCTCGGCGATCGTGCACAAGGACGCTGCCGCGGCCTACGGCAACAAGATGACGACCAAGCTCAAGGAACTCATTCCGCGGCAGCAGTTCGAGGTGCCGATTCAGGCCGCCATCGGCTCTCGCATCATCGCCCGCGAGAACATCCGCGCGATCCGCAAGGACGTGCTGGCCAAGTGCTACGGCGGCGACATCAGCCGTAAGCGCAAGCTGCTCGAGAAGCAGAAAGAAGGCAAGAAGCGGATGAAGACGATCGGTCGCGTCGAGGTGCCGCAGGAAGCCTTCGTCGCCGCACTGTCCTCGGAATCTTCCTCGGACAAGCCGAAGAAGTAGGCAGCTCCTGGTTGCCGGCAGCAACCTCACACCCTTTCTGCCGACTGCGCGCCCCCGCTCGTATCGAAGCAGGGGTGCGCAGTTGTCAGTAGGGGCGCGCGGTCCCCACCGAACTCCGGCGTGAAGTGCGGGCGAGTACATTTCGAACCTGTGACGACGCCGATTCTGAAGCAGTTGCGTGTTCCCGTTGTCGGTGCGCCGATGGCCGGCGGCCCGAGTACTCCCGAACTCGCGCGCGCCGTATCGGAGGCGGGTGGGCTCGGCATGATCGCCGGTGCGTTGCTGACGCCCGAAGCCTTTGCGGCGCAGATCGATTCGGTGCGCGGTCTGCTGTTCGGTGTCAATCTCTTCCTGCCCGAGGAGCCATCGGGTGCGGATGTGGAGTCCTATGCCGAGCATCTGGCGTCCTGGTTCGAGCGTTTCGACGCGGAGCCGGGAGAGCTGGTCCGACGCGACGACTTCTACTCCGAGAAGTTCGCGTGGCTGCTCGCGCACCCGGTACCCCTGGTGTCGAGTACGTTCGCGACGTTCGACGCGGACGAGGTCGCCCAGTTGCACGCCGTCGGGACCGAGGTGTGGGCCACCGTCGCCACCGCGTCGGACGCTTCGGTGGCCACCGCCAATGGCGTCGATGCGCTGGTGGTGCAGGGACCCGAAGCGGGCGGGCATCGAGGCACATTCGACGGCTCGGCCCCCGACGAGCCGCTGACCGAACTGCTGACCGCGGTGCGGGAGATCTCCGATCTACCGCGAATCGCTGCGGGCGGACTGATGGATGGCAACGACATTGCGCCACTGCTCGATTCGGGTGCCGCGCATGCCGCTCAGCTCGGAACCGCGTTTCTGAACACACCCGAGGCGGGCACCAAGCCGGTGCACCGAGAGCAACTGACGGTCGCTCCCGACACCGCGGTGACCAAGGCGTTCTCCGGCCGCCCCGCGCGGGGGCTGGTGAACGAGTTCATGCGCGAGAATTCCGAGGCGGCACCACTGGCGTATCCCGATCTGCACTATCTGACCGCGCCGATGCGTGCGAAGGCCGCGGCGGCGGGCGATCCGTCGGGACTGTCGATGTGGGCAGGCACCGGTTTTCGCCGTGCGAAGGCGAAGCCCGCGGCCGAGCTGATCGCCGAATGGGCGAGGCAACTCGGCCGCTGAGCCCTCCCGCTCAGGGGTTGGAGTGGGCGGGCTGGAAGTGCCCTGCCACCTGAGCTTCCTCGGCGCGGATGACGTGCACCACCGCATTGATCAGTGCGAGGTGGGTGAACGCCTGCGGGAAGTTGCCGAGATGACGGCCGGTGCGATGGTCGATCTCCTCCGCGTAGAGCTTGAGTGGGCTCGCGTACCCCAGCAGACGCTCGCAGAGGTGTTTGGCGCGAGGGAGCTCGCCGATCTCGACGAGCGCGGATACGAGCCAGAAGGAGCAGATCGTGAACGTCCCCTCCTCGCCCGCCAGACCGTCGTCGGTGGTGTCGGTTCGGTAGCGCAGAACCAGGCCGTCCTCGGTCAACTCGTCGGCGATGGCGAGCACCGTCGCACGGATGCGTTCGTCCTCGGCGGGCAGGAACCGAAGCAGCGGTGCCAGCAGCAGTGACGCATCCAGCGACGGGTCACCGTAGCGCTGAGTGAGGACACCACGAGAATCGGTGCCGTTCTCGAGAATGTCCGCCTTGATCTCGTCGGCGATCTCGTTCCACTTGGCCGAGTACTCCGTCTCGCCGTGGATGTCGGCGAGCTTGGCCCCTCGGTCGAGCGCAACCCAGCACATGAGCTTCGACGAGGTGAAGTGCTGCGGTTCACCGCGCACCTCCCAGATGCCACGATCGGGCTTGCGCCAGTTGGCGATCGCCTCCTCCACCTGGCGCTTGAGCAGGGGCCACAGGAATTCGGGGACGTGCTCGCGCGACTTGACATGCAGGTACACCGAATCGAGCATCGTGCCCCAGATGTCGTGCTGCTCTTGGTCGTAGGCTCCGTTGCCGATACGTACCGGACGTGCGCCGTCGTATCCGGACAGGTGCGGCAGCTCGCTCTCGTCGAGCGTCTTCTCGCCGCCGATGCCGTACATGACCTGGAGGGGATTGACTTCGCCGTCCGCCGTTGTCGCCACATCCGACATGAAGGCGAAGAAGTCGTTGGCCTCACGGTCGAGTCCGAGTGTGTACAGGCCCCACAGCGCGAACGTCGAATCACGTACCCACGTGTAGCGGTAGTCCCAGTTACGTTCTCCACCGGGGGTTTCCGGAAGCGATGTGGTCGACGCAGCCAGCAGGGCACCGGTGGGGGCGTAGGTCAGACCCTTGAGTGTCAGGGCGCTGCGCTGCAGGTAGCCCCGCCACGGGTGATCGGGGAATCGGCCGATCGTGATCCACTGCCGCCAGCATTCGGACGTGCGCCACATCTTGTCCGCGGCTTCCTCGAACGTCTGCGGCGCAGGCAGATCGGACCACGACAGAGCAACGAAGACGTTGTCGCCCTCCGTCATTCGGGTGCGGGCGCGGGCCTCGCGTCCTTCGATGCCGATGCGGAGATTGGTGGTCAGCTTCAACGTGGGCTGATCACCGCCCGCACTGGCCTCGCAGGTGGCGGTGGTCTCCTCGTACACCTTGCCGGTGTACTCCCACTTCGCCGGCGCGCGGTGGTAGTCGAAGGCCGGCTCGCAGCTCATCTCGAGTTCGACCGTTCCGCTGACGCACTTGATGGTGCGCAGCAGGATGTGTTCGGCGTCCCAGTCGCTCGGTGCGCGCTTGTGAGTACGAGAGCGTTGATCGGTGTTGTGCCACGGTCCCATGACGAGTGCATCGCGCACCACGAGCCAACCGGTTTCGGTCTGCCACGTCGTCTCGACGATCAGGCCACCCGGCAGGTATCGCCGCGCTGCGGGCACCGATTGACCGTACGGCCCGACCCGGAAGTGGCCCGCGCTGCGATCGAGGACCGCGCCGAAGATACTGGGGGAGTCAGGGCGAGGCACGCACATCCACTCGACCGATCCGTTGCGAGCGATCAGGCAGGTCGTCTCGCAGTCCGAGAGGAACGCGTAGTCGTCGATCGGCGGAAAGGCACTTCGATAGGACGTCAGGGTGGACACCGGTGCGTCGGTGCTGCCCAACGCTCCCTGAACCTCGACCCCGCCCAGACCTGGATGCCCCGACCCCATGGCGGGCTCGTCGGCCACCGGGGGCACTGGCGAAACATCTTCGTATGCCGTCATGGCGTAATCATCGACCGATCCACGGCATGCGTCCACTGCTGGTCGTCGGTCGGCGTGGCGTGGGAGCGGAACGAGCTGGTTTAAGCTGCGAGGGTGGAATCGATCGCACGCTGGTGGGACGGCGTCGAACTGTGGGTGACGGGTTTGCCGTTCGTGCCACAGTCGGTAGTCGTGCTGCTGGTCATCGTGCCTACCGCGTTCCTGCTGGCGCGTGTGTTCGATCGCGTGCTCGCGGTGGTTCTGCACCTGCTCGGGCGTGATGCACGGGCTGCTCGCGACGCGGAGCTGACGGGTGCGGCCACCACTACGACGAAGGATGGACAGTAATGCCTCGGTCTCGGGTCACGTTGGCGCTCATCGCGCTCTTGGTGCTGGTTGTCATCGCCTGGTTGCTGACTCGATAGCCGATTAGAGTCGGTCCGGAACCTCTGCTAGATTTCTGACCGTGTCGTCTGCCGCCGAGTACCGCGTCCGCCATCAGTTGGCGTTGATTGCTGTCGGCATGCTGGCAGTCGCCGATATCGACTGTTGTTGATTCTTCCCTTCGTCGAATCGGTTCCGTCGATCCGTTGCCCACTCGCGTACCTGTCGCGGTCGGGCGGTTCACGACGTACTTTCTGCCGTCCACGGTGATCCCGCGCTGACACTCCGCTGCGGTGTGCTCCGGTTCGATTTGGGGAATATCGACTCCTGCCCAGCTCGTACTCACTGCACACCATCATGAAAGGCCTTCTCTCGATGAGGCACAGCTCTCGCTACCTACTGACCACGTTCGCGGCCGTGGGAACCCTTCTCCTCACTGCATGCGGCGGTGGATCGAGTGACGTCGTCGGCGGTGAGCCGGACACCGCCAGCGGTCCCGCATTGACTCTCGTAGGTTACGCCGTCCCCAAGAACGGTTGGGACGCAATCGGTCCGGCGTTCGCAGCCACCGAAGACGGCGAGGGCACGGCGATCAATGCCGATTACGGCGCATCGGGTAATCAGTCGCGCAAGGTGGCCGACGGCGCACCAGCCGATATCGTCAACTTCTCGGTAGAACCCGACATCACCCGTCTGGTGCAGGCGGGCAAGGTCGACGAAGACTGGAACCAGAATGCTTACGGCGGAGTGCCGTTCGGCTCCGTGGTGACCATCGTCGTGCGCGAGGGCAACCCGAAGAACATCCGTACCTGGGACGATCTGATCAAGCCGGACGTTCAGGTGATCAGCCCCAGCCCGCTCAGCTCGGGCTCGGCCAAGTGGAACCTGCTCGCCCCGTACGCGGCGAAGAGCAACGGCGGCCAGGACAGGCAGGCCGGACTCGATTTCGTTCGCACCCTCGTCGCCGATCACTTCCCGGTTCAGCCCGAATCCGGCCGCGCCGCAACCGAAGCCTTCCTGCAGGGCCAGGGTGATGCGTTGCTCAGCTACGAAAACGAGGCGCTGCTGATCGAGGAGCAGGGGCAGAACGTGGAGCACGTGGACGTTCCCGTCACGTTCCGCATCGACAACCCCGTTGCCGTGATCAACGACAGCGCCAATCTCGATCGCGCCAATGCTCTGAACGACTTCGTCTACACCGACGAGGGCCAGAAGATCTGGGCGGAGGCCGGCTTCCGCCCGACGAACCCGGACATCGCGTCGGAGTACTCGGAGAAGTTCTTCACCCCCGAAAAGCTGTACACGATCGGTGATCTCGGTGGCTGGACCCAGGTGGACGCAGACCTGTTCGGAGACAACGGTGCCATCGCCACGATCTACCAAGACAGCACTCGGTAGAGATGTCCGTATCGAACAGTGACCGAGCGCCGTCGGAATCGGGTGCCCCGCCCCGCACGACACCTCGATTTCGTGCTGGGCGGGAAGGTCGGAAATTCCGTGGCCCGGGATCGGTCGGTCCGCTCGGCCTCGGCGTCGCGGTGTTGTGGCTCAGCGTCATCGTGCTGCTTCCCTTGGCGGCGTTGACGGTTCAGTCCTTCGACGACGGTCTCACCGGCTTCTGGAACGCGGTCACCGAGCAACGCGCCCTGGCCACCTTCAAGGTGACGCTGCAGGTGTCGGTGGCCGCGGCCGTGGTCAATCTGTTTCTCGGCACCCTCATCGCGTGGGTGCTGGTGCGGGACGAGTTCCCCGGCAAGCGATTCGTCAACGCACTGATCGATCTGCCGTTCGCGTTGCCCACCATCGTGGCCAGCCTGGTTCTGCTGTCGCTGTACGGGCCGGCGAGTCCGATCGGGTTGGTGTTCAACGCCACCAAGCCCGCGGTGATCGTCGCGCTGCTGTTCGTCACGTTGCCGTTCGTGGTGCGAGCGGTGCAACCGGTGCTGATCGAACTCGACAAGGATGTCGAGGAGGCGGCAGCGTCGCTCGGCGCGAACAATTGGACCATCTTCCGCCGCATCGTCCTGCCGGTACTGCTGCCGGCGATCCTCAGCGGCGGAGGCCTCGCATTCGCGCGCGCCATCGGCGAATTCGGGTCGGTGGTGCTCATCGGAGGCAACATTCCCAACGACACGCAGGTGGCGTCGCAGTACATCCGTGAGCTCATCGAGTACGACCGCCCCACCGACGCGGCGGCGATCTCCGTGGTGCTGCTGGCCATCGCGTTCGCAGTGTTGTTCGTGCTTCGCGTGGTGGGCAATCGCCTGGCCCGACGTGAGGAGCAGATCTCGTGAAAATCGGTCTGCCGATCAAGCTGACGCTGCGCACCGTAGCTCTGCTGTACCTCGCCGTTCTGGTGCTCTTTCCGCTCGGCACCATCCTGTTTCGCACGTTCGAGGACGGCGTCGTCACGTTCTGGGAGCAGATCACCACCCCGGCCGCGCAGTCGGCACTGCAGCTGTCGTTGTTGATCGTCGCCATAGTGGTTCCGATCAATATCGTGTTCGGTGTGGTCACCGCTCTGGCTCTCGTGCGGGGACGGTTCCGAGGCAAGGGCGTCCTGGAAGCGATCGTCGATCTGCCGTTCGCGGTGTCGCCCATCATCACCGGCGTCGCGCTGATCCTGCTGTGGGGTGCCAACGGATGGTTCGGCGGAATCGAAAGCCTCGGCTTCAAGGTCATCTTCGCGCTTCCCGGCATGGTCATCGCGACGATCTTCGTCACCCTTCCGTTCGTCGTGCGCGAGGTCGAACCCGTGCTCTACGAAATCGGTGAGGAGCAGGAGGAGGCCGCCTCGACGCTCGGAGCATCGTCGTGGCAGACGTTCTGGCGCATCACTCTTCCGGCGATCCGGTGGGGCCTGACGTACGGCGTCGTACTCACCGTCGCACGTTCGCTCGGCGAGTTCGGTGCGGTGATCATGGTCTCGACCAATCTGCCCGGCATCTCCCAAACACTCACGCTGCTGGTCAATTCCCGGTACGAGGACTTCAACCAACAGGGCGCGTACGCCGCGTCCACACTGCTCATGGCGATTGCCGTCGTCGTGCTGCTGTTGATGACGGCCCTCGACAAGAAGAGGACGAAACAATGACCGAGACATCCCCCGAGATCGAGATCTCCGTCGTCGGCGCCAACAAGCACTACGGCGACTTCGCAGCGCTCGACGATGTCAGCATCGACATTCCCAAGGGATCGCTGACGGCGCTGCTCGGGCCCAGTGGATCGGGCAAGTCCACGCTGCTGCGCTCCATCGCCGGGCTCGAACAACTCGATTCCGGCCGGGTGGTTCTCGCCGGCGAGGATGTGACGTGGGTGAGTCCGCAGCGCCGTGAAATCGGATTCGTCTTCCAGCACTACGCCGCGTTCAAGCACCTCACGGTGCGAGACAACGTCGCCTTCGGCCTGCAGATTCGCAAGCGGCCCAAGGCCGAGATCGCCAAGAAGGTCGACGAGTTGCTCGAGATCGTCGGTCTCGCCGGGTTCCAGAGTCGCTACCCGGCGCAGCTGTCCGGTGGCCAGCGACAGCGCATGGCGTTGGCCCGCGCACTCGCGGTCGACCCGCAGGTGCTGCTGCTCGACGAGCCATTCGGCGCGCTCGACGCCAAGGTGCGTGCCGATCTGCGGACGTGGCTGCGTCGACTGCACGACGAGGTCCACGTCACCACCGTGCTGGTGACCCACGATCAGGAGGAGGCGCTCGACGTCGCCGACCGGATCGCGGTGCTCAACAAGGGCCGCATCGAACAGGTCGGCAGCCCGGAGGATCTCTACGATCGCCCGGCCAACAACTTCGTGATGTCGTTCCTGGGTCAGGTCGCCAAGCTGAACGGCCTTCTGGTGCGGCCGCACGACATTCGCGTCGGGCGCGATCCGTCGTTGGCGCAGGCCCAGGCCAGCGGGACGGCCGAATCGGCCGGTGTGACGCGTGCCGTCGTCGAGCGGGTGGTGCACCTCGGCTTCGAGGTGAAGGTCGAGCTGAAGAGTGCGGCCACCGGGGAACTGTTCGCCGCGCAGATCACTCGCGGCGACAGTGAGGCACTCGGACTGCGCGAGGGTGAGACCGTCTACGTACGAGCGACCCGCGTGCCCACGATCGCCGACGCCACCGAGTCGCGTGCGACGGTGGAGTCGTAGCGCCGCGAGGCCAGTTCGGCCACGGCCGGGTGCGCGCCGATGACCTCGGCGTGCACCACGTTCGGTAGGCCTGCCACCGACGCTTCGATCCTGTCGGTGAGCAGTCCCGGGGCCAGGAACCAGGGTGCAACGACGATGCGGTCGGCTCCCAGTGCGCGCAGCTGTTCGATCGCGTCGGTGGCGGACGGGGAGACCGATGTGGCGAAGCAGGTCACGGCTCCGGCCCAGTGCGTTCCGGCGAGCAGCTTCTGCGCGATCAAACGGGTGCGTTGATTCGCCGGTGCCACCGAGGAACCGACGGCTGCCAGGGCGATGCCGACCGTCGAATCGGAGACTGTGACACCGGTATCGGCGATCCGATCACGGACTGCCTCGACGAGGAGTCGGTCGTCTCCCAGAACGTCGGCCTGCCTGATCGATACGAGCGGGTGTCGCGTCCTCGCTGCGTCCAACAGCTCGGGCAGATCGACTTTCGCGTGGAACGCTCTGCCCAGCAACATCGGAACGGCGACGATGGTTTCGTGTCCGGCAGTGGCCAGGTCGTCGACCACCTGATCGACGCGGGGTTCGGAAAGATCGAGAAACGCGACGCGCACGTCCAGGTCCGGTCGCCGCCGACGCAGGACGTCGACGGCGCGGTGGACCGCTGCGCTCGAGCGCGGGTCACGGCTGCCGTGGGCAACCGCGATCAGTGCGCTCACGCCGGAACTGCCGACCCCAGCTCGACGGCAGCCAGAGCATTGCCCACGAGCCCGGCAGCCAACGTGTTGCCACCGGCCGGATCGATCAGCAGGAAGCTGCCCGTGTGCCGGTTGACGGCGTAGTCGTCGGCCACGATGGGCTCGGCGACGCGCACGGAGATTCGGCCGATCTCGTTGAGTTCCAACGACTCCGGGCCTTCCTGTGCGGTGAGCTCCTGCTCGTCGAACCGCTCGATCAGTGTCCCGACGATGGCCTGGGTGGTGCGAGTGCCGTGCTTGAGCAACAGGCGAGCACCCGGGCGAAGCGGCTTCTCGGCGAGCCAGCACACAGTGGCCTCGAAGTCACCGATCGGCTCGGGTGCGTCCTGCGGTGATGCGATGGTGTCGCCGCGGGAGACGTCGACGTCGTCGGCGAGGACGAGGGTGACGCTGCGTCCGGCATGAGCGGTACGCAATTCGCCGTCGGCGGTGTCGATGCGCTCGACGGTCGTTCGGGTGCCGGAGGGCAGGATGACGACCTCGTCGCCGACGTCGACGGAGCCCGCCGCGACCTGGCCGGCATATCCTCGATAGTCCGGGAATTCCGCTGTGCGAGGCCGGATCACGTACTGCACGGGGAACCGCAGACCGACCCGGTGCGGTTCGGCGTCGACCGGAACCGACTCGAGGTGCTCGATGAGGGTGGGTCCGTCGTAGTACGGGGTCTTGTCGGACTTCACTGCGACGTTGTCACCGTGCAGTGCGGACACCGGGATCTCGATGACGTCCTCGCTCGACCACCCGAGGGAGGAGGTCAGCGAGTTGAACTCGGCGGAGATCTCGGCGAACACCGTTGCCGGGTCCTCGACCAGATCGATCTTGTTGACCGCGAGTACCAGGCGCGGAACGCCGAGCAGAGCGAGAACCGCTGCGTGCCTGCGAGTCTGAGTGATGACACCCTTGCGTGCATCGACCAGCAGGATGACGAGCTGAGCCGTCGACGCGCCGGAGACGGTGTTGCGGGTGTACTGCACGTGGCCGGGGGTATCGGCCAGTACGAACGAGCGGTGCGGCGTCGCGAAGTAGCGGTATGCGACGTCGATGGTGATGCCCTGTTCACGCTCGGCGCGCAGGCCGTCGACCAGTAGCGACAGGTCCGGTGTGGCCAGTCCCTTGTCCACCGAAGCCCGAGTGACGGCATCGATCTGGTCTGCCAGAACCGATTTTGTGTCGTACAACAGCCGTCCGACGAGGGTCGACTTGCCGTCGTCGACGCTACCTGCGGTGGCGAGGCGAAGAAGTTGCGTTCCTGTGCTGCTCATCAGAAGTATCCTTCTCGTTTGCGATCTTCCATGGCAGCCTCGGAGACGCGGTCGTCGCCGCGGGTGGCTCCGCGTTCGGTCAGTCGTGACGCTGCGACCTCGGCGAGGATCGCCTGGTTGTCGGCGGCCTCGGACAACACGGCACCGGTGGTGGATCCGTCGCCGACGGTGCGGTAGCGCACCGAGAGAGTCTGCAGCTCTTCGTTCTCGGCCGGCCCGCCCCACACTCCGGGCGTCATCCACATGCCGTCGCGCTGGTAGACAGGGCGCTGGTGGGCGTAGTAGATGCTGGCCAGTTCCACGTCGTCACGGGCGATGTAGCGCCAGATGTCGAGTTCGGTGAAGTTGCTGAGCGGGAACACTCGCACCTGCTCGCCGGGAGAGTGCTTGCCGTTGTACAGGTTCCACAGTTCGGGGCGCTGCTTCTTGGGCTCCCACTGCCCGAATGCGTTGCGCAGCGAGAAGATTCGTTCCTTGGCGCGGGCGCGTTCCTCGTCGCGTCGGGCACCGCCGAACACGGCATCGAACCGGTTCTCGGAGATCGCGTCGAGGAGGGGCACGGTCTGCAGCGGGTTGCGGATGCCGTCGGGGCGCTCGGTGAGACGACCGTCGGCGAGGTACTCCTCGACGCTGGCCACGTGCAGGCGCAGGTTGTACTTGGCGACCACGTGATCGCGGAAGTCCAGCACCTCCTGCAGGTTGTGGCCGGTGTCGACGTGGAGCAGTGCGAACGGCAGGGGAGCGGGCCAGAACGCCTTGATCGCCAGGTGCAGCAGGACGGTCGAGTCTTTGCCGCCGGAGAACAGGATGACGGGGCGCTCGAACTCGCCCGCCACCTCGCGGAAGATGTGGATGGCCTCGGATTCGAGTGCGTCGAGAGTGTCGAACCGATCTGCGTCGAGATGGGTTCGACCGACGGTGGCCGAGGTGAGGTCGAGTGTCATGAGGCGTGCAACCCACATTCGGTCTTGGCCTTGCCGGCCCAACGACCGCTACGCGGGTCGGCTCCGGGGGCAGGTTTGACGGTGCACGGTGCGCACCCGATGGACGGATAGCCCTCGTCGACGAGGGGATTGACCAGAATCGAATGTTCGTCGATGTAGGCCTGCATCTGCTCGTCCGACCACGGTGCGATCGGGTTGATCTTGACCAGGCCGAAGGCGTCGTCGAACGAGATCAGCGGGGCGTTGGCACGGGTGGGTGCTTCGACTCGCCGGATGCCGGTGACCCAGGCGCTGTAGTTCGCCAGTTCCTTCTTCAAGGGTGCGACCTTGCGCATCGCGCAGCACCGGTTGGGCTCGCGGGCGAACAGGTCCTTGCCCTCGATCGAATCCTGTTCGGCAACGGTCTTCTCGGCGCGGGCGTTGACCACGTGCACGCCGTAGACGGCCTCGACGGCGTCGCGCGTTCCGATGGTCTCGGCGAAGTGGTAGCCGGTGTCGAGGAACAGCACGTCCACACCGGGATGGACCTGTGCAGCGAGGTGCACGAGAACCCCGTCCTGCATGTTGGAGGCAACGATGAAGTCGTTACCGAAGTTGTCCTCGGCCCACTGCAACAGCTCCAGTGGGCTCGCCCCGTCGAGTTCGCGGGCACCGCGCTCGGCGATGTCCTTCAATTGCTCCACCGTCAAATTCAGCCTGGTACTCATCGCAAATCCGCCTCGTCTGCTCGCACGGCCCACTGAGCGAACCGTTCGCCGTCCTCGCGGTGCTTGTCGAAATTGCGCACCACTCTGTCGATGTAATCTCCCAGCTCGGAGCTGTTGACCTTGTGCTGGCGCAACTTTCGGCCGAACGCACTGTCCAGACCGAGGCTGCCTCCGAGATGAACCTGGAAACCTTCGATCTGATTCCCGTCTCCGTCGTCGACCAACTGACCCTTGAAACCGATGTCAGCGATCTGCGACCGCGCGCACGAGTTGGGGCAGCCGTTGATGTTGATCGTGATCGGAACGTCGAGTCGACTGTTGATGTCGGACAGGCGCTCTTCGAGCTCCGGTACGAGAACCTGTGAACGCTTGCGGGTTTCGGCGAACGAGAGCTTGCAGAACTCGATGCCGCTGCACGCCATCAGGTTCTTGCGCCAGTGCGAGGGTCGGGCGGGTAGGCCCAGCGCATCGAGATCGGAGATCAGCTGTTCGAGCGTCTCGTCCGGAACGTCGAGGACGATCAGCTTCTGGTACGGCGTGAATCGCACACGATCCGACCCGGCCTTCTCGGCGGCGTCGGCGACGGCGGCGAGGACGGTGCCCGAGACGCGGCCCGCGATGGGTGCCACGCCGACGGCGTTGAGGCCGTTCTTGAGTTTCTGGATCCCGACGTGATCACGGGGCCGAGCGGGCTTCTCGGGAGCCGGGCCGTCGATGAGCTTGCGGTGCAGGTACTCGTCCTCGAGGACCTGGCGGAACTTCTCGATACCCCAGTCCTTGATGAGGAACTTCAGGCGCGCCTTGGTGCGAAGCCGGCGGTAGCCGTAGTCGCGGAAGATCGAGACGACACCTTCCCAGACGTCGGGAACGTCCTCGAGCGGAACCCAGACGCCGACGCGCTGCGCGAGCATGGGGTTGGTGGACAGCCCGCCGCCGACCCACAGATCCAGTCCGGGGCCGTGCTCGGGATGGTTCACCCCGACGAAGGCGCAGTCGTTGATCTCGTGCACCACGTCCTGCAGGCCCGAGATCGCCGTCTTGAACTTGCGCGGCAGGTTCGAGTACTCGGGCTTGCCGATGTAGCGCTCGACGATCTCGTCGATGGCGGAGGTGGGGTCGAGGATCTCGTCGACGGCCTCGCCTGCGAGCGGGGAACCGAGCACCACGCGGGGGCAATCGCCGCACGCTTCGGTGGTCTTCAGGCCAACTGCTTCGATCCGACGCCAGATCTCCGGGACGTTCTCCACCTCGATCCAGTGGAACTGCACGTTCTCCCGATCGGAGAGGTCGGCGGTGTCGCGGCCGAAGTCCTGGGAGATCTGCGCCAGAGTGCGTAGCTGCTCGAGATTCAACGCTCCCGCGTCGCAGCGGATGCGCATCATGAAGTACTTGGCCTCGAGCAGATCGATGTTGTCGTCACCGGTGAAGGTGCCGTCGTAGCCCTGCTCGCGCTGGGTGTAAAGGCCCCACCAGCGGAAACGGCCACGAAGATCGCCCTTGTCGATGCTGTCGAAACCCTGCTTGGAGTAGATGTTCTCGATGCGGGCTCGTACGTTGAGCGGGTTGTCGTCCTTCTTGGACTGCTCGTTGGCGTTCAGTGGCTCCCGGTACCCCAGTGCCCACTGCCCCTCGGCTCGGCGCTTGGTCGGCCGCGGCGTGCGCTCCCGTGGTGCAACGGGGGCAGCGTCGGTGGTCGCGTCGCTGGTCGACGACATGCATTGCTCCTGCATCTTTGTGCTGGCCGGAACCCGGAAGTCGCGCAGACATTCACGCTGTCTACGACAGTGGGAAACCGGTGGATCGAATGGACGTGCTCGAAGGAGGGCTGGTCAGCAGCCGGTCGTGTGTCGACACGACGCGCTGCAGACACGGCCGAGATCGACATGGCGGCGCGCCACGAGTCGAATTCCTGAGTCGGTCACGGGAGCCATTGTGCCACGTCATCGCGGCGACGGACGACCGCGGCGGCTATTTACCCCGATTTCGAGGTAAATAGGCTGGCAGGACGAGTGGGATCGGGTGGGCCTGAACTCTGGGAGACTGGAGGGCGTGAATACCGTCGTACCCGTCCCGTCCACCTTCGAGCTGCCGGTCGAGGCATTCGACGGGGTGGGGGACCGCGCGTTCGGCATCTACGTGCACGTGCCGTTCTGCGCCACGCGGTGCGGGTACTGCGACTTCAACACCTACACGGCGGGAGAACTGGGCACATCGGCATCGCCGCAGTCCTGGTTGGAGGGCCTGCGACGGGAGTTGGACACCGCTGCAGGGCTGATTCAGGCGGGCACGGGTCGCGTTCCGACGGCAGACACCGTCTTCGTCGGCGGTGGCACGCCGTCATTGCTCGGGGGCGACGGTTTGGCCGACGTCCTGGATGCGGTCCGGTCCAGTTTCGGTCTGACCGACGGTGGCGAGGTGACCACGGAGTCCAACCCGGAATCGACGTCGCCGGAGTTCTTCGACCGGCTCCGCGGCTCGGGTTTCACTCGAATCTCGCTCGGAATGCAGTCCGCCGCACCACATGTGCTCGCCGTGCTCGATCGCACGCACACGCCGGGTCGTGCGGTCGCCGCGGCCAAGGAAGCACGTGCGGCGGGATTCGAGCACGTCAATCTGGATCTCATCTACGGCACCCCGGGTGAGCGTGACGGTGACCTGGATCAGTCTCTCGCCGCGGTGCTCGACGCCGGTGTCGACCACGTCTCGGCGTACGCACTGATCGTCGAGGACGGCACCGCGATGGCCCGTAAGGTTCGCCGAGGTGAGCTGCCTGCCCCCGACGACGACGTACTGGCGAGCCGCTACGAGCGCATCGACACGGCGTTGAACGCTGCGGGCCTGTCCTGGTACGAGGTGTCCAACTGGGCCACCGACGCCGCAGCGCAGTGCCGCCACAACATCGGCTACTGGGACGGCGGCGACTGGTGGGGCGCGGGACCGGGTGCACACAGTCACATCGGAGGTACGCGGTTCTGGAACGTCAAGCACCCGGCCGCGTATGCCGATCGCCTCGCCGCAGGTCACCTACCGGTGCTGGGCAGCGAACTGCTCAGCGCCGAGGACCGACACCTGGAGGAGCTGATGTTGACCGTGCGGCTCCGCTCGGGAGTGCCGAAAACTCTGCTGGGGCCTGCCGAGCGCGCCGCTGCCGAGCAAACCGTCGCGGACGGGTTGATGGTGGCCCGGGGTGACCGTCTCGTGCTGACCGACCGAGGCAGACTGCTGGCCGACGCGGTGGTGCGCACCATCGCAGCCGCCTGAGAAACCTGGCTCAGGCTCCGAGGGCGTCGTAGTCGAACACCCTGGCGTGCAACACAGTTCGATTTCTCAGTGCCGCACGCACAGCGCGGTGCAAGCCGTCCTCGAGATAGATGACGCCGCGGAACTGCACCGCGTGGGGAAACAGATCGCCGTAGAAGGTGGAGTCCTCGGACAACAACCTGTCCAACTCGAGCACCTTGGTGGTGGTGACGATCTCGTCCAGGCGGAGCTGGCGCGGCGGGATCCTCGACCAGTCTCGGATGGACAGACCGTGCTCGGGGTACGGCTTTCCGTCACGAACACCTTTGAAGATCATCGCTAGCCTCGAGCCGCTGGACCGAATCGAAAGAACGTTTCCACTCGGACCACAGTAAGGCCTTGCACGAGCATGCGTTCGCCGGCTACTAGACTCGAGCGACGATTGGAAACGAGAACGGAGGTGGGCACCGATGTCGAGCACCGACGACAGACGGTTCGAGGTTCTACGAGCGATCGTGGCGGACTACGTGTCCACCCAGGAACCCGTCGGTTCACGTGCCCTGGTCGAGCGCCACAACCTGGGAGTGTCCAGTGCAACGGTGCGCAACGACATGGCCGTGCTCGAGGCCGAGGGCTACATCGCCCAGCCGCACACCAGTTCCGGCCGGGTGCCTACCGACAAGGGCTACCGGCAGTTCGTCGACCGGATAGCCGACGTCAAGCCGCTGTCGGCGGCCGAACGTCGCGCCATCCTGGAGTTCCTCGAGAACGGCGTCGACCTGGACGACGTGTTGCGACGCGGTGTCCGGTTGTTGGCTCAGCTGACCCGTCAGGTAGCCGTGGTGCAGTACCCCACGCTGTCGGCGTCCTCGGTTCGTCACCTTGAAGTGGTGGCGCTCACTCCGGCCCGGCTGCTGCTGGTGCTCATCACCGACTCCGGGCGGGTCGATCAGCGCATCGTCGAACTCGGTGACGTGATCGACGACGAGAATCTGGCTCAGCTTCGGCGTCTTCTCGGTGGTGCGCTGGAGGGCAAGCGGCTGGCGGCGGCGTCGGCTGCGGTGGCCGAACTGGCCGAGAACGCTCCACCCGCGCTGCGCGACGCGATGATTCGTTCGGCAACGGTGCTGGTGGAATCACTCGTCGAGCATCCCGAGGAACGCCTGGTACTCGGCGGGACGGCGAACCTGACGCGCAACGCCGCGGATTTCGCAGGCGACGCAGGGTTTCCCGGATCGCTCAGGGCGGTACTCGAGGCGCTGGAAGAGCAAGTGGTCGTCCTCAAGCTCCTCGCCGTGACGCAGGACACTCGCACCGTCACGGTGCGGATCGGCGAGGAGACGCAGGTCGAGGAGATGCGCGGAACATCGGTGATTTCCACCGGGTACGGGTCGGCTGGCATGGTCCTCGGAGGAATGGGTGTTCTCGGGCCGACCCGAATGGACTACCCAGGAACAATTGCGTCGGTCGCCGCGGTTGCCAGGTACATCGGCGAGGTCCTGGCCGAGCGCTGAGACGAGCGAGAACCGATCGAACGCCGGCAGCGGGGGCACGGGCGGCCGGCACACAGCTTCATCGAACGAGATTCATCTTCTAGGACGAAAGAGACGACGTGGCACGGGATTATTACGGGACTTTGGGCGTCGGCCAGCAGGCGACGGACCAGGAGATCAAGCGCGCCTACCGCAAGCTGGCGCGAGAACTGCACCCGGACGTCAACCCGGACGAGGCTGCGCAGGCTCGGTTCAAGGACATCTCCACCGCATACGAGGTGCTCTCCGATCCGGAGAAGCGTCGCATCGTCGACCTCGGCGGCGACCCGCTGCAGCAGGGCGGCGGAGGCGGCGGTGGCGGATTCGGTGGAGCCGGATTCGGCGGTGGCCTGGGAGATGTGTTCGAGGCGTTCTTCGGCGGCGGCGCGGGCGGATCCCAGCGCGGGCCCAAGGGCCGCGTGCAGCCGGGAGCGGACTCGCTGCTGCGGACCAAGCTCACCCTCGACGAGTGCGCCACGGGCGTGACCAAGCACATCACCGTCGACACGGCGATCCTCTGCGACCTGTGCACGGGCTCGGGCACCAACGGTGACTCGAAGCCGGTCCGCTGCGACACCTGCGGCGGTGCCGGTGAAGTGCAGTCGGTACAGCGCTCGTTCCTCGGCCAGGTCATGACCAGCCGCCCGTGCCCCACCTGCCGCGGCGCAGGCGAGACCATCCCCGACCCCTGCCGCAAGTGCGGCGGTGACGGTCGCGTCCGGTCGCGTCGCGACATCTCGGTCAAGGTGCCGGTCGGCGTGAGCAACGGCATGCGGATCCGACTGGCCTCTCAGGGTGAGGTCGGTCCGGGCGGCGGACCCGCGGGAGACCTGTACGTGGAGATCGTCGAACAGCAGCACGAGGTGTTCGTACGCGACGGTGACGACCTGCACTGCACCGTCCGTGTCCCGATGGTCGACGCGGCACTCGGCACCTCGGTCAACATCGACGCGATCATCGACGGACCAACCGAGATCTCCATCGAGCAAGGCACACAACCGAATTCGACGACGGTGCTACGCGGTCACGGCATGCCCAAGCTGCGGTCCGGCATTCGCGGCGACCTGCACGCCCACCTCGAGGTCATCGTGCCGACCAAGCTCGACAGCAAGCAGACCCACCTGCTCGAACAGCTCAGGTCGATGCGCGACCGCGACTCGGCGGAGGTCGTCACCACCGGTTCGGCGCACAGCGGCGGCCTGTTCTCGCGGTTGCGGGAAGCCTTCAGCGGTCGCTGATCGATGGCCCCCACGGTCTTCTACCTCTCGCCCCTGCCGAACGTCGGGGAGCTCGCCGTGCTGGACGGCAAGGAAGGGCACCATGCCGCGACGGTACGACGCATCCGCGTCGGCGAGCGGGTGCTGCTCGGTGACGGAGCCGGCGGCCTGGCCGACACGGTCGTCGCCGCAGCCGAGAAGAACCGACTGGAACTGACCGTGCAAGCGCGCAGCGAGATGCCGCGTCCCACCCCGATGGTGACGCTGGTGCAGGCATTGCCGAAGGCGGATCGATCGGAACTCGCCGTCGAGCTGGCCACCGAAGCGGGCGTCGATGCCGTCGTGCCGTGGCAGTCCGCGCGATGCGTCGCACGGTGGGAGGGCCCGAAGGCATCCAAGGGTGTCGCGAAGTGGCGGAGCACCGCGGCCGAAGCCGCCAAGCAGTCGCGTCGGGCATACATCCCCGAGGTCTCCGAGTTGCACGATTCGCGCGAGGTGAACGCCTTCGTGCGCGGTGTCGTGGAGCGCGGTGGAATCGTCGCCGTGCTGCACGAGGCAGCCACCTCGGCGTTCCGGGACCTGCCGTTCGACGCGGTGCCCGAGGTCGCGATCGTCGTCGGACCCGAGGGAGGGCTCGACGACCGAGAGGTGACCGCGCTGACCGAAGCAGGCGCAACCCCGGTCGTGCTGGGCCCGACGGTGCTGCGGACCTCGACGGCAGGAGCGGTGGCCCTCGGCGCACTGGGGGTTCTGACCTCACGGTGGGCACAGTTGCCGCCCGACTTCCAGAACGCATGAGCGCTCGGATCAAGATCGCCTACGGCGATCACCCGGAGCAGTTCGGCCACCTCTACCTGCCGGCCGAACCCGTCGACGACACGACCCCGGTGGTCGTGGTGGTGCACGGCGGATTCTGGAGCGGACAGTACGGATCCAATCTGGGCACCCAGTTCGCCCGCGCAGTCGCCGGAGCCGGAGCGGTGGCGTGGAACATCGAGTACCGCCGCGTCGGCGCAGGCGGCCATTGGCCGGAGATGCAGTCCGACGTGACCGCGGCACTCGACGTGGTCGCCGGGGAACTGCAGCAGCACGCCCCGGTGGGAATCGACGACGTACGTGTCATCGGGCACTCCGCAGGCGGGCACCTGGCCGTGTGGCTCGGCGGCGAGACCGGCACCGAGGTCCGCCCGTCGCGCATCGTCTCGCAGGCCGGCGTTCTCGATCTCGAACCTCGAGGTGCGTCGGGCCGCACCAACCCGGCGGTCGAGGCGCTGTTGCAAGCCCGGTACGAGGACGATCCCGACCTGTACCGCTCGGCCTCACCGGCTGCACGTGTACCCATCGGCATCCCGACGATCGCCCTGCACGGATCAGAGGACGTCCAGGTCCCCGCGGCGCAGAGCGAGAGGTACGTCGCGCTGGCGCGCGCTGCCGGAGACGACGCGCGGCTGACGATCGTGCCGGGGGAAGACCACTTCGCTTTCCTGAATCCCGATTCCCGGTGCTGGGCGCTCTCACTCGACGCGGTGCTCGGTGCCACCAGCGAGTAATGGGAATGCGCATCGTTGCTGCGGCGTTAAACTCGATCCATACCAAGTGCACGTCCGAGAAGCCGACACCAGAGAGCAGGCCATAGCCACCACGTGAGTGAACACAGCGAATTTCCCGCCGAGCGTGACGTTCGGTCCACCCTGGAACTCGCCCCCGAAGCGGTGATGCCACTGCTGGGACAGTCCGACGAGAACCTGCGGGCGCTCGAGCAGATGCTGACGGCAGACATCCACGTACGAGGAAACGCCGTGACGCTCACCGGAAAAGTGGCCGATGTGGCCCTCGCCGAACGGGTGATCTCCGAGTTGGCCGCGCTGGCCAAGCGCGCTCAGCCACTGACTCCCGATGCGGTGCGCCGATCGATCGCCATGCTCACGGAGGGCGTCGCCGATTCGCCGGCCGAGGTGCTGAGCCTGGACATCCTCTCGCGCCGCGGCAAGACGATCCGGCCCAAGACGCTGAACCAGAAGCGGTACGTGGATGCGATCGACGCCAACACCATCGTGTTCGGCATCGGCCCCGCCGGTACCGGCAAGACGTACCTGGCGATGGCGAAGGCCGTGCAGGCACTGCAGACCAAGCAGGTCAGCCGCATCATCCTGACGCGTCCGGCAGTGGAGGCGGGGGAGCGGCTGGGATTCCTCCCCGGAACCCTGCACGAGAAGATCGACCCGTACCTGCGGCCGTTGCACGATGCGTTGCACGACATGATGGACGACGAAGCGATTCCCAAGCTGATGCAGGCCGGGGTCATCGAAGTCGCCCCGCTCGCCTACATGCGTGGCCGCACGCTCAACGATGCATTCATCATTCTCGACGAGGCACAGAACACCACCGCCGAGCAGATGAAGATGTTCCTGACGCGACTCGGATTCGGATCGAAGATCGTCGTCACAGGCGACGTCACCCAGGTCGACCTTCCCGGAGGCGCGCGATCCGGATTGCGTGCGGCGTCGGAGATCCTCACCGACGTCGACGACATACACTTCGCGCAGCTCACCAGCAGCGACGTGGTGCGACACCGATTGGTCTCGGAGATCGTCGACGCGTACGAGCGGTTCGAGTCGACATCGGAAGGCGTCATTCCCAATCGGGCGCAACGCCGAACCGGTGGACCGCGTTCGGCGAGAAGATGATTCAGGCGTACGGACCGACAGATGCAGGCAACGAGAGCGTGGGTAGTGGCTAGATGAGTATCGAAGTGTCCAACGAGTCGGGGATGGACATCTCCGAACCCGAGCTGGTCTCGGTCGCACGGTTCGCGATCGCCGGCATGGACGTGCATCCCGCCGCGGAACTGTCGATGGTGCTGGTGGATTCGGCCACGATGGCAGATCTGCACATGCGGTGGATGGATCTGCCCGGCCCCACCGACGTGATGTCGTTTCCGATGGACGAGCTGGAGCCGGGCGGTCGTCCCGATGCGCCCGAGCCCGGACCGGCGATGCTCGGCGACATCGTGCTGTGCCCGTCGTTCGCCGCGGATCAGGCTGCCGCAGCGGGGCATTCGCTCGAACACGAGCTGGCGTTGCTGACCGTGCACGGTGTACTGCACCTGCTCGGCTACGACCACGCCGAGCCGGACGAAGAGAAGGAAATGTTCGAGCTGCAGAACCGGCTGCTGGCCGAGTGGTACGAGGACGCCAGGCGCGCGGAACAGGCTGCCGAACAGGCCGCTCGCGATGCCCGGCTCCTCGGCAAGGCCGGTTTCGTCGACGGACTCGATCGATGATCTGCGTCGTCGAACAGGTGGAAGTGTGGGGTCGTAGCGCGTGAGCAGTGCTGCTGCGCTCATCGTGTTCGCTGTCCTTCTCGTGCCTCTCGGAGGCCTGTTCGCCGCCGTCGACTCCGCGCTGAACACGGTGTCACGGGCGCGAATCGACGACATGGTCAAGGACGAGCGCCCCGGTGCCGCAGGCCTCGTCGTGGTGGTCGGCGACCGCCCGCGGTACGTCAATCTGATGGTGCTGCTGCGCATCCTGTGCGAAATCGGCGGCACCGTGTTGCTCGCGGGTGGCCTGACGCAGCTGATCGACTCCACCACGGCACTGGTCATCAGCGCGGTGGCCATGGTGTTGGTCAGTTACGTCGTGATCGGTGTCGGTCCGAGAACCCTCGGTCGGCAGAACGCGTATTCGATCGCGTTGGCGGCTGCGTTGCCGTTGCGTGCACTCGGGTGGCTCCTCGGACCGATCAGCCGCCTGCTCATCCTCATCGGTAACGCCATCACCCCCGGTAAAGGATTTCGCAACGGCCCCTTCGCTTCCGAGATCGAACTCCGAGAACTGGTGGACATGGCCCGCGAGCGCGGCGTCGTGGCCGACGACGAACGGCGGATGATCCAATCGGTGTTCGAGCTGGGGGACACCTCCGCTCGTGAGGTCATGGTCCCGCGCCCCGAGATGGTGTGGATCGAGTCCGACAAATCGGCAGGACAGGCCACCTCGTTGGCCGTGCGCAGCGGCCACTCCCGCATCCCGGTGATCGGCGAGAACGTGGACGACGTGGTGGGCGTCGTGTACCTCAAAGACCTTGTGCAGCAGACGTATTACTCCACCGACGGTGGCCGGGGAGTGCAGGTGTCCGAACTGATGCGTCCGGCCGTCTTCGTTCCCGATTCCAAGGCACTCGACAGTCTGCTCGCCGAGATGCAGCGCGATCGCAACCACATGGCCCTGCTCGTCGACGAGTACGGAGGCATCGCAGGGCTGGTGACCATCGAGGACGTGATCGAGGAGATCGTCGGCGAGATCGCCGACGAATACGACTCCGACGAGGTTGCGCCCATCGAGGAACTCGAGGACGGACGGTATCGGCTGTCCTCGCGGCTGCCGCTCGAGGACCTCGGCGAGATCTTCGGCATCGACATCGAATCCGAGGAAGTCGACACCGTCGGCGGACTCCTCGGCTACGAACTGGGCCGAGTACCGTTGCCCGGTTCGCAGGTGATCACCCACGGGCTCCTGCTGCGCGGAGAAGGTGGAGCCGACCCCAAGGGGCGCGTCCGGATTGCCACGGTCCTGGTCGAGAAGCTCGAGCCGGACGAAGAAACCACCGAGGACGACGACTCGTCGGACGTCACTCGCCAACACTGAAATCTGGAGGTGCTCTTGTGTCCGAGCAGAACAACGGTGAGTTCCGATCCGGATTCGTCTGTTTCGTGGGCCGACCCAACACCGGCAAATCCACGCTGACCAATGCGTTGGTGGGATCGAAGATCGCCATCACGTCCTCGCGTCCCCAGACGACGCGGCATACCATTCGCGGCATCGTGCACCGGGAGCACGCCCAGCTGATCCTGGTCGACACCCCGGGACTGCACCGACCGAGAACGCTGCTGGGTCAACGTCTCAACGACCTGGTGCAGGACACCTACTCCGAGGTCGACGTCATCGGACTCTGCATCCCCGCGGACGAGAAGATCGGGCCCGGCGACCGGTGGATTCTCGAACAGGTGCGGCACATCGCGCCCAAGACGACGCTCATCGGCATCGTGACCAAAATCGACAAGGTCAAGAAGGAACGCGTCGTACAGCAGCTGATGTCGCTGTCGAAGCTGCTCGGTGAGAATTCGCACGTCATCCCGGTGTCGGCCGAATCGGGCGAGCAGATCGAGAAGCTCGTCGACCTGTTGGCCTCCGAACTGCCGCAGGGCCCGGCGTTCTACCCCGACGGAGAACTCACCGACGAGCCCGAGGAAATCCTGATGGCCGAACTCATCCGTGAGGCCGCGCTCGAAGGCGTCCGCGACGAGCTGCCACACTCGCTGGCCGTCGTCATCGACGAGGTCACCCCCCGCGAGGGTCACGACAACATGCTCGACGTGCACGCCATCATGTACGTGGAGCGATCGAGCCAGAAGGCGATCATCATCGGCAAGGGTGGTTCGCGACTCAAAGAGGTCGGCACGGCGTCGCGACTGCAGATCGAGAAGCTGCTCGGCACCAGGATCTACCTGGACCTGCACGTCAAAATCGCGAAGGACTGGCAGACCGACCCGAAGCAGATGGGCAAGCTCGGATTCTGACCGAAGCGGCTTCGCCGCACGTGCGCGGCTGGACCCACCGGTCGTTCCGCAGGCTGCACTCCTGTCTCGTAGTGGGCTACGAAGTTTCGCTCACCTGGGTCCACCAGGGATCGGGGCGCTTGCGGTGCCACTGCAGCACGTTCTCGAGTTGAGCGGCGACCGAAACCAGTAGCGGCTCGGAGGATTCGTGGCCCATCAGTTGCAGGCCTATGGGCAGACCGGCGGCGGTGAATCCTGCGGGCACGTTGACGCTCGGCCAGCCCAGTACGTTCCACGGCCAGGTGTAGGGACAGTGCTCGGTGATGACCCGATCGGTGTCGGCGTTGGAGATGCCGTCGATGGCCTCGATTCGAGGCGGCGGGGTGGCCGTCGTGGGGGCGAGCACGATGTCGTACTCGTCGAAGAACCGGCCGATACGACGCCCGATGCGCGGCTCGGCAGCGCGTGCTGCGCGCAGCGGCGCTCCGGCGAGAGCCCGGCCGCTCTTGGCATTGGCTCGGGTCCTCGGGTCGGCGAGAGACGGATCCGGCAGACGGTCCACCCAGGCCGCCACACCGGCCAGTGAGCGGGGTAAGAAGTTGAGCCCCAACAGCATTCCGTAGGCGGGGTCATCGACGACCACTCGATGTCCGAGCAGTCGCAGCACCGCGGCCATCTCGTACGCGGCAGCCGCGATCTGGGGGTCCAGTGGGGCGGGCGTCGGGATGAAGGGCTTACGCAGGCTGAGCGCGATGCGCAGCGAGCCGGGGTTGCGTCCGACGGCATCGGAGACGGTCAGCGGTATCGGACGATGCAGATCCCCGTCGTGACTACCCGAGACCACGTCGAGGAGCAGTGCCGCGTCGGCCACGGTGCGCGCGAGCGGGCCGATGACGGTGATGCCGTTGAACGCCTCGGGCTCCGGCCACGACGATATGCGTCCGCGCTGCGGCTTGATCCCCACGAGATTCGTCCACGAGGCCGGAATTCGCACCGAGCCGGCACCGTCGGAACCCAAAGCGGCAGAGATCAATTCGGCGGCCACCGCGGCAGAGCTGCCACCCGAGGAGCCGCCGGGAGTGCGTTCGCGGTCCCATGGATTGCGGGTGTGTCCGAAGGTGCCGCCGGTGAACGGCCACTGGCCGAGTTCCGGGCTGTTGGTCTTTCCGACGATGACCGCTCCGGCCGCACGCAGTCTGCGCACCACCTCCGAATCCGCGGTGGCAGGCGGAAAGTCGCCCGCGCAACCGAAGGCGGTCGGTTCCCCGGTGACGTCCACGTCGTCCTTGACGGCAATCGGAACGCCGAGCAGGGGAGCGGTGGTGCCCGCGGCGCGCAGCCGATCCGCTTCGGCTGCCTCGGCGAGGGCGGCATCGCGGCGCACGAGGCGGAACGCATTGAGCGTGGGTTGGCTCTTGTCGATCCGATCGAGTGATTCGGTGACCGCCTGTACCGAGGTGATGCGACCCGACGCGAGAGCGGCGGCCTGGGCAACGAGAGTCGACCGATGAAAATCCACGCCTGCACAGTATCGACTTCTCGTCAGCGCGGGAACGGTCACCGCCGCTGCGCGCGTGGGACACTGGAACACGTGAGGCCATACCGTGACAACGCAGTCGTCCTGCGCCAGCACAAGCTGGGTGAGGCCGATCGCATCGTCACGTTGTTGACCAGGGAGAACGGGATCGTACGGGCCGTCGCCAAAGGGGTTCGCCGCACCAAATCCAAATTCGGTGCGCGGCTCGAGCCGTTTGCGCACATCGACGTCCTGCTCTATCCGGGACGCAATCTCGACATCGTCACCCAGGTGCACACGGTCGACGCGTTCGGCGGAGACATCGTTGCCGACTACGGTCGCTACACCACCGGTTGTGCGGTTCTCGAAACTGCCGAACGGCTGGCAGGTGAGGAGCATGCGCCCGCGCAGCGGCTGCATCAGTTGACCGTCGGTGCATTGCGCGCCCTCGCGCAGCACGTCCGGCCTCCCGAGCTGGTGCTCGACGCGTATCTGCTGCGCGCGATGGGTTTCGCCGGATGGGCTCCCGCACTGACCGACTGCGCGCGGTGCGCAGCTGTAGGGCCACATCGAGCTTTCCACGTCGCTGCCGGTGGAGCCGTGTGTGTGCATTGCCGACCGCCGGGCTCGGCGACGCCGTCGACCGGGGTTCTCGATCTCATGGTTGCGCTCGAGCGGGGGGAGTGGGACTACACCGTCACCACCTCCGATACCGTCCGCAAGCAGGCCAGTGGACTGGTGGCGGCGCATCTGCAATGGCATCTGGAACGACAGTTGCGCACTCTTCCGCTCATCGAGCGCTCGCACCCGCACCAGGTGCCGCTGGCCCAACCTGACTCCGTGTTCGCCGACACCGTCGGGCAGGATGGGGACCGTGATTCGACGACGCGAGCCGCAACCCCGGCCTGACGAACGGCCGCCGGTGCGCCCGCCGGACCCGCATCCCTCGGGCGCGCGGCCTCCGATCCTCCAGCCGGAACTGATTCCTCGTCACGTCGCTCTGGTCATGGACGGCAACGGCCGATGGGCACAGGATCGTGGTCTGCCGCGCACTGCGGGGCACGAGCAGGGCGAAGCGGTGCTGATGGATGCCGTGTGCGGCTGCATCGAGATCGGTGTGCAGTGGTTGTCCGCGTACGCATTCTCGACGGAGAACTGGAAGCGCAGTCCCGACGAGGTCAAGTTCCTGATGGGCTTCAATCGCGACGTCATTCGTCGTCGACGCGACGAGATGAACGAGATGGGCGTCCGGGTTCGCTGGGCCGGCCGTCGACCGAGGTTGTGGGGCAGTGTCATCAAGGAACTCGAAGTTGCCGAGGAGTTGACGAAACGCAATACCGTGATGACGTTGACGATGTGCGTCAACTACGGTGGCCGAGCCGAGATTGCCGATGCCACAAGGGAAATCGCTCGACAGGTGGCCGCGGGCAAGCTGAACCCCGAGAAGATCACCGAGGCGACCGTCGCGAAATACCTCGACGAAGCGGACATGCCCGACGTGGATCTGTTTCTGCGTCCCTCGGGGGAGCAGCGGACGTCGAACTTCCTGCTGTGGCAGTCCGCCTATGCGGAGTTCGTGTTCCAGAAGAAGCTCTTCCCGGATTTCGACCGCCGGGATCTGTGGGAGGCGTGTATCGAATACGCCTCGCGCGACCGACGATTCGGTGGGGTCAAGTATGAGTGACACTGCGAACGGCACGCCGGACGAGGGGCTTTCGTTGCAAGCCCGTGCCCAGCTCGCGCTCTCGCAGTTCGCGACGGTGACACTCGGCGACGAGGGCTCGCTCGGTTTCGACTATGCGGGCGCTCTGTGCTCGCTTCGTGCCGTTCGACTCTCGCCCGAGCTCGAGGTGCTCTCGCTCACCGCGGTGCTGGCGTGGGACCGGCCGCTGAAGCCCGCTCTGCACAAGAAAGTTGCCGACCGCAATGCGGATTCGCAGTTCGGCGCGATCTCGGTCAACACCCACGACAAGCTCGCGGATGTACTGCTGCGCTACACCTTTCCCGCGAACGGCCTGGACGACGAGGCGATGTTGACGATGCTCATTCTGGTGCTCGCCGGAGTGGAAAAGGCGCGTGAGGGCCTACTGCCCTGATCAGTCAGTTAAGGTTTGCCTGTACTTACTTCTAGTAGAGGCGGATGCGATGACTGTGCGGTTGACCCGAATGCTCACGGCGGTGGCGGCGGTGATCGCTCTCGGTGTGGCTGTGACGGCCTGTTCGACTGCCGACACCGGCGACACGGCGACGCAGTCGTCGGACGGTGCATTCCCGGTCGTCATCGATCACATCTACGGCAGCACGACCATCGCCGAGAAGCCCACCCGCATCGTCACGCTCGGGGTGTCCGACGCCGATGCCGTCATCGCGCTGGGCACCGTTCCCGTCGGGAACACCGGGTACACGTTCTACGAGACCGGACTGGGTCCCTGGACCGACGAATTGGTGGGTGACGCGCCGCTGACGCTGCTGGGCTCGGAGTCCGAGCCGAACTTCGAGCTGATCGCTTCTCTGGCACCGGATCTCATCACCGGACTCAATGCGGGTTTCGACGAGGCGACCTACGACAGGCTCAGCGGCATCGCGCCGACGGTCGCCCGACCTGCAGGATCGGCTGCCTATGCCGTCGATCGTGAGGTGGCCACCGACACCATCGCTCGCGCGATGGGTGAGCGCGACCGCGGTGAGGAGTTGAACGCGCAGACCGACGACGCGCTCGAGCAGGCTCGAAACGAACACCCCGAGTTCGCAGGCAAGACGGCAGCAGTGGTGCTTCCGTACGACGGCCAGTTCGGCGCATACCTGCCCGGTGATGCCCGCGGCACATTCGTCACCTCGCTGGGCTTCGAGGTCCCGGAAGCGATCCGCGCCGAGGACGACGGCACCAACTTCTTCGTTCCGGTCTCGGCCGAGAACATATCCATGCTCGACGCGGACCTGGTGCTCTATCTCGGTACGAGTGCCGACATCGACGTGGTGGCGGAGAACCCGATCTTCGGAACGCTCGATGCCGCACGGCGCGATGCGATCGTTCCGCTGTCCACCGATCAGCGTGGAGCGATCACGTACAACTCGGTGCTGTCGATTCCGTTCGCCATCGACGCGTTGGTACCTCGGGTGGCCGAGGCCGTCGCCTGAGCGGGCTCAGCGACCGGCAGCGCTGCATTGACTGCAGGTGCCGAAGATCTCGATCGTGTGGCTCACGTCGCTGAAGCCGTTGGATTCGGCGACACTCTGCGACCACTTCTCGACGGTGGGGCCTTCCACCTCGACGGTGAAACCGCACGAGCGGCACACCAGGTGATGGTGATGTCCGGAGGAGCACCGCCGGTAGACCGACTCGCCGTTGTCGGTGCGCAGTACGTCGACCGTCCCGGCGTCGGCCAAGGTCTGCAAGGTGCGATACACCGTGGTGAGGCCGATGCCCTCACCGCGCTTGCGCAATTCGTCGTGCAGATCCTGTGCGGACTTGAACTCCTCGATGGTGTCGAGCAGATCCGAGATCGCACTGCGCTGCTTGGTGGCCCGCACGCCGACGACGACGGGTCGTCTGGGTGCGGCGGTATCGGTGGACTTTTCGGTCACAGGTTCCGGCCTTCCTCGGCGTGGGCCACGGCGTCGACGACGATGTGGGAGAGGTGATCGTCGACCAACCGGTACAGGACCTCGCGTCCGTTGCGTTCTCCGCGCACCACACCCGCTGCCTTGAGTACCCGAAGGTGCTGGCTGATCAGCGGTTGCGTGACACCGAGGGCGACGACGAGTTCGTGGACGCACCGCTCGGACTCGCGCAGCTGCAGCACGATGGCGATGCGCACCGGAGCCGCCAGTGCCCGCAGGATGTCACCCGCCGCGGTCAGAGTCTCCTTCGGCGGGATGTGAGCCGGGGGAGCGGCGGTGAACGGATCGCCGGAGTGCAACGGGTGCTCCGGGTCCTGCCTGTGGGTCGAGCTTGCTTCCACTGTCGAGTCCGTGGACACGGTTGCGGCTCCTTCGATTGCCGGGTCGTTGCCGGCGGACTCTCCCTGCACGAGCGACGTCATGGCACCAGGTTAGTGCAGTAGTTGTTATTGCAAATCGTATTCATTGTGATATGCACAGGTGTGCATGTCAACTTCCGCACTCGACCGCTGTTCGGTTTCGCCCGCCGAGCCAGATAGTCTGATCAGGGCGAAAACCGCCCACGTCACCTCTTACACGATGTAACCGAAGATGGAGAGCTCCGCCAGTGGCACCCAAGTCCAAAGTCGAAACCGTCGCCAACCTCGCCAAGCGCAGAGGCCTCGTCTACCCGTGCGGCGAGATCTACGGCGGTACCAAGTCGGCCTGGGACTACGGCCCGCTGGGCGTCGAGCTCAAGGAGAACATCAAGAAGCAGTGGTGGCGCAACATGATCACCAGCCGCGACGACACCGTCGGGCTGGACTCCTCGGTGATCCTGCCCCGGCAGGTATGGGAGGCGTCGGGCCACGTCGAGACGTTCTCCGACCCGCTGGTGGAATCGCTGCACACGCACAAGCGGTACCGCGCCGATCACCTCATCGAGGCCTACGAGGAGAAGCACGGCCACCCGCCGGAGAACGGCCTGGCCGACATCCGCGACCCCGAAACCGGCGAACCCGGCTCCTGGACCGAACCGCGTGCATTCTCGGGCCTGCTCAAGACCTTCCTCGGCCCGGTCGACAACGAAGAGGGCCTGCACTACCTGCGGCCCGAGACCGCACAGGGCATCTTCGTCAACTTCGCCAACGTGCTGACCACCTCACGCAAGAAGCCGCCGTTCGGCATCGGCCAGATCGGCAAGAGCTTCCGCAACGAGATCACTCCCGGAAACTTCATCTTCCGCACCCGTGAGTTCGAGCAGATGGAGATGGAATTCTTCGTCAAGCCGGGCGAGGACGACGAGTGGCATCAGTATTGGATCGACTACCGCATGAAGTGGTACACCGATCTCGGTATCGATCCGGAGAACCTGCGGCTCTACGAGCACGCCAAGGAAAAGCTGTCGCACTACTCCAAGCGGACCGTCGACATCGAGTACAAGTTCGGTTTCCAGGGCAGTGCGTGGGGCGAGCTCGAGGGCGTGGCAAACCGCACCGATTACGACCTCTCGGTGCACTCGAAGGCGTCCGGCCAGGACCTGAGCTACTACGAGCAGGCGACCGACACCCGCTACACCCCGTACGTCATCGAGCCGGCCGCAGGTCTGACGCGCTCGCTGATGGCATTCCTCGTCGACGCGTACACCGAGGACGAGGCCCCCAACGCCAAGGGCGGCGTCGACAAGCGCGTCGTGCTCAAGCTCGACCGTCGTCTGGCCCCGGTGAAGGTCGCGGTGCTCCCGCTCTCGCGCAACGCGGACCTGACGCCCAAGGCCAAAGATCTTGCGCAGCAACTGCGCCAGTACTGGAACGTCGAGTTCGACGATGCCGGAGCCATCGGTCGTCGTTACCGTCGTCAGGACGAGATCGGTACGCCGTTCTGCATCACCGTCGACTTCGACACGCTCGACGATCATGCCGTCACCATCCGTGAACGCGACACGATGGCGCAGGAGCGGGTGGCGCTCGATCAGGTCGAGGGCTACATCGCCTCCCGTTTGATCGGCGCGTAAGAACCTCACTCACCCGACAGGGCCCGATCTCGCAATGAGATCGGGCCCTGTCGGCTGTCGAGGGGTGGGTCAGAAGCGGCCGCCACCGCCACCGAATCCGCCGCCACCGCCGCCACCGCCGCCTCCGCCGAAGCCCCCGCCGCCACCGAATCCGCCACCGAAGCCTCCGCCACCCCCGCCGCCGCGGAGCACACTGTTGATCAGGATGCCGCCGAGCACCGCGCCGGCGATGTTGCCTCCGCTGCTACCGCCGCGAGGGCCGTGACGATTCTCCCAGTTCTGTACATCGGCCTGGGCGATCTGCGATGCGCGCGAGGCCAATTGGCTGGCGGCGTGAGCATGCTTGAGGGCTTCGTCGGGGTTCTCCTGGCCCAGCTGCCGCGCCGCGCCGAGGTGGCGTTCGGCCTCGGACAGGCGCGTTCTGGCGTCGGCACCCACTCCGCCGCGACGGGTCGAGATGTAGTCCGCGGCTGCGGTGATCTGCGCCTGAGCGGCCGCGATATCGCGATCCAGACGGGCTCGCAGTTGGTCCTCGGCAGCCTTCTCCGCCGACGCCTCGTCGACGATCTTCTCGAGTTCGGCATCGGCTTCGGCGAGGGCGGTGTAGCTGCCGAGTGGATCAGAGGATTGGGCGGTCTCGGCGTTCTGCAACGCCGTCTGCGCGGCAGTCATGGCCGACTGCAGTTCGGCTCCACCGTGTTCGGCCAAACCACGTGCCTGCTCGATGTCGCGGCGAACGTCCGCGATGGCGTCGGGCAGGGTGGCGATGGCATGCCTGATGTCGTCCCGGGCATGGTCGACGCCGTCGAGGAGGGTCTTGGCCTGGTCGACGGCCCGTTCGGCGGTTCGAATCGCGGTGACCGCAGGCCCCTGCTTTCCGGGCGGGAGTGCTGCAGCCTTGCGGCCGGCTTCGATGTTGTCCTCGGCCAGGGCCATCCGGTCCTTGGCCATCGTGACGTTGTCCGCGATGGACCTCAGTGCCGTCTCGGAGAATTCCGAATGCAGTCGATCGAGCAGACTTTCGGATTGCGGAATCCTCACCGTCAACCCGATGATCGCCTGGGTCAGTTCGTCGAGGTGTGACCCGGCATTCATCACCAGATCGCGGAAGCCGTCGAATTCCTCCACCCGCGAATCGAGTTCGCGATCGGCCTGACCACAGGAGGAGATGATCTCGACGAGCATCGCGCGCCGCTGATCGGGAGTTTCCGGAATGGCGTCGTCGAGTCGTTGACGGATCTCGAAGGCGGACGCGAGAGCCTTCTTGGCGTTGTCGTGGGCGGCGATGAACGGTGCGGCCGCAGAATCTCCGAACTCTCCACGTGCGAGGTTCAATTCCTCTTCGCTGGCGCGTACGGCATTGTCGGTCTCGACGAGAATTTCCTTGGCCCGGGTGTCGAGGACGTCGATGGGGAAGGCAGCCAGTGCGGCCGGGTCGCTCGGGTCGATCTTCGCCACGGCCTCGACCTCGGCGGCGACGCGGGCCTTCTTGCGCCGTGAGGAGTAGACGACGGCTCCGCCGCCGGCCACGGCCAGTGCGCCGACGCCGATCAGCAGTGGTGCCGACGAGCCGCCGCTGCCGCTCGAGGCGTACGCGTCGCCGAGTGCACCGGCTGCCGCAATGGCCGCCCCGGACCAATCTTCTTCGCGCAGTGCAGGTTCGACGTCGTCGACACGGATCGAATCTTGCTCGGAGGTGGTGATCTGAGACAGCCCGGTGTTCACAGCGAGGTAGTACGAACGGTCCACGGTCGCCACGGCGAGCAGAACGTCGCGCTCACCGAGGTCACTTCTGGCGTACGTCTGCTCGGCCCAGTTCGCCGCCGACAGGTTGTCGAAGTCCGCGACGTAGGTGACCCACAATCGAAGCTGGCTGCTGCCGTAGAGGTCGTCGATCGAGGTCTGCACCTCGGCGAGTGCATCGGGGTCGAGTGCCTGGACGTTGTCGGTGATCTGCGTGGCCAGCCGCGAGGGAGCCTCGGCGGATGCAACCCCTGGCGCGAGCAGGACCGCGGCGAACAGGGTCAGGGCACCCACGGCGGCGAGACGACGAAATCGATGGACCGAGCTTCGGACGGCTGACTTTCGAACGACTGTGGCGCTGCTGTGCCGCCGGTGCTGGACTGCCATGCGCTGAAATCTACCGGCTGGGCGGCGAGGAGATCGAGCAGGTCGACGTGGATGCATGACAGTTGTCACCTCGCAATCGTGACGCTCGAACGAGGTTCACGCTGTGCGATCGCAGCAGAGTGATTCCCATGACCACAACGAAGGCAGTCGAACTGCGAAACGTCACCAAGACCTACGGCTCGGTCCGGGCGGTCGACGGGCTCAGCCTGTCCATCGAACCGGGCGAAGTCGTCGCATTTCTCGGACCGAACGGAGCGGGAAAGACGACCACCATCGACATGATGCTCGGCCTGGCCACACCCACCACCGGGTCGGTGTCGGTGTTCGGGGGAACACCCGCCGACGCGATCGCCCAGGGCCGCATCTCGGCCGTCATGCAGACCGGTGGTCTGCTTCGCGATCTGACCGTCCGCGAAACCGTCGAGCTGACGTCCGCACTGTTCGCCCGCACACGGTCGGTCGAGGAAGTTCTCACCCGGGCAGGCATCGCCGACATCGGAGATCGCCGAGTGGCCAAATGCTCGGGCGGGCAGCAGCAGCGACTGCGATTCGCGCTCGCACTGCTGCCCGACCCGGATCTGCTGGTCCTGGACGAGCCGACCACCGGAATGGACGTCGAGGGTCGTCGTGACTTCTGGAACGCCATTCGGCAGGACGCCAGCACCGGCCGAACAGTGCTGTTCGCAACGCACTACCTCGACGAGGCCGATGCCTACGCCGACAGAATCGTCCTGGTGCGGCACGGCAAGATCGTCGCCGACGGCAGCGCCGCCGAGGTCAAGAATCTCGCGGCGGGACGCACGGTCACCGCCACTCTGCCCGGTGTCGACCGGTCCACGTTGCTCGCTCTTCCCGGAGTCGACCGGGTCGAGACGCGGGGGGACCGGGTGATCGTGCACGGACGTGACTCCGACGCCGTGGCCCGATACCTGCTCAACGATGCGCACGCGACCGATCTGGAAATCGTCTCGCGCAACCTCGAGGACGCATTCCTCGCCCTGACCACCGATTCAGACAACGACACAGCCGAAAACGACCTCGCCGGGAGCATCCGATGACCACGACCACGCCGTCCACGACCACCCGCACACCTACCAGAGCTGTTGCCTGGGGCGGATTCTCGCCCACCTTCCTCCGACTCGAGATCCGCAGGCTCTTCCGGAACAAGCGAACTCTGATCTTCACCTTGGTGATGCCGCCGGTGTTCTTCGTCATCTTCGGCACGCAGTCCGACTACAGGACCAACTACCCTTTCGCGCACGGAAACGTCACCGGCTACATCGCCATCAGCATGGCCGTCTACGGCGCGATGCTCGCCACCACCAGTGGGGGAGCGATGGTCTCGGTCGAACGAGCTCAGGGGTGGAGCCGACAGTTGCGGTTGACCCCGCTCGCGCCGGTCGCCTACATCGTCACCAAGGTCCTCGTGGCCATGACGATGGGTGCAGCCTCGATCGTCGTGGTGTTCGTCGTCGCGAAGTTCCTCGGGGCGGACATGCCGATCTGGGTGTGGATCGTCAGCGGTCTGATCGGCTGGATCGGCTCGGCGGTGTTCGCCGCATTCGGACTGTTCATGGGCTACCTGCTGCCGTCGGAGAACGTGATGCAGATCCTCGGACCCGTGCTCGCGTTCCTGGCGTTGGCGGGTGGACTCTTCGTTCCCCTCGGTGACAGCGGCTGGTTCCCGATGCTGGCCCAGTTCACCCCGCTCTACGGGCTGGCCACCGTATCCCGGGCCGCGTTCGCCGGGACCGAAACCGGAACGTTGCTGGTCGCCGTGATCAATCTGGTGGTCTGGGCGACGATCTTCATCGCAGGCGCGGCGATGCTGTTCCGGAGAGACACCAAGCGTGCGTGAGACCGAAACCGCTGATCGTGTCGCCCACAGGGATACCGTGGGCGACATGACCACGTTCACCGCCGACCTGCCGGAGGGGCGGGTCTGGCGATACGGCTGGATGTTCGGAGCCATCTGGCTGATCTACCTGATCTATCCGTTGAACGAGATTCTCGCTCTGCCTTCGGTGGCGGAACGGGTCGCCGGGATCGTTGCGATCGTCGCTTTCGGCGTGGTGTTCACGACCACGTTCTGGCGGTTCCGCAACGGCCACCGCCGAGGGCATCCACTGCCCACGTCGCAGGCATGGATCGCGCTCGGGGTGATGGTGGCGTTGACGTTCGCGATGAGTGCGCTGATCGACACCACCGGTTTCGGCGCGACCGTGTACATCGCGGTCCTGGCGATGATGACGTTGCCGGTCCGGCAGGCGTGGGCGTTGGTGGCTGTGATGGTGCTGATCGTCGAACTGGCACCGCGCCTGATCTCGTCCTGGGAGCCCGACACCTTCTTCGCATTCCAGCTGCTGATCAGCGCGGCCGCGGCATGGGGAATCACTCAGGTCTTCCAGCGCAATCACGAATTGGCCGTGGCCAGGCAACAATTGGCAGACCTGGCGATCGTGGCCGAGCGCGAGCGTATGAGCCGCGACGTGCACGACATCCTCGGCCATTCGCTGACCGTCATCACCGTCAAGAGCGAACTGGCCGGCAGGCTCATCGAGATCGACCCCGCCCGAGCGGCCGTCGAGATCGCCGAGCTGGAAACCCTTGCCCGGCAAGCGCTTGCCGATGTGCGCAGTACCGTCGGAGGCATGCGCCAGGTCGACATCGGATCCGAGTTGGCCAGTGCACAAACGGCATTGACGGCAGCGGGGATCGATGCAGACCTTCCCGGCGACGCCGACGTGGTGCCACTGCGACACCGTGAACTGTTCGGTTGGGTGATCCGGGAAGCGGTGACCAATGTGGTCCGACACTCGCGCGCACGACAGTGCCGAGTGACGCTGACGGCGTCGAGCATCTCCGTCGTCGACGACGGAGTGGGACCGGCTGAAAATCAGTCCGGCGGCAACGGTCTGCGTGGTCTGGGCGAACGAGTGGCTGCCGCGGGTGGTGCACTGACCATCGCCCGGGTGCCGACCGGTGGGTTCAGGGTGGAGGTACACGGTGAATAGGACGCAGGCGCAATGACCATCACACTGTTGCTGGCCGACGATCAGGCTCTGGTGCGGGGTGCACTGGCAGCTCTGCTGGGGCTCGAGCACGATCTCGACGTCGTCGCCGAGGTGGGACGCGGGGACGAGGTCGCCGCTGCCGTTCTCGAACATCGACCCGACGTCGTCCTGCTCGACGTGGAGATGCCCGGCAAGAACGGGATCGAGGTCACCGCCGAACTGGCGCTGGTCGCCCCGCAGTCGAGAGTGCTGATCGTCACCACGTTCGGGCGACCCGGTTACCTGCGACGCGCCATCGATGCGGGTGCGTCGGGTTTCGTGGTCAAGGACACCCCCGCCAAGCAGCTGGCCGACGCCGTTCGGCGCGTGCACATGGGGCTTCGCGTGGTGGATCCGACGCTGGCGACCGAAACCCTCACCGACGGCGTCTCTCCACTGACGGCCCGCGAGCAGGAGGTTCTCCGCGCGGCTGCCAGGGGTGGGACGGCAGGGTCCATCGCTGCTCAGGTCCATCTCTCGGAGGGAACGGTACGCAACCATCTGTCGTCGGCGATCGGGAAGACCGGCACCAGCACCCGGGCAGAGGCGGTCCGGGTGGCCGAGGATCGAGGGTGGCTGTAGGTCGTTCGGGGCGCGCCGTGACCATGCCGACGAGCAGGCCTGGCAAACTCGAGGGGTGAATTCAACTCTCGACCGAGATTCGTACGGCGACCCGTACGACGATCGGTATGCCCCGGACCCCGGTCCCGAGCGCCTGGGCTTCTTCGGAACGCTCGGACGCTGGACCGGTCGGCTGGTCGCGGGAGTGGTGCTGATGTCGTTGGTGCTGGTCGCGGGAACAGCAGTGCGGGTATGGCAGGTGGCGCGCATCGACGACTATTCCAAGGCGGACGCCATCGTGGTGCTCGGTGCTGCGCAGTACAGCGGCACACCCTCGACGGTGTTCGAGGCGCGACTGTCCCAGGCCGCGTCGCTGTACGAACAGGGAATCGCCCCCGAGATCGTCACCGTCGGCGGCAAGCAGGAGGGCGACCTGTTCACCGAGGCCGCGTCGGGCCGCAACTATCTGATCGATCAGGGAGTTCCCGCCGATGCCATCGTTGCCGTGGAGACCGGCTCGGACACCCTCGAGAGCATCGAGGCCGTGAGCAACACGCTCCGTGACGAGGGCAAGTCGTCGGTGGTGCTGGTCAGCGATCCGTGGCATTCACTACGCACCCGAACCATGGCGCGCGACGCAGGACTCGACGCCTGGACCTCGCCGACGCGTACCGGTCCCGCCGTCTACACCAGAGAATCCCAGGCGCACGGGATCGCCAGGGAGACAGGCGCTCTGCTGTGGTATCAGCTGACTCACTTCACCGCGGACTTCTCCTACACGGCAGGCCAGTAGATGACCGGCACATACTCCGCTCACGACGTCGAACGATTCGTCAGCGAACCTCCCAAGACCGCAGGACTGCGGGCCGGGGCGGACAACGCCTCGCATCGAAGCGCCTTCGCGCGCGATCGAGCCCGCGTGTTGCACTGCGCCGCACTGCGCAGACTCGCGGACAAGACCCAGGTCACCGGACCGCGAGACGGAGACACCCCGCGCACGCGGTTGACGCACTCGCTCGAAGTTGCGCAGATCGGCCGCAGCATCGCCGAGGGTCTCGGCAGCGATCCCGATCTGGTGGACCTCGCCGGGCTGGCGCACGACATCGGCCATCCGCCGTACGGACACAACGGTGAACGCGCACTCGACGAAGTGGCCCAGGACTGCGGCGGTTTCGAGGGCAACGCGCAGAACCTGCGCATTCTCACCGGACTCGAGCCGAAGATCCTCGACGCCGACGGCCGCAGCGCAGGACTCAACCTGACCCGAGCCTCGCTCGATGCCGCCACGAAATACCCGTGGATCCGGCCGGCCCCCGGCGCGAAATTCGGTGCCTACGACGACGACTCCGCCATTCTCGGCTGGGTGCGTGACGGCGCTCCGGACAAGCACAAGTGCCTCGAAGCGCAGAGCATGGACTGGTCGGACGACGTGGCGTACTCGGTGCACGACGTCGAGGACGGCGTGATCGACGCTCGAATCGACCTACGGGCGCTGTCCGATCCGATCGAGCGACGCGCCCTCGCCGAACTCGGCGTCTCGGAATTTCGCGGACTCGATGTCGACGAACTGATCGAGGCCGCGGATCGCCTGTCGAGGATGCCCGTCGTGGTCGCGGTCGGACGCTACGACGGAACTCTCGCCGCATCGGTGGCGCTCAAGCACATGACCAGTGAACTCGTCGGCCGCTTCGCCACCGCCGCCATCGAGGGCACACACGAGAAGTACGGCACCGCGCCGTTGAGTCGCTACGATGCCGATCTGGTGGTGCCGTCGATCGTCGGCTCGGAGGTTGCGCTGCTCAAGACCATGGCCCTGCGGTACGTGATGTCCGACGCAGGCCACAAGGTCAGGCAGGAGCGTCAGCGCGACCGCATCCACCGCGTCGCCGAGTGGTTGATGCGCTCGGCTCCGGGCGAGCTGGACCCCATCCTGGTGCCCGCCTGGCAGCGGGCCGACAGCGATGCCGAACGGACCCGAGTGGTGGTCGACCAGATCGCGTCGTACACCGAAAGTCGACTCGAACTGATCGACAAGCGTTCGCTCGGAGCTCAGGCCAGCTGGGGCTGACCGTTCCGCGACCGAATGTGGGTAGGTCGGGATCGGGACTAGACTGCCCTTCGTGGCCGGCCGAATTCCTGAACGCGACATCGCCGCCATTCGCGAACGCACACGGATCGAAGACATAGTCGGCGACTACGTCTCTCTCAAGCGCGCGGGCGGCGACTCCATGAAGGGGTTGTGTCCCTTCCACGACGAGAAGTCTCCGTCGTTCCACGTCCGACCCAACCACGGTCACTATCACTGCTTCGGCTGCGGCGAAGGAGGTGACGCCTACTCCTTCCTCCAGAAGATCGAGCACATCTCCTTCGTCGAGGCCGTCGAGCAATTGGCCGATCGGTTGAACTACTCGATCTCCTACGAGGGCGGAGGGCCGTCGGTTCAACGTGACCGCGGCACCCGAGCACGCCTGATCGCCGCGAACGCTGCTGCGCAGGAGTTCTACGCGGGCAGGCTCAGTGGTCCCGACGCCCAGACCGCGCGGGACTACCTCACCGAACGCAACTTCGACGGGCACGCCGCCCTGGCTTACGGCTGCGGATACGCGCCCGACGGCTGGGACACCCTCACCAAGCACCTGCTCGGCAAGGGCTTCGAGGCCAAGGAAATAGTCGACGCAGGGTTGGCGACACCCGGCAAGCGAGGGACGCCGATCGACCGCTTCCGGCGACGGCTGGTGTGGCCCATTCGCAGTCAGAGCGGCGACGTGATCGGCTTCGGAGCGCGCAAACTGTTCGACGACGACACGATGCCGGGCAAGTACATCAACACCCCGGAAACCATGCTGTACAAGAAGTCTCAGGTGTTGTTCGGCCTCGATCTGGCGCGCAAGGAGATCGCGAAGTCGCATCAGGCCGTCATCGTCGAGGGCTACACCGACGTCATGGCGATGCACCTGGCAGGCGTCAAGACTGCGGTGGCATCCTGCGGAACCGCTTTCGGTGAGGATCACCTGGCGATGCTGCGGCGACTGATGATGGACGACAGCTACTTTCGCGGCGAAGTGATCTACACCTTCGACGGAGACGAGGCCGGCCAGGCCGCCGCGATGAAGGCATTCGAGGGTGATCAGAAGATCGCCGGTCAGACGTTCGTCGCCGTCGCGCCGGACGGAATGGACCCGTGCGACCTTCGTTTGAAGTCCGGCGACAACGCCGTGCGCGATCTCGTGGCCAGGCGCACCCCGATGTTCGCCTTCGTGGTCAAATCGCTGCTACGAGAACATGATCTGGACACGCCCGAGGGTCGCGTCGAAGCATTGAAGCGAACCGTCCCCGTGGTCGCCCGCATCAAGGACGCGTCGCTCCGGGACGAGTATGCGCGGCAGTTGGCCGGCTGGACCGGCTGGGACGACACCGCGATGGTGCTCGCCCGCGTGCGCGACGAGGCGAAGAAGGGTGCCCGAGGCGACACCAACGGCAAGCGCGTCCCGTTCGAGAAGCGTCAGGCAGCTCCCGTGGAGGCCCCCACCGGACCTCCGCGTCCCAATCCCACGGATCCTTCTCTGTGGCCGCAACGGGAAGCCCTCAAGGCGGTACTGCAGATGCCTGCGATGGCAGGCACGGTGTTCGATTCGCTCCCGCCGGAGAGCTTCCATCACCCGGCGTACTCGGCCGTGCGCGACGCAGTGGCCGCTGCCGGCGGCACCGCTGCAGGCTTGGGCGGAGGGGAGTGGGTCGACGCCGTGGCCAAACAGGCCAAGGACGCCGTTGTCGTGTCGTTGGTCACCGAGCTGGCCGTCGATCCGATGCGCGTGGCCGACGACGCTCTCACCCGCTACATCTCGGGCGTACTCGCACGGCTCCAGGAAGTGTGGGTCGGCCAACAGGTGGCCGAACTCAAATCGAAACTGCAGCGCATGTCACCGGTGGAGAAGCCCGACGACTACAACGCGTTGTTCGGCGACCTCATCGCCCTCGAGCAGTACCGCCGCAGTCTGCTCGAGCTCGCCGTCGGAAGTGTGGCCGAGGTCGGTTAGCGCCGCAGCTGATCGCGGGGAACGAAGACCTGGGTCTCGTCGTCGATCGGCTTCATCGGTTCCAGTCGCGGCTGGGTGTTCAGGGAATCGGACAGCTTCTGGCGGCCGACCTCGATCGCCTTCTTGGTGGCCGGGCTCGACGCGACGGCGCTCGCAGTCTTGCGAATCTGCTCGTACCGGCCACGTCCTGCCTTGGCACCGAGTACATACGCAGCTCCAGCCGCCAGTACCAAACGAATCATCAGTAGGTCCTTCCATAGAGCGTGCGGCTGTTCTTCCATCTTGCCCGACGAACCTCGAGCAGGGCGATTTGGTACTCGGCAGGGGGTGTGCGCTATTGTTTCCAACGGCTCGCACGAGAGTGTGACGCCGCGAGGTAATCCCCCATAGCTCAATTGGCAGAGCATTCGACTGTTAATCGAAGGGTTCCTGGTTCGAGTCCAGGTGGGGGAGCGCAGTCCCCGTCCGGTTCTCCGGGCGGGGATTTTTGCTGTCGTGGGTGGGCCATCTGGGCCTCCTGCTCGGCCCGTGAACGTACCGGACATGTGGTACCGAGAGTTCGAGTTAGTTAACAGATCGTGACCGTTATTTCTGTATATCGAATGAATGAATCCCGTCGACCGATGTCAGTTTTGTCGGTCGTCCGCGACATACTGAACGAGCGATCCCGGTGGCTCAACAGTGCTATAAAAAGCCGGGTCGGTCGGTTTTAAGGGGCTTCATGAGTTTGAGTTACGCAGCAACCGTTCCACGTCACCTGGTGCATCGGCGGTCACCGGGCGACGTTCTGTTGACCGATTACGAGACCGTCGACGGCACCCATCGGGCGGCGGTTCAGTTCCCCACATCGCATCGCATGTTCGCGCCGGTCCGCCGAACCCACGACTCGTTGATGGTGGCGGAGGCTCTGCGCCAAGCGATCAGCCTCTTCTGTCACGTCAACCACGGCGTGCCACTCGACCACGTGGTGTTCATCGAGCACTCTCGTTTCGAGATCCTGGACCCGCTGTCGGTCGACGACATCGACGATTCGCTTGTCGCAGAGTCGATCACGACCGACGTGAAGTTCGAGAACGAGTCGCTGGACAACATGAAGCTCTCGGCCCGACTCCTGAACGGCACTCACCTCGTCGCGTCGGGGACAGCGTCCGTCCGGACCATCGGACCCGAGGTGTATTCGCAGTTTCGGAAGTCGACCATTGCCGACCCCCACTTCCGTTTTCTGCCGGCCGGAACCGAGGTGGTCCAGCCGTCCTCCGTCGGACGTCTCGATCCGTCCGACGTGGTGCTGGCGCGGCACACATCCGACGGGACCATCGTCGTCGCGCCGGATCCGCGCAACCTGGCGATGTTCGACCATTCGGTCGAGTACCTACCGGGCGTCACGATGCTCGAGGCGGCTCGTCAGGCGCTGCGCTTGGCCACCGGAACACCGGCATTGGATTTCACCTCGTGCGAAGTGAGGTTCATGGGATTCGCCGAGTGGACCAACCCGTGCTCGGTGATCGTAGACACGGACTCCACCGACGGCGTCTTCCGCATTCAGTTCGAGCACGACGGCGTGGTGCTGTCGGCGATGTCCGTCACGGCGACATCCGAACCGTGGTTGGCTCCTACCGATCGCTCCAGTCGATAAGGGCGTCCTCGGCAACTGCCATCACCCGCGGGAGGCGTCGGCGGGGCACCACCGCGGGCAGCAACATCTGCCACATCTCGGTCAGCCTCTGCTGTAGATCGGCGCGTCCGGTCAGCATCTCCGACACCGTCTGCACGCCGGTGAACGAAGCAACGATGTAGCGGCCGAGCGTGAGCGCGTCCATACCGTCGACGATGTCGCCCTCGGCCTGAGCGCGTGCGGCCAGATCGCCCATCTTGCCGACCCATTCCTCGAACGCCTGCGCATTGGGGCTGCCCACGATGGCCGACTCCAGCGTCAACCGCATACCTCCGCGGGCAATCGACTCGGTCTGCAGTTGGCGTCCCAACTCCTTGCTCACCAGGATCAAGGCGTCCAACGCTTTCGGCGTTTGCTCGATTATGAGGGTGCTCGCACTCGCCGCCATGGCCAGTTGCGCGTCGATCACGGCCTGCGCCAGATCTTCCTTGGACGAAAAATGGAAATACATCGCGCCTTTGCTGACCCCGGCATGGGCGATGATGGTGCTCAAACTTGCTGTGCCGTAACCGAACTTCTCGAAACTGGCGGCGGCCCCTTGGAGTACGGCCTGCCTGGTGGACGCTGCACGCTCCTGCATCGGTAGACAATAACTGTTACCTGGGTTCGTGGCACGGCGTGCAGCAACAATGACGATTCACTTGTAGTCGGTATCGGAACCCGCAGGGCGAACGTCGCGGGTTTGATCGAGGCGGCCTTGGAGGTAGGTCTCGATCCATTCGAAGGACTTCGAGCCCAGCGGAAGCCGCAGCGGGGGAGTGTCCGAAGAAATCGCGGCAATGACGGCATCGACACCGCGGCGTGGGTCGCCGGGCTGATGGCCGTGGGTGGCTTCGAAGGCGGTTCGAGCCGGTCCGATCAGGGCTGCGTAATCGTCGAGAGGGGTTCCCCATCGCATCGACCGTCCACTTGCGTCGGTGCGGAACGGGCCAGGTTCGACGATGGTGACACCGATACCGAGATGACGCACCTCCGCGGCGAGAGCCTCCGAGAAGCCTTCGAGCGCGAATTTGCCACCCGCATATGCGGTCCCGCCCGGACCGGGTACCACGCCGACGACCGAGGACATCTGCACGATGTGGCCGCTGCGGCGCGCCCGCATCGAAGGCAACACCGCCCGGGTGACGGCCAGTGGGCCGAAGAAGTTGACCTCCAGGTTATGGCGAAAGTCGGGTTCGTCGATCTCCTCGAACGCTCCGAGCAGGCCGAAACCGGCATTGTTGACCAGGATATCGATGCGCCCGAATCGGTCGAGCGCACAGGCCACGGTGGAGTCGATCGACTCCTGATCGGTCACGTCGAGCCGTGCGTGAAGTAAACGATCGCTTTCGGGCCCCTCGAGATCGGCGACGCTACGGGCCGTGGACATCACCCGATCGCCCGCCTCGAGAGCGCCACGAACGAATTCGCGACCGAATCCCGAGCTGGCCCCGGTGATCAACCAGACCCTGTCCGATCCTGCCGTGTCCATGTCGCCTACTTCCCGTAGATGTGTGGTCGTGAGCCGCGATAACGGTAGTGACGACAAATGACGGAGGGCAACCGAATTGATGGCACGCTGAGGCCATGGTCAATACGAGTGCAGGGATCCTGTTGTATCGCGTCGGTGTCGACGGTCCGGATGTCCTGATCGCTCACCCCGGCGGACCGTTCTGGGCTCGCAAGGACGAGGGAGCCTGGTCGATCGTCAAAGGCCTGATCACCGACGGTGAAGACCCCTGGACGGCGGCGCAGCGGGAATTTCGTGAGGAAGTCGGGTTCGACGTCCCTGCTGGGGAACCGGTCGAACTCGGCACCGTCACACAGCGCGGCGGAAAGATCGTCACCGCGTTCGGCGTCGAGGCCGATCTGGATGTCTCGAATGCGGTGAGCAACACATTCGAGATGGAATGGCCCCCGAAATCCGGCCTCATGAAGTCGTTTCCCGAGGTCGACCGCATCGAGTGGTTTCCGCTGGCCCAGGCGAGAACCAAGCTGCTCGCCTCGCAGCACCCCTTTCTGGACGCGCTGGAGGCTGTACTCGCGACACCGTAGTTTCGGCGTGGGTTCCCAGGGTATCCACCGGCCGGAAATGACGAGGGTCGCGGATGCAGGGTGGGAAATTGATGATGACGCCTACGGGTACGGCAGGCGCGGCTGCTCACGCGGAGACTGCTCTCGTGGAGACCGTGTGGGGCAGCCGAATAGTGGCGTCGGCGTTCGTGGTCTTGGCCACAGGACTGTCGTGGGTCTTCGTCGCAACGGCAATGATCGGACAGTGACCGAGGATCGGTCGGACGATACTGCTCGGCGACAACGACGAAGGACGACACAGTGACCGACGGAATTGCCTCTGCAACTCCACCAGCGACAGAGGTGCCAGCACGCGCCTGGAAAGCGCTCGTGGTTCTGCTGCTCGGCATGTTCATGGCTTTGCTGGACACCACCATCGTCAACGTGGCACTACCGACGATCAGCACCACGTTGGACGCGTCGGAATCGGTTCTGTCGTGGATCATCTCGGGGTACGCACTCGCCTTCGGATTGGCTCTCATCCCGGCAGGCAAGGTGGGCGACCGGATCGGCCACAAATGGGTCTTCTTCACCGGGCTCGCCCTCTTCACTCTCGCGAGTTTCGCGTGTGGGCTGGCTCAGGACGATCTGCAATTGGTCGTCGCGCGAGTCGTTCAGGGCTTGGCGGGCGGCATGTTCGTTCCGGCAGTCACCGCGTTCATTCAGCTGTTGTTCCCAGGACCGGTGCGGGGCAAGGCATTCGCCATCATGGGTGCGGTCATCGGAGTGTCGACTGCGCTCGGACCGATCGTCGGCGGCCTGATCATCCAGGCTTTCGGCGACGAGAACGGCTGGCGACTCGTCTTCTGGGTCAACCTGCCGATCGGAATCGTCGGTCTCGTCGCGGCGGCGGTGCTGCTCCCGAACAAGACCGATTCCGAGCCGACGGCCCGCCCCGGAATCGACTGGCTCGGGCTGGTCCTCATCTCGGCTGGTCTGATCGCACTGCTCGTTCCGCTGATCGAGGGCCAGGAATTGGGCTGGCCCATGTGGACCTACCTGACGATCGCCGCAGGCCTCGGGCTCATCGCGCTGTTCGGCTGGTGGGAAGTGATTCGGAGCGGCCGCGGACAGAATCCGTTGGTGCCACCTCGGTTGTTCACCCGTCCGGCGTTCACCGGAGGTGTGATCCTCGCGCTCGTCTACTTCGCCGCCTTCACGAGCATTTTCTTCACCATCTCGCTGCTGTGGCAGACCGGACTGGGCAACACGGCTCTGGCATCGGGACTGGTGTCCATACCGTTCGCGATCGGCAGCATCATTGCCGCCTCGCAGAGCAACAGGCTGACGATCCGTCTCGGTCGCACCGTTCTGATACTCGGGGCCTCGCTCGTCTCGATCGGGCTGATCTGGCTGTGGATCATCCTTGCGACCAGCTCTGCCGACACGATCTCGCACTGGACTCTGTTGGTGCCTCTGTTCATCGCGGGTCTGGGCAACGGCGCGTTCATCGCACCCAACGCGCAGTTCATCGTCGCAACCGTCGATCGAGACGACGCGGGAGCCGCGAGCGGGGTCATCTCCACCATGCAGCGCGTCGGCTCGGCGATCGGTATCGCCGTGATCGGCAGTGTGCTGTTCGGATCTCTGACCATCACCGGCCCCGATACCGTCGGCTCCGGTTTTCTGCACGGCGCGGCCATGGCGATGGCCGTGAGTGCCGCGTTCAGTCTCGTGGCACTGGCGTTGGTGTTCGCGCTCCCCAAGAAGGTCCAGAGTGCGCACTGAGCGCACCGCTCAGGACTTCAAGCCCTTGCTGTGCCGATCGACCACGGTTGCTGCGAGGTCGGCGATCTTGACGTTCAGGTCCTGAGAAGACTTACGCAACAGGGCGAACGCCTCGTCGCCGGACACATCGTGCAGAGCCATGATCAGGCCGATAGCCTTGCCGATCTCACGGTTGCTCTCGAGTCCGTCACGCAGAGTCGACGCCTCCTGACCGTTCATGACCGCAGCGACGGCGACGGCCGTGAACGCCGTCAGAATGATCGCCTTGCTCGCGCTGTCGGCGTCGAACACACCCGGCTCGTCGGTGAACAGGTTGAGCGCGCCCACCTTCTGATCGTCCACCTTCAGGCGAAATCCCATGGCCCCTCGTACCGGCGTGCGGTTCAACACACCGCGGGCCATCGCGGGCCACTGCGTCGGTGTTCGGAAGTCGGCCTCGAGCTGCGCCGCCTCGCTGGTGATCGCGTCCAGACACGGGCCTTCGCCGGTGGCGCGCTCGATATCGTCGATGACACGAGCGATGTCGTCGGAGGCCGCGACGGTAACGGGCTTTCCGTGGCGCATCAGCATCAGGCTGGCGTGATCGCAGTGGGGAACGATCAGCACGGCAGCGTTGCAGATCGCGGTATAGATCTCCTCTGCGCTGCTGCCTCGGTAAACGATGTCGGCCAATGCCGCGAACACGGTGGCCGGGTCGGTCGCCGGGCCGTCAGTGGAGCCTGCAGGAACGGCTGGAGGTCCGCTCAGCTGCGAATCGTCGTTCATTGTTTACTTCCGTCCAGTGTGTGAGCATCGAGTGACCGGGACTCGAGGTGCATCAACCGTACCGTCACCGGATGGGGTGCCCGATAGGACGGGTCCCGGCAGTAACCTCGACTCGTGAGCAATGCACAAGACTCCACCGGTTTCGAGTACGGCCACGACGGTCCGAAGTCGATCGTGGTCGGGGTCGACGGTTCCGACTCTTCCTGGCGCGCCGCCGCCTATGCGGCAGGACTGGCTCGTAGACAGCGGTCGCTGCTGGTATTGGTGTACGTCCAACCCATTGCGACGTCGTCGTGGGGCCAGGCCGGCATCTCACTCGTCGAAACCGGTCAGCAGATCGCCGACGAGCTACTCGACTACGTCCGAACCTCTGCTGCACGATTCGGGGATCGGGAGCACGTGCGATGGGAATTCCGCACCGCGCAGGGTGACCCGTACAACGGGCTGATAGCCGTGGCAGAACAATTGCGCACCGACGCGGTCGTAGTGGGGGCGTCCGAGACTGCGGGCCACCGCATCGCCGGTTCGGTGGCGGTGCGGTTGGTCAAAGCAGGCCGCTGGCCGGTGACCGTGGTGCCCTGAACGATCCGAAATCGAGCCTGTCTGCCGTCGGCCCTGTAAAAATAGGCAGTCACCTCGTCGGATGCGAGGCGCACGTGGTGCCGTTCTCGAGGATCCGAGGAGTTCCATGGCCGGGCTGTCGCGTCGACAATTCATCGCTCGAGTAGGGGCGCTCGCCGCAGCCTGGGGAATTGCACCCCACGTGCTGGGTCAGGCACTCGTTGCGCACGCCCAGCCTGTGGAAGCGGGAGGGACCGGAACGCTCGCGCAGACGATCCTGCGGACCTCGACCGGGCCGGGGCAGTACCGCGTGCTAGCTGCCGGTCCGGGGGAGCCCTACGTTGCTCGGCTGGACGTTCTCGGGCGTGCGCCGAGTCCGTCGAGAGTGCAGGCGCGCCGGTCGCTGCTCTACCTCGGACACCTCTCGGACATGCACGTCATCGACGCGCAGTCGCCCGGACGCATCGAGCCGATGATCGTCTCCGACCACGCCGCATGGGGCTCTGCGTTCCATCCGCAGGATCCGCTGACCGTGCACGTCACCGCGGCGATGGTGAAGGCGTTCGCGGACGCGCGGATCAGCCCGGTCACCGGCGCACCGATGGGGGCGGCCGTGGTCACCGGGGACAGCGCCGATATGCATTCTCATCTCGAACTGCGCTGGTACATAGACGTTCTCGACGGTGTTCCGGTTCGGCCGACGAGCGGGGCCGCGAACGTCTTCGAGGGTGTTCAGGCCTGGCCGGAGGCGCAGTGGGCCTATCGGCCCGGTGATCCGTCGGGAGGGTCGTTCGGCGACTACGGATTCCCGACGCTTCCCGACCTCCTCGACCAGGCGATGTCGGGCACCGTCGAATCGGTGGGGCTACCGGTTCCGTGGTACTCGGTGTACGGCAACCACGACACCCTGTTGCTCGGGACATTCGATCTGTCCTCGCAACTGCATGCGCTCGCCGTCGGGGGTCGTAAGGCGTACACGCTCGAGGCGACGGCCACCTCGGCACTCGCCGGCTACGCGTCGACGTCCAGTCCGCTACAGCGAATGGTCGACGCACTCGGCGTCGGATCCGGTGCGCGACCGGGGTTCCGCGCGGTGTCCGCCGACCCGGCTCGATACCTGTTCGAGCAACGCGAGTTCATGGCGGAGCACTTCGAGACCACCCCGACGCCGGGTCCGATCGGTCACGGCTTCACCCAACACAACCTCGACTCCGGCGAAACGTGGTGGACGGCAGACCCCACCCCGAATATTCGAACGTTCGGTCTCGACACCTGCAACGCCGTCGCCGGTCCCGACGGTGCGGTGCCCGAGAATCAATTCAATTGGCTCACACAGCAATTGGAGCGGGCGCAGGCCGAGAACAAGCTCGTGCTGATCTACACGCACCACAACAGCCTCACACTGGAGAACCGAGCACAGCGTCCGGGGCAATCGGTGAAGCTCTACGGCGCAGACGAATTCGTCGATCTGCTGCTCAAGTATCCGGTGGTGATCGGTTGGCTCAACGGCCACACCCACCAGAACCAGATTTTGGCGCACTCACGAGACGGACGCGGATTCTGGGAGATCACCACCGCGTCGTGCATCGATTTCCCGCAGCAGCAACAAGTGGTCGAGATCGTCGACAACCGGGACGGAACCCTGTCCCTGTTCACCACAGTTCTCGATCACGCATCTCCGGTCACGCCCGGAAACAGCGGAAGCTACCTGGATCTGGCGTCCCGTAGCCGAGAGTTGGCGGCCAACGACTGGGCCGAGAATCCGCTGATGCGAAGGGGTTCGCGTCTGGACCGCAACACCGAACTGCTCCTTCCGGCTCCGTTCGACCTGGGCACCATCACCGACGCCGCGCTCGAGCAGCAACACCTGGACGAACACGCACGACTGATCGCCTACGAGACGAGGCAAGGCCGATGAACGGATTTCGTAGGAAGATCATTGCCGTGTCCGCGGTGGTGGCCTGCGCGGGATGTTCGCAGACCGCTGCGCTCGCCCCGGTCGGCGGTGCCGAGCTCGGTGACCTCCGCTACGCAGTGAACGACGTCTTGTTCGAGAAGAGAATAGAGATCCTGGTCGCACCGGTGTGCTCGGGCACCGGAGCCGACATCGAATGTGCCGGGGAGACAACCGACAACGAGGCGATCACCGGTTCGGCCACCTCGGACGACGCGAGCACCGTCGAGGTCAAGGTCGGTACGGAGGTCCTCTACTCCGGGTCGGTGCAGGACGTGCTCGATCGCAATTCGACGGTCGGTGCACCGTGAGGGGGAGTGTGGTTCTCGCTGCCGTGCTGGTCGTGTCGGCACTGATCCAGGCGCTGACCGTGCTGGGGGATCCGGTTCCGACATCGTCCCTCGGTTTCGCGGGGCTGGTTGCGGCCTCCGCCGCGGCAGTGGTGATCGCACTGTGGATCACTGCATCGACGGCCCTCGACATGGCGGACGGCAACTCATCCGGTGCACTGAGTCGGGCCTGGCGACGGCCGCGGGTCCTGGTGTGGTGCGTGGTGCTGACACTGGTGGCCGTTGTGCTCGCGGCCCTCTTTCCGCTGCTCCCGGTCATCGTGATTCTGGTTGCGCTGCTGATACTTCCGGCCGTGGTCGACGGCGAGCGAAATCCGTTCGTGGCTGCACTGCGTACGGTCCGACGGTCTCCGGGGCGTTGCGCAGTTGCAGCGGTCGTCACGATCCTGGCCTATGTTCTCGCATGGGGCGTGGCGCTGGTATTGGGCTTCTTCGTCACCGGGGTCTTCGCGGCATTCGTGACGTGGCTGTGGTTCGGGGCGAATGCTGCTGTGCTGCTGGTGTATTGGTCGCGGTTGTACTGCCGGGCGGTCCGCTACGAGGTGGAATCCGACGTTGCCGAGCGGCGGTAACCGTCGGGTGAGACGCCTATGACACATTCGAGTGCCACCGACAGAGCTCTGTGCAGCACTCGAGCTGCCCGATTGCCGAGCTCATCGTTCTCGCACGCGATGTGCTTTGTTCCGATACATCGCGGTATCGGCCCGATGAATGAGCGTCGCGGCCGAATCGGCGGGTCGTCGCCTTGCCTCACCGATGCTTATCGATACACGCTGATGCCCATCGATTCCAATCGGGTGCGTTGCTGCCTCTGCGGCCGCTGCGATGTAGTCGTGTAAATAACGCTGTTCGTCGAATTGCCAGACGAAGCCTCGGTGAGTCCACACGGATGGGCGGGAAGCGATCAGGAACTCATCACCTGCATACCGGCAGACGACTCTGTCGTCGTGCGACAGGGCGTGAAGTCGGTCGGCGATCGCGGACAGGACTGCATCTCCGGCGGCATGGCCGTAGCCGTCGTTGACCTGCTTGAAGTGATCGACATCGGCAAACATCACCATCACTTCGTCGCCGGCTGCAAGCCAATCGTCGATGAGCGAGACCGCCACGTTGCGACGGTAGAGCCCGGTCAGGTCGTCGCGTTCTGCGCGCTCTCGCCACGTTCGTGCCTCACTGACAATAGGATTCGCGAGATCAAGGGCAACGACGATGAGAGGGACGCCGTCGATCACCGCGAGTCCGGTGTGCGTCCAGCACGACACCGACACATCGTCGTCTTGGTGGAGCCGTCGCATCGCGGAGACCGGCGGCTGCGACGATTCCCCTGTTCGAGCGAAGTTGGCCAGTAGATCCTCTGATACGGCCCGGATCGGGGCATGCTCCGTTGGGTGCACGAAAGCAAAGACATCGCGGGTGTCGCTGTATGTGCGGGACAGGTTCGCTGACATTCGGCACGCGGTGTTGACGGCCAGGATGTGAAAACTGGTGTCGTGAACGAGCGCGGGAAGTGGGATAGCGGCGACGATCTGCTGCGCGGTAGCGATCCGTGGCACATCCTCGCTTCCACGTGCCTCCACCTTGCCCAGGGTAAACCGACGGGAATTCCCGCGAACAAAATACTACCGGTCAGTAAGCAACGCCACACACGGCAAGAACATGTCTCCCAAGACGCGGGCTCGTCGGGTGCGCCGAAATACGGTCTACATCGCCACTCTGAACAACAGAGTCCGAGACGTGCGTCAGGGGACAGAGACCGATACGGCACGATTGCGGGTTCTGAGGCTCGCCGACCTGACTGGCATGCCAACCGGTGTGGGGCGGGCGGGGCTCGAACCCGCGACCAATGGATTATGAGTCCACGGCTCTAACCGACTGAGCTACCGCCCCATGCCCGTACCAGGTACGAGCCTGCAGAATCGTACAGAATCCCGTCGCCTCGACGGTTCATCGGGGCGCTATTTCGCCCTCACCTGCACCGGAACGCCGTTCAGAATCGCATTGGCAGAGACGGCGTCGACGCGGCCAGGGTCGGTGATGTCGTTGACACTGGGGCCGGTCACCGTCGTGGCAACGGACAGCTCCACGCCGGGGCGCTGATGCCCGAAGCCGTGCGGCATGCTCACCACACCCGGCATCATCTTCTCCGACGCCGCCACCTCGATGTCGACGGTCCCGGCGGCGGAGGTCACCGATACCATCGCCCCGTCCTCGATGCCGCGGTGTTCCAGGTCGTCCGGGTGAGCCAGAAGCTGATGTCGCGCTTTGCCTTTGGTGAGCCGGGCGGTGTTGTGCATCCAGGAGTTGTTGCTGCGCAGGTGTCGACGACCTATCAGCAACAGTTCATCGTCGGTCGGAACGGCGCTCGAATGCATCAGGTCCACCAATGCGGGGAGTTCGGTCACAACGATGTCCTGAATCAGCTGTACCCGCTTGTCCCGAGTCTTCAGCTTCTGCGGGAAGCCCGGACGCAACGGTCCGAGATCGACACCGTGTGGGTTGGCTCGAAGCTTTTTGAGCGACAAGCCTTTTCGTTGACTGCGGAGCAGGATGTCCAGGGTGCGGGCGGGGGACAGGCGCAGGCGTGCCTCGCTGATCACGCTCTTCGGAGTCAATCGTGACTTCACTCGACCGACCGTCGAACCGGCCATCCGGCTCTTGTAGCGGAGCGACAGATCCCGGAAGATCTCCCAATCATGCTTTGCCCCAGCCTTCTTGGGAAGGACGGCCGGCATGTACTTGGCGGTGTTGTGGACCGCGAAGGAGTTGAAGATCAGATCGTAGTGGTCGCGTTCGAGAGACATCGTCGGCGGCAGAATCACGTGTGCATGACGCGAGGTCTCGTTGATGTAGAAGTCGAACGACACCATGAAATCGAGACCTGCGAACGCATCGTTCAAGGTGGTGCCACCGGGCATTGACAACACCGGATTGCCGGACAGGACCGCCATCGCGCGGATCTGGTCCTTGCCCTCGGTGGTGATCTCGTCCACGAGCGTCGAGCAGGGGTATTCGCCTGCGAACTCGGGCAGGTTGCGAACTCGACTGCGCCACTTGTCGAAATGGCCGCGGCCGACAATGCCCTGCTTGATCAGATCGATCGCGGGATCGGTCACCATGGCACCGCCGGGGCGGTCGAGGTTGCCGGTGATGATGTTGAGTACCTGGATCGCCCATTGGCAGACGGTGCCGAACTGCTGCGTCGAGACCCCCATTCGGCCGTATGCCACCGCGGACTTCGCCGAGGCGAAGTCACGTGCCAGGGCCGAGATGTCTTCCGCGGCAATCCCCACGATCGGGGCAGCGGATTCGGGGGTGAATTCGGCGACGAGGTCTGCGAGGCGATCGGCCCCGTCGATGTAGTCGGCCACCCGCACGGTGCCGTCGGCGACGATGACGTGGATCATCGCGAGCAGTAGAAGTGCATCGGTGCCGGGACGCACGAAGAAGTGCGTGTCGGCGATGTCGGCGGTCTCGGTCTTGCGCGGATCGACCACGACCAGGCGTCCGCCCCGTTTACGCAGTGCACGTGCTCGTTTGGCGAAATCGGGGACGGTCATCATGGAGCCGTTCGACGCCATCGGATTGCCGCCGAGTACGAGAAAGAAGTCGGTGCGATCGATGTCGGGGATAGGCAGCAGCAGTTGATGCCCGTACAGCAGGTGATCGACGAGCTGATGCGGGAGCTGATCCAGGGAGGTCGCGGAGTATCGATTGCGCGTCCGCAGGAGCGAAGTGAAGGGAATGCCGTGGGTCATCGCACCCATCGAATGCACGTTGGGGTTGCCCTGATAGATACCGACCGCATTGCGCCCGTACTTCTCACGCGTCGAGATCAGACCGTCGATCACGAGGTCGTATGCCTCGTCCCAGCCGATCTTCTCCCACTTCTCACCCACACGTTTGACCGGTGTGGTGAGTCGATCGCTATCGGCGTGCAGGTCGATCAGAGACAGAGCCTTCGGGCAGATGTGACCGCGCGAGAGCGGGTCCTTCTCGTCACCGCGGATCGACAACACCGCATCGTTCTCCACCGTGAACTCAAGCCCACAGATCGCTTCGCACAGATTGCACGAGCCATACACAACCGACATCGCATTCCTCCCACTCATGTGCTGCGAGCGTAGCCCGGCGGGGGACCGGGGCACCGTCATCGACAGACAATTAGGCTCGTGGATCGTGACCACCCTCGATCTCACGTCCTCCTGGCCCGTCGACCATGTCAGTGCAGCAGTCGTCACCGACTCCGGAGTTCGTGAGGAGGTCGGCGACACCGATCGCGTCTACGAGCTGGCCTCGGTCACCAAACTGCTCAGTGCATACGCCGTTCTCGTTGCCGTCGAGGAAGGTGCGGTGGAGCTCGATCAACCCGCCGGGCCGGAAGGGGCGACGGTGCGTCACCTGCTGGCACACGCGTCGGGACTGGCGTTCGGCGACCGCACCGTCCAGGCACCGGCCGGCACCAAGCGGATCTACTCGAGCGCCGGGTTCGAGGTGCTGGCCGAACTGATCGAAACCGAAGCAGGCATCGCCTTCCCGGACTACCTCGACGAGGCCGTGTGCCGGCCACTGCACATGACGAACACCGCGCTACCGGGATCGGCAGGCCACGGTGCCAGCTCCACCCTGGCGGACCTGAAGAAGTTCGCTGCCGAGTTGTTGGAACCTACGCTCCTGGCGTCGCAGACCCTCTCGTCGGCGACGGCCGTGCAGTTCCCCGGCCTCAACGGAATCGTGCCCGGGTACGGATCACACAGGCCGTGCGATTGGGGACTCGGGTTCGAGCTACGCGGTGAGAAGACCCCGCACTGGACCGGAAGCACCAACTCGTCGTCGACGTTCGGTCACTTCGGTCAGGCCGGAACGTTCCTGTGGGTGGACCCGGCCGTGCGGACGGCATGCGTGGTGTTGACCGACCGGGCCTTCGGAGACTGGGCGAAACCGCTGTGGCCCGAACTGTCCGACGCCGTCCTTGCAGGGTGAATACCGACCGTTCACAGATTGCACTGGCGCAACAGGGGTAACTCGGGGCACACTAGTACACATACGTGTTGATTCACTGCAGCCAGCCGAAGCATGTCGAGGTCGTTGGGGAAGACGTCCCTCGTCGAAGCTGGAGGTAGTGCAATGCGTGGATCGAATCAATTCGCAGAAGCGACGTCGGGTGTCGTGTACATCCACTCGTCGCCCGCTGCGTTGTGCCCGCATGTCGAATGGGCGTTGACCGACGCCCTCGATTGCCGTGCGAATTTGAAGTGGTCTGCGCAGCCGGCCTCCGACGGGCAGCTGCGCGCCACCACCGACTGGATCGGCCCGGTCGGCACCGGAGCGACCCTGGCCGGCATCCTGCGCTCGTGGCAGATGCTGCGCTTCGAGGTGACCGAAGACCCCAGCGAAGGCGTCGACGGCGAACGGTTCTCGCACGTACCCGGTCTCGGCCTGTGGCGCGGATCGACGAGCGCGAACGGTGACGTGGTCCTCGGCGAGATGCGACTGCGCGCCCTCATGGAGAACAACCAGGGCAACCTCACTGCAGCCGTGGAACACGCTCTCGGCTCGGACTGGGACGCCGCCCTCGAGCCGTACCGCACCGGTGGTGCCGGAGCCGAAGTGACGTGGTTGAGCCGCAACGTCGGCTAGTGGTGAGAGTTGCTGGGGGTTCGGTGTCGCGGTAGTTTCGCGGGCGTGCCTGGGGTAGGCATGTGGGAACGACCGTGGAGTGGTGAGTTCGATGTTGTCGACCGGAAAAGTGATTCGATTCGACGAATTCAAGGGGTACGGATTCGTAGCGCCGGACGAGGGCGGCGAGGACGTGTTCATTCACGTCAACGATCTGGATTTCGACAAAAGGCTGCTGGCACCGGGGGTTCGCGTCGAGTACGTCGCCGTCGACGGCGACCGAGGACTCAAGGCAACCCAGGTACAGATAATCGACGGCCCCGCATCGACCGCGCTGGTGACCCGACACAAGCCCGACGTGCCGTACCACCACACCGTGCCGGTGACCGACCATCAGAACCTCGAAGACGTCATCTGCGACGTGCTGTCCGAAGCGGACTTCACAGCCGAGGTCACCGAGGCATTACTGACGGCCAACGGAACCGTGACGGCAGCGCAGATCCTCGACATCCGATCAGCGATGCTGCGACTGGCTCACGACCACAAGTGGATCGAGAACTGACCGACGCGTAGCCCCTTCATCCCGCCCTGGAGCCCGTTCGGTTCCGGATGAATGTGGCTTTGTTGCACTCAGAGCGCTTCGGGTCGCATTGCTCCACACCGTGAATGGACCATTGCATACGTCTGGGCGCTGCAAGGGTCCATTCACGCGGCCGGGGTAGGGCGGGCGAACAACCGGGGCGGGGTGCCGGGGTCATGGCCGCAGGCGCAGCCGAGCGATCAGAGCGGAATGTTCTTGTGGTTGCCGCGCGCAGCAGGCGCGGCCGCGAGGGCCTTGGCGACGGTGCTGCGGGTCTTGCTCGGCTCGATGACCTCGTCGACGACACCGATGGCCACGGCACGCTCGACGCCACCGGCGATGCTTTCGTGCTCGACGGTGAGGCGATCGTGCAGTGCCTCACGCTCCTCCTCGGGAGCAGCTGCGAGTGCCTTCTTGTGCAGGATGCCGACGGCGGCCTTCGCGCCCATCACGGCGACCTCGGAGCCGGGCCAGGCGTAGACGGCGGTGGCACCGAGTGCGCGAGCGTTCATTGCGATGTATGCGCCGCCGTAGATCTTGCGGGTCACGAGGGTCACGCGGGGGACCGTGGCTTCGGCGAAGGCGTGCAGCAGCTTTGCTCCGCGGCGAACGACGCCTTCCCATTCCATGCTGACGCCGGGGAGATATCCGGGAACGTCGACGACCACGATGAGCGGGATGCCGAAAGCGTCGCAGAGCCGCACGAATCGCGCTGCTTTCTCGGCACTTTCGGAGTTGAGGCAGCCGCCGAGTCGAATCGGGTTGTTGGCGATGACACCGACGGTGCGGCCGCTGATACGGCCGAGGCCGATGACTATGCTGCGGGCCCAGCCGCCCTGGAACTCCTCGAAGGTCGATTCTCCTTCGACGTTGTCCAGCAGTTCGTGCACGATCGGGTGGACGTCGTATGCGCGACGGTTGGATTCGGGCATCAGAGCCCGGAGGTCGGTGTCACCGTGCTCGGCAGCGGCGATGTCGAAGTCGCCCTGCTCGCAGAACATGGACACCAGACGGCGGGCGCGAGTGAACGCGTCCATCTCGCTGTCGGCGACGATGTGGCACACGCCGGACTTCTTGTGGTGGGTGTCGGGGCCGCCGAGCGAGGCCATGTCGACCTGCTCACCGGTGACGCTGCGGACGACGTCGGGGCCGGTGACGAACACGCGTCCCTCGGGAGCCATGATGACGACGTCGGTCAACGCAGGACCGTAGGCGGCGCCGCCGGCTGCGAAGCCGAGGACGACGGAAACTTGGGGGACGAGGCCGGATGCTCGAACCATGGCCTCGAAGACGAGTCCGACGGCGTGGAGAGCTTCGACGCCCTCGGCGAGGCGAGCGCCTCCGGAGTGCCAGACGCCGACGATCGGAGCGCGCTGCTCGATGGCCGTGTCGATGGCGGCGACGATGTGCTTGCAGCCGTCGACGCCCATGGCTCCGCCCATGACTGTGGCGTCGGAGCAGTAGGCGATGGTGTGGACGCCGTCGATCTCACCGGATGCTGCGAGGATGCCGGATTTGTCCCGATCATGCAGCGGCACAGTGGTTCCGGCGTCGAACAGATTCTCGAGGCGCGCGAGTGGATCGCGGGGGTCTGTGGAGGTACCGGATCGTGTGACAGGGGCCAGAATGGTCATCGCTTGTCCTTCTTCAGGGCCCCTGAGGGGGCGAGGCCCGAACCGGAACCGTTCCCTGGGAACGGCCCCGGTCCGGATCATGCACTGCGAGAGCGAGATTGGCTGAGTCGACGAAGCGACTCAGTGCATCAAGCCTTTCCGAAGGCGAGCGCTACGTTGTGCCCACCGAATCCGAACGAGTTGTTGATCGCGTAATCGATCTGTCCGACGCGGGGCTCGCCCTTGACGACGTCGAGATCGATCTCGGGATCCTGGTTCTCCAAATTCAGTGTGGGAGGGATGATTCCCTCACGCACTGCCAGCACCGTCAGTACCGACTCGAGAGCGCCGACGGCACCGATCGAGTGGCCCAGAGCGGATTTCGGTGCGTACACCGCTGCGTGATTTCCGACGGCCTTGTTGATCGCCAGCGCCTCGGCGGTGTCTCCGATGGGAGTTGCCGTTGCGTGGGCGTTCACGTGGGTGATGTCGGACTTCTGCAGGCCTGCGGTCTCGATGGCGCGCTGCATCGCACGCGCGGCACCCTTGCCCTCCGGATCGGGGGCCACCAGGTGGAACCCGTCGGAGGTGATTCCGGCACCGAGCAGGCGGGCGTGAATCGTTGCGCCGCGAGCCTTGGCGTGCTCTTCGGTCTCGATGACCATGAGCGCACCCGCTTCACCGAAGACGAAGCCGTCACGGTCCTTGTCGAACGGACGTGACGCACCCTTCGGGTTGTCGTTGTTGGTGCTCATCGCCCGCATCATGGAGAAGCTGGCGATCGGAACCGCGTCGATGTAGCCCTCGACGCCGCCGGTGACGACCATGTCCGCGTCGCCCATCACGATCATCCGCCACGCGTGTGCGATGGCTTCCGATCCCGAGGAGCAGGCGGAAACGGGAGTGATGACACCGGCCTGTGCTTTGAGCTCGAGTCCGACGACCGCTGCGGGGCCGTTCGGCATGACCATCTGAACGGCGAGCGGAGACACCTTGCGGTAGCCGCCTGCCTTCATCTTGTCGTTGGCGTCGATCAGAGAATCGCCGCCACCGAGGCCGGTACCGATCGACACACCGAGGCGAAGGGGATCGACGTCGGGAGTTCCGGCGTTCTTCCAGACCTCGCGGCCGAGGACCGTCGACAGTTGCTCGACATAGCTCAGGCGACGAATCTCGACCCGCGAGAGCAGGCTCTGCGGGTTCACCGCGAGGTGTCCGCCGATCCGCACGGGCAGGTCGTACTCGGCGACGAAATCGTCTTCGAGCTTCGCAATTCCGCTGTCGCCGTTCAGCAGACCCTTCCACGTGGCATCGACGTCACCCGCGAGTGACGTGGTCGCAGCGAGGCTGGTGACGACGACACTGGGGAAGCGTCCGTTGGCGGTGGATGGGTTGGTCATGGGCCCTGTCACTCGCTCGCGGAGTCGTCGAGCTTGGCCTTGATAGCTTCTGCGGCTTCGGGGTTCTCCGCTTCGAGCTTCTGGATGTAGTTGACGGCGTCGCCGACGGTGCGCAGACCCGCGAGGTCCTCGTCGGGGATCTTCACGCCGTACTTGTCCTCGGTCTGCACTGCGATCTCGACCATGGAGAGCGAGTCGATGTCGAGGTCGTCCACGAAGGACTTCTCGATGGTCACCTCGGACGGTTCGATGCCCGTGACCTCCTCGATGATCTCTGCAAGTCCGGCGATGAGGTCTTCCTGGCTGGCCACTGTTGTGGCTCCCTTCTCTTCTGTGTAGAACGCCGAAGTCATGTGCTTCGAGACGCGATTGTGCATTTCTGCCACTCGGGGAGTGGAAGTGCTGTCCGCAGTGCTGTGACGGCGGAGTGTGTGGGGCGAGCTAACCGAGATCGGCCATTGCGGAGATGTCCGCCGGTGTCTTCAGGCCGAGGTTGGCAACGCCGCGCAGTTCGCGTTTGGCGATGCCGACCAGTGCGCCTGCCGGGGGCAGTTCCACAAGTCCGGTGACCTGCGCGGTGCGCAAGTAGGCAGTGCACAGGTCCCACCGCACGGGGCGAGTGACCTGGGCAGCAAGCTTGTTCAGTGCGTCGGCACCCGAGGCGACCGGCTGACCGTCCGAGTTGGACAGCAATGTCCGTGTCGGCTCCGACGGGGTGATCGCGGCAGCGGCTGCGGCAACGGTATCGCCTGCAGACGCCATGTACTTGGTGTGGAACGCGCCTGCGACCGGCAGTGCGCGAACCCGGGCCTTCTCGGGCGCGCTCTCGGCCAACTCGGCAAGTTTGGTGAGCAGGCCGGCTGCGACGATTTGACCTGCAGCGTTGACGTTGGCCGGCGCGAGGTCGAGTTCTTCGAGTCGGGCCAGGACGGCAGCTTCGTCTCCGCCGAGCACGGCGGACATGCCGGTCGGTTCGAGTGCGCACGCCGTGGCCATTGCTGCGCCCCGGACGGCGGCGAGTGACACCGCGTCGTCGGAGGAGATGACGCCGGCGATGGCAGCGGCGGCGAGTTCGCCCACCGAGTGTCCGGCGACGACGGCGTCCTCGGGGAACAGGCCGCGCGATGCGATCTCCTCGAACGCGAGCAAGGCCGATGCCACGACCAGGGGCTGGGTCACAGCGGTGTCGGTGATCTCCTCGGCGGTGGCGGTGGTGCCGAGGCGGACGAGGTCGAGACCGGAGGCCTTCGACCACAATGCGAGTCGGTCTGCCGCACCTGGCAATTCGAGCCAAGGCAACAGCATGCCGGGAGTCTGGGAGCCCTGACCGGGCGCAAGCAACGCAATCACAGGGTTAAGAGAACACTGTCGGGTGCCTGATGAGTGATGTCGCGCTCGATGAACTCTCGACAAGCAATTTGTGGGAACCCTACAAATTGCCTCGTGGGGACTCGCTATCGCCGGAGGGTGGTCCGGCGTTACGTAACCACTTCTCCGAATGTGACCTGTGTGACATATGGGGCAGGATGCTGCGGTTCGTGATGCGTTCGAGCCAACCTACCTACCGTTGCCGCGACCCTGAGCACGTACGCGTCGCGCGGGTGAGTGGGGTCGCGACCGGTGACCTCTGCGATGCGCTTGAGCCGATACCGGACGGTATTTGGATGAACAAACAGCTGCCGTGCGCAGGTTTCCACGGCTCCGCCACAGTCGAGATACGCATCGAGGGTGTCGGCCAGTCCCGAACCCGCCGCCGCCAACGGAACGACCACGTGCTCGTTCAATGCCGATATCGCTGCACCGTCGTTGAGCAGTGCGCGTTCGGGCAACAACTCGCCTGCGTGCACCGGACGCGGCGCACCTCGCCAGCCGGCGACGGCCTGCATCCCGGCGAAGGCTTCCACCGCGCTCGAGTGCGCCGCGCCCAGGGTGCGAGTGGTCGGGCCGATGACGACGGGCCCGTCGGAGAAGTTCTGCAACATGTCCTCGATGAACACGTGGTGGGCCGGCGTGTCCTCGATCTGGCCGCTGACCACCATCACCAGTCGAGTGCCTTGCACCACGGCCAGTGCCGCTCGGCCGTGCTTCTGCGCCACGGCGTGCACTGTTCCGACCACCGAGACGCCGCGATCGTCCGGGGGAGTGCCGACCAACACCGTCGCGGGGGCCGTGGCGTCCCAGTTCAGCGTGGCGGCACGCGAGAGCATGTCGGAGCCGGTGTCGCCGCGAACAACGGCATCGACCACGAGAGCTTCGAGGCGGGTGTCCCAGGCTCCGCGCGACTCGGCTGCGCTGGCGTAGACGGAGGCGGCCGCGAAACCGAGCTCGCGCCCGTACCGCAATACGGCCTCGGTCAGGGCCACCAACTGCTGATCGTTGCGAGCCAGCGCCGGAAGCCACTGCTCGAAGAACTCCATCGCCACCCGGACCATGTCGACGGTCTGGCGCAGAGTGAGGCGTCGAGCAAGGTCTTGGGGGATGACCTGGAATGCGTCGAGGCTGAAGCGGATATCGCTGTTGGGGTTCTTCAGCCATTCGAGAAAGTTGTCGACGGCTGTCTGAATCAACAACTGCACGCTCGCGCGTTGGGCCGCATCGAGATCACCGAAGAACGGCAGCTGGCCCTGCATCGTGGTGACGGCTTCGGTCGAGAGTCGGCCGGAGAACTGCTTGACGCGGCGCAGCAGGGCGTCGGGCAGGGGATCGCGCTTCTGGCGTGAGGGAGCCAGTGAGGCGACCGGAAGATGCACTTCGTTGTCCGAGGTCAACGACTCACGCAACGCCTCACGATAGGCGTCGCGTCGGGACACATCGCGTGTGGAGGCACTGTCCGGTGAACCGGGCTTCGCATCGGACATAAGGAGAACCTACGCCCGACCCCCGCCCACCTCGCGCTGGACGTGCCGCGCGAGGTGGAACGGGGGTCGGGTGATCAGGGTCGAACCTACGCCGAACCGGTATCGGCGAACGACGTCGGCGCAGCGGTGACGTCGTCGATCTTGTACTTGTCCGCAGCTTCGATTGCCTTGGACTTGTCGATCTCACCGGATGCCGCGAGAGCGGACAACGTGGCGACGACGATCGACTCGGCGTCGACGTTGAACACACGGCGCGCCGCCGGACGGGTATCGGAGAACCCGAAACCGTCCGTGCCGAGGGTGACGTAATCGCCCGGAACCCACTGACGGATCTGATCCGGAACGGCGCGCATCCAATCAGAGGACGCGATGACCGGGCCGTTGGCGTCGGCCAGAGCCGAGGTGACGAACGGAACGCGCTTGTCGGCACCCGGATTGCGCAGGGACTCCTTCTCGGCCTCGACACCGTCGCGGCGCAGTTCGCCCCACGAGGTCACCGACCAGACGGCCGAACGAACGCCCCACTCCTCGAACAGCAGCTCACGTGCCTTACGGGCCGACACGATGCCGACGCCGGACGCCAGCAGCTGCGCCTCGGGTCCGTCGCCTTCCTGCGGCTCGGCGAACCGGTAGATGCCCTTGAGCAGACCCTCGACGTCGAGGTTCTCCGGCTCGGCCGGCTGTACGTACGGCTCGTTGTAGAGGGTGATGTAGTAGAAGATGTTCTCTCCGCCGAAGCCCTCGACACCTTCGGTCCCGCCGTACATCCGTCGCAGACCGTCCTTGACGATGTGCGCGATCTCGTACGAGAACGCCGGGTCGTAGGCCACGGCCGCCGGGTTGGTCGACGCCAACAGCAGCGAATGACCGTCGGCGTGCTGCAGACCCTCACCGGTGAGCGTGGTGCGACCTGCGGTGGCACCGAGCACGAATCCGCGAGCCATCTGGTCTGCTGCCGCCCAGAGACCGTCGCCGGTGCGCTGGAAGCCGAACATCGAGTAGAAGATGTACAGCGGGATCATGACCTCGCCGTGCGTGGAGTACGAGGTACCGACAGCGGTGAACGACGACGTCGAACCGGCCTCGTTGATGCCCTCGTGCAGGATCTGGCCGACCGAGCTCTCCTTGTAGGCGAGCATCAGCTCCGAGTCCACCGAGGTGTAGAGCTGGCCGTTGCGGTTGTAGATCTTCAGAGACGGGAACCACGAGTCCATACCGAAGGTGCGGGCCTCGTCGGGGATGATCGGCACGATTCGGTGGCCGATCTCCTTGTCTCGCAACAACTCCTTCATGACGCGCACGAGTGCCATGGTGGTGGCGACTTCCTGCTTGCCGGAGCCCTTGCGGAGCGTCTTGTACGTGTCGTCGCCCGGCTGCGGCAGCGGCTTGACGTCCACTCGCCGCTCGGGGACGAATCCGCCGAGCTTGTTGCGACGATCGAGCATGTACTGGATCTCGGGAGCGTCCGCACCGGGGTGGTAGTACGGCGGCATGTACGGATCCTTCTCGAGCTCCTCGTCGGAGATCGGGATGTGCTGGAGATCGCGGAACGTCTTGAGATCGTCGAGCGTGAGCTTCTTCATCTGGTGCGTGGCGTTACGGCCCTCGAAGTGCTTGCCGAGGGTGTAGCCCTTGATGGTGTGCGCCAGGATGACCGTCGGCTGGCCCTTGTGCGACATCGCGGCCGCGTAGGCAGCGTGCACCTTGCGGTAGTCGTGGCCGCCGCGCTTGAGGTTCCAGATCTCGTCGTCCGACAGGTCCTTGACGAGTTCCTTGGTGCGCGGATCGCGGCCGAAGAAGTGATCGCGGACGTAGCTGCCGTCGTTGGCCTTGTAGGTCTGGAAGTCGCCGTCGGGCGTGGTGTTCATGAGGTTCACCAGTGCGCCGTCGCGGTCCTTGTGCAGCAGCGAGTCCCACTCGCGGCCCCAGACGACCTTGATGACGTTCCAGCCTGCTCCGCGGAAGAACGACTCCAGTTCCTGGATGATCTTGCCGTTGCCGCGGACCGGGCCGTCGAGGCGCTGCAGGTTGCAGTTGACGACGAACGTGAGGTTGTCGAGGCCCTCGGTGGCGGCCACGTGTGCGAGTCCACGCGATTCCGGCTCGTCCATCTCGCCGTCGCCGAGGTACGCCCACACGTGCTGATCGGTGGTGTCCTTGATGCCGCGGTCGTTGAGGTAGTGATTGAAGCGGGCCTGGTAGATGGCGTTCATCGGGCCGAGACCCATCGATACCGTCGGGAACTCCCAGAAGTCCTGCATCAGACGCGGGTGCGGGTACGACGGCAGTCCGCCGCCCTCGTTCACGTGACTGGCCTCCTGACGGAAGCCGTCCATGCGCTCGGCCGGGATGCGGCCCTCGAGGAAGGCGCGGGCGTAGATGCCGGGGGAGGCGTGACCCTGGATGAAGATGTGGTCGCCGCCGCCCGGGTGGTCCTTGCCGCGGAAGAAGTGGTTGAAGCCGACCTCGTACAGCGCAGCCGACGAGGCGTACGTGGAGATGTGTCCGCCGACGCCGACGCCGGGACGCTGCGCGCGGTGCACCATGATGGCCGCGTTCCAGCGGATCCAGGCGCGGTAGCGGCGTTCCATCGACTCGTCGCCGGGGAACCACGGCTCGTTCTCGGTGGGAATGGTGTTGACGTAATCCGTCGACGTCAGCGACGGCAGCGCGACGCGGCGCTCGCCGGCGCGCTCGAGCAACCTGAGCATCAGGTAGCGAGCGCGGTTGGGGCCGGACCTCTCCAACAGGCCGTCGAACGATTCGATCCATTCGTTGGTCTCGTCGTTGTCGATATCGGGCAGGTACGACGCGACACCCTCGCGGATGACGCGGACCCGGCCATCAGAGCCCTTCTTGCCTGCAGACGATGTGTTCTGCCGTTCGCCGCTGTTCACTTCGGACAACGTGTGCACTCCTCAATGTGGCGGACGCTCGGTGTGGCGCCCGGTCCCGGTAGCTCGCCCCTGTGACGGCGATCTACTTTCCTCGTTCTCGTGATTCCTCCCAATCCTGCTACATCTTCTCGGTTCTGGTAGTACAGAGGTCCGATACCCACCAGTAGAAATTTATGTACGCAATTTCGGCGCGGTCAGCTTGCGCGAACGGCTTCGACCCTGTTCGCTTTGTCTACTGCACCCACAATTCAAGGAGGTCACCACCGTGGTCGCCGCGGCGGACGCTCAGAACTACGCTCAGAAACTTGGCATCACTCGCGACATGGTCGTACAGGAGCTGGGCTGGGACGAGGACACCGACGATGATCTGCGCGCCGACGTAGAAGATGCGATCGGTGGCGAGACCCTCGACGAGGATTCCGACGAGGTGATCGACGTTGTACTGCTGTGGTGGCGCGACGGAGACGGTGACCTGGTCGATGCACTCATGGATGCGATCGGTCCGCTCTCGGACGATGGCATCGTGTGGGTCCTCAGCCCCAAGACCGGCATGTCCGGTCACGTCGAACCCAGTGAGATTGCCGAGTCCGCCCCGACCGCAGGATTGACGCAGACCTCTGCGGCAAACCTCGGTGACTGGATCGGAAGTCGATTGGTTCAGCCCAAAACCCCTGCCACCAAGCGGTAGGCCGATGCTCGACACAGGAAGACGGTTCTAGATGCCGATCGAGGTTGGCGCGGTTGCGCCCGACTTCACCCTCAAAGACCAGAACAACCAACTGGTGACTTTGTCGTCGTACAGGAACGTGAAAAACGTTCTGCTCGTGTTCTATCCACTGGCCTTCACCGGCACGTGCCAGGGCGAGCTGTGCAAAGTACGCGACGAGCTACCGACCTTCGAGAACGACGAGACTGCCATCCTGGCAATCTCGGTCGGTCCGCCTCCGACCCACAAGATCTGGGCTGCAGAACAGGGTTACACCTTTCCGCTGCTCTCGGACTTCTGGCCGCACGGCGAGGTTGCTCAGGCCTACGGAGTCTTCAACGACACAGCAGGATTCGCCAATCGCGGAACCTTCGTGGTCGACAAATCCGGAATCATCAGGTTCGCCGAAATGAACGGACCCGGCGAGGCACGCGACAGTTCTTCGTGGGCCGAGGCTCTCGCACAGGTGAGCTGACCTGCGGAATTGTAGTTAGAGATCAGACACGATAAATTTCTCCAAGCGTTCCGGTGGCCCGGGGTTGTCCCCAGGCCACCGGTACTCGGGCGTATAGCTCAGCGGTAGAGCTCTGGTTTTACACACCAGCGGTCGGGGGTTCGAACCCCTCTGCGCCCACCGTTATTTACGCAGTTCAGCAGCGTGACGACCTACTCACGTTGGTCTGAACAACCCCCGGCGGCATGCCGCGACCGTGCCGAATGCCGAGTCTCCCACTCTCATCGAAAATAGAGAAACCGCGTGCGCTACGGTCCACGCGTGGGAACTGAAGACGACCCCTTTGCGGGGATGACGAGCGCTGAACGGAAGCGTGCGCATGAGCGCATAATTTTGGAGTTCGTATATCGGCCCGACGACTTCGACGAAATCGATGAGCGGGAGCGTCCTGACTTTGCGCTGCGGTCAAACACGGACACGGAACCGATCGGTGTCGAGATCACGCAGATGTTCCCGGACGGATCCCACGCTCGGGTGCATATGATGCCGGGTTACTTGGAGTCGCTATGGAAGGGGGCGCGCCACCGGCACCGAGATGATGTTGATCGCCTGCAGTCCACCACAGTGAAGGTGACCGACAAGGACGGAAACGTCAAGCATGAGAACCTGCCAGTCGTGCTTGTCGAGCATCCCCCCACGCGGTCTGATTTCCACACTGTCCTAGCTGAAACCATCGAGGGAAAGTCGGGACTGCACTACGACTACACAGAGTTTCAGCACATCAACCTCATCGTCCTCGACTGGTTCCGACTTGATTTCAACGCGCAGAGATACTCAGCATCTTTGCTGTTGAACGATCGCGTGCGCGATGCACTTCGCACTACACCGTTCCGTGAGGTTCACCTGCTCACCTACGACACCGGCCCGGTCAGGGCCGACGATTCGTCATCGTCGGAAGACATCCGGGTTGAACCAGTTCTCAAGCGGGTGCCGCTGAAAGAACTTCTGCTTGTGGACCGGTTCTATTGCGCGTGCGCCGGAATCCACGAGATTCTCAGCGAAACCGAACGCGATGACGCTGCGGACTACTTGAATCGTGTCGCGTGTGAATTCGTGACTCGCCGCCTCGGGATCGGCAGGATCGTTAGCGAGCGCGGGGGCCCACACGTTCAATTCGGCGCAGCGGCCGTCACGCTGACTGCGGATGCCAAGTTCGAGATCCTGGAGTACTTAGAGCATTCGTATGGCGACGCTGAGCCGATAGAAATTTTGGAGCGCCTCACAGCAGAACAAGAAGAGAGGCTTGTGCAGCGTCTGCGCGAGGGTGCCTTCGAGCCGGGGCTCGCCTACGAGACCCACGATCCCCCCTCGCGATCTCGTAGGACTCGTGCCGATCTCGTAGATGAAGCTTAGGTCCACCCATTTCATCGTTCGGCGGTAGTGGCGGTCTCGCCGAACAGGGACGCACCCGCAGCAGTGAGCACGACGGTGCCATGGCGTGTTGGCGTCCATCTACGAGCGCGTCGCCATTCCGCAGGAGAACGAGTTCAGGGTGCGTCAAGCGTAGGATCGGTGCTTCATGTAGGGCTGAAGCAGTAGCGAAGGTGATGATGTACGAGCACGCGTTTCCGAAGGCGAAAGAGATCTTCAGCGCCGAAGAGCCGAAATATCTATATCACTACACGAATGCGAACGCATTCATAAGTATCTGTGACAAACGTCAGCTCTGGTCGGGTAGACCTGACCAGATGAATGACTTCAAAGAGCAATTGCACGCAATCGAGGAGATCTCTCGTCTGGTCTCGACGGCTCATCGCAAAGCTGGCAACGCCGGAGATGCTGTACTGCAGAACTTCTGCGAAAGAGTTTCACAAGAGCTCGACATCGAGAGGCTTAGACCCAAGATGCCTCAGTTTGTCATATCACTCAGCAGAGATGGTGACTTATTGTCGCAGTGGCGCGCTTACTGTCCACGTAGCGGAGGGTACTCTCTCGCGATTCCGTTTGATGTGCTTAAGGGTCTGGCTGATTTGCAAGAATTCCATCTAAGCCGGTGTCTTTACGACCCCGATGAGGTCGATGAAGTTCTCAGTGAGGTGCTGTATAGCTATTACGAGACGTACCAGGATGAGTACAGCAAGGCTGCAAACTACGACGTGGCTTACGTCGCCGTCCGCGACTCGATGTTGGATATGTTCGCGTTCTATTCGACATTCATTAAGCATGAAGGTTTCAGTGAGGAAAATGAGTGGAGACTGGCTCTCCTGAAGCGGGCGGACTTCGACATGGATAGGATGCGCGTTGTTGGTGGCGAGGACGGTATCAGAGCCTTCTATACACTCGACCTCGACCATGACAACTTCCCCTCGGCTGTTCCACGGGCTTTCGGTTTCCATGCAATCATCGGACCCAACGTTCGACCTGCGGCGGCTCGGTATCCAGCAGAAGTTGCGTTTGAAAAATTAGTTGGTGAGGGTAACGCGGCGGTCTTCAACACCAGCACGACGTATCGATAACGGCTTGAGTTTATGCGGCAATAACTTTCTATTCTTATATTAAGTTTTAACAACCATAGAGCTGCATAACTTCATACATGGAAAAAAGGCACACCAATTGGGTGTCGCCCCGCAGCAGTATTGCTAGGCAAGAACAAATCCATCATCACACACCTCAACGACACGCTTCAGGCGTTCGACGGTGTGAACACCATTAACTGCGTCAGGACCTCAACCTCGTCATCGTGTTCATCACCCACGAATTGGATACCGTGCTGCGAGCCGCTGATTCGTTGGCCAGGCTCGATGACGGCCGCATCGTAAAATGGGGGAAGCTGGTCGATCTGCTGACCGACCGGACGTCGGCGCTCGGCAACGAGCTGCGCCCCAAGCGTGACGACGCACAGGCTGCAGCCGGCGACGTGCAATGGAACGTGACATACGATTCGCCCGATGTTCCGCAGGACTGGATCGGGCGACTGGGCCAGGATCTGGGCGCACCGGTCGCGCTGTTGGAACCCTCCGTGCAGGTACTGGCCGGAGTGGCTGTCGGCAGCGGAGACTGCCCCGAGTTCAGTTGAATGTCGGGGTTAAGTGGTTCAGGCCGCGCGTGTGGTCTGGTTGGTTGTCTCAAACTCGATAGAGGTGAGTTTGCCGAGGCGTCGTTGGCGGCGTTCGCGGTGATTGGTCTTCTCGATCCAGGTCACGATCGCCAGCCGTAGTTGTTCGCGGGTCGACCACCGCTGGCGATCGAGGACGTTCGTCTGCACGAGTGCGAAGAACGACTCCATCGCAGCGTTGTCACCGAACGCCCCGACCCGCCCCATGGAACCTCGTAATCCATTGCGCAACAACGCATATACGAACTTCCTGGATCGGAGCTGGCTACCGCGATCCGAGCGAGCGATCGTCCCCACCGAACCTCTTTTGCGCCACAGCATTGTCCAACGCGGACACCGCCAACGAGGCCTTCATCCTGGAGTCGATCGAGTAGCCGACGATCCTGTTCGACCACACGTCCTTCATGGCGCAGGGAGGCTACTTTCCTTCGTCTGTCAGGTGTTCGGTGATGCCGGTCAGCCACAGCTCATCAGCGGACTGTGCGGTTATCTGCCGATACACGAGGTCGTCGTGGATCGGCTTTCCTGCTTAGGCCGCGCCTTTTAAAAACACGGACCAGATGTGTTCTTGTGAGCACAACCGTGTAACGCGGTTCTCGCTCGCGGTGATGCCGTTGTCGGGCAACTCGTCGGCGATGAAGCGGTATCTGAATACTGGTTCGTCCGCACGGATGGAACGGCGCTGTGACGGGGACTCCTTCGGCAGCAAGGTCGAGGACCAGCGGGTACATCATTTTGGGAGGATGTCTCGACTCAGATAGGCGGCGGCTCGCCGCAGAACATCGTTTTCCTGCTCAAGTAGGCGGTTGCGCTTCCTGGGTCCCATAGCCCAGCGGACTCGTCACCGGAGTTTAGCCGGCCGTCACGGGCAACGCCATCTTCACGATCGGAATCTTCATCCAGCGATGTAGGCAACGTTCGGAGATTCCGAAGTCCTTCGCGATCTGGCGCAGCGGGGCCTCGCCTTTTCGTGCGACGGTGATGACGTCGCGGCGGGACTCCTCGGGAATTGCTTTCGGCATGGTGAATATCCTTCAACCGGGAGAAGCGATCCTCACGGATCAGATGTCAACTGAACCGGGGGCTGTCCCCAGCACCAAGAGTCAATCGAAGTGGGGCAGTCCCTTATGTTCTACCGCTGGTTATTTGCGTTGATTTCTATCCAATTGGCGATGTCTGGTGGTTCTGTTACCGAAAAATACGTTGGATGTTATGAAGTTCGTCGAAAGCACGTCTACAGGAAGAGTGACAAGAAGGATTACCAGGCTAACTATGGCGATCCTGCAGTATTCTCGAAGTTGTTGCTCCTGCGTGATCCATGCAAACGATGTCTGTCCAAATGGTGCATAGCAACGGTATGGAGGTTTTCTCCGCTGTGCCGCAACAGTTCTGACGCGACCGTGTCAGTATCTCCTGTATCCCGCCGGGGACGCCGTGGAACAACGGACACATCGAATCCTTGAACAACCGCCTACGGCTGGGATGCCTGAACCGTAACCACTGGACGAGCCTGCTCGAAGAGCGGGTCGTGATCGGCGATTTGAAGGAAAACCACAACAACCGACATCGGCACATATCATTGGGCTACTTCAACCCGGCCGAGTACGCATCCTCGATGCACCCAGGCGCACCAACCCGTGTGCTGCGAGATCGACTGACAACAATCAGACCGTGGCTCTAGACCGCGGTGGTCCGACTATCGGGGACCTGCCGGGGTGGGCAAGACTGTCACGAACACAACTGTCGCGACATCGATAATCCCGGCTGGAACTGGGATTAGGTCACTCTCTCGAAACGGGCGGTTCTTCACGCCCGGAAGAAGGTTTGATTTCGAAGGCGATGGCCAGGTATCCATCCCAGCCGCATCAAGCTTGACCTTCAAAGTAACAGCCAATGGCGCTTCCATCGCGAGGGCCACAGCTGCTGCAGGCTTGTTTGCAGGGAGCCATACGAATCAAGGCTGGCGGATGGAGGTCAATATTCAGTACGTGACAGCGGGTGCCTCAGGCAAGCTCGTTGCAAACCGCATGTTCAACCGCAACTCGAACGGAAACGTATACTCAATCGCTCAGTTCGTCTCCGAGAATGGCCTGACGCTCGATCTCACTCAAGCTAACGTAACTTTAGATATCCTCGCACGGTGCGACTCAAGTTCGACTTCGCGCAGCATCACGACGAACGTGTTTCCTTCTCTTGTCTCTTCTTAACTGATCAGCGCGACGAGCACTAATGTTGACGCTAACTAAATATACTCCGATCTATGAGCTAAATTTGGGATGTTTCGGTTCGACCGCCGCGGTTTGGCCTATCATCCGGTCACCTGCTAGTCCCCGCCAGCTCGGAGGTCTTGATGATAGTTGTAGGTTTCCCGATCGTTCCCGCGCTTGCTGGAGCAAATAAGGACGTCGTCCTATCAGATGCCATAAATGGTCGTTGGAAGCTTGCCGAGCTGCAGGAGGAGGGTGAAGCGCCTAATGCGATTGCGTATCAGGATTGTAAGACGCTGGATGAAGCTCAGATCGCACTCGCTCGTCTTGGCGACGGACTGGACCACTTTATTATAGACCGCGGCTCCGTCGAGACTGGGCCCCGGATAATCGAACTGATTTCTAATCAGGATGCTATTGATCTACAAAAATCTAGCACACAAAGTATCCTAGATTTGATTGGAGGGCAAGGAGGTGGCGAAGCAGTAGAAGGGGGTCCTGATGCAGCAGGGGATGATGGAAAGGTGCCCCCTGCAAAGTCGTCGTCCGATTCCGACGTTCAAATACTTCGCACCCTACTTAGTGCCATTGGCACGCCTAAGAGGGCGGAGGCTGCTCGGAACCACTTAATTGCTATGGAGATGGCCGACTTGGCGGCGAGTCACTGGAAGTTGGGGACAGATGGCAAATTACTCGCCGCTCTTGGTTCCGCACCGGATGATGATGTCAGAAAAATATCCATTGATGTACTGCGCTCAAGGAATGGTTTAATGACGAAAGCTGCACTTGAGAAGGAGAATGGGCGTGAGGCTATAAAGCTGCTTCAGCAGATGCACTTGACCAACTTCATAGGTAAGCAGGTGGAGCTTTTCGGTGAGGTTATCAACCAGCGAAAGCAGTGGACTGGCTTGGCAAAATTTGCGCCAGTGCTTCTCGTGCTATCTCTGGTCGCATCCGTCGCCGGCTCAGTTGCTGCCTTCATCCTGACTGGGGACGGCCACCTGAACGGTTATCAGCTGCCACTCATTCTGTTTGTTCTGGCTCTGGTCGCGATTTCGCCTTCTGCCTTGCTTCTACTTGAAAGGCCACTCAAAGGACTCGACAGCTGGTCTCCGGGGGGGAAGGTTGAAGAGGACGCAAATGAGGCTGACTCCAAAACCCCAGAAGAACCAGCGGCGAGTGAGTCCAAGGTCGAATCCTCGAAAGAGGTGGAAACGGTATCCCGCTTGGAGATCAAGATCGTCAGTGATTAGTTAGCTATATATGCACTACGTGACCAATTTCTATCAAGCAGAACTAAATGCCGCTGACAAAATGAAGACGTAGGGCTACGTTTACGTCGACGCCACGACTTGCGGTGCTCATGGTGGGTCGACGTTCGCTCTTCCCGTGCGCTCACGCAAGTGAAGTGGTGAGGTGGCGCAGCAGGCCGACCACATCTGAAACGGTTGTATGGCGTACGGGGGACTGACGCAACGAAGACCCTGATGTTCTTAGTTGCGTCGACATACAGCAAGGGCGCCGTCGAGTACGCGAACCCGGTGGGAATGGCTCTGCTTACATCGACCCGTTGGGGGATATGAGGGCTGTCAACGAAGCTGCAAGGGTTGTCATCCGAACGGATGAGTCCGCGAAGGTTTCAGTTGTGCAATCGATTCGGTACCAGCTGAGTAGCGATGCGATGTTTCTCCTTCTGCTCGGTCTCGGCCTCGTCGTACTAGCGAGTGTCCTGTTCTGGCTCATCCTTGATATGTCGTAGGTCAGCTCTACGCTCTAGTTTACTGGTGGTCGAGGCGAGGGAGTCGGGTCAATGGGTAGGTCACGTCGAAGTAAGAAGCCTGAACCGCCGAGGCCGAGGCTCGCGCCCGAGCAGTACTCCGAACTGAACGCGACGTTCTACACCGGTGAACCGTCCGAATACCTGATGATGCGAATCGAATCGCTCTCGTTGATGGTGGCGAGTGTAGCGGCCCTCGCTCCTGCGTTTGCAGAAAACCGGCGCGTTGGCGTCGCGGATTTCGGTCCGATGAGTCCCCCCGATGAGCAGGCGAGACGGCGGTACATCCAGTCTGAGGCTGTCATCATCCTGCATCACTCGGCAGAGACGTTGCTGCGGATGTTTCTCGCGCACGTCGGCTACGAGCAATGCCCGTGGTTAGGTATCGCCTCATCCCGCACACCTCGCGAGTTTAAAGACAAGTGTATCGAGATCACGAAAGCGGGAGTGAAGCGCGATGACGTTGCCCGCATCTTCATTGGTGGAACCGACCCGCGAGACGCTGGAATACGTGTCACGGATGAAGAATTCGAGGAATCAGTCGAAGCCTTGACTCGCTTACTATACTTCTGCGCCACGCGGTTCCTAGATGAATCCTTCCTGTACAACGCCGCGAAGCACGGACTGGCGACGGTCCACCTAGATGACAGCACAAAGTTCGTGTTTGACAACGGGTCGTTAGAGGGGCCTGTCACATTTAGTTCGGGTGCGATGCTGACCTACCTTCACAAGCAGGAGAAGCCTGGTGCCACCTCAGGGCCGGAATGGTTCGTCAGTGCTACGGGGTCGCTACCTGACCAGGGTCTCGCGGTTGCCGTACTGATCCAACGCGCGGTGGGATCTCTTTGGGATGTGGCGCGACGTCGGTACACGGGTGCTTCTGGCAGCATCACGATCTTCAGTACAAAGGTGTTGATCGACGCGATATATGCCGCCGTAAACGAATCCCTCAACGTCGTGCGCACAATCTCGTTCGAGCTACCTAAGCGAGCTGAAGACGGTTCAATCAGTGAAGTAAAAATTAACTTTGACGGTCAGGACCTTTATAAGGATTTCGATCACTCTGTCGATGAGTTCAGGGCAGCGTTCATGAAGCGAGTCGAACTTCCTAAGCGGCAACGTGACATGAAGCCGTTGATAGTGAGCCGACGGAATCTCTTACCGTTCTCTCCTGAAGGGAGTTCACGTGTTTAGCTTTCAGGAGTCGGCATGTAAAGATCGGGGACAACATCAAGAACTCGTCGCCGCGTTCAAGGACCCGCGGTGCAGGAATTCCTGGCTACCGACCCGCGAGTGAAGGACATCCTGTTACCCCTGCAGTAGCGGCATCCTGCGCCTGACGGTTCAGGACATGACCGTCGGGCGCAGCCGTGGTGTTACGTTCGACCCGCACCCGATGGCACCGACACGAGGCGGACGATGTGACCCGGTACGAAGCACTGACAGAACTGCTCGACGAGAGGTACTCGTGCCGGCAGTTTCTGCCGAAGCAGGTCTCCCGCGAGGTACTCGAACAGCTACTGTCAGCCGCGCGACGGACTCCCTCCTGGTCCAACACCCAGTCGTGGCAGATCATCGTGACCGAAGGCGATGCCACCCGGAAGTTCTCCGACGCATTGGTGGAGCACGTGGCGTCCGGTGTGCCGCAACCGGACTTCCCGTTTCCGGCCAACTACAACGCCCTGCACCGAGCGCGGAGACGTGAATGTGGCGGCGCGTTGTACGAAAGCATCGGCGTGGTCAAGTCCGACACCGAGGCGACGACGCGTCAGTTCATCCGCAACTACGAGCTGTTCGACGCCCCACATGCGGCCATCATCACCACCGACGCCGATCTGGGCGTGTACGGGGCGGTCGATTGCGGGTTGTATCTCCAAACCTTCCTGCTTGCCGCCCAGAGTCTCGGTCTCGGAGCCATCGCTCAGGCAGCGCTCGCCGCGTACTCGCCGTTTCTGCACGAGTGGTTCGACATCCCTGACACCCGAAAAGTGGTGGCCGGCATCTCCTTCGGCTACCCGGACGAGACACATCCGATCAACGGATTCCGTACCAGCCGAGCGCCTCTGGACGAGACGGTGAGATTCGTCAGCAGCTAGGGAGCGAGCTGCGGCCCGAACTTCGTCTCGATCTCGGCGAAGTACGCGTCGGCCAATGCGACGAACTGCTTCTCGTCGAGCGCGATTCGATCGCCGACGGCGTATCCGAGAATGCTTTTGGCAGGATCGAGATTTATGGTCGGATCGCTGGTCATGATGTCGTCGGACGTCGTCATCGACGCGGCCAGGACTCGGACCTCGTTGAGTGGATTACCGTTCTTCTTCTCCTGGCCGCGCATGCGGTGCAGGAAGTACACCTCCAGCGTCAGGACGAGATTGTTGAAGAAGGCGACGTCGAATACCTCGTCCACGGCAGTTGTCGTCGTTCGATTCGACGCAACCGCACGGTATGCGGCGAGCTGAGAATCGAGGCGCGCACGGCAGGCGTCGATGTATTCGCGGGAGTACGACTTCACGGACAGCACGCGGGCGATCTTAATCCGGCTCGTGGTCTGACGCTGGGCAAACGTCAGTGCGAGAGGCGTCGAACCAGTTCCCTGCCCACATCGGTTCCCGAACGCCAGGCGCTCTCCACCCGGGGCACTCCGGATTCGCACCATTGATCGCCCGCCAGTCCGACGAAGCGTCCGTCCTGCTGCTGAAGCGCGAAGTTGGAATCGTGTTGCGCCGCAGGCTTGGCGAAGGTCCACCGATGAGCGTGAGTCCAGGTGGGTTGCGCGGTGACGACGGACAATTCGCGTAGCGCGTCGAGAACCGGGGCGATCGCACCGTCGGGGTTGTCCAGATGCTGCTGCGCGCGCCCCGACGTCGTGTGCACCACCAGAACCGGTGCGCCGTCGCCGCGCCGAGCACCGTCGTCGACGACGAAGTCGATATCGGGATGGTCGTTGACGAATGCTGCGTCCCGGAAGGGAATGTCGAGCCCTTCGAACCCGCATGCGACCGCGATGACGGGGACGTAATCGACGGCATCGGGGACGGCGGTCAGTCGCGTCGCCTGCGGATCCGGCATCGCCACCACGACGTGGCCGTCGGGAAGGTCGGTCAACTCGGTGGAATATTGGATGTCGAAGCCGTCGAGCATGTTTCGCACCAAGGATCGAAGCCCGTTGGGGGTTGCCCAGCGAACCGGGCCGGTGGTCGTGCACGGAACGGTTTCGGGTTTGAGGATGCCGAACGTGTTTGCCCACTGACGTGCCAGGCCCCTGGACTCCCAGTCGACGACCACCGTCGAGAATTCCTGATCTCGGACGGTGAAGTAGCCCGCCCCCAGATCGACGCGACGGCCGTGCAACTCCGGCGAGGACATCCGCCCACCCGGAGCTCGGCCTCGGTCGACGATGCGGAACGGCACGTCTGCGTCGCGAAGAACCCGCGCGCAGGCCGCACCGGCTATGCCCGCACCGACGATGGTGACCGGATCGGTGATGCTGCCCGCTTCGGAGTTCATCGGTCCAGTATGCCCGGATTTGCGCCAATATCTCTGTACCACCGGCTGTCTGGACATATCGGTCACCCGCTGCGTCCGCGTTCACTTTGTGTTCGACTACAGGGATGGCCATTACGGAGAAGCCGGACACCGGCGAGAACGGACTCGGTACCAGCCTGAAACCACGGCACGTGACGATGATTTCGATAGCCGGAGTCATCGGCGCGGGATTGTTCGTGGGTTCGGCCAACGCCATCGCGACGGCAGGCCCGGCAGTGCTGCTGGCGTACCTGTTCGCGGGCACGCTCGTGATCTTGGTGATGCGCATGCTGGGCGAGATGGCAACGGCCAATCCCGATACCGGCTCGTTCTCCACGTATGCCACACGCGCGCTCGGGCATTGGGCCGGATTCTCGGTCGGGTGGCTCTACTGGTGGTTCTGGGTGCTGGTGATCCCGGTCGAAGCCACCGCGGCTGCTTCCATTCTCACCAACTGGCTCGGCGGAGCCCAGTGGATGTGGGCACTGCTCATCGTCATCGCCCTCACCGCGACCAACCTGATCAGCGTCGGCAACTACGGCGAGTTCGAGTTCTGGTTTGCCCTGGTGAAGGTCGTGGCCATCATCGCGTTCATCGGCCTCGGGATCGCGGCGATCTTCGGGTTGCTACCCGACTCGGAAGTCAGTGGTGTGGACCAACTCTGGGCCTCGGGTGGCTTCATGCCGCTGGGCTTCGGCGCGGTGATCGCGGCCATGCTGACGACGATGTTCTCGTTCATGGGCTCGGAGATCGTCACCATCGCTGCTGCCGAATCGAAGGACCCTGCCAAGGGAATAACCCGCGCCACGAACTCTGTCATCTGGCGAATCTCGATCTTCTACTTCGGTTCCATATTCGTCATCGTCGCGTTGGTGCCGTGGAACGAACTGGATCCCAACACGGGGTCGTATCAGTTCGTCCTGTCCAAGATGGGGATCCCGCACGCCGAGACCATCATGGACATCGTCATTCTGACTGCGGTTGCCTCGTGCCTCAATTCGGCGCTCTACACCGCGTCGCGCATGCTGTATTCGCTCGGCGATCGAGGCGACGCACCCAGGGCGGTCAAGAAGATCACCACGAACGGTGTGCCGTGGGTTGCGGTGATCGCCTCGATGGTGCTCGGGTTCCTCGCGGTGGTCGGTAACTACATCCTGCCCGAGAAACTCTTCACCTACCTGCTGGCGACCACCGGTGCCGTCGCGCTGTTCGTCTACCTCGCCATCGCCAGCAGTCAGCTGGTGTTGCGGCGTCACCTCGACCGCGACGGCGAACGCCCTGCGGTTCGGATGTGGCTGTACCCGTGGTTGACCTATCTTGCCATCGGATTCATCGTGTTCGTCCTGGTGATGATGGTGGTGCGGCCGGAACAGCGGTCGTCGATCCTGCTCTCGGCCATCCTGGCGGCAGTGACCGTGATCGGAGGAATCGTGGTTCAACGCCGAAATGCGCGGCGCGACAGTGTCGCCGCCCGCGCATCGGAGTGAGTCCTACTGGACTCCCGCGTACACCTGCTGGTACAGATCGACGATCTGCTCGGCCGTCGGCACGATCGGATTGTTGCCTGGGCTGCCCGACGCGAGCGCCTGCTCGGCCATCAGCGGCAACAGCCCGTCCCACTTCGCCTTGTCGATACCGAAGGTCTCCGGCGTCGGAACCTCCACCTCACGGCACAGTGTGACGATGGCGTCCTGCAACTTGCCACCGGCAAGCTGATCCGAGTCGCTTTCCGACGCCGCGCCCAGTGCGCGTGCGCAGTCGGCGTAACGCGACTGGGCCCCGTCGATCGAGAATGCCGTGACGGCAGGCAACAGCATCGCGTTGGAAAGCCCGTGCGCCACATGGAAATGCGCGCCGATCGGTCGACTCATACCGTGCACCAAACAGACGCTGGCATTGGAGAACGCCATTCCCGCCTGCGTCGAGGCATGCATCATCGCCTTGCGCGCCTGCCGGTCGTCGCCGTCCCGATAGGCCCGCAGCAACGACGTCCCGATCGTGCGAATCGCACTGAGCGCCAAACCGTCGGAAATGGGGTTGGCCTTCTTGCTGACATACGCCTCGATGGCGTGGGTGAGTGCATCGACACCGGTATCGGCCGTCAAGCGCGCCGGCATCGACATCGTCAACTCGAAGTCGATGATCGAGGCGATCGGCAGGAACGACAGGCCGGGGCACAACATCTTCTCGTCCGAGGCGACATCGGTGATGATGGTGAACTGAGTTGCCTCCGAACCACTTCCGGCCGTGGTGGGAATGGCGATGATGGGCAGAGCCGGGCCTGTCGACAGCACGGGAGCCTTGAAGTCCCGCATCGTGCCGCCCTGCACCGCGAGAATGGCCAGTGCCTTGGCCGTGTCCATCGGACTGCCGCCGCCGAACCCGATGATCGAATCGGCCGAATGTTGCTGCACCGCGTCGAGTCCCGCGACCAACGAATCGGTCGTCGGATCCGGAACGGTGCCGGAGAACAAAGCCGGCGTCTTGCCGGCTTCGGTCATGATCTTCATCAAACGATCCGCCGAGCCGTTACCGGCCATGAACGCATCGGTGACGAGCAACGGCCGTGACACGTCGAGATCGGTCAGCACCGTCCCCAGCTCTTCGACGGCACCGCCGCCCAGCTTGAGGAACCGAGGAAACGAGATGTTGGCAACCATGGTGTGCTCCTTCGCTAGCTGTCTTGGGGGGCTCAGCTGTTTTCAGGGAAGCCGAGGTTGATGCCGCCGTGGCTGGGATCGAGCCAGCGACTGGTGACGGCTTTGCCGCGGGTGAAGAAGTGGACACCCTCGGTGCCGTGGGCGTGGCTGTCACCGAAGAGGGAGTTCTTCCAGCCACCGAAGCTGTAGTACGCCATGGGAACCGGGATGGGGACGTTGATGCCGACCATGCCGACCTCGACCTCGTTCTGGAAGCGGCGTGCCGCCCCACCGTCGTTGGTGAAGATGGCAGTGCCGTTGCCGTAGGGATTGTCGTTGATCAGCCGAAGCGCGTCGTCGTAGGTCTCGACGCGAACTACCGACAGGACGGGTCCGAAGATCTCGTCGGTGTAGATGCTCATGTCGGGAGTCACGTGGTCGATGAGGGTGGGGCCGAGCCAGAATCCGTCGGTGCCACCGTCGGGCTGGACGGTGCGGCCGTCGACGACAAGGGTGGCGCCGGCGGCTTCGCCTGCATCGACGTACGAGGCGACCTTGTCACGGTGGGCCTTGGTGACGAGCGGTCCCATGTCTGCCCCGCGGGTGCCGTCGCCGGTGACCAACGGTGTGGTGCGCTCGGCGATCTTCGCGACGAGTTCGTCGGCGATGTTCCCGACGGCGACGAGGGCGGAGATGGCCATGCACCGTTCGCCTGCGGAGCCGAAGCCCGCGTTGACCATGGCGTCGGCGGCGAGGTCGAGATCTGCATCGGGGAGGACGACGGCGTGGTTCTTGGCACCGCCGAGGGCCTGGACGCGCTTTCCGTGGGCGGTGCCGGTGGAGTACACGTACTGGGCGATGGGGGTCGAGCCGACGAAGGAGATCGACTTGATCTTCTTGTTCTCGAGGAGCTCGTCGACGGCCACCTTGTCGCCCTGCAGCACGTTGAACACGCCGTCGGGCAGTCCCGCCTCGGCCCACAGTTTCGCCAACCAGATGCTGGCACTCGGATCCTTCTCGGAGGGTTTGAGGACGACGGTGTTACCTGCCGCGATGGCGATGGGGAAGAACCACATCGGGACCATGGCGGGGAAGTTGAAGGGCGAGATGATGCCGACCGGTCCGAGCGGTTGACGGATCGAGTAGACGTCGACCCCGGTCGACGCGTTCTCGGTGTATCCGCCCTTGAGTAGATGCGCCATGCCGCAGGCGAATTCGACGACCTCCTGGCCGCGGCCGATCTCACCCAGAGCGTCGGAGAGAACCTTGCCGTGTTCGGCGGTGATGATGGCGGCGAGCTCGTTCTTCTTCGCGTTCAACAGCTCTCGGAACGAGAACAGGATGGAGGTGCGCTTGGCGAGGGAGGTGTCGCGCCACGCCGGAAATGCGGCCGCCGCGGCGTCGATGACCGCGCGGGCGTCCCCGGTGTCGGCCAGGCTGAGCGTGCCGGTGACCTCGCCGGTGGCGGGGTTGGTGACCGGGGCGGTCCGGTCGGAGGTTCCGGAATAAGTCTTTCCATCGAGCCAGTGCGCAATGACGTCGGTCAACGTTCGATCCTTCCATCGGTGTGTCTCGAGTCTCACTTGTACAGATGCACATGTCAAAGGCCAAAACCGCAGATCGCTGTGCAGAAATGCACACCGGCGATAGTCTCGGCGGGTGTTCAATGCAGACCATCTCCGCTACTTCCTCGAAGTGTCGAGGACCGGGCGTTTGACCGACGCCTCGCACACTCTCGGTGTGGACCACACCACCGTCGGTCGGCGCATCACGGCGCTCGAGAAATCGGCCGGGCAGCGCCTGTTCGACAGAACGCCGTCGGGTTGGCGACTGACCGAGGCGGGTCGACGCCTCGTCGCGTATGCCGAGACCGTCGAATCGACACTGATCGCGGCGTTCGAGGACCAGACCTCCGATACCGGTTCGCTGCGAGGGACCGTGCGCATCGCAGCGCCGGACGGTTTCGGAGCGTTCGTGCTGACACCGAAACTGGGCGTGCTCAGAGACAAGCACCCTGATCTCGACATCGAACTGGTCACCGCCACCGAACACAACTCGTTGGCTACCAGGGAGTTCGACATCGCAATCACGTTGGAGCGGCCGTCGCCGAGGTTCGTCGTGACTCGCAGGTTGGCGACGTACTCCCTCGAGCTCTACGCTTCCGCCGAGTATCTCGCCGCGATGTCGCCGATCCGGACCGTCGACGATCTGCGTGAACACACGCTGATCTCGTACGTGGACGCGCTGCTCGATGTGGCACCGCTGCGCATCCTGGATGCGATCTTGCCGGAGGGCCGCGCGCAGATTCAGACCAACAACATCACCGGGCAGTGGATCGCGGCGAGATCCGGTGTGGGGATTGCGCCTCTGCCCAGCTATATCGGAGAGCCGGACGAGGCCCTCACGTCGGTGCTGCCCGGCGTCGTCTCGGTCGAGCGGACGTATTGGACGGTGGTGCCGCGAGAGCTGACCGGTCTCGCGCGGGTGAAGGCCGTCGACGAATTTCTCCGGTCGGTCGTGACAGACGAACAGCATCTGTTTCCTGTGCCGCAGTAACGACGGGACAAACGCACATCCCGAGAGTGTCGGTGGCCGTTGACATTTGGGCGTTCGGATGAGACGCGCGTCTCGTGACCACGGACACACGTGACGCCGACCTCAAAGGCGTGGGAATCGCCTTACTCGCGGGTAACAATCTGTTACGCCCGCATCCGCTCGGCGGATCCACACGAGATTCTGGGGGAATCATGACGATGTTCGTAATGGCAGCAGTCGGCTTCGTAGGAATGGCAATCGCCTTGCTCAACGACGGAAGCGACATCGATTTTCGCAACCGTCAACTGGCAGGTGCCTACCGTCACCGCTGGGCCTGACACTCCGGTGTCCTGACTCCGGTGTGCGGTTGGCAAGATTCGTGGGATGTGGACACACCCCCGAGCGATCGGCTTACTGGTCGGCTACGGCCTCGATCGAGTGTTCGCAGACCCGCAACGCTGGCACCCGGTTGCAGGATTCGGCACCACGGCACTGCGCGTCGAACACGCCCTCTACCGCGACAGTCGAGCCTCGGGCGTGGTCCATGCGGTCGCGCTGATCGGCTCGGTGACCGCACTCGGCATCGCGTCGAGTCGCATGGCCGGTCGTGTGGGTGCACCTGCTGAGGTGGCCTTGGTTGCGGCCGCTACCTGGGCCGCGCTCGGAGGCACGTCCCTGTCGAAGGTGGGCCGGCAGATGGCCGACCACCTCGACGAAGACGACCTCGAGAGCGCGCGCGCACTGCTGCCTTCACTGTGCGGTCGAGATCCGGAACCACTCGACTCCGACGGTCTCGCACGCGCCGCACTGGAGTCCATCGCGGAGAACACCTCCGATGCGACGGTCGGCGTGCTGGTGTGGGGAGCACTGGCCGGGGTACCGGGAATTCTGGCCTATCGAGCGAGCAACACGCTCGACGCGATGGTCGGCTACCGGTCTCCGAAGTATCTGCGCTTCGGTTGGGCCGCAGCGCGAATCGACGACGTTCTGAACCTGCTACCGGCTCGCGTCACCGGCGTGGCGACGGTTGTCGCAGCTCCCTCGGTGCAGGGTTCGCCCGCCCGAGCCCTGAGGATGTGGCGACGCGACGCCGCCCAGCACCCCAGCCCCAACGCAGGTGTTGCGGAGGCGTCGGCTGCCGGGGCACTCGGGCTGCAGCTCGGCGGTAGAACGCAGTACCGACACGGCGTCGAGATCAGGCCGACACTCGGTGACGGACCCGCGCCGACCGCACGTGATCTTCGTCGATCGGTCGCACTGTCGAGCCGAGTGCAAGAACTGTCCGCTGTCGCGTCAGCGATTCTTGCCGTAGCGATCGGCCAGGCGAGGATCCGACGGCGTCGTCGGGCGTGACCCCGCGCGTGCCCTGGCTCGCTTCTCGCGGCGCGTGGGCAGCGTGAATTCTTCTTCCTCGTCGGGACCGGCCTCGTCCACGGGCTCGGTATCCGGCTCGCCGGACATCGCGTCCGCGAGTTGTGCACGTGCATTGCGGCGTTCCCGTATCTCCGCCCGAGCGAAATACGCCAGACCCAGCGGTGCCATGATGCCGAACGCCAGCCACTGCAGACCGTAGGACAGATAGGGGCCCGCGTCGGTCTGTGGCAGTTCGATCAAGCCGAGACCGCCCGGCTGAGCGTCGTCGAGCTGCAGGTATCCGTCGATGGCGTCGACTCCGACCGCTGCGCCGATCTGTTCCGGGTTGATGTTGTAGACCTGCAGCCGACCGTCGTCCTCGACGGGCTCGCGCGAAGTGCCCTCGGCTTGACGTACCCGTGCGTTCAGCGTCACCTCACCGGTGGGGGCTGCCTCGAACTCGGGCGCTCTGGTTCCCTCCACCGGCAGCACGTACCCACGATTGACCAGCACGGTGGGCCCGCCGTCGATGACGAACGGGGTGATGACCTCGTATGCGGGCTGATCACGGATGCTGCGCAGCCGCACCAGGACGTCGGAATCTGCGACGTAGGACCCGGGTGCGATGACCCGACGCCACTCGTCCTCGGCCGGAAAGCCGTTGGCTGTGAGAACGTCCGAGATCGGGACCGGATCCGCGTCGATTGATCGGGTGATCAGATCGTTGCGCTCGGAGGTCGAGGTGTTCTTCCCCAACTGCCACGGAGCGAGCACGCTGAAGCACAGGAACGCGAAGGCCAGCACCACCGCAGCCAGCACCAACCACTTGGGTCGCAGCAAGAACGCTAACTTGTCCACTCCACCACGGTAGCCGGGTCAGCGTGGGAGCCGAGACCGTGTCCAGTCCAGCAAGCCGGGAACGGCACCTTCGATCTGCTCGCGCACCTCGGTGAACGCCGAATCGGACGAGTAGTACGGATCGGCCACCGACGAGTCGTCGGCATCGGGGTCGAACGACCGCAGCAACGCGATACGATCTGCCGGAGCACCGAGCTGCAGCAGGGCGCGCGCGTGCCCGGTATCGAGAGCGACGATCAGATCTGCCGCCAGATGATCCGGCCCGACCTGCGCCGCCGCGTGCTCGCTGTCGTATCCGTGGGCATCGAGCTCGGCGACGGTTCGGGGATCTGCGCCGTCGCCCACATGCCAACCACCGGTCCCGGCGCTCGAGACACGCACCGCCTCGCTCAGACCGGCGTCGCGCAGATGACCAGCGAAGACCTTCTCGGCCATCGGCGATCGACAGATATTGCCGGTGCACACGAATGTCACGTGCAGTGGCTCGGTCATCGCACGGCCGCCGTGTTCTGCTCCAGCACGGTGGCCAGTTCGTCCATGCTCGACGCGGTGAACGCGGCGTCGTCGCTCTCGCCGTCGACGCCGTAGCCCCACTCCACGTACACCGTGGGAATGCCGAATCGAGCGGCACCGTGCACGTCGTGGTCACGATCACCGATCATGATCACCCCGGCCGTGCCGCCCTCGGCGTGTTCGATCGGTTCGATGCCGAGATTGGTCAGCGAGTGCGCGATCACATCGGACTTCGCCCGTCGGGTGCCGTCGTTGCTGGCACCGCCGATGAACTCGAAGTACCGCGACAGGCCGAAGTGGTCCAGAATCCGAACGGCGAATCGCTCCGACTTCGACGTCGCCACACCGAGGCGGACGCCGCGATCCTGCAATCGCGTCAGCACCGACTCGATACCGTCGAACGCGGTGTTCTCGGCCCAGCCCCGCTCGTCGTAGCGCTCGAAATAAGCCGCCAGTGCACGCTGCGCCGCATCCTCGTCCAGGCCGAGGCCGCGCAACGTGTCGATCAGGGGTGGTCCGACGACCATCGACAGCTGTTCCTCGGTCGGTTCGGGAGCGTCCACCGACGCCAATGCGTGGCGAAAACCGGCATGAATTCCCGGTGCGGAATCGGTCAACGTCCCGTCGAGATCGAACAGGACAACGGACGCGGGAGCATCGGCAGACATGGTCGAAGCCTATCGGTGCGGGCTGTTCGGTGACGGCGCGGCTACGCTCGTCGCGATGTCCGACACAGCTGCCGATCCCGATGCGCTACTCCGTCACCACGGAGACGTCGAGGTCGATTCCGGATTCGTCGACTTCGCCGTCAACGTGCGGGGCGACGGTCCGCCGGCCTGGCTTCGCGATCGGCTGAGTGCGGCACTGAGTTCGTTGGGTTCGTATCCTTCTCTGGCTGCGGAGAAGGCCGCGCGCGAGCAGGTTGCCGCACACCACGGCCGCTCACCGGACGAGGTGTTGCTGCTCAGCGGTGGTGCCGAGGGTTTCTCGATGCTGCCGCGCCTCGAGCCGAAGCTGGCGGCCACGATCCACCCGTCGTTCACCGAGCCCGACTGGGTGCTCGAGCAGGCGGGCATCCCGGTGCACCGAGTGATCCTGCCCCCGCCGTTCGAGCTCGATCCGACGCTCGTGCCCGACGCCGCCGACATGGTGATCCTCGGCAACCCGACCAACCCCACATCGGTTCTGCACCCACGCGAGGCGGTGCTGAGTCTGCGTGGATCCGGCCGCACACTGGTGATCGACGAGGCCTTCGCCGACGCCGTCCTCGGGGCGGGGGAATCGGTGGCGTCACAGAGCCTGGACGACGTGCTGGTTCTGCGGAGCCTGACGAAGACGTGGGCGCTGGCGGGATTGCGATGCGGATACGCACTAGGCCACCCCGATGTCCTCGCGCGACTGCAGCACGGCCGCGCACACTGGCCCCTGGGAAGTCTGCAAATCGAAGCGATCCGCGCCTGCACCGAACCGTTCGCCGTCGATCGAGCACGCGCCGAATCCGAGCGCATCCACCGTGACCGCATCGCGATGACCCAGCGACTCGAGGCTCTTGGCCTCTTTGTCGCAGGCCCGGCCCGGGGGCCGTTTCTGTTGGTGCGCGTCCAGGATGCCGATTTGGTTCGAGAACGCCTGCGCACCATGGGTATCGCGGTGCGGCGCGCAGACACGTTCCCAGGGCTCGACCGTCACTACCTGCGCGTCGCGGTACGGGACTCGCAGCAGATCGACATACTGGTGGACGCGTTGAACACCGTTCTGTGAGGAGAGCAGCGAACATGGCAGTGACACTGGCAGACGTCATCGAGGTACTCGACGACGCGTACCCACCCCGTCTGGCGGAGAGCTGGGACTCGGTCGGCCTGGTGTGTGGAGATCCCGAAGCTGTTGTGCAGCAGGTTGTCTACACGGTCGACGTCACCGATGCAGTGGTCGACGACGCCATCGCCTGGGGTGCCGATGTCATCGTCGCCCACCATCCCTTACTGCTCAAAGGCGTCGACACCGTCGCGGCCGACACCGCGAAGGGATCGGTGATCCACCGCCTGATCAAAGCCGACTGCGCGCTGTTCACCGCCCACACCAACGCCGACTCCGCCGATCCCGGCGTCTCCGACGCACTCGCATCCGCGCTCGGGGTGATCGACACCCGGCCCCTCGACCCCATTCCTTCTCCCGCACAAGACAAGTGGGTGGTCTTCGTGCCGACCGCCGACTCGGCCGCGGTGCGACAGGCCCTGTTCGACGCCGGAGCCGGGCAGATCGGCGATTACAGCGAAGCGAGCTGGCAGAGTGCGGGTCTCGGCCAATTCCGTCCGGGCCCGAACGCACACCCGACGCTCGGTGTTCTGGGAGAGGTGCACACCGAGGCGGAGGATCGCATCGAAGTTGTTGCCCCCAAAGGTCTACGTGCTCAGGTGCTTTCGGCGATGCGTCGGGCACACCCGTACGAGGAGCCCGCGTTCGACGTCTTCGAATCCGCGGCTCTGCCGTCGTGCACCGGCCTGGGCCGCATCGGAAAGCTGCCGAATCCGATGACACTGGGCGAATTCACCGAGGTCGTCCGCGAGGCGTTGCCCACTACGACGTGGGGAGTACGCGCTGCAGGAAATCCTGAGGCCACGGTCTCGGTGGTTGCGATGTGCGGGGGAGCGGGTGACTCCTTCTTGGCGACGGTGGCGCGCACCGACGCCGATGTGTACGTCACCTCGGATCTGCGCCACCACCCTGTCGACGAGCACCTGCGCGCAGGCGGGCCCGCGGTGATCGACACCGCGCACTGGGCCTCGGAGTTCCCTTGGTGCGAACAGGCGCGCAGCATCGTCGACGCCGCGTTCGGTGACACGGACGGGTGGCGCAGCCGGGTCACCGACGTGCGTACGGACCCGTGGACGCTGTGACCGGCTGCGGGGCAGGAGTGGAGCCTGCAGAAACGACCCCGATGGCTTGTATCCTGCGCTCGCACTGACGTAGAGCCGGTAGGGTGATCGGAACCAACTTCCATAGTCGCAGGAGTCATCAAGCGTGAACGTCGATCCCAAAGTCCAGGCCTCGCTGCTCGAATTGGCCGGTGTGGATACCGAACTCTCGCAGATCGCCCACCGCCGCAAGAGCCTCCCCGAGCAGCAGGAGGTCGACAAGCTCGAGACCGAGCGCACCACCCGCAAGGACGCCGCGGTGACGGTGCAGATCTCGATGGACGACCTCGATCGGGACATCCGCAAACTCGAAGGCGAGGTCGACGCGGTTCGGCAACGCGAGGCCCGCGACAAGAAGATGCTCGAGAGCGGCACCATCGCGCCGAAGCAGATGACCGAGCTGCAGCACGAACTCGGCAGCCTCGAACGTCGTCAGGGCATCCTCGAGGAGGAACTGCTCGAGGTCATGGAGCAGCGTGAGGCCAGCGAACGGGACTACGAGCACGCCGGTGCGCAGCTCACGCAGATCGAGGACGAATTGGTAGACGCCGGCCGCCGCCGCGACGACGCCGTCGCAGACCTCGACGTCGCCGAGAATCGCAGCGCCGAGCGACGCGAATCGTTGGTCTCGGGATTGCCCGCGGATCTGCTTGCGCTCTACGAGAAGCAGCGCGCGCTCACCGGCCGCGGTGCGGCGTTGCTGCAGGCTCGCCGCTGTGGGGCATGCCGAATCGAGCTCGATCGCAACGAGATCGCCAGCATCGCCAACAAGCCGGCCGATGCGTTGATTCGCTGCTCCGAATGCAACGCAATCCTGGTGCGCACCAAGGAATCCGGAATTTGAGCCAGGTATCGAGGGTCGTCGCCGAGGCCGACGGTGGATCGCGCGGGAACCCCGGCCCGGCCGGGTACGGCGCAGTGGTGTTCAGCGCCGATCGTTCGCAGGTTCTCGCCGAGCGTCGGGCATCGCTGGGCGTCGCCACCAACAATGTCGCCGAGTACAACGGCCTGATCGCGGCTCTGAGCGCGGCACGCGATGTCGGGGCTCGTGAGGTTGCCGTCCGGATGGACTCCAAACTGGTCGTCGAACAGATGTCCGGGCGCTGGAAAGTGAAGCATCCGGACATGATTCCGCTTCAGCGAAAGGCGGCCGACCTGGCTCGCGGCTTCGATTCCGTCACCTACGAGTGGATTCCGCGTGCGCAGAACTCGCACGCGGATGCGCTGGCCAACGAGGCGATGGACGCCGCGGCCGAGGGTGTGGACCTGACGGAATTGCCCGATGCCGAGCCGGTTGCGAAGAAGACCGAGTCGCCCGGCTGGACCGGTGCCATGGGAGAACCCACCCGACTGCTGCTGTTGCGCCATGGACAGACCCCGATGTCGGTCGACCGCCGGTATTCCGGTCGTGGCAATCCGGATCTGACCGAACTGGGTCGACGTCAAGCAGATTCTGCCGCAACGGTTCTCGGCTCACGAACAGATATCGACGCCATCGTGGCCTCGCCACTGGCGCGCGCGCAACAGACCGCCTCGGCGACAGCCGACCGCCTGGGATTGCCCGTCACCACCGTCGACGGTCTCATCGAGACCGACTTCGGTGACTGGGAAGGACTGACGTTCACCGAGGCCATGGAACGTCACCCCGAGGGCCACAAGGCGTGGCGCGGAGACACCTCCGTCGCACCGCCGAACGGGGAGAGCTTCGACGCCGTGCGCGCGCGTATCGAAGCGACCCGCGACCAGTTGCTCACCGAGTACGCCGGAAAAACCCTGCTGGTGGTCACCCATGTCACGCCGATCAAGATGCTGCTTCAACTCGCACTCGACGTCGGCCCGTCGCTGCTTTATCGACTGCACCTCGACCTGGCGTCGCTGAGCATCGCCGAGTTCTACCCCGACGGCGGGGCTTCGGTGCGATTGGTGAACGACACCTCGCACCTGGGACGACTGACCTGAGCTTTTCGGAGCATCGACGGAGGACGCGGTTCGCATGTCCGAGAACAGTATTCGCGAGCCTGCGGCGGCGCGCTGGATTGTCCTGGCATCGATCGCGTCGGCCGTTGCCGGTCTGGCAGTCGCGTTCGGGTGGCGGTACGGGGTGACGCGGACGTGGATCGATGCGGATTCACCACCGCCTGTGGCTTCGGGTGACACTGGGTACTTCCGCGTGTACGACTGGGTGCAATACGTGTCGGGTCCGCCGTGGTGGCCGGTTACGTGGGTCGCGCCGATTGCCGCTCTTGTGATCGGCACCGTCGTGTCGGTCGCTGTCGAATGGTTCCGTCTCCGCCGAAAGACCGGTCGGCTGACGCTTGTGGTGGCCCCACTCGTGGCGGGAAGCATCGTCGGCGCAGGGGCAGCATGGTGGGCACGAAGCCAACCTCCCGAAATCCGCATCAGGATGGTCACGGATCCCTCTTTCGACGACCTCGGGCCGACCGGCGCTGCGCGTCTGGACATCTACGGCGGTCCGCCGTTGTTCGACACCGTGCAGGCGGGGCTGCTGTTGCCGGTGATGGGAGCGGTGATCGGCGCCGCAGTGTTCGGTGTGGGCCTGACGGTCTCGACACTCCGCACACGACGCTTGACCTGACTCCGCGCCGATTGTCGAGCAGGTCCGCCGACGGCCTTACCCGGCAGGTGTCGGGACTCGCCTGTTCGGTTCACGAGCCGCATGGCAAGGGTCAGATCTGCAGCGCAAGCCACAGGCCCGCGACGGCACCGACGATGGTCAGCGGCGTCGTGATGATGCCCAACACCGTGAAGGTGCGCAGATCTGCCGGGTCGTCGTTGGCCGATGCGACGCGTCGCCACAGCATGATTGCCAGCGACCCGACGTAGGTCAGGTTGGGCCCGAGATTCACGCCGATCACCATCGCCAACAACAGCGCCGGGGGAGCGTCGGCTCCGAACGCTGCCAGGAGCAGCAGCGTGGCGGGCAGGTTGTTGACGATGTTCGACGCCACCGCCGCAATGGCCGCCGCGGCCAGGAGCGACGTGAAGGTGGTGTCGGACGGCAGGATTCGCGTCAGCCAGTCGCCGATCGGTCCCGTCGTCACGCCGAGGACGACGATGCCGAGTAGGAAAACGAAGCCACAGAACGGCAGATCGGCACCGCGCAGAATTGCGCGTGGCGTGGTGCGCCGACCTCGAAGTGCCGGGATCGCAAGCGCAATCGATCCCACCGCGGCCACCCAGAACGGTTCGACGTCGAACAGCCCTGCCACCGCGAAGCCGACAAGTGTCGCGGCGAGGATTGCGAGCGTGGTACGCGGTGCGGGGACGTCGTCGGCGCTTTGCTGGGTCGTGCTCTCCGGTGGTGGGGCGGTGCGGGTCAGATCCTTGCGGAAGAAGATCAGGAATACCGCCAACTCGATGGCCACCGCAAAAATCCAGGGCAGCGCCATCACTGCGGTGAAGTGCAGGAAGGTCAGTCCGGTCGCGGCGAAGGCAAGGAGGTTGGTCAGGTTCGACACGGGTAGCAGCGTCGACGCCGAATTGGACAGGTGCGCAGTGGCGTAACTGTGTGGACGCGGCGACATCCCCAGGATGCGCGCAGCACCGATGATGGCCGGCGTCAGCAGCACCACGGTGGCGTCGAGGCTCAGTACAGCCGTGGTCGATGCGGCTGCTGCGAACACGAGTGCCAATAGTCTGCGGGGGCTGCCCTTCGCGCCTCGTCGCAGCTTCGCCGCAATCCAGGTGAACACGCCGAGCGCGTCCGAGAGATGCGCCAGGATCAGAATGAATGCCAGAAACACCACGGTCGGAGCGAGTTCGAGCACCTGCTCGCGTGCGGCGTCGAGGCTGACGAGGCCGACGAGAAGAACGACCGCCGCAGCCGGAAGTGCGGCCACGATCTCGGGCAGACCGCGGGGTCGCACGATCGCAAAAACGAGTACAGCAGCGACCAATGCCGCGGCGAGAACGGTCACGCGAGAATCTTCACGAGCGTGCGCACATTTCGCGTGGTGGTCGTGGCCTTGTACTTGGCTTTCGCCGTGGCTTTCCCGAACGTGCTGTCGGTGGTGCTGCCCTTGCACACCTCCCAGTACAGCACGCTGTTCCCCTCGGCGATCCTTTCGAGCTCGGGGTCGAGTTCGTCTGCAAGAGCGGACAATTCGGTCAAATGGCTATCATCGCTACCGAACACCACATAAGGATGCCAGCCTTCTCGTTCGGCGTCGAACGGGTAGGACTCGACGATCGCCCGAAGTGTCGGCACGTCCAGTACGACAACCCAGGCCTGGTAGCTGAACGCCTTGGCCAGCGTGTTCTCCACTTGTGCCTTCACCGAGGCGGCAGTCAGCGGAGAGCCGAGCAGGACATTGCCGGTCGCCAGAACGGTCCGAACATCGGTGAAGCCGGCCGATGTCAGAGCCACGCGGAGATCGGCCATCTTGATGTTGATGCCACCGACGTTGATGCCGCGCAGCAACACGACCCATTCGCTCATGGGAGGAACTGTAGTTCGGTTACCGGCGGGCGAGGAGCGCCGAGTAGAGTACGCAACCGCGAACGAGTTGGCCGGACGGCTGCGGCTCGGAGGACCGGCGAACGAGTGTCGTCGCGCTTCGAGCCGAGGAAAGTCCGGACTCCACAGAGCAGGGCGGTTGTTAACGGCAACCCGAGGTGACTCGCGGGACAGTGCCACAGAAAACAGACCGCCTGCGGATCGGTTCTTCGGAATCGAACTGCAGGTCAGGGTGAAACGGTGCGGTAAGAGCGCACCAGCATCCCAGGTGACTGGGATGGCTAGGTAAACCCCGCCCGGAGCAAGGTCGAAGGCTGCACCACGAAAGTGGTGCAGCTGCGCAGGTGCTCGAGGGCTGCTCGCCCGAGCCTGCGGGTGGACTGCTCGAGGTACCCGGCAACGGTGTGCCCAGATGGATGGTCGTCGACGTCGAACCTGCGAAAGCAGGAACGGCAGACAGGATCCGGCTTACAGGCCGACTCGTTCGCACTCACAATTTCTTCCGCAGTTCTCCTACGCCGTCGCTCCATGGGGCACACTGGAAGTCATGACCGACGACGACACCTCCTGGTACTACGACATCAGCACCAAGCAGGTCGTACAGGGCAAGCAGACCAACGCCCTCGACCGTATGGGCCCGTATCCGGACAAGGCCACCGCGGAGCAGGCGCTGAAGATTGCTGCGGCGCGCAACAAGGCCGCCGATTCCGAAGACGACTGGAACAACTGACGGTGCTGCTCACCCGGCTGAGGGCCCCGGGCTTCGACTTCGAGGCCATCAGATCCGAGTTCGCACTGACCGAAGCGTTCGACGAGGACGTGATGCGCGAGGCGGTCGAAGCCCGAGACCTGCACGCCGACAGCAGAATCGACCGAACCGACATCCCGTTCGTCACCATCGACCCGCCCGGCTCGAAGGACCTCGACCAAGCCGTACACATCGAGAAGACGTCCAACGGGCTGGTGGTGCACTACGCGATCGCCGACGTGGGCGCACTGGTGACGCCCGGGGGAGCGCTCGACGCCGAAACTCGTCGACGCGGCCAGACGTTCTACCTGCCCGACGGATCCGTGCCGTTGCATCCACGAGAGCTGTCCGAAGGCTCGGGCAGCCTGCTCGAGGGGCAGACTCGCTGCGCCGCGCTGTGGACCATCGAACTCGACGACGTCGGCGAGGCGGCCGCGTGGACTGTCACCCGCGCGCTCGTTCGATCGACCGCCCGTCTCGACTACGCCGGAGTGCAGGCCGACGTGGACGCGGGGACACCGCACCCGTCCATCGCAGCGCTGGCCGAATTCGGGGCCCAGCGCGCAGCTGCAGCCAGACGGCGCGGAGCCGTCGACATCACCCTGCCCGAGCAGGAGGTGGTGCCCGACGGGCAGGGCTGGCGCATCGTCCTGCAACCACGCACTGCAGTCGACGGGTGGAATGCCGAAGTATCGTTGCTGACGGGAATGTGCGCCGCCAGGATCATGCTCGATGCCGGAATCGGCATCGTCCGCACCCTACCGCCTGCCTCGTCCGAATCGGTGGACACACTGAAGAAGACCGCACAAGCACTCGGAATCGACTGGCCCGCAGGCGCATCCGCCGGGGCAGTGCTGGCCGGTTTACCCACCGACGAGCCGTCGACGCTGGCGATGATGACTCAGGCGACCGGCCTGTTGCGCGGTGCGGATTACCTCGCATTCGACCGCACAACGAACCCGTTGGACACCGGTACATCGGTCGAGCATTCGGGAATCGGCGCGCCGTACGCGCACGTGACGGCACCACTGCGCCGGTTGTCCGATCGCTTCGCCACCGAGGTGTGCCTGGCCGTCGTGGCAGGAGCGCCGGTACCGGACTGGGCGGCGCAGGCATTGCCGGAGTTGCCCGCCATCATGCGCGGATCGGATTCCGCGGCCTCGAAGGTGGACCGCGCCTGCATCGACCTCACCGAAGCGCACGTATTGAAAGACCGAGTGGGCGAGCAATTCTCGGCGGTCGTGCTGCGCGGTGCCGAGGGCAAGCGCGACGCCGAGGTGTTGGTGTCACAGCCGATCGTTCTCGGAAAGTGCGACGGAGAACCGCCCGCGGGGGAGTCGGTGAAGGTCCGGTTGACCCGGGCCGACACCGACTCGCGCACAGTCCGATTCGACTACCCGGCCGTCACTGCCTGAAACGATCCGTTGCTTCGACGAGGTGATGCACGATGCCGGGCTCGGCTGCAGAATGGCCGGCATCGTCGACGATCACCAGATCTGCTGAGGGCCAGGCCTTGTGCAGCGCCCACGCGCTCGTTGCCGGGCACACGACGTCGTAGCGGCCCTGCACGATGACGCCAGGAATACCGTCGAGCAGAGGGGCGTCACGTAGCAATTGGTTCTCTTCGAGAAAGCAATTGTTGCGAAAGTAGTGGTTTTCGATACCGGCGAATGCCAGGGCGAACCGCGGGTCCGAGTTGTCTTGCACTGCATCCGATTTCGGCAGCAGGTAACTCGTCGCCGCCTCCCAGGTGGACCACGCCACCGCAGCTCGGGTTGCGGCCTCGCGGTCGTCGGACATCAACTGCCGGTGATATGCCTCGACGAGATCGCCGTCGCGCTCGTCCTCCGGGATGGGTTCGAGAAACTTCTCCCACAGATCGGGGAAGATGTGGCCCGCCCCGCCGCCGTAGTACCAGTCGATCTCCGACGGCCGCACCAGAAATATCCCCCGCAGTACCAGCCCCCGCACGCGATCGCGATGCGACTGCGTGTACGCCAGTGACAGCGTCGAGCCCCACGATCCGCCGAACACCAACCACGTGTCGATGTTCAGGTGCGCCCGGAGCTTTTCCATGTCCGAGATCAGCCGGTCGGTGGTGTTGACCGACAGATCGCCGCCGTCGGCGATGTGCGGGGTCGACTGCCCGCAGCCCCGCTGATCGAACAACACGATTCGGTACGTCTGCGGGTCGAAATACCTGCGCTGCAATGGATTGGTGGCCCCGCCCGGACCGCCGTGTACGAACACCACGGGTGAGCCGTCTGGATTGCCGGAGACTTCCCAGTAGATCTGTTGGCCGTCACCGACGTCGAGGTGTCCGGTATCGACGGGCGCGATCTCGGGGTAGAGGGTCCGCATCCTAGAAGCCCACCAGACCGGACGCGAGGTCCGGAATGTCGAGCGAACGGATGGCCTCGTCCCGCACGTCCGAGCACGTTTCCGTCGTGATCTCGTCGACGATCGCTCGGTTCTGCACCACCTGCAGGTTGATGACGCCGCTCTGCGCCGCCCAGGTCTGCACCAGGATGTTCAGCCCGCCGCGGCCCAGGGTGGGCCCCTGAACGCGCCAGTTGGACAGCTGCGCCTCGAGATCGGTGCACAGCTGCTGCTTCTGGGCATCGGTGATCACCGCGTCCGCAGGCGGCGTGGTGACCGTGGTGGTCGGAGCAATCGTCGTGGTGGACGACGAACCGGTGTTGGTGGTGTCGGTACTGCATGCCCCCAACACGGCGAGAAGCGCAGCCGCGCTTGCTACTGCGACTGCGCTTCTTCCTGCGATGGACGTCGTACCCCGTCTGATTGTCATGGCCCCGAGTGTGCCACCCGAACCTGGACGAGGCGAGGACGATCAGTAGCTGTGTTCGGGCCCGGGGAAGACTCCCGATCGCACCTCGGACAAGTACGTGGTTGCCGCGGTCCGTAGTGAATCGCCGACGTCGGCGAACTTCTTCACGAATTTCGCGGTCTTGCCGTTGGTGTATCCGGCCATGTCCTGCCACACCAGAACCTGCGCGTCGCATTCGTTGCCCGCACCGATGCCGACCGTCGGAATGGTCAGCTTGCGGGTGACCTGGCCGGCGATGTCGGCGGGAACCATCTCCATGACGACGGCAAACGCACCCGCCTCCTGGACTGCGATGGCGTCGGCCACCAGCTGCTCGGAGGCGTCTCCGCGACCCTGGACGCGGAAGCCACCCAACGTGTTGACGCTCTGCGGGGTGAAGCCGACGTGGGCCATCACCGGGATGCCCGCGGCCGTGATCGCGGCGATCTGAGCGGCCACGCGCTCACCGCCTTCGAGCTTGACTGCGCCCGCGAGCCCTTCCTTCATGAACCGAACTGCGGTTTCGAGGGCCTGCTGCGGCGAGGCCTCGTACGTGCCGAAGGGCAGATCTGCGACGACGAGGGCGTGCGGTGCGCCGCGGACCACTCCGCGGACCAGCGGGAGAAGCTCGTCGACGGTGATCGGCACGGTGGTGTCGTAGCCGTAGACGACGTTCGCTGCCGAATCACCGACGAGGAGAACAGGTACGCCTGCTTCTTCGAAGATGCGGGCGCTGGAGTAGTCGTAGGCGGTGAGCGTTCCCCAGCGCTCACCCTCGGCCTTCATCTGCAGAAGGTGGTGGGTGCGGGTCTTGCGGGTCAGAGCGGTGGAGGGTGCTTCCTGAGCAGACCCGCCGTACACAGCAGTTTCGGACATCTTTGTCCCTTTCTGGTCCTCGAGGCCCGCTCGGCGGGTCCCCGGGATGGGGTGTGATGACGTGGGCAAGTCTGCCACTGCGCGTGACCTGCCGGAGCGCTACCGGCAGTGCAATTCGTCACACCCCGCCGTGTGCCGCGTAGTCCCGCCAGCCGTTGGTGATCGGCATGCGGCGGTCACGTCCGAACGCACGAGAGGTGACCTTGGTGCCGATCGGATACTGACGCCGCTTGTACTCCGACGCGTCGACCTTGCGCAGGATGTCCGCGACCACCGCGGCATCGAAACCGGCCGCCACGATGTCCTCGAGGCCCTGGTCGTGGTCGACGTACCTGAACAGGATGGCGTCGAGCTCGTCGTAGTCGGGCAACGAGTCGGTGTCGAGTTGCCCCGGCCTGAGCTCGGCGGACGGCGGCTTGTCGATGCTCGACTCGGGGATCGGAGGGATGTCCCCGCGGTCGGCAGCGGACTTGTTCCGCCACCGCGCCAGCTCCCACACGAGCGACTTCGGCACGTCCTTGATCGGCGCGAAGCCGCCGACGGCATCCCCGTAGATCGTCGAATAGCCAACGGCCAGTTCGGATTTGTTTCCTGTGGCCAACACCAGGTGACCGAAGCTGTTCGACAGTGCCATCAACACCATGCCTCGGCAGCGGGCCTGAATGTTCTCCTCCGCGAGCCCGGTCAGATGCAGCTGGTCGACGTAGCAGGCGACCATGTCGGCAATCGGCTCGACGCGGAAGTGGATACCGGTGCGCGACGCGAAGTCCTCCGCGTCGGTGCGGGAGTGAGTCGACGAGTACGTCGAGGGCATCGACACTGCGTGTACCGCATCGCTACCGAGAGCGTCGACGGCGATGGCCGCGACCACCGCCGAATCGATACCGCCGGACAACCCGAGGGCCACCGAACGGAAGCCGTTCTTGTGCACGTAGTCCCGCAATCCGGTCACCAGTGCGCCCCACACCTGTTCCTCGGTGCCGACGATCTCTGCGAGGGACGGTTCGGCTCGCTGCCAGCCGGTGACCGCCACGTCGGGAAGCGTCACGCGGTCGATGGACCAGCCCGGTACCTCGGCGGCATCCGGATGTGGTGCCGCCGGGGCATCGATGTCGACGACGAGGAGATGCTCGACGAATTGGGGGGAGCGGCCCCAGGTGGAACCGTCCGGGCCGACGACGAAACTCGCTCCGTCGAACACCAACTCGTCCTGGCCGCCGACGACGTTGACGTAGGCGATCGGAGCGCCGATCTCGGTGGCCCTCCGCCGGGCGATGGAGCGACGCACCTCGTCCTTGCCCTGCTCGAAGGGGCTGGCATTGAGGCAGAGCAGCATGTCCACACCGGCCGCGGCGTAGGCGGGAACGGACCCGCCCGGTTGCCAGATGTCCTCGCAGACAACGACACCGAGCCGCAGGCCGTTGATCGTCGTGATGCTCAGGCCGGATCCCGGCGCGAAGTAGCGGGCCTCGTCGAACACTCGGTAGGTGGGGAGCGAATGCTTGTCGTATCGAGTCGTCACCCGTCCGTCGGCGATCACTGCCGCGCTGTTCCGCGAGCCCTCGGCGTCGCGATCGAGGTAGCCGACCACGACGATGCGATCGCCGCACCCGGCACTGTCCAGGGCGGTCGCCAACTCGGTGAGAGCGCGAGCCGACGCGGCGGCGAACGACGGTCGCAGAGCCAGATCCTCGACGGGGTATCCCGTCAGCGCCATCTCGGGAAACACCACCACGTTGGCACCGTCGTGGGCTGCGCGGACCGTCCACTCGACGATCGCTGCGGAGTTCGCGGCGAGATCGCCGACGACGGAATTGATCTGGGCGAGGGCGAGTCGAAGTGCCTGCACTGCGCCCACGCTAGTGCTCGGACGACGTCCCCGCCCGGCAGCGCGAGCGGAGCGCTCGAAAGACCTGGCACGATCGTGCCATGAGAACGCGCACCAGGAGCACGGCCGTGGCACTGTCCACGGTCGCCGTGTTGGCCGTCGGCTGCTCCACGTCCGAGCCGACGGCCACACCCGAGAACTCCGCAGCGCCCGACAGTTCCCCATCGTCATCCGCCGTCGGCCCGATCCCCTCGGGCCTCGAAGCGTTCTACACCCAGACGCTGGAGTGGGAATCCTGCGACCGGTACAACACCGACGGCAGCGAACTCGGAAGTGCCGTCGAATGCGCGATGGTGACCGTGCCGTTGGACTACGCCGACCCCGAGGGCAGGACCATCGAGGTCGCCATCTCGCGGACGAAGGCGACGGGCGAGAAGATCGGATCGGTACTGATGAACCCGGGCGGTCCCGGCTCGTCGGGGCTCTACCTCGCCGGGCAGGCCGAGGGCACCGCCGTCGCCGATCGATTCGACCGCATCGGCTTCGACCCACGTGGCATCGGAGCGTCCGAGCCGGAAGTGCGGTGCCTGACGTCCGAGGAGGTCGACCAGGAGCGTCGCGAACCCGATGTGGACGTCAGCCCCGAAGGCATCGCGGCGACCGAGGCCGAACATCGGGACTACGCCGCTCAGTGCGTCGAGCGGACCGGGGCGGATGTGCTCGAGCATGTGGGTACCCGCGAAGTGGTGCGCGACATGGACGTCATCCGTGCGGTTCTCGGCGACGAGAAGATGACCTACATCGGCTACTCCTACGGCACCCGGATCGGGACCGCCTATGCCGAGGAATTCCCGTCCAACGTGCGCGCGATGGTGCTCGACGGTGCGCTCGATCCGGATCAGTCACCCGTCGACGAGGCCGTCGCCCAGGGTGCGGCGTTCCAGACCGCGTTCGATCAGTTCGCCGCGGACTGCGCACAGACCGAGACCTGCCCGCTCGGAACCGATCCGGCGCAGGCCGTCGAGCAGTTCCGGTCGCTGGTGGAACCGCTGATCGACCGGCCGGCCGAGACGACCGACCCCCGCGGGCTCAGCTACGACGACGCGATCACCGGCGCCCAGCAGGCGCTGTACTCGCAGCAGCTGTGGCGTTTGCTGCGAGCCGGCCTGAACGAACTGCGCGACGGCAGAGGCGACACACTGCTCCGGCTCGCCGATACCTACTCGGGCCGGCTCGAGGACGGCAGCTACACCAACATCGACGACGCGTTCAACGCCGTTCGTTGCGTCGACGGCCCGCCGACCACCGATCGCGCAGCGGCCGACGAGGCAGACGCCAGGTTCCGCGCCGCCGCGCCGTACCTGGACGACGGCCGAGCGACGGGCAACGCGCCGCTCGACCTGTGCGCCTTCTGGCCGGTGCCGAACACGAGCGATCCGCACATCGTCGACGTCGAGGGACTGCCGACGCTGGTGGTGGTCTCGACGACCGACGATCCGGCCACGCCGTATCAAGCAGGTGTGGAGTTGGCCGGTCAGTTGCGCGGCGATCTGGTGACGTACGAGGGCACCCAGCACACGGTCGCGTTCTCGGGCGTCGAGTGCATCGACGAGCCGTTGGTGAACTACCTCGTCGATCTGGTGCCGCCGGAGGACGGATTGCGGTGCTGACGTGCTACCTCACCACCTGGGAAGTGCGCTGAGAGTTTCACGAAGTGAGACCGAATTCACGATGTAACACAGATTTAACTCCGTTTGCTTACTCTCGCGTTCATGGATCGTCAAAAGGAATTCGTGCTCCGGACCCTCGAAGAGCGCGATATTCGTTTCGTCCGCCTCTGGTTCACCGACGTCCTCGGGTACCTCAAGTCGGTGGCCATCGCCCCCGCCGAGCTCGAAGGGGCATTCGACGAGGGAATCGGTTTCGACGGTAGCGCCATCGAAGGATTCGCCCGCGTGTCCGAGGCCGACACCGTGGCCAAGCCCGATCCGTCGACGTTCCAGATTCTGCCCTGGTCCACCAGCAAGGGTCACCAGCACTCTGCTCGGATGTTCTGCGACATCGCCATGCCCGACGGTTCGCCGTCCTGGGCGGACTCACGCCACGTGCTGCGTCGTCAGTTGAGCAAGGCCGCGGACCTCGGATTCAGCTGCTACGTGCACCCCGAGATCGAATTCTTCCTGCTCAAGGACGCCCCGCAGGACGGTTCACCGCCGACCCCGGCCGACAACGGCGGCTACTTCGACCAGGCCGTGCACGACTCGGCCCCCAACTTCCGCAGGCACGCCATCGATGCGCTCGAGTCGATGGGAATCTCGGTCGAGTTCAGCCACCACGAGGCCGCACCGGGCCAGCAGGAGATCGACCTCCGCTACGCCGACGCACTGTCGATGGCCGACAACATCATGACCTTCCGCTACGTGGTCAAAGAGGTCGCCATCGAAGAGGGCGTGCGCGCGACGTTCATGCCCAAGCCGTTCAGCGATCAGGCCGGCTCGGCGATGCACACGCACATGAGCCTGTTCGAGGGCGATGCCAACGCCTTCCACAACCCGGACGACCCGATGCAGCTCTCGGAGACCGGCAAGTCGTTCATCGCCGGCATCCTCGAACACGCCAACGAGATCAGCGCCGTCACCAACCAATGGGTCAACTCCTACAAGCGACTCGTGCGCGGTGGCGAGGCACCGACGGCGGCGTCGTGGGGACCGGCGAACCGCTCGGCGCTGATCCGCGTGCCGATGTACACCCCGAACAAGGCATCCTCGCGTCGCGTCGAGATCCGCAGCCCCGATTCGGCCTGCAACCCGTACCTTGCCTTCGCGGTGCTGCTCGCGGCCGGTCTTCGCGGAATCGAGAAGGGCTACACCCTGCCGCCCGAGGCCGAGGAAGACGTGTGGGCACTGACCTCCGCGGAGCGTCGCGCCATGGGGTACAAGGAACTGCCGGGCAACCTCGATCAGGCACTGAACGCAATGGAAGGCTCCGAACTGGTCGCCGAAGCACTGGGCGAGCACGTCTTCGACTTCTTCCTCCGCAACAAGCGTCGCGAGTGGGAGGAATACCGGAGCCACGTCACGCCCTACGAGCTGAAGGCCTACCTGGGTCTTTGACAGCACGGCGTTTAACAGCACGGCGTCGTCATGGGCTACGTTCTAGTCGATCGTGAATGGTAGTTCCGATGCCGGCGCGGGCACCCTCGCGTCGCATTACTGACGACGGGGTAAAACTGTGGCACGCCGAGGTGGGTTCTAGATGGTGCGTCCTCCGACTTCCAGATCCGTCGTACCCGGACCGGGCCGACTCGGACTGGTCGAAGAAACTGCGCCGTCCGATCTGCGCACCCTCGGATGGACCGATGAGGACAGCCTCGAGCTGCTCTGGTCGCTCTCGCGTGCCCCCAATGCCGATCTCGCGCTCCGTACCCTGGTGCGGTTGTACGAGTCGCTCGGTGCCGGTTGGTCGGAGTTCGACACTGCGCTGCGCACGGACAAGGGCTTCCGTGGGCGAATCCTCGGACTCGTGGGCGCATCGAGTGCGCTCGCCGATCACCTCGTGGCCGACGACAGCACCTGGCGTTTGCTGCTGACCAAGGAAGGTCAGGGCACCGGGGTCTCGGCGAAGATCGAACTCCCCAGCAAGGCGACATTGGTCGCGGAACTCCTCGAGGTGGTCGGGGCCGAGCCCGAGACCGGACCCAATGCCGCGCCCGACCTGTACCGGGCGTCGATCACCGGCCCGCCCGCCGTGATCGCTCTGCGCAAGAAGTACCGCGACCAGATCATGGTGCTGGCGGCGTACGACCTCGCCGCGACCGTCGAGAACGAGCCCGTCCTGCCGTACACGGTGGTCGGATCGCAGCTCTCCGACATGGCCGATGCAGCTCTCACCGCGGCACTTGCCGTCGCCGTGGCCACCGTGTGCCCGGACGCCCCGTGTCCGACACGTCTGGCCGTCGTCGCGATGGGCAAATGCGGTGCGCGCGAACTCAATTACGTCTCCGACGTCGACGTCGTGTTCGTCGCCGAGCCCGCCGACTCGCAGGCGAGCCGCATCGCCGGTGAGATGATGCGCATCGGATCCTCGGCCTTCTTCGAGGTCGACGCGGCACTGCGTCCCGAGGGCAAGCGCGGCGAGCTGGTCCGCACCCTGGACTCACACGTGGCCTACTACAAGCGCTGGGCCAAGACCTGGGAGTTCCAGGCGTTGCTCAAAGCCCGCCCCATGACCGGCGACATCGCGCTCGGCAACGATTACGTCGACGCGGTCAACCCGATGGTGTGGCTGGCCAGCCAGCGTGAGGACTTCGTACCCGAGGTGCGCGCCATGCGGCGTCGAGTCGAGGAGATGGTGCCGCCGGAGCTCCGCGAGCGCGAGATCAAACTCGGACGCGGAAGCCTCAGGGACGTCGAATTCGCCGTCCAGCTCCTGCAATTGGTGCACGGTCGAACCGACGAGTCGCTGCGCGTACTCGGCACCACCGACGCACTGACCGCTCTCACCGAGGGCGGCTACGTCGGCCGCGACGACGCTGCGAACCTGACGGCCTCCTACGAGTTTCTTCGGCTGATCGAGCACCGCCTGCAGCTGCAGCGAATGCGTCGCACACACACCCTGCCTCCGCAGGACGACGAGGAAGCCCTTCGGTGGCTGGCCCGTTCGGCGCACATGCGACCGGACGGCAACCGCGACTCCCTCGGGGTGCTGAACGCCGAGATCAAGCGCAACGCACAACGCATCAGGCGGTTGCACGCCAAGCTCTTCTACCGACCGCTGCTGGACTCGGTGGTCAAGTTCGACTCGGAGACAGTGCGATTGACTCCCGACGCCGCGACGCGTCAGCTCGCAGCGCTCGGCTACGCCACCCCGCAGAACGCGCTGGGTCATCTGCGCGCGCTCGTCGGTTCCGGTACCCGCCGCGGTCAGATCCAGGCCGTGTTGCTGCCGACCCTGCTCGAATGGCTTGCCGACACACCCGATCCCGACGCCGGACTGCTCAACTACCGCAGGCTGTCGGAATCGGCGGGGGAGCAGACGTGGTTCCTGCGTGTGCTGCGCGACGAGGGCGCAGTGGCGCAGCGGCTCATGATCGTGCTCGGCTCCTCGGCCTACGTACCGGATTTGCTGATCAAAGCCCCCGAGGTCATTCGGTTGTTCGCCGACGGACCCACCGGCCCTCGCCTGCTCGATGTCGAACCGGAGGAGACTTACCGCGCGATCCTGTCGTCCTCGGCACGCTACGAGGACCCGGTGCGAGCGATCAACGCCGCCAGGGCATTACGACGCCACGAACTGGCGCGGGTGGCCTCGGCAGACATTCTGGGCATGCTGGACGTGCCTCAGGTGTGCCGCGCGCTGTCCTCGGTCTGGGCCGCAGTCATCAACGCGGCGCTTGCCGCTGCAGTGCGAGCCAGCGAGAAGGAGCGAGGGGAGCCGGCTCCGGCAACTCTCGCCGTCATCGGTATGGGACGCCTCGGCGGCGGTGAGCTCGGCTACGGCAGCGACGCAGACGTGCTGTTCGTCTGTGAACCGGTGGCCGGCGTCGACGAGACCGTGGCGGTCAAGTGGGCCAACACCATTGCCGACCGCATCCGTAAATTGCTCGGCGCGCCCAGTACCGATCCGCCACTCGAGGTCGACACCGGTCTGCGGCCGGAAGGCCGCAACGGCCCGGTGGTGCGCACTCTGGCGTCCTACGCCGCGTACTACTCGCAGTGGGCTCAGGCCTGGGAGGTGCAGGCTCTGCTGCGCGCACACCAGGTGGCCGGCGATCAGGATCTCGGCATCCGGTTCCTGCTGATGGCCGACAAGGTGCGCTACCCCGAGGGCGGTGTGTCCGCCGATGCGGTCCGCGAGATTCGACGCATCAAGGCGCGCATCGACTCCGAGCGGCTGCCCAAGGGGGCCGACCCCTCCACCCACACCAAGCTCGGACGTGGGGGACTGGCAGACATCGAGTGGACCGTTCAGCTGATCCAGCTCAGATACGCGCACAAGGTCCTGACGCTGCACAACACCTCGACCCTGCAGTCACTCGACGCCATCGGTGCGGCCGAGCTCATGAGCGAAACCGACGTCGAACTGCTCAGGGAAGCCTGGATCCTGGCGACGAAGGCACGCAACGCGCTGGTGCTGGTCCGCGGCAAGCCCACCGATCAGCTGCCGCGACCGGGAGCTGTGCTTTCCGCAGTAGCGCAGGTGGCAGGCTGGGAGAACGGCGACGCCGGAGCATTCCTCGACAACTACCTGCGCGTGACGCGTCGAGCAAAGGCAGTGGTGGAGCGGACGTTCGGCGGAAGCTAGTCCCCGTCTCTAGTCACTTCCGATGGTGACGAAGCCCTGCGCAACCATCCAGTCCCGTGCAACATCGGCTGGATCGCGGCCGTCGATGTCGACCTGCTTGTTCAATTCGGAGATGGCCTCGTTGGTCAGCGCGTCCGAGATCGGAGCGGTCACCTCGGCGATCTCGGGATACCGGTCGGCGATCTCCTGACGGATGATGACCGTGGCGTTGTAACGCGGGAAGAACGACTTGTCGTCTTCGAGCACAGTCAAGTTCAGGCCTTTGATGCGACCGTCGGTGGTGAACACCTCACCGAAGCTGCACTGGCCACCCTCGGCCGTGGCCTGGTAGATGACACCGGTCTGCAGGATCTGCACGGGCAGCGTGCTCGCGTCGAATCCGTAGGTAGCGGCGAGCCCCGGTAGACCGTCTTGCCGACTGTTGAACTCGGTCTCCACGCACAACGCCGCCGCAGCGGGATCTCGGTTCACCAGAGCGGCATAGTCGGACAGCGTGCGCACCCCGGTCGCCTGCGCCACCTGCTGGTTCATCGCCAGCGCATACGTGTTGTCCATCGGGGCAGGATTGACCCAATCGATGCCGTTGGCCTTGTCGGCATCGCGTACGGCCTCGAACTGCTCGGTGGCGTCGGGAATGGGAGTTTCGTTGCCCAGGAAGTTGATCCAGCCGGTGCCCGTGTATTCGTAGGCGACGTCGACCTGGCCGCTCTGCATGGCCAGTCGCACGCTCTGCGAGCCGGCGATGTTGGTGAGGTCGCGAACGTCGGCACCGGCCGCGCTCAAGGCGAACTCGAGGATGTAACCGAGAATGATCTGCTCGGTGAAGTCCTTGGATCCGACGGTCAACTGCGCTCCCTCGAGGCCCGGGAGCGGGGTGATGCTGCCCGGTTCGACCGACAACGGCATTGCTCCGCCCGATTGCAAGCCGCATCCGGTCAATGCCATGGTCGCAGCCGCACACAGGGCCACGAGTCGTCGAGTGCTGCGCCGCATCAGCGGAGTCCTTTCGGTCCGAGAAATGCCTCGGCGAGAGCGCCGAGCCAATCGACCAGCAGCGCCAGAGCGACCGCGAGGACTGCTCCGACCACAAGGATGATCGGTTGGTTGAGTTTGTAGCCGGTGTCGATCAACACTCCGAGTCCGCCGGCACCGACGAGGAAGCTCAGGGTCGCCGTACCCACGGCCAGCACCAATGAGGTGCGCAGACCGGCAAGAATGAACGGCACCGCCAGGGGGAACTCGATGCGGCGCAGGATGCCCATGTTGGACATTCCCTGACCGCGAGCGGCGTCGATGTAGTTCGGATCCACTGTCTGGAAGCCCAGCATGGTGTTGCGCAGAACCGGGAGGAGTGAGTAGAACGCGATGGGCAGAACGCCCGCGGTGAAGCCCGTCCACCCGGTGGCCAGAAAGAGCAGCACCAGCAGACCGACCGCGGGCGCGGCCTGGCCGATATTGGCGATGCCGATGAACAGCGGAGCCAGCTTTCGATACCGGGGCCGCGTCAACAGGATTCCCAGCGGGACCGCTATGACGAGAACGAGGGCAGTGACGACGATCGTGATCGCGACGTGCTCTCGAACGGCGGTGAAGATGCTGCCGGCGTTCAACGTGCCGGACTGTGTGGCGGTGAGGTCTCGGGTGAAGGTGTACACCAACAGAACGGCCACGATGGCGAAGATGACCACGGGCTGAATCAGCAGCCTCAGACGTTCGGCCCGTTTGGCGGCTCGCGCGGTGTCCTTCGTGTCGTCGCCGGTATCGGCAAGAGTCGTCACGACGGAGTCCCCACGTCGGTGCGCGGCTCGTCGTGGTCGTTCGCGTGTTGGGACCGCAGCGACTTGACGGTATCGATCAGTACGTCGATCGTCACGGTGCCGACGTACTCGCCGCGGTTGCCGGTCACGGTGGCCGTCGCGTTGCCCTCGGACAGCAGAGCTTCCAGCGCGTCCTGGAGGGTGGATTGTGTCGAGACCATCTCACCCATCGGCACACCGACGTCGCGCAGGCTCCCGACTCCGACGAGGTGGCGTCGATCGGTCCACCGAAGCGGGCGCTTGCGCGAGTCGAGGATGATTCCCCATGCCTCGGGATCGGAGCCGAGAGCGGTGTTCATCATGTCCACCGAATCGTCCTCGCCGAAGACAGGGACGTCGGACAGTTCGATGTCGCGTACCCGCATCAAGGTCAATTGCTTCAATGCCGCTCCGGCACCGACGAAACCGGCCACGGTGTCGTCTGCGGGATTGGCGAGAACGGCCTCCGGAGTGTCGTACTGGAGGATGGTCGATTGGTTGCCCAGAACGGCGATTCGGTCGCCGAGCTTGACGGCCTCGTCGAAGTCGTGGGTCACGAACACGATGGTCTTGCCCAGTTCGGCCTGCAGTCGCATCAACTCGTCCTGCAGCAGTCCGCGGGTGATCGGATCGACCGCGCCGAAGGGCTCGTCCATCAACAGCACCGGGGGATCGGCGGCAAGAGCGCGGGCGACGCCGACACGCTGCTGCTGGCCACCCGAGAGCTGACGCGGATAGCGCTCGCGGTAGACCGCCGGATCGAGCCCGACGAGATCGAGCATCTCGTCGGTGCGATCGTTGATGCGTTTCTTGTCCCACCCGATGAGTCCGGGCACCATTCCGACGTTCTGCGCGATCGTCATGTGCGGAAACAGCCCGGCCTGCTGGATGGAGTAGCCGATGGTTCGGCGCAACTCGTTGGGGTCGATCGAGAGTGCGTCCTTGCCACCGATGGTGATGCGGCCCGACGTCGGCTCGATCAGCCGGTTGATCATGCGCATCGTCGTCGTCTTGCCGCAACCCGAGGGCCCGACCAGTACGACGACCTCGCCGGCCGGAATCGTCATGGACACGTTGTCCACGGCCGCGAGCTTCTGCCCCGGGTAGCTCTTGGTGACGTTCTCGAGCACGATTTCCGCGCCGGAGACGTTCGATGTACGGGTCGAGTCACTCACGGATACCCCTCGAGGTGGTCAATTTGCCGATCAACACGTAGATCCCGTCCAGGATCAACGCCAGCAGGACGATCAGGACAGTGCCGGTGAGGGCCTGCGGTAGCGCTGTGGGGCTACCGACGCGAGCGAGCCCGGAGAAGAGCAGATTGCCCAAACCCGGTCCCTTGGCATACGCGGCGATGGCGAGAATTCCCATGGCCATCTGGGTGCTGATTCGCATTCCGGTGAGAATGGATGGCCAGGCGAGCGGAATTTCGATGCGCCGAAGCACCAGGGTGCGGCTCATGCCGATCCCGCGAGCGGCGTCGGCGACGGCCGGATCCACGGCCGCCAGGCCCACCACGGTGTTGCGGATGATCGGCAGCAGGGAATAGAGGACCAACGCAGTCACCGTGGGTCGAACGCCCAAGCCCATGATGGGGATGAGGACACCCAGCAGAGCGAACGAGGGGATGGTCAGGATCGTGCTCGCGAGGGCCGTCGCGATCGCCGACCCGGCCGGGCTGCGATAGACGAGAACTCCGATCGCGACACCGATGATCGTCGCGATGACCACGCACTGTACGACGGCCGAGACGTGCAGATAGGAGTCGATCGCCAACTGTCTTCGTCGTCCGACGATGAAATCCCACAGTGCATCCATGCAGTTGTCGTCCTCTGTTCGCCGATAGCGGATAAATGCCTTTACCCCGCGTACCAACTATCAAACGCCGACCGGTCCGGATTTTTTGCCGATCGGCAAGAGAATTCGCCGATGGAGAACGCGAAAACGCCCGGCCGAAAAGATTCGGCCGGGCGCTTCAGCGTGAAATCGGGTCGATCACACGTCGTAGTACAGGGAGAACTCGTACGGGTGCGGACGCAGGTTCACCGGAGCGATTTCCTGCTCACGCTTGAGCGAGATCCAGGTCTCGATCAGGTCGGTGGTGAACACGCCACCCTCGGTGAGGTAGTCGTGATCGGCCTCGAGACGGTCGATGACCGCGTTCAGCGAGGTCGGTGCCTGAGGAATGTTCTTGGCTTCCTCGGGCGGCAATTCGTAGAGATCCTTGTCGACCGGTGCCATCGGCTCGATCTTGTTCTTGATTCCGTCCAGACCGGCCATCATCTGAGCGGCGAAGTTCAGGTACGGGTTACCCGAGGAGTCCGGCGCACGGAACTCGAGGCGCTTGGCCTTCGGGTTGTTGCCGGTGATCGGGATACGAACCGCGGCGGAGCGGTTGCGCTGGCTGTAGACCAAGTTGATGGGGGCTTCGTAGCCCGGCACCAGACGGTGGTACGAGTTGATCGTCGGGTTGGTGAACGCCAACAGCGACGGTGCGTGGTGCAGGATGCCGCCGATGTAGTGGCGCGCGAGATCCGACAGTCCGGCGTATCCGGCCTCGTCGTGGAAGAGAGGCTTGCCGTCCTTCCACAGCGACTGGTGCACGTGCATACCTGAGCCGTTGTCGCCGAACAGCGGCTTCGGCATGAACGTTGCCGACTTGCCGTTCTGCCATGCGGTGTTCTTGACGATGTACTTGAACAGCTGCAGGTCGTCCGCCGCACGAAGCAGCGTGTTGAACTTGTAGTTGATCTCCTGCTGGCCGCCGGTGCCGACCTCGTGGTGCGCACGCTCGAGCTCGAAGCCCGCGTTCTGCAGGTTGGTCGAGATCTGGTCGCGCAGGTCGACGTAGTGGTCGTACGGAGCGACGGGGAAGTAGCCACCCTTGAACCGCACCTTGTAACCGAGGTTCGGGCTGCCGTCGGCCTCGGTCTCGGCTCCGGTGTTCCACCAACCCGAGGACGAATCGACCTCGTAGAACGCACCGTTCGCCTGCGAATCGAAGCGCACGGAATCGAAGATGTAGAACTCGGCCTCGGCACCGAAGTACGCGGTGTCGGCGATACCGGTGCTGGCCAGGTACTCCTCGGCCTTGCGTGCAACGTTGCGCGGGTCGCGGCTGTAGGCCTCACGCGTGAACGGATCGTGAACGAAGAAGTCGATGTTCAGCGTCTTGGCATTGCGGAAGGGATCGACCTGAGCGGTGGCGTAGTCCGGAAGCAGAATCATGTCGGACTCGTGGATCGACTGGAAGCCGCGGACGGACGAACCGTCGAACGCGAGGCCGTCCTCGAGCGTGTCTGCCGTGAACGCCTTGGCGGCGATCGAGAAGTGCTGCTGTGCACCCGGCAAATCCGTGAACCGGATGTCGACGTATTCGATTCCTTCATCTGCGATGAACTTGATGACCTCTTGGGCCGTGGAAAACGCCACGCTTTTGCTCCTTTGTTGAGTCCGTCAGCCTGACGGTATGGACTTGGTGTTGCCCGCCCGTCAAGCTCGTGTTTCGCCCGTGTTACGCGTCCTGGCTCACGACTGGCAGGGACAACAGTACGTCCAGGTGTTTTCCCGTGTGCCCGACCGCGCCTATCCTGGAAATCATGGCACGAATGACAGGGTCCTGGTTGTCCGGACCGGCCTCCGCGAACCCACGTCAACCCCAGAACTTCCGCGGGGAGGAGCTGGGCCTACCGCAGCAGGGTGTCGGCGCGTTGGCAGGTACCGGACGCAGAGTCCTCGCGTTGCTGCTCGATTGGACGATGGCCACCGGCGTGGCATCGCTCATTCTCGGTGGATACACCACGAGCGGATTGATCTCGACGATCGTGCTGGCCGTGTGGTTCGGCGTCGGACTGGTGAGCGTCTCGCTGTTCTCGTTCACCCCGGGGCAATTCATCGTCGGTGTTCAGGTGGCACGCATCGACGCACCCGCGCGGGTCGGCTTCGTCCGCGCGCTGGTTCGGCAGCTGATTCTGCTGTTCGTCGTCCCGGCCGTCGTCACTGACATGGACGGCCGAGGAATGCACGACCGCGCAACGGGAACAGCCCTGCTGCGGACCCGCTGAGGGGTCTGCGCACCAGGGCTGTCCGAGTGGTCGTGAGTGGCTAGCGGCGCTTCATCGTCCGCTGAACGCCCTTCATCTTGGCTCCGCCGGGAATGGGTCCCTTCGGCATCGCCGGGCCACCCTTGGTGCCCAGAGCCGAGAGTCGCGACTCGATGGTGTCCATGCGCTTGCCGTCGATGTTCTTCGGCAACTTCGACAGGTACTTCTGCAGACCCGAGAGCGGGATCTGGTTCTCCTCGTTTCCGACGATGATGTCGTAGATCGGAGTGTCGCCCACCAAGCGGGCGGTCTTCTTCTTCTCCTGAGCCAACAGCGATTTCACGCGATGCGGTGCACCCTCGGCCACGAGAATGACACCGGGCTTGCCGATGACACGGTGCACGGCGTCGAGATGGGTGGTTCCGGCGATCGCGTTGGTCACCCGCCACGACCCCTGCAGGTTGTCCAGGGCCCACGCGGCCGCGCCGGCCTGACCGTCGGCCTTCTTGTACACCGACTTCTGCACACGGCGACCGAAGATGATGAACGCAACCAGGACACCCAGGAGAAGTCCGATGGGGAGCAGGAACCACTCGAAACCGAAGGCCAAGCCGATGAGGAACCCGAGGAGCCCGAGCCCGACCACCGACCCGATCATCAGCGGAAGGAGAGCCTTGTCGTCCTTGCGCTGCATCTGAAACGCCTGCCAGAGCTGCTTGCGCCGTTCCCTCGATGCCTGCTTGCGCGCCGCCTTGGCAGCCGCCTTTGCTTCCTTGCTGGGCTTTGCTGCTTTGCCAGCCTTACTGCCGTTCGCCATACCTCACAGGATACGTCCTGTGCCGGCGCTCACGTGCACCGCGCCGGGTTGGCAGAAACGATCAGCGAGCCGCCAGACGCGCCATCAGCGAACTGGCCTCCTGAGAGGCTTCGCCACCGTCGGTCAGGTGACTCATGCTCTCGGGAAGTTCACGGCCGTGATGAGCCATGGCCTGCGCGTAGAGGCGTCCGGCGCGGTAGGAGGAGCGGACCAGCGGCCCGGCCAGCACACCGGCGAACCCGACCTCGGTCGCGTAATCGGAGTGCTCGACGAACTCCTCCGGCTTGACCCAACGTTCGACCGGATGGTGGCGCGGCGACGGGCGCAGGTACTGGGTAATGGTCAGGATGTCGCAACCGGCCTCGTGCAGGTCGCGAATGGCTTCCTGCACCTCTTCCGGAGTCTCGCCCATGCCGAGGATCAGATTGGACTTGGTGACCAGACCGTCGTCGCGGGCTGCGGTGATGACGTCCATCGACCGCTGGTACCGGAAGGCGGGGCGGATGCGCTTGAAGATGCGCGGCACCGTCTCGACGTTGTGAGCGAGGACCTCGGGGCGTGAGGAGAAGACCTCGGCCAGCTGATCGGGCTTGGCATTGAAATCGGGGATGAGCAATTCGACGCCGGTGTTCGGATTGAGCTTCTTGATGTACCGAACCGTCTCGGCGTACAGCCACGCGCCGCCGTCCTCGAGATCGTCCCGAGCGACGCCGGTGATCGTCGAGTAGCGCAGACCCATGGCCTGCACGCTCTCGGCCACCCGACGCGGCTCGTCTCGATCGAGATCCTCCGGTTTGCCGGTGTCGATCTGGCAGAAATCGCAACGGCGGGTGCATTGCTCACCGCCGATGAGGAAGGTCGCTTCGCGATCTTCCCAGCATTCGTAGATATTGGGGCAGCCGGCTTCCTCGCACACCGTGTGCAGACCCTCGCGCTTCACAAGACCCTTGAGCTCGGTGTATTCCGGGCCCATCTTGGCTTTGGTCTTGATCCAGTTGGGTTTGCGTTCGATGGGGGTCTCCGCGTTTCGGATCTCGAGGCGGAGCAGCTTGCGTCCTTCTGGGGCCACAGTCACAGCATCGATGCTACGCGCCGAAGCGAACCGTCGTGAACTGCGGGTTGATCGACGCGTCCGCGACCGGCGGATGCTCGATCTCGTGGTCCTGAACGGGCATCGACCCGTCCAGCGCGGCCAGAACCGCCTCGGTGACAGCAGCGGTGACCTCGCCGATGGTGACATCTCGGTCCAACTCCAGCGACAGCGACGTCACACCGGCATCGGCGATGCCACACGGCACGATCGCATCGAAACCGGTCATGGCCGCATTGCAGTTCAGCGAGAAGCCGTGCAAGGTGACCCCGCGTTGCACGCGGACCCCGATCGCGGCGATCTTGCGTTCGGGGAGCCACGTTCCGTCGCGGGGCTCGGCGGCGAGCCACACACCGGATCTACCGTCGACGCGCCCGCAGGTGATGCCGTAGGCGGACACGACCGATATCAGAGCTTCCTCGATTCGGCGCACGTACCGGACGACGTCGATGGGCTGCGCCAGCTTGACTATGGGATACCCCACCAGTTGGCCGGGGCCGTGCCAGGTGATCTTGCCGCCACGATCGACTTCGACGACGGGCGTACCGTCGCGCGGCATGTCTTCCTCGGAGGTACGCCTGCCCGCCGTGTACACGGACGGATGCTCGAGCAGTAGCAGCGTGTCGGAGCCGACGCCGTCCGCCCGGGCACCGGCCAGCTCGCGCTGCAGTGCCCAGGCCTCGGTGTATTCGACGGTGCCCAACTCTCGCACCACGACCGGCTCGGTGCTCGCGCGTGCCGACACTGCGGCCGGCGAAGAGTTCGCATCACTCATGAATCGGAACGGTACGCCGCGTCACGAGCCGACGGCCACCCGCAGTGCTTCCCCGATGGTGTTGTGCTCGAAGGTGTAGCCCGCGTCCTCCAGAGCCTTCGGAATAGCCCGTGGCCCGGTCAGAATCGCTTCCTCGGCGAACTCACCGATCACGGCCTTCAACGCGAAGCCGGGCACGACCCATGGGGCCGGTCGATGTACCGCTCGCGACATCGCACTGTTGAACTGGGCGTTGGTCACCGGAGTGGGGCCCACCATGTTGACCGGACCACGCAGTGCGTCGTTCTCGATGCCGTGCACGACGGCCCCGATCTCGTCTTCCAACGAAATCCACGGGAAGTACTGACGGCCGCTGCCCAACCGCCCACCGAGGGCGAACAGGTACAGCGGTCGAAGCTTGCCCAGCATGCCGCCGCGCTGCGACAGCACCACACCGCTGCGCAGCAGGATCGTTCGGACGCCGGCCTCCGACGCCTTCGACGTCGCGTTCTCCCAATCGCGACAGACCTCGGCCAGAAATCCCTCGCCGACGGGGGCGCTCTCGTCGACCACTCGGTCGCCGGTGTCGCCGTAGTAATTGACGCCACTGGCATTGACCAAGGTGGGGACCCCGGCGTCGGCGGCAGCTGCAGCGAGTACCTCGGTCGGGGCGATGCGACTGTCTCGCACCAACTGCTTGTAGGCACCGGACCATCTCTTGTCGCCGATACCGACGCCGCAGAGGTTGACGATGGCGTCGGCACCGTCGAGCGTGGCCGCGTCGATGCTCCCGCGCGACGGATCCCACTGGGACTCGTCCGGTCCGGCAGGCGTGCGCCGAACGAGCCGGGTGACGTCGTGGCTACGACCTCGTAGTGCTGCGACGAGAGCGGTGCCGATCAATCCTGATGAACCTGCAATGACTACGCGCATGTGAACGAAAGCCTCCTTGACGCAAACGGGGCATCATTCGCGAACGAATGATGCCCCGGATGCACGGTTCGTGCCCCTCTTTTCGAGACTCCGATGCGAATGTTTCGCGCTCTCACCAGAATACGTGAGCGACGCGATTCGCCGGTTGTCTACAGGCCGAGATCGGCCTCGAACGACGCGACTTCGAGACGCTGCTTGATCGTCGTGAGGAAGCGTCCCGCATCGGCCCCGTCCACCAGACGGTGGTCGTAGGTGAGCGGCAGGTAGCACATCGAGCGAACACCGATCGACTCGTTGCCCGAGTCGTCCTTGACGACGACAGGACGCTTGACGATCGCACCCGTGCCCAGCATGGCCGCCTGCGGCGGAACCAGGATCGGGGTGTCGAACAGCGCGCCCTGGCTGCCGATGTTGGTGATGGTGAACGTGCCACCGGACAGCTCGTCGGGCTTGAGTCCACCCGAGCGTGCACGGGTGGCGATGTCGTTGATCGCCCGAGCCAGTCCGGCGAGCGACAGGTCGCCTGCATTGTGGATGACGGGGGAGAGCAGACCCTGCTCGGTGTCCACGGCGATACCGAGGTGGACATCGGCGTGGTACGTGATCTCCTTGGCGTCCTCGTTGATGCTCGCGTTGACGTTGGGGTGCGCCTTGAGAGCCTCCACGACGGCCTTCGCGAAGAACGGCAGGTACGTCAGGTTGACGCCCTCGTTCTCGGCGAACTTCGCCTTCGCCTTGGTACGCAGACCGGCGATCTTCGTCACGTCGACCTCGAAGGTCTGCGTCAGCTGCGCAGAAGTCTGCAGCGACTCACGCGTCTTCTTCGCGGTGATCTGACGAATTCGGTTGATCTTCTGCGTGGTTCCGCGAAGATGCGCGAGCTCCGGGCGAACACCAGCGGTGGCCGGGGCAGCGGGCTTCGATGCGGCGGCAGGCGCAGCCTCGGCGGCCGGGGCGGCCGGGGCGGCCGGAGCCTTCTTGGCCTCGGCTGCGGCCAGCACATCCTGCTTGCGGATGCGGCCGCCGACACCGGTGCCCTTCACAGTCGACAGATCGACGTCGTTGTCCGACGCCAGCTTGCGGACCAGGGGGGTGACGTACGGGCTGGAATCACCCGACGGTGCCGACTCCTTGGCGGGAGCGGCCTTGGGAGCCTCCTGCTTTGGCTCGGGCTTCGACTCGGCCTTGGGAGCTTCCTTCTTGGGGGCTTCCTGCTTCGGCTCGGGCTTCGGCTCTTCCTTCGGCTCCTCGGCCTTCGGAGCCTCGGGCTCCGGGGTGGCCTCGGGCTCGGGAGCCTTCTCGGCAGGGCTTCCCGATCCGATGACGGCGAGCTGGCCACCGACGGCGACCGTGTCGTCTTCCTCGGCGGAGATCTCGAGCAGAGTTCCGGCGACCGGAGACGGGATCTCGGTGTCGACCTTGTCGGTGGACACCTCGAGCAGCGGCTCGTCGACAGCAACCTCGTCACCGACGGCCTTGAGCCATCGGGTCACGGTGCCTTCGGTGACGGACTCGCCCAACTCGGGCATCGTCACCGGCGTGCCGGATCCGGACGATGCACTCGCTGCGGGTGCCTCCTCCTCGGCCTGAGGCTCGGGCTCGGCTGCGGGAGTGGGCTCCTCGGCAGCTTCCTCGGGTGCCGACTCCTCGGCGGGCGCGGCGTCCTCGGCCGGTGCATCGGACGAGGGTGCCTCGTCCGCGTCACCGATCTGGGCGAGCTCGCCACCGATCTCGACGGTGTCGTCTTCCTGAGCGACGATCTTGGTCAGAACACCGGCTGCAGGCGACGGGATCTCGGTATCGACCTTGTCCGTGGAGACTTCGAGCAATGGCTCGTCGACTTCGACGGTGTCGCCTTCTTGTTTGAGCCACCTCGTGACAGTTCCCTCGGTGACGCTCTCACCAAGAGCTGGCATCTGGACGGAGAAGGCCATGTCTGTTGACTCCTCGACAGTTGTGTGCGGGTGATGTAGTACGACGACTTGTGGTCGCAGACCATTGTGCTGGCGGAACAGGGTTCATGGACGAGAGTTGCGTGATTCGGTTCGACGGAGGCGCCGATGCACAAGGCACCGATCGAGCGTGTACGGCTCGACTCAGCGCCCACGTAGACACTCCCTCTCGGCAATTCACTTACTCACTTCACGAGCCTTGGTTCACTATCAAGAGAGCTGAACCCTCTAATGTCATCCTTCCATTGTTATCGCCTCTCCGTTCCCCTAGGGCGTACAACACGCCTGGCAAACTGGCGGGTAACAACATTCCGGCACCAGAACCGGTGATCCATCGGCCGTACGAAAAGGATGTTCTCGTGGGATTGTTCGATCGACTCAAGCGAAGCGGCGGGGCCGCGAAACGGGCTCCGGAGGGGTCGGTTGCCCAGTACCTGGCCGATTGGACCGACGCGCGAATCGGTGTCGAGGCCTACGTCGAGCCGAAGACGACGGTCACCCCGCTGACCGTCGTGCTGATCGCGAACGACGGCGAATGGACCCGTCGGCCGCTCGATGAAAAATATGCACGAAAGATCGGACCCGACCTGAAGATTCCGGTCTACGACGTGCGCAAGACCGGTTACCCCCAGCGCATGCGCGATCACGACGCCCGCCAGAAGGTCATCAGAAAGCGCGAACAGCAGCAGCGCGACCTCTGACCTCGCCCGTGCGTGCGGACGCCGATCCGCACGCACGGACTTCTGCGATCAGCCGTTCTCGGCGATGTCCTCGAGGACCGCGAACATCGTCCGCACCGGAACGCCGGTACCGCCCTTGCCGGTGTAACCGAAGGGTCCACCGGTGTTGTACGCCGGGCCCGCGACGTCGATGTGAGCCCATTCGACGCCGTCGGCGACGAATTCCTTCAAGAACAGAGCGGCAGCGAGCATTCCCCCGGCGCGGCCGTTGGTGACGTTCGCCAGATCGGCCACCTTGGAATCGAGTTCGCGTCGGATCTCCTTCGGCAACGGCATCGCCCAAGCGTTTTCGCCGATGGCCTGAGAGATCTCGGCGACGCGGTCGCGGAAGTCCTCGGTGCCCATGACTCCCGGCGTTCGATTGCCGAGCGCGACCACCTGAGCACCGGTCAGTGTCGCGGTGTCGATGAGGTAGTCCGGATCGTCCTCGCAGGCACGCACGATCGCGTCGGCCAACACCAAGCGGCCTTCGGCGTCGGTGTTGATGACCTCGACCGTGATGCCGCCGTACTGGGTCAGCACATCGCCCGGACGCTGCGCGGTACCCGACGGCATGTTCTCGGCCATCGGCACCGTCGCGATGACATCGAGTGGCAGATCGACCTTCGCGGCCAGGATCACCGTCGCGATGACCGCAGCGGCACCGCCCATGTCCGAGGTCATGTTCTCCATGCCCGCAGCGGGTTTGATGGAGATGCCGCCGGTGTCGAACGTGATGCCCTTACCCACCAGGGCGACCTTCTTCGCGCCACGCTTACCGCCCGAGTGCGTCAGGCGAACCAGTCGCGGCAGACGCGAGGAACCCTTGCCGACGCCGTGAATGCCGCCGTAGCCGTCCTTCTCCAGCGTCTTGTCGTCCATGATCTCGACTTTCAGGCCCGCAGCCGTACCGAGGGCCTTGGCCTGCGCCGCGAACTCCTCCGGGTAGAGGTGGCTGGGCGGGGTGTTGACGAAATCGCGTGCCACAGCGACGGATTCGGCAATGGCGAGCGAGCGTGCCAGCTCGTTCTTGGCTTCCTTGGAGCGGGTGTCGGGAACCAGCAGCTCGACGCGGGTCAGTGGAAGCGCATCGGACTTCGGTGCCGACAACGCCGACTTGAACTCGGTGAACTGATACGCGCCGAGAAAGAAGCCTTCCGCGGCCGCGCCGAGATCGAGTGCCGACAACGTCGTCGCAACAGTGTCGACCCCCTTGAGCGCGCGAGCTGCGGTACCGGCCGACTGCCGGATCCGCTCGCTGTCGATGTCGGCTGCGCTGCCGAGGCCGACCGCCAGCACGCTGTCCACGGACAGGCCGGACGGTGCCGGAATGCGCACGAGCTCGTCGGCCTTTCCGGTGGCACCGACGGACTCGAAGGCGTCGAGCAACGCAGCGGCGACGGCGTCGTCGGAAATGTCGTCGGTGATGGCGAGTTCGAGGCCGTCGTCACTGGTGCTCAGCGCGACGACGAGAACGTCGACTTTCTTGCCGAGCTTGCCCGCGAGGACCAGGTCGGGTCCGAGAGTGCGGGAAGGCGTCGAGGGTGAAGGCACGTGGCTGCTCCTGTAGGGGTTGACGTGTACGTACCTCGATCCTAATGACGACGCGTCGAAGGACGCAGTCGGTCTGCCGGGCCCGCGACGGCCGCGATGTGAGCTAGCGTGACCGCCATGACCGACACCGAGCTGATCGAGGGACCACTTCATGCCGTGCACACCGAATTGGGCGCGACATTCGCACCTTTCGGCGGCTGGGCCATGCCGGTGTCGTACGCCGGAGTCGTCGTCGAGCACACGGCGGTGCGAGAGACCGTGGGCCTGTTCGATGTCGGGCATCTCGGCAAGGCGGCGGTGACCGGGCCCGGAGCCGCTGCGTTCGTGAACTCCGTGCTCACCAACGATCTGAATCGAATCGAACCGGGCAAGGCGCAATACACCCTGTGCTGCACCGAATCCGGCGGTGTCGTCGACGACCTGATCGCGTACTACGTCTCGGACGAGAACGTCTTTCTGGTGCCGAACGCAGCCAACACGGCGGCCGTCGTCGCAGCCATGGCCGAGCAGGCACCCGAAGGGGTGTCGGTGGTGAACCAGCACCGCGAATTCGGAGTGTTGGCCGTGCAGGGACCGAAGTCGACCGAAATCCTGCAGGAACTCGGCCTGCCGACCGAGATGGACTACATGGCATTCGAGGACGCCACCTGGAATTCGGTGGCGGTTCGCGTCTGCCGGACCGGATACACCGGCGAACACGGCTACGAGCTCGTTCCCCCCGCAGGAGATGTGGAACCGCTCTTCCGAGCACTCCTGGCTGCCGTGCGATCGCGCGGAGGGCAGGTGTGCGGGCTCGGTGCACGCGACACGTTGCGTACCGAGATGGGATACCCGTTGCACGGACACGAACTGGCACTGGACATCTCGCCACTCGAGGCGCGCTGCGGTTGGGCGATCGGGTGGAAGAAGGACGCGTTCTGGGGCAAGGAAGCCCTGTCCGCCGAGAAGGCGAGTGGACCGGCGCGAGTGCTGCGCGGACTGAAGGCCCTCGACCGCGGTGTCCTGCGCCCAGGTCTCACCGTGCGGGTGTCGGGTAAGGACATCGGGACGACGACCTCCGGAACGTTCTCGCCGTCGCTCAAGATCGGAATCGCCCTGGCCCTGCTCGACGCGGAAGCCGCTCCGGAGGTGGGCACGGAGGTCGAGGTCGACGTTCGTGGGCGAGCGTTGCGCTGCGAAGTGGTCGCGCCGCCGTTCGTCGCAGCGAAGACCAGGTGACCGCGCGAGGGCGCAGCGACCTTGACGATAGTATCTCCGGCATGACAGGTGTTTCCGAGTTCGCGTACGTGCAGCATCCCTCTCCCGCCACTCCGGTGGAGCGCGACGCGGTGCTCGCTGCACCCGGTTTCGGAAAGCACTTCACCGACCACATGGTGTACATCGACTACACCCGTGACGGTGGTTGGCACGATGCGACGATCGCGCCCTACGGACCGATCGAGCTCGACCCCGCCGCGATGGTGCTGCACTACGGCCAGGCCATCTTCGAAGGACTCAAGATCTACCGTCAGCCCAACGGCGACCTCTCGACCTTCCGGGTTCAGTCCAATGCCGAGCGCTTTCGCTCCTCCGCCCGCCGCCTGGCGATGCCGGAGTTACCGGACGAGCTGTTCATCGGATCGATCGAGAAGCTTCTCGAATTCGACCACGAGTGGGTCCCCGCAGCAGGCGGCGAAGACGCGCTGTACGTCCGGCCGTACATGTTCTCCACCGAGGCCGGGCTGGGCGTGCGCCCCGCCGACTCTTACCGCTACATGTTGATCGCCTCGCCCGCGGGCGCGTACTTCCCCCGAGGCGTCAAGCCGGTGAGCGTCTGGCTGTCCACCGAATACGTCAGGGCGGCACCGGGCGGCACCGGTGCGGCGAAGTTCGCCGGCAACTACGCCGCGTCGCTTCTGGCGCAGGCGCAGGCCAGCGACGAGGGATGCGATCAGGTGGTGTGGCTCGACGCCACCGAGCGCCGCTACGTCGAGGAAATGGGCGGCATGAACCTGTTCTTCGTCTTCGGCTCGGGCTCCGACGCACGCCTGGTGACCCCGTCGCTGTCCGGATCGCTTCTGCCCGGCATCACCCGCGACTCGCTGCTGGCCCTGGCGACCGACGCAGGCATCCCCGTCGAAGAGCGGCGGATCTCCACCGAGGAGTGGCGCAAGGGTGCCGACTCCGGTGAGATCACCGAGGTGTTCGCCTGCGGCACAGCAGCCGTCATCACACCGGTGGGCAGCGTCAAGTCCACCGAGGGAACGTTCGAGATCGCAGGCGGCGAGCCCGGCGAGATCACGCTCGCATTGCGCGACACGCTCACCGGCATTCAGCGCGGAACATTCGCCGATACGCACGGCTGGATGACCACGCTCCGCTAGCTCCCCAGCAGCAGGCCGACCGCGGCGAGCGCTGTGGTGGTCTCGATTCCGGCTCCGAGCACGTCGCCGGAGAGCCCGCCGAAGCGTCGGACGCAGTGGCGAGTGAGGATGACCGCGACGGCGAGTGCGGCGATCACCACCAGCGATCCCTGCCACGGTCGGTCGGGTCGAATGTACGCGGCCATGGCCGTTGCCACGCCTACCCACAACGCCACGACTGCGGTCGACTGAGTGCCTGCCACCAGCGCGCCGAAGCCGCTCGGTGCCGCCGCGTCGATCCCTCGGCGGCACGCGAGCACCACCGACACCCGTGCGATCACCGAGACGCACACGATGGCCCACCACATGTGCAACTGCGCGAGCTGGCCCAGGCTTGCGGCCTGAATCGCGAGAACGAGGGCGATGGCCGCAACGCCGAACGGCCCGGCACTGCCGGACTTCATGACTTCTCGCGCGCGCTCGGGCGGTCCGTAACAGCCCAGTCCGTCTGCGGTGTCGGCCAAGCCGTCGAGGTGCATACCCCGAGTGAGCAGTGCCGAGGCACCGACGGCGATCAGTCCGCCGAGCAGCGGCGACAGCCCGGCCGCGATCGACACCCACAACAGCGCGGCGGAGATGCCACCGAGGGTGAGGCCGACGAGCGGAGCAGAAGCGATCGCGCGCCCGGCGGAGTGCCTGTCGACGTCCTCGGGGCCGCGCACGGGCAGCACCGTCAGCCAGGAGAACGCGAGCGTCATTCCACCGGCGCGCCTGCTCACGGTCAGCGATTTTCGATACTGCTGTGAGCTTCGCTGTCGCCGGTGCTGTCGCCGGTGCTGACGCCGGCGTCGGCGAAAGTCGCCATCGAATTCAGGGTGCCGACACCCGCACGAACCAGAGACAGTGCCGCCAGCGCACCCGAGCCCTCGCCGAGGCGCATCTCGAGCTCCACGAGCGGTTCGAGACGCAGGTGCCGCAACGCAAGCGAATGCGCAGGCTCGGCCGAACGATGCCCGGCAACCCACCAGCTGCGGGCCCCGGCTGCCGCGTCCTCGGCCACCAGCGCGGCCGCGGTCACCACGAGGCCGTCCAGAATCACGGGGGTTCGCCGATGCGCGGCCTGGGCGAGAAAGCCGGCGAGAGCCGCGATGTCGGCACCGCCCGCGACCCGCAGCAGGTCGGTGGGATTCTTCGCGACCGGTCGAGCTCTACGCATCGCATCCCGGATCGCTGCGGTCTTCCTGATCCACCCCGCATCGTCGATTCCAGTGCCGCGGCCGACAGCGGCAACCGGCTCGGTGTCGGTCAGGGTTGCGATCAATACCGTTGCAGGAGTTGTGTTTCCGATGCCCATATCGCCTGCGATGAGAAGATCTGCGCCGGCGTCCACTTCTTCGTCGGCGATGGCGGCTCCGGCGGCTATCGCGGCCCGAACCTCGTCCTCGGTGAGTGCATCCTCGCGGTCGATGGATCCGCTGGACCGTCGAATCTTGAACGCGGACACAGAAGAATCCGTATCGGCGTCGACCGCGATGTCGACAACCCGAACCGCGGCACCGGCGATATCGGCGAGTACGTTGACCGCGGCACCGCCTGCGCGGATGTTCTCGACCATCTGGGCCGTCACTTCGGGAGGGTAGGCAGAAACCCCGTGCGCAGCGACGCCGTGATCACCGGCGAAGACGACGACTCGCACTCGTTCGAGAGACCGCGGCGGGCAGGCGTCCTGGCAGGCCGCGATCCATTCACCGAGTGCCTCGAGGCGACCGAGGCTTCCGGCAGGCTTGGTCAATTCCCGTTGCCGGTCCGCCGCAGCCGATCGAGCCGAGTCCGACGGAGCCGTCACCGGACGAAACGGCGACGCCGAATCCTCTTCCGAAAGAATTGTCACACTGTGCCTTTCGCGGTTGTGGAGTCCGCCGGAGGTTCCTTGAGGGTCAGCGCGAGTCCCGCGACGACGAGCAGAACCCTGTCACACACCGTCGCGAGCCGAGAATTGAGCAAGCCCAGCTCGTCTCGGAAGAGGCGACCGGAACGGGACTCGGGCACCACGGACAGGCCGACCTCGGGGCTGACGAGAACGAGGGGGGACGCGCAGTCCGCGACCGCCCCGACCAGGTTGTCGACAGCCGGTGCGATGGTGCCGCGGGGGAGCTCCCAGGCCTGTGCGTCGTCGAGCATTCCCGTCAGCCACGTTCCGAGATCGTCGACGACCGTGGTGCCGTCCCACTGCTGCGAGACGACACCGGCCAGTGACGTGACGGTCTCGACGGTGGACCACTGTTCCGGTCTCGACGCGCGATGACGCTCGATACGGCGCTCCCAGTCCTCGTCGGTAGCGTCCCGCCTCCCGGTGGCGAGGTAGCGAACCGGCTCGAGAACGGCGAGCGATTCGGCGTGCCCGGACTTGCCGGATCTGGCTCCACCGAGCACGAGGGTTCGTCTCGGTACTCCCACCGACGTCAGACGGCCTCGCCGGCGCTGACTCGCGGCTTGGGGGCGCGCATCTTGCGGATCTGGGACGCGCGAACGAAGGCGTACCACCCGATCTTGAAACCGCCGTCGGTGGTCTCGGGGAACCGCACCCGGATCTTGTTGTTGATCATCTTGCCGAGGTAGACGCCCTCACCGACCATGAAGAGCATCATCACGAACATGCCGAGGGTGACGTACTGCTGCACCTGAGGCTGCAGGAACAACGCGAAGATCAAAATCAGCGCGAGTGGCATGAACAGGCCGACGAGATTGCGTCGCGCGTCGACGATGTCGCGCACGTATGCGCGGACCGGACCCTTGTCGCGGGGGAGCAGGTACTTGTCATCGCCCGCGAGCATGCGTGCGCGTCGTTCGGCTGCGGCGGCGCGTCGCTCGTTGGAGGCGGCCTTGCGATCTTCCTTGCTGCCCTTGTTCGCCTTGCGACGCTCGCGTGCCTCTTTGCTCGTGAGCGGAGCAGGAGCAACGGGTCCGCGACGCCGCGCCTCGGCGTCACGACGCTTGGGGGTCGGCCGGCCTTTGCCGAGGGACACCGCAGAGGTCGCGTCGCTCCCGGCCGTCGTCGACTCGGATTCGTTCGAGTCGTTTCCGTCCGAATTGTCAGAGTTTCCACGGCGTAGCAGCTTCACGCACCCAGAGTATGGGATGGCCCGTCGGTATCGAACACCGGCCAGGTCAGCGGCGAAACAGCGGATGCCGTTCCGGCGCGGCAGCCCTAGACTTTCGATGATGCGAGTGATGATTGCGCCGGATTCGTTCGGAGACACCCTGACTGCCGCGGCCGCGGCCGACGCCATCGCCAGGGGATGGGCCTCGGTTCGTGAGACCGACGAACTCGAACTCGCGCCCCAATCCGACGGGGGCCCCGGCTTCGTCGAGGTCTTGGCCGCGCGCATCGGCACCGTGCAGTTCGCGGGCGTGGACGGGCCCCTCGGCAACCCGGTGCGAGCCCACTGGCTGCTCGACGGTACGGCGGCGTACATCGAATCGGCGCAGGCCTGCGGACTGCATCTGCTCGACGGCCCGCCCACCCCACTGTCCGCACTGAAGGCGAGCAGTTACGGCGTCGGTCAGCTGCTCGGTGCCGCCCTGGACAGCGGGGCTCGAACAATTTTCGTCGGACTCGGCGGAAGCAGCTGCAGCGACGGAGGCCGCGCGATGATTCGTGCGCTCGGTGGTCTCGGATCGGCAGTCGCGCGGTTGTCGGACATCGACCTCGTCGCCGCGTCGGACGTGGAGAATCCGCTGCTGGGCGAGGCCGGTGCCGCCCGAGTGTTCGGCCCACAGAAAGGTGCCGACGCAGACACCGTCTCCCGGCTGGAGGAATCGAACACCGATTGGGCCGCAGTGCTCTCGGCCGCGGGCTACGACGTCGCAGATCGACCCGGTGCCGGAGCCGCAGGCGGTCTGGGCGCGGCCCTGTTCGCACTCGGCGGCAGGCAGCTCCCCGGGGCCGTGGTGGTGGCCGAACGAACCGGGCAACAGGAACTGTTGGACTCCGTCGACCTGGTGGTGACCGGCGAGGGCAAATTCGACTCGCAATCGCTGCGAGGCAAGCTGGTGACCAGAATCGCTGCCGCGGGCGGCGCGACCGGTATCGACACGATCGTCCTCGCGGGGCAGGTCACATTGTCCGAGGACCAGCTGGAATCGGCGGGTATCTCGGCCGCGCACTCGATCAGTGAGTTCGCAGGATCGGTCGACCTGGCGATGTCCGATGCGGCCAACCAGCTCGAACGACTGGCCGCGCGCGTCGCTGCCGACATGGCCGACACTGCTGGGCAACCGAGGCGGCGAGCGTGAGGAATAGAGCCACCGGGAGTACGGTTGAGTAGTTCACGGGTTTGTACGACTGATAGGGAGAGCCCATGACCGTCTCGAACGAAACCACAACGGCCGAAACCACAGCGCACAAGGTCACCATGACGGAGACCGCGTCTACCAAGGCCAAGGCGTTGCTGGATCAAGAAGGCCGCGACGACCTCGCGCTGCGCATCGCTGTGCAGCCAGGTGGTTGTGCAGGACTGCGCTACCAGCTCTTCTTCGACGACCGAAGCCTCGACGGCGACCTCGCGGTCGACTTCAACGGCGTCACCCTCGCAGTGGACCGGATGAGCGCCCCGTACGTGGAGGGTGCATCCATCGACTTCGTGGACACGATCGAGAAGCAGGGCTTCACGATCGACAACCCGAACGCCACGGGATCGTGCGCGTGCGGCGACTCGTTCAACTGAGCTGACTCGTACTCGACTGTGACCGATACACGCATGCGTGTATCGGTCACAGTCGTGTCTGCCCATCAGCTCCCCAGTATTTACGAACCGAAAGGCCCTCCTTCGTGACTCTCGCGGTATCCGGCTCGATAGCGACCGACCATCTGATGCGATTCTCCGGACGGTTCGCCGAGCAGATCGTCGCCGACCAGCTCTCGAACATCTCGTTGAGCTTCCTGGTGGACGATCTGGTCATCCGCAAGGGAGGCGTCGGCGGAAACATCGCGTACGCACTGGGAGTTCTCGGCGGTGCGCCTCTGCTCGTCGGAGCTGTGGGACCGGACTTCGCCGAATACCGGACCTGGCTCGAAGAGCACGGAGTCGACTGCAGTGGTGTGAGCGTGTCCGCCACCGCCCACACTGCCCGCTTCGTCTGCACCACGGACGAGGACATGGCGCAGATCGCGTCGTTCTACCCCGGCGCGATGAGCGAGGCCCGTGATATCTCCATCGAGGCACTCGCGGCGCAGCACGAGATGGACCTGGTTCTGATCGGTGCCAACGACCCCGACGCCATGACGGCGCACACCGCCCAGTGCCGTGCGGCCGGCATCCCGTTCGCGGCCGACCCGTCGCAGCAGCTCGCCCGGCTCGACGCCGCGCAGGCGACCGACTTGATCGACGGTGCTGCGTACCTGTTCACCAACGAGTACGAATGGGCGCTCCTCAAGCAGAAGACCGGCATGTCCGACGCAGACATCGCTGCGAAGGTGGATCTGCGTGTCACCACCCTCGGTAAGCGCGGCGTCGACATCGTCGCCAAGGGCGGCGAACAGACCCACATCGGTGTCGTGCCCGAGACGAGCAAGGTCGACCCGACCGGCGTCGGCGACGGCTTCCGAGCAGGTTTCCTCACCGCGCACATGGCCGGAGCCAGTATCGAACGTGCAGCGCAACTCGGTTCGCTCGTGGCCGTGCTGGTACTCGAGACCACCGGCACTCAGGAATGGGAGCTCAACCGCGACGACGCGATCAAGCGTCTGAGCGCGGCCTACGGTGCCGAAGCCGGCGAGGAGATCGGGGCACTGCTCCCCGTGTGATCGAGCTCGTTCGTTTGCCCACCGGATCAATGTGGCTTTGTTGCACTCCGAGCGACCGAAAGTCGCATTGATCCGCCGGGGACGGTCGGCCAGGTCAGATGTTGACCGGGTACTCCGGTTCGGCGATCTGCGGCACGATGCGCTTCTCCACGAAGATTCCGTGCCACACCATGAAGATCAGCAGCGTCCACAGTCGACGGCTGTGATCGGACTTGCCGGCTCGGTGGTCGTCGAGCATCGTAACGACGGCGGCCTTGTTCAGCAGGTGATCGGTCTGCGAATCGGCGATCTGTTTGTGCGCCCAGTCGAAGAGTTCCGGGCCGCGTAGCCAATGGCGCAGTGGCACCGGGAATCCCAGCTTGGCGCGGTGCAGTACATGGCTGGGAACGATTCCCTCGAGCGCCTGACGCAGAGCGTACTTGGTGGTGCTCTTGGTGATCTTCTGCTCGAGCGGGAGCTTCTCGGCGACTTTGTGGACCTCGGAGTCCAGGAACGGGACTCGCAACTCGAGTGAGTTCGCCATGGTGATCTTGTCGGCCTTGACCAGAATGTCGCCGCGCAACCAGGTGAACAGATCCAGGTGCTGCATGCGAGCCACCGGATCCCATCCCTGCGACTGCGCGTAGATCGGCGCGGTGACGTCCTGATGGGTCCACTCGGATCGGAACTCGCGCAACACCGAGCGCAACTGCGCGTCGTTGAAGCTGCGAGCGTTGCCGTAGTACCGCTCTTCGAGAGTCATCGATCCACGGTTGAGCAGGCTCTTGCCGCGAGTGCCCTCTGGGATTCGCTCGCTCAACGAGCCCGCCGCACGTCGAAGGAAGGAGGGAAGCGACTCGAACGGCTTCAACGACAGCGGTTCGCGATAAATGGTGTAGCCGCCGAACAACTCGTCCGCACCTTCACCGGAGAGCACCACCTTCACGTGCTTGCGTGCTTCCTTGGCGACGAAGTACAGCGGCACCAACGCGGGGTCGGCCACAGGATCGTCCAGGTACCAGACGATCTCGGGGATGGATGCCGCGAACTCTTCGGGCCCGACGACCTTCACGATGTGCCGGGCACCGATTGCGGCCGCCGACTCCGCAGCCACGTCGACCTCGGAGTAGCCCTCGCGCTCGAATCCGGTGGTGAACGTGATCAGGTCGGGATTGTGACGAATCGCCAGAGCCGCGATGGCCGTCGAATCGATGCCGCCGGAGAGAAACGAGCCCACGGTGACGTCGGCGCGCATGTGTTTGGCCACCGAGTCCTCCAGTGCCTCGGCGATCTCCTGGTACCGCGCCTTCTCGCTGCCGGGTGCGAAGGGCTGCACCGGAAACTTCGGAGTGAAATAGCGGGTGACCTTCGGCGGCGTACCGGGGGACAGGGTGGCGTAGCAACCGGATTCGAGGCGACGAACGCCTGCGTGCAGGGTTTCCGGCTCGGGGACGTACTGCAGCACTGTGTAGTGCTCGATGGCACGCGGATCGAGATCGGTGTCGACGCCGAGCAGCTCCATCAGCTCGAGCACGCTCTTCTTCTCACTACCGAACGCGGTGCCGCCCGGACCGGTGGCCAGGAACAGCGGCTTGATGCCGAAGGGGTCGCGGGCGATGAACATCTCACGGGTCTCGGTGTCCCAGACCGCGAACGCGAACATGCCTCGCAGTCGCTGTACGGCAGCAGGGCCCCAGTAATGGAAGGCCGCGACGATCGATTCGCTGTCACCCTCGGTGGTGAACTCGGCACCGTGGTCGCGTGTCAGTTCGGCGCGCAGTTCCAGATAGTTGTAGATCTCGCCGTTGAAGACGAGCGCGTACCGGTTCGGCGACTCGGGCGGACCCCACCGCATCGGCTGATGGGAGTGTTCGATGTCGATGAAGGACAACCGATTGAAGCCGTAGACGACGTCGTCGTCGTGCCAGGTGCCACCGGGCTCGTCCGGGCCGCGGTGTCGCATGCAGTGGGTCGCCGACGCGACGAGTTCGACTCCGGCGGCGGTCGTTCCGTGAGACGTGAGTACTCCGAGCAGTCCACACACGGCGTCTGCTACCTCTTCTCGCAGTTGGGGACAGTGCAGGGGTCCAGGTCTCCGCGAGTGTCGTCAGCGGGACTGTAGATCAGGATCCGAGTATGCCGCAGACACGCTCGAACGTAGGTAACGACCCAAGGGTGGTTCTCCGTCGGCTTTGGTCTACGCTGCGTAGTACTCGGGCATCTCCATGTGGAAGCCCTTATTCTTCAGTGGTGGGCAATCAGGAAGGCGTGAACGTGGCGCAGAGTCGGATCCTTCGGCGAGCGGGGCTGACAGCATTTCTCGGTGTAGCCGCGTTGATGCTGTCGGGCTGTTCCATCAGCAGCGACAACGTACTCAATTTCGGTTTCGCCTCGGGCGTCACCCCTCAGGGGCGACGCATCGGCGATCTGTGGACGTGGTCGGTCATTGCAGCCCTGGTCATGGGCATCATCGTGTGGGTTCTCATCTTCTGGGTGGTGCTGTTCCACCGTAAGAAGAAGAGCTCACCGGAGTTCCCCCGCCAGACGGCGTACAACGTTCCGCTCGAGCTGTTCTACACGGCCGTTCCGTTCGTGATCATCGCCGTGCTGTTCTACTTCACCGTCGTGGTGCAGAACTACGTAGACGAGAAGCAGGCCGATCCCGACGTCCAGGTCGATGTCACGGCGTACCAGTGGAACTGGAAGTTCGGATACCGGACCATCGACCTCAAGGACGGTGCCGCCAAGTACGAGGGCACCGACGAGGAAGAGCAGGCCGCCGCCGAAGCCGCCGCTACCCCGGGCGAAGGTGCCGAGGGCAGCGAGGACGGCGAGTTCGTTCCGGGACCGATCAACGGAGCATCCACGCAGGACCTGTCGTACCTGCACTACAACAAGATCGAAACGGTCGGCTCCAGCGAAGAGATCCCGGTTCTGGTTCTGCCGACCGGCAAGCGCATCGAGTTCGTGCTCGCGTCCTCGGACGTCATCCACGGATTCTGGGTTCCGGAATTCCTGTTCAAGCGCGACGTTCTCCCGAACCCCGAGGAGAACCACTCCGACAACGTCTTCCAGATCAGCGAAATCGAACGCGAAGGCTCCTTCGTCGGACGGTGCACCGAAATGTGTGGCACCTTCCACTCGATGATGAACTTCGAGGTTCGTGCCGTCTCTCCGGAGCGGTTCGAGCAGTACATCGAACTTCGCAAGCCCCTGTCCGAAGGCGGAGAAGCGCTGACCAACGCGCAGGCACTCGAAGCCATCGGCGAGAGCCCCCTCGCAACGAGCACCGCGCCGTTCTCTACCGACCGCACCCTCCGAACTGCCGCTGTCGCTGAAGGCAACTGACCAAGGAAGCATGCTGATATGAAAATCGAAGCCAAGATCTTCGAAATCCTCACGGTCTTCTTCCTCCTGGTCGGCATCGTGTACACGTTGTTCACGGGCCTGAGCCGCACAGGAGTGGAATGGGCCGGAGTCACCGCGATCTTCCTGTCGGTGGGTCTGACACTGATCATCGGTACCTACTTCAGGTTCGTCGCCCGACGCCTCGACACGCGCCCCGAGGACTTCGACGACGCCGAGGTGAGTGACGGTGCAGGCGACTTGGGCTTCTTCAGCCCCGGCAGCTTCTGGCCGATCGTGCTGGCAGCCTTCGCTGCCGTCACTGCCATCGGCTTCGCCTTCTTCCAGCCGTGGCTGATCGCGCTTGGCGTCTTCTGCGTCATCGCCGCGGCCGCAGGTTTGGTCTTCGAGTACCACGTCGGTGCCGAGCGCCACTGACTCCACCAGATACACCCGAAAAGGGCCCCGGTCGTTCTCACGAACGACCGGGGCCCTTTTTCTGTTGTCCCGCTGCACAGGCCGGACGGGATGGTCGGCACGGCGCTGTGAGGTTCGCGGTGAGGTGAACGGGGGCAGGTGAACCAGGGGGACAGTCAGGAGACGTCGGCCTCGGAGTGGGGCCGAACGGAACCGGACGTCGAATCGGCCAGCGAATCGAGAGAGATGTTCAGTGCACCGCACAATGCGGCGACGGTGAAGAACGCCGGCGTCGGAATTCGGCCGGTCTCGATCTTCCGCAGAGTCTCGACCGAGATGCCGGCAGTATCGGCGACGTCGGTCATGGTCCTGCCACCACGGGCATGACGAAGAGCAGAGCCGAGCCTGGCACCTCGGGCGAGTTCGCCGGGGGTGAGGGGAATACGGACCATGAGACCGATAGTAATACCGGTCGACGCGAACCCCTGAGCCGAGAACGGCAGAGAAACGGAGTGGTCGACCGCTGGTGGGGGAGGGGAGGGGCTCACAGCTCCTTGCCGATCGCCGAGCCGTCCCGCCCCGGAGGGGTCAGCGCAGAGTCGAGCCCGGATGGTGTTCGCAGACAAGAAAAGAGGGCGACACCGTTGCCGGTGTCGCCCTCTTTTCGGACTCTGTCAGATGTCAGCGTTCTCTGTCGTTGTCACTTCGACCCGAAGCAATAGCAGTGTCCTCGTCCGAGTGGAGTCCATTGCCGTTGCCGTTCGAGTGGCCGTTGCCATTTGCATGGCCGTTACCGTTCGAGTGGCCGTTGCCATTTGCATGGCCGTTACCGTTCGAGTGACCGTTGCCGTGAATGCCCGCCTGGTAGTTGCGGAGCATCGTGAGCTGCTCGTGTTCACCCTTGTGATGGGCGTCTTCGAGAGCCTTGCTCTGTGCCACCGGATCCGGACTGAACAGCGATCCCGAGCCGGGCTTTCCGGCCGAGCCGAGCTTGTTCATCTTCTTGGGCACGGGTGCGCCCTGGTAATCGAGGGGGATCGGGTGTCCGTGATCATCGACCGGTCCGAGCGGCTGGTGGATTTCCACGTACTGGCCGTGCGGGAGTCGCTTGATGATTCCGGTTTCGATGCCGTGCTCGAGAACTGCCCGGTCGCTGCGCTGCAGGCCGATGCAGAATCGGTATGCGATGAAGTACGCGAGCGGAGGCATGGTGAGAATTCCGATACGACCGATCCATGTCATCGCGTTGAGCGAGATGTCGAACTTGTACGCGATGAGGTCGTTGATGCACGAGAGCGTGAGGATCACGTAGAACGTGAGAGCCATCGCGCCGATCGCGGTACGCACCGGAACGTCGCGGGGACGCTGCAGCAGGTTGTGATGCGCAGTGTCTCCGGTGAGACGCTTCTCGATCCACGGGTAGGCGATCATCACGGTGAAGACGAGACCCATGATCACGGCCACCCAGAACACTGCTGGGATCGTGTAACGCCCGGCGATGTATATCTCCCAGGCAGGCCACAGTCGCGCCATACCGTCGGTCCACATCAGATAGAAGTCCGGCTGAACACCTGCCGACACTTGCGACGGGTTGTACGGTCCGAGATTCCAGATCGGGTTGATCTGGAGCAGACCACCCATTGCTGCCAGCACACCGAAGGTGACGGCGAAGAAGGCACCGGACTTGACTGCGAAGACCGGGAGAATACGAACGCCGACGACGTTCTGCTCCGTGCGGCCCGGTCCGGGGAACTGGGTGTGCTTCTGGTACCAGACCAGGGCCAGGTGAGCTGCGATCAGCGCCAAAATGATGGCCGGTAGAAGAAGAACGTGAGCGACGTACAGGCGCGGGATGATGATCGTGCCGGGGAAGTCGCCGTCGAAGATGAGCCAGTGCATCCACGTACCGATGATCGGGATGCTCATCGTGATGCCACCGAGAGCGGCGCGGAGGCCGGTGCCGGAGAGCAGATCGTCGGGGAGCGAGTAGCCGAAGAAGCCCTCGAACATCGCGAGGATGAGCAGCAGGCAACCGATGACCCAGTTGGCCTCACGCGGGCGACGGAACGCACCGGTGAAGAAGATGCGCATCATGTGCACGATGATCGAGGCCGCGAACATCAGGGCGGCCCAGTGGTGAATCTGCCGCATGAACAGACCGCCACGAACCTCGAACGTGATGTCGAGAGCGGTGGCGTATGCCCTGGACATCGTCACACCGTTGAGCGGGGTGTAGGCACCGTCGTACACGACCTCGCTGAGCGAAGGATCGAAGAACAGGGTGAGGAACACTCCCGAGATCAGCAGAATGACGAAGCTGTACAACGCGATCTCACCGAGCAGGAACGACCAGTGCGTGGGAAAGACCTTGTTGATCTGGCGTCGCAGTCCAGGTGCCAGGTGATAGCGACTGTCTACGCCGTCGGCCTGCTTGGCGGCGAGGTTTTGCAATGTACTCATGAGTCACGCTCCGGACGACGTTCCCAGAAGGCGGGTCCCAGCGCTTCGGTGAAATCTCCCGAAGCGACGAGGAATCCCTCTTCGTTGACAGTGATGGGAAGTTGGGGCAGCGCACGCGCAGCCGGTCCGAAGATCGGCTTGCCGTACTCGAGCGCGTTGAACTGCGACTGGTGGCAAGGGCACAGAATTCGGTTGGTCTGCTGCTCGTACAACGATGTCGGGCAACCCAGGTGCGTGCAGATCTTGGAGTAGGCGAAGTAATCGCCGTAATTGAAGCTTTCCTGGCCCTTGCGCTTGATGACGGTGCTGGCAGCGTCCGGGCGAAGTCGGATGAGCATGACCGAGTTGCGAACACCTCGCAGAGACACGAGCAGGTCGTGCTCGCTCTCGCGGTCCGCTTCGCGGAACGGGAAGACGGTCTCCATGGCACCAGCGTCCAAGTCCTCGGGCCGAACGAGAACGACATCTTCCGGTCGCCCGGTGTCTCGTCGGAGGTAGATGGTCTCTCCATCGTAGCGAGGAGTCCAGCCGGATACCCACAACGGCGAATCTTCGCCCTTTGCCCACGGATTCTTGATCAGGCCGCCGAGGGGGAGCAGCGCCATGACACCGAGTGCGCCACCGCCGAAGACCAGCGATCGCTTGATCACCTTGCGACGACCGATGGTCGACGTGTCGAGGGAATCACCCAGCTCCGCGACGAGCGTCTTGCGGTCCGTCTCCGACGAACCCCCGTCGTGACGGTCCTGGATGGAGACTTCTTCGGGAATGAACTTCTTGGTGAACTGCACCGCGCCGATACCGACCGCAAGGATCGCCAAGCCCATCGTTGCGCCGATGAGCGGGGTGTACAGCGAGTAGGCGATGTAGTTCTCTTCGCCGATACCGGCGTACTGCCACGGCCAGAACAGGTAGACACCGATGAACGCGACTGCGGCGAGGCCGGCGATCGAGAACCAGATGGCGACGCTGCGCTCGGCACGCTTCTCGGCGCGAGTACCTTCCACAGCCCAACGGTTGCGCCGGAAAGCGACGTCGACACCGTCGAGGTTGGTACCCAGTTTGACCAGGTCGTCGCGACTGAGCGCAGCGAGTTCCTCGTCGGTGTACTTCTTGTCCGCGTTCACGCCTTCGGCACCGGGTGCATCCTTGCGTCCGGCTTCGTCGTCGTTGTTCGCGTCCTTACGGCCGGAATCGCCGTCGGTCATGATCTAGCTCCGATCCACAAAGTTGCTCCGACGACGGCGATGATGCCGACCGTCCAGATAGCGATCATCTCGGTACCGGGACCGAATCCGCCGATGCTCCAACCGCCTGCGGGCAGCGTCTCGGTGGACGACTTGATGTAGGCGATGATGTCGGACTTCTCTTCCAGCGTCAGCTGGCGATCGGAGAACTTCGGCATGTTCTGCGGACCGGTGACCATCGCGGTGTAGATCTCCTGCTCGTTCGCGGGTCCGAGCGGGGGTGCGAACTTGCCCGAGGAGAGAGCTCCGCCGAGGCCGGTGAAGTTGTGGCAGGAGGCGCAGTTGAGACGGAACAACTCGCTTCCTCGTCCGATGTCGTCGCCGCGCAGCGACTCCTGAGCGATCTCGCCGTTCTCGTCGAGGAGGACCGTCGGTCCGCCGCCGTTGGCCTGGATGTAGGCACCGAGGGCGTCGATCTGCTTGTCGTCGAACTTCGGTGGCTTGCGGATCGCCTGTGCCTCGTTGCGAACGGCAGGCATACGGCCACTCGACACCTGGAAGTACACGGCTGCTTCGCCGACGCCGATGAGGCTCGGTCCGCGATCCTGAACACCCTGCAGGTTTGCACCGTGGCACGTGACGCAGGACGTGTCGTAGAGCTGCTTGCCCTCGCGGATCAGCGCTGCCGAATCGGTATCGGCGGTCGCGACCTGCGGAGCCGGCGTCAGAGCCGAGGCGAGGAATCCTGCGCTCAGAAGGCCCATCATCAGAACGAGCGCACCGGTGATGCGTCGGCGCGTCTTACGCTGCCGTCTCGTCTTGGAGGCGGCGTTGTCGTCGGATGCTGCTGGGGGAGATGAACTCATCTTCTATCCCTTGTCGTGTCGGGACGGACCGAACGTCGGGGGCTGAATCCGTTCGCTCGTTATCTTTGGCGTGCTGACTGTCACTAGCGGATGAAGTAGATCGTTGCGAAGAGGGCAATCCAGACGATGTCGACGAAGTGCCAGTAGTACGAAACGACGATGGCGGCGGTGGCCTGCGCGGGCGTGAACTTGCTGACCAGCGTTCGGGTGATCAGGAAGACGAAGGCGATGAGTCCGCCGATTACGTGCAGTCCGTGGAAGCCGGTCGTGATGTAGAAGACCGAGCCGTACACGCTGCTCGAGATCGTCGTGCCCTCGTGGACCATGTGGTAGTACTCGTACGCCTGGCCGGCCACGAAGAACGTGCCCATCACCAGCGTGATGATGTACCAGCGGCGTAGTCCGAAGACGTCACCTCGCTCGGCGGCGAACACACCCAGCTGGCAGGTGAACGACGATGCGATCAGCACCGCAGTCACCGGCACAGCGAGAGCGAGGTTCAGCTCCGTCGGCTCCGGCGGCCAGATTCCATTCGCTTGGGCGCGTGCGACGAAGTACATCGCAAACAGCCCGGCGAAGAACATGAGTTCACTCGACAGCCACACGATCGTGCCGACGCTGACCATATTGGGACGGTTCAGCGAGTGCACGCGTTGGGTGATTGCCGATCCTTGAGTCCCTACAGCGCTCGTCACAAAGAGAAGTATGACCCGTCGTAGTACGGAAGGCATATCCGGGTCCGCTCTTGGCGCGTCGCGTCGTAACGAATCCGGGTGCGTCCTTGTTCCCGTGCTGGTCAGAGCCCCTGTACGGGCCGGTAGGGTCCAGTCGTGCAAGGCTGGCCTCATGGCAAAGCGCACCGAGGGTGGATGGTTTCGGAGACTGTTCTCGCGATCGACCGCAGAACGTCTCGACCCCACCCGCGACGACCTCGTGACAGTGGCGAGTTGCTTCGACGATGCACAGGCATGTTCGGCCGTGCTCGACGAAGCAGCGAGGACCCAGCCGGTGTGGACGGAATCGGCGGAGGTGGTCCTCCGGCATCATCTGGTGCTGCCCTCTCACCAAGTCGAGGACGCCGCGGCGGTCGCGGCTCAGGACGACTACGAAGTGGGCCCGGCCGCCGAACTGCCGGAGAGCACCGGCTACCGCCCTCGGGTCGACGACGGCGTGCCTCTTGTTCTGCAACGTGTTCAGGTTCTCGACGCCTTGCACTGCTCACAGGAGCGTTCTCGCATGGCGGGCCTCGCCCAGCGACGAGGGGGAGCCGTACTCGGCTGGGACGCATTGCAGCCCGCGCAGCCCGACGCAGCCTCTGGCTAAGCTTCCACGGCACCGAGTGCATCGACGGCAGAAGGGCACGGCAGAACCACCATGACCGCAGCGATCAGCGACGAACAGCCTCGTACCTGGCGTCGAATTCTCGGCGCGTTGACGACGCACACCGACCTGTCCAGCGCCGACACCGGCTGGGCTATGGACGAGATCATGGCCGACAATGCGAGCGCCGCTCAGATCGCTGCCTTCGGGGTCGCACTCAGGATGAAAGGGCCGACTCCGGCCGAGGTGAGCGGTCTGGCCGAGTCCATGCTCGCGCATGCGGTGCTGGTGGATACCGACACCGACGCCGTCGACGTCGTGGGCACCGGAGGTGACGGGGCAGACACTGTCAACATCTCCACGATGGCCGCCATCGTCGTGGCCGCCAGCGGGGTGCGAGTGGTCAAGCACGGCAACCGCGCAGCGTCGTCCAAGAGCGGCACGACCGATGTGCTCGAAGCGCTGGGTGTACGGGTGACCCTGGGAGCCGACGCCGTCGCGGCGAGCGTCGAACAGGTCGGTATCGGATTCTGCTTCGCGCCGATCCATCACCCTGCACTGCGCTTCGCGGCGGCACCGCGCAAAGAGATCGGCATCCCGACGGTGTTCAACGTGCTGGGGCCGCTGACCAACCCGGGCCGCCCACGCGCAGGCCTGATCGGTTGCGCGTTCGAGAGTCTGGCTCCCGTGATGGCCGACGTGTTCGCCGGACGCGGGAGCTCGGTCCTGGTCGTCCGCGGCGACGACGGGCTGGACGAGATCACCCTGTCCACCACCACGACCGTGCACGTGGTGTCCGGTGGTTCGGTGACCGTCGAGTCGATCGACCCCCTCGACTACGGCATCGCCCGAGCGCCCATCGAAGCTCTGAAAGGTGGAGACGCAGAATTCAACGCGGCCGTGGCGCACCGCGTGTTCGCCGGTGAACGCGGTCCCGTGCGCGACGCAGTACTGCTCAACGCCGCCGCAGCAATGGCAGCGCACCACGGCGTGTCCGACGACCTCCATACCCGAATCGAAGCCGGATTGGCCACTGCCGCAAGGACAGTCGATTCGGGCGCCGCAGCGCGGCTACTCGCCGACTGGGGTCGATGCACCACAGAACTCGCCGACTGACACCTCGACGGCTGCCAGAGCGCGCCTACTCGCCTATCGAGAACCCTGCATCGACATCGGCACTCGAATAGGACTGGAACGCAATGTGAGTGGTGGTGCTGCGCACACCCCGCACCCGATTGATGTGCTTGGTGATCACCTCTGCGATCGAAGCATGATCGCGAACCTTGACGATGGCGATCAAGTCGACATCGCCGGCACATGAATAGACCTCCGACACCCCCTCGACATCGGCAACGGCCTGCGCCGCCTCCGGAATCGAGTCGGCCTCGGCGTCGATCAAGACGATGGCATTGATCATCTGTGCTCCTCCAGCATCTCGAGCTCGGTGTCCGACGCGAGCTACCCCCAGACCCTAGTTGCTGCCGTGCCCCGCGAGCCGTTCCGGAGGCTCCACTCCTGCTCTGGCTGCTTCTCGCGCCGTCCGACACCACGACTCCCACGAACCCGCCGACCGTGCCGGGCTGCAGTACCCACTGCTCGTGCGCACGATCCTGACTCCGTCCGTGCGCAGCCAGGCCGCGATCAGTGCGACCTCTTCCGGCGGCGCGCCGCGAAGCGGTGTCGTATCGGGCAGCACCGTCTCGGCCGACGCAGTGATGGCGTCGACAACGGGCATCGGATGCACTCCGCGCGGCGCGACGGCAGCGCCGGCCAGACGGCCGAAGCGCACCACGATCAACTCCCACCCGCCGTCCGCCGTTCGCTTCGCCGCAACGAGTTCGGCAATGGCGGCCACTGCGGCCGATCGGTGCATCCTGCGCAGTGCATCGACGGTGATCGCGATTCGATCGCGCAGACGGGCAGCCGTCTCGTACAGCTCCTTGTCCGCGAGTTCGGCGACGCGGCGGCGCATGGAAAACAGAACGGCGTCGTCCTGACCGCACACGAGCGCGAGAAACTGCGTCGGGGCATCCGAGTACTCGTCGGCCGTCAAGGGGCCGGACAGTGCCGCAGGGCAGCCTCCGACGTCGGTTGCCGGGCACTGGTCACCGTGTCGGACCGAGCGAGCCAGACGGCGAGTGCAGGTTCGTAGGCGGCAGAACTCCGCGACGAGCGCAGCGGCCTCGGCGGCGTCGCCGCGAACCGAGAACGGTCCGAGACTGTTCGGTGCCGGTGTGCGAACGATCGACAGGCGAGGGAACGCCTCGTCGGTCAGGGTGATCCACCACCCCTTCCTGGGAAACTTCGAGCGGCGGTTGTACGGCGGGATGTGCGCCGAGAGCAGTCGTAACTCGCGGACCCCGGCCTCGAGCGCGTGCGCACACTCGACGTGGTCGACGCGAGTGGCCAGTGCGACCATCTCCTTCATCCGGCCTCTGGTCTCCGAGCCGGTGAAATAGTTGCGCACGCGTCGCTTGAGGTTGTTGGACGTACCGACGTACAGCACCTCGTCGGACGGGCCGCGGAACAGATAGACGCCGGGCGTACCCGGAAGATGAGCGGCCAGCCCGCGTTTGGCGCGCTGGCCGGCCGACACCGCGGGTAGGTAGTCGACCAACTCGGCGTAGCTGTGGACCCCCTGATTGCCCACCCGTTCGATGAGGCCGTGCAGAACGTCGACGGTCGCCCGGGCGTCGTCGAGCGCGCGGTGGGTGGGCCTGGTGCCGGATCGGAACAGTGTCGAGAGCGCGGACAGCTTCACCGACGGTGCCTCGTCGCGCGTCAGAACTCGACGAGCCAGCTTGACCGTGCACAGCACCTGAAACCGTGGCCACGCGATGTCGAGACGACTGGCGGCGGCTTTGAGGAATCCCGTGTCGAAGCCGGCGTTGTGCGCCACCAGCACCGAACCACGGGCGAATTCGAGGAAACCGGGAAGAACCCGTTCGATGCGCGGTGCGCCGATGAGCATCGCCGATGTGATGCCGGTCAGCTCCACGATGTACGGCGGGATGGATCTGCCCGGGTCGATCAGGGTGGCGAACTCGCCGAGAATTTCGCCGCCTCGAACCTTGACTGCCCCGATTTCGGTGATGGCCTCGGTGTCCGCGCTACCGCCGGTGGTCTCGAGGTCGACGACGACGAACGTGGTCTCGTGCAGCGGGGTATCGAGTTCGTCGAACGTCAGCTGGATGGGCAGGCTCACCGAGACGACGTTAGGGCCGACCTCCGACAAGAACGCGCATCGCGCCGTCGAACGTCGTCGTGTCACGAAACCTGTCGGTGCCCGACGTTATCTTTCGCTTCATCGGCCGATCGGGCCGCCGGAAACCGCAAAGAGACAAGGATCACAATGATCATCGACTGCAGTGACTGCCTGGTCCGTGACATCGCCTGCGCGGACTGCGTCGTGACGGTGCTTCTGGGGGCTCCGGGGATGCCGTCGAGATCGGACGGGCGGTGGGTCGGGCCGCCGTCTCGTATCACTCTCGAGCAGGAAGAACTCGGTGCCATGGGTGTGCTCGCCGATGTCGGTCTCGTGCCCACTCTCAAGCTCGTGGTGAACGACGACGACACCGCCGAGGTTCCGTTGTTATCGACTCGTGACACACCGGGGGATCAGCGCGCCGGCTAGCGAGAATCGAGCCGAATCCGCTCGCCTCGGCGAGTTGGGGTCGACACGGGGGTATGCCATTTCGTAACCTTCCTGAGACCTTGCGGAGTCTCGCCAGTCCAAACCGGAGTGGCGTCGCAAGTCACCGCCTAATCGTTCACTCGCGAGAGTGTTCGTACCGGGAACCCGATATCTACTGGGGTGAATCCCGCTGAGCCACCACACGGTGGCCGGTGGGTAGGGCTGCTCTTCCCAGCCCGAACCCGTCAGCTAACTCGGTCGGCGGACGATAGGAAGAAACGGAGCACCATCTTTCGTGGCGTCACATCTTTCCAACCGATCATTGCGGCGAGTCCTCGTAGCCGGAGCGCTCACGGCAGGCGTGGTCATCCTTCCCGCTGCACCCGCAATGGCGGCCCCCCTCACCATTCCCGGCGTCGGAACCTTCGAGATTCCTGACATCCCGGGCCTCCCTCCCCTCAACATTCCGGGTGTGCCTGCACCGGGTGCGCCGTTGGCGCCCCAGGTCACGCCTGCAGCGAAGGCCGTTCAGGCCGCCGAGTCCAAGATCGGAGCACCGTACGTCTACGGCGCTTCGGGTCCGGATTCGTTCGACTGCTCGGGTCTGATTCAGTGGGCCTACAAGCAGGCCGGCGTCAGCCTGCCTCGTACGAGCTACGACCAGGCCGCCGCGGGCACTCCGGTCTCGCGTGACAGCCTGGTCCCCGGCGATGTCGTCTCGTTCTACGGCGGCTCGCACTCGGGCATGTACATCGGCAACGGCAACGTTGTGCACGCATCCACCTCCGGTGTTCCGGTCAAGGTCGCGCCCGTCGACTCGATGCCGTTCGACGGTGCTCGCCGTTACTGAGCCGAGTAGCAGACGCTCGTTGTGAATCGACCGACAGGGTCGAGCCGTGAATCGGCTCGGCCCTGTTCTCGTATCCGGTCACGGGCTGCGCGACACGCCGGTCCGGTGGACAGGGAAGCATCCAGTTCGTAATCTGATCGAGACCTGGTCGATGTTTACTTTGTGACCTGTCACCTAGAATCCCCATCGATTTCGGGCCGTGTTCACGTCCGCGCCCGCATGAGCATGGGTATGGTTCGTTTTCGGTCTACTTTTCCAACCGTTGTCTCGGTCGAGGCAACACGTGTGAGGACGGAGAGTCGCTTTCCGTGGCGATATCGAGATCTACCCGCGCGTTACGGCTGACCCGTAACTCGGTGGTTGCTGTCGCACTGACCGCATGCATGGCCGTGGTGCCGATGACGACGGCGAGCGCGCAGCCGGGGTTCGACTCGGCATCCGACGCGCAGACCGAGCTCGCCGAGCTTTCCCGCCAGTCCGAGCAGACCAACGAAGCTCTGCACAACGCTCAGATCGATCTCGACGCCAAGAACCAACAGCAACTCGACGCACAGGTCGTCGTCGACCGGAGCCGTGCCGCCCTGGACGCAGCGCAGGCGCAGTTGGCGCAGCTCAAACCGGCCATGGACAAGGTCGCCAACGTCAACTACCAGGGTGCCAGGACCAATCGACTGTTCGCCGTCATGGTCAGTGATTCGCCACAGCAGTTGCTCGACCAGATGTCGGCACTGGACGTGATCTCTGCGGAGACCGCCGACCAGGTCGCTCGATTCAAGCAGGCGAGCTCGGATGCAGTGACGGCCGAGCAGGCCGCAACGACGGCCGCCGACCAGGCACGCGTCGCCGCCGAACAGGCCAAGGCCGTCAGCGACGACCTTCAGGCCAAGCAGAGTGAGCTGCAAGGTCAGATAGCCGAGGTCATGGCCGCCTACAGTGCGCTCTCGTCCTCGGAGCAACTGGCACTGGCCGGTTCGGCCCTGCCCGACGGTTTCGACCCCTCGACGATTCTGCAGAACCTGACGCCGGGATCGGGGGCCAGCGCGTTGCAGGCCGGCCTGACGCAGATCGGCAAGCCGTACGTCTGGGGCGCAACCGGCCCGGACGGCTTCGACTGCTCCGGTTTGGTCGTGTGGGCGTACAAGCAGGTGGGCAAGACGTTGCCGCGGTCGAGTCAGGCGCAGGCAGCAGGCGGAACTCCGGTCGATCAGAAGGATCTGCAGCCGGGTGACGTCGTTCTGTTCTACCCGGACATCTCACACGTCGGCATCTACGCCGGAAACGGTAACGTGCTGCATGCCTCCACCTTCGGTGTTCCCGTGAAGGTTCAGTCGATGGCATCGTTCCCGTACTACGGGGCGCGTCGATACTGAGGTGTGCCTCGACGATCGACGAACACCTGCATGAGCGGCTCGAACCGGCGCTCCGGATTGCGTGTTCTCGCCCGATCGCCGCGAACGCGGCTGCTCGCCGTCGTGACCGTCGTGATCGTGGCCGCCTCGGTCGTCCTGATTCACCGATTCGACAGCCCGTCCAGCGCAGGGACCGCCGACACGACGGTCGCACAGGCCCCCCCGACCTACGATCAACAGCGCCGCGCCGATGTGACCGTTCTCCTGGACCAGTGGGCTCGTGCGGTTCGATCAGGCGATCTCGATGCGCTGCGGGATTCGATGGATCCGCAGGCCGACCCCGACTTCGTGGAGGCGCAGGTGCGCCGGGCGGCAGTGGTACCGGGCATTCCCTTCTCCGAGTTCGACTACGACCTGGGTGACGAGCCCGAAACTCCGGTGCCGCCGTCGATCGCCGAGGCGCTGGATGCCACCGATGTCTGGGCACCCTCGGTGTATCTGCGGTATGCGGTCACCGGGCCGGACGCATCGCCGACGCGTCGGCCGGTCTCACTGGTAGTGGCCGAGCGGGACGGTCGATGGCGGCTGGTCGACGACGCGGACCTGACCGAATACCGACGCCACACCTGGCGTGGGCCGTGGGATTTCGGGCCTCTGACCGTTCGCTCGGTGCCCACCGCAGCCGGGACATCGGTGGTCATGGGACATCCGGACCGCGAGCAGTTCGTTGAGAGCCTTGCCGCCGAACTCCCGTCGTCAACCGCGGCCGTCACCGATTTCTGGGGAGACGACTGGGCGCGAGACGGGCTGGTGTTCGTCGCCTCCTCCACGGAGGAGTTCGCCGAACTGACCGGGTCCGAGCCGTCCACCGACGTGGCGGCAGTGACGGTCTCCGACGCGGTGGCGGGCGACGGCTCCCGTCCGACGGGTCAGCGGGTGGTGTTCGGTCCCGACGCCGCGACGCGATTGACGCCCTTCACCGTGCGCTCGGTTCTGCGACACGAGTTGACCCATGTGGCGGCGAGGGCGAAGACGTCCGAGGGTACGGAAATGTGGGTGTCGGAAGGGTTCGCCGACTATTCCGGGTACCGCGATTCCGGTGCCGCGTTCGTGCAACTCGCCCCCACTCTCGCGGCGATCGTGGCGGCGGGTGGGCCGCCGACGGTGCTGCCGAAGGACGAGGATTTCAGCGCCGGCGGTGCCAGATCGAGTGTGGCCTACGAATCGGCGTGGTCGGTGTTCGCATTCGTGGCAGATCGGTTCGGGGAGTCGACGTTGCGCGCTCTGTACGAGGCGCTCGCGTCCGGAAGCTCCACCGATTCTGCCTTCGCATCGGTGCTCGAGTCGACCCGCGCGCAATTCGTCGCCTCGTGGGGCGACTGGGTGGCTCTCCAGGCCCGCTGAGACGGGGCGCTACGGTTGACGCCATGCGTCGTACTCTGCTCGTGACGAACGACTTTCCTCCTCGCCCGGGTGGTATTCAGTCCTATCTCCACAGCTTCGCCTCGCAGCTGCCGGCCGACGAGCTGGTCGTGTACGCACCTCGGTGGCGCGGCGACTCACACGAGAAGTTCGATGCCAGGCAGCCTTTCGAGGTGATCAGGCATCCGACGACACTGATGTTGCCGACTCCGCTCGTGGCGCGTCGTGCGGCTCGAATCCTGAAGTCGCAAGGCTGCGATTCGGTGTGGTTCGGTGCGTCGGCTCCGTTGGCGGTGATGTCGTCGTACCTGCGTAAGGCCGGTGCCGAGCGCATCGTGGCGAGTACTCACGGTCACGAGGTCGGTTGGTCGATGGTGCCGGGCGGGCGGGCGACCCTGCGCACGATCGGCGAGAACACCGACGTGGTGACCTACGTCAGCAAATACACCCGGGGGCGCTTCAGCTCGGCGTTCGGTCGGTCTGCCGCCCTCGAGCATCTGCCGCCGGGGGTCGATACCGATCGCTTCGTGCCCGACGACGCCGCGCGAGCAGAACTTCGCGCGCGCTACGGCCTCGGAGATCGCCCCACCGTTCTGTGCCTGTCCCGGCTCGTTCCGCGCAAGGGCCAGGATTTCCTGATCCGCGCACTCCCGGGGATCCGCCGGGCCGTCGACGGAGCGGTTCTGGTGATCGTCGGCGGCGGGCCCTACGAGAAGACTCTGCGCGAGCTCGTTCGATCCACAGGGATGGAGCAACACGTGGTGTTCACCGGCACTGTGCCGTCGGCGGAGCTCGCCGCCCACCACACCATCGCCGACGTGTTCGCGATGCCGAGCCGAACCCGAGGCGCCGGCCTCGACGTCGAAGGCCTCGGCATCGTCTACCTCGAAGCTTCGTCCTGCGGTGTACCCGTTGTCGCAGGCATGTCCGGGGGTGCGCCGGAAGCGGTGCAGCACAACAAGACCGGCCTCGTCGTCGACGGGACGTCGGTCTCGGACATCACAGACGCGATCGTGAGAATCCTCTCCGATCGCACGCTGGCCACACAGATGGGCAACGCCGGCCGCGCATGGGTGGACGCGGAATGGCGCTGGGACGTGCTGACCGAGAAACTGCGGTCGCTGATCTGACGTTCGTCACCGCGACGCGGTGCACCTACCGGGCGTAGATCGACTCGATCTCGTCGGCGTAGGCGGCGGTGATGACGTTGCGCTTGAGCTTCATGGTGGGAGTCAGCTCGCCGTTCTCCTCCGAGAAGTCGTGGGGGAGAATCCGGTACTTCTTGATCGACTCTGCATGCGAGACGGACTTGTTCGCGTCGGCGACAGCTGCGTCGATCTCCGCGACGAGTTCGGGGTCGGTCTGCAGATCCGCCGCGGTGGCGTCGGCGGCTTTGCCGTGGGAGGACTTCCAGCGGTCGAACGCATCCGGGTCCAGGGTGATGAGCGCGCCGATGAACGGCTTCTGATCGCCTACGACCACTGCCTGGCTGATCAGCGCGCCCGCCCGCAACTGGTCTTCGAGTCCGGCCGGTGAGACGTTCTTGCCGCCTGCGGTGACGATCAGTTCCTTCTTGCGGCCCGAGATCGTGATGTAACCGTCGTCGTCGACGGAACCGAGATCACCGGTGCGGAACCAGCCGTCGTCCAGTGACTCGGCGGTCGCGACCTCGTTGCGCCAATAGCCGTCGAACACGACCGGTCCGCGGAGTTGAATCTCTCCGTCCTCGGCGATACGCACGGTGTTACCGGGCAATGGGCGTCCGACGCTGCCCACGCGTTGGAATCCGATGGTGTTGACCGCGAACGCCGCGGTGGTTTCGGTCAGCCCGTAGCCCTCGTAGATCGTCACGCCGATGCCCCGGTAGAAATGGCCGAGACGGGAACCGAGGGGCGCTCCGCCGGAGATCGCGAGTTCACACTTGCCGCCGAGTGCTGCCCGCAGTTTGCCGTAGACCAACTTGTCGAACAGGGTGTGCTTGGCGCGCAACACGATTCCCGGTCCGCCGGTGTCCTGCGCTTCGCTCCACGCCACTGCGCATTCGGTCGCGAGGTCGAAGATTTTTCCCTTGCCGTCGGCGTGCGCCTTCTGCTTGGCGGTGTTGAAGACCTTCTCGAACACTCGCGGAACCGAGAGGATGAAGTCCGGTTGGAAGGTACCGAACGTCGCGACGAGGTTCGGGATGTCGTTGGTGTGGCCGAGCGTGACTCCGGCATCGAACGAGGCGATGCTCACTGCGCGGGCGAGGACATGCGCGAGCGGAAGGAACATCAGGGTGCTGCGGCCCTGCCTCATCAGTGATTTCAGCGAGGTCTCGCGAATGCCGAGTGATTCGGCGAGCAGGTTGGCGTGGGTGAGTTGGACGCCCTTGGGGCGACCGGTGGTTCCCGATGTGTAGATCAAGGTGGCCGGGTCGGACGAGGCGAGTGCGGAAACACGTTGGTGTACCTGATCTTCGGTGATCTCGGATCCGCCGTCGGTCAACGCCTGCACGGCGTCGGACCCGGCGGGGTTCTCGATCACGAATGTCTGCCGCACCGACGGTGCAGCTGCCACAACGGTTTTCGTCTCCTGCACGTGTGCATCGTTCTCGAGGATCAGCAGGACCGGCTCGGCGTCTTCGAGGATCCATTCCACCTGCCCGGCGGAGGAGGTCTCGTAGATCGGCACCGTCACACCGCCCGCGGCCCAGATCGCGTAGTCGAGGACCGACCACTCGAATCGCGTCGACGACATCAGAGCGACCCGATCGCCCTGCTCGATGCCGGCGGCGATCAGGCCCTGTGCCACTCCCACCACCAGTTGCTCGAACTCGGCGGCGGTGACGTCGAGCCACTGCCCATCGACCTGGCGGCGAAATACTGTCGCGTTCGGTGAGTTACGGGCGCGGACGAAGACGGTGTCGACAGCCGAGTCGGTGTCCGCGATGTCGTATTTTGCGGCGACGGTGAACTCGCGCACGGGATTACCTCCGGATAGAACGGGGAGAACGAAAGTCGATAGCTCGGCTTCACAGATACTCTAGACCCGGGTTCGGGGCGTTCCAATACACCCGGAGTGGAGCCTGCAGGAACGACGCATAAAGACTGGAGTGGAGCCTGCAGGAACGACCCGCACAGAGGGGACGCGCACGGCCGGGGACGCGATATGTGAAGCTCTGTCGATGAGCAGTATTCAAGTTGCGGATCAGACGTTCGTGGCCGCCTCCGGCGAGCGGGTGGCCCAGGCGTTCGCGTCGCCCGCTCGGTGGCGTCGATGGTGGCCCGATCTGAACCTGACCATCACGGAGGACCGGGGTGAGAAGGGGATCCGCTGGGCCGTGCGCGGCGGTGTGGTCGGAACGATGGAACTGTGGCTCGAGCCTGCGCTCGACGGTGTGATCGTGCATTACTTCCTGCATGCCGAACCCGCTGCGGACTCGGACGTGGCTGCGCACCAGCACGCTCGGCGGGTGGCCGGACGTGCGATGACGTTCGAACTCAAACGAGAGCTCGAGGCCGGTCGGTCTGCAGGTGAGGCACCCCACCACGTAGCGTCGACTCCGGCTCGTGAATGAACCGCGCGGTACGGTCGGCCGGTTCGCGTTGTGCGTCGGCGGATCGATCGTGTGAGATAGGCCTGCGCGAGTTCGACGGCACCGAAGCGAACCGAGCTGATCGAAGTACCCGAGCAGATCGAAGTACCCGAGAGGAAGCGGACCAGTAGTCATGGCGGAGAAAACCCAGAGGTCGATCGTCGTCGAAGCCCCACCGAGCCGGGTCATGGACGTCATCGCCGATTTCGACGCGTACCCCACGTGGGTGTCGGCCGCGAAATCCGTCGAGGTCCTCGAAGTCGACGAGGACGGTCGCGGCAAGCGCGTCAAGTTCGTGCTCGACGCAGGAATGGTGAAGGACACCTACGAGCTCGAGTACGACTGGGCCGCCGACGGCAATTCGGTCTCGTGGAACCTCGTATCCGGTGAGATGCAGAAGTCGCAGAACGGCTCGTACACGTTGAAGGAGACCGGCAGCGGCACGGACGTGACGTACGAGCTCACCGTCGATCTGAACATCCCGATGATCGGTCTGTTCAAGCGCAAAGCAGAAAAGGTCATCACCGATACCGCGCTCAAGGAATTGAAGAAGCGGGTCGAAGGCTGAGCGAAGCTCGCACCGAAGCCCGCACCACGGTGTTGCTGTTCCTCGGCAAAGGTGGCGCGGGTAAGACGACGCTGGCGGCTGCGTCGGGTCTGCGCCTGGCCCAGGCCGGTGAGCGGGTACTGATCGCGTCCGTCGACCAGGCGCACTCTCTCGCCGACGCATTCGCGGAGGACGCCGAGGTCGAGGACCCGTCCGGTGTTCGTTCGATCGCGCCCGGCCTCGACATCGTCGAGATCGACACGTTGGCGTTGCTCGAAGCGCGGTACCGGGGGCTGGGCTCGCTGATGGCCGTGGCGTCCGCGGGACACGAGCACGGGGTGAGCTTCGGGGCGATCGAACCGGAGGAGCTGCTCGGCCTACCCGGAGTCGAAGAGCTGCTCGGTATGCACGAGATCGGCCGCCTCGCCGACGAGAACCGCTGGGACACAGTGATAGTCGACCTTCCCGCATCGGCGGATGCCCTGCGCACGCTGCAGCTGCCCGATACCGTCGCCGCGTACGTGGAGCGAATCTGGCCGCTGCATGCTCGAATGGTCTCCGGCACCGGTTCCGATGTACGTCTGACCCTCGTGGTGGCGATGATCGAGCGAATCCTCGCGCAGGTCGACTCCGTCCGGTCGCTGATCACCGACTCCGCCCGTACGGGGGCGACCGTGGTCGTCACTGCCGAACAGCTCTCCATCGTCGACGCGGAAAGAACGCTGTCGGCAGCTGCTCTGCTCGGGATCAGAATCGATCGTGTTCTGGTCAACAGAATTCTGCCGAAGCTCAATGCGGCGTCGATCGGTCTGGTGGGCGCTCATCCGGCGGTGTTCTGGTTCGAGAGGTGGCGGGCGGCGCAGCTCGACGCGGTCGCCGAGCTGCGTCGACGCGTCGGTACGGTACCGGTCGTGGAGGTGGAGCACGCTCCCGGTGAACCGGTAGGGTTGGGGCCCTTGCAAGATGTGGCCGATCGCCTCGAACCGGACTCCCTCGAACGGCGCGCGCCGGGCTGGGGTGAGCAGCCTTCGGTTGTGCTCGAGTCGGGTAGCGGACTCGAATCCGTGTACGCGATGAGAATGCTTCTGCCGGTGGTGGATTCGACGACCTTGGGCCTGGGGCGAGTGGAGGACGACTTGATAGTGAGTGCCGACGGGAGGCGACGGCGCATCAAACTGGCGTCGGTGCTGCGTCGGTGCGTCGCCGACTCCGCCGAACTCGACGGACCGTGCCTGGTGGTGCGTTTTCGTCCGAACCCCGACGTGTGGCCACTGTGACTCCTACTACGACCCTGACGGCCGGGGTGTGTCGATGACCTCGGACCATTCCGAGCTGGGGGCGGATCTGCTGGCTCTGGCGGAGACCGTGCTGACGCGACTCGAGCCCATCCTGCGCCGGGTCGCCGAGACGCAGCAGGATCGTGACCGACAGGGATGCAGTTGGTGCCCGGTCTGCGCACTCGCGGCCCTGGTTCGCGGGGAGCGCCACGACCTCGTCGAGCTCGTTGCCTCCGAGAGCGCCGTGGTGATCGCGCTGTTGCGTCAACTGCTCGCCGATCACACGACCTCCGGGGCTGCGCACTCCGCGGCTCAGGCCCCGACCACCCCGCCGCCGACCGGGACCGCGGCCGAATCCGGGCCAGGCAGCGCCGACACCCCCGCGGACCCGGCGGAGGTCGCGGACGTGTCGATCGACACCGAACTGCAGGATGACCGCCCCGCGTCGTTCGTTCCGATTACCGTTCGAGTGAAGAATTCGCGTTCGGACGAGCAGGACCGTCCGTGAGCGGAGCGACTCGGATGCAGGCCGTGTGGGGGACGGCCGAGGAAGGCATGAACGAATGAAGCGGCACCACCAGCGGCTGACGGTAGGCATCGACGTCGGCGGGACGAGCCTGCGCGCGTCCGTTGTCGACGAGGACGGACAGGTGCTCGACTCGACGGCCGCTCCCACTCCGCACACTGCTCGCGCGCTCGAACGTGGTCTCGACCGTGCCGTGCAGGAACTGGCCGGGCGACACGACATCGCGGCCGTCGGGCTGGCCGTCGCCGGGTTCATCGACTCCGATCGCACGACGGTTCTCTTCGCCCCGCATCTGCCGTGGGTGAACACCCCTGTGGCGACGGAGATGAGCATGCGCATCGGTCTGCCGGTCCTGCTCGAGCACGACGCCAATTCAGCGGCGTGGGCCGAGTATCGCTTCGGTGCCGCGTCCGGTGGTCGCAACGTGGTGATGGTGGCCATCGGTACCGGCATCGGTGCTGCGCTGCTGATCGACGGCAGGATCTATCGGGGCAGCCACGGGGTGGCACCGGAACTCGGTCACATCCAGGTCGTGCCGGACGGCCGGGCATGCCCCTGCGGCAAGCGCGGGTGCTGGGAGCGGTACTGCAGCGGCACCGCTCTGGTGGACACCGCAGTCGAGTTGCTGGCGGCGGACCCGGCGTCCTCGACGACCCTTGCCCGTGAGGTGTTCCTCGACCCGGGGTCTCTGACCGGCCGCCGCATCGCCAGCGCCGCGCACGAGGGTGACTCGATCGCCCGACGCACCATGGAAGACTTCGCGCAGTGGCTCGGCGTCGGGCTCTCGATGGTCAGCGACGTGTACGACCCCGATCTGATCGTGTTGGCCGGTGGCGTGGCGACGTCGTCGAGTCAGTTCCTGGCCCGCGCGACCGACAAGTACGCCGAGCTGGTGACCGGTGCGGGGCATCGACCTCTCGCGCGCATTCGCAGTACTCAACTCGGTGAGGCAGCGGGCATGATCGGGGCCGCGGAGTTGGCCCGAGCGCAGTTCGTCACCGGGGTTCGCTGACCGTTCTCCGCTTGCTTCCTGTGACCTCTGTCCCGGGTTCGGAGATGATGTGGCTGGTGTCATAAACCGTGGGTACAGTTCACTACGCGGCACGGTTCGAGGATGCACGGCCGCAGTCGATTCGCTCCAGGGCGAGGCGGCACCAAACGATTTCCCGACCATCATCAGGGAGCATGTCAATGTGGTACTGGCTGGTTAAGTACATTTTCGTCGGCCCCCTTCTCATCGCCCTGGGTCGGCCCACGATCGAGGGTGCCGAGAACATCCCGACGGAGGGTCCGGTCATTCTGGCCAGCAACCACAAGGCCGTTCTCGATTCTTTCTATCTCCCGCTCAAGACGCCCAGGCGCATCACCTTCCTCGCCAAGAGCGAGTACTTCACCGGACCGGGCCTCAAAGGTGCGTTCCAGAAGTGGTTCTTCACCGCGGTCGGACAGGTGCCGATCGATCGCACCGGAGCCGACGCGGCGCAGGACGCTCTCAACGCAGGCGTGCGCGTGATCGAAGCAGGCAAGGTTCTCGGTATCTACCCCGAGGGCACGCGGTCACCCGACGCGCGGCTGTACAAGGGCAAGACCGGGATGGCGCGTCTGGCATTGCAGACCGGAGTCCAGGTGATTCCGGTTGCGATGATCGGTACCGAGAAGATGAACCCGATCGGTTCGCGCGTGTGGCGTCCGGCGAAGGTCACCATCCGGATCGGAAAGCCCATCGACTTCTCGCGCTTCGAGGGTATGGCAGGCAATCGTTTCGTCGAGCGTGCCGTCACCGACGAGGTGATGTACGACCTGATGTTGCTCTCCGGTCAGGAGTACGTGGACGTGTACGCCGCGTCTCTGAAGAAGGCTGCACCCGAAGCGGAGTCGGCTCCGACCGCGCAGCGTATCCCCGATTCCAAGGCCAGCTGAAGCTGCCGGCTCCCTGCGCGATCAGACTGCGGAGCGGGTGTCGGCTGTCGAATCGGTTCGGTCGGTCCACCCGATCGCGGCCAGCGCGACGATCGACGCGAGCGCCCACCACACGTAGCCCGAGGCCGCGAACTGATCCACGAGCGGCCAGCCGAGACCGCTCCACCGGCCCTCGCCGAGCTTCCAGTGCGGCGGGTAGAGCATCAACGCCAGCCCGACGGCCACCAGAGTCGCCAGCAGCGCGCTGCGGCGGCGGTAGCCGAGGACGGCGAGCACCACGGTGAACGGGATGGCCCACACCCAGTGGTGTGACCAGGAGACCGGCGAGACCAGCAGACCGAACATGGCGTTGATCGTCAGCGCGAGCGCAGTCTGGCCCGCGGAGAACGCTTTTCGCATGGCCACCGCCGCAATGGCGAGTACCACCACCGACAACGCGAGCCACAGGATCGACCGGGGCAATTCGTCCAACCCGAGCCGCGCGAGCACTCCGGTGATCGACTGGTTGGGCGGGTAGGCCGGGCCGCCGATTCGGTCGGAATCGACGATCGTCTCGGTCCAGTACTTCACCGAGTCCGACCACGTCAGCGCGAATCCGATCGCGGTGAACACCGCAAAACTCAGCACCGACACCACTGCTGCTCGAAAGTCCTTGCGCAACAAGAAGAACAGTACGAACACCGCGGGTGTGAGTTTGACGGCGGCCACCAGACCGATCAGCACACCTCGGGGCCACGGCGTCTTCTTCGGCAGGCAGTCCAGTGCAACGAACGCCATCAACACGATGTTGATCTGCCCGTAGTTCAGCGTCGAGGTGACCGGCTCGAGCAGCAGCACGGACACGGCGAACACCGCTCCGGCAGACCACCACACGAGCGTGCGGGGACGCAGGCCGAGCGAGGTGAGGGTCACCACGACGGTCACCAGCAGCAAGAGCATCGACAGCACGGTGACCGCGATCGAGGCGGCGTACAGCGACACCGACGACAGCGGGCTGAAGATCGCCGCGGCGATCGGGGGATAGGTGAACGGCAGCGTCGTGCCGGTCGCGATCGGGGGCAGCTGACCGTAGAGATCGCCACCCTCGGCGAACACCTGACCGCCGAGTCGATACACGTCCAGATCGAGTCGGTAGTGCTCACCGATCGTCCGCAGACCAGGAAAGCCGTTGAGATGGAACAGCACACCGACGACGGCACCGATCAGGACCAGGACCCTGCTCGACGCCACCGCCCAACTCGGCCACCGGCGTCGCGTCGGCGCGGCGGGCTCCGGTGCTTCGGCGACCGGACGGTTGGTGTCGGGCGAGGTCACAACGTTCCCTTTCAGGGCTGTTCGGATCGGGGCTACCGGTACGTGGGGGGCGTGTTCAGGACGCGCTAGGGTGAGCCGCGTGCGCTACTTCTACGACACAGAGTTCATCGAGGATGGTCGCACAATCGAGTTGGTCTCGATCGGTGTGGTGTCTGAGGACGGTCGCGAGTTCTATGCGGTGTCCTCCGAGTTCGACCCCGAGCGCGCCGGCCGCTGGGTTCGACGCAACGTGCTTCCCAAGTTGCCACCGTACTCGTCGCCGCTGTGGATGAGCCGGTCGCGAATCCGGGACGAACTGCTCGAATTTCTCGTTCCGCACTACGGTGCCGAGGTCGAACTGTGGGCGTGGGTTGCGGCGTACGACCATGTGGCGCTCTGCCAGCTGTGGGGCTCGATGACCGAGTTGCCGCGTTCGCTGCCGCGGTTCACTCGTGAGCTGCGCCAGCACTGGGAGGATCGCGGCAGTCCCGAGCTGCCGTCGGTGCCGGACGACGCGCACGACGCCCTTGCCGACGCGCGGCACAATCTGGCGAAGTTCCAGGCGATCGAGGAGTACTCGTACCGCGGGTGAACACCCGTTGTCCTGCGGCTTCGGCGGTGCGAATATCCTGTAGCGGTGAACTGGACTGTCGACGTACCCATCGATCGCTTGCCCGACCTGCCGCCGTTGTCACCGACGCTGCGCTCTCGATTGGACGATGCGTTGGCCAAGCCGGCTGCGCAGCAACCGCAGTGGGATCCCGAGCATGCTGCCGACATGCGCAAGGTGCTCGAGAGCGTTCCGCCGATCACCGTCGCCGGTGAGGTGGAGGCGTTGTCGGACAAGCTCGCCGCCGTCGCCCGCGGTGAGGCCTTCCTGCTGCAGGGTGGCGATTGCGCCGAGACGTTCGTCGACAACACCGAGCCGCACATCAAGGGCAACATCCGCACGCTGCTGCAGATGGCGGTGGTGCTCACCTACGGCGCGAGCATGCCGGTGGTCAAGGTCGCCCGTATCGCCGGGCAGTACGCCAAGCCGCGTTCGTCGAACATCGACGCGCTCGGTCTGCAGTCCTACCGCGGCGACATGATCAACTCCCTCGTCGCCGACGAGAGCGTCCGCGGCCACGATCCGTCGCGACTCGTGCGCGCCTACGCCAATGCAAGCGCAGCGATGAACCTGGTCCGCGCACTCACCGGTGCGGGCATGGCGGATCTGCACAAGGTGCACGACTGGAACCGCGAGTTCGTCGCCCAGTCGCCCGCCGGTGCCCGCTACGAGGCGCTCGCGGGGGAGATCGATCGCGGACTGCGCTTCATGGATGCCTGCGGCGTCTCGGACCCCAACCTGCACACCGCGCAGATCTTCGCCAGCCACGAAGCACTCGTGCTCGATTACGAGCGTGCGATGCTGCGCCTGGACAACACCGACGATCACCCCAAGCTGTACGACCTGTCCGCGCACTTCCTGTGGATCGGCGACCGCACCCGCCAGCTCGACGGGGCGCACATCGCGCTGGCCGAGCTGATCTCCAACCCGATCGGTCTCAAGATCGGGCCCACGACCACGCCCGAGATGGCCGTCGAGTACGTCGAGCGCCTCGATCCCACCAACAAGCCGGGGCGTCTGACGCTGATCTCACGCATGGGCAACGGCAAGGTGCGCGACATCCTGCCCGCCATCATCGAGAAGGTTCAGGCCACCGGCCATCAGGTCATCTGGCAGTGCGACCCGATGCACGGCAACACCCACGAGGCGTCGACCGGCTACAAGACGCGGCACTTCGACCGCATCGTCGACGAGGTGCAGGGATTCTTCGAGGTGCACAACGGCCTCGGAACGCATCCGGGCGGAATTCACGTCGAACTGACCGGCGACAACGTCACCGAGTGCCTCGGCGGTGCCCAGGACATCTCGGATCTCGACCTCGCCGGTCGGTACGAGACCGCCTGCGACCCGCGGCTGAACACGCAGCAGAGCATCGAACTGGCATTCCTCGTCGCCGAGATGCTTCGCGACTGATCTGCCTGCCTCGAATCAGGGCAGTGAGACGACCATGACCTCGGAGCCCGGTTCCACCCGAGAACCGGCTCCGGGGCTCTGGGTGATGACCAGAGACCCGTCGGTGTCCACCACCTGACGGACGTCGATCGTCAGGCCCAACGTCTCGAGGGTGGTCCGGGCCGAGCCGACCGACCGGCCGAGCAGCGACGGCACGGCGACGGCGTTGGACACCTCGAGCACCGCGGTGGACCCGGATCGCACCGTCTGCCCGGCTTCCGGCGTCGTCCCGATTGCCTTGCCGCCGTCGGTGTCCTCGTCGAAGGTCTCTCGAACCTCGCCGACGGTGATGCCGACCGACTCCAACGTCGTTCTGGCCTGGTCGACGCTCTGCCCACGTACGTCGGGTACCTCGACCGGCGGTGCGCCTTTGCTGCGTAGTACCGTCACCGAGCTCCCGGTGGTCAGGACGGTGCCGGGCGGTGGGTCGAGTGCTGCGACCCCGCCGATCGGTGCGGAGGTGCTGAAGGCTTCGCCGCCGTCCACCGGTGTGAAAGTCCGGTCTCGCAATTGTTGTTCCATGTCTGCGACGGATGCGTCCGTGTCGATGGACGGAACAGTGGGGCGCCCCAGTGATACCAGGAGAAACACCGTGTCGCCCTTGGCAATTCGCGATCCGCCGGTGGGATCGGTGCCGATGAGAAGATCTGTGTCCACCGAGTCGGAGTAGGTTCCGCGCACCGTGGCCTCGAGGCCGGCAGCTTCCACGGCGCTGGTGGCACCGGTGGTGTCGAGCCCGTCAACCATCGGGACGGCGGTGTAACGACCCGAGCCCATCCACCAACCGCCGAAACCGACCAACACAGCGAGCAGGGCGACGACGAGAAGCCAGATGACGATCGCCCGGCGCGAGCGTTGGCGATCGGCGTCGAAGTCGGGGAACTCGTACTGCCGTCGGCCGGTGGGTGGTGGCCCGGCGGGCGGCGCCTCGAACGGTTCCTGGCGGTCGCCGACGCCCCGGGACGTGGGCGAGGTGACCACTCGGGTGTGTTGCACCCCGTCTTGCGGTGGCGGTGATGGGGAGTCCTGGACCACCTGGGTGCGAGCGGACGGCGGACGGTTGCCTGCCACAGTCGTCGGGGCTCCCGCCGCGGCCGAGCTCAGATGCTCCGCCGAGCGCTTGGGCGCGGGCACTCGGTACTCGGGCAGCGCGAGCGCCGACGCGGCAGCGCGCAAGGCGCGGGCCATGTCGTCGGCGTTGCGGTACCGGTGTTCCGGGGCGCGGACGGTGGCGCGTTGGACCACTTCGTCGAACTGCGGGGGAACGCCTGCGATGAGGGTGGAGGGGAGCGGTACGTCGTTGTCGATGCGCTGGTAGGCGATGGACAGCGAGGTGTCGCCGGTGAACGGTGTGCGTCCGGTCAGCAGCTCGAACAACACGACACCGACCCCGTAGACGTCGCTGCTCGCGGATGCGGAGCCGGTGGTGACCTGCTCGGGAGACAGGTACGCGGCCGTGCCCAGAATCACACTGCTCGACGTGACGGTGGAGGCTGCGATGGCCCGGACGAGGCCGAAGTCGGCGATCTTCACGTCGCCGTCGTCGCTGATCAGGATGTTCTCGGGCTTGATGTCTCGGTGTACCAGACCGGCTCGGTGGGCGACTGCGAGTGCTTCGAGAACCGGCCGGATGACGGCCGCTGCAGCGTGCGGGGGCATCGGCCCACGCTCGCGCAGTAGTTCACGCAGAGTGCCGCCCTCGACGAGTTCCATGACGAGGAAGGCGTGTTCGCCGTCGCGCCCGTGGTCGTAGACGGCGACCAGGCCGGGGTGACTGAGCCTGGCCACGGCCCTCGCCTCGAACTCGAAGCGCTGCACGAACTGCGGGTCCTCGGCGAACTTCGGGTCCATGATCTTCACCGCTACGGGGCGGTCGAGTCTGGTGTCGAGTCCGCGGTAGACCGTCGACATACCGCCGCGCGCGATCGGTGCGTCTATTCGGTATCGACGATCGAGCATCGAACCCGGTATCACCGAACCTCCCCTCGTCGTCCACTCGTCCTCCGGCTCGGTCGCCGGACGCTGAAGACGATCGTATCGGTGCCGAGGATGCCGACCGACGATCGTGGCTTGTGTCTTCGGTCCTGTGGGGCCTGCTGCACAGGAGTGGAGCCTGCGGAACGACCCGGCTGTCACGCTTTTGAAGTCTGGACGCCGGACCCGATAACGTTACCTGCGTGAGTGCCATTCCCTATGCCGACGACGTGCTCGATCCGTCGGAGTCCGTGCTGCAGTTCGCCGATGTCGCGAAGATCCTCGACGTCCCCAAGACCCGCGTCGAACAGCTCGTCCGAGATCGCCAGTTGCTCGCCCTGAAGCGTTCACGCGTGCCCGTCGTACCGGAGCAGTTCCTCGATTCGAGCAAGGGCACCATCGTCAAGGGGCTCCCCGGTCTATTGGCCGTGCTGCACGACGGCGGCTACGAGGACGAGGAGATCCTGCGGTGGCTGTTCACCGAGGACGAGAGCCTGCCGGGTGCACCCGTCGCCGCTCTGCACGGTGACCTGATGCGCGAAGTGATCAGGCGCGCACAGGCGATGGCCTTCTAGCGAACCGTCGCGCGCTTGAAGCCGGTGACGGCGAACTGCGGCAGCGCTATGCGCGCTCGGGTCCACTGCGGCACCGTCGCGCGTTGGGAGAGCACGCGGTAGCCCTGCGACTCGACCTCTTCGAGTATGCGGCCGTACAGGATGGACGCCGTGCGCATCGACGGCCGCACTCGCGGATCCAGCATCTCGATGCCTGCATCGGACGTGCGGTAGATCGAGCGGGTGACGGCGATCAGGTGGGCGAGGGCGCGGGTGACCCTGGCGTCGACGCTGCCCGTGGTGCGGCACCACCGAAGAAGTTCCTCGTCGACGCCGAACGCCGCGAGCTCGTCGGTGGGCAGATAGATGCGGTCGCGATCGAGGTCCTCACCCATGTCTCGGATGAAGTTGGTGAGCTGGAACGCCTCGCCCAGGGCTGCGGCGGGGGGCTCGGCCTCGGACCGCTCGACGACGGTTCCCAGGATGGGCAGCATCTGCAGTCCGATGACCGCAGCGGAGCCGTACATGTACTCGCGCAACTGCTCCATCGTGCGGTAGCGCGAGACGAACATCGGACTCCCCGGAATGTCCATGCGCATCGAGTGCATGAACGCGAAGAAATAGTCGTGCGGAATGTCGTAGCGCGCCACGGTGTCGCACAACGCGCTCAATACCTGATCGGACACGCTGTCGGACAACGGTTTTCCCGCCAAGGCGTCGCGCACCCGGGATTCGATCACGTCGAGTTCGACGATGCGACGGGCGTTGAGCTCGTCCGATCCCACGGCGATGTCGGTGCCCTCCAGGTCGACGATGTCGTCGACCATTCGGGCGAACCCGTACAGCGCGTGCACGCCGGCGCGCTTGTCGGTGGGGAGCAGGCGAGTGGCGAGGAAGTACGTCTTGCCGTGCTGGGCGTTGAGTTCGCGACAGATACGGTACGCCCCGTGCAGCTCCGGATCGATTCCGTCCAGTTCTTTCATGACGCGGGCCTTCATGACGTGGATTCGTCTCCGGTCGGTTCCGTTGCTGGGGTCTTGGGCGCGTTCGGCACGGCACGGTGTTCCCTGGATCGGTCCGATCGTAAACGCAGCGGATCGACGCGCGTCAGAGCCAGAGCTGCGACGACGGCGGCGAAGACAGCCAGTGCGACGTGTCCGAACGTGTACAGGCCGATCGATCCGTCGGGTTGGAAGACGAGCATGAGCCACGTCGACAGACCCGTCAGGATCATCAGGGTCGTGCGCGAGAGTGCGAAGCCGGCGGCGATGGCCAGTGGCCACGAGTAGTACCAGGGCAGAGCTGCGGGGGAGAGGACCACGGTGGCGACCAGGGCGATCAGGATGCCCTTGACCGCATCGCGTTCGGATCGGCGGCCCAACCACCAGGCCACCGCCAGTACGACCACCAGTGCGATCGCGCACAGCAGACGGGTGACATCGAGAACGGGTCCGAGGCGGAGATCGAGGAACCATGACGTGCTGACGGTTACCAGGTGCGCCAGGATCGTGGGCAGCGAGAGCCAGTTGATGATCTTGGCCGATCCGGAAAGAGCGGTCAGCCAACCGATTCCGACTCCGGCGATCACCGATGCCACGGCGAACACGGCGACGAAGACAGCTGCTCCGATGCCCGCGGTCTTGACGAACGCCAGGCCCGGCGACATCGGAGTTCGACCCTCCGCCCGCGCCTTCTCCCGCAGATGGAGCATCCAGATCCACACCAGGAACGGCAGTGCCAGGCCTGCTGTGGCCTTGATCGCCACCGCGATCGCGACCAGCGCGATGCCGCCCACGTGTCGATGCTCGAGCGTCAGCACGATCCCCGCGGTCATCAGGCCCACCATGAGCAATTCGTTGTGCACTCCGCCGATCAGGTGGATCAGGACCAGAGGGTTGAGGACGGCGAGCCACACCGCGGTGGTCGCTCGGCCGCCGAGGTGCTTCGCCAGCCGCGGAACCGCCCACATCATCAGTGCCAGACCGGGCAGCATCGTCAGGCGCAGCAGCATGGTTCCGGCGATGACGTTGTCACCGGTAAGACTGGTGATTCCGCGACCGAGCAGCAGGAACAACGGGCCGTACGGCGCAGTGGTGGTGGTCCAGACATTACTGACGTTGTCGAGCAGGACTCCTGGATTGGCAACGGGTCCAACGGCATACGGGTCGAATCCGTCGCGGAGCAGTGCGCCCTGCGCCAGGTACGAGTACGCGTCGCGGCTGAACATCGGCACCGACAGCAGCAGCGGTGCGGTCCATGCCGGGACGATCCAGCGCAGTTCACCCACCGTGGTGCGGCCGTGCAGGGTCGCGCGCCCGAGCCGAACCCAGGCGGTGATCATCAGCAGTACGCCGACCCAGACGATGATGGTCGACAGTACGAATCCGTGGCCGAATCGCAGCCACGACAGGTGCATCTCCTCGAGCAACGGATCGCGTCGGCGCACACTGCCCGCGCCGAACCCGCCGAACACGATGCAGACGGCACCGACCACGCCGAGTATCGCGGCCTTGCCCTCGGGGCTGCGCAGAAAGTTGCCCGTTGCGGTCAGTCTGGACGGTCGTCGCGAAGCCGAGGGCGGGGGGCCGTCCGACGATCGATCCTCGGAGGTGGAGTGCGACGAGATCGAAGACATTGCCGCCTGCTCCTCCTCTGCAACGAGTTGTGGGTCGAGATCTGCACGCCGGCCGATGTTTCGCGCCGATCACCGAACGATCATGGTCGCAGCAATGAGCGCGACCGGCAAACGATCGCGCTCAGCTTAGTTGGTCGACGCAGCGAATCGAACGAACCTACCGTCCCGTGCGCCCCGTCACCCGCTCCGCGGCGAGCTTTCCCGACACGAGAACCGTGGGAACCCCCACTCCGGGCGTCGTACCCGAGCCGGCGAGAACCACGTTCTCGAGCCCGGCGACCATGTTCTTGCGTCGGAACGGCCCGGTCTGCCGAAACACGTGCGCGGACGAGAACGGAGAACCCTCGATCATGCCCTTCTGCGCCCAGGTCTCGGGTGTGTCGATGTGGTCGAGCGTGAATCCGTCGAGCAGGCCCTTGTAGCCGCGAGCTTCGAGAGTCGTCAGGATCTCACGGAGGTACGGCTGCGCCAGCTCGCCCCACGGCAGCGGAGCGCTGTCGAGGTTGGGGCACGGCGCGAGGATGGACACCGGCTCGCTGCGGACTCCGCCGCGCACCACTTCGAGATCGGCATCGCTCACCGACGGTCGGGTGATGAGCAGGGACGGATCGGCCATCAAGGACCCCTTGCCCGCCTTTGCGGTGATGCGGCGGAAGGTCTCGGCCCATTCGTCGCCGAAGTCGATGGTGTGATGTGCGCGGGCGGGCCACGTCGCCGTCAGCTCGACAGGAACGGTTCCGTGCGCGACGACCGCCGACGGCGAGACCACGCCGTATCCGTTCCGGCGGCCCTTCTTCGACACCGACGCCCGGTCGAGGAGTCGATCGACGACGGGTAGGTCTGCGGTGAGAACGAGTGCGTCGCAGGCGATTCGACTGCCGGCGGCGGTGACCACGGAGTCGGCACGACCTCGGTCGACGGTGATGTCGACGATCTCGGTGCCGAGTTCGAGCGTGCCGCCCGCGGTGACGAAAGCGTCGGCCATGGCCCTGGCGATGGCCGCCATGCCGCCTTCGGGGAAGAACACCCCGAGGGAGGTGTCCATGTGCGCGATGGCTCCGTAGACCGCGAGGGCCTTCTGGGGTGCCATGCCTGCGTAGAGCGCCTGGAACGTGAACACGCGGCGCAGGCGGGTGTCCTTCAGGAACTTGTCGACGCGTGGCCCGAGGCGGCCGAAGCCGCCCAGTTTCGTCAGCGTCGCGGTGTCGGAGATCGCCGCTTTCGATCCCACGAGATCGAGCGGTGAATCGAAGTTCGAGTCGATGAATCGATCGAACTCGGCATCGAAGATGTCGGCGAGCCAGCGCCGCAGTTCGCGGTATCCCTGTGCCTCGGCCGGCCCGCAGGTGCGTTCGACCTCGGCCGCCATGGCCTCGGGGTCGGAGTAGACGTCGATGGACGTGCCGTCGGCGTAGCGCGTGTGATAAGACGGCGAGAGCGTGGTCAGCCGAATCGGCGGCGTGGTCGACTCGAAGTCGGCACCCACGGCGGCGAGCGCCTCGAGCACCAGGTTCGGCATCGTCAGCACGCTCGCGCCGTTGTCGATGTCGTACAGGTGAGATCCGTCGGCGTCCGATACCGGGTACACCCCGACGCGCCCGCCGACCGTCTCGTCGCGCTCGACGACGGTGACTTTCCTGCCTGCTCCCAGCAGATGCAGACCGGCGGCCAGGCCTGCCAATCCGGCTCCCACGACGACGACGGTGTCGGTGGGGCCGGAGACCGTGCGGATCGAAGACATGACGCTCTCTTTCAGTACTGCCGTTGGATGGCGGCGGTTGCCATGGCGCGCAGGTGCGCGGCAGCGACCGGTTCGATCGAACTGTTGTCGAGGGCTGCGACGGCCCGGGTCCCGAGCTCGTCGATCTGCTTCTCGACCGCGTCCACCGCGCCGAGTTCGACGAGGATGGAACGGATGTCGGCCACTTCGTTCGCGTCGAGTTCGGTTCCGAGGCTGGCCCTGATCGTGGCTGCACGATCCGGCCGGGTCTCGTCTGCTTTCTGCAGTGCCAGCGCGATCAGTACGGTGCGCTTGCCCTCGGTGATGTCGTCGCCCGACGGTTTGCCGGTCACGTCGGGATCGCCGAACACCCCGAGGAGGTCGTCGCGCAGTTGGAACGCGATTCCGATGTCCGCACCGAAGTTGCGGTAGGCCGAGATCAGGTTCTCGTCGGCATCGGCGAGGGCTGCGCCGAGATGCAGTGGTCGCTCGACGGTGTAGGCCGCGGTCTTGTAGCGGTTGACGCGCATCGCGGCCTCGACGCTCTCGTCGGTGCCTGCCTCGGCTTCGATGTCGAGCAACTGGCCGCCGAGAACCTCCGTGCGCATCGCCGACCACACCGGCTGCGCTCGCCGCGCGGCGTCGGCGTCGATGCCCGACTCGCGCAGGAGATCGTCGGCCCAGCACAGAGCGAGATCGCCGACGAGGATCGCTGCCGATTCACCGAAGTGGTCCGCGCTGCCGGACCAGCCCGCGTCCCGGTGCCGTTGGGCGAAGCCGACGTGCACGGTCGGGAAGCCGCGTCGTGTGTTGGACGAGTCGATGATGTCGTCGTGGATCAGGGCGCAGGCCTGGATCAGTTCGAGTGCCGAGCACGCTCGCAGCACTGCGTCCGCGCGGGCACCGGTCGATTCACCGCCTGCACCGAGCCACGCGGTCCAGGCGAACGCAGGGCGCATGCGCTTGCCGCCACGAAGCACGAACGCCTCGAGATCGGCAACCGCAGCGGGGTAGCCGCCGCCGACGGTGTCGACGACATCTCGGCGTGAGGTGAAGAACTCGGCGAGCGTCGCGTCGACCGCCGTACGCATCGCCTTCGGGTCGTGCGCGGCGGCGGGGGTGTCGACTACGGGCGAAGAAAAGTCTCCGGACAGGACGATCCTCCAAGGTTGCTGTGGATTGCGTGATCTGATTCCCACAGTAATGGCCGTGGAAACCCTGGACCGACGCGCAGCGAACATCTTTCGTCAGGGAGGCCCGACGGGCTTCGGTGGGGCGCAACCTATGATCTTCGGGTGAGCGAAGATTCCGTCAGGGGGCGGTCGAGTCGAGGATTCGTGACGAGAACGCCGTCCATCGTCGACCGACTACGGACAGAACCCGAGGCCAGGATCCCGTTCTCGGTGGAGTTCTCGCCTCCACGAGACGCGGCCGCCGAAGCCAGGCTGTGGCGGGCGGTTCGCGAGTTCGAGCAACTCCAGCCCGCGTTCGTGTCGATGACCTACGGCGCAGGCGGCTCCACCCGGGATCGGACGGTGCGCGTCACCGGGCAGATCGCAGAGGAGACCACCCTTCTTCCTGTGGCGCATCTCACTGCCGTCTCGCACAGTGTGGACGAGCTGCGATCCATGGTCGGGTCGTACGCGGACCGCGGTATCACCAACATTCTCGTACTGCGTGGAGATCCCCCCGGAGATCCGCTCGGCGACTGGGAGAAGCACCCGGACGGCGTCGAGTACGCGGAGGAGCTCGTCCGGCTGGTGCGCGATCTCGGCGACTTCCACGTCGGCGTGGCGTCGTTCCCCGAAGGACACCACCGCGCCGGCGACCTCGAGCAGGACACCCGATGCCTGGTCGGCAAGTTGCGGGCAGGGGCGGAGTACTCGATCACCCAGATGTTCTTCGATGTGGACGACTACCTGCGCCTACGAGATCGCGTGTCTGCGTTCGATGCCGAGCAGGGTGCCAAGCCGATCATTCCCGAGATCATGCCCATCACGTCGCTTCGGTCGGTTCGCCGGATGCTCGAGCTCTCGGGCACGACGCTCCCGTCGCACCTGGACAAGAAATTCACGCGCGCAGCGGGTTCCGGTCCCGAGGAGGACCGCGCCGCCGTCCGGGAGGTGGGCATCGAACTCGCGACGAACATCGGCGAGCGCTTGATTTCCGAGGGCGCGCCCGGACTGCACTTCATCACTCTGAACTTCGCGCGCGCAACGCGTGAGGTGCTCAGCAACCTGGGGCTTGCGGCCGCGCGAGTGTGAAACGGCTCAGGTGTGCGGGGCGGGCATCGGGCGCGACTTCCACGACAGCGCGCCGCGACGCCTGCGCACGTGGGATTCCGCGACGAGTCCGACGAAGGCGAGAATCGACACCGGGTGCAGTGCGGCATCGACGGCGTCGCCCACCCCGAACCGCGATCCCATCTCGCGCCGCCGTGCGGCCAGCCGCGACCCTGCCCCCGCGAGGTAGCCGGCCACGCCGAGGCGACGCGAAGAACCCGAGCCGGTGAGCGCGGTGATCGCGGGCAGCACGTACACGGCGGTCAGTGCCAGGGCCGCCGCAGTCGAACCGGTGGGTCCACCGAACTCGTTCCACAGCCACCTGCTGTAGCCCGACCGCAACTCCGCTGCCGATCGGTACATCCGGCATCGCACGAACCCCGCACCCGACGCCACCGCCGTCGAGAATCCCCGTCGACGCAGGGCGCGTGCCAGATCCAGGTCCTCGGTTGCGCTCGCCGCGACGCAGCCGTGTCCCCCGATGGCGCGATAGGCGGAGGCGTCGAAAGCCATGAACTGCCCGCAGGCGACCGCCATCGACGGTGCGAGCGTCGCGTTGCCCAGAGGTACGGGAAGCGTGGACATCCACGACCACGCGAGCAGGGGCTGGACGAGTCGCTCGACGGTGCTCTCGGCCAGTTGTTCCGGCCACGGACACAGCAGGGAGGCACCGCGCCGTCGCAGCATCCGGGCCGCTGCCGCCACGGCCTCCGGTTCCAGGCGCACATCGGCATCGACGAACACGATCAACGACGCCATCGGGTCGTCCTCGTCGGCCAGTCTCGCGAGCTCGGCGCACGCGGCGGCCTTGCCGGTCCAGCCGGCCGGGGGAGCGACACCGGAGGTCACGACGCGAATCCTCGGATCACCGCAGGCAGCCGCGCGGGCAGCGGACGCCGTTCCGTCGGTCGAGTCGTCGTCGAGGACGATGACTCGCAGATCCGTGCACGATCGTTGCCGCGTGAGATCGCCGATCAGCGCAGGCAGCGTCGCGACCTCGTTGCGGGCGGGAATGCAGACGACAACGCGCTCGGTGACGTCCTGCTCCGGGGAGCGCAGGCTCGGCATGAACCGAGAGTTGAACACCGACACCGCGGCCGACGCCGTCGCGAGGACGCTTGCGGTTGCCGTCGTTCGCTCGAGCAGGCGGTCTCTCACACAGACGTTCTGTCGGTCGAGTTCCCGGACTCGGTTCCGCGCGACCCGCGGCCCCGCAGCGGTGGGTTGCGCGATACCCAGGCCATGGCCCCGACGATGGCGGCGACGCCGACGGTCACGCCGCCCACGATGCCGGCCCAGCCTGCGAAGCTTCGGGTGTTGGGATCGGGATAGTTGACCTCGGCGCGCACCGAGGTGACCTCGCCTGCAGGCAACTTCCACGAGATCGAGTTGTCGCTCTCGCGGGTGCCGTTGGTGGTGCCGATGCGGGCCGGGAACGCGATGGTGAACTGGACGTCCGAGCCCTGGACCGGAACGGAGGACAGATCGGCGTTGCCTGCCAGAGTGACGGTGTCACCCGAGCGCTGCAGTGTCAGCTGGAACGATCCGGCCGCATTCTGGAAGATCGAGCCGAGGGTCTGCACGTCGCCGAACGAGAGATCGTCGAAGATGGCCTGCGACCCGACGTATCCGTCCTGGTCGTACGGCTCGACGCGAACCTTGTCCTCGATCGAGGAGGGAACCACCAGTTCCGGGCCGGTGTCGGAGTCCGATGTCGGCACACTGGCCGCCACGATCTGACCTGCGACACGGTCGTTCGCAGACACGCCCATCGTGACCTGCACGCGCAGGCAACCGGCCAGCATGGGCGCGACCAGCAGCGCCAGTGCGACCACCGAGAGAACACGGCGGCGGTGGGTTCGATGAGGTGTTCGCGATGTCGACTGCACAGCGACATCGTGCCAGGGCATCGAGGTGATGTCAGTCGGCAGGGGTTGTCAGCGAGGCGTGTCGGGTGTTCCTGGACAGACGGGCATTCCACAACAGCGGTATGCCGACGACGCCCATGACGACGAACCCGTACACCGCCGAGTAGCGGAGCTCCGGACCGTCGAGGAACACCGCGTGTGCGAGCGCCGACCCGAGCCACGTCCACAGGAACAACCCGATGGGCACTGCGTCGTCGGACGGCCGTGGGCGACCTACGGCGCGGTCGAGCAATTCCATCACCGCAGCCATCAGCGTGGCCACCAACAGCCAGCCGAGATAGTTGGTCAGCGGAATCGACGGCACTCCCGGCAGCCCGACGGAACCGGCGGTCCAGGTCCACTGTCCGTCGGTGACCATCTGTGGATCGAGGTAGAGGTCCCAGCCGACCATCCCCACTGCCACCGCCGCGATTCGGAGTGCGGTGGCGCGCGCCTGCGTCGCGTCGAGACGGCCGACGACGAAGGTCACCGCGCACCAGATCGGGTAGAACCCGGCCGTCCAGGCCAGGGGAACCACGACAGGTACCTCGAACAGGCTCGGACCCAAGCGATCCTGCGCGTAGAAGTATTCGCCGAACGGGATTCCGGTGGCCGTGCCGACGAGTTCGGATGCGAATCCGGTTCCCGCGGTCACGACGACGAGGATGGTGGCCCACACGACGCCGCGGTTCAGCGCCGCGTGCAGAATCGACGCGAGCGCGAGCAGGGCCACCACCGCCACCGTCACTGTGTCCCTGGTCGATCCCGACACCAGTGGGTAGACGATCTGGCAGCCGACGGCAGCGGCCGCCACGACGATCGGAACGACCTTCATTCCCGTTTCCTTCCGAAGAACGTGCGACGGCGGGCTGCGCGGGCGTCGGCGATCGCGATTCGCGCGGCCGACCGACCACTGGCCGCGGTGACCCCTCCGCCGGGGTGGGTCGATGCGCCGGTGAGATAGAGCCCGTCGGCACCGGGGACCCGATGCCCGGCCAGTTGAGGATGCGGTCGCCACATCATCATCTGGTCCAACGACATGTCCAGGTGCATGATGTTGCCTCCGACCAGACCGAGCTCACGTTCGATGTCCGGCGGCGATTGAACGAACCGATCCAACACGGATTCGGCGAAACCGGGCGCGTACCGGTCCAGTTCGGCCACGATCCGATCCGCCTCGAACTCGGCCAACGAGCGCTCGCCCGGGACGCCCGATCGCCACTGTCTGCCGTCGGCGAGGGTGTGGGGATGCCACTGCGACCACAGTGAGATCTGGTGCTGTCCCGGCGGCGCGATGGTGGGATCGAGTGCGCTGAAGGACATTCCCAGTACGGCCGGGGTGGGCGGCAGGTCGCCGGCCAGCGCGTGCCCGTGCGCCAACCGCAACTGGCTGCGGTCGCGTACCAGCAGCGCCAGACCGTGGGTGCCGTCCTCGATTCGGTCGGCGCTCGGGTACGTCGGTAGGGCGTCGGTGGCCAGTCTGACCGCAGTACCGATCCCGGGCCCTACCCGAATCGTGCTGCGCCACCGCGCGATCTGCGCCGAGTCGTGTCCGCCGACCTCGAGAAGGCCGAGGGTGGTCACGATGTGGCAACCGGCCACGACGATGCGGCTGTCGATCTCCCGTCCCGACGCGGTCCTGGTGGTCCAGCCGTTCGGGCGGCGTACGAGCGAGGTCACGGCGTCGCCGAGCGTCAGTTCGGCACCGTCGCGCTGCAGCCGCGCGATCATCGCCTCGGTCAGTGCGCCGCTTCCGCCGACGGCGCGGCCCGGCGGAAGGGTGTGCATGAGGGCAGCGAAGCCGACCATCGGTGCGGTACCAGGCTCGGACATCGGCGGACCCGACTGTGCGCCGAACCAGGCGAGCGCGGCCTTGAGCCGTTCGCTCGAGAACATCTCGTCCAGCAGGGAATCGCCGGTGGCGAGGAATTCCCGCGAGAGCATGCTGCCGCCGTCGGGCGCACCGAGGCCCCAGAAGGATCGGAGCAGTTTCGGACCGGTGGGTGGCCCACCGAATGCACGCATGGTGCGTTCGCTGCGGGGACCCCAGACGGATACGAAGCTGCGGTAGGCACGCGCGTCGGCCGCGCCGCAGGCGGCGGCGATGGAGTCGCAGGTTCGGTCCAGGTTGCGGTGGAAGACGATGCCGCGTTCGTCGGTGCCGACGGCTCCCGGCGCGAACGCCCAGGGGTCGCAGTCGATGTAGCGCAGTCCGAACTCGGCGAGTCCGAGCTCCTCGACGATGCCGGTGTGCCGAATCATGATGTGCGCCGACGAACCACGGTCGACCCGGTGGCCGGGAAAGCGTTCCACCGTCGAGACCGCGCCACCGGCGACGGAGTCGCGCTCGAGAACCTCGACCGACATGCCGGCATCGGTCAGGTAACAGGCGGAGGTCAGGGCATTGTGGCCGGAGCCCACCACCACAGCATCGATCACATCTTCAGGCTACTGGCCCGTCGAGAGGCAACCGGCGGCCCAGGACTGCGAAGGGGCGTCGGTCGCCGGCGAAGGTGAAGTCGCGTAGTACGTCCGCGAAGCCGAGCCGCCGGTACAGCCGCCAGGCTCGGTTGTCCTCTTCGGCTACTTCCGGTGTGGACAACATCACCCTGTCGGCGGAGACGCCGTCCAACAGTCGGCTGCACAGTCGCCCGCCGAGGCCGTGCCCCTGAGCACTCGGGAGGACGTGCAACTCGGTGAGCTCGAAGTAGTTCTCGAGCGTGGCTTCGACGCTCTGCGGGGAGTGCCCCGTGCGCCGCAATCCGTCACGTACCTGTTGATGCCACCACTGGTGCGCGGCACCGTGATAGCCGTATGCGACGGCCACCAGCGAATCGGCCTGTGTCGGATCGGTGTCGGGGAGCAGTGCACCGACCGCTCGCCAGCCCGGCCGGTGCAGGTGTTCGCTCCACATCGGGGCTCGGCTCTGTTCGGTTCCGCGCGGATAGCCCATGGCCTCCACGTAGATGGACAGTGCCTCGAACAGCCGCTGGCGGAATTCCGGGGGCGTCAGATCGACCAGGTACGGCGTTGTCCGCGCATCGGTGACGACTGTTCTCAACCTTTCTTCGGCAACTTGTCGGTGGGCACGGCTATATTGAATGTGTCGAACGGGTGTTCGACAATCGGGGCCGAGTGCGCCGGTGGCTTCGGCTCGGATCTTCGAGTCGGATTCTCCGGAGTTCGACTGTAAGGCTTCGCCACGGTTCCGGCCGCGCCAGGTGCGCGCCGGAGATTCGAACTGGAGGTGTTCGAGTATGACGATCACGAAGGCATTCGATGCCGGAGTGCGGTCGCCGGTGTCGCGTCAGGCTCAGATTCTGCTGGGCCGAGCCGATGCTCTGCTGTCCGAGTCCATCGGGGAGAGCGATGCCGGAGATCGATTTCTCGGCAGCTACGCCGCCGCACTGAAAGGCGCGGCAGCTGTGCTGGCGTCGTTGCCGAATTCGATCGGAGCGCGTCCTCGTTCGCGCAGTGCGTGGGTGTTGATGGCAAAGGCGGCACCGGATCTCGCCGTCTGGGCCGACTATTTCGCGTCCTTCTCCGCCACCAGGGCTGCGGTCGAGGCCGGCGCGTCGAGCACGATCGCAGATCTCGATGCCGACGATTTCCATCGCCACGTCGGTCGTTTTCTGAACTCGGTCGAGGATCGACTCGGCGGGCAGGCTCGATTCGCGTCCGTCGACCCCATGACGGCACCCTTGTCGGCGTAGCGCACCGAGCTGGACGTCAGGTGACAATCGCCACGTCATACGGTGTTCGCCCAAGGTTTTCGGGACGTGCGTCTCGAAAACTTCGGTGTTTCTCAGGAACACATCGACCGAGTAGGTGGTAAGCGGCCGATTCAGCTCGTATCATCGACAGCAGGTAGCCGCCAAGGTCAGCTTCCCGTCGTTTCGGAACCGAAATGACCTTCAATATCTGTGCAGGGGGAGGTACCGTGCCACTCTCCGAGCACGAGCAGCGCATGCTCGACCAAATCGAGAGCGCTCTCTACGCCGAGGATCCCAAATTCGCGTCTCATGTGAGGGGCGGTCGCGTACGCGCGGCGTCGAGCAGGAGGCGCTTTCAGGCTGCCGCGCTGTTCGTAGTGGGACTCGTGTTGCTCGTCGCCGGTGTTGCATTGTCGACGAACAGTCTGGGTTTTCTCGTCGTCAGTCTCATCGGCTTTTTGTTCATGTTCGGTGCCGGGGCACTGTTCCTGTTCGGCGGTTCCAACAAGGGAGCCGCGGCGTCGCAGGACGAAGGCAGTACAGCCAATGATGCTGCCGAAACGTCCGGGCGTAGTACCGGGCAGAAATCGAAGGGTGGTCGCAAAGGCGGCAGCTTCACCTCTCGTATGGAAGATCGGTTCCGTAAGAGGTTCGAGCAGGACTGAGGTTCCGCGAACCGACCCGTACCGGCTCGTCTCCACAACTTCACGCGTCAACGTAGAACAGCATCTCACCTTCGGGTGAGGTGCTGTTGTCGTTTCTGCCCTCGAACAGTCGCCGCCCGATCGACTGCAGCCCTCCGCTCCGCGTAGAGGGCCGGCTCGACTGTTCCGCGCACGGGAGTTCCGGGGTGCCTCCCCGACGTCCCCCACTTTCACCCACGTTCCCCACTTTTCCCCACACAAGCCCCACTGGAGGGTCGAGATCGACCGTCGCCCACCACTGCCGGTGTCGAGCCGCTGGTCAGGCCCCTTCGTTGCCGGACCGGTGGGCCATACTCTCCGAATCCACGCCTCGGCGTGGCCCGCGGCCTCGCTGAAGGCGGAGTCGATCTTCTGCCTCTTGACCTGCACAGACAGTGACTTCTCCAAAGTTTTCCGGCCGTGAATGGTTCGAAGTGGGGGAGAGTGGGGTAAAGTGGTCCGCAGCGGAGAGTCGAGGCTGGAGGTGGCGAGTGTTTCTCGGTACCTACACGCCGAAGCTCGACGACAAGGGTCGACTCACGTTGCCGGCCAAGTTTCGGGACGCGCTTGCAGGAGGGGTCATGGTGAGCAAGGGGCAGGATTTCAGCCTCGCTGTCTACACCGCGGCCGACTTCGCGGAGCGCTCTCGGAAGCTGACGGCGGCTTCTCGTGCCAACCCCAAAGCCCGTGCCTACGTTCGCCAGTTCTTTTCGGGAACCGACGAACAGCGGCCGGACGGACAGGGTCGCATCACCATCAGTCCCGAGCATCGCCGCTATGCGGGGCTCGAACGAAACTGCGTGGTGATCGGTTCGATGGACTTCATCGAGATCTGGAACGACGAAGCGTGGGCGCGCTACTCCGCTGAGAACGAGCAGGATTTCTCCGACGCTTTCGACGAATCCCTCGGAGGGATCTTGTAGCCCGACCAGGTCGCCTGCGAGTGCAGCGAGGCCTCTGCCCGATCAGAACCCTGACGTTCTTCCCCAACGCCAGGTTTCGCAGATCAGGACCCTGACGTTCTTCCCCAACGCCAGGTTCCCTATCGGACAGGGACCTCGATGCATTCGCATCGGCTTCGGTGGGCGACCCGCACGGCCCGGACCCGGGCGAGAAGTACGTACGCGCGACCGGGAGGAACCATGACGGAGGGCACCGGACCGGACGAGAGCGACTCGTCCGTCGACCGAACCCAACGTCGATCCACAGGCCCGGTCCACGTTCCGGTTCGTCTCGAACGAGCCGACGAATTACTGGGACCGGCACTCGATTCCACCGGCGGTACCCGAGTCATGATCGACGCGACACTCGGACTCGGCGGTCACGCCGAGCACTTCCTACGGACCTATCCGCACCTGCATCTCATCGGACTCGACCGGGATCCTGACGCGCTCGAGTTGGCCGGAGCCCGATTGGCTCCGTTCGCCGATCGAATCACGTTGGTGCACACGACCTACGACGGCATCGCCGAAGCGCTCGACGAGGCCGGACTGCCTGCGGTCGACTCCGTTCACGCCATCCTGTTCGATCTCGGAGTCTCATCCATGCAGTTGGACGAGTCCGACCGCGGATTCGCGTACTCCATCGACGCCCCACTGGACATGCGAATGAATCCGACCGTGGGAATCACCGCCGCGGACGTCCTCAACACGTACTCGCACGGCGACATCGCACGGGTCCTGAGCACCTACGGCGAGGAACGGTTCGCCGGCAAGATCGCCTCCGCTGTACTACGTCGCCGAGAGCACACGCCCTTCACCACCAGCGGCCCGTTGGTCGAATTGCTCTATGCCGCAATTCCGGCCGCAACGCGGCGCACCGGCGGACACCCGGCCAAGCGCACCTTCCAGGCCCTGCGTATCGAGGTCAACGGCGAACTGGAGTCGTTGAAGGCGGCGGTACCTGCCGGGCTCGACGCGTTGGCTGTCGGCGGTCGGGTGGTCTTCATGTCGTATCAGTCGCTCGAAGACCGAGTTGTCAAGCAGGAGTTGGCACCTCGAATCAAGTCGCGCAGTCCCGAGGGGCTGCCGGTCGAGCTACCCGGAATGGGTCCGGAGTTCCGGCTCCTGACCAGAGGTGCCGAGCGTGCCTCGGATGCAGAAATCGACGTCAACCCACGTTCGGCTCCGGTGAGATTGCGCGCCGCCGAACGGATTGCAAGGAGAGCGGAATGACGGTTCCAGACACAACCGTTGGAACACAACGCAATCGGGTTCCGGCCCCGCGGCGCAGGGGCGTTCCGCAGGCCCCACTCTCGCGACCTGAACGTACGGGCAAGGGCGGTGGACGATCCGGTGCTGCGCTGCGCGCATACGAGCGCAGACAGCAGCGCGCGTCGATCCACACCTCGGACTCTGCGCATGGTTCCGGAGCCGGTGCGCGGCCCTCGCTGAACGGAAGCGCTATTGCCGCGCGAATTCCGTTCGTCGCCTTGATCATCGGCCTGCTCGCCATCGGTCTCGGTCTGACGTTGCTCCTGAGCACTCGGTCCGCCGGCGACTCCTACGATCTCAGCGCCGCCAAGGCCGTCAACGCCGAACTGGCTCAGCAGCGGGCGTCGCTGCAGCGTGATGTGGAGTTGGCGGAGTCGGCTCCGGAATTGGCGCGCAAGGCTGCCGAGCTCGGAATGGTCCCGGCGAAGAACTCCGCGCGTCTGATCGTCGCGCCGGACGGCGGGGTCCAGGTCGTCGGTACCCCGGCTCCGGCGGACGGAGCACCGGTGGCACCGCTGGATCCGGTGTCGCCGGCGGCCGCAGGCGAGGGCACCGTCGCGAATCCGAGCACGCAGTCACCGCAGCTGCAGACGCCGAGAAGCGCGTCGCAGCCGAATCGGACGTCGGGCACGATCGACACCCGCGCCGCCACGCCGAATTCGAGCAATGGAGCTGGAAACACCGCGCTTGCTGAACAATTGGTTCCCATGAGCATCCCCTCGCTCGAAACACCTGCGGTCGAGGCCCCCGAGCCCACCGGCGAAGCATCGGGTGACGGGCAGTGACCAGGCCTTCGCCTGCTCCGCGCCGCCGGCCACCGAGCCGAAAGCGTCTCGACTCCTCCACCTTTCGGTTTCGCCACGGCACCGGCCGCGTTCTGATGTATCTGGCGCTGGCCGTCGCGGCGGCACAGTTGCTGTGGATTCAGGGATTCGATGCGCCGAGGTTGTCGGCCGAGTCGGCGTCGCAACGCACCACCACTCTCGTCGATCCGGCGATGCGTGGATCCATCCTGGACCGCAACGGCAATCCGATCGCCTTCACGATGGAAGCCAAAGCATTGACGTTCCAACCGGTTCGGGTGCGCAAGGAACTCGACGAGGCCCGGGCGAAGGACCCGACCGAGCCGGAGACCGAGCAGTACCTCGAGGACATCGCCGCCCGCATCCACAGCTACCTCGGTGATGTGATCAGCGAGAAGGATCTGCTTGCAAAGCTGAAGAGCAACGACGAATTCACCTACCTCGCACGCGGAGTGGACGCCACAGTGGCGTCGAAGATCAGCAAGGATTTCAAGCAGGTCGGACTCGAGCGTCAGGACATCCGTGAGTACCCGGGCGGATCGCTGGCCGGAAACATCGTCGGTGCCACCGGATGGGACGGACACGGTCTGCTCGGTCTGGAGGATGCGCTCGACGCCACCCTGGCCGGAACCGACGGTTCGCAGACCTACGACCGCGGATCCGACGGTGCCGTCATCCCCGGAAGCTGGCGGGACAAGCAGCCTGCCGTCAACGGTTCGACCGTCGAACTGACCATCGACGCAGATCTGCAGTACTACGTGCAGCAGCAGGTGCAGTTGGCGAAAGACCTTTCGGGAGCGAAGAACGCCTCGGCGTACGTGCAGGATTCGCACACCGGCGAGGTGCTCGCCATGTCGAACGACAACACCTTCAACCCCGGCATCGGAGTCGGCAACAACGAGCGCACCAAGGAAATGGGCAACCTGCCCGTCACCACGCCGTTCGAGCCCGGTTCGGTGAACAAGATCATCACCGCGGCCGCAGCCATCGAGTACGGACTCACCACGCCCGACGAGGTGCTTCAGGTGCCGGGCAGCATCTTCATGTCCGGTGTGTCGGTCAAGGATGCGTGGGACCACGGCGTCGCGCCGTACACGACGACCGGCGTGTTCGGTAAGTCGTCCAACGTCGGCACGCTGATGCTGGCGCAGCGCGTCGGTGAGGATCGCTATGCGGACATGCTCACCAGGTTCGGTCTCGGCCAACGCAGCGATGTCGGTCTGCCCGGCGAGAGCGCGGGCAACGTACCGAGCCGCGATCAGTGGTCGGGCGGTACGTTCGCCAACCTTCCCATCGGACAGGGACTGTCCATGACGCTGCTGCAGATGACCGGGATGTATCAGGCCATCGCCAACGACGGGGTTCGCATCCCGCCGCGGATCGTCGAAGCGACGGTGGACGCCAACGGTCAGCGAACCGAGACCCAGCAGCCCGACGGCGTGTACGTGGTCAGTCCCGATACCGCGAAGACGGTCCGCAACATGTTCCGATCCGTCACCCAGGACGACACCGGAAACCAGCGCGGTACCGGAGTTGCCGCGGGGGTGGAGGGTTACCAGATCAGTGGCAAGACGGGTACGGCTCAGCAGGTCGACCCCGAGTGCAAGTGCTACTCGAACTCGAACTACTGGATCACTTTCGCCGGCATCGCGCCCGCCGACGATCCCCGCTACGTGATCGGGATCATGCTCGACGCCCCGACCCGCAGCGCCGACGGTTCGGGCGGCCAGTCGGCTGCACCGCTGTTCCACAACATCGCCAGCTGGATGCTGCAGCGGGACAGCGTGCCGATGTCGGCCGACCCCGGACCCAAGCTGGTTCTGCAGGCGGACTGAGATCCCGACCCGCCGGTCCGCGAGTCGGGGCGGCGCCATCATGATCCCGGACGCCGGTAATCTGACACATCGGCTCGGGCGTGTTCGTTCGGCTGCCGCCACGGCGTGATCGAGCCGTGGCAGGCGCGCGGCCGGCAGTAGAGAGGAAGGGAGCAGGAGTGACTGTGTCATCGGATTCACAACCGGCTCCGGGTTCACGTCCGGCGCATCCACCGCACACCGAAGTCCGGGAGGTGGCGTCCGCGGTCGGTGCAACGATCGGCGAGGGCGACCCCGCCGGTGTGAGTGTCACCGGTATCGATCTGCGCGCACAGTCCGTTCTTCCCGGTGATCTTTTCGCAGCACTGCCCGGATCGTCACGACACGGTGCCGAGTTCGTTGCCGACGCAGTAGAGCGTGGTGCGGTGGCGGTGTTCACCGACCCGGCCGGACTCGAGATCGTGCGGGGAGCCCTCGCAGGTACGGATCGACAGGTTCCGGTACTCGTGCACGATCGTCCGCGCCAGGTGTTGGGGGCTGTCTCCGCTCTGGTCTACGGCAACCCGTCGTCGAAGATGACCGTCATCGGCATCACCGGTACGTCGGGCAAGACGACGACGTCCTATCTGCTCGAAGCCGGCCTGACCGCAGCCGGTCGTCGGTGCGGTTTGATCGGCACCATCGAGACACGGGTTCTGGGCCGACATGTACCGAGCGCGCTCACCACGCCCGAGGCTCCGCAATTGCATGCGCTCTTCGCCGTCATGGTCGAGGAGGGCGTCGACACGGTGGTGATGGAAGTGTCCTCGCACGCGTTGTCACTCGGCCGGGTCGACGGCACGCGCTTCGCGATCGGCGCGTTCACCAATCTTTCGCAGGACCACCTCGATTTTCACGATTCTCTCGAGGACTACTTCTCGGCCAAGAGTCGCCTGTTCGCGGCCGACTCGGCTGTTCGTGCCGACACCGCCGTCGTCTGTGTCGACGACGCGTGGGGCGTGCGGATGGCAGACATCGCTCGATCGGCCGGGTCGACCGTGGTGACCGCGTCGACCGGTACCGATTCGCAGTGGACGGTCTCGGACTGGGCCAAGCACGACGACGGAACGCAGTCGTTCACCGTCGCCGATCCGCAGGGCGGGTCGCTGCCGGTCTCGGTCCGGTTGCCGGGGCGCTACAACGTCGCGAACACCGTGCTGGCCCTGGCGACCTGCGCGGCGGCCGGGGCCGATGTGAGCAGCGCCGTGGGCGGGGTCGCGACGGTCGACGTGCCGGGTCGCGTGCAGCGGATCGATCGTGGGCAGAACTTTCTGGCGGTGGTCGACTACGCACACAAACCTGCAGCCGTCGAGGCCGTGCTGGCGACGCTGCGCGAATCCTCGCGCGGACGGATCGCGGTTGTTCTCGGAGCAGGTGGCGACCGCGATACCGCGAAGCGTCCCCTGATGGGTGCCGCCGGAGCGCGCGGTGCCGAGCTGTTGGTGGTGACCGACGACAACCCGCGCAGCGAGGATCCGGCCACCATCCGGCAGGCCGTCGAGGACGGCGCGCTGTCGGTGCCGGACGAGGCCCGCGGTGAAGTACGGAACGTGGCAGGCCGCGCAGCGGCGATCGAACAGGCCGTGGCGTGGGCCCGCGAAGGGGATGTTGTGTTGATCGCAGGTAAAGGGCACGAAACCGGCCAAGAGATAGCGGGCGTGAAGTATCCGTTCGACGACCGAGTGATACTCGCCTCGGCCATCGATGCGCGCCGGGTCGGCACGAGCGCGGGCGTACGGTGATCCCGTTCTCGATCGACCGCATCGCCGAGATCGTCGGAGGCACGGTGCACGACGTGCCGGATCCGACGGTCGTGGTGCCGGGACCGGTGGAGTTCGACTCCCGCAAGGTGACCCCCGGCAGTATCTTTCTCGCCCTTCCCGGAGCCAAGGTGGACGGTCACGACCACGCCGTCGACGCGGTTGCCGCAGGTGCAGCGCTGGTGCTGGCCGCGCGTCCGGTGGGCGTACCGGCCGTGGTCGTGCGTCCGGTTCCGCACGACAGTCGCGCGATGGCACTCGAGAACGACCCGGACGGCTCCGGTGCGGCGGTGTTGACCGCCCTCGGCGCTCTGGCCAGGGCGTCGGTGGTCGAGTTGACCGCCGAGCACGGCCTGACGGTCGTCGGCGTGACGGGATCTTCGGGGAAGACCTCCACCAAGGATCTGATCTCTGCAGTACTCGAGCCCCTGGGTTCGGTGGTGGCACCGCCCGGATCGTTCAACAACGAACTGGGACATCCCTGGACGGCGCTGCGAACGGATGCCGAGACCGACTTCCTCTGTCTGGAGTTGTCCGCTCGAGGAATCGGCCACATCGCCGAACTCGCCACGCTCGCCCCGCCCCGGATCGGGGTGGTCCTCAACGTCGGAACCGCGCATCTGGGCGAGTTCGGCTCGCGCGCGGCGATCGCACTGGCGAAGGGCGAACTGGTCGAAGCACTGCCCAGTGCTGCCGACGGGGGAGTGGCGATTCTCAACATCGACGACCGGCTTGTCGCCGAAATGGCAACGCGCACAACGGCATCCGTCGTCACAGTGGGACGGAATGCAGATGCCGACATCAGAGCACTCGACGTGCTGGTCGACACCGACGCCAGAGCATCGTTCATGCTCGAATGTGCAGCCGGCTCGGTACCGATCACCCTGGCGGTGCACGGTGAGCATCAGGTCGGCAACGCTCTCGCAGCAGCGGCCGTCGCACTCGAGTGCGGAGCGACGCTGACGCAGGTTGCCGAGGCGCTCGGGGCCGCCGCACCGACGTCGATCAGGCGGATGGACGTCCGCACCCGAGCCGACGGCGTCACCGTCGTCAACGATTCGTACAACGCCAACCCCGATTCGATGCGCGCCGCACTCAAAGCACTGGTGTCGATGTCGCGTCGCGACGACGGGCCGAAGCGCCGCAGCTGGGCGGTGCTGGGGGAGATGGGCGAACTGGGTTCGGACTCGGTGGTCGAGCACGACGCGATCGGCCGCCTCGCCGTCCGACTCGACGTCGATCGCCTGATCATCGTCGACTCCGGCCGTCCCACTCGGGCTTTGCACCAGGGTGCGGTCATGGAGGGTTCGTGGGGCGAGGAATCGATGCTGGTGCCCGACCGTGAAACGGCGATCGACGTACTGCACGAGGAGGTGCGTCCCGGCGATATCGTGCTGGTGAAGGCCTCGCAATCCGGTGCGATGTGGACCGTCGCAGACGCCCTGCTGGCCGATGCGTCGAGCGCCACCGCGGAGGGTGAGCAGTGAGGCAGATCCTGTTCGCCGGAGGTATCGCACTCGCGGTCGCCATCCTGCTGACCCCGGTGCTGATCAAGACCTTCTCGAAACAAGGCTTCGGCCAGGAGATTCGAGTGGAGGGCCCGGCGAGTCACCAGTCCAAGCGGGGCACCCCGACAATGGGCGGCGTCGCAATTCTGGTCGGGATCTGGGCCGGCTACTGGGGCTCGCACCTGATCGGGATCGGCTACGACGCGGACGGTCCGTCGGCCTCTGCCCTGCTCGTTCTCGGCCTGACCACGGTGCTCGGTCTGGTCGGCTTTCTCGACGACTTCATCAAGATCCGCAAACAGCGCAACCTGGGTCTGAACGCCACCGGCAAGTACGTCGGTCAGATAACGGCTGCCGTGCTGTTCGCGATCCTGGTGTTGCAGTTCCGCAGCGAGAGCGGGCTCACCCCGGGCAGCACTCAACTGTCGTACGTTCGCGACATCGCCACCTGGTCGATGTCCGCGGTGGTCTTCGTGTTCTTCGTCTGCCTGCTCGTGATCGCGTGGTCCAACTCGGTCAACCTCACCGACGGACTCGACGGCCTCGCAGCCGGGTCGATGACGCTGGTGCTCGGTGCCTACACCGTCATCACCTTCTGGCAGTACCGCCAGGCGTGCGCAGGCCCCGCCGGGCCTGCCCCCGGCTGCTACGACGTTCGAGATCCCCTCGACCTGGCCCTGGTCTGCGCCTCGGCCGCCGGTGCCTGCATCGGCTTCCTGTGGTGGAACGCCGCGCCGGCCAAGATCTTCATGGGCGACACCGGATCCCTTGCCCTCGGCGGTCTGATCGCAGGCCTGTCGGTGGTGACCAAGACCGAGCTGATCATGGTGGTCATCGGTGCGCTGTTCGTCGCCGAGGCCGCATCGGTCGTCATCCAGGTCGCGGTGTTCCGATCCAGTCGCCGACGCGTGTTCCGCATGGCACCGTTCCATCATCACTTCGAGTTGGCCGGATGGGCCGAGACGACGGTGATCATCCGGTTCTGGTTGTTGGCCGCCATCGCGTCGGCCGTCGGACTCGCTCTGTTCTACAGCGAGTATCTCGCTGCTGTCGGCGGATAGGGCATGGACGAATCTGTGCACGACTCTCGGACCGACATGACCTGGTTGCGTGGCAGTTCGGTGCTGGTGACCGGAGCCCGAATCTCGGGACTCGCCGTCGTGCAACCACTGCTCGATCTCGGTGCCGTCGTCACGGTCACCGACTCGAATCGCGCCGCGCTGGACGAGGCGTCGCACTCCGGTGCTGCGGTGGTGCTGCAGGACGACCTGCTCGCCGATCCCGCGACGCTCGCATCGTTCTCGCTCGTCGTCACCAGCCCGGGGTTTCGACCCGACTCTCCGGTGTTGGCAGCCGCCACGAAACAGGGCATTCCGGTGTGGGGCGACGTCGAGTTGTCCTGGCACGTGGACCGGGCCGAGCTGTACGGACCCCGAACTCGCTGGCTGGTGGTCACCGGCACCAACGGAAAGACGACCACCACCTCGATGCTGGCGTCGATACTCGACGCCGCAGGCATCGCGTCGGTGGCCTGCGGCAACATCGGACTCCCCATCGCCGACGCCTTGCGCCGTACCCCGCATCCGAGCGTGCTCGCCGTCGAGCTGTCGTCGTTCCAGTTGTTCTGGGCTCCGTCGGTGCGTCCGGCGGCAGGAGTGGTGCTCAACATCGCCGAGGATCATCTCGATTGGCACGGCGGCATGGACGGGTACGTCCAGGCCAAGGCTCGTGCGCTGAACGGCGACGTCGCGGTGGTCGGTCTCGACGACTCCAGGGCGGCGGGCTTGTCGTCCGGGTCTGCGGCGTCGACCGTCGTCGGTTTCCGGTTGGGTGAGCCGGCCTCGGGTGAGCTGGGTGTGCGAGCAGGGATGCTTGTCGACAACGCGTTCGGCGAGAACGTCGATCTCCTCGCTGCGAACGACGTGGAGCCGAGCGGCCCGTCCGGCGTTCTCGATGCGCTCGCGGCAGGCGCGCTGGCTCGTTCGATCGGGGTGCAGGCAGGCGCGGTTCGGTTGGGGCTGCAGACCTACCGGGTGGGACCGCATCGGGCAGCGGTGGTGCGTGAGCTCGGCGGGGTGACGTTCATCGACGATTCCAAGGCCACGAACCCGCACGCCGCTCGCTCCTCGATCTCGGCGCACGATCGCGTCGTGTGGATCGCGGGTGGGCTGTTGAAGGGTGCGGTGATCGACGATCTGGTGGTCGAGATCGCCGACCGGCTCGTGGCTGCGGTCGTTCTCGGGCGCGATGGGATGCAGATCGCAGAGGCTTTGGCGCGACACGCGCCCGATGTTCCGGTCGTCAGGCTCCCTTCGGGAGACGATGCTGGTGTGACTCATGGTGCTGAAGATGCTGATGCGGTGATGCGGGCGGCCGTGGTCCATGCGGCCGAACTCGCCGCGCCGGGGGATACGGTCCTGCTGGCCCCGGCTGCCGCGTCACTGGACATGTTCGTCGACTACGGCCACCGCGGCCGCAGCTTCGCCGAGTCGGTCCAGCGCCTCGATGCCACCGACATCGGATCGCCGCGATCGTGACCGCCGCCGGGCAACCGCCGCGTCCACCTCGCCGCACCACCGCTCCGCGCACCCGAATCGGCCTGTGGTTCGGCAGGCCGCTCGCGTCCTTCCACCTCATCGTCACGATCGCAGTCCTGCTCACCGTGTTGGGCCTGGTGATGGTGCTGTCGGCCTCGTCAGCCGAATCCTTCGCAGCCGACGAGTCCGGGTACGCGCTCTTCACCCAGCAGCTGATCGGTGTCGCGTTGGGTGTCGTCGCGTTCTACGTCGCTCTCCGGCTGCCGGTTAGGTACCTCAGGAAGCTCTCGTTTCCGCTTTTCCTGGTCTCGATCACCATGCTGATGCTGGTGCTGATTCCCGGTATCGGTGCCGAACGCCAAGGTGCGCGCCGTTGGTTCGACTTCGGCGTCGTGTCCTTCCAGCCGTCCGAGCTCGCCAAGGTGGCACTGGTTCTGTGGGGCGCGCACCTGTTGGCCTCGCGCCGCAGCGAACACGGCAACATCAAGTCGCTGCTGGTGCCGCTGCTGCCTGCGGGTCTGCTGATGTGTCTGCTCGTCGTGCTCCAGCCGAACCTGAGTACCGCCATCGCCCTCGGCATCATCCTGGTGGCGCTGCTGTGGTTCGCCGGCCTCAACGCTCGGTTGTTCGGTGCGGTGCTGATGACCGGTCTGGCGCTGGCAACCGTGCTCGCGTTCACCGCCGGTTACCGGTCCAACCGCGTCAAGGCCTGGCTCAATCCGGGCGAGGACACCCAGGGCCTGTCGTACCAGTCCACCCAGGCGAAATACTCACTGGCCGACGGCGGAATGTTCGGGCGCGGGCTCGGGCAGAGCCGGGCGAAGTGGAGTTACCTGCCCAACGCGCACAACGACTTCATCTTCGCCATCATCGGCGAGGAACTCGGGATGATCGGCTGCCTGGCAGTCATCGGATTGTTCGGCCTCTTCGTCTACACCGGCCTGCGGATCGCCATGCGTTCGGTCGATCCTTTCCTGCGTCTGCTGACCGCCGGTGCCACGTGCTGGGTGTTCGGTCAGGCCATGATCAACATCGGCTACGTCGTCGGGCTGCTGCCGGTGACCGGTCTGCAGCTGCCGCTGGTGTCCTACGGTGGTACCTCGACTGCGATCACGCTGCTGATGTTCGGCATCATCGCGAGCGCCGCCCGGCACGAACCGGAGGCGATCGCAGCCCTGCACGCGGGGCAGGAGGGCCGCATCGCGCGAGCTCTGAAGCTGCCGCTGCCCGCCGTGTTCTCGCCCAAACGAGCTGCGATGGCGCGCTCGAAGTCCACTCGCCCCACGCTGGCGGCGCAGGATCGAAAGCGCCTCGAGTCCCGTAAGGGCCAGGGCAAGGACGGACGTACAGCGAGGGCTGCCGAGCCCGGGCGTGCTCGCACGCGAGTCTCCAGCTCACGGACCGACACGATGTCGCCCAGATCGACCGCGTATCGGGGCGAGTCACCCCGCGGCAACCCCCGTCGGAGCGAGCCCGTCCGGCGAGAGCCCGCTGCAGGATCGCGATCGGCATACCGTCCGCGGCCGGAACCACAACCCGGTCGCCCTCCCGTCCGCTCGGGTGAGCGAGGATATCGACGGTGAAGCAGACATCTCGACCGATTTCCGTAGTGGTTGCCGGGGGCGGAACGGCCGGGCACATCGAGCCTGCGCTCGCTGTGGCCGACGCCCTGCGTGTTCTCGACCCGACCGTCACCGTCACCGCTCTCGGCAGCAGCCGTGGTTTGGAGACGACGCTCGTCCCGGCACGCGGGTACGCACTCGAACTCATTCCTCCGGTTCCGCTGCCCCGCAAGCCCACCGTCGACCTGCTCAAGTTGCCGCTGCGCGTCGTGCGATCGGTGCGTCGCACCCGAGAGATATTCGCGACCGTCGAGGCGGACGTGCTGGTCGGATTCGGCGGCTATGTCGCGTTGCCGGCCTATCTTGCTGCCCGCGGTCGGCTGTTCGGCCGTGGCGGCCGAATACCGGTGGTCATCCACGAGGCCAACGCGCGAGCGGGCATCGCCAACAAGGTCGGTGCCCGATCCGCCGAGCGGGTGCTCGCCGCGGTCGCGGGCTCGGGGATCGCCGCGCGCGGTGCTGCCGACGCGGATGTGATCGGAATTCCCGTGCGTCCCACCATCACCGGACTCGACCGGGCTGCCGTCCGCGCGGAGGCTCGCGCGCACTTCGGCCTGCCCGAGAGCGGCCCGGTGCTGTTGGTGTTCGGCGGCTCGCAGGGGGCACGATCGCTCAACGACGCGGTGTCCGGGGCCTCGGCGGCCCTCGCCGGTGCCGGTATCACGGTTCTGCACGCGCACGGTCCGAAGAACTCGCTCGACGTCGAGCAACGCAACCCGGACGCGCCGTACGTCGCGCTGCCGTACATCGACCGGATGGATCTGGCGTACGCGGCCGCGGACCTGGCGATATGCCGGTCCGGGGCCATGACGGTCGCCGAGGTGTCCGCGACCGGTCTGCCTGCTGTCTACGTGCCCCTGCCGCACGGTAACGGCGAACAGGAACTCAACGCCCGTCCTGTGGTCGACGCCGGAGGTGGCATCCTGGTATCCGATGCGACACTGACCGAGCAGTACGTGAGCGAGACGGTGGTCGCGCTGCTGGCCGACACCGAGAGAATTGCCACCATGTCTCGTGCCGCCGCCGGTGCCGGGCACAAGGGCGCAGCAGCTGCCGTCGCGCAGATCGTGCTCGACACCGCGCACGCGGCGCGGCGCTGAGCTGGGCGGCGTCGGGCATGAGAAGAGAACGAGGGAGACGTCCGCGTGACAACTGAGGGTGCGATGTCGGATCTGCCGACAGAGCTCGAACGAGTACACATGGTGGGCATCGGTGGTGCCGGAATGTCCGGCATCGCGCGGATCCTGCTGGCTCGTGGGGGACAGGTGTCGGGTTCGGATGCCAAGGAATCGCGCGGGGTGCTCGCACTGCGTGCACGCGGTGCCCAGGTCCGCATCGGTCACGACGCGAGCGCGCTGGACATGATCGACGGCGGACCCACCGTGGTGGTGACGACCCACGCCGCGATTCCCAAGACCAATCCCGAGCTGGTCGAAGCTCGTGAACGCGGAATCCCGGTGGTGCTGCGTCCTGCCGTGCTGTCTTCTCTCATGCAGGGATACCGCACGTTGTTGGTCTCGGGTACGCACGGCAAGACGTCGACGACCTCGATGCTGGTGGTCGCCCTCCAGCACTGCGGGTTCGATCCGTCGTTCGCCGTCGGGGGAGAGCTCAACGAGGCCGGGACCAACGCTCATCACGGCAGCGGCGACGTGTTCGTGGCCGAGGCGGACGAGAGTGACGGCTCGCTGCTGCAGTACACGGCCAACGTCATCATCGTGACCAATATCGAGGCCGATCATCTGGACCACTTCGGCACCACCGAGGCCTACGTTCAGGTGTTCGACGATTTCGCTGCGCTGCTCGGTCCCGGTGGTGTGCTCGTGGCCTGCATGGACGATCCGGGTTCGGCGGCGCTCGCTCGACGTGTGGTCGAGCGCAACCTTCCCGGAGTGAAGGTGCTCGGTTACGGGTCATCGGATGTCGACGCCGGTCCGGTCGAGATGGCCGTTCGATTGCTGGCGTGGGAGCCCGAGGACATCGGAGGTGTCGCGCAGCTGCAGATCGCAGGCGAGGACGCGGCGCGAACCGTACGGCTCGGCGTCCCGGGACGGCACACTGCACTCAACGCGCTGGCGGCGTTCGTCGCGGCGCGTCAGGTCGGTGCCGGAGTCGAGGAATTGCTGGCCGGGCTCACCGGTTTCGGCGGAGTGCATCGGCGCTTCCAGTTCACCGGGCGTGAGCACGGTGTCCGCGTGTTCGACGACTACGCGCATCACCCCACCGAGGTGCGGGCGGTGTTGACTGCCGCGCAGGCTCTGGTGGCGGGTCAGGACCGTCCGGGTCTCGAGCAGGGCCGCGTCGTCGTCGTGTTCCAGCCGCACCTGTACTCGCGGACCGCGACGTTCGCCGAGGAGTTCGGTGCCGCGCTGTCGTTGGCCGACGAGATCGTCGTGCTCGACGTGTACGGCGCTCGCGAGGAACCGTTGCCGGGTGTGACGGGAGCGTTGGTTGCCGCTTCTGTGACCAAGCCGGTGAACTATCAGCCGGATCTGTCGTTGGTGGCCAAGCAGGTCGCCCATCTGAGTGTGCCAGGCGATGTCGTCATCACCATGGGTGCCGGCGACGTGACCATGCTCGGTAATCCGATTCTCGATGCGCTTCGCTCGAAGACCGATTTCGGTGCTGCGACCGGCCGCGGGGCACCGAAGGATCGGCCGTCGACGTGACCCGCCGCTCCGATCGAGTCCGTTCTTCGAGGTCGGGAACAGCTGCAGGAGAGGGTGATTCGCCGTCCGCGGTCACCGACAAGCAGGCGCGTGCGCTGGCGCGTGAAGAAGAGCGCGCCCGAGTGAAGCGGTCGCGACGCAAGGCCCTGCTCATCGCGCTGGCCGTGGTGGTCGTCGTGGTGGGATCGGCTGCGCTGGTGTACTTCACACCGCTGTTGTCCGTTCGCACCATTGCGGTCGCAGGGTCATCGTCGGTGTCCGAGCAGGAGATCCTCGATCGGCTCGACGTACCCGTCGGCCTTCCGCTGGTTCGGGTCGACACGGCGGCCGCGGCGCAGCGGGTGGCGACGATTCCGGCGCTGGCGACGGTTCGTGTGCAACGGAAGTACCCGTCCACCGTGCAGGTGACGGTGGAGGAGCGGGTTCCGGTGGCGTTCTTCGATTCTCCGGACGGCCCCCATCTCCTCGACTCCACCGGCGTCGATTTCGCGATCGCGCCGCCACCGCCCGGGGTGGTGCGTCTGGTGACCGACAACCCGGTGTTCGGTGATCCGGTGACGAAAGATGCACTGGCGGTTCTCGATACGTTGCCACCGCTGCTGCGCGATCAGACGGGCGAGCTGCGGGCGAGCACGCTGTCCGACATCTCGATTCTGCTGCTCGACGGGCGCACCGTGGTGTGGGGCAGCAAGGACGACTCGCAGCGCAAGGCCGCGGTGGCGATTGCTTTGCTGTCCCAGCCCGGCCAGATCTTCGACGTGTCGAGTCCGGATCTGCCCACCACCAAATAGTTTCGACGCATCGACGGGAATTTCTCGCGCGGCGTCGGCGCGCCTAATGGCGATAGTCGTCGGCGATGAATAGCGTTTCGACCAGTTCAGTACTTGACATAACTCTAAGCCTGTGGTTTAGGTTGAGGGTTTTCCACATTTCACGCAACAATCCACGGAAGGCGAGAGCCCATGACGCCCCCGCACAACTACCTCGCCGTAATCAAGGTCGTCGGCATCGGCGGCGGCGGCGTGAACGCGGTCAACCGCATGATCGAACAGGGACTCAAGGGAGTCGAGTTCATCGCGGTCAACACCGACGCTCAGGCCTTGCTGATGAGTGACGCAGACGTCAAGCTCGACGTGGGTCGCGAACTGACCCGCGGACTCGGCGCAGGTGCCGATCCCGAGGTCGGCCGTCGCGCAGCGGACGATCACAAGGACGAGATCGAAGAGGTACTCAAGGGTGCCGACATGGTGTTCGTCACCGCAGGCGAGGGCGGCGGGACCGGCACCGGTGGTGCTCCCGTCGTCGCCAACATCGCTCGCAAGCTCGGTGCACTGACCGTCGGTGTCGTCACCCGCCCGTTCTCGTTCGAGGGCAAGCGGCGCGGTGGACAGGCCGACACGGGCATACAGCAGCTCCGTGAGTCCTGCGACACGCTCATCGTCATCCCCAACGATCGACTGCTCCAGCTCGGCGACGCCGCAGTGAGCCTCATGGACGCGTTCCGCAGCGCCGACGAGGTCCTCCTCAACGGTGTCCAGGGCATCACGGACCTGATCACCACTCCCGGCCTGATCAACGTCGACTTCGCGGACGTCAAGGGCGTCATGTCCGGCGCAGGCAGTGCGCTCATGGGCATCGGATCCTCACGCGGTGAGGGTCGAGCCATCAAGGCAGCCGAATCGGCGATCAACTCGCCGCTGCTCGAAGCCTCGATGGAAGGTGCACGCGGAGTGCTGCTCTCCATCGCCGGTGGATCCGACCTGGGTCTGTTCGAGATCAACGAGGCCGCCTCGCTGGTGCAGGAAGCCGCACACATCGACGCCAACATCATCTTCGGCACCGTGATCGACGACTCGCTCGGCGACGAGGTCCGCGTGACCGTCATCGCTGCAGGCTTCGACGGCGGAACTCCGACGCGACGTCCGGTGGAAGCGGCCACTTCCACACGTGGCCCGATCGGCTCGGCTCGCTCGGGCGAGGTGTCATCGCGGTCGAGCGACAGTTCCGACGGTGCTGTGTTCCGCGACCCGGTCGGCGCACCGAGTGGTAGCAGTCTTCCGCCGCTGAACTCCTCGAGCTCGTCCAATCGCGAATCGTCGAGCCGCGAATCCGCAGCCGGTTACGGCCGCGACTCGGCCGGCCAGGGCCGCGAGTCCGTCGGTTCCGGCCGTCGCGTGCCGATCGCCGAGGACGAGGGCGAAGACGAAGTCGATGTGCCGTCCTTCATGCGGCGGTGAGTGACACCGCATCCGCCGGCCCGTTTCGTGTCCGACGCGTCTCCACGACGCGGGCGGGGGGCGTCTCGGCACCGCCGTTCGACACGTTCAATCTCGGCGATCACGTCGGTGACGACCCCGCTGCGGTGGAGGCCAACCGTCGACGCCTCGGCGATCGATTGGGTATGGGACGCGAACGGCTCGTCTTCATGGAGCAGGTCCACGGACGCACTGTCACGGTGGTCGACGGTCCGGTGTCCGAGCCGCTACCGATGACCGATGCGTTGGTGACGACGCAACGTGATCTCGGTTTGGTGGTGTTGACTGCCGACTGCGTGCCGGTCCTGCTCTCCGACGAGGAGGCCGGAGTGATCGCCGCCGTGCACGCGGGACGGGTCGGAGCCCGCATCGGCATCGTTCCTCGCGTGTTGGCCGCCATGATCGAGCTCGGTGCGGTGCCGGCGCGCATCGGCGCATTTCTGGGTCCGGCCGCGAGCGGCCGCCAGTACGAGGTGCCAGCGTCCATGCGAGCGGACGTCGACAAGCATCTTCCCGGCAGCGCGACGACGACCGTCCGCCACACCCCTGGGCTCGACATTCCCGCCGGCATCCGGGCTCAACTGCTCGCCGCGGGAGTGTCCGCGGTGGCTCAGGATCCGCGATGCACCATCGAGGACCGGACGTTGTTCAGTCATCGTCGCGAAGGGTCGACCGGCCGAATCGCCAGTGTCGTCTGGATGGACAGCACATCCCCAGAGGGTCGGCCCGAATCGGCCGATCGGTGAACGGGCAGAGAAGGTTGTCATGAGCGAACTCAGCGGCAGCGCGTCCGGCACGGACCGGGCGCGAGAGATCGAGACGGCGTTGACGTCGGTGCGGGAGCGGTTGCATCGCGCCTGCGTCGACGCGGGCCGGACGCCCGCCGATGTGGCTCTGCTTCCGGTGACCAAGTTCTTCCCCGCCTCGGACGTGCGGATCCTGTACGACCTCGGGTGCCGCGACTTCGGAGAGTCCCGGGAGCAGGACGCGTCGCCCAAGGTCGCCGAGACGGCCGACGACTTCGGCGGCGATCCGCCCCGGTGGCACATGATCGGACACCTGCAGCGAAACAAGGCGAAGTCGGTGGCCGCGTGGGCGCACTCCATCCATTCCGTGGACAGTGCGCGGTTGGTGACTGCGCTGTCGAAGGCGACGACGGCGGCACTGGACGAGGGGGTGCGTCGGACCGAACTCGACGTGATCGTTCAGGTCAGTCTCGACGGGGACGTGCATCGCGGAGGCGTCGAACGCGACGAACTGCACGAGCTCGCGGACGCGGTAGCGACCGCGTCCGGGTTGCGTCTGGCGGGGTTGATGGCGGTGCCGCCGCTCGACGCCGATCCGGACGCCGCATTCGCCGACCTCGAGAGCCTGCACGGTCGACTTCTCGTGGATCATCCCGGAGCGCTCGAGCTGTCCGCGGGCATGACCGGAGACCTGGAAGCTGCTGTGCGGCACGGATCGACGTGCGTGCGTGTCGGTACCGCAATACTCGGCGCGCGGCCGATAGCCTCGCAATAACAGTCCATGGATCACATCAGTCACAACAGACACTTGCGAACCTGGAGATGGACAGTAGACACACCGCCACGGAAGGCAGAACGATGAGCACCCTGCACAAGTTCAAGGCGTACTTCGGCATGGTTCCGCTCGCCGACTACGAGGACGACTACCTCGACGATCCGGACACGCGACGCAGCTCCCGTGGTGGTCGCGACAGCTACGACGACATCGACGAGCGTGACTTCGTGAAGCCGTCCTTCGGTGGATCGCGGCACGCGCAGGTCGAGGACGACTACGACGATTACGAGGCACCCCGTCCGGCGGCCACGCTGGCACCGATCGGTGGACGAGGACGCGGCGCGGCACCGACCACGCGCGGTGCGGCAACAAGGGGAGCGCTTGCCATGGACACTCGGATGGACGTCCGCGCGGAGACCCGACGCAGCCCGATCGTCGACGACGGCGGCCCGCTCTCGAAGATCACCACGCTGCGACCGCGTGATTACAGCGAGGCCCGCACCATCGGTGAGCGCTTCCGCGACGGCACTCCGGTCATCATGGACCTGGTCGAGATGAGCAACGCCGACGCCAAGCGGCTGGTCGATTTCGCTGCCGGGCTCGCCTTCGCACTGCGCGGTTCCTTCGACAAGGTGGCGACGAAGGTCTTCCTGCTCTCGCCTGCCGACGTCGACGTTTCGCCGCAGGAGCGCAGGCGGATCGCCGAGACCGGTTTCTACAGCCAGCAGTGAGACATTTGCTGTTCGGGGCGGTAGTTCAGGGCTGTGACCAGCGCGCTTTGCTCAGCCCGGCGAAGTCAGGCAGAGTATAGCCGTGATCGTGTTCACGGTGATCAACATCGTATTGTTTCTTTTTTGGCTCCTTCTCATCGGTCGAATCATCGTCGAGTTCATCAGGACTTTCGCGAGAGATTGGCAACCGACCGGGTTGGTCGTCATCGTGCTCGAGGCGATCTTCACGGTCACAGACCCCCCGGTGAAGTTCCTCCGGAAGATAATTCCGCCGCTCAACCTCGGTGGAGTGCGACTGGACCTGTCCATCATGGTCCTGCTGTTCGTCGTCTTCATCGCGTGGAATGTCACCAGTGGTCTCGCGGCCTGAGGCCGCAGATGAAATGTTAGAACGCGGGACCCAGCGCATGCTGCGTGTCCTGTGTGACAGAATGGACGCCAGTTACAGTTTGATTGTTCTGCACTCGCGCGGAATGGCATATAACTGAATGCTTGCTCTACCGCCCCAAGACGCGTGAAGGGATCCTTCCATGCCGCTGACTCCAGCTGATGTGCACAATGTCGCGTTCAGCAAGCCGCCCATCGGTAAGCGCGGTTACAACGAAGACGAGGTCGACGCTTTTCTCGACCTCGTCGAGCAAGAGTTGTCGCGACTGATCGAAGAGAACGCCGACCTACGCCAGCGGGTCGGTGAGCTCGATCAGGAGCTTGCGGATGCCAAGAGCGCTTCGCGGCAGAACCCGCAACCGGCTCAGGTCGCGGCACCGAAGGCCGAGCCACAGCGCCCGGTGGATCCCCCCAAGCCACCGCCCGTGGTGCAGCAGCCCGCGCCGGTCGCGCCCGTTGCAGCAGCTCCGCAGCAGAGCGGCGACTCCAACATGCAGGCCGCCAAGATTCTGGGCCTCGCTCAGGAGATGGCCGATCGTCTCACCGGTGATGCCAAGTCGGAGTCCGAGCAGCTGCTCGGTAACGCGCGCACCAACGCCGAGCGTCTGGTGTCGGATGCACGCACGCGTTCCGAGTCGATGATGTCCGAGGCTCGTCAGAAGTCCGAGTCGTTGCTGTCCGACGCTCAGACCCGGTCCGAGACCCAGCTGCGTCAGGCCAAGGAGAAGGCCGACGCACTGCAGGCCGACGCCGAGCGCAAGCACACCGAGATCATGGCGACGATCAACCAGCAGCGTTCGGTGCTCGAAGGTCGTATCGAGCAGCTCAAGACGTTCGAGCGCGAGTACCGGGTTCGCCTCAAGTCGTACCTCGAATCGCAGCTCGAAGAGCTCGAGAACCGTTCCTCGGCGCTGCCGGTGGACAACGGGCAGGACAATTTCAACCAGGACAACCAGTCGTCGGGGTACAGCCAGTCGTACGCCAAGGGCAACTGACGCACCACCGATCTCCGACGCTGTCGATCGCGGCAGCGTCGGATCAGGTTGTCGCGTGGAGTGGTGAGCGAGGAATCGGTGTGTTGGTCCTGACTCTCGGCGCGGCAGCGATCGGCTTCGGCTTTCTGGTTCTCGCCCTGATGACGGGGTCCGTTGTCTGGGCGTGGGCCTGCATCGTCGTTTGTATCGTGGGTGCAGTGCTTCTGCTGGTCGGAGCGCTCACGGGCCGACGGCCCCCGCCCGAGCTCGACAGGTAGCATCACGACCGAGGTAGTCAGATTTCACGGCGTCGATCCGGCCATCACCGGGGAGCTTTCGGAAGAACGACGTCGTAACGAAGCGCCCAGGTGTTTCGGAACGGCGTTCAGTAGAACCGAACGGGTGAGCCCGTCACAGCTCATCTGGAGTGGCGCGCTCCGACGGCTCGGTCGTCGAGAGAGTGCAAGCGGGGTGGTACCGCGGTATCGGGTGAACGGATCGCCCGGATGTCGTCCCCGTGCCAACTTTGCGTCGCGTCTCGCGCGCGGCCGGCACGGAGGAGACACGTCATGACAGATGCAACCGCACGCCCCAACTCGGGGTCGTATCCGTTGGTGGACCTGGCCGAGGGCCGATCGGGCAGCGTCCCGTTCCCGGACCTCGAGCGCATGGTTCTGCACGAGTGGGCCGAGGACGGCACCTTCCGAGCCAGCATCGACAATCGCGCAGATGCCGAGGAGTTCGTCTTCTACGACGGCCCGCCCTTCGCGAACGGTCTGCCGCACTACGGCCACCTGCTCACCGGCTACGTCAAAGACCTCGTCCCGCGGTTCCAGACGATGCGGGGCAAGAAGGTCGAGCGTCGCTTCGGTTGGGACTGCCACGGTCTGCCCGCAGAGCTGGAAGCGGAGAAGCAGCTCGGCATCAAGGACAAGTCCGAGATCGACGAGATGGGCCTGGCGAAGTTCAACGCCTACTGCAAGCAGTCGGTACTCCAGTACACCGACGAGTGGCGGGACTACGTCACCCGGCAGGCGCGGTGGGTCGACTTCGACAACGACTACAAGACCCTCGACGTCGACTTCATGGAGTCGGTCATGTGGGCGTTCAAGACGTTGCACGACAAGGGCCTGATCTACCAGGGATACCGGGTTCTGCCGTACAGCTGGTATGAGCAGACGCCCCTGTCCAATCAGGAGACCCGCCTGGACGACGCCTACAAGATGCGTCAAGATCCGGCGGTCACCGTCACGATGCCGTTGACGGCTCCGGGCTCGCCCCTGGACGGTGCGAACGCGCTGATCTGGACCACCACGCCCTGGACCCTGCCGTCGAACCTGGCGATCGCGGTGCATCCCGAGGTGCAGTACGTGCAGGTGCGAGGAACCGACGGTGCGCGTTACGTGCTTGCCGCGCTGCGACTCTCGCACTATGCGAAGGAACTGGGAGAGGAGCCGGAGGTGCTCTCGGAGCACACCGGTGCCGAGTTGGTCGGACTGTCCTACACCCCTCCCTACGACTTCTTCCTCGGTCACGAGAACTCGCATCGGGTGCTCGAGGCCGACTACGTCACCACCGATTCGGGAACCGGAATCGTCCACCTCGCACCGGCTTTCGGTGAGGAGGACATGGACGTCGCCACCGCGAACGGAATCGAGGTGGTGCAACCGCTCGACGCAGGCGGCAAGTTCACCTCGCTGGTGCCGCCGTACGAGGGCCTGATGGTGTTCGACGCCAACCCGGTGATCATCAAGGATCTCAAGGCCTCGGGTCGGTTGCTGCGGCACGAGACCATCGAGCACTCGTACCCGCACAGCTGGCGTAGTGGTCAGCCGCTGATCTACATGGCGGTACCGTCGTGGTTCGTCGCGGTCACCAAGTTCCGTGATCGCATGGTCGAGCTGAACCAGGAGATCACCTGGGTTCCCGAGCACATCAAGGACGGTCAGTTCGGCAAGTGGCTCGAAGGTGCACGCGACTGGAACATCAGCCGAAACCGGTACTGGGGCAGCCCGATTCCGGCATGGACATCCGACGACCCGGCGTACCCGCGCCTGGACGTCTACGGCAGCCTGGACGAGCTCGAGCGTGACTTCGGCGTGCGACCGACCGATCTGCACCGGCCCTACATCGACGAGTTGACCCGGCCCAACCCGGACGATCCGACCGGCAAGTCGACGATGCGTCGCGTCCCCGAGGTGTTGGACTGCTGGTTCGAGTCCGGCTCGATGCCGTATGCGCAGGTGCACTTTCCGTTCGAGAACGAGGAGTGGTTCTCCACGCACAACCCGGGCGATTTCATCGTCGAGTACAACGGACAGACGCGAGGCTGGTTCTACACCCTGCACGTGCTGGCAACCGCACTGTTCGATCGCCCGGCGTTCAAGACCGTTGCCGCACACGGCATCGTGCTCGGTGACGACGGCCTGAAGATGAGCAAGTCCAAGGGCAACTACCCGGACGTCAAGGAGGTCTTCGACCGCGACGGCTCCGACGCCATGCGGTGGTTCCTGATGTCCTCACCGATCCTGCGCGGCGGCAACCTCATCGTCACCGAGCAGGGCATCCGCGAAGGCGTTCGCCAGGCGTTGCTGCCGATCTGGAATGCGTGGAGCTTCCTGCAGCTCTACGCCTCGAAGCCCGGGCAGTGGCGAACCGATTCGCCGAACGTGCTCGATCGCTACGTGTTGGCCAAGCTGTCGGCCACCCGCGATGCGATCACCGATGCGCTCGAGGGCAACGACATCGCCGGTGCCTGCGACGAGCTGCGCACGTTCTGCGATGCACTGACCAATTGGTATGTGCGACGCTCGCGTTCGCGGTTCTGGAGCGAGGACGCCGACGCCATCGACACCCTGCACACCGTGCTGGAGGTGCTCACTCGCATCGCCGCCCCACTGCTGCCGTTGATCAGCGAGGTGGTGTGGCGTGGATTGACCGGTGGCCGCTCGGTGCACCTGACCGACTGGCCCGAGGCGGGCGAACTGCCGTCGGATCCCGAACTGGTCGAGAGCATGGACGAGGTCCGCACCGTGTGCTCCACGGTGCTCGGTCTGCGCAAGGCCCAGAACCTGCGCGTGCGGTTGCCGTTGCCCGAGGTGACGGTCGCAGCCGCCGATGCGGAGCGGCTGCGTCCGTTCGTCGACATCATCTCCGACGAGGTCAACGTCAAGAAGGTCGATCTGACCGAAGACGTTGCTGTACACGGAAAGTTCGAGCTCGTCGTCAATGCCCGTGCTGCGGGGCCGCGTATCGGCAAGGACGTCCAGACGGTCATCAAGGCCGTCAAAGCAGGCGATTGGTCCGAGGACGCAGACGGTGTGGTGAGCGCCGCAGGCATCGCGTTGCTGCCGGAGGAGTACACGCGCAAACTCGTTGCCGCCGAGCCCGAATCGACGGCACCGTTGCCCGGAAACGCCGGACTGGTCGTGCTGGATTCGGCCGTCACCGAGGAGCTCGAAGCAGAGGGCTGGGCCAAGGACCGCATTCGCGAACTGCAGGACGCGCGTCGCAATCACGGATTCGACGTCTCGGACCGCATCGACATCGTCATCGAGGTCCCCGAGCATCGGCAGGCGTGGCTCGACACCCATCGTGATCTGATCGCCGGCGAGGTGCTCGCGCTGTCGCTGGTCGACGGTCGCGTCGGGGACGACGGCAGCGATCTCGGTGAGGGAGTGCGGGCCGCGATCACCAAGTCGTCATGATCGACGGCGACGTGTCGGTTCACGCCGTCCGTGAGCTTCTCGCCGAAGCTCACGGCGGCGTCGTGCCCATCGTCGCCGCGGGCCACCCGGTTCTGCGGTCCAGGGCTGCACCGTACGCCGGGCAGCTCGACTCCGAAACGTTCGCGGAGTTGATCGAGGTGATGCGTGCGACCATGCACGACGCGCCCGGTGTCGGTTTGGCCGCACCGCAGATCGGCATCCCGCTGCAGATCGCAGTGATCGAGGATCGCTACGACGTCGGAGCGGATGTCGCCCGGGTACGGGAGCGCACGCCGCTTCCGTTCCGCGTATTGGTCAATCCCCGGTACACCCCGATCGGACCCCGGACTGCCGCCTTCTACGAGGGATGCCTCAGTGTTCCCGGGTATCAGGCCGTCGTGACGCGAGCGGCCGAGGTGCGGCTCGAGTGCACCGACGAGACCGGGCGCGAGATCGACGAGGTGGTTCGTGGCTGGCCGGCCAGGATCGTGGCGCACGAGACCGATCATCTCCACGGCACTCTGTACATCGACACCGCGCACACTCGATCGTTGACGACGAGTGAGATGTACGGCGAGCTGTGGTCGGATCCCACACCCGAACGCGCCGCGCACGCTCTCGGATTCGCCACCGACGACCGTCGTTGACGACCGTGCCCGATACCGCCGACCACACCCTGCGGAGTCGTCGCTGGGTGCTGCACCTGGACATGGACGCGTTCTTCGCCTCCGCCGAACAGCTGACGCGCCCCACGTTGCGGGGCCGCCCGGTTCTCGTCGGTGGTGCGGGCGGGCGCGGAGTGGTGGCCGGTTGCAGCTACCGGGCCCGTGCGTTCGGTGCGCGCTCGGCCATGCCGATGCATCAGGCTCGCCGACTCGTGGGCGCCGGGGCCGTGGTGTTGCCGCCGCGGTTCGTTCTCTACTCGGAGCTGAGCCGTCGCGCCTTCGAGGCACTGCGGGGACCCATGCCCGTCCTCGAACAACTCTCGATCGACGAGGCGTTCGGCGAGCCGCTCGAACTGGCCGGAGCGACGGTTCACGAGGTCGAGCAGTTCTGCGCCGACCTGCGCGCACTGATCCTCGCCGAGACCGGGCTGGTCGCCTCGATCGGTGCCGGGTCAGGAAAACAGATCGCCAAGATCGCGTCGGGACTGGCCAAGCCCGACGGCATCACCGTCGTTGCTCCGGGAATCCAGGCCGAGCTGATGGCGGCCCTTCCGGTGCGGAAACTGTGGGGGATCGGACCGGTGGCCGGAGAGCGCTTGCGGCGCTTGGGCATCGACACCATCGGCAAGTTCGTGGCCACACCCGAGTCCGAGGTGGCGTCGATCCTGGGGGCCACGATGGGACCGAGCCTGCATCAGCTGGCACGCGGAATCGACAACCGCGTCGTGGCCGAGCGAGCCGAGGCCAAACAGGTCAGCGCCGAGACGACGTTCGCACAGGATCTGATCTCTCTCGCTCAGCTTCGCCCGGCCATCGAGTCCATCGTCGACTCGACACATCGACGATTGCTGAAGGACGGTCGGGGTGCCAGGACGGTGGTGCTCAAACTGCGCAAATCCGACATGAGCATCATCACTCGATCGGCTACGTTGCCGTACGCCACGGTGGACAAGCAGACCATCGTGGCCACGGCGCAGCGACTTGCCGTCGATCCGGTCGAGGTCGGTCCGATCCGGCTGGTCGGGGTCGGATTGGCCGGGCTGTCGGCCGTCCGGCAGGGTTCGTTGTTTCCCGAACTGGAGTACGAGCCGGTCGCCGATGCGACCGAGGAGTCGCCCGCCCCGATCGAGGCCGCCGCCGACGTCGTCGTCCCGGAAGGCCCCCGGTGGCAACCGGGTATGGACGTGCGGCATCCCGACTTCGGTCACGGCTGGGTGCAGGGGGCCGGTCACTCGGTGGTGACCGTCCGATTCGAGACCCGCACCACCGGGCCGGGAATCGCGCGAACCTTCGCCGAATCGGACGAGAACCTGGTCGTTGCCGACGTTCTCGACAGCCTGAAGTGAGTTGTGGCCTGGCTGAGGAAACTCTGTGAGGTTTCACAGGTATGCCGATCGCGTTGTGACTCGGGCGTGTCGAGCTGACATAGTGGACCAGGTCCGAGACGACCCCATTCCAGACGACCGACGAGTCACAGAACGATCGAGATGTGACTCAGAGTGAAAAGGACAAGCACTTGAAGCTTCGCAACACCCGACGGGCAATGGTTGCCGGCATCGCCATCGCCGCAGCGCTCACCATGACCGCCTGCAGTTCCGACGGCGGTGACGAGCCGACCGCGACCACGACGGCGGTCACCACCTCTGCGGCTGCCGCTCCCGACGCCGGTGCGTACCCGCCGGCACCCACGGTCGAGGAGCTGAACACTCAGCTCATGCGTGGACTCGATCCCAACGTTCCGGTCGAGGAGAAGGCCGCCTTGATCCAGGGCGCGTCCGAGGATCCGGATCTGATCAACCAGGTCGCCGCCGCTGCCGTGGCCAACAACGCCCAGATCGAGATCACCAGCATCGACGATCTCGGCACCGGTGTTCTCAATGCCGGCATCACGATCACGCTCAACGGCCAGGCCAACCCCGGCACCTTCCAGTTCGTCCCCGAGGACGGCGTGTGGAAGCTCTCCAAGGAGAACGCCTGCGGCATCGTCTCGCTCGCGCAGCTGACCAGCCCGGCGTGCCCCGCACCCTGAGTCCTGCCGATCGTCTCTGACCGACAAGAAACTGCCGGTGACATGTCCCCTCGGGGATGCGTCACCGGCAGTTTTTCGTGGGCCGACCGCCCGGTTCACATGCTCGGTGTCACCGATCGAATGCGCTCGACCGCCGCCTCGGCGACAGTGGTGACGGTCTCGGGCTCGAGGCCACTCTGATCGGAGACGACGATCTGGACGACCGTCGAATCGACAACGGCCACCACCACGTCGGAGATCAAGGTGAACCCTTCGCTGCTGGTGGTCAGGCGTACCGAGGCCGATGCGTCACCGACCGACGACTGCTCCCGGCCTGCCAACGCATAGTCGACGCTCACCCCGTCCGCATCCGTGCCACCGAACGTCGTGCACCCCGCCCACGCCTGTTGAATCGCCGTGAAGGCCTCGGCCGTGCCCGTATCGGAGTAGCTCGCCGCGTCCTCGTCGATCGACGAGAAATTCGGTCCCGAGAAGCGCGCGACTGCGTTCGACGCCGCCCCGCCCCGCTGCTCCGAGATCGGGGCCAGGACCGCGGCGCATTCGGCCGGGTCGGTGCCGGACCTGTCGGGGGAGTCGTACTCGGGGGCCGGGTCGAGCCCCAAATCCTGGACCGGGTCGGGAATCGAGGAGAACCCGTCCGGGAGGTCGCCGAGACCCAACATCGCTGCGGCCAGGACGCCGGAGTCGGTGATGGGGGCACCGAGCAGAGGGTCGGGCGCGGCGACGGAACTGGGTGCGACTGCAGGGGTCGGGGCCGGCTCGTCTGCGCTGCACCCGGCCCCGGCGACAGCGACGAGTGACAGCGCCGCCAGCAGCTGCGTCGTGGTCCGCGCCGTCATCGGGCAGCCCAGGTGATCGAGTCTCCGACGGTTTGGCGCAGCACCGTCGTGCTGTCGGGGTCGGTGTACATCTGATCGCCACCTGCGGTGATCGACCCGCCGACGGGGAGCGGTCGAGTCAGATCCATCTCGAGCGTTCCCGAGCCGGTGAAGGTGTACGTCGCGATGTTCAGTGTGCCGGCGTTGTCGGGCAGGTTCCATGTCGTCGATTCGGGCGTCTGGGTGATCGTCACGTCCAGGGTCGCTCGGTCACCGTCGAGCGCTCGCAACGTGACCGTGGTGCGCTGGTTCAACGTGATGCCGCTCAGTACCTGCTGATCGACGGTCCACACCGCGCCCACTCCCACCTCGGCATCGGGGAAGTCGATGGAGCGGTACACCGCGGCGTTCAACGATCGCTCGATCGCCGCGCGAGCGATATCGAGCGCGGCGTCGGCGGGGGTGATGTGCAGCGCGGTGATCGCCCCCGAGTCGGTGGTTGCCAGCCGCGCGGTCGAGCCCTCGGAGGCGGAGAGCGCGTCGGTCAGTCCCTCGTCGGGTGACGTCGCAGCTCCGATGGTCAGCTCGACCGATCGGGTCGCGCCGGTCGCAGCGTCGTCGTCCGGCACGGTATCGGACGTCGACGCGGACAGTGGCACGGTCAGTTCGGGACTGGAGAAGTCCTGCGGAGCACCGTTGTCGATCTGCTGCGAGACGGTGGAGGTGGTGGTGAGGTCGACGTTCTGCTCGTCCGAATCGGAGGTGTCGAAAGCCAGCACGCGCCGCGGCTCGGCACCGGGGTCGACGACCGTGGTGGTCGTCGGTGTCACGGCGATCGTCACCTCGTTCGAGGACGCGGCCTGCTCGGAAGTGGGCTCGGTGTCGGCGTCGGTGCTGGAACATCCGGCGACGAGAGCCACTGCACAGCAGACAGCGAGAAAACCGGAGCGGACGGTGCGGTTTCGATCGATCGTCTTCACGGGCACCAGGCTACTGACACCGCCCGCGGTGATCGGTGGTGCGCGGCACGGATGAGGACCCGCCGCCGTCCATGCGCCATGATGGACAGGTGAGTGAAGACCGCGCCGACGATCCACCAGCCGAGACGAGTAGTGTTCCGGCACCGAACGAGACCGCGGACTCGCAGGTGACCGAGACCGACAGCGCCGGGAATCTACTTCCGAAGCCGCTGCGGACGCGGTTGCTGATCGCGATCGCGGCCGTGATTCTTCTGTTCGATCTCGTCACCAAGATTCTGGTCGTCCACTACGTCAAGCCCGGCAGCCCGATCTCGATCGTCGGAGACGTCGTGACGTTGCGGCTCGTCCGCAACCCCGGTGCGGCGTTCTCGATGGCCACCGGGATGACCTGGTTGCTCACGGTCGTGGCCGTCGCGGTCGTCATCGGAGTGATCAAGATCGGTCGAACGCTGCGATCGCCGTGGTGGGCACTGGGATTGGGTCTGGTTCTCGGCGGCGCACTCGGCAACCTGATCGACCGTTTCTTCCGTGCACCGGGGCCGTTCCAGGGACACGTCGTCGACTTCGTGTCGGTGGGTTGGTGGCCGGTGTTCAACGTGGCCGACTCGTCCATCGTCTGTGGCGCGATCCTGCTCGTCGTGCTGAGCCTGTTCGGGTTCGAGCCGAACGGCGAACGGGTCACCAAGTCGAGGTCCGACGCCGCAGGCGAGGCCGACAAGTGAGGGAATCGCGCTCGATGCCGGTGCCCGACGGCCTGGACGGAATGAGGGTGGACGCCGGTCTCGCTCGGCTGCTCGGGCTCTCGCGAACCGTCGCCGCGACTCTGGCCGAGGAGGGCTCGGTTCTGGTCGATCACGGTGCCGTCGGCAAGTCCGACCGACTGGCCGCCGGTTCGTGGCTCGAAGTGACGTTGCCCGAGCCTGCCCGTGAGTTGACGATCGAGGCGGAGCCGGTCGAGGGGATGGAAATCCTCTACGCCGACGACGACATCGTGGCCGTGGACAAGCCGGTCGGGGTCGCCGCGCACGCCAGTGTCGGCTGGACCGGCCCCACCGTCATCGGTGGTCTCGCGGCCGCCGGTTTCCGTATTTCGACCTCCGGTGCGCACGAGCGGCAGGGCATCGTCCATCGCCTCGACGTCGGCACGTCGGGGGTCATGGTGGTCGCCACGTCCGAGCGGGCGTACACCGTGCTCAAGCGGGCGTTCAAGGCGCGGACCATCGACAAGCGCTACCACGCACTGGTGCAGGGCCACCCGGATCCGAGCAGCGGAACGATCGATGCTCCGATCGGTCGACACGGAAGCAACGACTGGAAGTTCGCCGTCCGCGCCGACGGCAAGCCCAGCGTCACCCACTACGACACGGTCGAGGCGTTCCAGGCCGCGAGCCTGCTGGACGTGCACTTGGAAACCGGTCGCACGCACCAGATTCGGGTGCACTTCTCGGCTCTGCGGCACCCGTGCTGCGGCGATCTGACCTACGGAGCCGATCCACGGCTGGCCGAACGGTTGGGTCTGGAACGGCAGTGGCTGCACGCACGCTCGCTCGGCTTCGCGCATCCCTCCGACGGCCGCTGGGTCGAGATCGAGAGCAAGTATCCGGCCGACCTCGAGCACGCACTAGAGGTGCTTCGGAAGGCGTGATGCGCAGCAGGGGAGTCTCCGGAGTGCTCGTCGGCGTCGTTGTCGCTGCACTCGTGATCGGGGCGCTCGCCGTGATAGGGCACCTGAATCCGGTCCGACAATTGGGCGTGAGCACCGACCGGCTCGGCCCGGACAGCGGCGAGCCGGTGGCCGATTACCTCGCCCGCGCCGAGGCGAGCCTGCGCAGCGACACCACCGAACCTCGATGGGGCTCGGTGTCGTTCGATCGCGAACTCACCGCCGAACAGGCCTATGCCGTCGCCGACGGGGTCCGGATCTCGCAGGTGCTGCTCCGTGTTCCGCTCGATCGCGTGCAGACTCCGATACTCACCGTGGGCGTTCCGGGCAGTGAACGCTCGGTACTGAATTCCACCGCGCATGCAGCAGGCCTCGCGGCGGCAGCGTTCGGGGCGGGGGACCGGCAGGCCCGGATCGCCGCGGTGTCGCAGCGGCGTCTGCTCGACGGGTGCGCGTGTGTGGTGACCGTGGTGGTGCGCGGGACTTCTTCCGAGCTGACCGAGCTGGCCGGCCGTCCCGATGTGCGAGCGGTGCAGGCGCTTCCGCCGGACGCAGTGTCCGGCAAATTCGCGGTCGAGCCGCTCCTGCCGGAGTACGGCGACGTCGTCGAGCCGCTTCCGGACGACGGCCCCGTGCCGACCGAATGAGACGATTTCTCGTCGCATCCGTCACACCTGTCACGTCCTCCCAGGACACACCGGCAGCGTGAAAAATCTGTCGGTTCGACCGCTTAGAGTGAGTACGTTCGCGGCTCGTATCTTCGCCGACGCACGACCTTCAGGAGAGAACCTTCGTGGCCGATTCGTTCGTTCATCTGCACAACCACACCGAATATTCGATGCTCGACGGTGCCGCCAAGATCGGGGCGATGTTCGCCGAGGCGGCGCGGTTGGAGATGACGGCAGTCGGCATGACCGACCACGGAAACATGTACGGGGCCAGCGAGTTCTACAACGAGGCCAAGAAGGCCGGAATCAAGCCGATCATCGGCATCGAGGCGTACATCGCCCCCGAGTCCCGGTTCAACAAGAAGCGCGTGCTGTGGGGTGACCGCAGCCAGAAGTCCGACGACGTCTCCGGTAGCGGTGCGTACACGCACATGACGATGGTCGCCGAGAACGCCACCGGAGTCCGCAACCTGTTCAAGCTGTCCTCCCTCGCCTCCATCGAGGGGCAGCTGGGCAAGTGGGCCCGCATGGACGAGGAGATCATCGCTTCTCACGCCGAGGGCATCATCGCCACCACCGGCTGCCCGTCGGGGGAGGTGCAGACGCGGCTGAGGCTCGGCCAGGATCGCGAGGCGCTCGAGGCCGCCGCCAAGTGGCGCGAGATCTGGGGCCCCGAGAACTTCTTTCTCGAACTGATGGATCACGGCCTGTCCATCGAGCGTCGCGTCCGCGAAGGCCTGCTCGACATCGGCAAGAAGCTGTCGATCCCGCCGCTGGCCACCAACGACTGCCACTACGTCACCAAGGACGCCGCCGAGAACCACGAGGCGTTGCTGTGCATCCAGACCGGCAAGACGCTCAGCGACCCCACTCGCTTCAAGTTCGACGGTGACGGCTACTACCTCAAGTCCGCCGCCGAGATGCGCGAGCTCTGGGACGATCAGGTGCCCGGTGCCTGCGACAGCACCCTGCTCATCGCCGAGCGTGTGCAGCCCTACGACGAGGTGTGGGCGCATCGTGACCGGATGCCGATCTTCCCCGTGCCCGAGGGTCACACGCAGGGCACCTGGTTGCGCCACGAGGTCATGACCGGGCTGGAGCGTCGGTTCCCCGACGGTCCCGGCGAGGATTACCTCGCGCGCGCGGAGTACGAGATCAAGGTCATTCTCGAGATGGGCTTCCCGGCCTACTTCCTCGTCGTCGGCGACCTGATCAACCACGCCAAGGCCGTCGGCATCCGCGTCGGGCCCGGTCGAGGATCCGCTGCCGGATCGTTGGTCGCGTACGCCATGGGCATCACCAACATCGACCCACTGCCGCACGGTCTGCTGTTCGAGCGATTCCTCAACCCCGAGCGTGTGTCGATGCCCGATATCGATATCGACTTCGACGATCGTCGCCGCGGTGAGATGGTCCGCTACGCCACCGAGAAGTGGGGCAGCGATCGAGTGGCACAGGTGATCACGTTCGGCACCATCAAGACCAAGGCCGCCATCAAGGACTCCGCACGCGTGCAGTTCGGCCAGCCGGGCTTCGGAATCGCCGATCAGATCACCAAGGCACTTCCGCCGCCCATCATGGCCAAGGACATCTCCGTGGCGGGCATCACCGACCCCGCACACGAGCGCTACAAGGAAGCCGTCGAGGTCAGGGCGCTGATCGACTCCAACCCCGACGTCGCGACCATCTACAAGACGGCCAAGGGACTCGAGGGCCTGATCCGCAACGCAGGCGTGCACGCCTGCGCGGTCATCATGTCCTCCGAGCCGCTCACCGACGCCATTCCGGTGTGGAAGCGCGCGCAGGACGGCGCGATCATCACCGGCTGGGACTATCCGTCGTGCGAGGCCATCGGCCTGCTCAAGATGGACTTCCTGGGTCTGCGCAACCTCACCGTCATCGGTGACGCCATCGACAACATCAAGGCCAACCGCGGCATCGACATCGACCTCGACGCACTCCCGCTCGACGACCCGGCGACCTTCGACTTGCTCTCTCGCGGAGACACTCTCGGCGTCTTCCAGCTCGACGGCAGCGCCATGCGCGATCTGCTCCGCCGTATGCAGCCCACCGGCTTCGAGGACATCGTCGCCGTCCTGGCCCTGTATCGGCCGGGTCCGATGGGCATGAACTCGCACAACGATTACGCCGACCGCAAGAACGGTAGGCAAGAGGTCAAGCCGATTCACCCGGAGCTCGAAGAGCCGCTCAAGGTGATTCTCGGCGAGACGTACGGCCTGGTGGTCTACCAGGAGCAGATCATGCAGCTGGCGCAGAAGGTGGCCGGCTACACCCTCGGCCAGGCCGACCTGCTGCGTCGCGCCATGGGCAAGAAGAAGCTCTCCGAGCTGGAGAAGGCCTACGCCGGATTCCGACAGGGCATGTTGGACAACGACTTCTCCGAGGCGGCCATCAAGGCGCTGTGGGACACCGTGCTGCCCTTCGCCGGTTACGCGTTCAACAAGTCGCACTCCGCGGGCTACGGCCTGGTGTCGTACTGGACGGCATACCTCAAGGCGAACTACCCGGCCGAGTACATGGCCGGCCTGCTCACCAGCGTCGGCGACGACAAGGACAAGGCCGCGATCTATCTCGCCGACTGCCGCAAGCTCGGTATCACCGTGCTGCCGCCCGACGTCAACGAATCCGAGCTGAACTTCGCGTCGGTGGGCAAGGACATCCGGTTCGGTCTCGGCGCCGTCCGCAACGTCGGTACCAATGTGGTCGCGTCGATCATCAGGGCGCGATCGGAGAAGTCCAAGTACACCGACTTCTCCGACTACCTCGGCAAGATCGACGCTATCGCGTGCAGCAAGAAGGTCACCGAATCCCTCATCAAGGCAGGTGCTTTCGACTCGCTCGATCATCCCCGCAAGGGGTTGATGCTCATTCACGCCGACGCGATCGACGCGGTGATGGGCACCAAGAAGGCCGAGGCGATCGGTCAGTTCGACCTGTTCGGCGGCGAGGATGCCGACGAGTCCATCTCCGCCGTGTTCAACGTGCGGGTGCCGGACGAGGAATGGGAGTCCAAGCATCGGCTCGCCCTCGAACGCGAGATGCTCGGCCTCTACGTCTCGGGACACCCGCTCCTGGGCGTCGAGCACATGCTGGCCGCGAAGTCCGACTGCAACATCCCCACCATCCTCGAGGGCGACATCAAGGACGGCACACAGGTCACCGTCGGCGGCATTCTGGCTTCGGTGAACCGTCGGATCAACAAGAACGGCCTGACGTGGGCTTCGGCTCAGCTCGAGGACCTGGCCGGCGGTATCGAGGTGCTGTTCTTCCCGCAGGCGTACTCGGTGTTCGGTGCCGATGTCACCGAGGACTCGGTGGTGCTCGTCAAGGGGCGCGTGTCGGTGCGCGACGATCGAATCTCGTTGATCGCCAACGATCTTGCGGTACCCGATCTGTCCGCGATCGGCATCGACAAGCCGCTCGCGGTGAGTCTGCCGACTCGGTTGTGCACGGCGGACAAGGTCGGTGCCCTCAAGCGGGTGCTGTCGAGCCACCCGGGAACCTCGGATGTGCACCTGCGGTTGGTCAGTGGCGACAAGATCACCACGATGAAGCTGGACGACAGTCTGCGCGTCACGCCGACATCGGCGTTGATGGGGGACCTGAAAGCGCTACTCGGCCCGGGCTGCCTGACGGGCTGACGCCGGTCCGGTCGAACCCAGCTCGGTCAGGCGCAGCGTCCACCAGGCGACGACGGCGACCGCTGCGCCGGCCAGCACTGCTGGGTGCAGGGAGCCGGCGACGAGGAGGGTCGCGGCGAACACGATGAATCCGAGTGCGAGGGCTTCGAGCTTGTAGACGGGCCACGCGATGCCTGCCACCTCCGCAGTACGCAGGGCCGGAGCGGGTCGACGGCTCACCGGGGTGCTCGTGTAGGTCATCGCGTTCTCCTCTGGTCCACCGGCAGGTTCGGGTGTCCGCTGCAAGAAGTTCAGACTATACCCGCCAAAGATTCGGCTCACCGAACTTGGGATCCGGACCTGGCAATGTTGCCGATCTCGTGGCGTCTCGTCGCCTCGAGGTGTTGACTGAAAGTCATGCCATTGACAGGAGAATACGAACCGAGTTCATCCGACTGGGCCCGTAAGCAGGCCGAGCTGTACGAGAACTCCGGCGGAACCGAAGGCACGACGATGAACGGGATGCCGGTAGTGCTGTTGACCACGAAGGGCAACAAGAGCGGAAAGCTGCGCAAGTCACCGTTGATGAAGGTCGAACACGACGGTGAGTACGCCATCGTCGCCTCCCTCGGCGGCGCTCCGAAGCACCCGGTCTGGTACCACAACGTCAAGGCCGAGCCGCTCGTCGAGCTGCAGGACGGTCCCGAGAAGCACGACTACATCGCCCGCGAGGTGACCGGCGACGAGAAGGCCGTCTGGTGGGAGCGCTCGGTCGCGGCGTACCCGGATTACGCGGAGTACCAGAAGAAGACCGACCGCGAGATACCTGTGCTCGTTCTCTCCCGCGCCTGAGACGCCGTCGGACCGGTCGTGGAGCGGTCCCGGATGGGCAACCGTTCCACGCTGGTGGCAGCATGTCCTGGTGTCTTCATCCCCTGAACTCGCCTCCCAGCACTCATCGTCGGTAGCTGTCACCGCTGCCGACATCGATGCCGCTGCGGTGCGAATTTCTTCGGTGGTGGCCGCGACACCGCTGCAGCTGTGCGAGCGGCTGTCCGCGGCGACGGGCGCGAAGGTCTACCTCAAGCGCGAGGACCTGCAGATCGTGCGGTCGTACAAGATTCGCGGCGCATACAACCTGATGGACCAGCTGACGGACGCCGAGCGCGCTGTGGGCGTGGTGACGGCGAGCGCCGGGAACCACGCGCAGGGCGTCGCCTTCGCATGCCGCACGATGCAGGTCCGCGGTCGCATCTACGTCCCGGCCAACACCCCCAAACAGAAGCGTGACCGCATTCGGGTGCACGGCGGCGAGTTCGTCGATCTCATCGTCATCGGCGACACGTTCGATGCTGCGGCAGCTGCCGCAGCCGAGGATGTGGCTCGTACCGGTGCCACCATGGTGCCGCCGTTCGACGATCCACGGACCGTCGCCGGCCAGGGCACCATTGCCGCCGAAATAGTCGACCAGCTCGGTGGCGCGCCGGATGTCGTCGTCATGCCCGTCGGCGGCGGCGGATGCATCGCGGGCATCTCGAGCTACCTGCGCGAGCGAGCACCGCAGACCTCGCTGGTGGGCGTCGAGCCGTCCGGGGCCGCGTCGATGACCGCCGCGCTGATCGCCGGCGGTCCGGTCACGCTCGCCGACATCGATCCGTTCGTCGACGGAGCTGCCGTCCGCCGCATCGGCGACGTGCCGTACGCAGCGTTGCAGTCGCTGGGTGCCACGGTGGTGTCCCATGCTTCGTTGCCGCTGATCACCGCGCCGGTGTTCGACAGTTCCGGACCCGGTGCATTCCTGATCACCCAGATCGACGAGGGCGCGGTGTGTACCGCAATGCTCGAGCTGTACCAGAACGAGGGCGTCATCGCCGAGCCGGCGGGCGCGTTGGCCGTTGCAGCGCTCGAGCATCTCGACATCGCGCCGGGAAGCACCGTCGTGTGCTTGGTGTCCGGCGGCAACAACGACGTCTCTCGCTACGGCGAGATCCTCGAGCGATCGCTCGTTCACCTGGGCCTCAAGCATTACTTTCTCGTGGACTTCCCGCAGGAGCCAGGCGCACTACGTCGCTTCCTCGACGAGGTGCTCGGGCCCGAGGACGACATCACCCTGTTCGAGTACGTCAAGCGCAACAACCGGGAGACAGGTGCTGCGCTCGTCGGCATTCAACTCGGTGCGGCGGACGGCCTCTCCGCCCTCCTCGAGCGCATGAGGTCCTCGCACCTGCAGGTGGAGCAGCTCGAGCCGGGGTCTCCGGTGTACCGCTACTTGACCTGAGTCAGCGACCGAGCAGGCGGTCGACGACGCGTTTGTGCAGTTCGGGATCCACTGCAGGCAGGTCGAGCAGGGCACCGAGGTAAATCCCGTCGCCGACGAGCCGAATGATTTCGGCCTGCACGGGATCGTCGATTTCGGTGCGCAGACCCTCGTCCCACAGTCGCATCATGTCGACGACGGCTTCCTGAACCTCGTCGGAATTGCCGTCCACGCTCCGCAAGGCGGCCAGTGTCGAGCGATAGAGAGCGATCTCCTTCTCCGAGATCGAATCCGGCGGCTGCAGGTACCACTCGGCCACGGACGTCCCGCCTGCCGCGGCGTGAGCGCGTTGCTCGTCCGCCTGAGCACCGAGTCGGCGCACCATTGCCGCCACCAGGGCATCCTTGGTCTTGAAGTGGTACAGCAGTCCGCCTTTGGAGACGCCTGCGGCGGCGGCGACGCTGTCGAGGGTCACTTTGGTCATGCCGTGTTCGATCAGCATCGATTCGAGTGCGTCGAGTATTCGGTCGCGGGTGTCCGATGACATGAAATTCACTTTACCGGCTGGACGGTTCGCGGTACTCTCGATCACTGTACCGGCTGGACGGTCGGTACTCGTAGGCGCTTCGGGCCGTCTTCACGGTCACCGGGCGCAGAACGTAGGAGAAGCAGTGAGTGACGTGCGCACCGGCTCGGTGCACGAGGCGACCGGAGCATTCGAGCATCGAGCCACCCCGAAGGACTGGCTGGGTCTGGTGGTTCTGGCCTTCGCGGTGTTGCTCATCGCTGTGGACGGCACGGTCCTCGATCTGGCCCTGCCCTTCATCAGTTCGGATCTGGCACCGACCAGCAACCAGTTGCTGTGGATCATCGACGTCTACTCGTTCGTCCTGGCAGGCCTGCTCATCACCATGGGCACGCTCGGAGATCGGATCGGTCGTCGCCGATTGCTACTGATCGGTGCCGCGGGTTTCGGTATCGCCTCGCTCGTCGCCGCTGTCTCGACCAGCGCCGAGATGCTCATCGCCGCGCGGGTGCTCCAGGGCATCTCCGGCGCGACGCTGATGCCTGCGACCCTCGGCTTGATCAGGACCATCTTCCTGAACCCGCGTCAGCGCGTCGCCGCGATCGGAGTGTGGGGCGCGATGGCCGGTGGCGGTGCCGCCGCGGGTCCACTCGTGGGCGGCTGGCTGCTCGAGCATTACTGGTGGGGATCGGTGTTCCTCATCAACATCCCCGTGATGATCGTGCTCATCGCTCTCGGGCCGCTGGTCATCCCCGAGTCCAAGGATCCGAACCCGGGGCGCTTCGACCTGACGAGCTCGGCACTGTCGATGCTCGCCATCGTCCCCGTGGTGTTCGCGGTGAAAGAGACTGCGGCACACGGATTCGACGTGGTCTACCTGCTCTCCGCGGTGGTCGGCGTCATCGCGGGGTTCGTGTTCGTCCGTCGGCAGCGGAGACTCGCGGCCCCGATGATCGACCTGCGACTGTTCGCCAACCGGGCGTTCTCGACGGGCGTGGCCACGAACTTCCTGTCGGTGTTCGCGCTCGCCGGAGTGTTGTTCTTCGGCTCGCAGTACCTGCAGCTCGTGCTCGGCAACAGTCCACTCGAAGCCGGACTGTTACTGCTGCCCGGCACCGCCGCCAGTATCGTCACCTCGCTGCTGGTCGCGGTCCTGGTTCGGTACTTCAGCGCGGGGACGGTGCTCGGTGTGGCGATGTTCGTGGCGGCTGCGGGCGCAGGCATCCTGGTCGGCTTGGCCACGGACAGTGGTCCGGCGCTGTTCATCGCCGGGTTCGTGCTGGTGGGAGCCGGCGTGGGTGTCGCGCTGACGCTGACCTCCGAACTGGTGGTCAGTGCGGTCGAACCCGAAAGAGCGGGAGCTGCCTCGGCGGTGTCGGAGACCGCGTACGAGCTGGGTATCGCATTGGGTGTCGCTGTACTCGGCACCGTGGTCATGGCCATCTTCCGTCGCGGAATCGACGTCACCCAGCTGACCCCCGAGCTCGGAGCCAAGGCAGGCGAAACACTCGGCGGCGCGGACGCGGTGGCTCGTGAGTTGCCGGACTCGGTGGCGACGGTTCTGCTCGATTCCGCACATGCTGCGTTCGTGTCGGGCATGCATGTCGCGGCCGTCGCCACCGCTGTGGTGCTGGCGGTCACCGCCGTGTTCGTCCTGGTCAATCTGCGCAGGCGTCAGGACTCCAGCACGACGACGCAGTGACCGGGAACCGTGGTGGCAGAGCCGGTGTCGGTCGAGGTCGTCGGCTCCCACTCGAGCAGTGTCGAGCCGCCGACCGGCACCGTCACCGCGGATTCGGACAGGTTGCACACCACGCTGATGCGGCCGCGGCGAACGACGATCCACTGCGCGTCCTCGTCGTAGTCCACCTTCACGTGGTCGAGCCACGGATCGGTCAGTTCGGTGCGGTCACGGCGCAGTCGCAGTAGATCGCGATAGACGGCCAGCAGTCGCGCATGATCGCCGTCGCCCAGCTCCGACCAGTTCAGCTTCGACCGCGTGAACGTCTCGGGGTCCTGCGGATCGGGGATATCGCTCTTGTCCCAACCGTGCTCGGCGAACTCCGCCTTGCGCCCTTCTGCGGTGGCCTTGCCCAGCTCGGGCTCGGGGTGCGAAGTGAAGAACTGGAACGGCGTCGACGCTCCCCATTCCTCGCCCATGAAGAGCATCGGAGTGTAGGGCGAGGTCAGCACCAGGGCGGCCTTGATGGCGAGCTGGCCGGGGGAGAGGTAGAAGCCCGGTCGGTCGCCGATCGCGCGGTTGCCCACCTGGTCGTGTGTGGTCGTGTAGGTCACCAGTGAGCTGGCCGGGATGCGCCGGGTGTCCAATGGTCGACCGTGGATGCGACCGCGGAAACTCGAGTACGTTCCGGCGTGAAAGAAGCCCTGCCGCAACGTGTTCGCCAGCCCTTGCAGTGAACCGAAATCGCCGTAGTAGCCCTGCCGCTCACCGGAGACCGCGGCGTGGATCGCATGGTGGATGTCGTCGTCCCACTGGGCGTCCAGTCCGTAACCGCCGCCCGACCGAGCGGTGATCAGCATCGGATCGTTGAGATCGCTCTCCGCGATCAGGGTCAGCGGCCGACCCAGATGTGCCGAGAGACTGCGAGTTTCGATCGACAGCTGTTCGAGCAGGTGCACCGCAGTGTGGTCGACGATCGCGTGCACCGCGTCCAGTCGCAGCGCGTCGATGTGGAACTCGGAGAACCAACGCAGTGCGTTGTCGAGGGCGTAGCGCCGCACTTCGCCCGAATTGGCCTCGGCGTAGTTGATCGCCTGGCCCCAGCTGTTGGCACCCTCGGTCATGTACGGGCCGAAGCGGTCCAGGTAGTTACCGGACGGTCCGAGATGGTTGTAGACCACGTCCAGAACGACGCCGATGCCGCGGCCGTGGCAGGCATCGACCAAGCGCTGCAACCCTTCCGGGCCACCGTATGCCTCGTGCACGGTGTACCAGAGAACGCCGTCGTAGCCCCAGTTGTGCTCGCCGTTGAACCCGTTGACCGGCATGATCTCGACGAACGTGACGCCGAGATCGACCAGATGGTCGAGCTTGTCGATCGCCGCGTCGAACGTGCCCTCGTCGGTGAACGTGCCGATGTGCAGCTCGTAGATCGACGAGCCGGGCAGTTGCCGTCCGGTCCAGGCCGCGTCGGTCCACAGCGTCGGATCGATTTCGAAGACCTGGGACAACTCGTGTACCCCGTCGGGCTGCCGAGGCGACCGCGGATCCGGGAGCGCCTTGTCTGCGTCGTCGAGAAGGAAGCCGTATCGACTCGTCGGGCTGCTTTCGACGTCCGCGTGCCACCACCCGTTCGACGAGCGCTGCATCGGATGTACCGTGTCGTCGAGCTGGAGGCGGACCGTCTCCGGGGTCGGTGCCCAGACCTGGAACCGACGAGTCGCTACGGGTGCTGTCGGTGCTGCCGGAGAAATCACTGGGGAACCGTTCCTTCGTTGTTGCGCACCAGAAGTGCGACCGGGAGCGAGGCGAACACCTCGCCGACCGACACGGTGCCGGTGTGTTCGACGTCGGTGATGCGGTCGCGCCAGCGGCCGTCGGGCAGGGTCACGGTGGTTTCGCCCCAGCCCTGCTCGGACAAGCCGAGCGAGAATCTCGTGGCGAGCGCGATCACGTCGGAGTTTCCGGGAACCGGTCCACGTGCGAATCCGACGAGGTGCTGCGCTGCCGATCCGTCCGCGACGATGGGTGTGTAGGTTCCGCCGACGAAACTCTCGGGCCGCTCGCGGCGCACGTGCAGCGCGGAGCGAACGACGGCGAGCTTGGCGGCACCGGTATCGATCGAGGGCGCGGTGCTCGACGCTGCGAGCATCGATCGACGGACCGAGTAGTCGACGGGCCTGCGGTTGTCGGGGTCGACGAGCGAGTCCTCCCACAGCTCGGTGCCCTGATACACGTCGGGGATGCCGGGCCCGGCCAGGTTCAGCAGTTTCTGACCCAGTGCGTCGGAATGCCCATGCGGAGCGAGCTTTTCGACGAGCATCGACATCGAGCGAGCGACGGCCCCGTCGAAGATCGTGTCGAGCCAACTGTGTACCGCGGACTCGAATTCCTCGTCCGGGTCGGTCCACGTCGTGCGAAGGGCGGCCTCGCGGATTGCCTTCTCGGCGTAGGCGTGGACGCGTTCACGCAACGAGGACGTGACCACTCCGTCGGTCGGCCAGACTCCGAACAGGTTCTGCCACAGGAACATTCCGGTCGTACCGTCCGGGCTGGGAGCCAGCTCTTCCCAGTCGGTGATGCAGCGGGCCCACAGTTCGGGAGTCTGCGACAGTACGCCGATGCGGGCCCGCACGTCCTCGCCTCGCTTGGTGTCGTGGGTCGACAGTGTGGTCATCGCCGCCGGCCAGCGCTTCGCGCGGTCTGCATTGGTGAGATGGAAGAACTCTGTGCTGCAACCGAATCGGCTGGGATCGCCGCCGACCTCCTGCAACGAGATGAGCCGGTTCGCACGGTAGAACAGGCAGTCCTCGACGCCCTTGGCGGTGACGGCACCGCACACCTGATCGAAGCGCACCGGCGATTCGGCACCGCCGATGAGAGCTGTCGTCAACGCGCCGAGGCCGGCCGCCAGTTCGGGCTGCTCCTCGCCGATCTCCGCGATCACGCCGGGCAGTACGCGAGCGAGCGGCGCGTAGTCGGTCCTGTACACGGGGACGGCCGCGACGACGGCGACGATCGCGTCGATGACGGACTCGAGATCGACGGTGGTGCCGGACTCGCGCACGACGGCCCTCGCGAGGCGTCGCACCTCCGGGGACAGGTCGCCGCGGGCGACACCGGTCTTGAGGTCGAGTTCGGTCTCGTGCAGCGTCTCGCTGTCGTAGGCGATGCCCGAACGAACCTGGGACAACGCGGTGAGCGCGTGCACTCCCTCGGGATCGACGAACACTCCGCCGACCGCGGCCAGGGCGTCGTATCCGGTCGTACCGTCGACGGGGAGCGATTCGTCGAGCGGTTCCCCGTCGGCCAGAATCTTCTCGATGACCAGCCACCGGTCCGGGCCGAGAAGCCCGCGTAGTTCGGTGAGATAGCCGGCGGGGTCGGCCAGCCCGTCGGGATGGTCGACGCGAAGTCCGTCGATCAGACCGTCCTCGATCCAACTTGCCACCTGACGATGGGAGTCGGTGAAGACGTCGAGGTCCTCCTGCCGGATCCCGGCCAGACCGTTCACCGAGAAGAACCGTCGGTACCCGATCAGCCCGTCGGACCAGCTCACCAGTCGGTACGACTGACGGTCGTGCACGGCCTGCGCGTCGCCGCTGTCGGTGCCGTCGGCGATGGGGAAGCGGTGCTCGTAGAACGCGAGCAGAGGCTGATCCTCGGAGCGGTCGACAGTCAACTCGCCGACGTCGTTCGCGCTACCGAGGACGGGGATGGCGATCTTGCCGTCGACGCCGTTGTCGGCTCCGAAGTCGATGTCGAAGTACGTCGCGTACTCGGAGTCGCGACCGCGGCGCAGTACGTCCCACCACCATCCGTTCTGCCGCGGATCCTCCACTCCGACGTGGTTGGGCACGATGTCGACGATGATCCCCATGCCCAGTTCGGCGGCACGAGAATGCAACTGCGTCAATGCTTCTCGGCCGCCCAGCGCAGCAGAGACCGTCGAGGTATCGGTGACGTCGTAACCGTGCGTCGATCCGTCCGTTGCCGTCAGGATCGGCGACAGATAGAGGTGGGTGACCCCGAGGTCGTGCAGGTAGTCGACCACCTCGGAGGCGTCGGCCAGGGTGAAGGCATCGCCCCGCAGTTGTAACCGGTATGTACTGGTGGGCAGCGGCATGTGTCAGGCAGTCTTTCGTAGAACGAGCAGGGAACGAGCGGTGACCTCCACCGGTGTACCCGCTTCGATCGATTTCTCACTTGCCCCGGTTCGCGACGCGGTGTTCAGCGCCACCGTCCATTCCTTGGCGTAGTTTCCGTCCGGGGTCACGAACTCGATGGTCTCGTGATGTGCGTTGAAGCACAACAGGAACGAGTCGTCGATGACGCGCTCGCCGCGCTGGTTCGGCTCCGGGATTCCGTCACCGTTGAGGAACACCGTCAGCGACTTGCCGAATCCGCTGTCCCAGTCCTCCGGCGTCATCTCCTCGCCCGCGGGGGTGAGCCAGGCGATGTCTCGGGCCTGCTCGCCGGTTCGAATGGGGCGGCCCTCGAAGAACCGTCGACGCCGGAACACCGGGTGGTCGGCGCGCAGCGCAATGGCGTTGCGCGTGAACTCGATCAGTTCGGCGTTCTTCTCGGCCAACGACCAGTCCATCCAGGCCAGTTCGGAGTCCTGGCAGTACACGTTGTTGTTGCCCTGCTGTGTGCGCGCCATCTCGTCGCCGTGGGCGATCATCGGCGTGCCCTGGCTGAGCAGCAACGTCGCCATGATGTTGCGGATCTGCCGGGCACGCAGGTCCAGGATCTCCGGATCGTCGGTCGGGCCCTCAACGCCGCAGTTCCACGAGCGGTTGTGGCTCTCGCCGTCGTTGTTGTCTTCGCCGTTGGCTTCGTTGTGCTTGTCGTTGTACGACACCAGATCGTTGAGGGTGAACCCGTCGTGCGCGATGACGAAGTTGATGCTGGCACCGGGGCGACGGCCGGTGGCCTCGTACAGGTCCGAGGATCCGGTCAGTCTCGACGCGAACTCGCCCAGCGTGGCCGGCTCGCCCCGCCAGTAGTCGCGCACGGTGTCGCGGTACTTGCCGTTCCACTCCGTCCACAGGCCGGGGAAGTTGCCGACCTGGTAGCCGCCTTCGCCGACGTCCCAGGGCTCGGCGATCAGCTTCACCTGGCTGACGACCGGATCCTGTTGCACCAGATCGAAGAATGCGCTCAGGCGATCGACGTCGTGCAGTTCGCGAGCCAGGGTGGACGCGAGGTCGAATCGGAATCCGTCCACGTGCATCTCGGTGACCCAGTAGCGCAGTGAGTCCATGATGAGCTGCAGGGTGTGCGGGTGTCGCGCGTTGAGGCTGTTGCCGGTACCGGTGTAGTCCATGTAGTGCTCGAGGTCGCCGTCGACGAGCCGGTAGTACGCGGCGTTGTCGATGCCGCGGAAGCTGATCGTCGGGCCCATGTGGTTGCCCTCGGCGGTGTGGTTGTAGACCACGTCGAGGATCACCTCGATGCCGGCAGCGTGGAACGAACGAACCATGGCCTTGAACTCGGTGACCGCGGCACCGGGAGACTGCAGAGAAGAGTACTCCGCGTGCGGAGCGAGGAAGCCGAATGTGTTGTAGCCCCAGTAGTTTCGCAACCCCTTGTCCAGCAGAACCTGATCCTGCATGAACTGGTGCACCGGCATCAGCTCGATGGCCGTGACACCGAGGTGGTTGAGGTGGTCGATGATCACCGGATGCGCCAGGCCCGCATAGGTGCCGCGTTCGGCTTCGGGGATGTCGGGATGGTTGATCGTCATGCCCTTGACGTGGGCCTCGTAGATCACCGTCTCGTGATACGGGCGCTTCGGGGCGCGATCGGCCTGCCAGTCGAAGAAGGGGTTGATCACGACGGTGGTCATCGTGTGTCCGAGCGAATCGTGCTGGGGGAAGTCGTTGTTCGGCACGTCGTCGTGCGCGATGGGGGCTTCCTCGATGATCTCGTCGTCGGGATCGGCGAGATCGGTGGCGTCCTCGAACGGGGTCTCGGCGTCGAGTGAATCCGTGGTCTCCTCGACGATCCGTACCTCGGCCTCGGCCTCGGGTTCGGGCTCGGGAGCCGGCGCGTCCATGTTGTACGAGAACAGCGATCGGTCGCCGTCGAACGATCCCTCGAACGCCTTGCCGTACGGATCCACGAGCAGCTTGCTCGGATCACAGCGATGCCCGGCCGCCGGATCCCACGGGCCGTGAACGCGATAGCCGTAGCGCTGACCCGGTACCACCGTGGGCAGATATGCGTGCCAGACGTAGCCGTCGGACTCCTCGAAACGGATGCGGGTCTCGGTTCCGTCGTCGGCGATCAGGCACAGATCGACGGCCTCCGCCACTTCGGAAAACAGTGCGAAATTGGTTCCTGCTCCGTCGTAGGTCGCGCCGAGCGGATAAGCGGATCCCGGCCATACTGCGATGGCAGGCGTGTCGTCGGAGGCTTCGTGCAGCATGGATCAACCCTACTGTGGCGGGTGGGCCCGGGCTTACCGAGCGCGAGCCGCATGCCCCTGGCCTCGGACCGACTGGATCACGGTCCGGCCCACCAGCCGGTGGCCGATCCGATCTGTCGGCCCAGCTCGGTGGTGAGGGTTCGCACGTAGGTGGCGGTGAGATGGTGTTCGTCACGGTAGATCAGAACGTTTCCCTGCTCGGCGCGGCACACGGAGTCGTCGCACACCGCATCCGACAGGTCGAGAGCGGAGAATCCGCTCAGCTGGAACGACGAGGCCAGGGCCGGGTTGACGGGGTCCAGCGCCTCGTCCCTCGGGATGCCGCAGGAGGCGGCCGTGCCGCCGTCGGCGAGGCAGTCGATGGCCCGATAGGCGAGCCACGGCGTGTCTCGGATGCCCAGAATTCCGACGCCGTCCGCGGTCAGTTGCTGCCAGACCGAGGCGTACCAGGGGGGCGTGAAGTCGCCTGGGGCGTCCTCCCGGGGCCGGGTGGCGGTGGTGAACACGTAGTCCGGCTTCATGTCGGCGATGTCGGCGAGCACGGTCTGCGTCCAGTCCAGGCAATCCGGGTACTCGTTCGGACCGAGCATCGGCATCGTGTTCGCGCTCAGCGGGCATCCCATCTTCAGGAAAGTGACCACCGCGAAGCCGTGTTGCCGTCCCAGGGCGTCGAGGGCCGTGACCCAGTGCTCGGCGTGCGAGCTGCCCGCCAGCACGATGGTTCGGGTCGCGTCGACGTCGCCGTAGGAGCACGAGATCGCGTCCCGGGTCTCGAAATCGGCGATGCAGCCCTCGATGGTCGTGGCCGGCAGGTCCTCCGGAGCCGAATAGAGGGGCGGGCTCAGGTCGGCAGGGTCCGCGCGAATCCCGTCGGTCAATTCGAGCGCCCCCGGGTGGGTCAGCTCGTCCACCGATCCGTCGGCTTGCACGGCTTCGATCGATCGGCTGATGTAGGCGTTCCATCCGATCGAACTCGCAGTGACCGCGATCGCGGCGACCACCGCACACGCGGTCACCGCGATGCGTCCCGGGGTGAATGTCGTCGACTGCGTGGGTCGCTCGACCAGCCGGACGGTGAGGAACGCGAGCGCGATCGAGGCTGCGACGATGCCGATGCCGCCGAGCAGGTCGACGTGGGACCGACCGGTGGCCGAGAGGTAGAAGATCAGCAGCGGCCAGTGCCACAGGTAGAGCGGAAACGCGATGGATCCGAGCCAGGCGAAGAACCGATTGGAGAGCGTGGCCGCGACGGCGGTCTCGGAGCCGGCGACGATCAATGCAATGGTGGCCAGCACCGGAACGAGGGCCAGCGGCCCCGGAAAAGCAGCAACACCGTCGACGAGAAAGCCGCACGCGACGATGGTCGCCATGCCGATGACGGCAAGGGCCCCGCGTGCGGTCGACCACGTTCGGGTGTCGCGGGCAGACGGCCCGGCCGCCGGTTTGCCGCCGCGTGCGGCGAACACGGCTGCGACTGCGGCCCCGAGCATGATCTCCCACAGCCGCGCACCGGTGTCGTAGTAGTTCCACGCCTGGTGGCGTCGAACACCGTCCGCTGCGTACACGAAAGAGACCACCGCGATCACGGCGAAAATCACCGCGAACGTCACAGGTCGAAGACTCCGTGGTCCCTCGGGTCGCGCGATGCGTCGGACCCATGCGAGACCGAACACGACGGCAATGGCCAGTAGATAGAACTGGAACTGCACCGCCACCGACCACAGGTGCTGAACCGGACTCACCGACGGGTCGGCCGCCAGGTAGTCGTTCGCCGTCGTCGCCAGCTGCCAGTTCACGAAGTAGAAGACACCGGACACCAGTTGATCGCCGAGATCGGCCCAGCGGGTCCGCGGCAGCAGGAAAACCGATGCGACGGCTACCGCGAACAAGGTGATCAGCAAGGGCGGGCCGAGCCTGCGCAGTACCCGCGAGATGCGAGTGATCGGGTTCAGGCTTGCCCCGGACTCGGCCGATCTCAGCAGAGATGCGGTGAAGAAGAAGCCGGACAGGGTGAGGAAGACATCGACGCCGCCCGACACTCGACCCATCCAGATGTGGAAGACGACGACGAGGGCGATGGCGACACCGCGCAGGCCGTTGAGATCGTGCCGCTGCGGTGGCCGACGCGATCCGCTCGACGGCGGAGCTGCGTCCCCCTGAGCCGGAGCCGCAACTGCGGCCGAGGTATCGGCGACCGAATCGGTATCGGCGCTGCTCTGGGGTACGTGCATGGAGGAGAAGTGACTTCCCGGCTCTGTATTCGACCACTCGGTCGGGGGTCGCGGACGGTGGTACCCGATTCTGATGAGATCGGGATTCTGGGGCAAACAATACGTGTACGCGAGGTGAAGTACCCCTCGGAGTCTGCTTTGTGGCGATAGTCCCAGTTCGCGGACGGTTTCGGGCCCGTCCCACGTTAACCGTCTTGCGCACGTATGAGGCGTGTGCAAGTATTTACCAAGCGCGTGCAACTACGCGCGAAAGCTCGATAATTGCGTACGCATCTTCCATTCAGGAGTTCAGACATGCCACTCGGCTTGCTCGCCCTCGCCATCGGGGGATTCGGAATCGGATTGACCGAATTCGTCATCATGGGCCTACTGCCCGAAGTCGCGGCCGATTTCGCGGTCACCGAGGCCACCGCCGGTTGGCTCATCACTGGCTATGCACTGTCCGTCGTCGTCGGAGCCCTGGTCGTCACGGCCGCCGTGACACGGTTTCCACGCAAGAACGTCCTGCTCGCACTGATGTGCCTGTTCGTCGTCGGCAACCTCGTCTCCGCACTGTCGAGCAGCTACGAGATGATGCTGTTCGGCCGCGTCGTCGCAGCGCTGTGTCACGGAGCGTTCTTCGGCATCGGTGCCGTCGTCGCGGCCGGCCTGGTCGCACCGGCGAAGAAGGCAGCAGCCATCGCCATGATGTTCGCCGGCCTGACCGCCGCCAACGTCCTCGGAGTTCCGTTCGGGACGTTCCTGGGTCAGAACTACGGATGGCGCTCGACGTTCTGGGCGATCACGGTGATCGGCGTCGTCGCGCTGATCGGTATCGCCGCCCTCGTTCCTCGCGACACCGGCAGCGGTGAGGTGAGCAATCTGCGTCGAGAGCTGCGAGCGTTCCGGTCGGTGCAGGTATGGCTGTCCATCGTGGTCACGGTGCTCGGGTACGGCGGCATGTTCGGTGCGTTCACGTACATCGCGTTCACGCTCACCGACGTCAGTGGCTTCGCGTCGAGTTCGGTGCCATGGCTCCTCGTGCTGTTCGGCGGTGGACTGTTCGTCGGCAACTACCTCGGCGGCAAGGCGGCCGACCGCAACCTCACCGGCACACTGACGATTCTGCTCGGGGCACTGACCGTCGTCCTCGTCTTCTTCGCGCTCACCGCGGAGAGTCGCCCGGCGACCATCGCATCTCTCGTGCTCATGGGTGCGTTCGGTTTCGCGACGGTCCCGGGGCTGCAGATGCGGGTGATGTCGTTCGCATCCGACGCTCCGACGATGGCTTCCGGCGCGAACATCGCCGCGTTCAATCTCGGAAACGCGTTGGGCGCGTGGCTCGGGGGTGTGACGATCTCGGCCGGTCTCGGTTACACCTCGCCGATCTGGGTCGGTTCCGTCATCACCGCGCTGGCCTTGATGGTTCTGTTGTTCGCGACCGGTCTGCTCCGACGCGCCGATACGGATCCGGTGGCGGTGGCGGGCCGAGTGAGCGCTGCGACGAGTGCTGCGGGATCGTCGACCTGAAGGCCGAAGGAGTCGGCACTGCCGTCGACCCTCCATCGCTTCAGAGGTGCGGGCACTATAACCGTTGTGGCACAGGACAGGTCGATGTCGACGGTGGTTCCGTCCTGATTCGGCAGTACTAGTCGGCCGCCGTCGAGAGCCGGCGACACGACTCCGTAGCGGCGGTGGATTCGGGCGGAGACGATGGTCGCTCGGTTCACCGTCGCGACGACCTTCCCCGAGGTTCGCAGAGTGAGCGTCGTCGGCGAGAGAACATGGGGATGGACGCGGGCCAGTGCGACCGTCGAGGCGAGAACCACCAGCGACGCCACCGACAGCGCTGCAACGACTGCGCTGATCCACAGCACCGGAATCAGCAGATGCAGAACGACCATCTCGATGACGGTGACGACGCCGAACATCGCAGGCATGGCAAGAGTTCCACGCACTGCCGTGAATGTTGCGGAGTCCGCATCGACCGGGGCATGCCGTCCCCGCGCCCACAGCAGCAGTGCGTGCCATCGGCCGACCTGAACAGGAGTGTGGACCGTCATCGAGCACCACCGGGGCTGCTCGGTTCGCAAGTCTCCAGACGCGCGATGGCCTCGATGATCACTGCGCGCTGAGCGGGATCGGGCACGATGTCGTCGATACTCAGGGGGCCGCTCTCGTGGGCAGGGACGTCGGGCTCCGTCGAGACGAGAGCGTGGATATCGAGCACCGACGCCAATTCTGCTGCGAGGGAATCGATGTCGTCTGCAGCTTCGTCGACGTCTCGGCCTTCGAGCACGCTGAATCTGCGCAGGAGTGTCAGGTACTTCAGCCGGGTGCCGGGATCGTCGAGCGTCGCGGTCATCGACTCGAAGAACGACGCGGGGACGGTGCCCGAGATCGCCATCACCTCGAGTAGGTCACGCTCACGAAGCAGCGCTTCTCGGTCGGTCTCGGCAGCGCTATCGATCAACGCCGCCAGTGTGTCGGCCGCATCGCGCGGCAGGGCCGTCAGTGGACGATGCTCGACGGCGTCATCGAGTAGGGCCGACAAACGAGCGTGCTTGTGCACCAGAGCTTTTTGCTCCGTTTCGATACCCGCGAGCAGAGCGCGCAGATCGGTGACCACATCGCTCTCGTCCGCCTCGGACCGGTCCTGGGCGGCTGCGATCGCACCGAGGGGCATTCCGGCATCGGCGAGCCAGCGGATTCTCATCAGTCGAACCACGTCGTCGATCGTGTACTCGCGGTACCCGTTGGACAGTCGGCGTGGCTCACCGAGCAGGCCGAGACGGTGGTAGTGACGCACTGTTCGAGGTGTCGTTCCGGCGGCGTCGGCCAGGGATCCGATTCTCATGTGTTCAGTGTGAACCGTGACGCTACGTCAAGGTCAAGATCGGCCGCACCCTGCTCGAGAGCAGTCCGGTACGGCGCACCGAGTATTCTCGGTTGTCCGTGCGATTCGACGTGGCTCGCACAGTTCGAGGAAGAGACCCGGCTGAAGATGGTCGACACCGATCGTTGGTATCGGGAGATGTTCGAGGCCAGCACAGTCGGATTGGCACTGGCCGACGAGAACGGATTGTTGGTTCTCGCGAACGAGGCGTATGCGGCCATCGTCGGTTGTCCGCGCCATCTGTTGGCGGGCCGGTCCTCGCGTGAGTTCACCCATCCCGACGATCTGGCTCAGCACGCCGCGATGGAACAGATCATGGACGACGCCAAGGCGCGCGGGGAATCGGTTCATGTCGAGAAGCGCTACCTGCATGCCGACGGCACGGTCCGGTGGGGGTGGATCTCGGCCAGTGAGGTTCCCGGCCCCGGGGGCGTTCGGTGGACGATGGCAGTCGTACACGACACCACCGACCGGCGGCGAGTCGAGGACGACCTCCGTCAAGCCGCGCAGACCGATGCCCTCACCGGCTTGCTCAACCGACGTGGATGGCGAGATCGGTTGCATCAGTTCACGACACCCCGTGGTGCCGACCTCGCATTGGCTCTGGCGATGATCGACTTCGATCGGTTCAAGTCCTACAACGACAGGTACGGGCACGGACGCGGGGATCGGTTGTTGGTTCGGTTCTCCGCTGCTGCGCAGGACCTTCTCGGTGGCCGCGTCTCCATTGCCAGGTGGGGCGGCGAGGAGTTCGCTGTCGCGATGCCCGGTGTGGGTTCGACGACCATGTCGGCCGTGCTGGCCGAGCTGTCGGCGGTCGTGCCCGACGGACAGACCTTCTCTGCGGGCTACACGACGCTGCGTGCGGGGGAGTCCGTCGACGACTGTTTCGACCGCGCGGACATGCTGCTCTATCGGGCCAAACGAGACGGTGGTGCACGCTCGTATGGCGAGGCGTACGAAGCGCCCGGATGACGACCGTCAGCTCTGCAGGCGACCGAATCCGACGACCCCGGAATCGGATGCGTAGTGCAGTGTGTGCACCCTGATCTTGCCGGCTTCGTTGCCTCCGACGGTGATGGCCTCGTCGCCCTCGACCGCCACGATCACGTTGGTGTGCTGGCCGGCCCAGCTGGTGTTGTCGTAGAGCACCACATCGCCCACCGATGGCGTGTAGTCGCCCACGGCCTCGAATCGGCCCTGCTCCTGGTAGTACTCCTGCAGGGTGTAGACGCCGGGTATGCGCCACGAACCCGAATGAGGATTCGACAGCGGCAGTCCCGCCTCCTTCATGATCCAGCTGACGAAATCGGCGCACCAGGCCTCGTCGACGCCCTCGGCGTAGAACGTTCCCGGCCGCTGCAACTCGTGCTCTGTGCGCAGGAGTTCGACCACCCGGGCCTGATCGGCGGTCAGCTCGCCGGCGTTCACCTCGGGAAATACTTCGGTGTCCCACGGGAGGTACCGGCTCGGTGCCAGCCACAGAACACCCACCACCGCGACCACGACGACCGCCGTGCAGGCTGCCACCCACAGCGGCCACCGTCGTCGCGTTCGCGAGGTGCTGTCGATGCTCATGCGACCACGGTAGCGCGACGTGGCACACCGCTCGGCACAATGACTGTGTGACCACTTCAGAGAATCCGTCGCCCGTCACCGTTCCTGAGCCCGTCGTGGACGCCGCGAGAGGTGCATCGCGGATCACCGTACTCACCGGTGCAGGCATGTCGGCCGAGTCGGGGATCGCAACGTTTCGGGACGCCCAGAGCGGGTTGTGGAAGGACTTCGATCCCAAGGATCTCGCCAGCCCCGAGGGGTGGTTGGCCGACAGCGATCTGGTGTGGGGCTGGTATCGATGGCGAGCCGAATTGGTTCGACGCTCCAAGCCGAACGCCGGTCATGTGGCACTTGCGCAATGGCAGCAGCAGGCGCACGTCGACATCGCCACCCAGAATGTCGACGACCTGCACGAGAGGGCCGGGGCCACGGTTCTCTCGCACGTGCACGGGTCTCTGTTCGAGCCGTACTGCAGCGATTGTGGAACGCGGGCGCAGTTCGACGCTGACGCCGACGCTCCGGCGGAGGCGGACCAGCGGGTTCCGCCGCCGGAGTGCCCGCTGTGCGGCGGGCTGATCAGACCGGGAGCGGTGTGGTTCGGCGAATCACTGCCCGAGGCCGCGTGGGAGGCGGCCGAGGATGCCGTCCGAAATGCCGACCTGGTTCTCGTGGTCGGCACGTCCGGAGTTGTGTACCCGTTTGCCGGACTGCCTGCGATCGCTCGCAGCGCCGGAGCGACGGTGGTGGAGATCAACCCGGTCGAGACCGAGGTCTCGGACATGGCCGATCACCGGTGGCGCACCACGGCTGCGGTCGGGCTGCCTGCATTGGTTGGTGGATTGGTTGCTGAATTGTGACAGGGAGGCCGTGAATCCACGGTTACCGTGAGGGTTCGTCGCAGTGAGCAGGGAGGCAGAATCGATGTGGGGTTACTAGCTCATCGCACTGGCCTCGGTGTGTTCTATTCTCGGTGCCTGGTGGGCCGCCGTCGACTACACCGGTCGTCGAATGCCGTCAGGGTTGCAACGCCACAAGTGGGACAAGAGCAGGCGCGTCCGCCGAATCGAGACCGTGGCGTGGTTGTCCGCTTTGTTCGGTGCGATAACGGTGGCGAACGAGCTGTGGATGTCGAACCCGTGGGCGACCGGAGTATTCGTCGGCGTGGTCATGGTGATCGTCAACGGCCTTCCTGCTTTCGTGATCACGTTGTTGCACAACGGAAAATCCAAGTCTCGGTTCCCGGCATAGGTCGTCACGGCCGCAGTCGTCGAACCAGGACCAGTGACAGCCCTCCGAGCAGGGCAGCGATCACCAGGGTCAGGGCAGTCTCCATCGCCTGGAATCGCCAGAACAATCTGTCCTCGTGGTACTCGGTCTCGAAGGCCTCGGCGCCCTGAGTGCGGATACAGTCGATCTGGATTCGAGCGTCCTCTGCGATCCGGAGTTCGGAGTATTCCTCGTACTGTGCGACCGTCTCGAATTCGCTCATATCCCGATAGTTGTCGGGCCAAGCGCACTGCTGCAGATCGATCGCTACCGGTGTTCCCTGGCCGTCGACGTAGTCCGACGAGACGTTCCATCGCGGGTATATCGAGATCGAGTTCATTGGGCGGTAGTAGTCCGGTGCGCCGCCGTACATGTCGTTCACCTTCTGCTCGAGTGTCCGGGTCTCGACCATGGGAGTGTCGTAGTGCTCGCGAATCTGCGTCGGCAGCAGCGCCAGGAACGCGGTGGACACGACGACAGTGGTGATCATCGCGGCGATCGTGTTCCTCATGGCCAGTGCGCACGCTGCGCCGAGCGTCAGTCCCACAGCCGTGTACCCGCCCGCTACGAATCCCGTTGCGCCGAAGGTGGGGAAGTCCAAGCGGGACTCACCGGTGCTCATGAAGGCGAACGTTCCTGGGGACGTGCGGTATTTCGCCCAGTACAGCGCGCAACCGAGCAAAGCCATGGCGAGGATGGTCGGAACGAACACGACAAGTACACGCACTCCGTACCACCGTCGTCTGCTCACCGATTGGGTCAGACCGAGTACGTGAGTTCGGCGTTCGAGGTCGCGGGAGAACACGGTGACCCCGACGAAAGCACCGAACACGACAGGTAGGGCGATCGTCAGAAGGATCGCCAGGCTCTGCGCGGTCTCCGCGGTGCAGTAGTCCTCTCCGATCCCGAGGCAGCCCTGGAGCGCGGGAATCGGTGCCACGCCCCCGTCGATCAGCGTGATCGCAATCGTGATGGCCGCCAACAACAGTGGGGTCAGCACCCCGAACAGAATCGTTGTGCGGAACTGTCTCCACGTCACCCAGATCATGCTGCCACCGCCGCTCCGAGGTGGGCGAGCACGACGTCGTCCAGGGTGGCGTCCTCGACGGTCCAGCCCGGTCGCGCGGTCTCCGGCCGGGTGCCGCGGACGACGAATACTGCTGCGTTGGAACCGGATACGTCGGAAACGACGGTTCCATTGTCCACGGTGGGTTCGGCATCGGTGCTACCGACCAGCAGGTAGTGCTCGGCCGTGATGGCGTCGAGTTCGCCGTCGAGTCGAATTCTCCCGTCGCGCAACAGGAGTAGTCGATCGGCGACGTCGACCAGTTCGGACAGCACGTGCGAGGACAGGACGATCGTCGTGCCGTTCTCTGCCGCGTCGCGCATCAGTGTTCGGGCCACGGCGCGTCGAGCAACGGGATCGAGGTCGGCGAGAGGCTCGTCGAGCAGAAGTACTTCCGGTCGTCGTCCCAGCGCGAGCGCGAGGGCGACGCGGGTGCGGTGACCTGGGGAGAGCGATTTCACTCGCGCAGAGACCGATATTCCGGCTGCATCGACGAGCTCGGAGGCGTAGGTATCGTCCCAGTGCGCGTTGGTGTTTCGGCCGAATTTCAGCATGTCGCCGACGGTGAAGTGGGGGTACAGGGGCTTGTGCTGGGCCAGATAGGACAGGCCGGGGGCGATTCCGCGTTGGCTCACCACTTCGCCGAGCACTCGGATGGATCCGGCGTCCGGTGCGAGCAGCCCGACGGCCAACGACATCAGAGTCGACTTGCCTGCACCGTTCGAGCCGACCAACGCTGTGACGCTTCCCTTTTCGATATCGAACGAACATCCGTCGAGTACGGCCCTGCGTCGGAACGACTTGACCACCTCGTCCATGGTGAGAACCGTGTCGGTCATGAATCGCCTCTTTCGGGTCGGTCGAACTGTGTGTCGAGTGCTGCGGTGACGATGGCCTCGAGGTCCGGTCTGTCCAGTCCCGCTGCGAGGCAATGGCGAATCCAGCGGCCGAGTTCGGCCTCGAGTGCCGATCGTTCGGCCATACCGGGTTTCGCGAGGGAGGCGACGACGAAGGTTCCCGAGCCGGTCCGTGGTTCGACCAAGCCTTCTCGTTCGAGTTCGCGGTAGGCCTTGAGCACGGTGTTCGGGTTGATGGCCAGTGCCGTGACCACGTCCTTCGCCGTCGGAAGCTTGTCGCCGACGGCGAGTGATCCGAGGCGCAGGGCCTGTTTCGTCTGCAGTATCAGTTGGACATAGGTGGGGATGCCGGACTGACGATCGATGCGGTACGCGATCATCAAGACCCTTTCACTAGTTGATTAGTGGAAGACGGTAATGCGAACTCCTCGGTTTGTCCAGGTTTCGCGGTCAGTCGGTCATCAATGCCTCGACCAGAGCGCTCATTGCCGATGCGGCACTGTCGGTTTCGCTGGGTCCCAGAGCGGCGAGGCTGGCGATGAGTGCTGCTATCTCGGGGGCGGTCAACTGCACCGGCCGGGGCGCGGCGACGCTTGCCAGTCGAGATCCGCCGTGCACACCCGGTACCGCATCGATGGGAACGCCGGACTCACGCAACCGGGCGAGGTCGCGTTCCACGGTGCGCACGGAAACCCCGAGCCGTTGCGCGAGTTCGGGGGAGGTCAACGGCGCAGCCGCCGACCCCAGCCATTCCACGATCCGCTGTTGACGCGCGACGCGGCGCAAGGTGAGTGCGCTGTCGAGCGATCGGGGTGCGTTGTCCTTCGGCACCGTCCGAATTCTTCCCGATTCCCGACACAGCCCTGACGGGATTGGGTCCTAACGTTGTCGATATGACACCTGACACCGAATCGATCGACAGCTTCTTCGCTCGCTACACGGGGTACTTGACCTCGGGTGATCTGGACGGCCTTGCCGAGATCTACAACTATCCGGCTCTGGCGGTCACGGCGCGGGGGTGTGCGGCGATCGCCGAGCCGCAGCAGACCCGAGAGTTCTTCCAGCAGGGCCAGACCTACTATCGGTCGCGCGGAATACAGGGTGTGCGGGCCCGCGACATCGTCACCGAGGCAGAGGTACCGGGCATCTGGGTCGGGCATCTTCTGCTGGAGAACCTCGACTCCGACGGTTCGCCGGTGGGAACCGAGCGCAATGCCTATCAGGTGGTGACGCTGGACGACGGCACGCGCCGGATCGCGGTGACGACGCCGCTCGATGCCTAGAGCTGGGCGGAGCTGCACTCGGTACTGTGGGTGAGAACGGTTCTTCTTTCTCAGGTAGGGATAACAGATGGCTTTGGGCTCCGACCGATTCTGGCGTGTACTCGGCCGCTCCGCGCAGAAGGCGCAGAGCACCTCGCGTCGACGCGTCGACCGAGCCCAGGAACATGCGGAGTGGGCAGCTGCCCTGAGCGAGAGCGAGTTGGCGACCGAGGCGACCGCGCTGCGGGTCGACAACGCCGACCGTCTCGACGTTCCGCGGTATCTGGCGTTGACGCGCGAGGCGAGTGAGCGTGCCCTCGAGCTCCGGCCCTTCGATGTGCAGCTGCACGGTGCCGTCCGGTTGCTCGCCGGCGACGTGGTGGAAATGGCGACCGGCGAGGGCAAGACGTTGGCCGGTGCCATCGCTGCCGTCGGATACGTGCTGTCCGGGCGTTCGGTGCACGTCATCTCTGTCAACGACTTTCTCGCACAACGTGACGCGCGATGGATGCAGCCGCTGTTCGAGTCCCTCGGCATCACCGTCGGTTCCATCGGCGAGTCGTCGACAGCGCAGGAGCGGCGCACCGCCTACGCCTGCGACATCACCTATGCCTCGGTCAACGAGATCGGTTTCGACGTCCTGCGTGATCATCTGGTGAACGACCGAAACGATCTGGTCGCGCCCGTGCCGGACGTCGCCCTGATCGACGAGGCCGATTCCGTGTTGGTCGACGAGGCGCTCGTTCCGCTGGTGTTGGCCGGTTCGGTCTCCGGCGACGTCTCGACGTCGACGGTCATGGACGCAGTCCGGTTGTTGGACAAGGGCGTTCATTTCGACACCGATGCCGAAGGCCGCAACGTGTTCCTCACCGACGAGGGCGCGCTGCGGATGGAGAAGGAAATGGGCGGAATCGACCTGTACTCCGAGCATCACGTCGGGACGACGTTGGTGGCGGTCAACGTGGCACTGCACGCCCAGGTGCTCGTCCAGCGCGACGTCGATTACATCGTCCGTGACGGACGGGTGCAGCTGATCAACGCCTCGCGTGGCCGGGTGGCCGAGCTACAGCGCTGGCCGGACGGATTGCAGGCTGCGGTCGAGATCAAGGAAGGGCTCGCCCCCACCGAGACCGGTGAAATTCTCGACACGATCACCGTGCAGGCGTTGATCAATCGATACGCAACGGTGTGCGGTATGACCGGCACTGCCATGGCGGCGGGGGAGCAGCTTCGTACGTTCTACGGCCTCGGTGTCTCGGTCATCGAGCCCAACGTTCCCACGGTGCGCGTGGACGAAGACGACCGCGTGTACGACACGATCGAGCACAAGAACGCTGCAATTGCGCTGCAGGTGAAGGAGATTCACGAGACCGGTCAGCCTATCCTCATCGGCACCCACGATGTCGCCGAGTCCGAGGCACTGGCCTCCACGCTCACCGCGTCGGGCGTGGAGGTGGTGGTGCTCAATGCCAAGAACGACGCCGAGGAGGCGGCAGTCATCGCGGCGGCGGGTGTACACGGCGCGGTGACGGTATCGACGCAGATCGCCGGACGCGGAACCGACATCAAGCTCGGTGGTCCCGACGGCACCGATCGTGAACGGATTGCCGAGCTCGGCGGACTGTTCGTTCTCGGCACCGGTCGCCACACCACCGAGCGACTCGACAATCAGCTTCGAGGGCGCGCCGGTAGGCAGGGAGACCCAGGCCGGTCGCTGTTCTTCGGCAGTTGGGAGGATGACGTCGTCAAGAACAACATCGGCGACAAGGATGCACCGAAGGGCATCGACGAGAGCGGCATGTTCACCTCGTCTGCTGCGGCCGACCGCGTCGATCATGCGCAACGCATCGCCGAGGGCCAGATGCTCGAAATACATTCGCGCACCTGGCGTTACAACCAGTTGACTGCACAGCACCGTGAGATCCTCGATCGCCGCCGGGCCACGTTGCTCGACTCCGACGAGGCGTTGACGTTGCTCGAGCAGCACGCACCGGCGCGCTCGAAGGAGTTGCGCGAGACCGTGTCCGAGGAGACTCTGATCGAGGTCGCCCGCCAGATCGTCCTCTACCACCTCGATCGGTCGTGGTCGGACTACCTCGCGCACCTCGCCGATGTGCGCGAGAGCATTCACCTGCGTGCACTGGGTCGGGAGAATCCGCTGGACGAGTATCACCGGATCGCTGTCGAGGCGTTCAAGACGGTGTCCTCCAAGGCGATGGATCTTTCGCACGCTACGTTCGAGTCGGCCGAGATCACCTCGGACGGAATCGATCTGGACGAAGCCGGCTTGCGTCGACCGACGTCGACCTGGACGTACATGGTGCACGACAACCCGTTCGCGTCCCGCGGAAATGCCGGTGCGGCCGGTCTGGGGCCGATTTTCGGTGGCTGACGCGCGGCGCGCGTTGGCCGCTCTCGTGTTCGGTGCGAGCGTGGTGGTCTGCGGGTGTGCCGACTCGTACGGCGAATTCCCGGCGGGCAAGACGTACTCGTCGGTGGACGCACCCGACTCCTACATGCCGGTCCCCGGAACGACGGTCGTGCTCGAATTCGTCGACGACCGAATCTCGGCCGAGGCGGGGTGCAACAGGTTGTTCGGCACCGTGGACACCTCGCAGGGCAGGATCACCATCGGTTCTCTCGGGTCGACGCGGATGGCCTGTCCGGAGGCGTTGATGGAGCAGGACCGGTGGCTGTCGGAGTTCTTGACCTCCACGCCACGGTGGTCGCGGGACGACGGCACAATGACCTTGGACAACGGGAGCGAGCGCATCGTCTTCGCGGAATTCTGATCGGTCAGTGGCGGATGCGGTCCGCCGCGGTGTGGCGTACTCCGTCGAGGAAGAGTTTCAGTCCGAAATCGAATCTGCTCGTCGGATCGGGACTTTCGAAGAGCGGCGACGCGTCGGGCGTGAGGGCTCCGGCGGAGTCCATCTGCAGTCGCGCCTGCTCGTCCACGGTCTGACCGAGGATGTAGTAAAGCAACGTATCGGCAGTGAGTTCGGCGTCGCGGCGCGGCAGTCCCGCTCGAATGCACACGGCGGCAATACGTTCGCGAATGTGGTTGGTGGTCAGCCTCGACGCGTAGGTCGCGGCCACCAATTCGGCACCGTCGCGTCGGGAGAGAAGGGCGTCGCGCAGTCGGTGCGCGATCTGCGCGATCTGTGCGTCCCAGGAATCCTCGGTGGACGGTGCATCGGCACCCGAGAGTATGTGGTCGGCAATGGCACCGAGCAGCGTCTGTTTGTTGGGGAAGTGCCAGTACAGCGCGCCCGGCTGGACGTGCAGTGACGTCGCCAGACGCCGCATCGTCAGGTCTGCCAGGCCGTACTCGTCGAGAATGGCGATCGCGCCGTCCAGTACGTCCTGCCTGTTCAGTTGCACGTACTTCCCCCAGTCGTTCGACGCCTCGTCGCTTTGACAGTAGCCGAGCGCGGCGCCTAACGTGAACGCCGTTCAACTTGAACGGTGTTCAATGACGATGCCGTTCGACGACGAGGGGACCCGGAATGGACATATTGCGCACGGCGCGTACACAGGTGCTCGGCGACGGCATCGCGCTCGATCGATCTCAGGTTCTCGAGGTGCTCGAGCTCGGTGAGGACCGTCTCGAGGAGACGATGCTGTTGGCCCACGAGGTGCGGATGAAGTGGTGCGGGCCCGAGGTCGAGGTGGAAGGAATCGTCAGCCTCAAGACCGGCGGATGTCCCGAGGACTGTCACTTCTGCTCGCAGTCCGGGCTTTTCGCCTCCCCGGTCCGAGCTGCGTGGCTCGACATCCCCTCGCTGGTGGAAGCTGCGAAGCAGACCGCTAAGACCGGAGCGACGGAATTCTGCATCGTCGCCGCAGTACGCGGACCGGACGATCGGTTGCTCGCGCAGGTCGCCGCGGGGATCGAGGCCATTCGGAACGAGGTCGAGATCGATATCGCCTGCTCGTTGGGCATGCTCGATCAGGATCAGGTCGATCGGCTCGCGGCAATGGGTGTGCATCGCTACAACCACAACCTCGAGACCTCTCGCTCGTACTTTCCGAACGTGGTGACCACCCATACCTGGGAGGAGCGGTGGAACACCCTGCGGATGGTGCGCGAGGCAGGCATGGAGGTGTGCTGCGGCGGAATTCTCGGCATGGGGGAGACGCTCGAGCAGCGGGCCGAGTTCGCAGCCGATCTCACCGCACTCGAACCCGACGAAGTGCCCCTGAACTTTCTCAACCCCCGGCCGGGAACCCCCTTCGGAGACCTCGACGTGCTGCCGGCATCGGATGCGCTGCGCGCCGTCGCTGCGTTTCGTCTCGCCCTGCCGCGCACGATTCTCAGATTCGCCGGCGGCCGCGAGATCACTCTCGGTGATCTGGGGGCGAAGCAGGGAATTCTCGGCGGCATCAATGCGGTCATCGTCGGCAACTACCTGACGACGCTCGGTCGTCCGGCAGAGCAGGATCTCGATCTTCTCGGTGAGCTGCAGATGCCGATCAAAGCGCTCAACTCGACTATCTGATGGGCGTATTAGGGTGGGTCGAATGACGAGCGAGACCCACTACGACCCGTACACCGGCCGGCCTGTCGAATCCCGAGCCGAGATGGGCGCGGATTCGTTGTCGGTCGCGGTCCGGCTCGGGTTGGAGCCGCCGCGGTTCTGCGCAGAGTGCGGCCGCCGCATGGTGGTCCAGATCGTCCCCGACGGGTGGACATCGGTGTGCTCGCGTCACGGCCTCGTCGACTCGGCCGCGACGGGTAGGCGCTAGGTGGTCATGTCGGAAGATCTCGGAGCACCGCGGAGCAGCACCCTTCGTGTGCTGTCGGTGGTTGTCGGAATCTCGGTGGCGGTGTCGGCCCTGGGCGGGATGCTGTGGGGGTTCCTGGCACCGGCGCAGCAGCTGCTCGTGGTGGCGCAGGACCGCGGGGCGGCCCTGACCGGGGAGAGCCTGCACAGCTTCGACGGCCTCGCGCTGTTCTCCTTCGTGTCCTTGGCCCTCGGTCTCGTTCTCCCGATCGGGTGGTGGTTGTGGAGGTCGGAACGAGGACCGCGGCTGTTCGGTGCCGTTTTTCTCGGCGCTCTCGCAGGCTCGGTCGCGGCGATCCTGGTGGGCAACGGGATTGCTGCTCTTCGGTTTCCGAAGGCCACCGACCCTGCCGTCGGATCGATCGTCACTGTTGCGCCGAGCATCGAGACTCCGCTGGTGCTGATCGTTCAGGCGCTGATGGCGTCCCTGGTGATCCTGCTGCTGGCGGCGATGAACCCCAACGACGATCTGCAGCACACCGATCCCGAACCGGACGACCTCGATGTCGAGTTCTCCCCGCCGCCACCGTCGTTCGACTCGAATCGGGCCGACTGACCGCAGCCGTTCACGTCTGCGGCGGGCGCAATGCGGCGAACTCGTCGGTTACTCGAATGCTGTTGTCGGCGAAGCGGAACAGTGCAGGCGGGCGGCCACCGGCCTTGCCCGATGGCGCGCGTCGTCCGGTGGGTTCGATGACACCGCGCCGGCTCAGTACGCGCTGCAGGTTGGTGGCATCGACCTGATATCCGAGTGCGGCACCGTAGATCTCGCGCAGCGACGAGATCGCGAAATCGACCGGCGCGAGTGCGAATCCGATGTTGGTGTACGAGAGTTTCGCGACCAATCGATGTCTCGCGTGCGCGACGACGGTTCCGTGATCGAACGACATGTCGGGAAGTGCCGAAACCGGGTGCCATGCGGTGTCGGTGGGGAGTGTCGGCTCGGCCGAGATCGGCACCAGGCCCAGGAAGGTCGACGCGATCCGCCGATCTCCCGGCACGCGTTCGGGTTCGCTGAAGACGGACAGTTGCTCGAGGTGTGCCACCGAGCGCACGTCGACCTTCTCGGCGAGCTGACGGCGAGCGGATGCGGCGAGGTTCTCGTCGTCGCGCAGTGTGCCGCCGGGCAGCGACCAGGTGCCTGCCTCGGGATCGAGCGCGCGCTGCCAGAGCAGCACCGCCAGTTCCGGGGCATCGGGGTCGGAAAAGGCTCGAACTTGGAACACCGCAATGAGTACTTCGTGGACGGTGCTACGATGAATCATGTTTTCGATCATAGGTCGAAAACTCCCTCGGAGGAAATTCGGTCACCGACGACCGGATGATCGGTGAAGGAGAACCGTCATGACCAGCAGCGCTACCCGGGTGAACACCCTGGACTCGGCATTCGCCGGAGTTCGCGACATCGTCGACGGAGCCGGTGGCTACGGGGGAGTCGAGGCAACACCGGAATGGGCCGCCGAGGTCCGACGTCTCGCCGATCTGCGCGGTGCGACGCTGCTCGCACACAACTACCAACTGCCTGCGATACAGGATGTCGCCGATCATGTCGGTGACTCTCTCGCGCTCTCGCGCATCGCCGCCGAGGTATCCGAGGACACCATCGTGTTCTGCGGCGTCCACTTCATGGCCGAGACCGCGAAGATCCTGAGCCCGCAGAAGACGGTCCTCATCCCCGACCAGCGAGCCGGTTGCTCCCTCGCGGATTCCATCACCGCAGAGCAACTCCGCGAATGGAAGGCAGATTTCCCGGAGGCCGTCGTCGTCTCGTACGTCAACACCACCGCCGAGATCAAGGCGCTGACCGACATCTGCTGCACCTCGTCGAACGCCGTCGAGGTGGTCGAGTCGATCGATCCGGGCCGCGACATCCTCTTCCTGCCCGATCAGTTCCTCGGCGCGCACGTCAAGCGCGTCACCGGGCGCGAGAACCTGCACATCTGGGCCGGAGAATGCCACGTTCACGCCGGCATCAACGGCGACGAGTTGGCCGAGAAGTCTCGCACCCACCCCGACGCGGAACTGTACGTGCACCCCGAATGCGGTTGCGCCACTTCGGCTCTGTACCTCGCGGGCGAGGGATTCGTACCGGCGGACAAGGTCAAGATTCTCTCCACCGGCGGCATGCTCGATGCTGCCCGCACCACCGCGTCCAAGCAGGTTCTGGTCGCCACCGAGATCGGCATGCTGCATCAGCTGCGGATGGCGGCACCCGAGGTCGACTTCCTGGCTGTCAACGACCGCGCATCGTGCGGCTACATGAAGATGATCACCCCTGCGGCTCTGCTGCGCTGCCTGGTCGAGGGCCGCGACGAGGTGCACGTCGACCTCGAAACCGCACACATCGCGAGCAAGTCGGTGCAGCGGATGATCGAGATCGGTACCCCGGGCGGCGGCGAGTGAATCCATCGGTCGCGTGGGAAACCGCGACCGATCTGGTCGTCGTCGGCGGCGGAATTGCCGGCCTCACCGCGGCCCGCACCGCAGCGGCACGCGGCCTGCGGGTGATGACCGTCAGTAAGGGTCGGTCCACCGACACCGCGACGCAATACGCCCAGGGTGGGATCGCGGTCGTCGGTCCCGAACTCGAGGATTCGATCGACTCGCATGTGGCCGACACCTGCGTTGCCGGTGCCGGTTTGTGCGACGAGGAGGCGGTGCGCTCGATCGTGTCCGGCGGACGCGCGGCGATCACCTCGCTCGAGGCTGCGGGCGCGCAGTTCGACCTGGCGGCAGACGGCGAGGTGGCGCGGACCCGCGAGGGCGGCCACAGCGTTTCTCGCATCGTTCACGCCGGGGGAGATGCGACCGGGGCAGAGGTGCAGCGCACGCTGGACGCGTCGGTGCCCACGGTGCAGTTCGACACGACCGCGCTGCGGGTGCTGACCACCGACGGCGAGGTCGTCGGTCTCCTCGTGCGCGGGCCTCGCGGCGTCGGCGTCGTTCATTGCCCGACGGTGCTGCTCGCCACCGGCGGACTGGGGCAACTCTTCTCGTGCAGCACCAACCCGCCCGGCGCGACGGCCGACGGCATTGCGCTCGCGCTCGACGCCGGTGCCCGGATCGCGGATCTGGAATTCGTGCAGTTCCATCCGACGGTGCTGTTCGCCGCCGGGTCCACGGGCCGCCGCCCGTTGATCAGCGAGGCGGTGCGAGGAGAGGGCGCTCGGCTTCTCGATGTCGCCGGCAGGCCCTTCATGGCGGGAGTGCACCCGCTCGGTGACCTCGCGCCACGCGACGTGGTGTCCCGCGCCATCGCCGAACTGCTGCACGTCAGCGGTGACGACCACGTGCTGTTGGACGCCCGCACGGTCGAACGCGTCCACGAACGGTTCCCGACCGTGACCGCCTCCTGCCTGGATGCCGGTGTCGATCCGGCGACGGACCTGATTCCGGTGGCACCTGCAGCGCACTATTCGTGCGGGGGCGTGGCGACGGATACCTCCGGACGCACCTCGGTTCCCGGCTTGCTCGCCGCAGGCGAAGTGGCGCGCACCGGGCTGCACGGTGCCAACAGGTTGGCGTCGAACAGTCTGCTCGAGGGTCTCGTCGTCGGCGAGCGTGCGGCCGGCGTGGCTGCCGAACGGGTGGGCCGCACCGGCGGCATTTCGGATGTCGCGTTGCCCACGTACCGTCGTATCGACCGCGAAGTGCTGCAGCGCACCATGACCGCGGAGGTCGGCGTCGTACGAGATGCAACGGGTCTTGCTGCAGCGCAACGTATTCTGGCGCACGGCGTGGTATCGGAACCACCGGTCGATGCGCGCGCGGTCGAGGACGCGGCGTTGACCGCTGCGGCGGAGGTGATCGTGCTGGCCGCGTCCGAGCGTCGCGAGAGCAGAGGGTGTCATACCCGACGCGATGTCCCGGAAAGCGATCCGGCGCAACGCCGCAGTCTGTTCGTCGAACGAGATCTCGATGGACGGTTGACGATAGTGAACGACGATGTGATGACGGGAGCACATTGACATGAGCGACACCCCGAACGAGGTGAACCCGGGCGTCGATCGCGCCGAGGTACTCGCGCTGATCCGGACCGCGCTCGACGAGGACCTGCGGTACGGACCCGACATCACCACGCTGGCAACGGTTCCCGAAAATGCCGTCACCACGGCATCGGTGGTCTCGCGTCACTTCGGCACGATCGCCGGAATCGATGTCGGTCTCCTGGTTCTCGACGAGGTGATCGGAACCGGCGGATACTCCGTCGTGCATCGCATCGAGGACGGATCCGAGGTCGAACCGGGACAGGCCGTCCTGACGGTCGATGCCCCGACTCGGGGTCTGCTCACCGCCGAACGCACGATGCTCAACATCGTCTGTCACCTCTCGGGGATCGCCACTGCGACGGCAGGCTGGGTCGCCGAGGTCGCCGACACCGAGTGCAAGATCCGAGACAGCCGAAAGACGTTGCCGGGGTTGCGTTCACTGCAGAAGTACGCCGTTCGTGCCGGCGGCGGCGTCAATCATCGGATGGGTCTGGGAGATGCCGCGCTCATCAAGGACAATCACGTGGCGGCAGCCGGTTCGGTCGTCGCTGCCTTGAACGCGGTGCGGGCTGCGGCTCCCGACATCGCGTGCGAGGTCGAGGTCGACAGCCTCGAGCAACTCGACCAAGTGCTGGCGGAGAACGTCGAACTGGTTCTGCTGGACAACTTCGCGCTGTGGCAGACGCAGATGGCGGTGCAGCGCCGCGACACGTTCGCGCCGCAAACGAAGCTGGAATCCTCGGGTGGCCTGACCGTCGACGTGGCACGGGACTACGCGCGCACGGGGGTGGACTTCCTCGCGGTGGGCGGTCTGACACACTCGGTGACAGTGCTCGATCTCGGCCTGGACATGTGAGTCGAGCCTCGCAATGTGAGGAAATCTTTCGAAGATGGAAGTTCAGAGCGTCCGCCTCGACAGTTGGATCTGGGCGGTTCGGTTGTTCAAGACGCGGTCTGCCGCGGCTGCTGCCTGCCGCGGCGGGCACGTCCGCGTCAACGGAACTCCCGCCAAACCCGGGCATCGCATCGGCCCGGACGACGAGATCAGACTGCGGGCCGACGGAGTCGAGAAGATCGTCGTCGTGGTGCGGGCCATCACCAAACGAGTAGGCGCAGCGGTCGTTCCCGAGTGCTTGATCGATCGCAGTCCGCCGCCGCCACCGAAAGAAGTTCTGGCTTCCGTACCGAGGCGTGATCGAGGGGCAGGCAGGCCCACCAAGCGCGATCGTCGTGAAATCGACAGACTGCGGGGCCTGGGCCTCTAGTGCTCCCGGCTCCTTTCGGTTACCTTCGGTAACGACACGTAGTTCGTACGCGCAAGGAGGTGGGAATGGACTCCGTCCTGTGGACTCCACGTTTCGCAGCAGTCTATTTCCTGGCAGCAGCGTTGCTTCTCATTCTGTTTCTGGCCATCGACGCTTCCCTTGTCATCGCCGCACCGCTTCTGTTGATGTCGGTGGGACTCGGAACAGCTGTTTTGATTCACAATCGAAAGCGTCACCCGGTTCGCTGAAAGATCCCGACGCGGGTGTAGGCAGGGCTGTGCTCTGAGACTGGTTCGGACCGTCAGGCGGGTTGTCGTGGTTGCTCGTCGCCGGGGTCGACGATGTTGTTGTGGTTGTCGGGTGGGTAGAGGACTTCTTCTGGGTGGTGGGCGTGGTTGATGAGTCCGCGCCGCTTGGGGTCCATCCCCGCCGGTGGATGCCACAGGGTGCGACCCGGATAGCGATGTCCTGCTCCGGTTTTGGTGGTCGCCCACTTGCCTGGTCCGGTGCCGACGAGTGCGTGGTGCATGTCGCAGCCGAAGGTGAGGGAGTCGATGTCGGTGGTGCCGCCGTCGATCCAGTCGGTGACGTGGTGGGCTTGGCACCACGTCGCGGGGCGGGTGCAGGAGGGGAAGCTGCAGCCGCGGTCTCGGGCGATGAGCACGATGCGTTGGTCTGCGGAGGCGATGCGTTTGGAGCGGCCGAGGTACAACGCCCTGCCGTGGTCGTCGAAGATCGTCAGGTAGTGGTGGGCGTGGGAGGCCATGCGGATCGCGTCGCGGATGGAGACGCGGGAGCCGGTGCCGGTCATCGCGTAACCGCAGCCAGCTTCCAGATCTTTCAGGGTCATGGTGACGATAGCGGTGACGGGCAGGCCGCGATGTGTGCCGAGGTTGCCGGAGGCGAGTGTCTGACGGAGCGCCAGTTTCAGGGCGTCGTGATGGCGTTCACGTTGGGTACGGATATCCCGCGCGGCGGCAGCGTCGCGTGCTGCAGCCTTACCTTCGCCGTCGCCGTCGCCGTCGCCGTCGCCGTCGGTATCGGTCTCGGATTCGGAGTCGGCAATGTCGTCGGGTTCGGCAGTGTCCTCGTGTCCTGTGCCGCAACCGCAGTCGATGCCGTCGCCGCACCGGCCGTCACCCTCGCAAGGTCCGTCGCCGTCGCATGGTCCGTCGCTCCACAGTCCCGCATCGCTCGTCGGACCGTCGTCCGGCTCCGGTAGCGGTGGGGTATCGGTATCGCAGATACCACCCGGTGTGGCCGAATCCGGTTCGGCTGCTGCAGGATCGGGACGCGCACGATTGCTCGCGGCCCGGGGGCTCGTGCTGTCCTTGCCGCCGGAAGTGCTGTCGGTCTCGTCATGGACGACGGACGTCGGGTCCGCGGGGTTGTTCACTCCGGGTTTCGCGGCTTTGGAGAACAGGGCTTCGAGGTAGGCGCGTAGTTCGGGGTCGACGCAGAATTTTCCTTCCGACATACCGTCGGCACCCTGCTCGCCGAGGTAGAAGAACGCATCCCGCCGCTTCCGTGGCCTCGGCTTTCCGTCCTCGTCTTCTTCGTCGTCGTGGTCGCCGTCGGGGTTGAGGATCGAGTCCAAATGCGCGACGACCGGCGCGAAGTCGTCGGGCCGGAACTTCTTCGCCTCTGTCACCAATTGCTGTTCGGCGAGATCGCGGGTCTGCGGATCGACACTCGAGGCGAGATGCCTGAAGAATTCGCGGATCATCTGCACATGCTTGGCATCGAGCAACCCCGCCCGCAACGCTTCCGCGGTGTGCGGCAGCAACGGCGGCAGGACTTCACCCGAGAACGCAGTCCGGTCACCCAACTCCGCAGCCAGGCGCACCCGAGCTCCGGCTGCTCGTGGGGTGATCCGCAGCATCCACGCCACCGACGACGGCACCGATCCCGGATACACATCGAGGCCGTGCTGACCGATGAGTTCGTTGAGCCAGGTGTACGAATACGCCGACAGGGATCGGGTCAGCATCTCCATCCGTTGGATCACCGCGCGCCGATCCGCATTCGTCCACGACACCGACGACTGTTCCGCCAACTCGGCGATCGCGGACTCGACCCGGTCGACCAACACAGATAATTCGGGATCGGACACCTCAGGGGTGGCCGGCACGGTATCGATGCCGTCCACCCCTGATCCGCCGTCCCCCGAAAGCATGAACAGAATCTACCGCGACCCACCGACAAACTCTCGAACACACGTTCTCATGGATTCGGGGCGGAGCGAGATGCAGACGTCAGCGACGCTTCCCGCTGCGTCGGGCGTTCGTCTTCGTCTTGGCAACGGGGCGAGCAGGTTTGGAGGGGTGCGCTTTCTTCTTCTTGACCGGTGCCTCGTCCGACGGTCCGCGTGAACTGCGGGTCGAGCGGCCGCGGACGATACCGATGAATTCCTCGATGCGGTCGTCCTCGCGTTCGGCGACCCAAGCCAGTGCAATCTGCGACTGCTCGACGTCGGTCACCGGGCGGTAGACGAGGTCCTTGCGGGCGTTGAATCGAGCGACCGAGTGCGGCACGATCGCCACCCCCAGCCCGGCGGCCACGTACTCGAACGTCTCGGCAACGGAATTCATCGGCGGCAGTGCAGGTCGATTCCCGGCAACGAGTTCGGTTGCTACCGCTGCCCATTCGGGCACGGTCGCTGGTTCGGCGAGCAGATGCTCGTCGGCGAGATCGGTCGCGGTGACCGCATCGAACGCGGCGACGGCGTGGTCTTTCGGGACCACCACCACCTGCACTTCCTGGTACAGACCGATCGCGTTGAGCCCATCACGATCGATCGGCGGACGAACGAAGCTCACATCGACCGTTCCGTCGCGCAGGGCCGACACCTGTGTCTGCGGCGTCGTCGCCACCACGGACAGCGTGACGTCGGGGAACCGATCCGCCCAGATGCGTGTCCACTTCGTCAGCGTCACACCTTCGGCGTATCCGATGGTGAACGTCGTCGGCTCGGCAGCAGCGACCTGCGCGAGTTCCGAGAGCCGATCGTCCTCGGCGATGTCCACCAGCGCCCGCTCGAGCAGATCGCGGCCTTCCGCGGTGAGCTCGGTGGGGGATGCTCCGGGCACGAACAGGTCGACGCCGAGCTGTTCCTCGAGTTCCACGATCGCCTTGCTCAAGCGGATCCGCGAGATTCCGAGCGACTGAGCAGCGCGCGCGAAATGCAGTTGCTGCGCCACCGCCGCGTACCAGCGCAGTGTCTGCACATCGATGTTCACGATGTCGAGCCTATGGGACGAGGAGGGCAGTGAGGGACGGTGGCGTCGAGAGCGCCGACGGCCGGATAAGCTGGTCCGGTGAGCCCGGAGAACAAGCAGCAGACCATGAAGCCATTGACCGCGGCGAACAAGCTCGGCATCTACCTTCCCGCAGCACCCGAAGAATTCCAGAACTCGATGATCAGCCGGTCCGAACTGGACACACTGCGCAGCGATCCGCCGCAGTGGTTGACCGACCTGCAGACCAACGGCCCCTTCCCGCGCGACGTCATCGCCAAGAAGCTCGGGGTGTCCATTGCGGGGCTGGCCCGCGGCGGTGTCACCGAAGCGCTGACCACAGAGGCAATCGCCGAGCTCGTCGCCAGCCCGCCCCAGTGGCTCGTTCGCGAGCGTCGCACCCAGATTCAGGTGCGCAAGGATGCCGAACGCATCAAGGAGAAGCAGGAAGCGCGTCGTACCTCGGGCAACCGACCGACAAAGCTGCGCAACCTCTAGCTCGAGACGATCCCGTCGAGGTAGAGCCACCGGCCGTCCACGCGGACGAAGCGGCTCAGCTCATTCGTCGAGCCCGCCCCGTCGGGATGCTTGTACCGGGCTCGGAACTCGACGGTTCCCGCGTCGTCGAACAACCCACCGGCGTCGGCTGCGAGAACGTCGAGTCGATACCACCGCTGATCGGGGTCCAACTCCAGCTCGGCCGGTGAGGTGTCGGGATGCCACGATGCGCGAAGATAGGCCACATCGCCGACGGCGAACGCAGTGAACCGCGATCGCATCAGCTTCTCCGCCGTCGGCGCGCTCGCATCGCCGCGCAGATAGGGCTCGCAACACGCGTCGAACGTGTCACCACTCGAACACGGACACCGCCCGCTCACTCGTCGACAACTTCGACCGTATAGGTGCCCAGTTCGTGCTCATCTCGCTTGCCGACGTCCTGGATCCAAGTGTTGGCCTCGAGGAGTGTGTCGAACAGTCCCAGTGGAATCGGATCGCCGCCGAGGGCATTCTTCATGATCACGCGATACTTCCTCACGGAGTCACGCGCCGAACGGTCGCCAAGAACGTCGCGGCGGCAAAGAACAGCCCGGCGAACGTGCGGTTCATCGTCTTCTGCTGGCGCTGCGATTTCATCAAGCGCAGCACCCGCGAGGCGAGTGAGGTGTACCCCGTCATCACCAGCATGTCGACCGCGACCATCGTGGCGGCGATCACCAGGTACTGAACGACGAGAGGTCGCGTCGGGTCGAGGAACTGGGGGAGCACCGCGACCATGAAGACGACGGCTTTCGGGTTGCTGGCGTTGACCAGGAATCCTCGGGCCAGCATCGTCGTTCCGCGATCAGCCACTGCCGGGGCGTCGGCGACGTCGGTCGGGGCTGCACGCCACTGCCGAATGCCCAGGTAGACCAGGTACGCGACACCGAACCACTTGATGGCAGTGAACGCGAGCGCCGAGCTGGCGAGGACTGCACCCAGTCCGACGGCGACGACGCCGATCTGCAGGAGCAGACCGATCTGCAGACCGAAGATGTTCCAGTATCCGCGGCGCAGGCCATAGCGGAGCCCGGTGGACATCGACGCGATGGCACCGGCGCCGGGGGAGAGACTGATGACGATGCTCGCGCCGAGAAAGGCGAGCCACACTGACCAGGACATGCGTTCATTGAACTACGGCCGTCAACTCCGATTCGGGCCGGCTGTTGGTGTCGAACGGGCAAAAGCAGGGTACGAGAACGAGATGGCAGACATCAGAAGTATCGACAGCGGCCCGCAGCAGGTCACCCGTCAGACCGAAGTGCGGGCACCGGCATCCGAACTGTTCGCCATCGTGGCCGATCCGACCCGGCACGGTGAGCTCGATGGATCCGGCACGGTCAAGGACACCGTCCGCGGTCCCGATCGACTCAGCACGGGGGCGAAATTCTCCGTCGGCATGAAGCAGTACGGCGTGCCCTACAAGATCACCAGCACCGTCACCGAGTTCGTCGACGCCGACAAGCACAAGGTCGTCGAGTGGCAGCACCCGATGGGCCACAGCTGGCGCTGGGAGTTCGAGGAGAAGCAGCCGGGGCTGACCACGGTCACCGAGAGCTTCAAGTACGGCACCGCCAAGGTCCCCAAGGTGCTCGAACTGTTCAAGATGCCGCAGAAGAACGCGCAGGGCATCACGAGCACACTGCGGAACCTGGCTGCCCGCTACGCCTGACCTGGATCTATTCTGACCGGCATGCCGATCGATCCCGACACCAAGAATTGGACCTGGGTTCTCGAACGAGCGTGCCCGGACTGTGGGTTCGACTCGAGTGCCGTCGATTACGACGACATCCCGGACCTGATCCGCGCCGACGTCGAGCGTTGGGAGGCGGTGCTGAGGCGCGACGACGTAGCACTGCGCCCCGACGACTCGACGTGGTCCGCACTCGAGTACGCCGCGCACGTCCGTGACGCGCACCGCATTTTTCGTACCCGGCTGGCGTTGGTGTTGGCCGAGGACGATCCCGAGTTCGAGAACTGGGACCAGGACGCCACCGCGCTGGCCGAGGACTACAACGCGCAGAATCCTGCGAAGGTGGCGTCGGAACTCGGTGATGCCGCGCGCGCTCTGGCCGACGACTTCGCCGCTGTGATGCCGGAGCACCGGCACCGAACAGGTCGGCGCAGCGACGGATCGAACTTCTCGGTCGAGTCACTGGCCGCCTACTACATTCACGACCCCGTCCACCATCTGTGGGACGTGCGGGGCTGAGTCGAATTCGGTGGAACTATCCTGGGTGTTCGAACCACACTGTTTCGACCGAACCCCGGCACCGAACCGACTTCACGAAGGGGCCCACTATGCCTGCCCGCATCGAGCTCGCCCGCGTCGATCTACGCGGACGAACTCCATCCACCGCCGAACTACGCGGCGCACTTCCTCGAGGCGGAGTGGATGTCGATTCGGTGCTGCATCAGGTTCGCCCCGTCGTTGACGCCGTCCGCGATCGCGGCACCGAGGCTGCGCTCGAGTTCAGTGAGAAGTTCGACGGCGTCCGGCCGGACCGCGTTCGCGTGCCCCCGGAAGAGCTGGTCAAGGCACTTGCGGAGCTCGATTCCGATGTTCGGGCCGCCCTGGAGGTCGCCATCGAACGAACGCGCCTGGTGCACTCCGATCAGCGTAGAACCGACCACACCACCCAGGTGGTGCCCGGCGGCACGGTGACCGAACGCTGGATCCCTGTCGATCGCGTCGGCCTGTACGTGCCCGGCGGCAACGCCGTGTATCCGTCGTCGGTCGTGATGAACGTGGTGCCCGCGCAGATCGCAGGCGTCGGATCTCTGGTGGTCGCGTCGCCGCCGCAGAAGAACTTCGGCGGACTGCCGCACCCGACGATCTTGGCTGCGGCTCAGCTGCTCGGCGTGGACGAGGTCTGGGCGGTCGGTGGCGGTCAAGGCGTCGCGCTGCTCACCTACGGCGGCGTCGACACCGACGGCGGGGAGTTGGCACCGGTCGACCTGATCACCGGCCCGGGCAACATCTACGTCACCGCTGCCAAGCGCCTGTGTCGCTCGCTCATCGGAATCGACTCCGAGGCAGGACCGACCGAGATCGCGATCCTCGCCGACGCGACCGCGGACCCCGTTCACGTGGCAGCGGACCTCATCAGCCAGGCCGAACACGACGTCATGGCGGCCAGCGTGTTGGTCACCGACAGCATCGAACTGGCCGATGCCGTCGACCAGGCCGTCAACGCACAGATGGCATCGACGCGGCATGCCGAGCGCGTGGCCACCGCACTGAACGGAAGCCAGTCCGGCATCGTGTTGGTCGACGACGTCACGCAGGGATTGGCCGTGGTCAACGCCTACGCCGCCGAGCACCTCGAGATCCAGACGAAGGACGCGTCCGACGTTGCAGCCCGGGTGCGCAGCGCCGGTGCCGTGTTCGTCGGAGCGTGGTCGCCGGTGAGCCTCGGTGACTACTGCGCCGGTTCCAATCACGTACTGCCGACGGCAGGATGCGCTCGGCACTCGTCCGGCCTGAGTGTGCAGACGTTCCTGCGCGGCATCCACGTGGTGGACTACAGCGAGGCTGCGCTGAAAGACGTTGCAGCGCACGTCATTGCACTGGCCAATGCCGAGGATCTGCCGGCCCACGGCGAGGCGGTGCGGCTGCGGTTCGAAGGGCTGCGTACCGGTGACGCGTCATGAGTGATGTCTTGGGACAGTCGGTCTCGCTGGACGACCTCCCGCTGCGCGAAGCATTGATCGGCAAGTCGCCGTACGGAGCGCCGCAGCTCACCGTGCCGGTTCAGTTGAACACCAACGAAAACCCGCACCCGCCGACGCAGGCCTTGATCGACGATGTGGCGGACTCCGTTCGGCTCGCCGCCGGGCAGCTGCACCGCTACCCGGATCGCGATGCCGACGCGCTGCGAGCCGACCTGGCTCGATACCTCACCGAGCAGACCGGCTTCGCCGTCGACACCGCCAATGTGTGGGCGGCCAACGGCTCCAACGAGATTCTGCAGCAGTTGCTGCAGGCCTTCGGGGGACCGGACCGTACCGCGTTGGGCTTCGTGCCGTCGTACTCGATGCACCCGATCATCTCCTCCGGGACGCAGACCGAATGGATTCCGGCGAAGCGTCGGGCAGATTTCTCTCTGGACGTCGACTACGCCGTCGGTGCGATCGAAGAACGTAAGCCCGACGTCGTGTTCGTCACCAGCCCCAACAACCCGACGGGCCACAGCATCGACGAGGCGGATCTGCGCCGAATCCTCGACGCCGCGCCGGGAATCGTGGTGGTCGACGAGGCCTACGCGGAATTCTCCTCCGCGCCGAGCGCGATCGGCTTGATCGAGAGTTACCCCAGCAAGATCGTGGTCAGCCGAACCATGAGCAAGGCGTTCGCGTTCGCCGGCGGTCGGTTGGGATATCTGGTGGCTGCCCCGGCCGTCGTCGACGCAATGTTGTTGGTGCGCTTGCCCTATCACCTCTCGGTCGTAACGCAGGCAGCTGCGCGGGCGGCGCTGCGGCACGCCTCGGACACTCTCGGGAGCGTGGCCGAACTGTCCGCCGAACGAGATCGGGTGGCAGCGGCCCTCGGCCGCCAGGGTTACGACGTGGTGCCGTCCGACGCCAACTTCCTGCTCTTCGGCCGGTTCGCTGACGCGGCCGCGACCTGGCAGCGATACCTCGACGACGGCGTGCTCATCCGGGACGTCGGCATCCCCGGCTATCTGCGCGTCACCATCGGACTGGCACACGAGAACGACCGATTCCTCACCGTCAGCGCAGCACTCGCATCGACCGAAACAGCAGAGGCATCGAAGTGACCACACCCGCTCCCCGCATCGCCAAGATCGAGCGCACCACCAAGGAATCCGACATCTCGGTCGAGCTGAATCTCGACGGCACCGGAATCGTCGACATCTCCACCGGCGTTCCGTTCTACGACCACATGCTCACCGCGCTCGGCACCCATGCTCGTTTCGACCTGACGGTGCGCGCGAAGGGCGACATCGAGATCGAGGCGCACCACACCGTCGAGGACACCGCGATCGTGCTCGGCCAGGCCCTCGGTCAGGCCCTCGGCGACAAGGCGGGCATCACTCGGTTCGGCGACTCGTTCATTCCGATGGACGAGACGCTCGTGCACGCGGCCGTCGACGTGTCCGGACGTCCGTACTGCGTGCACACCGGTGAGCCCGACTACATGGTGCACTCGGTCATCGGCGGCTATCCGGGAGTTCCGTACTCCACGGTGATCAACAAGCACGTGTTCGAGACGCTGGCGTCGAACGCTCGGATCGCACTGCACGTCCGGGTGATCTACGGCCGCGATCAGCATCACATCACCGAAGCCGAGTTCAAGGCAGTGGCTCGGGCACTGCGTCAGGCCACCGAGTACGACCCTCGCGTGACCGGTGTGCTGTCCACCAAGGGAAGTCTGTGATCGGTCGATCGGCGCTCGTGCGTTGAGTGGCCTGAGCTCCATCCGTGGTCTTCCGGCCGCGATGGCCATGGGCGCGGCCTCGTTCGGCGGCTGGGGATTGCTGCTCCCGGTGGTTCCCCTCGCGGTGTCCCAGTCGGGGGCATCGGACGCGGTGGCTGCGGCCAGCACCGCGATCTTCATGGCCACGACGGTGATCACGCAGCTGTTCGTGCCGAGCATGCTGATGCGAGTCGGCCACCGCGCGGTTCTGGCCGCCGGGTGTCTGCTCCTCGGGTTGCCCGCGCTGCTGTTCATCGTCTCCGTCGAGGCCGTACCGGCGCTGGCGGTGTCCGCGCTGCGGGGTACCGGGTTCGGGATGTTGACGGTCGCCGGTGCCGCCATCGTCGCCGAGCTCGCGCCGACAGCGCTGCTCGGCCGAGCCACGGGCGCGCAGGGGATCGCTGTCGCCTTGGCTCAGATGGTGACGCTGCCACTGGGTCTGGTGATTTTCGCGGCGAGTCCGACGGCCGTGTTCGTGCTCGGCGCTCTGGTGCCCGCAGCAGGCCTGATCGGCGTGGCGCTGTTGCCTCCCACCCGGCCCGCCCCGCAGCCGCCCAGGATCGAGCGAGTTCGTCTCGACGTTCGGCAGTTCCTGGTGCCGTGTCTCGTCGTGGCTTCGGTGTCCGCGGCCTACGGGGGAATCACCAGTCTGTTGCCGATCGCCGAAACGAATCGGGCCGCGATGATCGGACTGGCACTGGCCGTTGTCAGTGCCTCGATGCTCGTCGGGCGCTACGCCGCAGGGTCGGTGGCGGACCGAATCGGAATCGGGCGTTCGGTGTTTCCGGCGCTGGTGTCGGCGGCGATCGGAATCGCTCTGTTCGCGATCGCCGCGCTCGGCGGTATGCCGGCGGCGCTGTTCTTCGTCGCAGCCGTTCTGTTCGGAATCGGGTACGGCGCATGCCAGAACGACAGTCTCGTGATGGCGTTCGACGCAGCCGGCCCCGCCCGCTACAGCAGCGCCAGCGCCGTCTGGAACATCAGCTTCGACGCGGGTACCGGGGCGGGCGCACTCGCCCTCGGTGTCCTGGCGACGAGTGTGGGTTACACCGCGGGATTCACCGCAGCCGCTGCCACGGTGGTCGTCGTCGCGGCGGTGGCGCTCGTCGCCAGACCACGCCCCGATAGACTTCCCGCATGACTTCTGTGGTGTTGCTCGATTACGGCTCGGGCAATCTGCACTCGGCGAAGCGGGCTCTCGCCCGGGTCGGTGCCGATGTGACCGTGACCTCGGACTTCGACGAGGCCCTGAATGCAGAAGCTCTGGTCGTTCCCGGTGTCGGTGCGTTCGCTGCCTGCATGGAAGGTCTGCTGGCGGTGAAGGGCGAACGCATCATCGGTCGACGCCTGGCCGGCGGACGCCCCGTCCTGGGCATCTGTGTCGGAATGCAGATCCTCTTCGACCGCGGGGTCGAGTTCGGTGTCGAAGCGGACGGGTGCGGGGAGTGGCCGGGCACGGTCGAGCGTCTGCAGGCCGAGGTGCTGCCCCACATGGGGTGGAACACCGTCGAAGCACCGGAGAAGAGCGTGCTCTTCGACGGCATCGATCCCGAGACCCGGTTCTACTTCGTCCACTCCTACGCCGCGCAGCAGTGGGAGCTCGAACCCAGCGACACCATCGCCGCCCCGTTGCTCACCTGGGCCGATCACGGCGGCCGGTTCCTCGCCGCTGTCGAGAACGGCGCGCTCTCGGCCACCCAGTTCCACCCCGAGAAGTCCGGTGACGCCGGGGCCGCGCTGCTGGAGAACTGGGTCCGATCGGTGTGACCGACCGCGAGTTCTCACTCGGACGCTTGGCCTTTCGAGCCCTCGGTGCGGCTGTCGCCGTGCTCGCCCTCGCGACGGCACTGATCGCTGTGCTGCAGCCGAGTGCCGGAGTGGGCTTGGTCATCGCGCTGGCCGGTGTGGTCGGCGCGATCGCGGCGATGGGTGTGGTGTCCACCCGCATGACGCGCAAGGAACTCCGGTAGGACCACAGGCGACCCGTTTTGAGTTCACGCCCGCTCGGCCCGTAGCATAACCGCACGTGAGCCTGGTCTTATTGCCTGCTGTCGATGTCGCAGGCGGCGAAGCTGTCCGTCTCGTTCAAGGAGAGGCAGGAAGCGAAACGAAGTACGGGTCGCCTCGCGACGCCGCGCTCGCGTGGCAGAACGACGGTGCCGAGTGGGTCCATCTCGTGGATCTCGACGCTGCGTTCGGACGCGGCTCCAACCGCGAGCTGCTGGCGTCCGTCGTCGGCGAGCTCGACGTCAAGGTGGAGCTGTCGGGCGGAATTCGGGACGACGAGTCGCTGCGCGCGGCGCTGGCGACCGGTTGCGCACGAGTCAATCTCGGCACCGCAGCGCTCGAGGATCCACAGTGGTGCTCCCGCGCGATCGGCGAGTTCGGCGACCGCGTCGCCGTCGGTCTGGACGTGCTGATCGTCGACGGAGCACCGCGGTTGCGCGGTCGCGGCTGGGTGAGCGACGGCGGCGATCTGTGGGAGGTCCTCGAGCGGCTCGAGCGCGACGGGTGCTCGCGCTATGTCGTCACCGACGTCACCAAGGACGGCACGTTGACCGGGCCCAACCTGGAACTGCTCGCCGACGTGTGCGCCAAGACCGACAAGCCGGTCATCGCATCGGGCGGCGTGTCCACGATTGCAGACCTGGAAGCGATCGCCGGACTGGTCGACCGCGGTGTGGAAGGTTCCATCGTCGGAAAGGCCCTGTACGCCGGACGTTTCACGCTCCCGGACGCCCTCGCTGCGGTGTCTCGGTAACCCAGGAATGACCCTTCCCGAGGAATCGACCCGCCTGCTCGAGATCGCCGGTGGTCTGCTCGACGGCATCCACGATCGGTTCGTCGCCGGCGTCGGCGCACCGAGCGCCGTGCAGAAGGGCCCCGACGACTTCGCCACTGCAGTGGACCTGGAACTCGAGCGGCGGCTCACCGCGGAACTGGGCGAGGCCACCGGAATCGCCGTTCACGGTGAGGAGTTCGGCGGACCGGACCTGAACTCGGGACTCGTCTGGGTGTTGGACCCGATCGACGGCACCTTCAACTACTCGTCGGGATTGCCCTCGGCCGGAACGTTGTTGGCGTTGCTCGACGATGGCGAACCGGTCCTCGGGCTGACCTGGCTGCCGCTGGTGGATCAGCGTTTCGCCGCTGTGGCAGGCGGCCCACTGTTGCTCAACGGCGTCGCCCTTCCGGCGTTGGAGCCGAAATCATTGCGCGAGTCCATGATCGGGTTCGGCGCGTTCAACGTCGCAAGCCGCGGATCGCTGCCGGGTCGCTTCCGATTCCGCATTCTCGAAGAGTTGTCGATGCATTCCTCGCGACTGCGGATGCACGGTGCCACCGGAGTGGATCTGGCCTACACGGCCAGCGGAGTTCTCGGCGGCGCGGTGGTCTTCGGTCATCGTGCCTGGGACAACGCAGCCGGTGCGCTGCTGGTACGCGCGGCAGGCGGAATCGTCACCGACCTCGCGGGCGAACCCTGGACGGTCGACTCGGCGTCGGTGCTCGCAGCCGGACCGGGAGTGCACGAGGAATTGCTGAAGGTGATCACCGAACTCGGTGATCCCGTCGACTATCTGGAAGGACCGGTGCGGTGAGCGTCGCGGTCAGAGTGATTCCGTGCCTCGACGTCGACGCCGGACGCGTCGTCAAGGGAGTCAACTTCGAAAACCTCCGCGACGCAGGCGATCCCGTGGAGCTCGCGGCCGCCTACGATGCCCAGGGGGCCGACGAACTGACCTTCCTCGACGTCACCGCGTCGACGTCGGACAGAGGCACGATGCTCGACGTCGTCAGCCGCACCGCCGAGCAGGTTTTCATCCCGCTCACCGTCGGCGGGGGAGTGCGCACCGTCGCCGACGTGGATCGACTGCTGCGAGCCGGGGCGGACAAAGTCAGTGTCAACACCGCAGCGATCGCGCGACCGGAGTTGCTCCGCGAGCTCAGCGAACGGTTCGGCTCGCAGTGCATCGTGCTCTCGGTCGACGCACGAACCGTTCCCGACGGTCAGCAGGACACCCCGTCGGGCTGGGAGGTCACCACGCACGGCGGCAAACGCGGCACCGGCATCGACGCCGTCGAATGGGCGGTGCGCGGAGCCGAACTCGGTGTCGGGGAGATCCTGCTCAATTCGATGGACGCCGACGGAACGAAAGCCGGATTCGACCTGCCGATGATCGCCGCCGTCCGTGCCGCGGTGCACGTGCCGGTGATCGCCAGCGGTGGAGCAGGCTCGGTGGAGCACTTTTCACCGGCAGTGCACGCCGGAGCGGACGCGGTTCTCGCCGCGAGCGTGTTCCACTTCGGTGACCTCACCATCGGCCAGGTCAAGGACGCGATGCGTGCCGAACGCATCGTCGTTCGCTAGCGAAGAGGATTTCCGATGACACTCGACCCGAGTCTGTCCGCGCGGCTCAAGCGCAACGAAGCCGGACTGTTCAGCGCCGTCGTGCAGGAACGGTCTACCGGTCAGGTACTGATGGTCGCCTGGATGGACGACGAGGCGCTCTCTCGAACCCTCGAAACCCGCAAGGGCACATACTATTCCAGGTCCAGGCAGCAGTACTGGGTCAAGGGTGAGACGTCCGGTCACACGCAGTACGTGCACGAGGTTCGACTCGACTGCGACGGTGACACCGTGCTCCTGGTCGTCGACCAGGTCGGCGCGGCGTGCCACACCGGCGCGCACACCTGCTTCGACGCCGACGTTCTGTTGGGTCCCGACACTCAGGCGTGACCGGTTCCGGCCGCGATTCCCTTGTCCAACTGGGTCAGCAGAGTCGAGCTCAAGGTCGCGAGCTGCTCGACCTCCGCATCCGACAGCCCCTCGAACACCAGCGACTGCACCGTGCCGACGTGCCCGGGTGCCGCTTCCACGACCTTGGTCATACCTGCGTCGGTCAGCACGGCGTAGGAACCGCGGCTACCCGGGATCGACTCGCGCTCGACCCACCCGGCCTTCTCGAGCTTCGTCACCACATGTGACAGACGCGAGAGCGAGGCATTCGCGTACTCGGCCAGATCGCGGAGTTGAATCCGTCGCTGTGGATTCTCGCTGACCGTCGCCAACACGAAGTAGTCGAAGTGGGTCAGCTGCGAATCGCGCTGCAGCTGCGCGTCCAACGCTGCCGGCAACCGAGTGACCAGAGCGACGAGTGATCGCCAGGCCTCCTGCTGACTCTCGGTGAGCCAACGGGGATCCACCGTCTGTTGCGGCGTCGCCGACGTATCCATCGCGGGGAACCTCTCGATCAAGTTAGTTGTTGCCTGCACATGATGCCTCGAGGTTCCCCCACCCGAGGCATCGCGTCGGACAGTGCTCTAGGTGCGATGTGCCCGCAGGTACTCGAGAGCCTTGTCCGCATGCGCTTCGAACCGTACTTCGCTCGAGAAGGTCTCGAGCACCTTCCGGTCGGTGCCGATGACGAACGTCGCGCGTTTGACCGGGGAGAGCTTGGCCAGCAGACCGCGCTTGACACCGAACGCGGTGGCGACGGTGCCGTCCTCGTCGGAGAGCAGCGGGTAGTCGAAGGACTTGGCGGCAGCGAACTCTGCCTGCTTCGCCACGGCATCGGCACTGATGCCGACGCGGGTGGCTCCGACCTCGGCGAACTCCGACGCCAGGTCCCGGAAGTGGCATGCCTCGGCGGTGCAACCGGGGGTGAAGGCGGCGGGGTAGAAGAACAGGACTATCGGACCGTTCGCCAGCAATTCGGTCAGCGTTCGGGTCTCTCCGGTCTGGTCCGGCAGGGAAAAATCGGGAACGAGCTCGCCTGGTTTCATGCTCGGCAGGTTACCGCGAGCGCCGACGCTCGTGCCGAACCTGGGAGGATGGTGGCATGCACGGCGAGACGATCACCGATCCCAGCCCCACTCCCGACACCGAGAACTCGGACTCGACCACCTCGCGCGAGGTGTTCCGGCATCTCGCCGCCGAGCACCGCGTGGTGCCCGTGACGCGAAAGGTGCTCGCCGACTCCGAGACTCCGCTGTCGGCGTACCGCAAGCTCGGTGCCGACCGACCCGGAACCTTCCTGCTCGAGTCCGCACAGAACGGCAGTTCGTGGTCGAGGTGGTCGTTCATCGGTGCTGGCTCTCCGGCGTCGCTCACGGTCATCGACGGTGAGGCCGCGTGGCGCGGCAACGTTCCTGCAGGGGTGCCGAGCGGCGGCGATCCTCTCGAAGTGCTGGCGCGGACCCTGGAGCTGTTGCACTCGGAGCGGCTGCCCGGTCTGCCCCCGCTGACCGGCGGCATGGTCGGCTACCTCGGATACGACTCGGTGCGGCGCATCGAGAAGCTGCCCGAGCACGCGCAGGACGACCTCGGTGTTCCGGAGTTGGTCATGCTGCTCGCGACCGATCTCGCGGCCGTCGACCATCACGAGGGCGCGATCACCCTGATCGCGAACGCGGTCAACTGGAACGGCACCGACGAGCATGTCGACGAGGCGTACGACGACGCGGTGCGCCGATTGGACCGTATGTGCGCAGACCTGTCGAAGCCCGCTGCATCCACCGTCTCCACCGTGTCCAAGCCCAAGCCGCAGTTCCGCAGGCAGCGCACGTCCGAGGGCTTCGGTGCCGATGTCGCTCGCCTGGTGGAGGAGATCGAAGCAGGTGAGGCGTTCCAGGTGGTGCTCTCACAGCGTTTCGAGATGGATACCGATGCGTCACCGCTGGACGTCTACCGGATGCTGCGGGCCTCCAATCCGAGCCCGTACATGTATCTGATGCACGTACCGGGGGAGAACGACGAGACGGCCTTCTCCATCGTCGGATCGAGCCCCGAGGCATTGGTGACGGTGGTCGATGGTCTCGCCACCACGCATCCGATCGCGGGCACGCGTTGGCGCGGCACCTCCGAGGAGGAGGACGTGCTGCTCGAGAAGGATCTGCTGGCCGACGAGAAGGAGAACGCCGAGCACCTGATGCTCGTCGATCTGGGCCGCAACGATCTCGGACGCGTCTGCGCTCCCGGCACCGTGCGAGTGAGCGACTACCGCCACATCGAGCGATACAGCCACGTCATGCATCTGGTGTCGACGGTCACCGGACGATTGGCCGATGGCAAGCGTGCCCTCGACGCGGTCAAGGCCTGCTTCCCGGCGGGCACCCTGTCCGGGGCACCGAAGGTGCGCGCGATGGAGCTGATCGACGAGTTGGAGCCGACGCGGCGTGGCATCTACGGCGGCATCGTCGGGTACCTCGATTTCGCGGGTGACGCCGACACCGCCATCTCGATTCGCACCGCCCTGATCAAGGACGGGACCGCTTACGTTCAGGCCGGGGCAGGCGTCGTGGCCGATTCGGTTGCGGAATACGAGGACGACGAGGCGCGGAACAAGGCGATGGCGGTGCTGGGAGCCGTCGCCGCTGCGGAATCGCTCCGTGAGGTCGGCGGCCGATGACCGAGCGATCCGGTCGCCGCGGGTCGGCCGCTCTACCTGTCGCCCTTCTGGTCGTTGCCGCGGCGTGCCTGTGGGGCGCGTCGAGAATGACATGGGTTCGGGTGACGTCGTTCGACGGTCTCGGAGAGAGCCGCACCGACGAGCTTCTCGGCAGCACCTGGGCTGCTGCCACGACGCCGCTCGCGCTGGTGCTCGTGGCGGCGATCGCCGCGTCGTTCGCCGTGCGCGGGTGGGCCTCGCGGGTGCTGGCCCTGCTGATCGCCGTTGTGGCCGTGGCGGCCGCGATTCCGGCAGTTCGATTGCTCACTGCCGGGGCGTCGGATTCGGAGTCCGCGGCACTGGCGGAGCTGCCCGCACGCGCCCAGGTGTCGATGACGGAGGTCTCGGTTCTACCGGCGATCGTCACCCTCGTCGGTGCAGTCTGCGCCTTCGCTGCCGCCGTGATTTCGATTCGGAAGACGTTTGCCCCGCAGGTACTCTCGTCCAAGTACGACGCTCCGGCGGTGCGTCGTGACGAGGTCGCTCGGCGTGCGCGCACCACGGCATCCGGTGCCGGCGTGCAGGACGAGGGGGAGGACCTCACCGAACGCATGATGTGGGACGCGCTCGACGCCGGTGAAGACCCTACCGACGAGTCCGGTACCCGGCGTTCGTCGGATTGAAACGGACCTCTACGCTAGATCCGACCCCGATGAGATTCCTCACATCGGACGTCGACGCTCAGAAAGGACTGGGGGCACCATGACTGTTCTCGACTCGATTCTCGACGGTGTACGAGCCGACGTGGCCGCGCGTGAATCGGTGGTCGATTTCGCCGCCGTGAAAGCAGCAGCGAAGGCAGCCCCGGCCCCCCTCGACGCGGCAGCAGCCCTCCGTGAGGACGGCATCGGCGTCATCGCCGAAGTGAAGCGGGCGAGTCCGTCCAAGGGAGCGTTGGCCGACATCGGTGATCCGGCCGTTCTGGCCCGCGCGTACGAGCAGGGCGGCGCGCGCATCATCAGCGTTCTCACCGAGGAGCGCCGGTTCCACGGGTCGCTCGCAGACCTCGATGCAGTCCGTGCCGCCGTCTCGATTCCGGTGCTGCGCAAGGACTTCATCGTCGGTCCGTACCAGATCCACGAGGCTCGGGCGCACGGTGCAGACGTGATCCTGCTGATCGTCGCGGCGCTCGAACAGGATGCGTTGGCGTCCTTGCTCGACCGCACCGAGTCGCTGGGTATGACGGCGCTGGTCGAGGTGCACACCGAGGCCGAGGCGGATCGCGCCCTCGAGGCCGGTGCCAGCGTCATCGGCATCAACGCCCGCAATCTGAAGACGCTCGAGATCGATCGTGACAGTTTCGGCCGTATCGCGCCCGGGTTGCCCAGCGAGATCATTCGTATCGCGGAGTCCGGGGTACGTGGCACTGCAGATCTGCTCGCCTACGCCGGTGCCGGTGCCGACGCTGTACTCGTCGGCGAGGGCTTGGTCACCGCAGGTGATCCGCGCACCGCCGTCTCGGACCTGGTGACGGCGGGCACGCATCCGTCGTGCCCCAAGCCTGCACGCTGACGCTGCACGGCTGAACCGGCACCCGACCCGAGCGCGGCGGCGGTCCGCCGTTGGGGCACACTGGACCGGTGAGCACCAGCAATTCTTCTTCCATCACGGACGCCCCGCAGGCAGTCCGTTTCAAGGGCGCTGATCTGCCGCAGAGCAGCATCGGCCTCACCGATCGCAGCGCGCACGAGCCCGATGTGGGCGGCCATTTCGGTGTCTACGGCGGCAGATTCGTGCCCGAGGCGCTGATGGGTGTGATCGAGGAAGTCACCGCCGAGTACGAGAAGGTGCGCAGCGACAACGAGTTCCTCGGTGAACTCGACCGACTGCAGCGCGACTACACCGGTCGCCCCTCGCCGGTCTTCGAGGCGACGCGGTTGTCCGAGCACGCAGGCGGCGCTCGGATTCTTCTCAAGCGAGAAGACCTCAACCACACCGGTTCTCACAAGATCAACAACGTGCTCGGGCAAGTTCTGCTCGCGAAGCGAATGGGCAAGACTCGAGTCATCGCAGAGACCGGTGCCGGTCAGCACGGCGTCGCGACCGCCACGGCCTGTGCCCTGATGGGTCTCGAATGTGTCGTGTACATGGGCGAGGTCGACACCGAACGGCAGGCGCTCAACGTCGCTCGGATGCGTCTGCTCGGATCCAGTGTCGTGGCCGTGAAGTCCGGATCACGCACCCTCAAGGATGCCATCAACGAGGCGCTGCGCGACTGGGTCACCAACGCGGACAACACGTACTACTGCTTCGGCACCGTCGCCGGGCCACACCCATTCCCGGTGATGGTGCGCGACTTCCAACGCATCATCGGCCTCGAAGCGCGGCAGCAGGTGCTCGCGTCCACGGGCCGGCTGCCCGACGCCATCGCGGCCTGCGTCGGTGGTGGCTCCAACGCAATCGGCATCTTCCACGCCTTCATCGACGACGCCGATGTTCGGCTGATCGGCTTCGAGGCGGCGGGTGACGGCGTCGAGACCGGTCGCCACGCTGCGACGATCAGCGGTGGAACTCCGGGAGCGCTGCACGGTGCGTACTCGTACCTGCTGCAGGACGAGGACGGTCAGACCGTCGAATCTCATTCCATCTCAGCGGGATTGGACTACCCGGGCGTCGGTCCGGAGCACTCGTACCTGCACGACATCGGGCGGGCCGAGTACCGCGGCATCACCGATACCGAAGCCATGAACGCCTTCAAGCTGCTGTGCCGCACCGAAGGCATCATCCCGGCCATCGAGTCCTCGCACGCCATCGCAGGCGCGCTCACCCTCGGCAAGGAGTTGGGCAAGGACGCGATCATTCTGGTCAACCTCTCCGGACGCGGCGACAAGGACGTCGACACCGCAGCCGAATGGTTCGGTCTGATCGACGGAGACGGCGAAGCGAACGTGGACGACGAAGCAGGTATCAAGCCATGAGCAACAGCGACTCCCGCCTCTCGGGGACCTTCGCGCAGTGCCGTGCCGAAGGGCGCGCAGCACTCGTCGGATACCTCCCGGCCGGCTTTCCGACCGTGCCGCGATCGGTCGAGGTGTTCAAGACGATGGTCGACGCCGGATGCGACATCGTCGAGGTGGGGATCCCGTATTCGGATCCGGTGATGGACGGCCCCACGATCCAGGCCGCGGCAGATGTCGCGCTGCGAGCAGGCGCACGGGTGAAGGACGTCTTCGCCGTCACCGAGCAGGTCGCTGCAGCGGGCGGAAAAGCGGTCGTCATGACCTACTGGAACCTGGTGCTCAAGTACGGCATCGAGAACTTCGCTCGTGATCTTGCCAATGCGGGTGGGCTCGGAATCATCACTCCGGATCTCATCCCCGACGAGGCGCAGGAGTGGATCGAGGTCTCGAACCGGTACGAACTGGACCGAATCTTCCTCGTCGCCCCGTCGTCCACCGAGGAGCGGCTGGTCAGCACCGTCGAAGCCAGTAGTGGCTTCGTCTACGCGGCCTCGACGATGGGCGTCACCGGTGCCCGCGACGCGGTGTCCTCGATGGCCCCCGCACTCTCGGCACGCATCCGTCAACACTCCGACATTCCCATCGGCGTGGGTCTGGGTGTCCGCTCGGGTGCGCAGGCCGCCGAGATCGCCCGCTATGCCGACGCGGTGATCGTGGGTTCGGCATTGGTCAGTGCCGTCGACAAGGGACTCGACGCGGTGCGCGACCTGACGACGGAACTCGCCGAGGGTGTCCGTTCGGCTAACGTAGCGTCGTGACTTCGACCGCGATCCTGGCCTACATTCCCAGTCCGCCGCAGGGGGTGTGGCACGTCGGACCGCTGGCTCTGCGGGCCTACGCCCTGTTCATCATCATCGGCATCGTCGTTGCCGTCGTGTGGGGTGATCGCCGCTGGGTGGCCCGAGGTGGAACCAAGGGCACGGTCCTCGACGTCGCAGTCTGGGCAGTCCCGTTCGGCCTGCTGGGCGGGCGTCTGTACCACGTGGCAACCGACTGGAAGACGTATTTCGGTCCCGGCGGAAACCCGATCGAAGCGCTGTACGTCTGGAACGGCGGGCTCGGAATCTGGGGAGCGGTGTTCCTCGGTGGCGTCGGTGCCTGGATCGCATGCCGTCGACGCGGAATTCCGTTGCCCGCGTTCGGCGACGCCGTCGGCCCCCCGATTCTGCTCGCCCAAGCGATCGGCCGCGTCGGCAACTACTTCAACCAGGAGCTGTACGGACGCGCCACCACCCAACCGTGGGGTCTGGAGATATACGAACGGGTCGACGCCGACGGACGGCTCGATCCACTCAACGGGATCTCGACCGGTTTCGTGGAAAAAGTTGTGCATCCGACGTTCCTGTACGAGCTGTTGTGGAGCGTCGCGGTCGTCGTGCTTCTGGTTCTCGTCGACCGCAAGTACACGATCGGCCACGGTCGGCTGTTCGCGCTGTACGTGGCCGGATACTGCGCCGGACGGTTCTGGGTGGAACTCATGCGAGACGACTTCGCCACGACGATCGCAGGCATACGCATCAACACCTTCACCTCCGCCATCATCTTCGTGCTGGCGCTCGCGTACTTCGTGATCGCCACCAAGGGTCGTGAAGAACCGGCGACGCTGAGGTCGAACGACGACGTGGATCGCGAGACTGCGTCCGAGGACGACCCGTCGGATGGCGAAGGCTCACGCCCGACGCCGGTCGACGACACCACGGCCGCCGCAGGCACCGTCGACGCGCAGCCCGGTCAGTCGTCCGACAAGAAAGCCGAGGAAGAAGGCAGTACGCGTGGTTGATTTCGACAAGACCCCTCAGCCCGAGCCCGAACCGGATTCCACCGCCGACTCGAGTGACAGCGGGTCGAATCCGACCGCGTCGTTCGGCACGCCGTTCGACTACGACGCCACCGCCGAAGCATCGCTCTCGGAGCCGCCCGGAACCTCGGAGTCCGCGCCCTCGCACGGTCCGACCGGTCCCACGGGCCCCGGGTGGGACACGTACTCGGGTATCGGAAACGGCCCGGGTTGGTCGAGCACTCCGAGCTATCCGGCACCGAGCCCGGACGGCAGTTCCGACAACCCGGTCGGTGGGTTTCCGTCACCCCCCGGCTACCCACAGCAGGGGTACGGACAGCAGCAGAATTACGGGCAGCAGGGCTATCCGCAGGCGAACTACGGGCAGCAGAGCTATCCGCAGCAGGGCTTCGGGCAACATGGCTACCCGCAACAGAATTACGGGCAGCAGAATTACGGGCAGCAGGGCTACCCGCAGCAGGGCTTCGGGCAACAGCAGGGGTACGGCCAGCAGGGGTACGGCCAGCAGGGGTACGGCCAGCAGGGGTACGGCCAGCAGGGGTACGGCGTGCCCGCCGGCTATCCGGGTGGACCAGCGTTCGGCGTTGGCCCCGATGCACCGTTCGGGCGCGATCCGGTGACCGGCGTGCCGTTGTCGGACAAGTCCAAGATCGTCGGTGGCCTGCTGCAGCTGTTTCTCGGTTGGTTGGGAGTCGGCCGCTTCTACATCGGAAGTAACGGGATCGGCGTCGCGCAGTTGCTCCTGTTCTTCTTCGGATTGCTCCTCACCGCAGTGTTCGGCCTCGGAGTGATCCTGTTGTTCGGGCTCTTCGTGTGGCACGTGGCCGACGGCGTGCTGATACTGGTGGGCAATGTGACGGACGCTCAGGGGCGAAAACTGAGAGACTGATGCCCTCGCTGATACCGAATCGGACGTAAGGGAGCTCGACGTGAGTGACTCAGGTACATCGTCCTCGGACGGATCCTCGGGAGACGGATCGACTCCGTCGGAGCCGACCATCTCGTTCGACAAGGGCCCTTCCGCAGGTTCGGGTCCCGTGTACGGGGCTCCCGACCCGAACTACAGCACCCCGAACTACGGCACTCCCAACTACGGCACTTCCGACGCCGACGATCAGGGGCAGTTCGGACTCCCACCCGGTGCCGGTTACCCACCACCATCGGACGGTTCCGGTCAGTACGGTGCGCCGCCGCCCCCGCCGTATGCGGGCGGGCAGTACGGCGCCCCCCAATACGGTGGTCCCCAGTACGCAGGCGGGCCCGGTTACATGGACCCGATGGCTCCGTACGGTCGGCACCCGGTCACCGGTGAGCCGTTCTCCGACAAGCAGAAGCTGACGGCCGGTCTGCTCGGCATTCTGTTGGGCGCGTTCGGAGCCGGGCGTTTCTATCTCAACCAGCCGGGCATGGCGGTGGCGCAGATCGCCGTCACGTGGCTCACCTGCGGTATCGGTGGAATCTGGCCGTTGATCGACGGCATCATGATGCTCACCGGCAGCGTCCGTGATCAGCACGGTCGGCCGTTGCGCGACTGACGATCACATTCGTCGCAGCCGGCATTCGCGATTGCATCGATGCCAATGACAGCTGCTACGATTTCGCCATCCGGGAGAGATCCCGGTTTCTTTCGCGGGCCAGAGCTGTCCCGGTGAGTTCCCGACAGGCAGTTCAATTCGGCTCTTCCGACCGTTTCGGTCGACTCGAGCCGACCAGCCGGCGGGGTTGCCGAGACTTCCGGTGCAGGGTCGAACACACTGCACCGCCCTTCACGCACCCCACCGGCCTACGTGGAGGTGATCGTGGTGCTGTTTTCTCGGATGCCTGCGGAGCAAGGTCTGTACGACCCGAGCGCGGAGAAGGATTCCTGTGGCGTGGCGATGATCGCCGACATCGCGGGTCGCCGCTCCCACGCGATCGTCGCCGACGGGGTTCTGGCACTGGAGAATCTGGAACATCGCGGAGCTGCCGGTGCCGAGCCCAACAGTGGTGACGGCGCGGGCATTCTGATTCAGCTGCCGGTCGAGCTTCTCGCCTCCCTCGCGCCGTTCGATCTGCCCGCGGCCGGAGCCGACGGCGACAACACGTTCGCGGCCGGAGTGTGTTTTCTGCCGCAGGGCATCCGTGAGCGAGCGATGGCCGTCGAACGCGTCGAATCCGTTGCGGCCGAGGAAGGTCTGCACATCCTGGGCTGGGTTCCGGTCGAGGTAGATCCCGATCGAGCCGACGTGGGCCTCACCGCCCTCGGGTGCATGCCGTACATGAGTTACCTCTACGTCACCGCCCCCGAGGTCGACGGCACGCGTCCGGCCGGTCTCGCTCTCGACCGTCTCGTGTACGGGCTCCGCAAGCGTTCCGAGCGGGTCACCCCCGAGATCGAGGCCGAGGGGTCGGGGCTGTTCTTTCCGTCGTTGTCCTCACGCACCATCGTCTACAAGGGCATGCTCACCACGATGCAGCTGCCGCTCTACTTCCCGGAACTGCGTAACCCGTTGTGCAAGAGCGCTATTGCCATCGTGCACAGTCGCTTCTCGACCAACACGTTCCCGTCGTGGCCGCTGGCGCACCCGCATCGTTACGTTGCGCACAACGGCGAGATCAACACCGTCAAAGGCAACCGAAACCGGATGCGGGCTCGCGAGGCGCTGCTGTCCAGCGACCTGATCCCCGGGGACCTGGAGCGTTTGTTCCCGATCTGCAACCCCGATGCTTCGGACTCGGTGTCGCTGGACGAGGTGCTCGAGCTGTTGCACCTCGGCGGGCGCAGCGTGCCGCATGTGGTGATGATGATGGTGCCCGAGCCGTGGGAGAACCACCGCACGATGGATCCGCGGGTGCGAGCGTTCTACCAGTTCCATTCGTCGATGATGGAGGCCTGGGACGGACCGGCCTGTGTGACGTTCACCGACGGCAGCTATGTCGGAGCCGTGCTGGACCGCAACGGTCTTCGCCCCGGCCGCTGGTGGCAGACGGCGGACGGCCGCGTCATCCTCGCCAGCGAGGCAGGCGTGCTCGACGTGCCGCAATCCGAGGTCGTCGCCAAGGGTCGCCTCGAGCCCGGAAAGATGTTCCTGATCGACACCGTCGCCGGACGTCTGGTGCCGGACGAGGAGATCAAACTCCAACTGGCAACCGAACATCCGTACCAGGAGTGGCTGCATGCAGGCCTGCTCGAGATCAAGAGCCTGCCCGAGCGTGCTCATATCCAGTACAACCACGACTCGGTGGTACGCAGGCAGGTCGCGTTCGGCTACACCGAGGAGGACCTACGCGTCGTATTGACGCCGATGGCCGCATCCGGGGGCGAGCCGCTCGGTTCGATGGGTACCGATACCCCGGCCGCAGTGATGTCGCAGCGGTCGCGTCAGCTCTACGACTACTTCATCGAACTGTTCGCCCAGGTCACCAACCCGCCCCTGGATTCGATCCGCGAGGAGATCGTGACCTCGCTCGCGCGCGTGATGGGTCCGGAGCAGAACCTGCTCGAGCCCACGGCGGCGTCGTGCAGGCAGATCGTGTTGCCGTGGCCGGTGCTCGACAACGACGAGCTCAACAAGATCATTCACATCAACGACGACGGTGACCATCCGGGATTGTCGGCCACGGTGTTGCGTGGGCTGTACGAGGTCGAGCGCGGCGGCGAAGGTCTCGCCGAGGCCATCGAGGAGTTGCGTGGCCGGGCGTCGGAGGCGATCGCTGCGGGGTACACCACGCTGATCATCTCCGACCGCGATTCGGACCACACCCGGGCCCCGATCCCGTCCCTTCTGGCCACCTCGGCGGTGCACCATCACCTGGTTCGCACGAAGGAGCGCACCAAGATCGCGCTCGTCGTCGAATCCGGTGACGCGCGCGAGGTGCACCATCTGGCGTTGCTCATCGGCTTCGGTGCCGCAGCGGTCAACCCGTATCTGGCGATGGAGTCGATCGAGGATCTGGTCGGCGAGGGCGAGCTGACCGGAGTCGAGCCGACGATCGCGGTGAGAAACTATCTGTACGGGCTCGGCAAGGGCGTGCTCAAGGTGATGTCGAAGATGGGCATCTCGACCGTCGGATCCTACACCGGCGCACAGGTTTTCGAGGCCGTCGGTCTCGATCGCGAGGTGGTGCGCGAGTACTTCAAGGGCACGGTCAGCAAGCTCGGCGGAGTCGGTCTCGACGTGCTCGCCGAGGAGGTCAAGCTGCGCCATCGTCGGGCGTACCCCGAGAATCCGACCGACCGTGTCCATCGCCGGTTGGAGATCGGCGGCGAATACCAGTTCCGTCGCGAAGGCGAGCTGCACCTCTTCACCCCCGAGACGGTGTTCCTGCTGCAGCACGCAACGCGTACCGGCCGATACGACGTGTTCCAGAAGTACACCGACGAGGTGGACCGGCTCGCACGTGAAGGCGGTGCACTGCGCGGTCTGTTCGAGTTCAAGGACGGTGTCAGACCGCCGGTTCCGCTCGACGAGGTGGAATCGGTCGAGTCGATCGTCACGCGGTTCAACACCGGCGCGATGAGCTACGGATCCATCTCAGCCGAGGCGCACGAGACGATGGCCGTCGCGATGAACAATCTCGGCGGACGGTCCAACTCGGGTGAGGGCGGCGAGGACGTCGACCGGCTCTACGACCCGACGCGACGCAGTGCCGTCAAGCAGGTCGCCAGTGGTCGGTTCGGTGTCACCAGCGACTACCTGGTCAATGCCACGGACATTCAGATCAAGATGGCGCAGGGTGCCAAGCCGGGTGAGGGCGGTCAGCTGCCCGGCTACAAGGTGTACCCGTGGGTGGCCAAGACCCGACATTCGACGCCGGGCGTCGGCCTCATCTCGCCGCCCCCGCACCACGACATCTACTCGATCGAGGATCTCGCGCAGCTGATCCACGATCTCAAGAACGCCAACGAGAAGGCGCGCGTACACGTCAAACTCGTCAGTTCCGTCGGCGTCGGCACGGTGGCGACGGGCGTGAGCAAGGCACACGCCGATGTCGTCCTCATCTCCGGATACGACGGCGGAACCGGTGCTGCGCCGTTGACCTCGCTCAAGCATGCAGGCGCTCCGTGGGAGATCGGCCTCGCCGACGCCCAGCAGACGCTGGTGCTCAACGGCCTGCGTGATCGCATCACCGTGCAGTGCGACGGCGGCATGCGCACCGGACGCGACGTCATCGTTGCGGCCCTGCTCGGCGCGGAGGAGTTCGGGTTCTCGACGGCCCCGCTGATCGTGGCGGGGTGCATCATGATGCGCGTCTGCCACCTCGACACCTGCCCGGTCGGTGTCGCGACGCAGAACCCGGAGCTGCGCAAGCGGTTCACCGGTAAGCCCGAGTTCCTCGAGGACTTCTTCAAGTTCATCGCCGAGGACGTGCGAAAGTATCTCGCGCAGCTCGGTTTCCGGAGTATCGACGAGGCCGTCGGTCACGCCGATGTGCTCGAGACGGCAGCCGGAGTGGCGCACTGGAAGAGCAAGGGACTCGATCTCGCGCCGATCTTCGCGATGCCCGTCGACCGCCATGGTGCCCCGATGACGCAGCGTCGACGTCTCCGCGCGCAGGACCACGGTCTCGATCTCGCGCTGGATCGGACGCTGATCCAGTTGGCCGAGGGAGCGCTCGAGGACGCCCATCCGGTGAAGTTGGAGTTGCCGGTGCGCAACGTCAATCGCACGGTCGGAACTCTGCTGGGGTCCGAGGTCACCCGGCGCTACGGCGCGGTCGGGTTGCCGGACGACACCATTCGGATCGCGTTCACCGGATCGGCCGGTCAGTCTCTCGGGGCCTTCCTGCCGCCGGGTATCACCATCGACCTGGTCGGTGACGCGAACGACTATGTCGGCAAGGGATTGTCGGGCGGCCGAATAGTCGTGCGCCCCGCCGAGGATGCGCCGTTCGTCGCAGAGGACAACGTGATCGCAGGAAACACCATTCTCTACGGTGCCACCTCGGGCGAGGTGTATCTGCGCGGTAAGGCAGGGGAGCGGTTCGCGGTCCGCAACTCGGGCGCGATCGCGGTGAACGAGGGCGTGGGCGACCACGCGTTCGAGTACATGACCGGCGGTCGTGTGGTGGTGCTCGGGCCGACCGGTCGCAACATGGCGGCGGGTATGTCCGGTGGCATCGCGTTCGTCCTCGGTCTCGATCCTGCGGACGTGAACATGGCGATGGTCGAATTGCAGGTGCCCAACCCGGACGATCTGGTGTGGCTGCGCGAGACCGTCGAGAATCATCGGCGCTGGACCGGTTCCACCGTGGCGACCTCGTTGCTGGCCGACTGGCCCCGCCGGTCCGCGTTGTTCACCAAAGTCATGCCCGTCGACTACCAGCGAGTGCTGGAAGCGACAAGAATGGCGCGCGCCGAAGGGCGCGACGTCGATGCTGCGATCATGGAGGCTGCACGTGGCTGATCCACAGGGATTTCTGAAAGTCGTCAAGCGTGAGGCTGTCAAGCGTCCGATCGGCGAGCGCGTCAAGGACTGGAACGAGGTGTACTCGCACCAGCCGACGAGCGAACGTGCCGCCGAGGTCTCCGACCAGGCGCGTCGCTGCATGGACTGCGGTATCCCGTTCTGCCACTCGGGAACTGCGGGCTGCCCGCTGGGAAATCTGATCCCCGAGTGGAACGACCTGGTGCGCCGCGGCCGCTGGGATGCGGCCAGCGACCGACTGCACGCGACCAACAATTTTCCGGAGTTCACCGGGCGGGTGTGCCCGGCCCCGTGCGAATCGGCGTGTGTGCTGTCGATCTCCGAGGCGGCCACCGGCGGAAGCGTGACGATCAAACGCGTCGAGCAGACCATTGCGGATCTGGCCTGGGAAGACGGCAGCATCGTTCCCCAGCCGCCGACGATCACCACCGGCAAGCGAGTCGCCGTCGTCGGATCCGGTCCAGCGGGATTGGCTGCGGCGCAACAGCTCACCCGCGCCGGGCACGACGTCACCGTCTACGAGCGAGACGATCGTCTCGGCGGACTGCTCCGCTACGGCATCCCGGAGTTCAAGCTCGAGAAGTCCGTGCTCGATCAGCGCCTCATGCAGATGCGGGCCGAGGGAACACATTTCGTCACCGAATGCGAGGTCGGCATCGACTTCACCGTCGAGCAACTACGCGAATCCTTCGACGCAGTCGTTCTCGCGGTCGGAGCTCTGCGGGCCCGTGACAACACCGAGGTCATCGGTCGCGAACTCGACGGCATCCACCTGGCCATGGAGCATCTGGTGCCGTCGAACAAGGAATGCGAGGGCGACGGTCCCACCTCCATCTCCGCTGCGGACAAGCATGTGGTCATCATCGGCGGTGGCGATACCGGGGCAGACTGCCTCGGGACGGCTCACCGACAGGGTGCTGCGTCGGTGACGCAGCTCGACTACAACCCCGCGTTGCCCGGGGCTCGTGACGAGAGCCTCTCGCCGTGGCCGTCGTGGCCGCTGGTGCTGCGCACCTCACCCGCGCACGCCGAGGGTGGCGTCGTGCGTCATCAGGTCGCAGTCCAGCGATTCCTCGGTGACGAGCGCGGGCACGTTCGCGCGATGGTGCTCGCCGAGGTGGAGGTGCAGCGCGACGCGGACGGGCGACGCATCGTCACGCCCATCGGGGAGGAGATCGAATTGCCCTGTGACCTGGCGTTGTTCGCCATCGGTTTCGAAGGCGTCGAGCACGGTCCGCTACTCGACGAGTACGGCCTCACGCTGACCAAGCGGGGCGCGCTCTCGTGTGGTCCCGACTGGCAGACCACGGCACCCGGGGTGTTCGTGTGCGGCGATGCGCATCGCGGTGCGTCGTTGGTCGTGTGGGCGATCGCGGAGGGTCGTTCGGCGGCCAACGGAGTCGATGCTTTCCTCACCGGACACTCGGAGTTGCCGTCGCCGGTACACCCGACTGCACTGCCCTTGGCGGTGGTGTGACCCCCATCTCTGAACCGGTACAGACGTTCTCAGCAGGACGGTAGCGTGGCTACCGATCGGTAGTATTCGGTCGGATGCGTCTGCGATAGAGAACGCGCCGTCCAGCGGCTAGGCTCGCCCTCGTGAGCCGACGTACGAAGATTGTCTGCACCCTTGGACCCGCAACCGCAACCACAGAGCGCATCCGCGAACTCGTCGAGAGTGGAATGGATGTCGCACGACTGAACTTCAGCCATGGTGATCACCCCGATCATCAGGCCAACTACGAGAGGGTTCGCGCAGCATCGGACGCCACCGGCAAAGCCGTGGGCATTCTGGCCGACCTGCAGGGACCGAAGATTCGTCTCGGCCGTTTCGCCGAGGGCTCGACCACTTGGGCGGCCGGCGAGCTGATCCGCATCACCGTCGAGGAGTGCGAGGGCACTCACGACCGGGTGTCGACCACCTACAAGGAGCTGGCCCAGGACGCCAAGGAAGGCGACCGCCTGCTCGTCGACGACGGCAAGGTCGGCCTCGTGGTCACCGGTGTCGAAGGCAACGACGTGTTGTGCCGTGTCACCGAAGGTGGACCGGTCAGCAACAACAAGGGCGTGTCTCTGCCGGGCATGGACGTCTCCGTTCCCGCCATGAGCGAGAAGGACATCGCCGACCTCGAGTTCGCCCTCGCCCTCGGTGTCGACTTCATCGCCCTGTCGTTCGTGCGTTCTCCCGCGGACGTCGAACTCGTCCACGCCGTGATGGACCGCGTCGGCCGCCGAGTTCCGGTCATCGCCAAGCTCGAGAAGCCCGAAGCCGTCGACAACCTCGAAGCCATCGTGCTCGCATTCGACGCGATCATGGTCGCCCGCGGTGACCTCGGCGTCGAGTTGCCCCTCGAACAGGTGCCGTTGGTGCAGAAGCGCGCCATCCAGATCGCCCGCGCCAACGCCAAGCCCGTCATCGTCGCGACCCAGATGCTCGAATCGATGATCGAGAACTCCCGCCCGACGCGCGCCGAGGCGTCCGACGTCGCCAACGCCGTGCTGGACGGTACCGACGCGGTCATGCTCTCCGGTGAGACCTCGGTCGGCAAGTACGTGATGGAAACCGTGCGGACCATGGCCCGCATCGTCGAGACCGTCGAGACCGAGGGCGACAGTGTTCCTCCGTTGACGCACGTCCCGCGCACCAAGCGTGGCGTCATCTCGTACGCCGCCCGTGACATCGGTGAGCGTTTGGACGCGAAGGCACTCGTTGCGTTCACCCAGTCGGGTGACACCGTTCGACGGTTGGCTCGTCTGCACACCAAGCTTCCGTTGCTCGCCTTCACCTCCATCTCCGAGGTCCGCAGCCAGCTGTCGCTGAGCTGGGGCACCGAGACGTTCCTGGTCCCCGATGTGGGCTCGACGGACGCGATGGTGAAAGAGGTCGACAAGGCTCTGCTCGAACTCGGTCGGTACAACAAGGGCGATCAGGTCGTGATCGTGGCCGGTGCCCCTCCCGGCACAGTAGGCTCGACCAACTTGATCCATGTGCACCGAATCGGAGAAGAGGACCGGTAAGTGGTCGAAGCGGGGGGAACCGGCGTCAGCGAAAGCGCGTCGAGCATTACAGCTGTACGCAAGACCGATCTCGAGACGCTCCTCGATCTCCTCGCACTCGAGGAGATCGAGGAGGACGTGTTCGTCGGTGTTCACCCCGAGCAGGTGGGCAGCCGAACGTTCGGGGGGCAACTCGTAGCTCAAGGCCTGATCGCGGCCGGCCGCACCGTCTCCGGTACCTCGCGGGACGTGCATGCGATCAATGCGCACTTCATCCGCGGCGGCGACGTCAAGAAGCCCATCGAGTACCGGGTGTCGCGGCAGCGTGACGGTCGCGCCTTCGCCAACCGCCAGGTCACCGCAGTGCAGGACGGCAACGAGCTGTTCGTCATGCTCGCCGCCTTCCAGGATTTCGGTAAGGGGCTAGAGCACAGTGTCGAGGTGCCCGAGGTTCCTTACCCCGATGCACTGCCTCCGCTCGGCGATCACTTCGTCGGGTACGAGGACCGGCTGCAGATGTTCGTCGACGCCCTCAAGCCGATCGACATGCGCTACGCGAACGATCCGGCGTGGATCATGCACGGCACCGGCGAGAAGCTCAACCACAATCGGGTCTGGATGAAGGCGGACGGCGATCTGCCCGACGACTCGATCTTTCACGCCGCGACCATGGGCTACGCGTCGGACACCACCGTGCTCGACTCGATCATCACCACCCATGGTCTGTCGTGGGGACTCGATCGCATCGTCGCGGCGACGGTCAACCATTCCATCTGGTTCCACCGCCCGTTCCGTTTCGACGAGTGGGCTCTGTACGCCACCGAATCTCCGGTCGCGGCCGGGTCTCGTGGCCTGGCCACCGGACGGTTCTTCTCGATGGACGGCCAGCTGCTGGCCACCGTCGTCCAGGAAGGCCTCATCCGGCACTTCCCGAAGCGGGAGCGGGCCTGAGGGCAGCCGACCACGTCTGCGTCTTCGCGGCGAGATCGATCGAGGCGAGCGCAGGGCTGGTCGACGGTAGTCGAACGAATGCCATGTGGGGCGGCACCGTCTTCACGTGGCGACGGTAGCTCTCGGCGGCTTTGGCTCCGTTGAAGAACACCCTGTCGATGCCGGGGTTCTCGGCGAACAGATTCGCGAAATCGTTTGCCTCGATCGAGGATTCGACGATCGCCGAGTCCAGGCTTCCCTCGCGCGTGCACAGCTTCAGCACGTCCCACACCGCGACGCCATGGCTGCGCAGCCGCTCGGTGCGCTCGTCGTAGACAAGTTCGGGCCTCGCACCGAACAGCGTTCCCATGATCGGCCAGAAGGCATTTCGCGGATGCGCGTAGTACTGCTGCGCGGCCAGCGACGCGACGCCTGGCATCGACCCCAGGATCAGGGTTGTTGCGCCCGGTCCGACGATCGGCTCGAAACTGTGCACGACGTTCATTGCGCGATTACAGCAAATCCCCGCGCGGGCACCGGACGGGGGACCACAATGGAGGTCATGTTGGATCCACGCGTACTCGACAACAACGAACTCGAAGCCGAACTCGCCGCACTGCGTCGGGGACGTGATGCCGCGATGGACGAAGGCGCGCGCGATGTCTCGACCGCCGACACCGACCACTTGATAGCGCGGTTCGAGGAAGAAATCCGCAAGAGACACCAGGATTCGGTGTCCGATCAGCCCAGTGCCGATCTGCCCTGACCGAGGATCAGGACGACACAGGCGGCAGTCGCCGCAATCGTCCTGACGTTGTTCCATCGCGTCCATTTCTCGCGGAAGTTCTGCCATGCGTCGGTGCCCGCGGCGCTGCCGGGATCCACACCGGCCAACGCGTCGTTGAGGGGGACGTTCAGGCTCATCGTGATCGCGAAGCATCCGAGAACGTAGAGAACGGCTCCGCTGACGACGAGCACGGGTGAACCCCGACCGGTCGACACGGTGAGAATCGCTGCGAGAGTGCAGGACCCGGCCGTTCCGAAAAACAATCCGAGAAACACCGGATCGACAATCGCCCTGTTGAAGCGCTGCATCGCGGCGATCGCGTCGGGCACCGGCAGCGTTGCCAGGCCGGGGAGCACGCTGATGGAGAACGCGAGCAGCACTCCTGCAACCAGTCCGCATCCGACGGCGGCAACGGTGGTAAGGACCGCGAGCATTCGATCCATCACAGTTGTTCCCTTCGGCCGGCCATGTCCTGTTCTCCACTGTGGCCCCGAAAAGCTGGATGGACAATGCCCGAAAGGCCGCATTCAATGTCCGATCGTCCGTCTCGTGAGACGATCGGTGCATGCGCGGCGCGGATCCCTGGAAGTCGTCCGACCCCCTGGGTGAGGCGCTGCACTTCCTACGGATGACCGGATCGTTCTACGTGCGCTCCGAGTTGCGCGGAGCCTGGGGTCTCGCACTGCCCGCCATGGAGGACGCGCTGTGGTTTCACACGGTCGTCGACGGTGGCTGCGTGTTGTCGGTTCCCGGTGAGCCGACGCGTGAGTTGGTGCCCGGCGATTTCGCGTTGGTACCGCACGGGAGAGGGCACCTGCTCGCCGCAGCCGTCGACGCGTCGGTTCGCGCGACGAGCGTGCGCGACCTCCCGCACGAGTACATCAGCGATCGCTACGCAGTCATCACTCACGACGCGGGCGGTGCCGGCCTCGGCGCTACTCTCGTCTGCGGGGCGGTGCGACTGAATCATCCGGCGGCGCAGAAGCTCGTTCGCCTGTTGCCCGCGCTGGTGGTGGTCGACGCCGATCCCGGCCCGAGCCAATCGAGGATGCAGAACATTCTGGCCATGGTCGCGGACGAAGCGCGCGTGCTCGAGCCCGGGGGAGAAGCGGTGATCACCCGACTGTCCGACATTCTGGTGATCCACGCGTTGCGGTCGTGGATCGCGAATACGCCGGGCGCGCAGTCGGGTTGGCTCGGAGCATTGCAGGACGATCGGATCGGAACGGCGTTGGCGCTGATCCATCGACACCCTCACCAGCGGTGGACCGTTGCGGTTCTGGCATCGAAGGTGAACATGTCCCGCTCGGCGTTCTCGGCACGTTTCACCGAGTTGGTCGGTGACTCTGCGATGAGCTACCTGGCGACGTGGCGGATGCAGGTCGCATACGAGACGTTGCGATCCGAGGACGTGGTGCTGGCCGAATTGGCCCGGCGCAGTGGGTATCTGTCGGAGGCCGCGTTCGGTAAGGCGTTCAAACGTGCAACGGGCATGTCCCCGGGAAGTGTGCGTCGTCGAGAAGCAGCGTCGATGGCCGGTCAGTCGAGCAGGTGACGGAGATAGCTGTTCGGGTCGTCGAGGTAGCGACGCCAGTGCTGTACCAATTCGAGTTCGTCCCAGGTGCTTCGGCGTAGGCCGTGTTCGCCGACTTCGACGATGTCCGCACCGGGGGTCGACGCCAGAATCGGTGAGTGGGTGGCACAGACGATCTGCGCCCCCTCGTCGCCCAGCTCGGACATCAGTGCAACGAGCTGCAGGCTCGCGGTGAACGACAGCGCAGATTCCGGCTCGTCCAGAACGTAGAAGCCGGGTTCGGCCAACATTGCGCCGAACATGGCCAGGAACCCCTCGCCGTGACTCAGCTCGGCGGTGTTCTCGTCCCAGAAACCCGGCATGCCGCCGAGGTTCTCGGCCATGTCGAAGGCGGTCTCGGCCCGCAGGAAGAAGCCGCGCTTCTGCAGTCGGGGGCCGCGGAGCATCCGAGAACCCCGCGGCGTGGTCTCGAGTTCGAGTACCTCGCCGAGGGCGCTGGTCACCTCGTCGAGTCGACGGTATTGCTGCGCCGCCCGCCCGCCGCGGGCGTCGATTCCGAAACCCTCGGCGATGGCCTCGACGAGGGTCGATTTACCGGAACCGTTGTCGCCGACCAGAATTGTCACCGGTGCCAGGAACTCGAGTCCGTCGCGAGCGAGGTCGGCGACTGCGGGCACCGTGAAGGGCCACTCCGATCCGACATCGTCGGCGTGGACGTAGGCACGTTCTACGAACATGATTCAGGCAGTCACCAGGCGGTCGACGTAACCGGTCTCGTGGGTGGAATCGGCGCTGCAGGTGTAATAAACCCACTGCGCCGACTGGTCCGCCGAATCCCCGAACCGGTGGTCGACCTTCGCTGCGCACAAACTGCCTGCACTGGTGTCATGGCAACGAAGACTGCTGGGTATGTACATCACTCCACTGTAGGCGCGATTGTGGAATGCCTTCACCGTCGTCCGACCCGACGGGTGGTGTTGTGGTGCCCTCGGTGAGACTCGAACTCACACTGGACGGGTTTTGAATCCGTTTCCTCTGCCAATTGGGATACGAGGGCTGGCGTCTTTCAAGCAACGATTGACGAGTTTAGAAGATGCGCTTTCGGCGTCGTGCACCGGTACCCTTCAGATGCTCGACGGCCCTGATGGGCGATGACAGTCAAAGGAGACCGATACAGATGAATGCTCCTGGTGCGCACGGTACTGGCAAGCCCCCGCTTCGCGTGGTGGTGGCGGAGGACGAATCCCTGATCCGATTGGATCTCGTGGAGATGCTCCGCGAGGAGGGCTACGACGTGGTCGGTGAAGCGGCCGACGGTCAGCAGGCGGTGGAGTTGGCCGTCGAACTGCGTCCCGATCTGGTCATCATGGACGTCAAGATGCCGCGTCGGGACGGAATCGATGCGGCATCGGAGATCGCCGAGAAGCGCATTGCGCCCGTCGTCATTCTCACCGCGTTCAGTCAACGCGAGCTGGTGGAGAAGGCTCGCGATGCCGGAGCGATGGCGTATCTGGTCAAGCCGTTCACCAAAGCCGATCTGATGCCTGCGGTGGAGTTGGCCGCGAGCCGTTTCGGTGAGATCTCCGCGCTCGAATCCGAGATCGTGGATCTGCAGGACCGGCTCGAGACGCGCAAGCTCATCGAGAAGGCCAAGGGCATCCTGATGGAATCGCAATCGCTCACAGAACCGCAGGCGTTCAAGTGGATTCAGCGAGCGGCGATGGATCGCAGGACGACGATGAAGGCCGTCGCGGAGGTCGTGATCGACACGCTCGGTACCCCTGCGAACAAGCCTGCGGCAGAGAGCTGATCGGCCCGCGAAAGCTACGGCCACGTAAAACTTCGACTCCCTAGGTCACAGTCAGGTCACGAGCGTCGTTCTAGGCCTTGCGAATCAGCTCCGAGCATTAGCGTCTGACCCACACGTGAGCCACATGTAACTCAGGTGCGCTTCATCGACGAGCAATTTCAAGGAGAACCTAGATGGCAATTCGGACCTATGTCCGCACGGCTGCGGTGCTGAGCGTTACCTCGCTCGCACTGTTCGGCTGTTCGTCGAGCGACGACTCGGGCTCGACCGACTCCACCAGTGCCAGCGGCGGCACTGCAGCCGCGGAAACGACCGTCTCCACCGACTGCACGCCCGAGCAGGCCACTGCCGGGGCAACCCCGGACACGGCACCGCTGGTGGTGGGAACACTCCTCCCCGAGACCGGAACCCTGGCCTTCCTCGGCCCACCCGAAGTTGCCGGCGTTCAGTTGGCCGTCAACGACGTCAACGAAGCCGGTGGCGTCCTCGAGCAGCCCGTCACGCTCATCCCCGGTGACTCGGGCGACACGACGACCGATACCGCCAACACCACGGTCGACCGCCTGCTCGCCGGCGGCTCCGACGTCATCGTCGGTGCAGCGTCGTCCTCGGTCTCGCTCAAGGTCATCGACAAGATCGCCAGCGCAGGCGTCGTGCAGTTCTCGCCGGCCAACACCTCCGATCAGTTCGTCTGCTACCCGGACAAGGGTCAGTACTTCCGTACCGCACCCACCGACGTGCTGCAGGCACAGGCCCTGTCCCAGCTGATCGCCCAGGACGGTGCGCAGCGCGTCGCCATCCTCGCGCTCAACGACCCGTACGGCACCGGACTGGCCGCGAACACCGCGGACAACCTCGAAGAGGCGGGCATCGCGGCGGACCAGATCCAGACCACGATCTACGACCCGAACGCACAGTCGTTCAACGCCGAGGTCGACGGTGTGAAGAACTTCAACCCGGACGCCGTGGCCATCATCGGCTTCGAGGAGTCCGCGAAGATCATCACCCGTATGCACGAGATCGGCATCGGACCGTCCGACGGCACGCTGGTCTACGGCGTCGACGGCAACATGGGTAACGCCCTCGGCGAGTCGGTCGCAGCAGGTCTGCTCGATACGATGCGTGGCACCACCCCGTTGACCGATGTCGGCACCGGATTCCAGGATCGTCTCAAGGTCGTCGATCCGGCCCTGGTGGACTTCAACTACGCCGGCGAGTCCTACGACGCGGTGGTCATCTCGGCGCTCGCTGCCGAGCAGGCCAAGTCGACGGCAGGTACCGACATCGCTGCGAACATCAACAGCGTCACCAAGGACGGCACCAAGTGCACCAGCTACGCCGAGTGCCTTCCGCTCGTCAAGGCCGGAACCGATATCGACTACGACGGAATCACCGGCGCGCTGAACTTCAGTGATGCAGGAGAGCCCGCCACCGGTTCCTACGGCAACCTGGTCTTGGGACCGGACAACACCCTGACGACGGACGGTTACATCGTCGTCGGTGAGTGATCTGTAACTGTCACACAGCCTCTGGGCCCGAGTCCTCGATCAGGACTCGGGCCCAGAGGTTTTCGTATGTGTCGCATGTTCGACGGCAAACGAGAAGGCCCCGATTCGATGTCGATCGAACCGGGGCCTTCGTCGTTGCCGAGGAGCTACTTCTTCTCTTTGCTTCCCGCCAGGGTGCCGAGATACAGCTCGATCACCTTCGGGTCGTTCATCAACGCCGGACCGGTGTCGGTGTAGGCGTTACGGCCCTGATCGAGGACGTAGCCGCGGTCGCAGATCTGAAGGCAACGACGGGCGTTCTGCTCGACCATGATGATCGAGACGCCCGCTGCATTGATCTTCTTGCAGCGGATGAACACCTCGTCCTGGAACATCGGTGACAGTCCGGCCGACGGTTCGTCGAGCAGCAGTACCGACGGCTCCATCATCAGAGCGCGTCCCATGGCGACCATCTGGCGCTCGCCGCCGGACAGCGCGCCCGCCTTGACCTTCTTGCGCTCACCGAGCAGCGGAAACAGCTCGCTGACGAACTCGAAACGCTCGCCGAACTTCTTGGGACGCAGATAGATTCCCATTTCGAGGTTCTCTTCGATGGTGAGCGACGGAAACACGTTCTGCGTCTGCGGAACGTAGCCGACTCCCTTGGTGACCAGGACGTGCGCTTCGGCGGAGGTGATGTTGTCACCTCGCAGTTTCACGCTGCCCTCACGGACGGCGACCAGCCCGAACAGGGTCTTGAGGAGGGTCGACTTCCCGGCTCCGTTGGGTCCGATGATGCCGACGATCTCCCCGTCGTTGAGGAAGAAGTTGCATTCACTGAGGATGTTGACGCCCGGGATGTACCCGGCCACCAACCCGTCGGCGCGTAGCAGTGCACCTTCGGCGAGGCGGGCGTGCTCCTCGGGTGTCGCGGCGAACTCTGCCGGCGTCAATGTCTGTTCGCTCATCGTTTGTCCTCCTCGGCCCGGTGCGAGCCGCCTTCGGTCACGTCGGTTACCACCGGGCGTACGAACTCCGGCTCCGAGAGGTCGCCTCCCGCTTCGAGTTCCTCGGCCTCGGCCTTCTTCAGTGCCTCTGCGAGCTCCGCAGTGGCACCGACCGGATTGCCGTCGGCATCGAATTCCAGAGCCTGATCGTGATGGCTACCGAGATACGCATCGACGACGGCTCCGTTGTTGGAGAGCTCCTCGGGGGTGGACTCGGCAATGATGCTGCCCTGTGCCATCACCACCACCCAGTCACTGATGTCTCGGATGACGTCCATGTCGTGCTCGACGAACACCACCGTCATACCGTCGTCGCGAAGCGACTTGATGTGCCCGAGAAGCGACTGTGTCAGAGCAGGATTGACCCCGGCCATCGGCTCGTCGAGCATGACCACCGACGGATCGGTCATCAGCGCGCGCGCCATCTCGAGCAGCTTGCGTTGGCCGCCGGACAACGAGCCGGCCAGGTCGTCGGCCTTGGCGTCGAGCTTGAAGCGCCCCAACAGCTCGTAGGCGCGTTCGGTGATCTGACGTTCCTGGGCCTTCCACGTCCACGGCATGAACGTGTTGATCATGCGCTCGCCGCGCTGACCGGTTGCGCCCAGCCGAACGTTGTCCAGCACAGTCAGTTTCGACAGCGCCTTGGTCAACTGGAACGTACGGACGACACCTTTGCGTGCCACCTGGTGCGGATGCATCCGACCCAGTTCCTGGCCGTCCATCGACCAGGTTCCGGTGTCGGGTCGATCGAATCCCGTGAGCAGGTTGAACAGGGTGGTCTTGCCTGCGCCGTTGGGCCCGATGAGTCCGGTGATGCAGCCACGCTGGATTTCCAGGTGCGCCACGTCGACGGCTTTCAGGCCACCGAAGGTGCGCGAGACGCCGTCGACCACGAGGGTGGCGTCGGGCTTGGCGGATCCGGGTTCGTTGGCGACACCGGCGAACAACGCCGACCGCTGATCACTCGAGAGTGCTTTGGCCGCACGGGATTCGAGTGTGCTTGCTTTCTTGCTCGGTGCCGCGGTTGCGGCGGCATCCTTGCTCGGGTCAGGCATTGAGTTGAACCTCTCGCTTGTTGCCGAGAATGCCCTGAGGTCTGAACACCATCAAGACGGCGATCAGGATTCCCAGGAGCACGAACCGCGTGGCACCGACCTGCGCGCCGGTGAGGTTGAGCACCGGGTCGTCGCCGGAGATCAGTTGTCGCAGAATCGCATCGGGAATGGACAGCAGGAACCAGAAGAGCATCGCGCCCAGGACGGGGCCGAACACCGTGGCGGCACCACCGAGAATCAGGGCACCGAAGGCGAAGAACGTCTGCGCCGTCGAGTAGAAGTCCGGGTTGATGGACTGGGTCTGCAGTGCGTTGAACACACCGCCCATACCGCCGATGACGCCACCGAGAACCAGTGCCTGCATCTTGTAGACGAACACGTTCTTGCCCAGCGAACGGGCTGCGTCCTCGTCTTCACGGACAGCCTTGAGGACGCGTCCCCACGGGCTGTGCGTCAGCAGGTACACCACGCCGCACAGCAGCAGAACCAGGGTCCAGCCGACGAGCATGGCCCACAGATCGTTGCCGAGGAAGCGCACGCCGATGAATTCGTAGGACTTGCCACCCTCGAACGGACTCATGCTGGTGAACGGGCCGGCGAAACCGGTGATGCCGTTGGTCGACTTGGTCACCGAATCCGTTGCGGTGGAGCGAAACACCAGTCGCAGAATTTCCGAGGCGGCGATGGTGACGATCGCGAGATAGTCGGCTCGCAGTCGCAGAGTCGGAATGCCGAGCACCAGGGCGAGAAGCCCCGCCGCGGCGAGTCCGACCAGAATGCCGAGCCAGAGCGGCTGTTCGTAGGTGATGGTGGTGATGCCGACGCCGTAGCCGCCGAGCAGTGCGAAGCCGATCTGGCCGAAGTTGAGCAGTCCGGCGTAGCCGAAGTGCAGGTTCAGGCCGATGGCGAGCAGAGCGTAGAAGATGGCCGACGGGCCGACCAGCTGAGCGAGTGAGATCTGAAGTGCGCCGATGATATCCATGTGAAGGTCACCCGATCCTTTGTCGCGAGCCGAGGATGCCCTGTGGACGGACGACGAGGATGAGAATCAAGACGAGCAACCCTCCGATGTATTTGAGATCGGGATTGATGACCAGCGTCGACCACTGCACGAGCAGACCGACGATGACGCAACCGAGGAATGCGCCGTAGGCCGTTCCCAGTCCACCGAGTGTGATGCCGGCGAACATGAGCAACAGGAGTTTGAAGCCCATCTCCCACTGGACGCGACCGCCGAGTTCGGAGAGCCCGAACAGCACGCCGCCGAGGGCAGCCAGGCCGCCGCCGAGGCACCAGACGAACGTGACCACACGCTCGACGTTGATGCCCGAGGACGCAGCGAGGTCCCGGTTGTCGGCGACCGCGCGCATGGCCTTGCCGATCTTGGTGCGCTGCAACATCAGTGCAACGCCCACCAGGACGACGATGCTGATGACGATGCAGGCGAGGTTGACGTTGGTGATCGACAGCGGACCCCAGTCGTTCTCGGTCTGAGCCTGGTAGTCGTCGAAGGGTTCGGAACGGTCCGAGAAGAAGATCAGGATGAGATAACGCAGTGCGATCGCGAGGCCGATCGTCACCACCAGCTGAGCGATGAGGCCGGTTCGCCGCTTGCGTAACGGCCGCCAGATCAGGGCATTGTTGAGCCAGCCGATCGCGACTCCGACGACTATCGCGAGCAGCGTGGCCGGGATCAGCTGTATCCCCACACTGACGTTGAAGAACCACGCCGCGACGGCACCGAGTGTGACGAGTTCTCCGTGTGCGAAGTTCGTCAGACCGGTGGTGCCGAAGATCAGACTCAGCCCGACCGCGGCGAGCGCGATGACGAGGCCGAAACGGAAGCCGTCGACGGTGGTGCGAACGAACTTCTCGTAGAACGGAATGGTGGTGGCGGTTCTGGCCTCACCGAACGAGAAGATGACGGTGTTGGAACGCCCGGCCTGCACATCGCGCTGGACCTCGCCCTGGACGCTGACGCCGTCGGGGAGCGTTTCCTGAACCACCTGGAACGTGTAGGTGCCGGGAGACAGTTCGAGGGTCCACCGGCCCCCGGTTTCACTGGTGGTACGGGCGACTTCGGAGCCGGACGCGTCGAGCGCCGCGACGTCGATGCCGACGAGTCGTTCGCCACCGTTGTTCAGGGATCCGGCGACGCTGACCGCGTCCGCCGGTGGTGTCTGTTCGGCACTGGTCCCCGGCGCTGCCGGGGGAGTGGGGGTAGGTTCCTGGGCCAATGCCGGCGCACTGAACAGCAGCGCGGCAATGGAACTCAGAACGGCGAGTAGGAGTGTTCGCTGAAGGAGCCGAACGGCAGATCTTGCGCGCAACCTCGGCGGTTGCACCTTTCTGGTCCATCGAACATTTGGAGCCACGCACGTCCTCCGGACGGTTGTCGTTGTGCCACGGGTATGTGGGTTTCCTGCAATTGTCGGACTCTATCCGCTGAAACGACGCAAAATCGGCGACTGAGATTTCCGGAAAGTATCGGTTGTGTTTCGCGGTGCGCGACGCTCGCCGTGACTGCGATCGAGCCGCGGCGCGTGCATCCGGCTACGAGTTGTCGGACCCGCTCCCTAGACTGGTCAACCGTGAGCCCAGTAACGGAGAAAAGTGCAGCGCCGGCAGCCGAGACCGATGGGAAAGCGGGCGAGGAGCGGCCTACGTTGCTGCTCATCGACGGCCACTCGATGGCGTTCCGGGCCTTCTTCGCGTTGCCTGCGGACAACTTCAAGACCACCAGCGGTCAGTCCACCAATGCCGTGTACGGGTTCACCTCGATGTTGATCAATCTGCTGCGGGACGAGAAGCCGACACATATCGCGGCGGCGTTCGACGTCTCGCGGCAGACCTTCCGCGCCGAGCGGTACCCCGAATACAAGGCCAACCGCAGCAAGACGCCCGACGAGTTCGCCGGTCAGGTCGACATCACCAAGGACGTGCTCGGGGCCATGGGTATCCCGGTGATGGCAGAGGCGGGCTTCGAAGCAGACGACATCATCGCCACGCTGGTGACCCAGGCGGAGGCGCTCGGCTACCGCGTTCTGGTGGTCACCGGCGACCGCGACGCGCTGCAGTTGGTGACCGACAACGTCACGGTGTTGTATCCGCGCAAGGGCGTCTCGGATCTGACTCGGTTCACCCCCGACGAGGTCGCCACGAAGTACGGATTGACGCCATCGCAGTATCCGGACTTCGCGGCCTTGCGCGGCGACCCGAGCGACAACCTTCCCGGCATTCCCGGAGTCGGCGAGAAGACCGCGACCAAGTGGATCATCGAATACGGTTCCCTCACCGCTCTGGTCGACAACGTGGACAAGGTCAAGGGCAAAGTGGGAGATGCACTGCGCGCCAACCTGTCGAGTGTGGTGCTCAATCGCGAGCTCACCGAGATGGTCCGCGATGTGCCGTTGCCCTACACCCCCGATCAGCTCGAACTGGCTCCGTGGGATCGCGAGAAGATCCACGCCCTGTTCGACGATCTGGAGTTCCGCATTCTGCGGGACCGGCTGTTCGAGACTCTCGCGTCGGTCGAGCCCGAAGCGGAGGAAGGGTTCGACGTCCGCGGCGGCATCGTCGCGCCGGGCGAACTGGCCGCGTGGCTGGAAGAACACGCATCCGACGGCCGTCGAAGCGGGCTGTCGATCCTCGGCCCGCGTAGGCCGTTCGACAGCGACGCGACGTCGGTGGCGATCGCCGCGGCCGACGGGGAAGGCGCGTTCGTAACGACGACCGCCCTGGACGAATCCGACGAGCAGGCACTCGCCGCCTGGCTCGCCGATCCGGCACGACCGAAGGCTCTGCACGAGGCCAAGTGGGCTCTGCATGCGGTTCGGGGGCGCGGCTGGACCCTCGACGGGTTGACTACCGACACAGCGCTGGCGGCGTACCTGGTGCGGCCCGGTCAGCGATCGTTCAACCTCGACGACCTGTCGTTGCGCTACCTCAAACGCGAACTCCGAGTCGAGGATGCGGGTGAAGGCCAGATGTCGTTGCTCGATGCCGAGGACACCGCCGATGCGGCGTTCGCAGAGGGCGAGATTCTCAAGGCGCGGGCCGTCATCGACCTGGCCGACGCGCTGGACGCCGAGCTCGCCGCCATCGAGTCGACCACTCTGCTCTCCGAGATGGAGCTGCCGCTGCTGACGGTGTTGGCCGATGTCGAGGCAACGGGTATCGCCGTGAACGGTGATCATCTGCGCGCACTGCAGTCCGGATTCGCCGCCCAGGTGGACGAGGCCGCGAACTCCGCCTACGGCGTGATCGACAAGCAGATCAACCTCGGGTCACCCAAGCAGTTGCAGGTGGTGCTGTTCGAGGAACTCGACATGCCCAAGACGAAGAAGACCAAGACCGGGTACACCACCGATGCCGATGCGCTGCAAGGGTTGTTCGAGAAGACCGAGCATCCGTTCCTGAAGTTCCTGCTCGACCACCGAGATGCGACACGGATGAAGGTGACGGTCGACGGCCTGCTGAAATCCGTGGCCGACGACGGTCGCATCCACACCACGTTCAATCAGACGGTCGCGGCCACCGGACGACTGTCGTCCACCGAGCCGAACCTGCAGAACATTCCGGTACGCAACGAGGCGGGACGCCACATCCGTGACGGCTTCGTCGTCGGGGCCGGGTACGACACTCTGCTCACGGCCGACTACAGCCAGATCGAGATGCGCATCATGGCGCACGTCTCCGGCGACGAAGGGCTGATCGAGGCGTTCAACACCGGCGAGGATCTGCACAGTTTCGTCGGTGCCCGCGCGTTCGGGGTGCCGATCGAGGAGGTCACCCCCGAACTGCGCCGCCGGGTCAAGGCCATGTCGTACGGACTGGCCTACGGACTGAGCGCATTCGGTCTCGCCGCGCAGCTCAAGATCTCCACCGACGAGGCGAAGCAGCAGATGGAGGCGTACTTCGCGCGGTTCGGCGGCGTCCGTGACTATCTGCGCAACGCCGTCGAGGAGGCGCGCAAGGTGGGGTACACCTCCACGCTGTACGGCAGGCGCCGCTACTTGCCCGATCTCAACAGCGACAATCGTCAGCGCCGCGAGGTCGCCGAGCGGGCCGCCCTCAATGCGCCCATCCAGGGCACCGCCGCAGACATCATCAAGGTCGCGATGATCGACGTGCACCGGTCGCTGGCGGAGTCGACGCTGAAGTCGCGAATGCTCTTGCAGGTGCACGACGAATTGGTGCTCGAAGTCGTCGAATCCGAGCGCGAGGAAGTCGAGGCACTGGTACGCGACAAGATGTCCTCGGCCATCGAACTGTCGGTGCCCCTGGAAGTCTCGGTCGGCACCGGTCGCAGCTGGGACGCCGCTGCCCACTGATTCGACCTATGGCCAGACGAAGGGCCGCTCACCGAGGTCGGTGAGCGGCCCTTCGTTGGTTACGAGCGAGGAGAAACTACTCCGCCGCGGGAGCCTGCTCGGCGATCTGCTGGCGCACGACGTCCATGTCGAGTGCCTTGATCTGACCGACGAGGTCCTCGAGCGCCGGTGCAGGCAGTGCACCGGGCTGTGCGTAGACGAGAATTCCTTCGCGGAACGCCATGATCGTCGGGATCGACTGGATCTGCGCTGCCGCAGCGAGGCCCTGCTCGGCCTCGGTGTCGACCTTGGCGTGCACGACGTCGGGGTGCGCGTCGGACGACTTCTCGAAGGTGGGCGCGAACTGGCGGCACGGTCCGCACCAGGACGCCCAGAAATCGACCAACACCACGTCGTTGCTCGTCACGATCTCGTCGAAATTCTGCTGGGTCAAAGTCTGAGTGGCCACGCGGTCCCTTTCGATTGATTGCGCTTCTGGTGTGACTCAACGCAGGTACTCGCCGGAATCATCCCGGCTGTGTGCGGCCCCCTGCTCAGGCGGGCTGGGGTGCGGCACGGAACGTGCGGCGATACGAATTGGGCGTGGTGCATCGCAATCGCACGAAATGCTGCCTCAGGGCCGCGGCGTTTCCGAAGCCGACCACCTCGGCGATCGAATCCATCGGCAGATCCGAGTTCTCCAGCAGCTGCTGCGCTGCCAGTACTCGTTGGTCGTTGAGCCAACGTGCAGGCGTCGTTCCGGTCTCGGCCGCGAACTTGCGGGCGAAGGTGCGCGCCGACATGTTCACCCGCGCCGCCAATCGACCGATGGTGAGCTCGGAGTCGAGATTCTCGGTCATCCAGTCCAGCAGCGGAGCCAGTGTCTCGGTGCGAGTGGCGGGCAGGGGACTGGTGACGAATTGAGCCTGGCCGCCGTCACGATGCGGAGGAACGACCATCCGGCGGGCGATCCCGTTGGCCACGACGCTGCCCTGGTACTTGCGCACGATGTGCAGGCACAGGTCGATGCCGGCTGCCGTGCCAGCGCTGGTCAGTACGTTTCCGTCGTCGACGTAGAGGACGTTCGGATCGACCTGCGCGAGTGGGTATTTCGCGGCCAGCAGTGCGGAATGCCGCCAATGCGTCGTACAGGGGCGGCCGTCGAGCAGTCCGGCCTTGCCCAGGACGAACGCGCCGTTGCACAGGCTGGCGACCATGGCACCCCTGTCGACGGCTGCGCGAAGTTTGGCCAGTAATGGCTCGATGGACGAGTTGTATCCGACTCCGCAGACATACGTCCCGTCCTCGGCGGCTTCGGTGCCGCCGGCCGGAATGATGATCAGATCGGCGCTGTCGAGGCTGTCGAGATCGTGTGGCACGTCGATGGTGTAGCCGACGCGGGTGCGGATCGGTTCGGGTACACCTGCGATCAGGGAGAAGTCGTAGGTGGGGAGGCCCTCGTCCGAGCGATCGAATCCGAATACTTCGCAGGCAACGCCCAGCTCGAACTGTTCTGTCAACGGCATCAGCGCGACGACCACTCGTTTCAGCATGCCCAGAAGTATGGCAGAAAATCGTCGATATATGGCGTTACTGCCACTCGTGCACGCTTCCCGCGGGTTGGAAGCTAGCGGCATGACAATTGTATTGGTAGTTGTGCTGTTGTTCCTGGCCCTCGACGCCCTCGTGATCGCAGGCTTCGCTCCCGATACCCACGCGGAGGTGACTCAATTCGGCGACTTCCGGTTCTAGGGTGCCCAGGTCAGCCGATCCGCCATTCGCGCTTGGCCTCGCCGTCCCATCGGCGCAGCGCAACTGCAGATCCGACCAGATCGTCGACGTCCACCGAGAGCAGGCGCACCGCTGCTCCTGCCTCCTCGGGCGTCAACCGTCGGGCCACCGTCACGTGCGGCGTCCATCGGCCGGGTTCGAGGTGATCGAGCGAACGTTCGCCCACGGCCTCGTACAGCCGGGCGTGCAGATCGAGCAACTCGCTCGATGGAACCACCAGTCTCGCCAGGGTGATCGATCGACCACCGAACACCACGAGCCCACCGAGACGCACATCGAACGGATCGAAGCGGACCGCATCACCGTCGTCCACCGCGTCCGGCATCGACGACGCCACCGCGACGGTGACGTGCGGGCGGTTCGACTCACCGCGGTGCCGGTTCTGGCTCGGGAGGCCGGCGTCGGACAGTGCCGCCCACTCGCGGCGAACCGCTGCGTCGAGGCCGGAGTCGAGGAGAAGTTCTGCGGACTGCACCATGGAGGCCATGATGTCGCAGACGGACGGTCACAATGCAACGGCACTACGGATCGGGGCCATGACCGGCGACGGGATCGGCCACGAGATCGTGCCCGCGACGATCCGGGTGGTCGACGCGGCCCTCGCGGCCGCCGGTGGACCGGCTGTCGACTGGGTGCACCTGCCGCTGGGGCTCGGTGCCGTCGACGAGCACGGGACGCCCATACCCGATTCCACGCTCGCGAAGTTGGGCGAGCTCGAAAGCTGGATTCTCGGACCGCACGACAGCGCCTCGTATCCGGAGCCGTTCCGATCGCAGCTGACTCCGGGCGGACGGATTCGCAAGAACTTCGATCTGTTCGCCAACATCCGGCCGGCGAAGGCACTGCCCGGCGTACGAGCGGTATCGCCGCGAATGGATCTGGTGGTCGTGCGGGAGAACACCGAGGGGTTCTATGCCGATCGCAACATGTTCGTCGGCAGCGGGGAGTTCATGCCCACCCCCGATGTGGCTCTGGCGGTCGGAGTGTTCACCCGCGCGGCCTGCGAACGCATTGCTCACGAAGCGTTCTCGTTGGCCGAGCGACGCAATCGAAAGCTGACGATCGTGCACAAGACCAACGTGCTGTCGATGACGACGGGACTGTTCCGCGATGCGTGCCGCGCAGTGGGAGAACAGTTTCCGCACGTCGAGGTCACCGAGGAACACGTCGATGCCCTTGCAGCACACCTGGTTCGACGGGGCGAGGAGTACGACGTCATCGTGGCCGAGAACATGTTCGGCGATATTCTGTCGGATCTGACGGGTGAGCTGTCCGGGTCGCTGGGCACCGCGCCGTCGATCAACTCCTCGGAAACGCAGGCGATGGCCCAGGCCTCGCACGGATCGGCACCGGACATCGCAGGCAAGAACCGTGCCAATCCGACGGCGCTCTTCCTGTCGGCCGCGATGCTGCTCGAGTGGCTCGCCCCACGGCATCGGGACGAACGGTTGGCCGCGGCCGCGGGCAGGATCCGACACGCAGTCGACGCCACGGTCGAATCCGGGGTCGCGACAGCAGACCTCGGCGGGCAGGCCTCGACCAGTGCATTCACGGAGGCCGTCGAAGCCCGGGTGCATCGGCGCTGATCGCGGCACTCTCGGTCAGAGGGGCTTGCGGCTGCTGAAGATCGCGGTGCCGGGAAAGAGTTGCCCGCGCAGTGGGCTCCACTGACCCCACTCACGGTCGAGCCACTCCGGCCAGTCCGGTTCGACGATGTCGCGAACCTCGAGGCCGGCGGCGACCAGCTCGCGCACGCGATCACCGATCGTGCGGTGATGCTCCACGTAATTGGGGGTCCCGTCGGCGTCGTACTCGACGTAGGGGGTCCGGTCGAAGTACGGAATCGTCGCGGTCAGACCGCCCACCCCGGGGTCGTCGGGGAACACCCAGCGCATCGGATGATTGACGGCGAACACCCAGATCCCGCCCGGCCGCAGTACCCGCGCCACTTCCTTCATCACATTGGCGGAGTCCGCGACGAACGGCACCGCACCGAATGCCGAGCAGACGATGTCGAACCGCTCGTCGGCGAACGGCAAGGACTCGGCACTGGCCTGCACCAGCGGAACCGTCGACCCGCCCGCGGCCATGGCATCGACGCCGCGCTGCAACATGCCCATCGAGATGTCGAGACCGATCGCGCGCGCACCCTGGGTCCCGAGCCAGCGGGCGCACGGTGCGCTGCCGCAGCCCACCTCGAGGACGTCCTTGCCCACGACGTCGCCCAGCAGATGCACGTCGCCCTCGTGCAGCCCCTCCGGGCACCAGACGAACTCCCCGGATTCGGTCGTCACTCCCAGAAACGCGCCGTGCGTACGGTGGTAGCTCTCGGCGTCGGAATCCCACCAGAGGCGACTCGCGCGGTCGCTCGCGACCGAATCGATTCGGCCGCGGCCGGGAGTGGACGACGGTGTGGAAAGATCGGTCACACGCCGACTCTAACCGGGTTTGTGCTGGTACTGCGGCATCGCGTACCCTGTTCAACGCGAGTGTGTTCATGCTGCGCCCAGGCCGGGTCCGCCCGGCGTCGACGCATGCGGACCCGGCAACGGTTCCGCGGAATGTGCTCGTGTTGCACACGTTTCACAAGTCCGACCGAACATCCATCAACCGATACCCAACCCGTCCGGAGCAACTCAACACATGCCCTCAACCACAACCTCACCGCAGGTAGCCGTCAACGATATCGGCTCCGCAGAGGATTTTCTCGCCGCCATCGACGCCACGATCAAGTACTTCAACGATGGTGACATCGTCGAGGGCACCATCGTCAAGGTCGATCGTGACGAGGTTCTACTCGACATCGGTTACAAGACCGAAGGCGTCATTCCTTCCCGCGAGCTCTCCATCAAGCACGACGTCGACCCCAACGAGGTCGTCTCCGTGGGAGATGAGATCGAAGCACTCGTCCTCACCAAGGAGGACAAGGAAGGCCGTTTGATCCTGTCCAAGAAGCGAGCTCAGTACGAGCGCGCTTGGGGCACGATCGAGGAGCTCAAGGAGAAGGACGAGGCCGTCAAGGGCACCGTCATCGAGGTCGTCAAGGGTGGACTCATCCTCGACATCGGTCTCCGTGGCTTCCTTCCCGCCTCGCTCGTCGAGATGCGTCGCGTCCGCGACCTCCAGCCGTACGTCGGCAAGGAGATCGAGGCCAAGATCATCGAGCTCGACAAGAACCGCAACAACGTGGTCCTGTCGCGCCGCGCATGGCTCGAGCAGACCCAGTCCGAGGTCCGCAGCGAGTTCCTGCACCAGCTCCAGAAGGGCCAGGTCCGCAAGGGCGTCGTGTCCTCCATCGTCAACTTCGGTGCCTTCGTGGACCTGGGTGGCGTCGACGGACTCGTGCACGTCTCCGAGCTGTCCTGGAAGCACATCGATCACCCGTCCGAGGTTGTCGAGGTCGGCACCGAGGTCACCGTCGAGGTTCTCGACGTCGACTTGGACCGCGAGCGTGTTTCCCTGTCGCTCAAGGCAACTCAGGAAGATCCGTGGCGCCAGTTCGCTCGCACCCATGCGATCGGCCAGATCGTGCCCGGCAAGGTCACCAAGCTGGTTCCCTTCGGTGCATTCGTGCGCGTCGAAGAGGGCATCGAGGGCCTCGTGCACATCTCCGAGCTGGCCGAGCGCCACGTGGAGGTTCCGGACCAGGTCGTGGGTGTCGGCGACGACGCACTCGTCAAGGTCATCGACATCGATCTCGAGCGTCGCCGGATTTCGTTGAGCCTCAAGCAGGCCAACGAGGACTACGCAGAAGAGTTCGATCCGTCCAAGTACGGCATGGCCGACTCGTACGACGAGGGTGGCAACTACATCTTCCCCGAGGGCTTCGACTCCGAGACCAACGAATGGCTCGAAGGTTACGAGAAGCAGCGTGAAGAGTGGGAAGGCCGCTACGCCGAGGCAGAGCGTCGCCACAAGATGCACACCGCTCAGATGGAGAAGACGGCCAAGGACGAAGCTGCCGAAGCCGCCAACACCAACTACTCCTCCGAGTCGGGTCAGGCTCCCGCCGATGCAGAAGGCGACGCTCCCGCAGCGTCGGCTCCGGCCTCGACCGGTGGATCGCTGGCCAGCGATGCGCAGCTCGCTGCACTTCGCGAGAAGCTGTCGGGCAACGCCTGATAGATGTGGTCCGCCCGTGAGGGTGTGACACCGAGCCCCGGTTCTCTCCACGAGAACCGGGGCTTTCTCGTTCGAATCAGGTGAGTAGGAACCCTGCGGACACGACAATGGACCCGGTTCGGATGAACCGGGCCCATGGTGGAGGGGGAGTGCGAACTACGCGGCGGTGGCTGGACTCCACTGGCCGACGCTCTCCGTGCGCTTGCGCATGGTGGCGAAGCTGTGGCGGGCGGGGGTCAGGAGGTTGGTGAACCAGTTGCGCCGATGGTCGGCCAACGCCGAGGCTACTTCCGGGATGAGAATGCAATGAACGCCTGCATCCATGCCAAGGCGGTGCCGACCCGGTTGGATCTGATTGCTTCGCATGGGTGTCCTTTTCAATAGCGGTGGGTCGGCACATCGAGGTCGCGCTCGTCGAAGATAACCGACCGAACTCCGAAAGCGGTGCATTTGAGGCTGGTGTGCTTCGGCGTGTTCGAGTGTCAGACTGGGTGCATGCTGAGACTGGGACTGACCGGTGGAATAGGTGCCGGAAAATCGACCGTTGCGAAGGTGCTGACCGAACTCGGGGGAGTGCTCGTCGACTCCGATCTACTGGCCCGTGAAGTCGTGGAGCCGGGAACACCTGGGCTGCAACAATTGACCGATACCTTCGGAGCCGACATTCTTGCACCCGATGGCTCGCTCGACCGTCCGGCCTTGGCGGCCAAGGCATTCGGCGACGAGGAATCCCGCAAGAAGCTCAACGCCATCGTTCATCCGTTGGTCGGTGCGCGCACCGCCGAGATCATCGACGGAGCAGCGCCGGATGCCGTTGTGGTGCAAGACATTCCACTGCTCGTCGAGGGATCGATGGGCCCGTTCTTTCACCTCGTGGTCATCGTGTGGGTCGACGCCGAGGAACGGGTGCGTCGTCTCACGGGACAGCGGGGCATGCCCGAGGCCGACGCCCGCGCGCGGATCGCAGCGCAGGCGACCGATGATGCGCGCCGAGCCGCGGCCGACGTGTGGATCGACAACACCGGTGCGCCGGGCAGCGTCGACGACGATGTCCGAGCCCTGTGGAACGACCGACTGATTCCCTTCGAGCGCAACATCAGGGAGGGGATCATCGCGCGTGTTCATCCGGAACAGGTGACGGCCGACCCCTCGTGGGAATTGCAGGCCCGACGCATCATCTCGCGCCTGGCCCTTGCCTGCGCCGACAAAGCAGTCCGAATCGACCACGTCGGCTCTACCGCAGTGCCCGGCCTCGACGCCAAGGACGTCATCGACATCCAGATCACCGTGCGAGGGCTCGACGACGCCGATGCCGTCGCCGAACAGTTGCGCGTGGCTGGGTTCCCTCGGCGAGAGTCCAGCAATTTCGACCATCCGAAGCCCGCATACGGAATCGGCGGCGAAGCCGATCCGGCCGTGTGGTCCAAGCGTTTTCACGGCAGCGCGGACCCCGGTCGGCCGGCGAACGTGCACATTCGCGTGGACGGCTGGCCGAATCAGACGTTCGCCCTGCTGTTTCGTGACTGGCTGCGGGCGGACGACAGCATCACCACCGAATATTCCGGAATCAAGCGACGCGCCTCCGAGGCCGCTGCCGGAATCACCGACTTCGAATCGGCGATCGAGGCATACGAGAACGCGAAGGCCCCGTGGTTCGATGTGGCATACCGTCGGGCATGGCAGTGGGCGGAGGAGACGAACTGGACTGCGTGAATCGGTTCGGGCTCGATCAGGACGGTTTGCCGTTCCACTCGGTCGGCATGCCGACGGACGCGAGCCACGCGTTCAGGTCGTAGTCGTGCCGCGTCAGTCCTTCGATGGCCGTGATGGATCTGGCCAGCGCGAGCTCGGCCGTGGGGGTGTCGAGGTGTTGCGCCACCCGAGCGTCGAACAACTCGTCGACGTCCAGCAGGTCGTAATCGCGGCCGGTACGGACACTGAGGTCGAGATAGTGGTCGACGGATGTCCATCGGGTGGTGCCGGCGGTGTACTCGCCGATGTCGACGTAGTAGTCCTGATCGCGGGCGTGCGCAGGGAGGTAGTGGAACACCGAGGCCCGCAGCCCCAGAGCAGGCAGCAACCAGGACTCCAGGTAGTCGAAATGGGCGTGATCGGACGGGCGGGCCATGTACAGCCCCCACGGCTCGACGCGGTATTCGTCGACGACACGGACGAACCCCTTGGGATCCACGTTCGTCTTGGCGACGAGGTCGAACGTCTCGTGCTTGGGGGCATGAACGACGGTGTGCGCACCGGCTGACGTGTGAGCGACCATGCCTGTAGAAGCTACCGGGAACCGGTGTGTGGGTCTCTCCGACGGAACTTGTCGGTGGTCGCGTCTACGCTTGTGAAATGGCGTTTGCATCCGAACATCCCGTTGTCGCGCACTCCGAACACCGTCCGGTGGGCGCAATCGAGCGCACCGGACCGGCGTTCGAGGTCGTCAGCGAACACGTACCGGCGGGCGATCAGCCGACCGCCATCGCCGAGCTCGAACGCCGGATCAAGGCGGACGAGAAGGACGTCGTCCTGCTCGGTGCCACCGGTACCGGTAAATCGGCCACCACCGCCTGGCTCATCGAGAAGCTGCAGCGACCAACCCTGGTGATGGCACCGAACAAGACGCTGGCGGCGCAGTTGGCGAACGAGCTGCGAGACATGTTGCCCAACAATGCAGTCGAGTACTTCGTCTCGTACTACGACTACTACCAGCCCGAGGCGTACATAGCGCAGACCGATACCTACATCGAGAAGGACTCGTCCATCAACGACGATGTCGAACGTCTGCGGCACTCGGCGACGGCATCGCTGCTCTCGCGCCGCGATGTGGTCGTGGTGGCGTCGGTGTCGTGCATCTACGGTCTCGGTACCCCGCAGTCGTACGTCGATCGGTCGATCGAGCTGGAGGTCAACGTCGAAGTGCAGCGTGACGCGCTGCTCCGGCTGCTGGTGGACGTGCAGTACACCCGCAACGACATGGCCTTCACCCGCGGATCGTTCCGGGTTCGCGGTGACACCGTCGAGATCATTCCGTCCTACGAGGAACTGGCCATTCGCATCGAGTTCTTCGGCGACGAGATCGAAGCGCTGTACTACCTGCATCCGCTCACCGGCGACATCGTTCGGCAGGTGGATTCGGTGCGCATCTTCCCGGCCACGCACTACGTTGCCGGTCCGGAGCGAATGGAACGAGCCGTCAAGGACATCGAAGCCGAACTCGAGGGTCGGCTCGCCGAGCTGGAGGGCAAAGGAAAACTGCTCGAGGCTCAGCGGCTTCGGATGCGGACGCAATACGACCTGGAGATGATCAAGCAGGTCGGATTCTGCTCGGGTATCGAGAACTACTCGCGGCACATCGACGGTCGTGGTGCAGGCACCGCGCCCGCCACGCTGATCGACTATTTCCCCGAGGACTTTCTGCTCGTCATCGACGAGTCTCACGTGACGGTGCCGCAGATCGGAGCCATGTACGAGGGCGACATGTCGCGCAAGCGCAACCTCGTCGACTTCGGGTTCCGCTTGCCGTCCGCAACCGACAACCGACCGTTGACGTGGGAGGAGTTCACCCAGCGAATCGGTCAGACGGTCTACCTTTCGGCAACTCCGGGCAAGTACGAGCTGGGCCAGACCGGGGGAGAGTTCGTCGAGCAGGTGATCCGTCCCACCGGACTCGTCGACCCCAAGGTCGTCATCAAACCGACCAAGGGCCAGATCGACGACCTGGTTCATCAGATCCGGGAACGCGCGGAGAAGGACGAGCGCGTGCTGGTCACCACGCTGACCAAGAAGATGTCGGAGGATCTCACCGACTACCTGCTCGAACTCGGCATTCGTGTCCGCTACCTGCACTCGGACATCGACACGCTGCGCCGCGTCGAACTGCTCCGGCAGCTGCGGCTGGGCGAGTACGACGTGCTGGTGGGCATCAACCTGCTCCGTGAGGGTCTCGACCTGCCCGAAGTCTCGTTGGTGGCGATTCTCGACGCCGACAAGGAAGGTTTCCTCCGCAGCGGTACCAGCCTCATCCAGACCATCGGCCGTGCTGCGCGAAACGTCTCCGGCGAGGTCCACATGTACGCCGACAAGATGACCGATTCGATGACCTACGCGATCGAGGAAACCGAGCGTCGGCGCGAGAAGCAGATCGCGTACAACAAGGAGCGAGGCGTCGATCCGCAGCCGCTGCGCAAGAAGATCGCCGACATCCTCGACCAGGTGTATCAGGAGGCCGAGGACACCGATTCCGTCGTCGAGGTCGGTGGGTCCGGTCGCAACGCCAGCCGGGGTCGACGCGCGCAGGGCGAGGCGGGTAGGTCGGTCAGCACCGGGGTGTACGAGGGCCAGGACGTGTCGTCGATGCCGCGTGCCGAGCTGGCCGATCTGATCAAGAACATGACCGATCAGATGATGAACGCGGCACGCGAGCTCAAGTTCGAGCTCGCCGGCCGACTGCGCGACGAGATCCAGGATCTGAAGAAGGAACTGCGCGGGATGGATGCGGCCGGGCTCAAATAGGTCGGGTGGTAGACGCCGCGAGTGGAGCCTGCGGAATGCGCTGGAAGGTTCAGTGGAGCCTGCGGAATGAGCTGGAAGGTTCAGTGGAGCCTGCGGAATGAGCCGAAATGGTTCGGATACGGTTCAGTGATGGACGCCACCACCGCCGGCCGCACGTCTCGTGCGCTCGAGCTGATTCACTCGATGACCTATTTCCTTCCGGAGACGCAGGATGCTCTGGTCGCCGCCGGGTTGCCTCCCCGGGCGTGTTATTTCGCGGGCCGAGCAGCGCCTCTGGGGCGCGTCGGAGCAGGGGTCGTCACCGCCACGTTCTACAACTTCAACCGAGAATTGGTGGCGCCGCTGATCCCGGCAGCCTGGGACATCGCGTCACCCGACGAGATCATGGCCATCCGCTATACCACTCTCGATGCCGCTTTCGCCCGGCTGCTCGGCCCTGAGGTTCTCGAATCCGCAGACATGGCCGAGGCCGCAGACCTGGCGTCGATCGCAGCCCGTGGAATTCCCGGTGACGACGGTCGACCCCTGTACGCCGCGTATGCCGAGCTCGACTGGCCCACAGCTCCGCATCTCGTGCTGTGGCACGCCCTGACCCTGATTCGCGAGTACCGCGGCGACGGTCACATCGCGGCGCTGCAGACGGCGGGCCTGAGCGGTCTCGAAGCGCTGATCACCCATACCGCCACCGGATACGGCTTCCAGAAGGAGTTCGCCCGCAAGCGTCGCGGCTGGTCGACAGAGCAGTGGGACGGGGCGGTCGCGTCTCTGGCCGACCGAGAGCTGCTCTCGTCCGACGGTGCGCTGACGCAGGACGGTAAGGATCTCCGCACGTTGGTCGAGGACATCACCAACGACCTCGCCGTCTCGCCGTGGGCCGCCCTCGGTGAGGACGGTGCCGCTCGGCTGGTCTCGCTCGCGACGCCGTGGCGCGAGTCGATCGTCGGTCAGGGCGTCATTCCCGAGGGTGTCTTCGGGCCTGCGATCAAGAAGTAGGTCGCCTCAGCTGGTGATGTCCTTGGTGCCGAACCGTCGCCACGCGATCAACCCGAACAGTGCCGCGTACGTGATGGCCGAGAACGAACCGACCACCATGTCGTTCCAATCGATGCTCGTGCCGAACGCGTCGATCCACGAATTGGCGTAGTGCCCGGGCAGGTAGTTCCGAAGTGATCCCAGCGCCGTGATCTGATCGAGAATCTGCATCAGAATCGACGTCATCACCGCGCCGCCGACGGCCCCGAGAGGGGCGTCGGTGAGCACCGACAGCAGCATCGCCAGTCCGGCGACCCACAGCAGGTTGATGCCGATGTACGCGACTGCGATCAGCAGCCGCACCAGCGAGGTGCCGTAGGGCAGTCCCTCACCCAGCGGCGTGATGAGCGACTCCGCCCCGTACATCACGGTGCCGATCAACAGGGACACCCCGACGAGCACCAGGATCGCAGCACTGGACAGCGTCGCCGACACCAGTGCCTTCTGCGTCAGCAGTCGACTCCGGGGCACGGGAATGGCCAGCAGATATCGCAGACTCGACCACGACGCTTCGCTTGCCACCGAGTCGCCGAAGAACAGGGCCACCACCACGATCAGCAGAAATCCCACCGACATGAACAGCGCGAAGACCGTGAAGTTCATGCCTCCGCGAGTGCCGAGCTCGATGAGCCCATCGGCGTCGGAGTCCGCATTCGAGCTGCCGACGGTGAAGGCGATGGCCAGGATCACCGGAAGCAGGGCCAGGAAGCCGATGGCCAGCTGGGTGCGGCGACGTCCCAGTTGCCTGCGCAACTCGGTACGGAACGGCAAGGTGCTGCCACCGGTGTACCCGGCAGCGCGCCCGTCGGCGTGTGTGGTGCTCATGAGCGATCCTTGCTGGTGTCGGACCCTGGGTTGTCTCGGTGGACGAGGTCGAGGAACACGTCTTCCAGGCGCGTCGACTGCGAGAATCCGCGCACCGATACCCCTGCGGTGACGAGCTCTCTGATCACGACGGCGGCATCTGCGTCGGTCAGATCGACGGTCACCGTGCCGTCGTCGACGATCACTGCACCGTCGTGGCCGGAGGCACCCAGCACCGACGAAGCGCGGGTGGCGTCGTCGACCCTGATCTCCGTTTGTCCGCCGGCCGCGGTCAGTTCGCGGACAGTGCCGGAACTGATCACCGATCCGCGATTCATGACGACCACGTGGGTGCAGGTCTGCTCCACTTCGGCAAGCAGATGGCTCGACACCAACACGGTTCGACCGGTCTTCGCGTAATTGATCAGCACATCGCGCATCGTCCTGATCTGGGGTGGGTCGAGACCGTTGGTCGGTTCGTCGAGGACCATCAGGTCCGGCAGCCCCAGCATGGCCTGGGCTATCGCGAGCCGCTGCCGCATGCCCTGGCTGTACGACTTGACCTTGCGTTCGATCGCGGTGCCGAGGTCGGCGATCTCGAGGGCTTCCTCGAGGTGAGCGTCCTCGATCGGGCGACCGGTCGCTTCCCAGTACAGCCGCAGATTCTGCGTTCCGGTCAGGTGCGGCAGGAAGCCGGATCCCTCGACGAACGAGCCCAACCGGGACAGCACCGGGGCTCCGGGCGTCACCTTGTGGCCGAAGACTCGAATGTCGCCGCCGGTGGGCGTGATCAGGCCCATCAGCATGCGCAGGGTGGTGGTTTTCCCTGCGCCGTTCGGCCCGAGGAGACCCAGAACCTGGCCCTGCTTCACCTCGAAGCTGACGCCGTCGACGGCGCGGAAGCCGTTGGAGTACGTCTTGGCGAGATCGGTGATCACCAGGGGAGTGTCGATCAGGTTCTCGTCCACTTCGGCGACTGCGCGACGTCGGGTTCGCACGACTCCGGCGACGATCGCACCGGCGACCGCGAGCAGGACGACTCCGATGCCGATCAGCGGAGCCACCGGAACGGTGCTGTTGGCACTCGCTTCGGCGGGCACGGTGGGCAACGCGATGGTGTTGTCGGTCATGGCCACGCTGAACTGCGCCGGTTCGAGCGGAACGGCGTAGGCCTGATCGGTGGTGGAGATGCTCAGTTCGAGGCGGTGACCCTGCTGCACGGTGTAGCTGATGCCGGGAAGCGCAACGGTGACGTCGACGGGGTCGATGCCCTCGGTATCGGGCAGTCGGATCGCCGAGACAGCACCGCCAGGAAGGGTTCTCGTGCCGTTAGGTGCTACGTCGTAGAGCTTCGCGAACAGAACGGCTTGACCCGGTGCGGCCAGCGACGCCACGCGTAGGTTCACCCGCGGCGCACCGGTGATCGTCACGGACGAATCGACGGGATCGCTGGTGAACGTGGCCGACTGGCCCGGTAGGTCCGCGGTCAGGGCGGCTCCGGCCCCGGTCGATCCCAGAGTCGAGAGCACCGAGCCCAAACCGGGTACCGACGAGATCGCCGACGGGGACGCTCCGGGCGGACGAATGATCGACTGGTTCTCCGCGGCGGGAGTGAACGTCACCGATTCGGTCTGCGTGGGATCGGTTGTGGGGGTCAGCCCTGGGTATGCAGGAGCCGTCATTCGGCGGTCGCGATCGCCGCCGCGCTCGTCGGCTGCTCGCTGAGTGGAGTAGACGAACGGCTCGGCGTCGGTGCCGGTGGGTGCGTCGGTGTCACGCAGCGTCGTGTCGAAGAAGTCGGCGATGGCTCGGTCGCTCGTGCCGTCCGTTCCGCCTGCGTCGTGGCCGCCGTCGAACCATCGCACGGTGACGTTCCCGCCGGCCGCGGCGATCTGACGCGCCGTCGCGTCGGCCTGATCCAGGCCGAACAGTGTGTCCTGGGTGCCTTGAACCAGCAGGGTCGGTGCGGTGATGTTCGACGCCACCGCGACCGGCGAGTGGGCGGTCAGCAGATCGAGCAGTTGTTGGCTGGGGATTCCGGTCACCGCGGATTGGGTGTAAGCGTCGCAGAATTCGGGTGCGAATCTTCCGCAGGCCGAGGTGCCCTCGTCGGTGCTGGAATCGGTGCCGGCGTCGCCGTTTTCGCCGGCCGGTGCACTCGCTGCGCCCACTCCGAAGAACACTCCGGCCCAGCCGCGCTTGAGTACGCCGGGTCCGCCGTACTCGGCAGCTGCGGGAGTGGCGGTGTCGCCGAGGGTTTCTCGGCCTTCGGCAGAGGTGACGCCGTAGTTGGGGAACAGTGCCTGACCCAGGTCGTTCCAGGTGATCGCTGCGGCTATCGAATCGATTCGGGGGTCGGTGCCGCCTGCGCTCAGTGCCAGCGCGCCGCCGTACGATCCGCCGGCGACTCCGACGTGCGGGTCGCCGGGAGCGTCGAGTTGCACCTCCGGTTGTTCGGCGAGCCAGTCGATGAGTCCGCGCGCGTCGGCAACTTCGCGATCGGGGTCGTTGAGCGAGATCGAACCCGTGCTGTCGCCGAACCCGCGTGCGCTGTAGGCGAGCACGGTGTATCCGCGTGCAGCGAGGTCACGTGCCTCACCGTCGACCGAGTCCTTGCTGCCACCGAAGCCGTGGGCGAGCAGCACCGTCGGCGCGGGGGTGACAGCAGGTACGTAGAGACGAGTGTCGATGTCGACGGTGCCCGTCGACCCGGGGCTGTCCGGTAGCGTGATGCGCGCATCACGCGTGGATGTGTCGGCGCTCGAATCCTGGGGGAGGAAGACGAATGCGAGGGCGGCTACCGCCAGAACCGCAGTCACGGCGGCACCGACAGTCATGGCCCGTCTCGACAGTGGCGGGCGGGGAATCGGCATGGAAACCAATGTATGTGAGTGGCGCGGATCGTGTTGTTCCCCAAGTTCACGTGCCGATCGGCCGGTTCCGGCTAATGTCAGCGAATCAGTCCCCGGACCACGTCTTTCGGTCCTGTGACTTGCACCAATCGAGTTCGACCAGAAGTGTCACATCTGTGTGTGACCGACAAATGGAGGAATGAATGAGCGCCTACCGCACCGTCGTCGTCGGGACCGATGGCTCCGAATCGTCACTGCGGGCAGTGGAGAAGGCCGCGGCTCTCGCGGGAGACGCCGATGCCACCTTGGTGATCGCCTGCGCGTACTACCCTGCCGATCCGAAGGACACGTCCGCTGCAGCCGACGCATTGCGCGAGGACGCCTACCAGATCACCGGATCGGCACCGACGCGTGAGATTCTGCGCACGGCGCGCGAGCACGCCACCAAGGCCGGTGCGAAGAACATCGAGGAGAAGGCGATCGTCGGTGCTCCCGTCGAGTCGCTGCTGGCCCTCGTGGACGAGGTGAAGGGCGACCTGCTCGTCGTCGGCAACCGCGGCTTGAACTCGTTGACGGGTCGCCTGTTGGGATCGGTCCCGTCGGACGCCGCTCGAAAGTCCACCTGCGATGTTCTGATCGTGCACACCGTCCGCTGATCTCAGCTCGCACACCAACGGCCCGCTCCCTCGAATCGACGGAGCGGGCCGTTGCTGTGTGCGGTTCTCTACGCTTCCGGCTCGAAGGGCTGCAGCGCCGAGAGTTCACCCGGTAGTGCGTCCACGTGCACCACACCGAGTCGCTGCGTGGCTCGGGTGAGAGCAACGTACAGATCGTTCATGCCCTTGACCGAAGCGGCCACGATGGCACCGGGTTCGACGATCAGCACCGAGTCGAACTCGAGTCCCTTGGCATCCTTGACCGTCGATACGGTGACCAGTTCCGATGCCAGATGGCGGAATCGGTCGACGTGGCCTGCGGGCACCAGGACCGCGCTCAGGCCCGGTCGCGGGTGATCGGCCACTCGCTTCTCCACCGCGGTGACCAGATCGGCCGCTGCCACCCTTTGAGCCCACGGTTGTACTCCGGTGCTGCGGATGGACCGCGGCTCGGACTGCTCGGGATCGATGGCAGCCAACACATCGTGTGCCACGGCCATGATCTCGGACGGTGTTCGGTAGTTCACCGTCAGTTCGGTTCGCTTCCAGCGCTTGGCCACATACGGTTCGAGAACCGAACCCCACGACGAGGTTCCGGCGGGATCGCCGGTCTGCGCCGTATCGCCCACCAGCGTCATCCACCGATTCGGTATGCGCCGCATCACCATTCGCCACGCCATCGCAGAGAGCTCCTGCGCCTCGTCGACGATCACGTGCCCGTAGGTCCACGTTCGGTCACCGGCGGCCCGTTCGGCCGTCGTGAGTCGCTGACCCGAATTCTGCCGTCGCGCAAGCTGATCGGCATCGATGAGGTCGTAGGCCATCAGGATCTCCGGATCCAGTTCGTCCTCGAGGTCCTGAGGTGCCGAACCGGTCAGGATGTCCAGGGCACCCTGGGCGTCGGCGATCTGACTGCGCCATTGACGTTGTGCCTGTTCACGCTCGGCTGCGTCGTCGACGCCGAGCAGTTCGGCGAGCTCGTCGAGCAGGGGAGCGTCGGCCGACGAGAAGCCGTTGCCCCGACGGACGAGTGCCTCACGCTCCGCCTCATCGAGCGCAGGCGCGGCCGACGCGATCTTCTCGGGAGATGCGTAGAGGTCGCGGAGAACCTGCTGGGGAGACAGATCCGGCCACAGTTCGTCCACGGCGGCCATGACGTCCTGATCCTCGCGCATCTCGTCGCGCATGTCCGCGATGTCGTCGGCGCTGAGCAGGCTGGACCCGTCGACGAGATTCTGCCCGAGTTTCGCTGCCAGCTGGTTGGCCAACTGGTCGATGACCGAGGACACGAACAGCGGCCGAGCCAGGTTGTGCGGTCGCCGGGACGAGCGAGCGCGACCACGAGCCCTGGTGACGATCTTGCGATCGAGCGTGATGTCGTAGGTGTCGAACTTCAGTCGACGGGGCTGCGCGGGGACTTCCTGACGGTCGCGTACCGCCTGGGTCAGCACCTCGACCATCGACAGTCTGCCCTTGACCTCGGTGGCCAGGGCCGAATCTTCCCGTTGCGCACGAACTCCCGGGTAGAGGTCACCGATCGTGGACAGCAGGACGCCCGTCTCGCCGAGTGACGGCAGCACCTGCCCGATGTAGTCGAGGAACGTGGCGTTGGGTCCGATGATCAGCACACCGCTCTTACCGAGCTGTTGGCGGTAGGTGTAGAGCAGGTAGGCGGCCCGGTGCAGCGCGACGGCCGTCTTGCCGGTGCCCGGTCCGCCCTGAACCACCAACACACTGCGATGCTGCGATCGGATGATCGCGTCCTGCTCGCTCTGGATCGTCTCGACGATGTCGTTCATCTGACCGGTACGTGCGGCATCGAGTGCCGAGAGCAGCGCGCCTTCGCTCGCGACGCCGCCTGCCACAGCGGCATCGCTCGACGATCGGGCAGAGTTCAGGTCGAGGAATTCGTCGGCGATCGACGTCACTCGACGACCACGGGTGCGAATGTGCCTGCGCCGCAACACGTTTTCGGGTGCGGCGGGAGTCGCCAGGTAGAACGGCCGGGCCATCGGTGCTCGCCAGTCCAACAGCAGCGTCTCGTAGTCGTTCTTGTCGTCGAGAATTCCCACGCGGCCGATGTAACGCTCGGGCCGGTCGTCGACCTTGGGGTCGAGGGACTCGGGATCGAGGTCGATGCGTCCGAAGCACAGACCGTTCTCGGCGGCGTCGTACTTGGCGATGTCCTCGGTGTACATCTGGTTGAACGATTCGCGTTCGCTACGGGCCTGCGGGGTGCCGCCGGTCTCGAGCAGCACTGCGCGCAATCTGTTCGCGGCGTATTCGCGCAACGCGTCGAGCTGCGTGTACAGCCGCGTCAGATGCGCCTGTTCGAAGTCTTCTTCGAGCGGCACGACGGAGTCGCTCGATGTGTGGCCGTCGTCCGGCAAAGGGTCTCCTCGGGAGTTCGGCCGAGGCGAAGATATCGCCTCGAAATCAGCCAGAGCAGTCTACGCCGCACAACGGCCCTGCCGCAGAACCGCTGGTTCCGGGGCAGGGCCGTCTATGCGAACGTCGCTGTATTGCTGTCGGCGAGAAACTACTTCGCGTACTGCTGCAACTTCTTGTCCAAGTTCTTCTGAGCCTTCGCAACTCGCTTCTCGAGCTTGGCGCGAGCCTGCTCGGTGACCTTCTCGAGTTCCTTGCTCTGCTTCTCGGCGCGCTTGCGGGCGCGCTTGCTCAGCGTCTCGACGCGATCGGACGCCAGGTCGGCCCAGGTGACTCCACGTTTCTGGGCTTCGTCGGCGAGGACGGAACCCTTCTCGGTGGCGAGATCGGCGAGCTTGGACGCGCGCTTCTGCGCAACGTCGGCCAATTCGCTGCGACGATCTGCAGCGACGTCGACCAGCTTGGAACCGCGCTTCTGCGCGAGTTCTGCCAGGTCGGTTCCGCGATGCGCTGCCTTGTCGGCGAGCTTGGAGCCGCGCTTCTGCGCCTCGTCGGCCAAGTCGCTGCCGCGATCGGCGGCCAGTTCGGCCAGCTTGGAGCCGCGCTTCTGTGCTTCCTCGGCGAGCACGGAACCCTTGTCGGCAGCCACGTGAGCCCAGCGGCTCAATGCCGGCTGAGCGACCTCGGCCAGCTCCGAGCCCTTGTCGGTAGCGATGTCGGCGAGCTTGGCCAACTTGGGCTGGGCGGCGTCGGCCAACTTGGCCAGCTTCGGCTGTGCAGCCTCGGCGAGATCGGCGCTGCGGCTCGCGGCGACGGCTGCGATTTCCTTGACGCGCTCACCGGTCTCGTGGGTGGAGTGCCCCGGCAGTGCCGAGACGACGCTCTCCTGCGCGCGACGTGCCGCCCGCTTGCTACGCCATGCGACGGACGGCTTGCCCTCGGTGTCGACGGCTGCGATGAGGAGTCCGCCGAGCAGGCTCAGGTTCTTGAAGAAGTGGATACGCTGCGCAGCCTTCGCCTCCGGGTCGGTCTCGTTCCAGAAGGCGTGTCCGGCGAGCGTCGTCGGTACGAGACTTCCCGCGAGAGCGAGAGAGGCGATACGCGGTGCCTTGCCGGTGGCCAGCAGAATGCCGCCGGCGACCTGGATTCCGCCGTTGATACGGACCAGCGTCTCCGGGTCGTTCGGCACGTTCGCGGTGACGTCGTTGGGAAGGACGTCCTTGCCCTGCTCGATCAGCGGAGTGGCGACCTGCGCCTTGCCGGTGGGATTACGGAGTGCGTCGACGCCCCCTGCGATGAAGATCGTAGACATCAGCGGACGGGCGATACGGCGGACCAGCATTGACAGCCTCCTGCGTAGTTTCTCGTGTCATCGGCGGTGGAACGATGGACGGCACGGCGGTCCGAAAACCTACCGCTGTGCGTCCTTTTGTCACACTATTCATACCCCGTGGTTCGCGGTCTCAAGCACGCCGATCGTCACCAACCGCGTGCGCGCCATTCGTCCAGGTGAGGGCGCTCGGCACCGAGTGTCGTGTCCTTTCCGTGGCCCGGGTAGACGACGGTCTCGTCATCGAAGCGGTCGAACAATTTCGTAGTCACGTCGTCGAGCAGGTGGGCGAAATCCTCGGGGCTGCCCGTCTTGCCGACGCCGCCGGGAAAGAGTGAATCTCCGGTGAAGAGGTGCGTGCGAGCGCCGTCGGCATCGGTCAGTGCAAGGGCGATGGAGCCGGGGGTGTGTCCGGTCAGGTGCACCACCTCGAACGTGAGCTCGCCCACCGATACGGTGTCCCGATCTGCGAGCAGGCGGTCGGGAGCCACCGGTAGGGGTCCGGCATCGAGTTCGTGGGCAGCGGTCGGGGAGTCCGTCCCGCCGGCGATGTCCGCCAGCGCCTGCCAGTGGTCGGCGTGCTGGTGAGTCGTCACGACGAGTGAGAGTGTCGGCGCGTTCTCGTCGATGAGCAACGAGATGCGGTCGGCCTCGTTCGCTGCGTCGATCAGCACCGAGTGACCTGTTGCGGAACAGACGACAAGGTAGGTGTTGTTGTCCATGGGGCCGACCGACATCTTCGTGATCGTCGCTCCGGGAATCGTTCGCCGCTGCGGCTGCGAACCCTGCGAGACGACGCCGGTGTAGTTGTCATCGATGACCATGAGGTGCTCGTCCATTTCGAGGACGCTACCGTCGTCGACGGCACGCTGGGCGGCGGGGTCGCGCACGTGGAAAAGTCTGTCGGTGCCTGGATCTACCATTGCTACTGCGTGAGGTTCGTCCCTCACCACAACAGGTTTTCGACGTGGGGTCCTCGGTTACACGACATGTAATCGGTGCGTCGGCATCACACGTCATCACGCGACACCGAGGTCGTGCAGTGCTGCGCCCCCGCAGCAACTCGGCTGGACGTGCTCGTTCGGAAAGAAGGGAACACAGTGGCGGATCGCCTGATAGTGCGAGGTGCACGGGAGCACAATCTGCGGGGAGTCGACATCGACCTGCCTCGGGATGCGCTGATCGTGTTCACGGGTCTGTCCGGATCGGGCAAATCCTCTCTCGCCTTCGACACGATCTTCGCCGAAGGGCAGCGTCGCTACGTGGAGTCGCTGTCGGCGTACGCGCGGCAGTTCCTCGGCCAGATGGACAAGCCGGACGTCGATTTCATCGAAGGCCTCTCGCCTGCGGTTTCCATCGATCAGAAGTCGACCAACCGCAACCCGCGATCGACGGTGGGCACCATCACCGAGGTCTACGACTACCTCCGTCTGTTGTACGCGCGTGCGGGAACCGCTCACTGCCCCGTGTGTGGCGAACAGATCGCGAAGCAGACTCCGCAGCAGATCGTCGATCAGGTGCTGGACATGGAGGAGGGCCTGAAGTTCCAGGTGCTCGCCCCGGTGGTACGCACCCGCAAGGGCGAGTTCGTCGACCTCTTCGACTCGCTGAACACTCAGGGCTACTCGCGTGTTCGCGTCGACGGCGTCGTACATCAGCTCACGAGCCCGCCGGTGCTCAAGAAGCAGGAAAAGCACGACATCGAAGTCGTCGTCGACCGCCTGACCGTGAAGTCGAGTTCGAAGCAGCGTCTGACCGACTCTGTGGAAACCGCCCTTCGGCTGGCCGACGGCATCGTGGTGCTCGATTTCGTCGACCGGGACGAGAATGCATCGGATCGTGAGCGCCGGTTCTCCGAGAAGCTGGCCTGCCCCAACGGTCACCCGTTGTCCATCGACGATCTCGAACCGCGGTCGTTCTCCTTCAACTCGCCGTACGGTGCGTGCCCGGATTGCGTCGGACTCGGCGTTCGCAAGGAAGTCGACCCGGAGCTGGTCGTTCCCGACGGCGATCTCAGCCTCGCTGACGGTGCCATCGCGCCGTGGTCGATGGGCCAGACGTCGGAGTACTTCGGCCGCCTGCTGTCCGGGCTCGCCGACGCCATGGGGTTCGACCTGAACGCGCCGTGGAACAAGTTGCCCGCCAAGGTCAAGCGTGCGGTCCTCGAGGGCAGCGATCACCAGGTGCACGTGAAGTACAAGAACCGCTACGGCCGCACGCGGTCGTACTACGCCGAGTTCGAGGGTGTGATGCCGTTCCTGCACCGCCGGCTGGAGCAGACCGAGTCCGAGCAGATGAAGGAACGCTATGACGGCTACATGCGCGACGTGCCGTGTCCCACCTGCAACGGTGCCAGGCTGCGGCCCGAGATCCTGTCGGTGACGATCGCCGCGGGTGACTTCGGGCCGAAGTCGATCGCCGAGGTGTGCGAATTGTCGATCGCCGACACCGCGAATTTCCTCAACAGCCTTACTCTCGGTCGCCGCGAGGAAGCAATCGCGGGTCAGGTCCTCAAAGAGGTGCAGGCTCGGCTCGGCTTCCTGCTGGACGTCGGTCTTGAATACCTGTCACTGGCCAGGACAGCCGGCTCGCTGTCCGGTGGCGAGGCCCAGCGCATTCGACTCGCCACCCAGATCGGATCGGGACTCGTCGGCGTTCTCTACGTCCTCGACGAGCCGTCGATCGGACTGCATCAGCGTGACAACCGTCGGCTCATCGACACGCTGACGCGGCTGCGCGACCTCGGGAACACGCTGATCGTCGTCGAGCACGACGAGGACACCATCCGTACTTCCGATTGGATCGTCGACATCGGTCCATTGGCAGGTGAGCACGGCGGACGCGTCGTGCACAGTGGTTCGTACGAGGACCTGCTGACCAACGAGGAATCGCTGACCGGTGCGTACCTGTCAGGACGGATGGAGATTCCGCTGCCCGACACCCGTCGTGTCATGGACAAGAAGCGTCAGGTCACCGTGGTCGGTGCCCGCGAGCACAATCTCCGCGGCATCGACGTCAGCTTCCCGCTCGGCGTGCTCACCTCGGTCACCGGGGTATCTGGTTCGGGCAAGTCCACACTCGTCAACGACATCCTCGCGACGGTGATGGCCAACAAGCTCAACGGTGCCCGTCAGGTTCCCGGTCGGCACACGCGCATCAACGGACTCGATCAGCTCGACAAGCTCGTGCGGGTGGATCAGTCCCCGATCGGACGCACACCACGCTCGAACGCCGCAACCTACACCGGGGTGTTCGACAAGATCCGGACGCTGTTCGCAGCGACCACCGAGGCCAAGGTGCGCGGCTATCAGCCCGGTCGATTCTCGTTCAACGTCAAGGGCGGCCGGTGCGAGGCATGCTCGGGAGACGGCACACTGAAGATCGAGATGAACTTCCTTCCGGACGTCTACGTTCCGTGTGAGGTCTGTGAGGGTGCGCGGTACAACCGCGAGACACTCGAGGTCCATTACAAGGGCAAGACCATCGCCGAGGTCCTGGATATGCCGATCGAGGAGGCCGCCGACTTCTTCGAGGCCATCACCTCGATCCACCGCTACCTCAAGACGCTCGTCGAGGTCGGTCTCGGGTACGTCCGCCTCGGCCAACCGGCAACGACGTTGTCCGGCGGCGAGGCGCAGCGCGTCAAACTGGCCGCGGAACTGCAGAAGCGGTCCACCGGCCGCACAGTCTACATCCTCGACGAACCGACCACCGGCTTGCACTTCGAGGACATCCGCAAGCTGCTCGGCGTCGTGAACGGCCTCGTGGACAAGGGCAACACGGTGATCGTGATCGAGCACAATCTCGACGTCATCAAGGTCTCGGACTGGGTCATCGACATGGGCCCCGAAGGTGGTTCCGGAGGTGGAATGGTTGTGGCGCAAGGGGATCCGGAGGCCGTGGCCGCCGTTTCCGAGAGCTACACCGGCAAGTTCCTGCAGGAGGCGCTCACCCGTGAGTCGGTCGTCGTTCCGCCGGTGAAGGCGGCTCCGAAGAAGCGCAGGCCGCGCAAGGTCGCCGCCGTCCGGTAGCGCCCGCGAACGACGAACGCCGCATCCGGTATTCCACGGGATGCGGCGTTCGTGTTCGGGGCGTCGTCGGTGTTCTGCTCAGTGCACCGGTCCGGTGTACTTCTCGCCCGGGCCCTTTCCTGGCTCGTCCGGGTGGGCCGATGCTTCTCGGAATGCGCGCTGCAGTGCCTGCAGCCCGTCGCGAATGGGTCCGGCATGGGGGCCGAGGTATTCCACCGACGCGGTGACCAAGCCTGCCAGCGCGGTGATGACACGTCGTGCCTCGTCGAGGTCCAGGTAGGGGCTCTCCGCGGGATCCGGCTCGGAGAGTCCCAACTTCTCGGCTGCAGAACTCATCAGCATCACCGCAGCGCGGCTGATCACCTCGACAGCGGGGACCTCGGCGAGTTCACGGACTTCGGGCTCGGCACCCAGGGGGTCGGCACCTGCGGCATCGTCGGGATTGGGGGAGCTGGTCATGTCTACGAGAATCCCACGCCTCCCGCTGCGAAGAGCAACGGGTATCCACCGAGAAGGGGCAACAACGCTCGATTGTTCGATTCGGGAATCTGCTGGTAGTGTGACTCGACGACCGTCTTCGGCGTGCGCTCCTCGATGGAGTTCACCGCACGGAGGCAGCAAGTGGAGCCCGACTCCCACCGGCACGTAGCCTTCAACAAGTTACTTCCGGTCCGGTCGCACGATGGAGATCTTCACCGATTTCCTACGTGCTTCCTCCCAGTGAGGAGACTGTACGACGAAAGTTGTCGTGCGGGTCGACCGGTCGACATCGGGCCCTGCCATCGGATCACACCGAGAGCAGGGTTTTTTCGTTGCAGCGGTTCGTACCGCTGCGGGGAATGTCGAGGATCGACGGCGACGGGCTGTGCCAGTGGCAGGCGGTCGGGTTACACACCACACCGCACTACCTAGGAGGCCCCATCAGCACTGAGACCCGCATCAACGATCGCATCCGAGTTCCCGAGGTCCGGCTTGTCGGACCGGGCGGTGAACAGGTGGGGATCGTGCGTGTTGAAGATGCACTCCGCTTGGCTCTCGAAGCCGACCTCGATCTTGTAGAAGTAGCTCCCGACGCACGTCCGCCGGTCTGCAAGATCATGGACTACGGGAAGTTCAAGTACGAGGCTGCGCAGAAGGCGCGCGAATCGCGCAAGAACCAGACGCTGACCGTCATCAAGGAGCAGAAGCTCCGTCCCAAAATCGACGCGCACGACTACGAGACCAAGAAGCGCAGCGTCGTTCGCTTCCTCGAAGCCGGCTCGAAGGTCAAGGTCACCATCATGTTCCGTGGCCGCGAGCAGTCGCGTCCCGAACTCGGCTTCCGTCTGCTGCAGCGCCTGGGCGCGGACGTCGCGGAGCTCGGCTTCGTGGAGACCTCGGCCAAGCAGGACGGCCGCAACATGACGATGGTGTTGGCACCGCACAAGGGTGCCAAGACTCGCGTCAAGGCACAGGAGAGCGCAGCGGCTCCGCCCGCGCAGCGCGCACCGGCCCCCGCGCCGGAACAGCCCGCCGACGCAGCCCCGGCTGCCGAGGCACCGGCCGCAGCAGCTCCGGCTACTCCGGCGCAGACCAACTGAGCCTCGCGCTCTACCAGTAAGACAGCCCTACACCTGCTTCGGTGCACAGGTTCTCCGTAGCGATGTACGGCTGTGCCATGCAACACCGAAGAGCTATCAGAAGAAGAGGATTTCATGCCCAAGCAGAAGACCCACAGTGGTGCCAAGAAGCGATTCAAGGTGTCCGGCAGCGGCAAGATCCTGCGCCAGAAGGCCGGCCGTCGCCACCTGCTCGAGCACAAGCCCACCAAGGTGACTCGTCGCCTCGATGGTGTTGCCGTCGTCAAGAAGCCCGACGTCCCGCGGATCAAGCGCCTGCTCGGCATCTGATCTGGACCGGCCGCCGACCGATACCGGTCGGCTTCATCCCATTACCATTCGGGGTTTCACAAGCCCCCAGATCGACAGGATTTACCAGTGGCACGCGTAAAAAGGGCCGTCAACGCCCAGAAGAAGCGCCGTTCGATTCTCGAAGCGTCCAAGGGATACCGCGGACAGCGCTCACGTCTGTACACCAAGGCCAAGGAGCAGCAGCTTCACTCGCTGACCTACGCCTACCGGGACCGTCGCGCGCGTAAGGGTGACTTCCGCAAGCTGTGGATCACGCGTATCAACGCTGCAGCTCGCGCCAACGACATCACGTACAACCGCTTCGTCCAGGGCCTCAAGGCCGCGGGTGTCGAGGTCGACCGCAAGATCCTCGCCGAGCTCGCTGTGTCGGATGCTGCGGCGTTCGCCAGCCTGGTCGCCATCGCCAAGGCTGCACTGCCTGCCGATGTCAACGCTCCGGCCGGAGAAGCAGCCTGAGCGAGTCGACGTACGACGACTCAACACCGAAACGGCCCGTGGATTCGCTGACCGAGCGAACTCCGCGGGTCGTTTCGGCCGTCAAGCTCGCTCGAGCGGCGGAACGCAAGAAGACCGGACTCTTTCTCGCCGAAGGCTTCAATGCGGTGTCCGAGGCGGCGCAGTCGCGGTTGGTTCGTGAGCTCTTCTTCACCGCTGATGCCCTCGAGCGCCACCATGACCTCATCGCGTCCGTCGAGGCCGGTGGCGCACGAGTTCATCCGATCACCGACCGTGCGGCGAAGGCACTGTCCGACACCGTCACCCCGCAGGGCCTGATCGCCGTCACCGAGTTGGTCGACGTCCCGATCGAGCGTGCGTTGGCCGGCACACCGCGGCTGGTGGCCGTACCGGTGGAGATGGCCGAGCCGGGCAATGCCGGGACGGTCATTCGCGTCGCCGACGCGGCCGGCGCGGATTCGGTAGTTCTGCTGGGCGACTCGGTGGACCCCCACAACGGCAAATGCGTCCGCGCCTCTGCCGGCAGCGTGTTCCATCTCCCCATCGCTCGGGAGCGATCGATCGAGTCCGGAATCGACGCGTTGCGCAGAGCGGGTCTGACCATCGTCGCCACGGCCGCCGACGGCGAAGTGGACTTGGACGACGCCGACGAACTGCTCACGCAACCGACCGCGTGGTTGTTCGGCAACGAGGCGCACGGGCTCCCCGAGTCCGTGACGCGCGACGCCGATCACCGCATTCGAATCCCGATCCACGGCCGCGCCGAGAGCCTCAACCTGGCCACCGCCGCGGCGATCTGCCTGTACGCGAGTGCCAGGGCGCAGCGACGCTCCGAAACTCCGTGAGCAGGTCTCGCCTAGGATCGATACCTGTCTGCTCCGCGCAGGAGTGAAGCCTGCGCAACGACCCTTCGTGGCAGACACCGACTATTACTCGAGGAGTGCAGCTGTCGTGGCGAAGAAAGATGTCGGAACCGAGCCGGTAGATCCGAGCGTTCTCGAGGAGTCCGCGCTCGGATCCGCAGTGGACTCGGCCGAGCAGGCGTTCGCCGACGCGTCGGACCTCGATGCTCTGACCAAGGTCAAGATCGATCATGTGGGCGGCAAGGCTCCGTTGGCGCTGGCGCAGCGCGCCCTCGGTGCGATTCCGGGGGACCAGAAGGCGGACGCGGGCAAACGCGTCAAGGCAGCTCGAGATCGAGTGCAGAAGGCCTTCGACGAGCGCCGCGCCGTGCTGTCGGCCGAGCGTGATGCCGCCATCCTGGTCGCGGAAACCATCGACGTGACACTGCCGACCGACCGCGCTCCCGTCGGTGCCCGGCACCCGATCACGATCATCGCCGAACAGGTTGCGGACGTGTTCGTCGGAATGGGCTGGGAGGTCGAAGAAGGCCCCGAGGTCGAGACCGAACACTTCAATTTCGATGCGCTCAACTTCCTCCCCGACCACCCGGCACGAACGATGCAGGACACGTTCCACATCGCGCCCGAGGGTTCGCGGCAGGTGTTGCGTACCCATACCTCTCCGGTGCAGGTCCGGTCGATGCTCTCGCGTGAGGTGCCGATCTACGTCGTCTGCCCGGGACGGACGTTTCGCACGGACGAACTCGACACCACGCATACTCCGGTCTTCCACCAGGTCGAGGGTCTTGCCATCGACAAGGGCCTGACCATGGCGCATCTGCGCGGCACACTCGATGCGTTCGCCAAGGCGTTGTTCGGCAACGACACTCGTACTCGCATGCGGCCCAACTACTTCCCGTTCACCGAGCCGTCGGCCGAGGTCGACGTGTGGTTCCCGAAGAAGAAGGGCGGGGCCGGTTGGGTCGAGTGGGGTGGCTGCGGAATGGTCAACCCGAAGGTGTTGCAGGCCAGCGGCATCGATCCCGAGGTCTACACCGGTTTCGCGTTCGGCATGGGTCTCGAGCGGACGCTGCAGTTCCGCAACGACATCCCGGACATGCGCGACATCGTCGAGGGCGACATCCGGTTCACGTTGCCCTTCGGTGTCCAGGCCTGACGGAAGCTTCTCACCCGACCCACTTCTTCTCGGATACAAGAAAGAGCTGAGCACACGTGCGAGTCCCACAATCCTGGCTGACCGAGGTCCTGCACGCGGGGTCTCCCGACTGGGCCGTGTCGCCCGAGGAGCTCGACGCCGGTTTCGTGCGGGTCGGGTTCGAGGTCGAGGAACTCGACTCGCTGGACAACGTCACCGGCCCACTGGTGGTGGGTCGGGTGAGTTCTATCGAGGAGCTGACCGAGTTCAAGAAGCCGATTCGCTTCTGCCTGGTGGACGTCGGAGCCGCCGAGCCGCAGGAAATCGTCTGCGGTGCCAGGAACTTCGCCGAGGGCGACCTGATCGTGGCCGCTCTGCCGGGCAGCGTCCTGCCCGGGGGATTCGCCATCGCGTCACGCAAGACGTACGGCCGCAACTCCAACGGCATGATCTGCTCGACGCTCGAACTGGGGTTGGGTAAGGATCACTCCGGAATTCTGGTGCTGCCCGAGGGCACGGCCGCTCCGGGCGACGACGCCAAAGCCGTTCTCGGTCTGCACGACTCGGTGATCGAGCTCAACGTGACCCCCGATCGCGGGTACGCCTTCTCGGTCCGTGGCCTCGCCCGTGAGCTGGCCTGCAGTTTCGATCTCCCGTTCGTGGACCCGGCGCGCACGGTCCCCACCGAGGTCACCGGTGACGCGTGGCCGGTCACCGTCGAACCGAACTCCGGCGCATCGCGATTCGCGCTGCGCAAGATCGTCGGCATCGATCCGACGGCGACCACGCCCTGGTGGCTGCAGCGTCGACTGCTGCTGGCCGGCGTGCGCCCCATCTCGGCCGCCGTCGACGTCACCAACTACGTGCTGCACGAGCTCGGGCAGCCGCTGCACGCGTTCGATGCGGCCAAGGTCGACGGCGATCTGGTCGTCCGTCGTGCGAATGCGGGGGAGAAGCTGACCACGCTTGACGGAGTCGAGCGTTCCCTCGATCCCGAGGACGTCGTCATCGCCGACGGATCGGGAGCGATCTCGTTGGCGGGCGTCATGGGCGGCGCGTCCACCGAAGTCGACGATTCGACCACCGAGGTCGTGCTCGAAGCGGCATCGTTCGATCCGCTGGCAGTGTTCCGCACCGGGCGGCGCCACAAGCTCTCCAGCGAGGCCAGCAAGCGGTTCGAGCGGACCGTGGATTCGGCTCTTCCGGTGGCGGCGCTCGATCGGGCAGCACAGTTGCTGGTCGAGATCGCCGGTGGCCGGATCGAGCCCGTGTTGACGGACATCGGGCAGGCCGCCGAATATCCGGCGGTCACGATGGACTTCGACCTGCCGGATCGAATTGCCGGTGTTCAGTACCCCAACGGAACCGCTGCCCGACGGTTGACGCAGATCGGTTGCAGCGTCGAGGTATCGGTCGACGACGGCGGGCACGGCCAGCTGATCGTCACGCCGCCGTCGTGGCGACCGGACCTGGTGCAGCGCGCCGACCTGGTGGAGGAAGTCCTTCGCCTCGAGGGGCTCGAGAAGATCCCGTCGGTGCTGCCGTCGGCCCCGGGTGGTCGTGGCCTCACCGCCGAACAGAAGCGCAGGCGCGCCGTCGGTAAGGCACTCGCGTTCTCCGGGTATGTCGAGGTGCTACCTCCGGTGTTCCTGCCCAAGGGTGTGTTCGACACGTGGGGACTCGACGCGGACGATCCGCGGCGGGCCACCACCTCGGTGCTCAACCCGCTCGAGGCCGACCGTCCCGAACTCGCGACCACGGTGCTCCCCGGTTTGCTCGAGATGCTCGGTAGAAACATTGCCCGTGGTCAGCGAGACGTCTCGCTGTTCGGAATCGCACAGGTGGTGCTCCGACACGACGCCACCGCCGCCGTGGACGCGTTGCCGGTCGATCGTCGTCCCACCGACGATCAGATCGCCATGCTTCGCGGTTCGTTGCCGGCGCAGCCGGTGCATGTGGGTGTGGTGCTGACCGGTCAGCGTGAGTTGACGGGTCCCTGGGGTCCCGGCCGCGCGGCCGAGGCCGCCGACGCGTTCGCTGCGGTGCGTACCGTCGCCGAGGCGTCCGGGGTGCACGTCGATCTTCGTGCAGCACAGCATCTTCCGTGGCATCCAGGTCGGTGCGCGGAGGTCCTGCTCGACGGCGAGGTCGTCGGGTACGCGGGCGAACTGCATCCGGCGGTCCTCGAGCGAGCCGGTTTGCCTCCTCGTACGTGTGCCGTCGAGTTGAGCCTGAGCGCTCTGCCTGTCGTCGAATCACTTCCTGCTCCCGAGGTGTCTCCGTATCCGGCGGTGTTGCAGGACGTGGCCGTGGTGGTCGACGCGTCCGTTCCGGCAGCGTCGGTGCAAGCCGCGCTCACGATCGGCGGCGGCGATCTGCTCGAGTCGATTCGGTTGTTCGACGTCTACGAGGGTGAACAGGTCGGTGAGGGCCGCAAGTCGCTGGCGTTCGCGCTGCGCTTCCGTGGAGCGGACGGCACCTTGACCGAGGATCAGGCGACGGCTGCCCGCGATGCGGCGGTCGAAGCGGCATCGAAGGCCGTCGGAGCGCGCCTGCGCAGTTGATCCGTGCACGTTCGGGCTCGGGTGTCCGTAGCGTGGAGTCACGAGTGACCACGGGTGACGGGAGCAGCGCATGAGTGAATTCGGTACCGACGGTGCGGCGACGGATCTGCAGGTGATCGAGGAGATTCTCGCCGCTGTGGCGGGTCGACCGCGCCTCGCCCCGGTGGCAGCTGCCGCGTCGGCTCTGGCGGCCGAGCTGGGTACCGCAGAACCGGAGCCGGTCAACCCCGATCGCGGAGCGCCACCCGGGACGGTTCCCGATGTCGACGTTCCGCAGGTCACCAAGCCGCGCATCGATCAGCCCCTCGGTGATCCACCGCCGGGGGCTCCGCTCGGCGGCACGGTACCGGGCATCATCGACGCGGAGCTGGTCGACGACCTGCCTGTCGGTACCGGATACGGTGCCGGGTCGGTGAGCGCACCGATCGGTGACTTCACCGATTCGGGGGTGCCCACTTGGGACGGTGTGCGGGACAAGGTAGAACAGCGATCGGGCACAGCCGTCGGTGCGGAGGAGTTGGACCGAGAGTCCAGGGCGGGCCGCGACCTCGACGAGCAGTGGAACGAACGGCAGGAAGCCGGCCGAAAGAAGCTCGACGAGATCCGCAAGTCCATGGGCGGACGCTGACACACCGGACCCGTTCATGAATGAGCTTGCATGATGCTGCATAATAAACCGCATGACTATTTCGGAGGCGACGCGGAAGCGCATCGCGGTGGCGGGCGCAAGCGGATACGCCGGCGGTGAGATTCTCAGGCTGCTGCTCGGGCACCCGGGAGTACGCGACGGTTCGTTGGTCATCGGCTCTCTGACCGCGGGCGGCAATGCCGGTGCGACGCTGGGTGAATTCCATCCACATCTGTTGCCGCTCGCAGATCGCGTTCTGGCCCCGACCACCGTCGACGAACTCGCTGGGCACGACGTCGTGTTCCTGGGGCTGCCGCACGGCAAGTCCGCCGAACTCGCGCTACAGCTGCCCGAGTCCGTGGTGATCATCGATTGCGGTGCCGACTTCCGCCTCACCGACGGGGCGGCCTGGGAGAAGTACTACAAGAGTCCTCATGCGGGTAGTTGGCCGTACGGATTGCCGGAGTTGCCGGGCTGTCGTGAGCGTCTGGTCGGTGCCACTCGCATCGCGGTTCCCGGGTGCTACCCGACGGTGTCCTCTCTCGCGCTCGCACCTGCCGTCGCCGCAGGCATCATCGAGCCCCGCGTCAATATCGTTGCCGTGAGCGGTAGTTCGGGTGCCGGCCGCGCTCCGAAGGCCGATCTTCTCGGTTCGGAGGTGATGGGTTCGGTTCGGGCGTACGCCGTTGCGGGCGCGCACCGCCACACTCCCGAGATCGTGCAGAACCTCTCGGCCGTCGCCGGTAGCCCAGTGGCGGTGTCCTTCACTCCGGTTCTCGCGCCGATGCCGCGCGGGATCCTGGCCACCTGCACCGCTATCACCACTGCCACGCAGGCACAGGCCGTCGAGGTCTACGAAAAGGCCTACGCCGCAGAGCCGTTCGTGCACGTACTTCCGGCCGGACGACTTCCGCAGACCGGTGCGGTCATCGGATCGAACGCCGTGCAGATGAGCGTGTCGGTCGATGCAGACGCCGGCTTGCTCGTCGTGATCGCGGCCATCGACAACCTGGCCAAGGGCACGGCAGGAGCCGCCGTCCAATCCATGAATCTTGCACTGGGAATCACCGAGACCGAGGGTCTCTCTACCGTAGGAGTAGCACCATGAGCAGCGTCGGGAGCCAGGCGGAGGCCGTCGGTACGGTTGCGGGCAAGCTCGTGCGAACACAGGGTGTCACCGCTCCCGCGGGTTTCCGCGCCGCCGGTATTCCGGCCGGTATCAAGGCAAGTGGCAAATCCGATCTGGCCTTGGTATTCAACGAGGGCCCCGATTTCGCTGCGGCGGGTGTGTTCACCCGCAACAAGGTCAAGGCAGCGCCCGTGTTGTGGTCGCAGCAGGTGCTCTCCACCGGACGGCTGCGTGCGGTGATTCTCAATTCCGGTGGTGCCAACGCCTGCACGGGTGCGCCGGGCTTTCAGGATTCGCATCGCACGGCCGAGGAAGTGGCGTCGGCACTGAGCAATTGGGGTTCGGAGACCGGGGCGATCGAGGTTGCCGTGTGCTCGACGGGTCTCATCGGTGACCGGCTCCCGATGGACAAGCTGCTGCCCGGCGTGACCGAGGTGGTGCACGAACTCGCAGGTGGCATTTCCGGTGGTACCGATGCCGCGTACGCGATCATGACCACCGACACCGTGCCCAAACAGGCGGCTGTTCATCATGCCGACAAATGGAACGTCGGCGGCATGGCCAAGGGGGCAGGCATGCTGGCACCGTCGTTGGCCACCATGCTCAGCGTCATCACCACCGATGCCGTCGCCACCGCAGACCAGTTGGACAAGGCACTGCGCGCGGCGACCCGGTTGTCCTACGACCGGCTCGACGTCGACGGCGCGTCCTCGACCAACGACACGGTGCTGTTGCTCTCCTCCGGGGCCAGCGGAGTGGCACCGTCGCAGGAAGAACTCGACGCCGCGGTTCTGGCGGTGTGCGACGACCTGGCCGACCAGATGATGGCCGACGCCGAGGGCGTCACCAAGCGGGTGCGGATCACCGTCTCGGGTGCGATGAACGAGGACGACGCCCTGATCGGTGCGCGCGCGGTCGCCAGGGACTCTCTGACCAAGACGGCCCTGTTCGGTTCCGATCCCAACTGGGGTCGGGTGCTCGCAGCGATCGGCATCGCCCCGATCGAGCTCGATCCCGATCGAATTGCCGTGTCGTTCAACGGAAACCCGGTCTGCATCGACGGCGTCGGTGCGCCCGGCGCTCGCGAGGTCGATCTGTCCGGTGTCGACATCGCGGTGACCATCGATCTCGGTCTCGGCTCCGGCTCGGCCACCATTCGAACCACCGACCTCTCGCACGCGTACGTCGAAGAGAATTCGGCGTACTCGTCATGACCTCGGCCGCATTGGATTTGACGGCCGCGCAGAAGGCCTTCACCCTCGCTGAGGCATTGCCCTGGCTGCAGCGATTCTCGGGCAAGGTCGTCGTCGTGAAGTACGGCGGAAACGCCATGATCGACGACGATCTGAAGCGGGCATTCGCGGCCGACATGGTATTTCTGCGCACCGTCGGAATTCATCCGGTCGTCGTGCACGGCGGCGGGCCGCAGATCTCGGCCATGCTGACCAGGCTCGGCCTGACGGGTGAATTTCGCGGTGGTTTCCGCGTCACTACGCCCGAGGTCATGGACGTCGCGCGGATGGTGCTGTTCGGGCAGGTCGGTCGTGAGCTCGTCGGTCTGATCAACGGGCACGGTCCGTATGCCGTCGGAATCTCCGGTGAGGATGCGCACCTGTTCACCGCGACGCGTCGTACCGTGCTGGTCGACGGCACCGAAACCGACATCGGCCTCGTCGGCGACGTCACGTCGGTGAACCCCGCAGCGGTCTTCGATCTCATTGGAGCAGGACGCATTCCGGTGGTGTCCACCATCGCTCCCGACCGCGACGGCGTCGTACACAACATCAACGCCGACACTGCGGCCGCGGCGCTTGCCAGTGCCATCGGTGCCGAGAAGATGGTGGTGCTCACCGACGTCGAAGGCCTGTACACGGATTGGCCCGATCGCAGCTCGTTGACCTCCGAGATCGACGCGTCCACGCTCGAGGCGTTGCTGCCCTCGCTCGACGCCGGGATGGTGCCGAAGATGGAAGCGTGCCTGCGTGCGGTTCGTGCGGGTGTTCCGTCGGCGCATGTCATCGACGGTCGCGTCGAACATTCCGTTCTGGTCGAGCTGTTCACCGGTGAGGGGATCGGCACCATGGTCACCCCCGATCATTCTTCTACGTCAGGAGTCACGCCATGACCGGCACCGAGTCCACCCTCGATCTGCAACAGCGGTGGTCGAATTCGTTGATGGACAATTACGGTGTTCCGCGCGTGGCGCTCGTGCGCGGCGAGGGTGCGGTGGTGACGGACGCCGACGGAAAGCAGTATCTGGACCTACTCGCGGGGATCGCCGTGAACATCCTCGGACATGGCCATCCGGCGGTGATCGAGGCGGTCACCACTCAGCTGTCCACTCTCGGGCACACCTCGAATCTCTATGCGACAGAACCCGGTATTGCGCTGGCCGAGCAATTGCTCGCGCACCTCGGTGCCGGGGCCACCGGCCGGGTGTTCCTGTGCAACTCTGGAACCGAGGCCAACGAGGCGGCCTTCAAGATTGCTCGCCTCACCGGCCGCCCCAACATCGTGGCCGCCGAGAAGTCCTTTCACGGACGGACGATGGGTGCTCTCGCACTGACCGGTCAGCCGGACAAGCGGATCCCGTTCGAGCCGATGCCTGCAGGCGTGCACCATGTTCCGTACGGCGATGTCGCCGCGCTGGAAGCCGTCGTCGATTCCGACACCGCCGCAGTGTTTCTCGAACCGATCATGGGCGAGGGCGGTGTGGTGGTTCCGCCCGAGGGATACCTCCTCGCTGCGCGTGAGATCACCGCGAAACACGGTGCACTGCTGGTCCTCGACGAGGTGCAGACCGGTATCGGCCGAACGGGATGGTTCTACGCCCACCAGTCGGTCGGCATCGTGCCCGACGTGATCACGCTCGCCAAGGGTCTGGGCGGTGGCCTGCCCATCGGTGCATGCATCGGCATCGGAGCGGCGGGGGAGTTGCTGCATCCGGGCAAGCACGGCACCACGTTCGGTGGTAATCCCGTATGCGCTGCGGCGGCTCTGGCCGTCCTGCGCACCCTTGCCGACGAGGATCTCATCTCGCACGCGGACAGCATCGGCAAGACCATCGCGCACTCCATCGAGAGTCTCGATCACCCTCTGGTGAGCCATGTTCGGGGTTCGGGTCTCCTTCTCGGCGTGGTCCTCACCGCAGCCGTCGCACCGGCGGCCGAAGCGGCGGCACGCGAGGCAGGCTTCCTCCTCAATGCGGCACAGCCCGACGTGCTCCGGCTCGCACCACCGTTGATCATCACCGAAGAGCAAGCCGCGTCGTTCGTGACGGCGTTACCGGCAATTCTCGACGCAGCACAGGAGGCTCACCAGCCATGACCGTTCAGCATTTCCTCCGGGACGACGACATCACGCCGCGGCAGCAGGGTGAAATCCTCGCTCTGGCAGCAGAGCTCAAGCGTGCACCGTTCTCGAAGCGTCCGCTCGAAGGCCCCAAGGGAATCGGGGTCATCTTCGAGAAGAACTCGACGCGTACTCGTTTCTCGTTCGAGATGGGCATCGCTCAGTTGGGTGGTCATGCCGTCGTCGTGACAGGTCGCGACACCCAGCTCGGTCGCGAGGAGACGCTGCAGGACACCGGTCGAGTTCTCTCGCGCTATGTCGAGGCGGTCGTGTGGCGCACGTTCGGGCAGAAGCGGCTCGAGCAGATGGCCACCGGTGCAACGATTCCGATCGTCAACGCCCTCTCCAACGAGTTCCACCCCTGCCAGGTTCTGGCGGATCTGCAGACCCTGATCGAGCACAAGGGAAATCTGGAGGGCCGCACCTTGGCCTACTTCGGTGACGGTGCCAACAACATGGCGCACTCGCTGCTCATCGGCGGAGTGACGGCCGGGCTGAACGTGCGGATCGCCTCGCCCAAGGATTTTGCGCCGCTCGGCTACGTTCTCGACGCGGCACATGCGCGCGCCGAGGAAACCGGAGCCACCATCACCATCACCGAGGATCCGGTCGAGGCCGCCACCGGTGCCGATGCGCTCGTCACCGACACCTGGACGTCGATGGGCCAGGAGAACGACGGTCTCGATCGCGTTGCTCCGTTCCGGCCGTATCGCATCGATTCCGATCTGCTCTCGAAGGCACAGTCGGACGCCGTCGTGTTGCACTGCCTGCCCGCACATCGCGGCGAGGAGATCACCGACGAGGTGCTCGACGGTCCCCAGAGCGTGGTCTGGGACGAGGCCGAGAACCGCCTGCACGCGCAGAAAGCGCTGCTGGTGTGGCTCCTCGAACAGGCCCGACGACCATGAGCGAGGACGTCACTGCGGTGCCGTTGACCGCGTCGACCCGCGCGGGCAGGCAGGCACGGATCATCGCGTTGCTGGCCACGCACCAGGTGCGCAGTCAACCGCAGCTGGCGTCGTTGCTCGCGGCCGAGGGGATCGACACCACTCAGGCCACGCTCTCGCGGGACCTGGAGGAACTGGGTGCGGTGAAACTGCGCGCGCCGGACGGTGGAGTGGGGGTGTACGTCGTGCCAGAGGACGGCAGCCCGGTCCGGGGAGTGTCCGGCGGTACCGACCGGCTCCTGAAGTTGCTGGGGGAGTTGTTGGTGTCCACCGATCACAGCGGGAACCAGGCCGTCCTCCGAACGCCACCCGGCGCGGCGCACTACCTGGCCAGCGCTCTCGATCGTGCTGCGATGCCAGAGATCGTCGGGACCATCGCCGGTGACGACACGATTCTGTTGATCGCCCGCGAGCCACACACCGGTGGCGAGGTCGCGGACAAGATCGAAAAGCTTGCTCGACGCGGTAACTGAGATCCGGTTATCCATCATGCGCACCAAGAACAACGAAGGAGCTTGAACACCATGGCCGAACGCGTCATCCTCGCCTACTCCGGCGGACTCGACACCTCCGTCGCCATCAGCTGGATCGGGAGGGAGACCGGCAAGGAGGTCGTCGCCGTCGCCATCGATCTGGGGCAGGGCGGCGAGGACATGGACGTCGTGCGTCAGCGCGCACTCGATTGCGGCGCAGTCGAATCCGTCGTCGTCGATGCCAGGGACGAGTTCGCCGACGAGTACTGCTTGCCGACGGTGCAGTCCAACGCGCTGTACATGGATCGGTACCCGCTCGTGTCGGCCATCAGCCGTCCGTTGATCGTCAAGCACCTCGTGGAGAACGCACGGGCGCACGGTGGAACCGTTGTCGCACACGGATGCACGGGTAAGGGCAACGACCAGGTTCGGTTCGAGGTCGGCTTCAACACCCTCGCCCCCGAGCTCGAGGTGTTGGCGCCGGTTCGCGATTACGCGTGGACGCGCGAGAAGGCGATCAAGTTCGCCGAGGAGAACGACATCCCGATCAACGTGACCACCAAGTCGCCGTTCTCGATCGACCAGAACGTCTGGGGGCGCGCGGTGGAGACCGGCTTCCTCGAGGACCTGTGGAATGCGCCGACCAAGGATGTCTACGACTACACCGAGGATCCGACGGTCAACTTCCAGGCTCCGGACGAGCTCGTCGTCTCGTTCGACAAGGGTCGTCCCGTCGCGATCGACGGCCGGCCGGTCTCGGTCCTCGAAGCGATTCAGGAGCTCAACACTCGCGCGGGCGCGCAGGGTGTCGGCCGTTTGGACGTGGTCGAGGATCGGCTCGTCGGCATCAAGAGTCGTGAGATCTACGAGGCACCCGGCGCCATGGTGCTCATCCGCGCCCACGAGGAGCTCGAGCACGTCACCCTCGAGCGCGAACTCGGTCGCTACAAGCGCCACACCGACCAGAAGTGGGCGGAGTTGGTGTACGACGGCCTGTGGTACTCCCCGCTCAAGGGCGCTCTCGACACGTTCGTGCAGCACACGCAGGAGCACGTCTCCGGCGACATCCGCCTGGTCCTGCACGCGGGCGGGATCATCGTCAACGGACGCCGCAGTGGCGAGTCGCTGTACGACTTCAATCTCGCCACCTACGACGAGGGCGACACCTTCGACCAGTCCGCGGCCAAGGGATTCGTTCAGCTGCACGGACTCTCGTCGAAGATCGCCGCGAAGCGGGACCTGGGCCTGTGACGAATTCGGAGACCTCGCACGGAACCAACGAAGGTTCGCTCTGGGGCGGCAGGTTCGCATCGGGACCGGCCGCCGCCATGGCAGCGCTGAGCAAGTCGACGCACTTCGACTGGGTGCTCGCGCCCTACGACATCCGCGCATCCATGGCGCACGCCCGGGTGCTGAACGGTGCCGGACTGCTGACCCCGCAGGACCTCGAGACCATGCTCGACGGCTTGCAGCGCCTCGCCGACGATGTCGCCTCCGGTGCATTCGTGGCGGCCGAGTCCGACGAGGACGTGCACGGCGCTCTCGAACGTGGCTTGATCGATCGCGTCGGTCCCGAGGTCGGTGGCCGGCTGCGCGCGGGCCGGTCTCGAAACGACCAGGTGGCCACGCTGTTCCGCATGTGGCTGCGCGACGCGGTCCGTCGGGTGTCGGTGGGCGTTCTGGATGTGGTCGACGCGTTGGCCACCCAGGCAGCGGCGCATCCGACGGCCGTCATGCCGGGCAAGACGCATTCGCAGGCCGCGCAGCCGGTGTTGCTGGCGCATCATCTGCTCGCCCACACCCACCCGTTGCTGCGTGATGTGCAGCGCTTCGCAGACTTCGACACACGAGCGGCGGTGTCGCCCTACGGTTCCGGTGCTCTCGCCGGTTCGTCGTTGGGTCTGAGTCCGGAGAAGATCGCAGCCGAGCTCGGGTTCGACTCGTCCGCCGAGAACTCGATCGACGCCACATCGTCGCGCGACTTCGCGGCAGAGGCGGCGTTCGTGTTGGCGATGACGGCTGTCGATCTGTCTCGGTTCGCCGAGGAGGTCGTTTCGTGGAGCACCCCCGAGTACGGCTACGTGACGTTGGCCGACGCGTGGTCCACGGGCAGTTCGATCATGCCGCAGAAGAAGAATCCCGATGTCGCAGAGCTGACCCGGGGAAAGACCGGCCGATTGATCGGAAACCTGACCGGCCTGCTCGCCACACTCAAGGCGCAACCGTTGGCCTACAACCGTGACCTCCAGGAAGACAAGGAGCCGGTGTTCGATTCGGTCGCGCAGCTCGAGCTGTTGCTGCCTGCACTCACGGGATTGACGGCAACGCTCGAATTCCACACCGAGCGCATGGCCGAGCTGGCACCGGCCGGGTTCACGCTCGCCACCGACATCGCCGAGTGGATGGTGCGGCAGGGGATTGCGTTCCGCGTTGCTCACGAGGCCGCGGGTGCCTGTGTCCGGGCGGCCGAGGCGCGAGGCGTCGGGCTGGCGGATCTGACCGACGACGAACTCTCCGCGATCGATCCGTCCCTCACGCCTGCCGTTCGTGAGGTGCTCACGGTGGAGGGTTCCATCTCGTCGCGTGACGCTCGCGGTGGCACTGCCGCGGTGCAGGTGGCGAACCAGCTCGGGGGCGTGCGGGCCACGGCGTCGACGCTGCGTACGTGGGCCGAGGAACCGGTGTTGCGGCACTGAGTGCGCAATCGATATCCGTGCCGGTTTCCTCGAGTGTGATGTGAGAAGCTTTCGTCACGCGAAGACCGATGCCGGTGTTCCGTCGGGGCCGAACGCAGGAGTGTATTTGTGGGACTGAATGCAGACGCCGTACGCGGCCCACTGCGCCGTGCCATCGCCACGGCGCAGAACGGTCTCGAGGTCATCCGTCTCGGTGGTCTGGAGACCGAGGTGGACCCGTCACCGTTTCGGGTGATGGACCGCGAGCCCATGTATCGGCTTCGTCGTTACTTCCCCGACGATGTGCCTGCGGACAGTCCTCCGGTGGTGCTCATTCCGCCGATGATGGTCTCCGCGGACGTCTACGACGTGACGACCGACCAAGGCGCGGCCGGAATCCTGCACGGCATGGGGCTGGATCCGTGGGTCGTCGATTTCGGCTCGCCGGATACCGAGGAAGGCGGGTGGGGCCGCACGCTCGCCGATCACGTCGTGGCGATCAGCGAGGTCGTAGACAAGGTGCACGAGCACACCGGTCGCGATGTGCACCTGGGTGGCTACTCTCAGGGCGGAATGTTCTGCTACCAGGCGGCGGCCTACCGAGGCGGCCGAAATCTGGCCAGTCTCATCACTTTCGGGGCACCGGTCGACACACTCGCCGGTTTGCCTCTCGGGATCCCCGCCGGAGTGGCGACGCGAGGTGCGGAGTTCCTGGCCGACCATGTGTTCACCCGGCTCGCTGTGTCCGGATGGATGGCACGGACGGGATTCCAGCTCCTCGATCCGGCGAAGACCGTGCGGTCGCGCTTGGATTTTCTACGCCAGTTGCACGACCGTGAGGCGCTGTTGCCGCGCGAGCCGCAGCGACGCTTTCTGGCGATGGACGGATGGGTGGCGTGGTCCGGCCCGGCCGTGGCGGAGTTGCTGAAGCAGTTCGTCGTGCACAACCGCATGATGACCGGCGGGTTCGTCATCAAGGACAGGCTGTTGACTCTGGCCGAACTCACGGTGCCGGTGTTGGCCTTCGTCGGCGAGGTGGACGACATCGGGCAACCGTTGGCCGTGCGCGGCATCCAGCGTGCTGCCCCGCGTGCACAGGTGTTCGAAACCACCTTGCGCGCAGGCCATTTCGGCTTGGTTGTCGGCAGTACCGCGGCCGCACAGACGTGGCCGACAACGGGAAACTGGATTCGGTGGCGTGAGGATCTCGGACCGAAGCCCGAGGCGGTCCGCGTCATGGAACGCGAGGATCACGGCGACAGCGACAGTGGTGTGTCGATCACCAATCGGCTGATCCACACCGCTGCCTCCATCGCCGAAGTCGGCGTCGGCGTCGGCCGCGGGCTTGCGTCGGCTGCGACCGGCGCGGTGCGCGGCACCCGCGAAATCTCTACCGAGGCCGTGCGCACGTTGCCGAGGCTCGCCCGCCTCGGGCAGATGCAGCCGCACAGTCGAGTCTCGTTGGGCCGCTTGATCGCCGAACAGGGACGTAAGTCTCCGAACGGCGAATGCTTCCTGTTCGACGACCGAGTGCACACCTACGATGCCGTCAACGTCCGCATCGACAATGTGGTGCGCGGTCTGATCAGTGTCGGGGTGCGGCCTGCGTCGCGCATCGGAGTGTTGATGGAGACTCGCCCCAGCGCGCTGGCCGCCATGGCGGCGCTCTCGCGGATCGGGGCAGTGCCGGTTCTGCTGCAGCCGGGCAGCGACCTGACCGCAGCCCTGAGGGCCGTCGATGTCGACACCGTGATCGCAGATCCGGAAAACGTCGCAGCAGCAGTGAAGGTGACATCCAACGTCCTGGTGCTCGGCGGCGGAGACACGCGGCAGCTGGACATCCCGTCCGGGTACGAGGTCACGGACCTCGAGGCCATCGATCCCGACGGTGTGCGTCTGCCCCAGTGGTACGAGCCCGATCCGGGTCGCGCTCGCGAACTCGCCATGGTCCTGTTCACGACCACCGATCGCGGTCTCGAGCCTCGATACATCACCAACCACCGCTGGGCGTTGTCCGCTTTCGGTACTGCCACCACTGCCGCTCTCGGTCCCGGCGATACCGTGTATTGCCTTGCACCGCTGCATCATTCGGCAGGAATCCTCGTCACGATCGGCGGCGCGCTCGCGGGCGGATCGCGGATCGCACTCTCGCGTGGTCTCGAGCCCGAGAGGTTCAGCGAAGAGGTCTACCGCTATGGCGTCACTGTCGTGAGCTACACCTGGACGATGATGCGCCAGATCCTCGACGACGGCCGATTCCCCGTCGACTCCGGGCATCCGGTACGGCTGTTCATCGGTTCCGGTATGCCGGTGGGGCTGTGGCGACGCACTCTTGCAAGATTCAGCCCGGCTCGGGTACTCGAGTTCTACGCCTCCACCGAGAACGACGTGATTCTGGCCAACGTCGCAGGCTCGAAGATCGGATCCAAGGGCCGCCCGCTGCCCGGTAGCGCACGGGTTGCGTTGGCGGCCTACGACCCGATCACCGGGCGTCTCGAAGAGGACGACGAGGGCTTCGTCCGACAGTGCCGCGACGACGAGATCGGCCTACTCCTCGGCCGACCGAGCGGAGACGGCGAAGCGACCAGTCACGTCATGCGGGGAGTATTCGAACCTGCGGACGCGTGGATCCCCACCGAGAACCTTTTCCGTCGCGATTCCGACGGCGACTACTGGCTCGTCGACCGCAAGGACACCGTCGTGCGATCGGCCTGCGGGCCGGTGTACACCCAACCGATCGTCGACGCGGTGGGTGACCTGGACCAGGTCGATTCGGCTGTGGTGTACGGAGTGCGGGTGACGTCCGATCGGCCACGATCGGTGCGCGTCGAGGCATCGGCCACCGAGGTGGCCGTCTGCGCCATATCGCTGCAACCGGAAGCGGTGATCACCGCTCGTGCATTGACGGACACTCTCGGCGTGCTGCTCCCGGCGGAGCGTCCGGCAATCGTGCACGTGGTGCCCGAAATTCCGGTGGGTCGTGCGTACCGACCGACCGCGACGGCGTTGAAGCAGGTCGGCATCCCGACGCCGAGTGCGCGTTCGTGGTACTACGACTCCGAGTCGAACAGCTACCGTCGGATGACGAAAGCTGTTGTGGCCGAGCGGTTCGTCGGACGAGAAGCGGCCACCGAACAGTCGTCGTAGCAATGACTCCGTGCAGAACGGAACGCGTTCGGTAGCGTAAGCGAGTACACCACTTCCGGTTCGACCGGATCAGAACGAAGGACACCCGTGGCAATCGATTCGACACTGCTTTCCATTCTCGCGTGCCCAGTGGACAAGGGCCCGCTGCTGTTGATCGAAGGGGAATTGCTCTACAACCCGCGACTGCGGCGTGCGTATCCCATCGAGAACGGAATTCCGGTGTTGCTCGCCGACGACGCCCGCGAGGTCGACGACGCCGAGCACGAATCGATCCTGTCTCGCGCCACGTCCTAGAACTTTCGTCGACTACTGGGTTCGTCGGCTACTGGGTTCGTCGACGCAATGTCGCGGCGGCGCCGCTCAGCGCAGCGACGGTGAACGCCGTGACCACGACGATGTCGGTCCACATGCGCCCGGTGACTCCGGGGTACCGGGATATCTCCTGGAGCGCGTCGACCAAGTAGCTCAGCGGCAGAACATTGCTGATCGTGCCGAGCCAATCCGGCATCTGGTCACGCGGCACCAGGAGTCCGCACAGAAACAGCTGTGGAATCACGACGACCGGCATGAACTGAACGGCTTGAAACTCTGTGCGAGCGAATGCGCTGCACAGCAGTCCGATGGCGACGCCGAGCATCGCTCCCAGGACTGCGATCACCAGAACCCAACCGACCGACCCCTCGATGTCGAGCCCGAGAAATCCGAACGCGACGGTGCACGCAAGTAGCGCCTGTGCGATCGCGGCGAGCGAGAAGGCGGACCCGTAGCTCGCGAGCAGGTCCAGTTTGGCCATCGGAGTGGTCAGCAGGCGTTCGAGCGTTCCTGAGGTGCGTTCGCGCTGCATCGAGATCGACGTGATCAGGAACATGACGACGAACGGCAGAATGCCGAGCATCGTGATCGCGATCCGATCGAACAACGACTGCTGATTCGGCGGGGTCGGCACGTCTCGGTACAGGTAGTACAGCAACACCATCAGCAGGGACGGAACGAGCAGAACCATGGCGACCGATCGATGGTCGGCTCTGAGCTGTCGCAGGATGCGACGCGTGCCGGCCGCGTAGATCCGCGCGTTCACGATGTCTGTTCCGTGGATCTGATGAGGGACAGGAATGCGCGATCGAGGGTCGTTTCGTTCGTGCGCGCGAGCAGCGCATCCGGGCTCGATTGGGCCAGTATCGTGCCGTCGCGCATGAGAACGAGACGGCCGCAGTGCTCGGCCTCTTCCATCACATGGCTCGAGACCAGCACCGTTGTACCGCGTGCAGCGATATCGGCGAAACGCGACCACAGCTCCGAGCGCAACACGGGATCCAAGCCGACGGTCGGTTCGTCGAGGACGATCAGCTCGGGTTCGGCAACCAGCGCGCTGGCCAGGGAGACCCTCCCCAGCTGGCCACCCGAGAGTTCGCCCGCCCGTGACGACGCGTTGTCGGCCAGTCCGACCGAAGCGATGGCGGATGCGACGTCCGCGCGCCCGCGACCGTACAGCGACCCGAAGTACTGCACGTTTTCGCGAACGGTGAGATCTCTGTAGACGCTCGGTGCCTGGGTCACGTACCCGACTGTGCGGCGCAACGGAGCCGAGCCGGCCGGAGATCCGAGAACTGTCACCGTTCCGCTGTTCACGATCTGAGTGCCGACGATCGCACGCATCAGAGTCGTCTTGCCGCAGCCCGACGGACCGAGAAGTCCCGTGATGGCACCAAGAGGGATTGTCAGGGACAGGTTTCGCAGCACCGTTCGCTTACCGCGGCCAACCGTCAGCCCCGTGATCTCGACGGCGTGCTCACCGGTGAACGCCATGTCGGCCTCCAGACTCGTCGGACGTTGAAGTCATAGCCCCGTCGGCGCTCGGTGGTCAAGGGCGAAGCATCATGGGAGGGATGAATGTCGCTGACTTGGAGATCGGGGAGCCCGACGACGTTGCCCGACGCATCCTCGGTGGAACCGTCACCGTGGGCGACGTGTCCGTGCGCATCGTGGAAGTCGAGGCCTACGGTGGCCCGCTCGATGGTCCGTGGCCCGATCCGGCTGCGCATTCCTTTCGAGGGCCGACCGCTCGCAACGAGGTGATGTTCGGTCCTGCGGGGCGTCTGTACGTCTACCTGAGCTATGGAATGCATCTGTGCGTGAACGTGAGCTGTGGCCCGGACGGCACGGCCGCTGCCGTATTGCTTCGAGCGGGTGAAGTGGTGGCGGGCCACGACGTCGTCGAGAGCAGGCGCGCCGGCCGCGGTCCGCGATCGGCACGAGTCGAGGCCGGTTGGGCCCGCGGGCCGGGCAATCTCGGTCGAGCCCTGGGCGTGTCACTGGTAGACAACGGAACGGACGTGTTCGACGCGTCGTCGGCCGTCACCCTCGAACTTCTCGGGCGCCCGCTGCACGAGAAGGCAGTTGCCTCCGGCCCACGGGTAGGGGTGAGCGCGGCGGCCGATCGTCCGTGGCGCTTCTGGGTGCCCGGTTCACCGGCGGTATCGAGCTACAAGCGCAGTCCCCGCGCCGCCGCTCCTGGTGGCTCGGAGGCCTGACCGACGCCTGGATGCGTCCATGCAGGAGAATCGACGTCGTGAGTGAGAACATCATCGACGAAATGACCTGGCGTGGACTGATCGCGCAGTCCACCGATGTGGACGCGCTGAAGAAGGCCACATCCGAGGGCCCGATCACGCTGTACTCCGGTTTCGATCCGACAGGTCCCTCGCTGCACGCAGGACATCTCGTGCCGTTGCTGGCACTCAAGCGTTTTCAGCGAGCAGGCCACCGCCCGATCATTCTCGCCGGCGGTGCCACAGGACTCATCGGTGACCCGCGCGACGTGGGGGAGCGGACCATGAATTCCCGCGAGGTCGTGACCGAGTGGGCGTCACGAATCCGTGGCCAACTCGAACGGTTCGTGGATCTGGACGAGAGCCCGACGGGCGCAGTGGTGGTGAACAACCTGTCCTGGACAGGAGAGCTGTCCGCGATCGATTTTCTGCGCGACATCGGCAAGCACTTCTCGATCAACGTCATGCTTGCTCGCGAGACGGTGAAGAACAGGCTCGAAAGCGACGGAATGTCGTACACCGAGTTCAGCTACATGTTGCTGCAGGCGAACGACTACGTGCAGCTTCGCCGGCAGTACGGCTGCAGCCTCCAGATCGGTGGCTCCGATCAGTGGGGAAACATCATCGCCGGGGTGGAACTGAACCGGCGCCAGGACGCAGAGTCTGTCCACGCCATGACGGTTCCCCTGGTCACCTCCGCCGATGGGAAGAAGTTCGGCAAATCCACCGGAGGCGGCAGCCTGTGGCTCGACCCGGAGATGACAAGCCCGTACGCCTGGTACCAGTACTTCGTGAATACCGGTGACGCGGACGTGGTGAAGTACCTGCGCTGGTTCACCTTCCTGTCCAAGGACGAGTTGGCAGAACTCGAGTCGGCGACCACCGAGCGTCCGCACGCGCGCGAAGCGCAGAAGCGCCTGGCCGCCGAGATGACCACCCTTGTCCACGGCGAAGCGGCGACGCGGTCGGTCGAACTCGCCAGCCAGGCGCTCTTCGGGCGGGCCGAACTGACGGAACTCGACGAGAAAACGCTCGCCGCCGCGCTACAGGAAGCGTCTGTGGCGGACATCGAAGCGGGTGCGCCGAACACCATCGTCGATCTGCTCGTCGCCACGGGATTGAGTGAGAGCAAGGGCGCTGCCCGACGCGCGGTCAAGGAGGGCGGCGCATCGGTCAACAACGTCAAGATTTCGGACGAAGAGTGGACGCCCGGTGCGGACGATCTGCTGCACGGCCGGTGGTTGGTGGTCCGACGCGGGAAGCGGAACTTCGCCGGCGCGCGAATCGCCGGCTAGCTTTCCGTTGTTGCCAGTGGCCGGAGTCACATCCATGTAATTTGGTTACGAGGCCCGTCAGTTGGGTAAGTGACCGGTTGCGACCAGGCTGTTCACGCGAATCACGCGTGAACGACCTGGGGATTTGACGCGTTGTTATCCGGAGCGTAACTTTGTCCAGGTCAGAGCGACACGGACGCCAGCCCAGACCGCAAGGCCTGAGCAACGCGGAGTTCGCTTTCGACACAATGAAGGTAGATGAGCCGCAAGGTTCGACTCCTTCGTGGATGTGAAGCCAGTTTGACTGTGCTCGATCATCTGATCTAAGCTGGAACGGTTGCCCCGGACACCCACGAGCTTCAGCTCGGCGGTGAATGGTGTGTGCGTGTTCTTTGAGAACTCAACAGTGTGTCGATGAATGTCAGTGCCGAAATTATTTGTTTTGGTGAAAGCATTCGATGTATCAGCCATCCGCTTGTGGTGGTTGTTGTCGGGTGTTGTTTGAAATGCTAGTTGAGTTTTTCTGCTAGTGATT